>NZ_CALNVW010000049.1 GCF_940670765.1 Streptomyces sp. A 4/2
AGTGAGACATTAGCGGATTCCTGGCCCCCGAGCTAATCGGGGGTCACGTTCCTTCGAACGCGGATTCCTCATTTCGCAAAAGTGCATAAGAGCGGCGCGACAAGTCGTCGCTCGCTCGAATGATTGGTGCGGAATGGCTGTCCGGGGACCGACCGGGGCCGGAGCTCACGTCGGACAGCTCGGAGAACATTACGGAGACGCCCCTCCCATGTCAAACCGGAGGGCTGGAGGAGGCCCGGTCGGGCGGGCCCTGCGCTACGGTAGGGCTCATGCATACGCGTACGTGCACCCTTCGGTGGCGGGCCGCCTGACGGCGGCCGGCATTCACGTGTGCGTTCAACGGCCGCCTCTCCGGCGGCCGTTCGTGTTTCTCCCTCCGGGAGGTCGGCTGTCGAGGACGGCGGCTCCGATCGAGAGGTGGAGAAATGACTCGCGTCTTCAGCGGGGTCAAGCCGACCGGGCATCTGACGCTCGGGAACTACCTGGGTGCCGTGCGCCGGTGGGCCGATGAGGACCAGTACCGGGCCGAGTCCCTGTTCTGTGTGGTGGATCTGCACGCGCTGACCATGCAGCACGACCCCGCGCGGGTGCGCAGACTGAGCCGTCAGGCCGCCACGCTGTTGCTGGCCGCCGGGCTCGATCCCGAGCAGTGCACCGTATTCGTGCAGAGCCACGTCGACGAGCACGCGCGGCTCTCCTATCTGATGGAGTGCACCGCCACCGACGGCGAGATGCGGCGCATGATCCAGTACAAGGAGAAGAGCGTCCGGGCGAAGGCGGCCGGGGACAGTGTCCGGTTGTCCCTGCTCACGTATCCGGCGCTGATGGCGGCGGACATCCTTGCCTACGCGACCGACGAGGTACCGGTCGGTGAGGACCAGACGCAGCACGTGGAGCTGGCGCGGGATCTCGCCGTGCGGTTCAACCAGCGGTACGGGCACACGTTCGTCGTTCCCGAGGCCACCTCACCGGCCGTGGCCGCGCGGGTCATGGACCTTCAGGATCCGACGGCCAAGATGGGGAAGTCGCACGAGTCGGGTGCGGGAATCGTCTATCTGCTGGACGAGCCCGACGTCGTACGGAAGAAGGTCATGCGCGCCGTGACCGACAGCGGCCGGGAGGTCGCCTACGACCGGGAGTCCCGTCCCGGGGTGGCCAATCTGCTGGACGTGCTCGGGGCGTGTACCGGGCGGGCGCCCGGGGCGCTCGCCGAGACGTACGAGTCGTACGGGGCTCTGAAGAAGGACACCGCCGACGCGGTGGTGGAGCTGCTGCGCCCGCTGCAGGAGCGGCATGCGGAGCTGGCCGCCGACCCCGGGTATCTGGAAACGGTGCTCAGGCGGGGTGCCGAGCGGGCCCGGGAGATGGCGCGGCCGACCGTGGACGCCGCGTACCGGGCCATCGGGCTGCTGGAGCCGTAGGCCCGGGGAGGGCGCCGGGGCCTCAGCCGTTGCCGGAGGCCAGTTCGCGGCTGCGGTCGCGGGCTGCCTCCAGCGCGGCGATGAGGGCGGCTCGTACGCCGTGGTTCTCCAGCTCGCGGATCGCGTTGATCGTGGTGCCCGCCGGGCTGGTGACCGCCTCGCGCAGTTTCACCGGGTGTTCGCCGCTGTCCCTGAGCATCACCGCCGCGCCGATGGCCGCCTGGACGATCAGATCGTGCGCCTGCGCGCGGGGCAGGCCGAGGAGGATGCCCGCGTCGGTCATCGCCTCGACCAGGTAGTAGAAGTACGCCGGGCCCGAGCCGGAGAGTGCGGTGGCCGCGTCCTGCTGGGTCTCGGGGACGCGGAGGGTCTTGCCCACTCCCCCGAAGATCTCGTCGGCGTGCCGCAGGTGCGCCTCCGTGGCGTGGCTGCCCGGGGAGATGACGGACATCGCCTCGTCCACGAGCGCCGGGGTGTTCGTCATGACCCGTACGACCGGGGTGCCCTCGGCGAGGCGCTCCTCGAAGAAGGAGGTGGGGATGCCCGCCGCGCCGCTGATGATCAGGCGGTCGGCGGGGACGTGCGGGGCCAGTTCGTCGAGGAGCTTGGCCATGTCCTGCGGCTTGACGGTCAGGATCAGGGTGTCGGCGCGCTTGGCCGCTTCCTCGTTGCTGACCGCCTCCACGCCGTAACGCGTACGGAGCTCGTCCGCCCGCGCCGGGCGGCGGGCGGTGACGAGGAGGTCGGCCGGGTGCCAGCCCGCGCGGATCATTCCGCTGAGGAGGGCTTCGCCGATCTTGCCGGTGCCGAGGACTGCGACTGTCTGGGCCATGGCTCTGTTCACCTCGCCGGTGGGGCGGTTCGTCTGTCGCCGGCCATCCTCGCACCAGGGCGGGGCGACGGGGGCGGGTGTCCGAGCGGTGGAATCGGCGGGGGCGCGGACGGAGCGTTCATGCCGTGCGGCGGCGCAGGGTCGCCGCGCCCAGGGTCAGGACCAGCAGGGCGCAGCCTCCGACGATCAGTGCGTCGCGTACGAACGTCGCCGTCATGGTCCCGTGGTGCAGTACCTGGTTCATCGCGTCCACCGCGTACGACATCGGCAGCACATCGGAGATGCCCTCCAGGACCGGCTGCATCTGGGCGCGCGGGGTGAAGAGGCCGCACAGCAGGAGCTGCGGGAAGATCACCGCCGGCATGAACTGGACCGCCTGGAACTCCGACGCCGCGAACGCCGAGACGAACAGGCCGAGTGCCGTGCCCAGCAGGGCGTCCAGGAGGGCCACCAGGAGGAGGAGCCAGGGAGAGCCCGTGACGTCCAGGTCCAGGAGCCAGACCGAGAGGGCCGTGGCCAGGGCGGACTGGACGACGGCCAGCAGGCCGAAGGCCAGGGCGTACCCCGCGATGATGTCGGCCTTGCCGATCGGGAGGGACAGCAGGCGTTCGAGGGTGCCCGAGGTGCGTTCGCGCAGGGTCGCGATCGAGGTCACGAGGAACATGGTGATCAGCGGGAAGACACCGAGCAGGGACGCGCCGATCGAGTCGAACGTCTGCGGGGACGCGTCGAACACGTACCGCAGCAGCGTGATCATGGCTGCCGGGATCAGCAGGAGCAGGGCGATCGTCCTGGGGTCGTGGCGCAGTTGGCGCAGGACCCGGCGGGTGGTGGCGAGGGTGTGGGTGAGGGTCATCGGGCCGTCTCCCGGTCCGCGCCGACGAGGTGGAGGAACGCTTCCTCGACGGTCGGGGCGTGGGTGCGGGTGCGCAGTTCGTCCGGGGTGCCGTCGGCCAGGATCTCGCCCTCGCGCATGAGGAGCAGGCGGTGGCAGCGTTCCGCCTCGTCCATCACGTGGGAGGAGACGAGGAGGGTGGTGCCTGCCTCGGCGAGGCTGTGGAAGAGGGCCCAGAGGTCTCTGCGGAGCACCGGGTCGAGGCCCACGGTCGGCTCGTCGAGGACCAGGAGTTCCGGGGTGCCGAGCAGGGCCACCGCCAGGGAGACCCGGCTGCGCTGGCCGCCGGAGAGGTTCCCGGCCAGGGCGTGGGTGTACGGGGTGAGGTCGACCAGCTCGATGGCGCGGGGGACGTCGGCGCGGGCACCCAGGACGGAGGCGAAGTAGTCCAGGTTCTGATGGACGGTCAGGTCTGCGTATACGGAAGGGGCCTGGGTCACGTAGCCGATGCGGTGGCGGAGCGGGGCCTCGCCCGCCGGGTGGTCCAGGACCGTGAGCGTGCCCGTGACCTTCGCCTGGGTGCCGGCCACCGCGCGCATCAGGGTGGACTTCCCGCAGCCGGACGGGCCGAGCAGGCCGGTGATCCGGCCGCGGGGAACCGTGAAGGTCAGGTCGCGCAGAACGGTGCGGGAGCCTCGTAGGACGGTGAGGTTCCGGGCGTCGACGGCGGCTTCGGAGGGAGCCGCCGCGGGTCCCTGCCCGGGGTCGCCGCCGGAACCCGTGGGCCCGGCCGCACCCCGTTTGAAATTCATCATGTGATGAATAATTGGGGCGGGGCGCTGCGCCGTCAAGGGTTCCGGCAGCCGCGCGCGGTACGGATCAGCGGACCGCCACACAGAGGTCGACCGTGTACGCCTCCTGGACCACGCCCGTCGGGAAGACCTCCGTGAGCGCGGTGCGCTCCTCGTCGACGAAGGCCCTGGTGGCTTCCTCGCCCGCGACGAGGAAGACGGAGTGGCTGGCCAGATTGGCGAGGTGGGTGTCCAGCGGAACCTCCCGGGTCCAGGGAACGCCGCGCCGGACGAACTCCGGCCCGCCCTGCGTCATGCGCACCCGGTCGGCGGTGCCGTGGGCGCCGTGCGCGCTGTCGTTGCCGAAGAAGCGCCGGATGCGGTCGTCCTGGGCGGCGATCCACGGCACTCCGTGGTCCGAGACGTTCCACCAGAGGGCGAGTGCGCCGCCGGGGCGCAGCACCCGCATCGCCTCGGGTGCGGAGCGGTCCGGGTCCGTCCAGTGCCAGGCCTGGGCGTACGTGACGAAGTCCGCCGACGCGTCGGCGAGCGGAAGGTGGTTCCCGTCGCCGCGCACGACCGGTACGCCGGGGAGCGTGCGGCGGAACTGTTCCGTCATGCCGTCGCCCGGCTCCACCGCGACGACGCGCGCGCCCCGGGCGTGCAGGAGGGCCGTCGCGATGCCGGTGCCCGCGCCGACATCGACGACCCGGGCGCCGGCCAGGGGGCGGCCCGCGATGTCCTCGACGGCGTCGAGGAGCGCGGGCGGGTAGGAGGGGCGGTTCGCGGCGTAGGCGGCTGCCGCCGCGTTGAAGGAGTGGGCGCGTGAGGCGCGGGTGGGCATCGTCATGCGGCAATTCTGCCCACCACCCGGGAAAGCGGGCCGACTTCAGGGCTGCGTCAGGGTCATCCCCCATGGCGTCGGGGCGGTGCGCGGCGGACCGTGGGGACATGACGCAGAACACGGAGATGTCCAAGACGGAGATGTCCAGGTCCGAGCAGCGCAGTCTCGCTCTCGCCTCCGCGACGCTCGGGCCGTGGCGGTCCGCCACGGCCGTCGGCCTGCTGGGCGGCGGGGTCTCGCTCGGCATCGCGACGATCGCCGAGGGGCTGGGGGCGCACACGGTGACCACCGCGGTCTCGGTCGCGCTGACGCTGTTCTTCGTCGTCGGCGGTACGCCGCTCGGCGGGCGGCCAGGGGCCCGGGTCGACCAGCGGATCCGGCGGTGGGCGGCGGCGCACCCGTGGCGGGTCGCGGTGGTGCCCGGCGCGCTGATGGCGGTGTCCGACGTGGTGGTGCGGCAGCTGCTCGGCTCGGAGAGCTTCTTCAGCAGCCTGACGGACGGGGTGTGGCGTGGCGTCGTGGTCGGGGGGATCGTCGGGCTGGTGGGGCGGTACGGCGGGCGACGCGGGTGACGGACCCTGGTGCGGGCGGACACGGCTGGGCGGTGCAGGGGGCTTGAAGTCCCTTACCGTGCCGGTCGGTTCGCCGGTTTCCGGACGGTCGTGAGGTTGATGACGTACTCCTCCCGCACCACGCCCGCCGGGAAGATCCGCAGCAGTTCCGCCCGTTCGTCCGCCAGGACCGGCACCGATGTCCCGTCATGTGGGACACCCTCGCGGCGCGGCGGCCTACGGAACAGGGGCCTCCGGGGCCCTATGCGCGCTTGGGCCCGGCCTTGGCCTTGGCATTGGCCTTGCGACGGGCTGCCGGGTTGCCCGCGCGGGTGCCCCGGCGCTTCTCGTACCGGGCCACGGCGCTCTCGTACTCGGCGCGCAGCAGCTGCTCGCCCGGGGCCTCGGTGAGGGAGCGGAAGAAGTACGCGAGCAGGGAGCCGATGAAGCCGATCGCCTTGAAGCTGCGCAGGGATTCCTCGCGGGCCGGATCGGCGGGGCGGCGGCGGAATCCGTCCCAGGTGCGGACGAAGGCGAGGGCGCTGCAGAGGGTGAAGACGGCAATGAAGAGGAGCGCGACGAAGCTGCCGGCGTCGGCGATCCGTACGCCCTGGTAGGCGAGGCGCATCACGAGGCAGGCGGCGGCCGTCGTGACCAGCGAGCCGACGGAGACCGCGACGCGCCGCAGCCCGTATCCGTTGTCGTGGCCGACCCAGGTCGTACCGAAGAAACGGATCGATTCGGGCTGCGGCCCGCCGGGGGTGGTGCTCTCGTTGTTCTCGCTCACGGGGTCGAGTATCCCCCGGGGCCGTGGGGCGGGCTTCAGCCGCAGTGTTCCCAGGGACTCGTGTAGGTGTACGTACCGACCCCGGCCTCGATCATGCCGCCCCACTTCACGCAGGAGTGGACGGCTTTCAGCCGGACCGGGCCCGCGTACGAGGTGAACGTGCCCTGGTTCTTGACCTGGCCCTTGCCGTCGCCCTGCACGTCGAGCCAGGCGCCGGTGGTCAGCGGCATGCCCGCGGTGGCCTTGCTGTGCTGGGTGACCACGCAGTTGTAGCCGGTGGCCGCGTCGTAGAGCAGGAAGACACGGGCGAATTCGACTCGCCCGTTGGTGAAGATGTGTGAATCGATCTGGCGGTATCCGGAACCGCAGATGCTGGCCGGGGTGGCCGTCGCCGCGGACGCCGGGACGATCCCGATCGCCGCGAATGCTCCGACGGCCGCGGCGAGCACGGCTGACCTCTTGATGAACTGACGCATGGTGCCCCCATTTGTGACCATGTCAGGGAAGGGGGCATCGTAACGCACACGCCCGGACACACACAGTAATCATACTGCGGGTGTCCGGGCGTGCGGGGTGGAGCGGGGCCTGTGGCCGTGGAATCGGGCCGTCGGCTCGTCAGCCGAGCTTGGACACGTCCCTGACCGCGCCGCGGTCGGCGCTGGTGGCCATCGCCGCGTACGCCTTGAGCGCCTGCGAGACCTTGCGCTCGCGGTCCTTCGGCGCGTACACGCCGTTCAGCGCGGCCCGGCGCTCCGCCAGGTCCTCGTCCGACACCAGGAGCTCGATGCCGCGGTTCGGGATGTCGATACGGATGCGGTCGCCGTCCTCGACGAGCGCGATCGTGCCGCCGGACGCCGCCTCGGGCGAGGCGTGACCGATCGAGAGGCCCGAGGTGCCGCCGGAGAACCGGCCGTCGGTGACCAGCGCGCACGCCTTGCCGAGGCCGCGGCCCTTGAGGAAGGACGTCGGGTAGAGCATCTCCTGCATGCCGGGGCCGCCCCTGGGGCCCTCGTAGCGGATGACGACGACGTCGCCCTCCTTGATCTCCTTGCGGAGGATCTTGTCGACGGCCTCCTCCTGCGACTCGCAGACCACGGCCGGGCCCTCGAAGGTCCAGATCGACTCGTCGACACCGGCCGTCTTCACGACACAGCCGTCCACGGCGAGGTTGCCCTTGAGGACCGCGAGACCGCCGTCCTTCGAGTACGCGTGCTCCGCGTCCCGGATGCAGCCGCCCGCCGCGTCCACGTCGAGGGTGTCCCAGCGCTCGGACTGCGAGAAGGCCTCGGCGGAACGGACGCAGCCGGGGGCCGCGTGCCACAGCTCCACGGCCTCGGGCGACGGGGAGCCGCCGCGCACGTCCCAGGTCTTCAGCCAGTCCGCGAGGGACGGGGAGTGCACCGCGTGCACGTCCTCGTTGAGCATCCCGCCGCGGTACAGCTCACCGAGGATGGCGGGGATGCCGCCGGCGCGGTGCACGTCCTCCATGTAGTACGTGCCGCCGGGGGCGACGTTCGGGGCGACCTTGGAGAGGCACGGGACGCGGCGCGAGACCTCGTCCATCTCGGCCAGCCCGTAAGGCAGTTCGGCCTCCTGCGCGGCGGCGAGCAGGTGCAGGATCGTATTGGTGGAGCCGCCCATGGAGATGTCCAGGGCCATGGCGTTGTCGAAGGCGGCGCGGGTGCCGATGGCGCGGGGCAGGACGGTCTCGTCGTCCTGCTCGTAGTAGCGCTTGGTGATCTCGACGACCGTGCGGCCCGCCTCCTCGTACAGCGCCCGGCGGGCGGTGTGCGTGGCGAGGACCGAGCCGTTGCCGGGGAGGGCGAGGCCGAGGGCCTCGGTCAGGCAGTTCATCGAGTTGGCGGTGAACATGCCGGAACAACTGCCGCAGGTGGGGCAGGCGTTCTCCTCGATACGGAGGATGTCCTCGTCCGAGACGTTCTCGTTGACCGCGTCGCTGATCGCGTTGATCAGGTCGAGCTTGCGGACCGTGCCGTCGACGAGGGTGGCCTTGCCGGCCTCCATCGGGCCGCCGGAGACGAAGACGGTGGGGATGTTGAGGCGCATCGCGGCCATCAGCATGCCCGGGGTGATCTTGTCGCAGTTGGAGATGCAGATCAGGGCGTCCGCGCAGTGCGCCTCGACCATGTACTCGACACTGTCCGCGATCAGGTCGCGCGAGGGGAGGCTGTAGAGCATTCCGCCGTGGCCCATCGCGATGCCGTCGTCCACGGCGATCGTGTTGAACTCCCGGGGGACGGCGCCCGCGGCCTTGATCGCCTCGGAGACGATCCGGCCGACCGGCTGGAGGTGCGTGTGGCCCGGAACGAACTCCGTGAACGAGTTGGCGACCGCGATGATCGGCTTGCCGATGTCCTCGCTCGCTACGCCCGAGGCTCGCATGAGGGCACGGGCGCCCGCCATGTTGCGGCCGTGGGTGACTGTGCGGGACCTCAGCTCGGGCATCGTGGCTCGCTCCTTAGGCAGAATGGACTGCTGACGAGCGTACGCCTGCACTCCAGGATCTGGACCGTGCGTCCGGATCCCGGAATGTGCGGAGGCGGACCTTCAGCGCACGGGCCGGGCGCCCGGCGGGGTCTCGGACGGGTCGGTCAGGTATCTCTGCAGGGTCGGTGCGACCATCGCGACGATCTCGTCCACCCCCGCCGAAGCCATCGGCTCCACCTTGATCACGTACCGCATCATCGCGATCCCGATCATGTGCGAAGCCGCCAGTTCCGCCCGGAACTGCGGGTTCGGTACGTCCAGGTCGGCCGCCACCCGGCCCAGTACCCGCTGGAGCACGAACCCCCGCAGCACCTTCGCCGCGGCCTCGTGCGTCAGCGCCGAGCGGATGATCGCGAGCAGCGGGGCGCGGGTCGCCGGGTTCTCCCAGGCGCCGAGGAAGTAGCGGGCCAGCCGCTCCCCGATGCCGTCCGGGCCCGCGGCCACCAGGGCGGGGACCAGTTGCGCCGGCTCCATCGTGACCTCGATGGCCGCCTCGAACACCTCGTCCTTCGTACCGAAGTAGTGGTGGACGAGCGCCGCGTCGACCCCGGCCGCCTTCGCGATGCCGCGTACGGAGGTCTTGTCGTAGCCCCGCTCGGAGAACTCCGTGCGCGCGGCCTCCAGGATCCGGCTCCGCGCGCCACCGCCCTCGGCCGCCCGCGCGCGGGGCGGGCGGCCTCTGCGGCGGGCGGGGGCGGGATCGGGGCCGGGTCCGGTCATGGCCGGCGGACCCCGGTCGCCAGGTGGAGACGGGTGAAGGCGAGCGCCTCCGCCAGGTCCGCCTCGCGTTCGGCCGAGGACATCGCGCGGCGGGTGTTGACCTCGATGACCACATGACCGTCGAAGCCGCTGCCCGCGAGACCGTCGAGGAGTTCGGCGCAGGGCTGGGTGCCGCGGCCGGGCACCAGGTGTTCGTCCTTGCCCGAGCCGCGGCCGTCGGCGAGGTGGACGTGGGCCAGCCGGGATCCCATCCGGTCGATCATCGCCATCGCGTCGGTGCGGGCGGTCGCGGTGTGCGAGAGGTCGACGGTGAAGTGGCGGTAGTCGTCCTTGGTGACGTCCCAGTCGGGTGCGTACGCGAGCATCTCGCGGTCCCGGTAGCGCCAGGGGTACATGTTCTCGACGGCGAACCGCACATCGGTCTCGTCCGCCATCCGCCAGATCCCGTCGACGAAGTCACGGGCGTAGCCGCGCTGCCAGCGGAAGGGCGGGTGCACGACCACCGTGGACGCGCCGAGCTTCTCGGCCGCGGCCCGCGCGCGCTGGAGCTTGGTCCAGGGGTCGGTCGACCAGACCCGCTGGGTGATCAGCAGACAGGGCGCGTGCACGGCGAGGATCGGGACCTGGTGATGGTCGGAGAGTCTGCGCAGGGCTTCGATGTCCTGGCTGACGGGATCCGTCCACACCATCACCTCGACACCGTCGTAGCCGAGGCGCGCGGCGATCTCGAAGGCCGTCGCCGTCGACTCCGGGTACACGGACGCCGTGGACAGCGCGACCTTCGCATCCGGGATGCGCACCACTGGTTCTGCCACGGAGACAGCGTACGGGCCGCGTCGGGGGCCGCGTCGGGGGCCGGGACCCACGGCTCAAGGTCCTATCGGACGGGGAGGTGGTCGAGGCGGCGCAGGATGACGCCCTCGCGCAGTGCCCAGGGGCAGACTTCCAGCTCCTCGACCCCGAACAGGTCCATCGCGCCCTCCGCGACCAGCGCCCCGGCCAGCAGTTGCGGTGCCCGCTCGGCGGAGACGCCGGGCAGCTGGGCGCGCTCGGCCGCCGTCATCGCGGCCAGCTTCGGGACCCACTCCTCCAGTGACGTACGACTCAGGCCGCGGTACACGTAGGGGCCCTCGTTGGAGCGGGCCGCGCCCGCGATGCGGGACAGCTGCTTGAACGTCTTCGAGGTCGCCACCACGTGGTCCGGCCTGCCGAAGCGGCTGAACTCACCGACGGTCCTCGCGATCTCGGCGCGTACCTGCCGGCGCAGCGCCCTGACGTCCTGCGGGTCCGGCGGATCGCCCGGCAGCCAGGTGTGGGTCAGCCGGCCCGCGCCGAGTGGCAGCGACGCCGCGGCGTCGGGCTCCTCGTCGATGCCGTACGCGATCTCCAGCGAGCCGCCGCCGATGTCGAGCAGCAGCAGGCGGCCCGCGGACCAGCCGAACCAGCGGCGGGCCGCGAGGAAGGTGAGCCGCGCCTCCTCGGCGCCGGTCAGGACCTGGAGGTCGACGCCGGTCTCGGCGCGTACCCGGGCGAGGACGTGGTCGGCGTTGCTGGCCTCGCGTACGGCGGAGGTCGCGAACGACAGGACTTCCTCGGCGCCCTTGTCCTCGGCCGCCTGGAGGGCTTCGCCGACCGTGGCGACCAGGCTGTCTATGCCCTCGGAGGCGATCGCGCCGTCGGCGTCGAGCAGTTGGGCCAGGCGCAGGTCGGCCTTGTGCGAGTGCGCGGGCAGCGGGCGGGCGCCGGGGTGGGCGTCGACCACCAGCAGGTGCACCGTGTTCGAACCGACGTCGAGGACTCCGAGTCTCATGTGCGGAACGCTACTGCGGACGGACCACGGGGTGGCCGCGCGGGCCTGCCGGGGCTCCGTCCCCGTACGCTGGGCCTGTGCCAAAGACGAAAAAGGCGAAGCCGGGCAAAGCTGTCACGCAGCCGAAGCCGAAGAGTGACGAGCAGGGCCTGGATTTCGCCCGTGCCTGGGTCGAGTTCCCCGATCCCGCCGACGACGAACAGATCTTCCGCTGCGACCTGACCTGGCTCACCTCCCGGTGGACCTGCATCTTCGGCAGCGGCTGCCAGGGCATCGAGGCGGGCCGCGCCGACGACGGCTGCTGCACGCTGGGGGCGCACTTCTCGGACGAGGACGACGAGAAGCGGGTGGCCGGTCATGTGGCCCGTCTCACCCCGGACCTGTGGCAGTTCCACGACGAGGGCACGGAGTCGGGCTGGGTGCAGCTCGACGAGGACGGCGAGCGTCAGACCCGGCGGTGGGAGGGCTCGTGCATCTTCCAGAACCGGCCCGGTTTCGCGGGCGGTGCGGGGTGTTCGCTGCACATCCTGGCCCTGAAGGAGGGCAAGGAGCCGCTGGAGACGAAGCCGGACGTCTGCTGGCAGCTGCCGGTCCGCCGTACGTACGACTGGATCGACCGGCCCGACGAGTCTCGGGTGCTCCAGATCTCCATCGGTGAGTACGACCGGCGCGGCTGGGGTCCGGGCGGTCACGACCTGCACTGGTGGTGCACGTCGGCGACGTCCGCGCACGGGGCCGGTGAACCGGTCTACGTCACGTACCGGCCGGAGCTGACCGAGATGATGGGCAAGGCGGCGTACAAGCGCCTGGCGCGGCTGTGCGAGGAGCGGCTGGCCGCGTTGCTGCCGATGGCTCCGCACCCGGCCGACCCCGGCACGCCGTAGGTTGCCGGAACTCGGTTACCGGAACTCGGTTACCGGAACTCAGTTGCCGGAACTCAGTTGCCGGGACTCAGTTACCGGGCGAAGGTGTCTGCGGGTCCGAGGGCGGCGGGGACGCCGGAGGGCCGGAGACGGTGGGCGTCGGGGTGGGCGTGGGGTCCGTGGGCGGTGATGCCGGGTCGGACGGGGTCGGCGTCGGACCGTTGCCCGAGCCGCCCGAGGGGGTCGGGCGGCCGTGACCGTGGCCCCCGTGGTGGCCGTGGCCGTGATCGCCGCCCGTCCTGCCGTGTCCCCGCATCGAGACCACGGCGCCCGACGGGTCGACGCCGATCCGGGCCGACCAGGCGCCCGCCGGTTCGGCGCGGTGGTCGACGTACACCTGGATCGTGACCGACCGGCCGGGCTCCAGTACGCCCGACGTGCTGCTGAGGTAGAGCCAGGGCGCGGTCTTCCAGGCCGACCAGGAGACCGGCCCGTCACCCCCGGCGGTCAGCGTGATCGCCGTCCGGCCGCCCGCCGAGCGGGCCTGGACGGTGAGCGAGCCGGGGGCCGCCGAAGTGCCGCCCGGCGACGCCCCGTTCTTCCCGGCGTCCGGGCTGACGACCTCCACCGACACGTCCGGCGAACTGCTGCCGCCGGCGAACGGAGTGTGTTCGGTACGGGCGTTGCCCGCGTTCTCGTAGTGGTCGTACGGCCCGGTGTCCGGTCCGCCGGGCTCCTCGGCCTCGCTGGCCGTCACCGAACCGCCGTGTCCCTCTCCGGTGCTCGGGGCGTGCCGGTACGCCGCCCACAGGGCCAGCATCGGGGCCGCGACGACCGTCGCCACGACCGTGGTCGTCACGGCGCGCGAGCGCAGCCGTTCGCGGCGCGCGGCACGGTCCTTGGGGTCCATCGGGAAGCCCGCGCGGCCGAAGCGCGGGGCGCTGCCGCGGGGGGCGTGCAGCATCGCGGTGTACGCGGCGGATCGTTCCGCCGCGACGAGCGGCAGGGCCGCGGGGGTGGCCGGGGTGGTGCGGGAGCCGGGCCACGGGCCGGTGGCCCCGGCGTGCTCGGCGACCCGGCGGCAGCGCGGGCAGTCGTCGACGTGCCGGACGAGTTCGCGGCGCAGCGCCGTGGAGAGCAGGACCTGGTGGTCTCCGGTGAGGCGGGCGACGCTCGGACAGTTCCCGGTCTCGACGACGGCGAGCGCCGCGCGGGTCCGCTCCACCTCGCAGGCCGCGGCGGCCAGCAGGTCACGGGCCGCGGTGGGGTCCATGCCGAGGACGGCGGCGACCTCACGCGGACCGAGCTGGTGGCGTACCGCGAGTTCGAGCGCCTCGCGCTGCTCGGGGGTGGTGCCGGCTGCTTCGGGCCAGGCGAGGGTGGCGAGATCCCGGCGCCTGCGCTCGGCGGCTTCCGGTGGTTCGGTCCGCGCGGGCGCGGGCGCGGGCGCGGGCTCCGGCGTGCGGCCGGTGTGCGCGCCGGGCCGCAGCCGTTTCTGTTCGGCGAGCTTGCGCAGACAGGCCCAGCGCGCGAGTGCGTACAGCCAGGACCGGCGCCCCTGCTCGCCGGAGGGGCAGCGGCTGAACTGCCGCTCCGCGACGGCGAGCACCTCGCCGAGGACGGCGGTGGCCGCGTCGTGGTCGCACAGGACGGAGAGGCAGTAGGTGAAAAGACCGTCCAGATATGCCTCGTAACGGGCCGGCGGACGCTGCTCCGCCGGGTGGGACGCCCTGCGGTGCGCCCGGTGTGCGCCGGTGGCTTGTGTGGGGTTCTCCAGCCTGCTGCTCGTCACCCGGCCGACGGTAGGCCGGGAGTCGCCGCCTCTTAGCACCTCTTCAGGGCATTTAATCCTTACGGGTGAACGTATCCCTCAAAAGGGGACAGGAATCCTGCATTCCGCCGCGCTTTCCGGACGAAAGCCCCACTGTCCGACCCGGCGGTTACGGTGGCGCCATGGCCACCCGTGCAAAGACCAAAGACCGGCCGTCCTACCGCTGCACCGAGTGCGGCTGGACGACCGCCAAGTGGCTCGGCCGCTGCCCCGAGTGCCAGACCTGGGGGACGGTCGAGGAGTTCGGCGGCGCGCCCGCCGTGCGTACGACGGCGGCGGGCCGGGTCAGCACCGCCGCGGTCCCCATCGGCCAGGTCGACAGCCGGACGGCGACCGCCCGTTCCACCGGTGTCGCCGAGCTGGACCGGGTGCTCGGCGGCGGGCTGGTGCCCGGTGCCGTGGTGCTGCTCGCGGGCGAGCCCGGCGTCGGCAAGTCCACGCTGCTGCTCGATGTCGCGGCGAAGGCGGCCAGTGACGACCACCGCACGCTCTACGTGACCGCCGAGGAGTCCGCCAGCCAGGTCAGGCTGCGCGCCGACCGGATCCACGCGATCAACGACCATCTGTACCTGGCCGCCGAGACCGATCTCTCCGCGGTGCTCGGCCACCTCGATGCCGTCAAGCCGTCCCTGCTGGTGCTGGACTCCGTACAGACGGTGGCCTCGCCCGAGCTGGACGGGGCGCCCGGCGGTATGGCGCAGGTGCGTGAGGTGGCGGGGGCGCTGATCCGCGCCTCCAAGGAGCGCGGGATGTCCACGCTGCTGGTCGGCCACGTGACGAAGGACGGCGCCATCGCGGGCCCGCGGCTCCTGGAACACCTGGTGGACGTCGTGCTCTCCTTCGAGGGCGACCGGCACGCCCGCCTCCGGCTGGTCCGCGGTGTCAAGAACCGGTACGGCGCGACCGACGAGGTCGGCTGCTTCGAGCTGCACGACGAGGGCATCACCGGCCTCGCCGACCCGAGCGGGCTGTTCCTGACACGCCGTGACGAGCCCGTCCCCGGCACCTGCCTGACGGTCACCCTGGAGGGCAAGCGCCCCCTGGTCGCCGAGGTGCAGGCGCTCACCGTCGACACCCAGATCCCTTCACCCCGGCGCACCACCTCGGGCCTGGAGACCTCCCGGGTCTCGATGATGCTCGCCGTGCTCGAACAGCGCGGCAGGATCAGCGCGCTCGGCAAGCGCGACATCTACACGGCGACGGTCGGCGGCGTGAAGCTCACCGAACCGGCCGCCGACCTGGCCGTCGCGCTGGCCCTGGCCTCCGCGGCCAGCGATGTCCCGCTGCCGAAGAACCTGGTCGCGATCGGCGAAGTCGGCCTGGCAGGCGAGGTCCGAAGGGTCACCGGCGTCCAGCGCAGGCTCGCCGAGGCGCACCGTCTCGGCTTCACCCATGCCCTGGTCCCGGCCGACCCGGGGAAGGTCCCGGCGGGCATGAAGGTGATCGAAGTGGCCGACATGGGAGACGCGCTCCGGGTCCTCCCGCGCAGTCCGAGGGCCCGCGCGCCCCAGGAGGAGGTAGTGCGCCGGTAGACTTTGCCCTGGTCTCGCCTGTCCGTACGAGCCGGAGGAGTGCAGTGGCAGCCAATGACCGAGCAGCACCCGGGAAGTCCGGCGGGAGCTCCTCCGGCAATGAAGCGCTGATGCGCGCCACGCTGAGCGCTGTCGCGCCCGGTACAGCGCTGCGCGACGGCCTGGAACGCATCCTTCGCGGGAACACCGGCGGCCTGATCGTCCTGGGCATGGACAAGACCGTCGAGTCGATGTGCACCGGCGGCTTCGTCATGGACGTGGAGTTCGCCGCGACCCGCCTGCGCGAGCTCTGCAAGCTCGACGGCGCGCTGATCCTCGACAAGGATCTCACCAAGATTCTGCGGGCCGGTGTCCAGCTGGTCCCGGACGCGTCGATCCCCACCGAGGAGACCGGCACCCGTCACCGCACGGCCGACCGGGTCTCCAAACAGTGCGGTTTCCCGGTCGTCTCGGTGTCGCAGTCGATGCATCTGATCGCGCTGTACGTCGACGGGGAGCGCCGGGTCCTGGAGGAGTCGGCGGCGATCCTGTCCCGCGCCAACCAGGCACTGGCCACGCTGGAGCGGTACAAGCTCCGGCTCGACGAGGTCGCCGGCACGCTCTCTGCGCTGGAGATCGAGGACCTGGTGACGGTCCGGGACGTCACGGCCGTGGCGCAGCGGCTGGAGATGGTCCGGCGGATCGCCACCGAGATCGCCGAGTACGTGGTGGAGCTGGGCACCGACGGCCGGCTGCTCTCCCTCCAGCTCGACGAGCTGATCGCGGGGGTCGAGCCGGAGCGGGAGCTGGTGGTCCGGGACTACGTGCCGGAGCCGACGGCGAAGCGTTCGCGCACGGTCGCCGAGGCGCTGGTCGAGCTGAACACGCTCAGCCATACGGAACTTCTCGAACTGCCCGTCGTGGCACGGGCGTTGGGCTACAGCGGCTCCCCCGAGACGCTCGACTCCGCGGTGTCGCCGCGCGGGTACCGGCTGCTGGCGAAGGTGCCGCGGCTGCCCGGAGCGATCATCGAGCGGCTGGTCGAGCACTTCGGCGGGCTGCAGAAGCTGCTGGCCGCGAGCGTCGACGATCTGCAGACGGTGGACGGGGTCGGCGAGGCGCGGGCCCGGAGCGTGCGGGAGGGGCTGTCGCGGCTCGCGGAGTCCTCGATCCTTGAGCGGTACGTCTAGGCGGTGGCCTTGGAGGGCGGTGGCGTTTCGGGGCTCCGCCCCGGACCCCGCTCCTCAATCGCCGGAGGGGCTCGAGGGTCCGGAGGGGCTCGGGTTTCCCGGCCCGTCAGTCCTTCGCCAGGACCACCGAGGTCTGCTTCACCGGCATGCCCGGCGCCTCCGCCTCCACCAGGTACGTGCCCGGACCGGCGACCGCGGGCCCCGGCTTCTCGCACTTCGGGGCGGACTTCTTGCGGTCCCACTCGACGGTGTGGGTGATCGTGGAGTCCGCCGGGACCTGGATGAAGAGCGACCTGGCGTCCGTCGGGCAGTCCTTCGACGACCAGACGACGCCGTCGTTCTCGGTGGATGTGATGGTGAACACAGTCCCCTTGGGGCCGAAGTCCACCTTGCAGTCCGCCGCCGAGGTGTTCTTGGCGACCAGGTCGAACTTCGGCTTCTCGCCCGGCGCGTAGCTGTTCCTGGTCGTACGCACCGTCAACTGGACCGCTCCCGCAGTGCAGTCGGGGAGGCCGGAGCTCGCCGGGACCTGCTGACCGGCGGTGCCGCCGCCGCCTGCCGCGCCCGAACCGGCGCTGCCGCCGGTGCCGTTGGAGTCGCCGCCGGCGTCGTCGCCGGAACCGCCCGTTCCCGTACCGCCGCCGCCCGAGCCGCTGTCCGCGTCACCCGACCCACCGGAGCCGCCCGGGTCCGAACCGCCGGAACTGCTCGACTCGCCACGTCCGCCCGGTGCTTGGCTGATCGCGGGGCCCGTCTGTGAGGGGCCCGGGGTGATCGACTTCGCCGGGCTCGACCCCTTCGCAGTGGATTTGGGGTGCTTTCCGCCGCCGCCCGAGGTCACGATCCACACGACGAGCAGAGCGAGCAGCGCAACCAGAGTCGCCGCTACTGCCCTCCGTCGCCAGTAGATGGAGGAGGGAAGCGGCCCGACCGGATTGCGCATAGATCCCACGGCGCAAACTGTACGAGAGATCAGGACCAACTCAGGCCCCACATGCCGCTGTCCGGGCAACTTTTACGGATCATCATTCCGCAGACCGTGCCGGAGCGCCGTCTTCCGCGCGGGCCGGGGACAGGGGGATCGCCCGTGGTGACCGCACAGGGATGACCCATACTGTCCGTCACCATGGACAGTTCTTCCCAGCTCTACAAAGACATCCTCGAATTCGCCCACTCCACTCCCTCCTGGGTGCAGCAGCTCATGGAGTTGTGGACGGAGGCCGGTCTGCTGCTCTTCGCGGTCCTCTTCGTCGTGGTGTGGTGGCGGGCGCGCACCCGCTCGTCCCAGGCGATGAGCCTGGCGCTGCTCGCGCCGCTGGGGACCGCCATCGCGTACGTCATCAGCGAGGTGCTGAAGTCGGTGATCCACGAGGAACGTCCGTGCCGGGCCGTCTCGGGGGCGATGCGCCCGCTGATCGACTGCCCGGCGCCCGGTGACTGGTCCTTCCCGAGCAACCACTCGATCATCGCCGCGTCCGCCGCGGTGGGTCTCTCCCTCGCCATGGTGCGGCTCGTCTGGCTCACCGTGCCGGTGGCGCTGCTGATGGCGTTCTCGCGGGTCTTCGTCGGGGTGCACTATCCGCACGACGTGATCGTCGGCCTCCTCCTCGGCGCACTCGTCGCGCTGCTGGTCAGCGAATTCCTGACGCGTCCCGTGCGGTCGCTGGTGGAGACCATGCGGACGAGTGACATCAGCGCCGCGGCCTGGTTCGTGGGGCCGGGTCTCCGGAGCTGAGAGGATCGGAGGTGCCATGACTGCGACCACTGAGCCTTCACACGAGCCCGCCGCCCCCGCCGCCGCCGACCTCCACTCCCCCGTCCTCGCCTGGTTCGCCTCGAACGCCCGCGATCTGCCGTGGCGCCGCCCCGAGGCGGGCGCCTGGGGGGTGATGGTCAGCGAGTTCATGCTCCAGCAGACCCCTGTCGTCCGGGTGCTCCCGGTGTACGAGCAGTGGCTGGCGCGCTGGCCGCGCCCCGCGGATCTGGCCGCCGAGGCCCCCGGCGAAGCGGTCCGCGCCTGGGGCAGGCTCGGCTATCCGCGGCGGGCGCTGCGGCTGCACGGGGCGGCGCAGGCCATAACGGAACGGCACGGCGGGGACGTACCGACCGAGCACGCGCAGCTGATCTCGCTGCCCGGCATCGGCGAGTACACGGCGGCAGCCGTCGCCTCCTTCGCCCATGGTCAGCGTCACGCGGTCCTGGACACCAACGTGCGGCGGGTCTTCGCCCGCGCGGTCACCGGCGTCGAGTACCCGCCGAACGCCACCACGGCCGCCGAGCGCAAGCTCGCCCGCACGCTACTCCCCGAGGACGAGGCCACGGCGGCCCGCTGGGCGGCGGCCTCGATGGAGCTGGGCGCCCTGGTCTGTACGGCCAAGAAACCGGAGTGCGGGCGCTGCCCCGTCGCCGGGCAGTGCGCCTGGCGGCTGGCGGGCAAGCCCGCGCACACGGGGGCGCCCCGGCGCGGACAGACGTACGCCGGTACGGACCGCCAGGTGCGCGGCAAGCTGCTCGCGGTGCTGCGGGAAGCGGTGGATCCCGTACCCCAGACGGAGCTGGACGCGGTGTGGCACGAGCCGGTGCAGCGGGCCAGGGCGCTGGACGGGCTGGTCGCGGACGGGCTCGTGGAGCCACTGGCGGACGGGGTGTACCGGCTCCCCCTGGGCTGATCGCGTTTTAAACCTGATTCACCGATCTTCGTTACACAACCGATGGACAGCCGTGCGGCAGCCGACGGCTGGTACGCACAGCTCCGTGACAACGCCTCCGTAGCTTCGTGGACAGACCACAGAACAGACCACGCAGCAGTGCACACGGGGAACGACGGAGGCGGTTGGGTATGGCGCACGGTGAGGTGCTCGAATTCGAGGAGTACGTACGCACCAGGCAGGAAGCGCTCCTGCGGAGTGCCCGCCGGCTGGTGCCCGACCCCGTCGACGCCCAGGATCTGCTGCAGACCGCGCTGGCCCGTACGTACCGCCGCTGGGAAGGCATCGCCGACAAGTCGCTCGCCGACGCCTATCTGCGCCGCGTCATGATCAACACCCGTACGGAGTGGTGGCGCGCCCGCAAGCTGGAGGAAGTGCCCACCGAGCAGCTGCCCGACGCGAGCATCGAGGACGGCACCGAGCAGCACGCCGACCGCGCCCTGCTGATGGACATCCTGAAGGTGCTCGCTCCCAAGCAGCGCAGTGTCGTCGTCCTGCGACACTGGGAGCAGATGAGTACCGAGGAGACGGCTGCCGCACTGGGCATGTCTGCCGGTACGGTGAAGAGCACTCTGCACCGGGCCCTCGCACGGCTCCGGCAGGAGTTGGAGAGCCGCGACATCGACGCCCGAGCGCTGATCCGTGGTGAACAAGAGATGGGGCGGGAGCGGTGCGCGGCCTGAAGAGTGGCCTGACCCATGACCTGGACGAAGATCCGGCCGACGGCCCGGACGGGGACCGGGGCGGCGGCCGGGGAGCCAGGAACGGAACACTGGCGGCGAGTGTCACGGCGGTCGCCGGGCTCGTCGCCCTCGGGCTGTTCCTCGCCGGCTGCGACTCCGGCGGCACCGGCACCCGGGACGCGGGAGAGGCCCGGTCGGTCCCCGCGGTCGGCACGCTGGAGCCCTCGCCGGACTCCGGTTCGGCCACGGTCATCCAGCCCGCGGAACGCGTCGACGCGGTGCGGCTGGTCCGGCAGGATCCCGAGGTCAGCCCGGCGGTGAAGCGCGATCTGAAGCCGTGTTCCAAGAGCGACTACCCGGTCGACGTCTCGTACGGGCACCTGACCGGCAACAGCGTCGCCGACGTCGTGGTGAACGTGATGACCTGCCGTGACGCGGTGGGCGTCGCCACCTACGTCTACCGGGCCAAGGGCGACACGTACAAGAACGTCTTCACCTCGGAGGCGGCACCGGTCTACTCGGAGATCGACCGGGGTGACCTGGTGGTCACGAAGCAGCAGTACGCCAAGGGCGACTCGGTGTCGTACGCGTCGAGCGAGGACGTCTTCACGTACCACTGGGCGAACAACAAGTTCTCCCAGACCGACACCGTGCACACCGACTTCAGCCGGGCGGTCGGTGACGGGGACAGCGACGGCGGCACCGCGACGGTCGGCCCCACGAACAACTGAGAAAGCAGCGGAATGGCTGAGACCCATGTCCTCTTCGTCGAGGACGACGATGTGATCCGCGAGGCGACCCAGCTCGCGCTGGAGCGCGACGGCTTCCGGGTCACCGCGATGCCCGACGGGCTGTCGGGCCTCGACGCGTTCCGTACGAACCAGCCCGACATCGCACTGCTCGATGTGATGGTGCCGGGCCTGGACGGGGTCTCCCTGTGCCGCCGGATCCGTGACCAGTCGACCGTGCCGGTGATCATGCTGTCGGCGCGCGCCGACTCGATCGATGTCGTGCTGGGCCTGGAGGCCGGGGCCGACGACTACGTGACCAAGCCGTTCGACGGTGCGGTGCTGGTGGCCCGGATACGCGCCGTGCTGCGCCGCTTCGGGCATGCGAACGGCTCCGGTTCGGACGGCGGCACACAGCCGGACGAGCGCGGGGTGCTGGTCTTCGGTGCCATCGAGGTCGACACGGAGGGCATGGAGGTGCGCAAGCACGGCGAGCACGTGGCCCTGACCCCGACCGAGATGCGGCTGCTGCTGGAGTTCTCGTCGGCGCCGGGCACGGTGCTCTCCCGCGACAAGCTCCTCGAACGGGTCTGGGACTACGGCTGGGGCGGCGACACCCGGGTGGTCGACGTCCATGTACAGCGGCTGCGCACGAAGATCGGGCAGGACCGGATCGAAACGGTCCGCGGCTTCGGATACAAGCTCAAGGCATGAGGCACTTCGCACTGCGCACCGGGGTCCGGTGGAAGATCAGCATCGCGATCGCCGGGGTCGGCGCGCTGATCGCCATCGCGCTCAGTCTCGTCGTACACAACGCGGCGCGCGTCTCGATGCTCGACAACGCGCGGGACACCCAGGTCGGCCGGCTCCAGTTCGCCCTGCGGCTCTACGAGTCGAAGAAGCAGCAGCTGCCGCAGTTCGGCTCCAAGGTCAATGACCCGACCCTCCCCGCGGAACTGCGCCGGCGGGCAGCCGACAACCGGCTCTCCACCCTGATCGTCGAGCACGCCGACGACGTGCCCGACGTCTGGGCCGCCGCCCCGCTGGCCAACGGCAGCGTGCTGTCCCTGCACAGCCGCTACAGCAGCAACGCCACCGTGATGCAGGACCTGGACCGGGCCCTGGTCATCGGCTCGGTCTCGGTGGTGCTCGGCGGCAGCGCGCTGGGCGTGCTGATAGGGGGGCAGCTCTCACGGCGGCTCCGCAAGGCGGCAGCGGCGGCGAGCAAGGTCGCACACGGCGGTACGGATGTCCGGGTCAGGGACGCCATCGGCGGTTTCGTACGCGACGAGACCGACGAGCTGGCCCGCGCCGTGGACGCGATGACCGACACCCTCCAGGAGCGGGTGGAGGCCGAACGCCGGGTCACCGCGGACATCGCGCACGAGCTGCGGACACCGGTCACCGGGCTGCTGACGGCGGCGGAGCTGCTGCCGCCGGGCCGCCCCACGGAGCTGGTGCGCAACCGGGCGCAGGCGCTGCGGACGCTGGTCGAGGACGTACTGGAAGTGGCCAGGCTGGACAGCGCGTCCGAGCGGGCGGAGCTCCAGGAGATCGCGCTGGGCGAGTTCGTCAGCCGACGGGTGACGATCATGGCCCCGGACGCGACGGTGCGGGTGATCCACGAGTCGTGGGTCAACACCGATCCGCGACGGCTGGAGCGGATCATCGGCAATCTGCTCGGCAACGCGGCCAAGCACGGCGGTACGCCGGTGGAGGTCACGGTCGAGGGCCGGGTGGTACGGGTGCGGGATCACGGCCCCGGGTTCCCGGAGGATCTGCTGCGGGAGGGGCCGAGCCGGTTCCGCACCGGCAGCAGCGACCGGTCCGGCGTCGGACACGGCCTGGGGCTGACGATCGCGTCCGGGCAGGCCCGCGTGCTGGGTGCGCGGCTGACGTTCCGCAACGCGGCTCCGGAGGGCGCGAAGGAGACGGGCGGCGCCATCGCGGTGCTCTGGCTCCCGGAGCACGCCCCGACGAACACCGGCAGCTACCCGACGCTGACCCGGCCGAAGCCGTAGGGACGTCATGCCGGAGGGGCCCCGGGGTGCGTGCGCCCCGGGGCCCCTCCGTGTCTACGTCCGTGCCGGTCAGACGGTCTCGACCGCCGCCTTGACCTCGCCCTCCTGGGACGCCGCCGTGGGGGCCGGGCCGCCGCCGCGCAGCGCCACTTCCTTGACGAAGACCGCGGCCACGATCACGGCGAGACCGGCCACCGCGCCCAGCAGGAACCCGCCGTGCGTACCGGCCGCCACCGCGTACTGGTACGCGTCCCTGGCCTGCGCCGGCAGCTTCGCGAGGTGCGCCGCGTCCAGCTGCGCCGAGGGGAGCGAGACGCCCTTGCCCATCCGCGCGGCCATCTCGTCCTGCACCTTGCTGGTGAAGAGCGCGCCCATGATCGAGACGCCGAAGGAGGAGCCGAGGGTACGGAAGAGGGTGGTGGAGGACGAGGCGACGCCCATGTCCTTCAGCTCCACGCTGTTCTGCGCGACCAGCATGGTGATTTGCATCAAGAAGCCCATACCGGCACCGACCACGGCCATGTAGATGCCGGTCGTCAGGCGGGTGGTGTGGACGTCCATCGTCGACAGCAGGTACAGCCCGGCGACCATCAGGACGCCGCCCACGATCGGGAAGAGCTTGTACTTACCGGTGTTGGTGGTGATACGGCCCGCGATCAGCGAGACGGCCATCATCGCCAGCAGCATCGGCATCAGCAGCAGACCCGAGTTGGTCGCGGACGCACCCTGCACCGACTGCTGGAACAGCGGCAGGAAGAGCATCGCGCCGAACATCACGAAGCCCGTGAGGAAGCCGATGACGGACATCAGCGTGAAGTTGCGGCTGCGGAAGATGTGCAGCGGCACGACCGGCTCGGCGGCCTTGGTCTCCCAGAAGACGAAGCCCAGCAGCGCCGCGATACCGATGAAGATCAGTTCCATGATGATGGCCGAGCCCCAGGCGTACTGCGAGCCGCCCCAGGTGGTGACCAGTACGATCGAGACGATGCCCACGGTGAGCAGCGCCGTACCCAGATAGTCGATCCGGCCCCGGGCCCGCTTCTTGGGCAGATGCAGTACGGCGGTGACCATCGCGAGCGCCACGGCGCCCAGCGGGAGGTTGATGTAGAAGGTCCAGCGCCAGCCGAGGTGGTCGGTGATCGCGCCGCCGACGAGCGGCCCGCCGATCATCGCGACCGCCATGACGCCGGCCATCATGCCCTGGTACTTGCCCCGCTCACGCGGCGGGATGAGGTCGCCGATGATCGCCATGACGCCGACCATCAGACCGCCCGCACCCAGCCCCTGGACGGCCCGGAAGCCGATCAGCTGGGACATGTCCTGCGCCATCCCGCTCAGCGCGGAGCCGACCAGGAAGATGACGATGGAGGCGAGGAAGGCGCCCTTGCGCCCGTACATGTCGCCGATCTTCCCCCAGATCGGCGTCGAAGCGGCCGTCGCGAGGGTGTATGCGGTCACCACCCAGGACAGATGTTCCAGTCCGCCCAGTTCGCCGACGATCGTCGGCATGGCCGTATTCACGATCATGTTGTCGAGCATCGCGAGCAACATCGCGATCATCAGCGCGAACAGCACCACCCTGACACTGCGCGCCCGTGGCTCGGCTTTCGCCTCTGCCCCGGCCTTCGCCACATCTACGGTCTCCGACACGTACCCCACCACTCCCCTGGAAACTGCCGGCCCGACTCTGCACTTACTTGCCGCCCGGCTAGCTGACTACAATGCGGAAAGGTAGTCCCGCAACTAGCCGGGCGTCAAGTAAGTATCGCAGGAGAGCACCATGGGCAGCAGGGGCAACACTCGCCAGCGCATCCAGGACGTCGCCCTGGAGCTCTTCGTCGAGCACGGATACGAGAAAACATCGCTGCGGGAGATCGCCGAGAAGCTCGACGTCACCAAGGCGGCGCTCTACTACCACTTCAAGACCAAGGAAGACATCCTCATCAGCCTCTTCCGGGATCTCTCCGCGCCGATCGACGAAGTGATCGCCTGGGGCCAGTCGCAGCCGCGCACCCTGGAGACGAAGACCGAGGTCCTGCGCCGCTACAGCGAGGCGCTCAGCGGCGCCACCCCGCTCTTCCGCTTCATGCAGGAGAACCAGGGGACGGTGCGCGAGCTGAGCGTCGGCGAGAACTTCAAGGACCGGATGCTGGTCCTGCTCGACCTGGTCCGGGCGCCCGACGCCTCCCTGTCCGACCAGGTCCGCTGCTTCACGGCGCTGTTCACGATGCACGCCGGGCAGTTCGCGCTCAAGGACGCAGAAGGCGACCCCGAGGACAAGCGCGAAGCTGTCCTCGAGGTCGCCACCGAACTCATGACCCGGGCTCACCGGGACACGGGCACGGACTCCGTCACAGGTTGACGCCGTGGGCCTTCAGGAACGGGACCGGGTTGATGCCCGAGCCGTAGTTGGGGCCCGTACGGATCTCGAAGTGCAGGTGCGGACCGGTCACGTTGCCGGTGGCACCGGACTTGCCTATGACCTGGCCGGCCTTCACGGTCTGACCGACGTGGACATCGATCTGCGACAGGTGCGCGTACTGCGCGTACGTGGTGTTGCCGACCTTGATCTCGATGGCGTTGCCGTAGGCGGGGCCGTCGCCGCCACCGTTGGGGCCGGCCTTCACGATGGTGCCGTCGTGCACGGCCTTCACCGGGGTGCCGGTCGGCATGACGAAGTCCTGGCCCGAGTGCTTGTGGGACCACATCTTGCCGCCGATCCCGAAGGGCTCACCGATCACGACGTGGTCGACCGGCTTGACCCAGGCGTCCTGGGCGTTGGCCGCGTTCACGGTCTTGATGGGCGTCGTGGTCTTGGCCGCGGCCTGCGCCTGGGCTTCGGCCTGGTGGGCGACTGCGGTGGCGACGGACGAGGTCCCCGCCGAGGAGGACGGGTGTGCGTCGGCGGCCACCGCAGCACCGGCACCCAGCGCGACCGACACTCCGAGCCCGGCGGCTATGACCGCGGCGCGGCTACGGAACGGGGACAGGCGGGGCGTACGGAACTTGGTGTGCTTCTGCATACGTGCAACAACTCCGGGGCGTAAGAGGACCCAGCCGCACAGGCCGGGCTGACCACTCATTGGTAACCCGACCGGACACAACACCCAAAACGCCCATCTACGACATCAGGCCGTAGCGACGGCACCAGGAACCCGGCGCCGTTCGGCGGCCCCGGCGCGCTCCGCAGCGACCCGACCCGATCCGGCCGAGGCAGGAAACCGCAGCTGAACCCGGTACCGAGCTGTCCCGCACGGGGGTTCCACCGCGCAGGACGAAGGTCCCGGCCGCCGCCGGCCGGAAGGCCTGGCCGCCTGTACCGGCCGATCCCCTATTCCGCCTAGTAGGCCTCGAACCCCCTGTGGCCCTTGTCACCGGCGTGGGACCAATGCCTGCCGGTTCCGGGACCTTCGGCCCTCGGGCACAACGGGCTGATTCTGTGAGCCAGTTCACCGCCGGGCAGCGCTGAGCGGCGGTGAACCGAGGGACTCGGAGGGGTTCGGAGGACGCAGAAAGGGCGGCCCCGGAACCGATGTACTCGGTTCCGGGGCCGCCCTTCTGTCACTCGGGCCGTTCAACGCATCCGCGTCAGACGTCCTTCGTCATGTTCGGGCCGGAGCCACCCGCCGCCTGCTCGATCGGCGGGGCGTCGGGCAGTGCCGACTTCTCCTCGCCGCGGAAGGTGAACTTCTTCTCCTCACCCTCACCCTCGACGCCGACGACCACGATGTGACCGGGGCGCAGCTCACCGAAGAGGATCTTCTCGGAGAGGATGTCCTCGATCTCGCGCTGGATCGTGCGCCGCAGCGGACGCGCGCCCATCACCGGGTCGTACCCGTGCTTGGCGAGGAGCGCCTTGGCGTCCGGGCTGAGCTCAAGGCCCATGTCCCGGTCGCGCAGCCGCTCGTCGACCTTCTCGACCATGAGGTCGACGATCTGGATGATGTCTTCCTCGGTCAGCTGGTGGAAGACCACCGTGTCGTCGACACGGTTCAGGAACTCGGGGCGGAAGTGCTGCTTCAGCTCCTCGTTGACCTTGGCCTTCATCCGGTCGTAACCGGTCTTGACGTCGCCCTGGGCCGCGAAGCCGAGGTTGAAGCCCTTGGAGATGTCCCGGGTCCCGAGGTTGGTCGTCATGATGATGACCGTGTTCTTGAAGTCCACGACCCGGCCCTGGGAGTCGGTCAGACGACCGTCTTCCAGAATCTGGAGCAGGGAATTGAAGATATCGGGGTGGGCCTTCTCGACCTCGTCGAAGAGAACGACGGAGAACGGCTTCCTGCGCACCTTCTCGGTGAGCTGGCCGCCCTCTTCGTAACCCACGTATCCGGGGGGAGAACCGAAGAGACGGGAAACCGTGTGCTTCTCGCTGAACTCCGACATGTCGAGGGAGATCAGTGCGTCCTCGTCGCCGAAGAGGAATTCGGCGAGCGTCTTGGAGAGCTCGGTCTTACCGACACCGGACGGACCGGCGAAGATGAACGAGCCACCGGGGCGCTTCGGGTCCTTCAGTCCGGCCCGCGTACGGCGGATCGCCTGCGACAGGGCCTTGATGGCGTCCTTCTGCCCGATGACGCGCTTGTGCAGCTCGTCCTCCATGCGGAGCAGCCGCGAGGACTCCTCCTCGGTGAGCTTGAAGACCGGGATGCCCGTGGCCGTGGCCAGCACCTCGGCGATCAGCTCGCCGTCGACCTCGGCGACGACGTCCATGTCGCCGGCCTTCCACTCCTTCTCCCGCTTGGTCTTCGCGGCCAGCAGCTGCTTCTCCTTGTCGCGGAGTGAAGCTGCCTTCTCGAAGTCCTGGGAGTCGATGGCCGACTCCTTGTCGCGGCGGACGTTCGCGATCTTCTCGTCGAACTCGCGGAGGTCCGGCGGCGCGGTCATCCGGCGGATGCGCATCCGTGAGCCGGCCTCGTCGATCAGGTCGATCGCCTTGTCCGGCAGGAAGCGGTCCGAGATGTACCGGTCGGCCAGGGTGGCGGCCTGGACGAGGGCCTCGTCCGTGATGGAGACACGGTGGTGGGCCTCGTAGCGGTCCCGCAGGCCCTTGAGGATCTCGATGGTGTGCGGGAGGGACGGCTCCGCCACCTGGATCGGCTGGAAACGGCGCTCCAGCGCTGCGTCCTTCTCCAGGTGCTTGCGGTACTCGTCGAGCGTCGTGGCGCCGATGGTCTGGAGCTCACCACGGGCGAGCATCGGCTTCAGGATCGAAGCCGCATCGATCGCGCCCTCGGCGGCGCCCGCACCCACCAGGGTGTGGAGCTCGTCGATGAACAGGATGATGTCGCCGCGGGTGCGGATCTCCTTGAGGACCTTCTTCAGCCGCTCCTCGAAGTCACCGCGGTAGCGGGAACCCGCGACGAGCGCGCCGAGGTCGAGGGTGTAGAGGTGCTTGTCCTTGAGGGTCTCGGGCACCTCACCCTTGACGATGGCCTGCGCCAGCCCCTCGACGACCGCCGTCTTTCCGACGCCGGGCTCGCCGATGAGAACCGGGTTGTTCTTGGTACGGCGCGACAGCACCTGCATGACCCGCTCGATCTCCTTCTCGCGCCCGATGACCGGGTCGAGCTTGGATTCGCGGGCAGCCTGGGTGAGGTTGCGGCCGAACTGGTCCAGGACGAGCGAGGTCGAGGGCGTGCCCTCGGCGGGACCGCCTGCTGCGGCGGTCTCCTTGCCCTGGTAGCCGGAGAGCAGCTGGATGACCTGCTGCCGCACCCGGTTCAGATCGGCGCCCAGCTTCACGAGGACCTGGGCGGCTACGCCCTCGCCCTCGCGGATCAGGCCGAGCAGGATGTGCTCCGTACCGATGTAGTTGTGGCCGAGCTGAAGAGCCTCCCGGAGCGACAGCTCCAGGACCTTCTTGGCACGAGGGGTGAAGGGGATGTGGCCGGACGGGGCCTGCTGCCCCTGACCGATGATCTCCTCCACCTGCTGGCGGACCGCCTCGAGCGAAATCCCGAGGCTCTCCAGGGCCTTAGCGGCGACACCCTCACCCTCGTGGATAAGGCCCAGGAGAATGTGCTCGGTGCCGATGTAGTTGTGGTTGAGCATCCGGGCTTCTTCCTGAGCCAGGACGACAACCCGCCGCGCGCGGTCGGTGAACCTCTCGAACATCGTTAATCGCTCCTCAGAGCGGTCGGGCAGCGAGGGGTCGGTCCCCTCCCAGTCCTTCCGCATGCTAGTCCCGCGGGGCGGGACAGCTCATTCCAACTGCCGACACCCGTCCATGGCCTCCGGCCCCGAACAGCCGACAACTGCTCCAACCCGATGGTGCGAGACGATGTTCCCGCAGGCCAGGCAGATACCCCTGTCTCCAGTACGCCGATGGCGAACGTGAGACCGCCTGAACCGCGTGTCGCCCCTCCCCACTAGGTATGTCTTACCCGCAAGCACTGACAGTCCATGCGGCGCGCACCGGTTCCCTCCGCTACGGGCGAACAACTTGGCGCCTCTGAACGCGCGCGCACGCCTCTTGCACGTCAACGGAAAGCAATCAAACGGAAACGCTCCGTAACTCTCCCGCCTTCCGGGAGTTGCTCCGGGCATGGCCCTCACCGTTCCGTCCCCCCGCGAACCGGTCGCAGAAGGCGCCCGCGCCGGAATCAGCCACGGCGAAAGCATCGCCCGGTGGTACGAGACGCGGCTCGGCTGGGCGGCGCTCGCGGGGCCGCCGGTGGAGTTGCTGACCGGACTGCGTTTCGACGTGATCGAGCTGCCGTCCGACGCCGGGTTCGCCCTGCTGCGCCGGGTGCCGGGCACCGGGCCGGTGGCTCTCTCGGGCCGCCGGATGCGGCTGCTGGTGGCCGCGGGCAGCGCCGACGAGCTACCGGGGCTGCTCGACTGGCTGGAGTGGGGCGGGATCGCGCTCGATCTGACCGCCATCGGTACGGGCGGCCGGATCACGGCCCCCGCACCTCCCGGCCCGGGTGGCTCGCAGGGGGTCGCCGGCTGGCTGCGACCCCCGGAGCCGGGGCACGAGGTTGAGCCTGCCCTGCCCGTGTTCAGCGGGTTCCGGAAGCACGGCAGCGCTCCCGATCTGGTGCGGCTCGTGGACGCGGCGGCAACGGAATGCCACCGGGCCCGGATGGTGCGTAACGCTGCTGCTTTCCGGGGAGCGCTCCCCGGAAACCGGACTGCAGTTGCCCGGGGGGCGACCCCCGGACCTCTCGGAAATCAGCCGTTGGCCTTCTCGTAAGCCTCGCGGATGTCAGCGGGCACACGGCCGCGGTCATTCACGTTGTAGCCGTTCTCCTTGGCCCACTTACGGATCTCCGCAGTGTCCTTGTTGCCACCGACCGCGATACGGGTCTTGCCACGGCCACCCGCGCCGCGGCCACCGGTGCGCCGGCCGCCCTTCGCGTACGGCTCCAGCAGCGTACGGAGCTTGTCCGCGTTCGCCGTGGTGAGGTCGATCTCGTAAGTCTTGCCATCCAGAGCGAACGTCACTGTCTCGTCCGCCTCGCCACCGTCGAGGTCATCGACAAGAAGGACCTGAACCTTCTGTGCCACCGGATTTCCTTTCATCGAAAAATTCAGTACGCGGAAAGGAAACCGCTTTTCCCAGGAAAACACAAACCCCCGGCAGAGGTTCAGGAGTGCAAGAACACGGGAAACATGCGCGATTCGGACATAGGGTTCCGACGGGGTTCCGACGGCTAGTGGCGCTCACAGGTGCAGAAGCATCCGGCTGTTGCCCAAGGTGTTCGGCTTCACTCGTTCGAGACCGAGGAACTCGGCGACTCCCTCGTCATAGGAACGCAGCAGCTCGCTGTAGACATCTCCGTCGACCGGAGTCTCGCCGATCTCGGTGAAGCCGTGCTTCGCGAAGAAGTCGACTTCGAAGGTCAGGCAGAATACCCGGCGCACACCGATCCACCGCGCGGTCTGCAACAGCTTGTCGAGAACCTGGTGTCCGACCCCGGCGCCCTTGAACTCGCGGTCCACCGCGAGAGTGCGCACTTCGGCGAGGTCTTCCCACATCACGTGGAGTGCTCCGCAGCCGACGACCCTGGCATCGTCGTCGCGTTCCGCGACCCAGAACTCCTGGATGTCCTCGTAAAGAGTGACCGTCGCTTTGTCGAGCAGGATCCGCTCCCGTACGTACGCGTCCAGGAGTCTGCGTACTGCGGGCACATCGCTGGTCCTGGCCCTGCGGACCGTGAGGGCTTTTGCTGGCGTACCTGACATACGGCCGACGCTATCGGTCCGCGTCTCCGTCACGGTCATCGCGGTCCGCATCACCCTGAACGATGCGCAAAGCATCACGCAGCGCATCGCGCTGCTCGGACGACATCATGCCGAAGAAGGCGACAAGCGCGGCAGCGGAGTTGTCGCTCGTCGACCAGGCTTCGTTCATCAGTGCGGCGGAGTAGGCGGCACGGTTGGAGACCGCGGTATATCGATAGGCGCGGCCCGCCACTTCCCTGCGCACCCAGCCCTTCTGATGGAGATTGTCCAATACGGTCATGACGGTGGTGTAGGCGATGGAACGTTCCCGTTCGAGGTCTTCCAGGACTTCCCGGACGGTGACCGGTCGGTTCCACTCCCAGACCCGTGTCATGACGGCGTCTTCCAGCTCTCCCAATTGGCGGGGCACATACGCACCATAGTGCGAGATGTCATGAATGGCTGGCTATTTACACAGAAAAGGGCGTACGGCGTGAAATGAGCCGTACGCCCTTCGGGCACTGCTGCGATCAGGCGGAGCTGCCGCCTGCCGCCTGGGTCACAGCCTCGGCGCGGGCGAGAGCCTCGTCCACCGCCGCGTCTTCCTTGGCCTTGTTCGGGCCGCCTTGGGTCTTCACGATCGTCATCACGAGGAAGGTGAAGAAGACGGCCATCACCACGGGGGGCACAAGCGCGGAAACGTAGTCCATACGGACAGAGTAGCCAGGGGGTGTCCGGCCCGGTCGACCGGACACCCCTTAGGACCCGGACGGACTCAGCGGACCCGGACGGACTCAGCCCACCGCGAAGCGCTGTGCGGGAGGCGCGGCCGGTTTGCGGCGGGGCGGGAAGACCTCGGACGGTTTCGGGGCCGGGCGGGGCGGCGCGGGGACGCCGTCGGGCGCCGGGCGCTTGGGCTGGACCGGCTCGCCCTCCTTCCGCCCGCCCGGCAGCGCCAGGAGCCGGGTGCGCTGGCCGGGGGTCGCCGTACGGCCCGCCAGTCCGGCCTGTACCGACCGCTCGGCCAGTGCCCGGCAGCGCCGTAGCAGGGCGTCGCCGGACGGCAGGTCCCGCAGGGTGCGCAGGGCGGCCAGGTCCTCGGCGCGGGGGTCGTAACCGGCGGCCAGGGCGTCCTGGAGCAGCTCGGTGTAGCTGCGGGCCGCACCGGGCAGGGCGTCGCGGTAGCGGGCGAGGTCGGCGAGGAGGAAGGCGCGCAGCCTGCCCGTCTCTCCGATGGCCTCGTCCACGGACTCGGCGAGACGCAGGCAGTCCTGGATGTCCTCGTCGGCGACGGGGGTCGGATTGAGGGCGATGGCAAGGGCGCGTCGGAGCACACGCAGCTCATCCGCGCTGAAGGCCATGCCGCCTCGGGAACCGTAGGGCGTGGGCATGGAACGACGATACGTACTAAAGGGGCAATATCTGCTTAATGCACCGGAAAGCGGCGCGGCGGGGATTTCGGCCCCGCCGCGCCGCTTTCCGGCCGGGTTCCGGCGGATCACATGCGGGAGACGTTGCGCTCGTACACCAGGCGCAGCCCGATCAGCGTCAGCCAGGGCTCGTGCTCGTCGATGACGGTGGCCTCGCTGAGCACCATCGGGGCGAGACCGCCCGTCGCGATGACGGTGACGTCCTCGGGATCGTCGGCCAGCTCGCGGGCCATCCGGGTCACGACGCCGTCGACCTGTCCGGCGAAGCCGTAGATGATGCCGGACTGCATGGCCTCGACGGTGTTCTTGCCGATCACGCTGCGCGGGCGGGCCAGCTCGATCTTGCGGAGCTGGGCGCCCTTCACACCGAGCGCCTCGACCGAGATCTCGATGCCGGGGGCGATCACCCCGCCGGTGTACTCGCCGCGCGCGGACACCGCGTCGAAGGTCGTCGCCGTACCGAAGTCGACGACGACGGCCGGGCCGCCGTAGAGCTCGACGGCCGCGACCGCGTTGATGATGCGGTCCGCGCCGACCTCCTTCGGGTTGTCCATCAGGATCGGGACGCCGGTCTTGATGCCGGGCTCGACGAGGACCGCGGGGACGTCGCCGTAGTACCGGCGGGTCACCTCGCGCAGTTCGTGCAGGACGGAGGGGACGGTGGAGCAGACCGCGATCCCCTCGATGCCGTCGCCCAGCTCGTCGCCGAGGAGGGGGTGCATGCCCATCAGGCCCTGGAGGAGTACGGCCAGCTCGTCGGCGGTGCGGCGGGCGTCCGTGGAGATGCGCCAGTGCTCGACGATCTCGTCGCCGTCGAAGAGACCGAGGACGGTGTGGGTGTTGCCGACGTCGATGGTGAGCAGCATGGGCTACTTCGCCTCGCGCAGGTCGAGACCGATGTCCAGGATCGGCGAGGAGTGGGTGAGCGCCCCGACCGCGAGGTAGTCGACGCCCGTCTCGGCATACGCCCGCGCGTTGTCCAGCGTCAGTCTTCCCGAGGACTCCAGGGCGGCCCGGCCGCCGACGAGGGCGACCGCCTCGGCGGTCTGTGCCGGGGTGAAGTTGTCCAGCAGGATCAGGTCGGCTCCGGCCGCCAGGACTTCGGTGACCTGGGGCAGGGTGTCCACCTCGACCTCGATGGCGAGATCGGGGAAGTCGGCCCGTACGAGCTTGAACGCCTCGGCCACACCGCCCGCCGCCACGACGTGGTTGTCCTTGACCAGGGCCGCGTCGGAGAGGGACATCCGGTGGTTGACACCGCCGCCGCAGCGCACCGCGTACTTCTCCAGGGCGCGCAGCCCCGGGGTGGTCTTGCGGGTGTCGCGGACCTGCGCCTTGGTGCCTTCCAGTGTGTCGGCCCACGCGCGGGTGGCCGTGGCGATGCCGGAGAGGCGGCAGAGCAGGTTGAGCGCGCTGCGCTCGGCGGTCAGCAGGTCCCGGGTGCGGGTGGTCACCGAGAGCAGCTTCTCGCCCGCCGCGACGCGAGCGCCGTCCTCGACGTGCCGTTCGACCTCGAAGGTCTCCGTGCAGACGATGGAGAGAACCGCTTCGGCGATGCGCAGACCGGCGACCGTACCGGCCTCGCGGGCGGTGAAGTCGGCGGTGGCGACGGCCTCTTCGGGCACGGTCGCGAAGGTGGTCACGTCCACGCCGCCGTCGAGGTCCTCGTCGATGGCGAGGTGCGCGATGTCCTCGACCAGGATGGGGTCGAGGCCGGAGTCGGCGAGCAGCGCGGCGAGATCGGGGTCGAGCCCGCACTCCATGGCCTCGGGGTCGTACGCGTCGTCGCCGCAGGCGCAGGCGTCTCCGCAGCCGCCCGCGGACACGGCGCCGTCGGCTTCGCCGCCGATCTGGTGGAGGGGGAGGTCGGGGGTGGTCACGGTCACTGCTCCTGGGGACGCTGGGGGAGGGTCGGGGGAAAGTCCGCGCTGGCCGTGGTGCGTACGTCCAGCGAACGGTCGTGTTGCAGCTGTACGACGAGGTGGCGGCGCCAGTCGGTGTCGTCCCGGTCGGCGTGGTCCTCGCGCCAGTGGCAGCCGCGGGTCTCCTCGCGGCGGAGTGCGGCGGCGGTGAGGACGCGGGCGACGCAGAGGAGGTTGGTGGCCTCCCACGCCTCGACGCCCGGTTCGGCGGGCTTGGCGGGTGTGGCAGACGTGGCAGGTGTGGCGGGCTTCGGTGCGGTGGCTGCTGTGTCCGCCGGTGCCGGTGGGTTCACAGATGCCGCTGTGCTCACAGGTGCGGGAGTGTCCACTTCCGCACGGATGGCCTCCAGCTCCGCCGCGGCCGTCCTGAGGCTGTCCGCCGAGCGCAGCACTCCGGCGCCCGCCGTCATGATCCGCTGGATGCGGAGGCGGGACTCGGGGGCGAGCAGCGGAAGCGTGACGGGTTCGGCGGGGGCGACGGCCGCGGCGGCCTTCCTGGTGGTGGCAGCGACGTCGTCCGCGATGCGCTCCGCGAAGACCAGCCCCTCCAGGAGGGAGTTGGACGCCAGGCGGTTCGCGCCGTGCACACCGGTGCAGGCGACCTCACCGCAGGCGTACAGACCGGGGACGGTCGTACGGCCGTGCAGATCGGTGCGGACGCCGCCCGAGGCGTAGTGCGCGGCGGGGGCCACCGGGATCGGCTCGGTCACCGGGTCGATGCCGTGGGCTCGGCAGGCGGCCAGGATCGTCGGGAAGCGCTGCTCCCACATCTCGGCGCCGAAGTGGCGGGCGTCGAGATACATGTGTTCCGCGCCGTGCTCGTGCATGCGGCGGGTGATGGCCTTGGCCACGATGTCGCGCGGGGCCAGTTCGGCCAGCTCGTGCTGACCGACCATGAACCGGACGCCCTCGGCGTCGACGAGGTGGGCGCCCTCGCCCCGTACCGCTTCGGAGACCAGTGGCTGCTGGCCCTCGGCGCCCGCGCCGAGGAAGAGCACCGTGGGGTGGAACTGGACGAATTCGAGGTCCGAGACGTCCGCGCCCGCGCGCAGGGCGAGGGCCACGCCGTCGCCGGTCGAGACGGACGGGTTGGTGGTCGCCGAGAAGATCTGGCCCATCCCACCGGTGGCGAGGACGACCGCGGGTGCGACGACGGCGCCCACGCCGTCGTGCTGGCCCTCCCCCATGACGTGCAGGGTGACACCCGCCGTACGGCCTTCGGCGTCGGTGAGGAGGTCGAGGACCAGGGCGTTCTCGACGGTGTGCAGCGCAGCGGCGCGGACCGCTTCGACCAGTGCGCGGGAGATCTCCGCGCCCGTCGCGTCGCCGCCCGCGTGGGCGATCCGGCGGCGGTGGTGGCCGCCCTCGCGGGCGAGCGCGAGGGTGCCGGTGGCGTCGGTGTCGAAGTGCGCGCCGGTCGCGATGAGGCGGCGTACGGCGTCGGGGCCCTCGGTGACCAGGGTGCGTACCGCGGTCTCGTCGCAGAGCCCGGCGCCGGCGACCAGCGTGTCGTCGAGGTGCTGTTCGGGGGTGTCGCCCTCACCGAGCGCGGCGGCGACGCCGCCCTGTGCCCAGCGGGTCGACCCGTCGTCGAGGCGGGCCTTGGTCACGACGACGGTGCGCAGGCCCGCCGCGGTGCAGCGCAGCGCGGCGGTGAGACCGGCGACGCCGGACCCGACGATCACGACGTCGGCGTCGAGCGACCAGCCGGGGACGGGTGCGTGCAGGCGTATTCCGGTTCCGGTCACTGTGGCTCCCCGAAGGTCAGCGGGATGTTGTCGATCAGGCGCGTCGCACCGACCCGGGCGGCGATCGCGAGGACCGCCCCGCCCTTGTGGTGGTCGTCGGCCTCGGTGAAGTCGGACGGGTCGATCAGGGACAGGTAGTCGAGGGTGAGCGGCGCGCCCGCGACGGCGGCCCGTGCCGCGGCGCGCACGGCCGCGGGGGTGGCGTCGCCGGTCGGCGACGGTGCCGCCGCCAGGACGTCCCGGCCCGCGAACAGGGCCCGGGAGAGGACCAGCGCGGTGGCGCGGTCCTCGGCGGAGAGGAAGCGGTTGCGGCTGGAGAGAGCCAGGCCGTCGGGCTCGCGGACCGTCGGTACGCCGACGATCTCGACCGGGAAGTTGAGATCGCGCGCCATCCGCCGGACCAGGGCGAGCTGTTGGGCGTCCTTCTGCCCGAACAGCGCGAGGCCGGGCCGGGTGAGGTGCAGCAGCTTGGCGACGACGGTGAGCATCCCGTCGAAGTGGCCGGGGCGCGCCGAGCCCTCGAAACGCTCGCCCATGGGGCCCGCCGCGATCCGCACCTGCGGCTCCCCGCCCGGGTAGACCTCGTCCACGGCCGGGGCGAACACCGCGTCCGCACCGGCCAGTTCGGCGACGGCGAGGTCGGCTTCGAGGGTGCGGGGGTAGCGGTCGAGGTCTTCACCCGCACCGAACTGGAGCGGGTTGACGAAGACCGTGACGACGACCTGACCGGTCCTCCCCACCAGCTCCCTCGCCGTACGGATCAGGGTGGCGTGGCCCTCGTGGAGGGCGCCCATGGTCATGACGACGGCACGCCTGCCGGTGGACGGCGCGGTGCGCGGCAGGGCGTCCAGCTCGGCGGCCGTGTGCAGCAGGGCGGTCATCGGGTCTCCTCCTCGCCGAGGACACCGAGCAGGTCCTCGGCCAGTTCCGGCTTGAGCAGACCGTGCGCGAGGGCGCGGTCCGCCGTCGTACGGGCCATCGCGAGATATCCGGCGACGGCCTGCGGGGCGTGCTTGCGCAACTCTTCGACGTGCGCCGACACCGTGCCCGCGTCGCCGCGGGCGACCGGTCCGGTCAGCGCCGCATCACCGGACCTGAGGGCGTTGTCGAGGGCGGCGCCGAGGAGCGGGCCGAGCATCCGGTCGGGGGCGGCGACCCCGGCCGTACGCAGCAGCTCCATGGACTGGGCCACCAGGGTGACCAGGTGGTTCGCGCCGATGGCGAGCGCCGCGTGGTAGAGCGGCCGGGACTCCTCGGCGATCCACTCGGGCTCGCCGCCCATCTCGATGACCAGTGCCTCGGCGGCGAGCCGCAGCTCGTCGGGGGCGGTCACGCCGAAGGAGCAGCCGGCCAGCCGCTGGACGTCCACCGAGGTGCCGGTGAAGGTCATCGCCGGGTGCAGTGCCAGCGGCAGGGCTCCGGCGCGCAGCGCGGGGTCGAGCACCCGGGTGCCGAACCGGCCCGACGTGTGGACCAGGAGCTGTCCCGGGCGGACCGCGCCGGTCGCGGCCAGTCCCTCGACCAGCGCGGGCAGCGCGTCGTCGGGCACGGTCAGCAGGACCAGCTCGGCCCGCGCCAGCACCTCGGCCGGGGGGACCAGGGGGACATCGGGGAGCAGGACGGCGGCCCTGCGCACGGAGGCGTCGGACACACCGGACGCGGCGACCGGACGGTGCCCGGCCAGCTGGAGCGACGCGGCGAGCGCGGGGCCCACCCGGCCGGTGCCGACGACGCCGACGGTGAGCCGGGCGGGGCGGGTGTCTACTGATGCGTTCATGTGGGACGGCCTTCCGTTCCAGTCCGCGAGGGGTACCGGACGATTTCCCCGTCATGCTACGCCCAGGTTTCGGGGCACTCGGGAGACTGTCCACAGGCTGTGGGTGATGATCTGAATATGACCCACGACACGGACGAGAACGAGCAGCAGAACGAGCGGGACGCCCAGAACAAGCAGGACGAGCGGGACACCCGGAGCGACCAGAACGAGCGGCAGCGTAGAACGGCCGCGCTGCGGGGGGCGAAGCACATACTGTCGCGTCCGTCCGCGCACGCCACGCTGGGCGAGCGGCTGACGGCGCTGGCCGCGGACGCGGGAACGGTGTACGACCTCGGCGAATCCGTCGACCTGTACGGCGGCGGGGTCGTCGCCGCGTTGGAGGAGCGGGTGGCCTCGCTGCTCGGTTTCCCCGCGGCGGCCTTCTTCCCCACCGGCACGATGGCCCAGCAGGTCGCGCTGCGGTGCTGGGCGGAGCGCACGGGCAACGCCACGGTCGCCCTGCATCCGCTGGCGCACCCGGAGATGCACGAGGGGGGCGCTTTCGGGACGGTGAGCGGACTGCGTACGGTCCACCCGACGTCGGCGCCCCGGCTGCCCACCGCCGACGAGGTGCGCGACTTCGGCGAACCGTTCGGGACGCTGATGCTGGAACTTCCGCTGCGCGACGCCGGTTTCTCCCTGCCGACCTGGGACGAACTGGTGGCGGTCGTCGAAGCGGCCAGGGAACGTGACGCGGTGGTGCACTTCGACGGCGCACGGCTGTGGGAGTGCACCCCGCACTTCGGCCGCGGCCTGAAGGAGATCGCGGGGCTCGCGGACAGTGTGTACGTGTCCTTCTACAAGTCGCTGGACGGCCTTTCGGGCGCGGTGCTCGCGGGACCCGAAACGCTCGTCGACGAGGCGCGGGTCTGGCGGCACCGGTACGGGGGGCAGATCTTCCAGCAGTACCCGGCCGCGCTGTCGGCGCTGGTGGGGCTGGAGCGGGAGCTGCCGCGGCTGGCGTCGTACGTCGCTCAGGCGAAGGTGGTCGCGGCCGGGCTGGCGGAGGGGTTCCGGGAGGCCGGGGTGGCGTGGTTCCGGATCAACCCCGAGGTGCCGCACACGCACCAGTTCCAGGTGTGGCTCCCGTACGACGCGGAGGTGCTGACCCGGGTGGCGGTCGAGCAGGCGGAGGAGACCGGGGTGGCGCTGTTCCACCCGTTCCATCCTGCGCCGGGCGGGGTGCCGGAACTCTCGTTCACCGAGGTGACGGTGGCGGGGCCGGGGCTGTCGTGGACGGTGGCGGACGTGGTGTCGGCGGTACGGGAGTTCGTGCGACGGGTGGGGTGACCGGCGGCGGACCTGCGAGGGGGAACCCGCGCCGTACCGGCCGCTTCAACCGGTTCTCCGCAGCAGGCCCCACCAGCGCCGCCGCCCTGCCCGTCGGCGCCCGGACGGTGCGGTCCCGGCGGACCGCGCCATCCGCGCCGTCCGCGCCATCTCCCCGATGGCCTCCCAGTCGTGCTTGCCGGGCAGCGGCGGAGCCAGTTCCCCCCGCTGGGCCGCACGGTAGGCGTCGAACATGTGCTGCTGATTGGCGTTCATGGCCCCACCCTGCGTGCCCGCTCCGGCCCCCTGAGCGCCGTTTGACGAGGCCCGTCAATCGACGGCCGGTTGTCAGTGGGGGCAGGCACCATGGATGCATGAGCGTGGACATCGACATCACCGGACTGCCGCCGGACGGGATCACTTTCGAGCCGTCGCCGCTGGCCGAGCTGGGCAACGCCCTGCATGTGCTGTCCGAGCCGGGGCACCACCCGGGACTGCACGGCTGGGCCACGGCGACGTCCGCCGCGCTCCCCGCGGACCTCGCCGACCGGCTGCACGAGGCGGAATTCCTGTGGCGCTCCACGTTCTCGGACATCTTCATGCCGTTCGCGGGGGTCCGGCCGGCGTACAGAGGGCGTACGGACGGCGGGCCCACGCACGGCGCGCACCTGGGTGACAGGCATACGGGCAGCAGGCCCGGAGCGACGCTGGCCGAGGACCTGGATCTGCTCGATCTGCTGCCGGACGACGAATTCGTCACCGTCGCGATGGAGTTCACCTGTTCCGTCACCTACAACATCGGTGGGCCCTCCCCGCTCTCGGACTCCGGAGTGCGGGCGCGCTCCCTGGACCTCGCGGCGGCGCGCGGCCCCAGACAGCTCGACTTCACCAGACAGCTGCTGAACGACCCGGTCACCGTCCGGGCGTGGATCCGGCGTCTCTTCGAGGACTGCGAGCAGGCGTTCTTCGGCGACACCTGGCGGCGCATACGGTTCCAGCTGGCCGCCGACGCCCGGCACAAGACCGAGCTGCTGCGGCACAAGGGCCTCGCCGAGGCCGTGACCGCGGTCTCCGCCGCCCTGTCGATGGACGAGACGGGTACCCGCATCAGCGCCGACAAGCTCTCGGAGGGCCGGTCGGTGGCCATGGGCTCGCCCGCCGGGGACGGACTCACCTTCGTACCGACGAGTTTCGGCTGGCCCCACCTGCTGGTGCTGCACCGCCCGGACTGGCGCCCGGTGGTCCAGTACCCGGTCGCGGCGCCCGAGCTGCCCTCCCCCGCCTCCGTGGAGCTGCTGAAGCTGCGGCTCGAAGCGCTGGCCCACCCGATGCGGATGCGACTGTGCAGAGAGCTGGCCCGCGCCTCGCACACCACGGGCGAACTGGCCGACACGCACGGCATATCCGCGCCCGAGGTCTCCCGTCATCTGGCGCTGCTGAAGCGGGCCGGGCTGATCACCACCAGGCGCCGCGGACGGTACGTACTGCACCAGCTGGACCTCACCGTGGTGGCCCGGCTCGGCAGCGACTTCCTGGAGGGGGTACTCCGCTAGGACCTGCCCGACAGGAGCTGCCCGGCCGGATCTGCCCGGCCGGATCTGCCCGGCCGGACCTGCCCGGCCGGTCTCTGCCGGGCCCGCCTCCGACGGCGCGGCTCAGCGCGCTCCCGAGCCGCCCGCCCTGACCAGCCCCGTCTCGTACGCGAGCACCACCACCTGGACCCGGTCCCGGAGCTCCAGCTTGGTGAGGATGCGGCCCACGTGCGTCTTGACCGTGGCCTCGGACAGCACCAGGTGCGCCGCGATCTCGCCGTTCGACATGCCCTGGGCGACCAGCAGCATCACCTCGCGCTCGCGCTCGGTGAGCCGCCCGACGCCCTTGTGCTGGGGGCCGGACGCCCGGCCCGGCAGCATCGGTGAGAAGCGGTCGAGCAGCCGCCTGGTCGTCGACGGCGCCACCACCGCGTCGCCGCTGTGCACCGAGCGGATCGCGGCGAGCAGTTCCGCCGGGGGCACGTCCTTCAGCATGAAGCCGCTGGCGCCCGCCTTCAGACCGGAGAAGGCGTACTCGTCCAGGTCGAAGGTCGTCAGGATCAGCACCTTGGGCGCGTTCGGCTGCGCACAGATCTGCCGGGTCGCCTCGACACCGTCGAGCCTCGGCATCCGGACATCCATCAGCACCACGTCGACCGCCGACGTCCTGAGGATGTCGATGGCCTCGGCGCCGTCGCCCGCCTCCGCGACGACCTCCATGTCCGGCTGGGCGGCGAGCACCATCCGGAAGCCGGTGCGGAGAAGCACCTGGTCGTCGACGAGCATTACCCGGATCGCCATGTCGTACAAATCCCTTCTAGTGGGCGGGCCTGAGCGGGAGCAGCGCGCTGATCCGGAAGCCGCCGCCGGGGCGCGGGCCCGCGTCCAGCGTGCCTCCGACCATCCCGATGCGCTCCCGCATCCCGATCAGACCGTGTCCCTGCCCGTCGGCGCCGCCGTCCGTGTACAGCTCGTGCGCGGCGCCGCGGCCGTCGTCCTCGACGAGCAGACCGAGCCCGTCGTCGAAGTACACGAGCCGTACGCTGGCGCCCACGTCGGGCCCGCCGTGCTTGCGCGTATTGGTGAGTGCTTCCTGCACAATGCGGTACGCCGTGAGCTCCACGCCACTGGGCAGCGGACGCGGTGTCCCCTCGACCTGGAAGTCCACGGTCAGTCCCGCGGTCCTGACCTGGTCGACCAGCTCCTGGATCTGCTCCACGTCGGGCTGCGGTACGTACTCCCCGCTCTCCTGCGCGTCCCCGGTCCGCAGCACCCCCAGCAGCCTGCGCATCTCGGCGAGCGCCTGGCGGCCGGTGGAGGAAATGGTCTCCAGGGCCTGCTTCGCCTGGTCGGGCGAGGCGTCCATGACGTAGGCGGCGCCGTCCGCCTGGACGACCATGACGGAGACGTTGTGCGCGACGACATCGTGCAGTTCGCGGGCGATGCGGGCCCGTTCACCCGCCACCGCCACCTTCGACTGCGCCTCGCGCTCCTTCTCCAGCCGTGCGGCCCGTTCCTCCAGCTGCGCCAGGTAGGCCCGGCGCGTGCTCATCGAGTCGCCGAGCACCCAGGCCAGGACGAACGGCACGGTCAGCACGACCGTGAAGAACACCTCCTGGACCCAGTTGTGGACCGTCGGCTCGGGCCAGCGCAGCTGCGCGAGCGTGCCCGCGCTCAACGCGCCGACCAGGGCGAACCGCGAGGCCCAGCGCTTCCCGACGGCGGCGACCGTGTAGATCAGCAACAGCATCGCGAAGTCGGCCAGGGACGACTGGACGTCGAGGGCCAGCTGGGCGAGCCCCATCACGGCGGTCAGCACCAGCATCTTCTCGGGCGCGCGACGGCGCAGCGCGACGGCGGTGCACAGCCCGACGGCGATCGGGACGGCCGCGGCTCGCTCATGGGCCGGGTAGTTGCCCAACACGTACTGCACGCCGCAGATCCCGAGGAGGACGACGGCCCAGAAGCTGTCGACCCAGGTCGGGTGTCTGCGGATGAAGGCGTAGAGGCGCTGCACGTAACCCAGCGTAGGGAAGCCGAACAGGTGTCAGGGTCAACCGGAGGGCCGATCCGCTGCCCCGGGGAGTACTCCCCAAGGTGGAGACTTGACGCCGTGACTGATGAGTGGCGTGGGTGGCGTGAGGCGGCCGAGACCGCGCTGTACGGGGCGGACGGGTTCTATCTGCGGCCGGAGGGGCCCGCCGGCCACTTCCGCACCTCGGTGCACGCCTCCCCGCTGTTCGCCTCGGCGGTCGCCCGGCTGCTGACCGGTCTCGGCCTCCGGGAACCGGCCCTGGTCGACATGGGCGCGGGCCGCGGCGAACTGTTGTCGGGGGTGCTGGCCGCGCTGCCCGACGGTTTCCTGGTACGGGCATACGCCGTCGAGCGGGCCGCCCGTCCGCCCGGCCTCGACGAGCGGGTCGTGTGGACCGCGGAGCCGCCGGCCGGGGTGTGCGGGCTGCTCTTCGCGAACGAGTGGCTGGACAACGTACCGGTCGATGTGGCGGAGGCGGACGCGGACGGGACGCCGCGCTACGTCCTGGTACGGACGTCGGACGGCGCGGAGCGGCTCGGGGATCCGGTAGCCGGGGCGGACGCGGAGTGGCTGGACCGCTGGTGGCCGCTGACCGAGCCGGGCCTGCGGGCCGAGATCGGCCGCCCGCGCGACGAGGCGTGGGCGGCTGCGGCCGGCACGCTCGACGCCGGTCTGGCGGTCGCCGTCGACTACTCCCACACGCGCGGGTCCCGGCCACCCTTCGGCACGCTCACCGGTTTCCGCGCGGGCCGGGAGGCGCGGCCGGTCCCGGACGGAAGCTGCGACATCACCGCGCACGTGGCCCTGGACGCGTGCGCGGCAGCCTGCGGCGGCGGAGACCTGCTCACCCAGCGGGAGGCACTGCACCGCCTGGGCGTGACCGGCGCACGCCCCCCGCTGACGCTGGCCTCCACGGATCCCACGGCGTACGTACGGGCACTGGCGGCGGCGGGAGAGGCCGCGGAGCTGACGGACCGGAGCGGGCTGGGGGCGTTCGGCTGGCTGATGACGCCGGCGGGACCGGGCCCGGAGCCGGAGCCGAGCCAGGGGCGGGTGGGGAAACCACCGTCCGCACGGGGATACTGGCCCGCATGACGGAGACGACGGTATGACGGAGACGACGGTCGGCATCGGCGGTGCCGCGGAGACCACCGACATGGTGCTCAACATCGGCCCTCAGCACCCCTCCACCCACGGCGTGCTCCGCCTCCGCCTGATCCTGGACGGCGAACGCATCCAGCAGGCCGAGCCGGTCATCGGCTACATGCACCGCGGCGCGGAGAAACTCTTCGAGGCCCGCGACTACCGCCAGATCGTCATGCTCGCCAACCGCCACGACTGGCTCTCCGCCTTCTCGAACGAGCTGGGCGTCGTGATGGCCGTCGAGCGCATGCTCGGCATGGAGGTGCCGGAGCGGGCGGTCTGGATCCGTACGCTCCTCGCCGAGCTGAACCGGGTGCTCAACCACCTGATGTTCCTCGGCTCGTACCCGCTCGAACTGGGCGGGATCACCCCGGTGTTCCACGCCTTCCGCGAACGCGAAGTGATCCAGGCGGTGATGGAGGAGGTCTCCGGCGGCCGGATGCACTACATGTTCAACCGGGTCGGCGGCCTCAAGGAGGACCTTCCGGCGGGCTGGCTCGGCCGGGTGCGGGAGGCGGTGGCCGATGTCCGCTCGCGCATGGACGTGTACGACGACCTCGTCCTCGGCAACGAGATCTTCCGCGGCCGGACCCGCGGGGTGGGGGTCCTCTCCCGGGAGGCCGTGCACGCGTACGGCGTGAGCGGGCCCATCGCCCGCGGCTCGGGCGTCGACTTCGACCTGCGCCGCGACGAGCCGTACCTCGCGTACGGGGACCTTCAGGACACGCTGCGGGTCGTCACCCGGGACGAGGGCGACTGCCTCGCCCGTTTCGAGGTCCTGCTCGGCCAGACCCACAACGCGCTGGACCTGGCCGACGCGTGTCTGGACCGGATGGCCGGCCTGGCTCCCGGCCCGGTCAACCAGCGGCTGCCGAAGGTGCTCAAGGCCCCCGAGGGCCAGACGTACGCCTGGACCGAGAACCCGCTGGGCATCAACGGCTACTACCTGGTGTCCAAGGGCGAGAAGACGCCGTACCGCCTCAAGCTCCGCTCGGCGTCCTTCAACAACATCCAGGCGCTGACCGAGCTGCTGCCGGGCACCCTGGTCGCCGACATGGTGGCGATCCTGGGCTCGCTCTTCTTCGTCGTCGGCGACATCGACAAGTAGGACCGGCCGCCGCCCGGCCGGAAAGCCGGGTCGGGAAGCCGGGCGTTCGCAGGCTCGCGGGTTCCGAGGGCTCGCGGGTTCCGAGGGCTCGCGGGTTCCGAGGGCTACGAGATCGCGCTACGCAGCCCCGTCAGGTCGAGCTGTTCCGTCTCGTCGTGTGCGGTCAGATCGATGACCTGGCCGATCCCGCGCTCCTCGTCACCACCACGGCCGGCCTCGGCCTCGTGCGCCTCGATCGCCTCGGCGCCCACCACGTCCGCCAGGTCCTCGTTCTGCACGGACTCCAGCTGCGCGGGCTCCAGGGCCGCGGGCACCTTCTGCATGCCGAAGAAGTCGAAGCGGCCCACGGGCCGGTTCGCCCGGCCCTGCTGAGGGGTGTACGGCGCGACGGCCGTGGCCGGGACGTTGCGCGGGGCCGGGAGGTTCTGCGAAGCGGGGACGTGCCGGGGAGCCGGGAGGGCTGACGGCGGGTCCGTGTGCTCGCTGACGGCCGCCGAGTGCTTCCCCTCCGGTTCCACCGCTTCGGCTCGGTCCTGCCGTGCCTGCCGGTCCCGCTGCGCCTGCTGCGCCGCCGCGTTGCGCGTGAGGGCGTCCAGCGCCCGGACAGCGCTCGTGTACGCGGCCGGGGTGGGCGTGGAGTTCGCCGCGGGCAACGCGGCCCGTGCCGGGGCCGCCGCCTCGATCGCCAGGAGCCTGCGGCCTTCGAGCGCGCTGGCCCGCTCGGTCTCGGCGTTGGCGTACCGGCGCAGCAGGGCGGCGTGTTCGCCGCGCAGCCCGGCCAGTTCGATCCGCTTGGAGCGCAGCTTCGCCTCCAGCTTGACGCGCAGCGCGCGCGACTCCTCCAGGTCGCCCTCCAGTTCGGCGGCCCGCTCCTCGGCCTTCCACTCGTCCCCGGCCCGCGCACGGGTCAGTTCGGCGACGCGGCGGCCGGCCACCCGGTCCCAGCTGCGCATCAGGAACGCGCCGGTCACCGCGGCGGCTGCCGCGCCCGCGACCAGACAGCGAAGTACCAGAGGATCCGCGAACAGCCAGGCGCCGGCGGCGAGAAGAAGCGAAGCACCGGCTACGGCCGAGGGCTGGAGAAGCCTGTGCAGGGGTGGGGAATGGCGGTGGCGTCCACGTGGCATGGCTCGAAATTTACCGTGCGTGCGAGCCGAATGGACGACCGCACCGGGATTTGTTCCCCAGCGGTTACCTCCATTCCCCACCGGCCCACTAGTTGATCAAGCTCTTCGACTTCAGATAGTCCTTCGCCACATCGCCGGGCTTCGCGCGCTCGGAGTCGACCTTGCGGTTCAGCTGGACAAGATCATCTGTCGTCAGCACCTTGGTGAGCTTCGCCAGTGCCGCGGCGATCTCCGCGCTGCCCGCGTCCTTCGCATTCACGACGGGCAGGACGTTGTCCGCGTTCTGGAGGTGCTTGTCGTCCTGGAGCAGGACGAGCCCGTAGGTGTCCAGCGTCGCGTCGGTCGTGGTGGTCAGCACCAGTTGGTCGGTGCCGTCCTTGACGGCCTGCTTGGCCTGCGGGGTACCGACACCCTTGGGGTCCACGCCGGTCACATCGATGCCGTACTTCGACTTCAGGCCCGGCTCGCAGAACGGCCGGATCGTGCATTCGTCGCCCGCCGCGATCTTGACCTTCGCCTTCGACCTGCCCAGATCCGAAAGGGACTTGAGCTTGTTCTTCGCGGCGAATTCCTTCGTCACCGCGAACGCGTTCTGGTCCACGGCGGCGCCGGCTGGAAGCGCCTTCAGTCCGCGCGGTCCGGCGAGCTTCTGCAGCGCCGCGACGGTCGCCGTCACATCCCCGGAAGCCACCGGCTTCTTCTCGGCCTGCTTCGCGCCGTTCGTCTTGGCGTTGAGGAATTCGGCGAGCGTCGCCGCGTATTCCGGTACGACGTCGATCTCGCCCTTCTCCAGCGAGGGTTCGTACAGTTCCCGGTTGTTCACCGTGGTGACCGAGGTCTTGTACCCCGCGTCGGCCAGCACCTGGCTGTACAGCTCGGCGAGCACCTTGGACTCGGTGAAACCGGCCGCGCCGATGACGAGCGAGCCCTTCTTTCCCGAGCCGGCCGCGGTGCTCGAATCCCCGCCGTTCTTGTCCTTCTCCAGACTGTTCCCGCCGCACGCCGCGAGGGAACCCGTCAGAGCCACCACGCCGAGTACCGCGCCCGCTATCCGCGAGGTCTTGATCATGAGGTCCACTCCAAATGCCACGTGCCGGACGGCACGTGATAGGCGATACACAAGAGGCGATGCAAGACCGACCGGCACAGAGGGGCCGGTAGGTCCAGGAGTCGTGAAACGCGAGAAGCGACAGGCGTGGTGCCACGGAGGCGTGGTGCCACGGAGGTGTGGTGCCACGGAGGTGTGGTGCCACGGAGGAATTCGGACCGGGCACGGTCAGGCGACCTTCCGACGCGGGTCGAGCAGCTTGTCGGCCACCACCAGCAGGACCTCGACGAGGAGCGCCAGCGCGGCGACGAGGAGCGCGCCCGCCACCACCTGCGCGGTGTCGTACGTGTTGAACCCGGCGGTGATGATCCGGCCGAGCCCGCCGCCGCCGGTCATCGCGGCGAGCGTCGCGGTGGCGATCACCTGGACGGCCGCGGACCTGAGCCCGGTCATGATCAGCGGGTACGCGAGGGGCAGTTCGACCCGTACGAACAACTGGCGCCCCGACATCCCCATCCCGCGGGCCGCCTCCACCACCGACCGGTCCACCTCGCGCATCCCGGTGTACGCGTTGGTCAGCAGCGGCGGCACCGCGAACAGCACCAACGCGATCACCGTCGGCAGATCGCCCCGGGTGCGCAGCGGCGTCAGCAGCAGCAGGGCCAGCACCGCGAAGGTCGGTATCGCCCGGCCGATGTTGGAGATGTTCACGGCCAGCGCGCCGCCCCGCCCGAGATGCCCCAGCCAGAGCGCGACCGGCAGCGCGATGAGGCACGCCAGCGCGAACGCGGTCCCGCTGACGGTCAGGTGCTCGGCCAGCCGGTGCCCCGCGCCGTTCTCCCCCGACCAGTTCGCCCCCGTCGTCAGCCAGGTCCAGGCATCGGTCAACTCGCCCATGGTCAGCCCGCCTCCGCCGCACGAACCGCCTTCGGCGTCCGTATTCGGGTCCAGGGCGTCAGCAGCCGCTGCACGCCGAGCAGCAGCAGATCGGCCACGACAGCCAGCAGTACGCAGAGCACGGAGGCGGTCAGCACCTGTGCCTTGAAGAGGGTCGGCAGCGCGTCCTGGATGAGATTGCCCAGGCCGCCTTTTCCGACGATCGACCCGACCGTGGTCAGCGCGACCGTCGAGACCGTCGCGATCCGCACCCCGGCCAGTACCGCGGGCAGCGCCAGGGGCAGTTCGACCTCCCAGAGCAGCCTGCCGGGTCCGTACCCCATCCCCCGCGCGGCCTCCCGCGCGTCCTCGGGCACCGCGGCGAGACCGGCCATGATGTTCCGTACGAGGATGGTCAGCGAATACAGCACGAGCCCCGTGATCACCAGCGCCGCCGACAGACCGAACCACGGCAGCAGCAGCGAGAACATCGCCAGCGAGGGCACCGTGTAGAGCACGGTCGTCAGGCCGAGCACCGGCCCGGCGAACATCCGCCCACGGCGCGCGAGCAGCGCCAGCGGGAACGCCACCACCAGCCCGATCGCCACCGAGACCACCGTGATCCAGATGTGCTGGACCGTCGCGTCGGTCAACTCCTGGCTGCGGGAGGTGACGTACTGCCAGCAGATCCAGTCATTGCGCTGTATGCATGTCTCGCCCGTCATCCCGTCCCCCTCCCCCGTCACGGTGACGCCTCGCGCCGTGATCCGAAACCCAATTACGGCAACTGAGTGGCGACCCTATCCCCGGCCACTGACAATGCCGGGATCCGTCGCACTGCAGCAACATGGCCTTCACAAAGGCCCCGTCACAATGGGGAATCATGATCCGATTCGAAAACGTCACCAAGCGGTACGCCGACGGCACCACTGCCGTCGGCAACCTCTCCTTCGAGGTGGCCCGAGGTGAACTGGTCACGCTCGTCGGACCGTCCGGCTGCGGGAAGACGACCACGATGAAAATGGTCAACCGTCTCATCGAGCCGACCGAGGGCCGGATATACGTCGACGGGGACGACATATCCGCCATCGACCCCGTCGAACTCCGCCGCCGGATCGGCTATGTGATCCAGCAGGTCGGGCTCTTTCCGCACAAGACGGTTCTCGACAACACCGCGACCGTTCCCCATCTGCTGGGCGTCAAGCGGGCGACGGCCCGTGCCCGCGCCGCCGAACTTCTGGAGCTGGTGGGTCTCGACCCGTCCGTCCACGGCGACCGGTACCCCGAGCAGCTCTCCGGCGGTCAGCGCCAACGGGTCGGTGTGGCACGGGCGTTGGCGGCGGATCCGCCGGTCCTGCTGATGGACGAGCCGTTCGGCGCGGTGGATCCCGTGGTCCGCGAGCACCTCCAGAACGAGTTCCTCGCGCTCCAGAAGGCCGTCCGCAAGACCGTCCTCTTCGTCACGCACGACATCGAGGAGGCGGTCCGGCTGGGGGACCGTATCGCCGTCTACGGGCACGGCACGATCGAGCAGTTCGACGCCCCGGCCGCCGTTCTCGGCGCGCCCGCCACGCCCTACGTCGCGGACTTCGTGGGCGCGGACCGGGGCCTCAAGCGGCTGTCCGTCACCCCGATCGAACCCGGCGACCTGGAGCAGCCGCCCGTCGTGCACCTCGACGACCCGCTGCCCGCGAACATCGCCCGGTGGGCCGTCGTGCTGGACTCCGACGACAATCTGCACGGGTGGATCTCCGCCGAACAGGCCGCCACCGCCAAGGGGACCGTGCGCGAGCACGCCCGGCGCATGGAGGCCTGGCTGCCCGTCGGGGCCTCGCTCAAGCAGGCTTTCGCCACGATGCTCCAGCACGACGCCGGCTGGATCGCGGTGATCGACGAGGACAGTGCGGGGCGCTTCCTCGGCGTCCTCACCCCGGCCCGGCTGCACGAGGCGCTGCGGCGCTCCACCGCCGCCGACGCGCGGGACGTCCCGCGGACCGAGGTGGAACTGGAGACCGTCAGCGGCCGGTGAGCCTGCTGCTCAGCCACACCAGGCTCGCGGGGATCTCGCGGCGCCAGGTGTTGAAGTTGTGCCCGCCGCTCGTCAGCGTGATCGAGGAGACCTCGGTGGGCGGCTTCACCTTCGCCATGAACCGCATCGTGCTGCGGTAGTTCCCCTCGCCCGCCTTGCTCGTGGTGACGAGGAGGGATGTCTTCGGGGCGGGCCGGTGCGTCAGGCTCCACAACAGGTCCGCCCGGTCCCGCTCCGCTTTGCTGCCCTGGAAGAGGTCACCGGTCGTCGGATCCTCGGCCGCCCGGTAGTACGCGGAGAGTCCGGCCCCCGCGCCGTACACGTTCGGGTGATGGATCGCCAGCTTCAGCGCGCAGTAGCCACCGGTCGAATTACCGATGAAACCCCAGCTCCGGGGCCCGGTACCGACCCGGTACGTCGTCCGGACCGCCTCCGGCACGTCCTTGGCGAAGAACGTCTCGCTCTGCGGGCCGCCCGTGATGTCCACGCACTCCGTGTCCCGCGGCGGAGCCACCGTGGGCCGCAGCATCACCAGCACCATCGGCTTCATCTTCCCTGCTTTGACCTGGTCGTACTCCGTCCTCGGGAAGTGCAGACCCTTGAGCAGGTTCTCCGCGGTGCCGGGGTATCCGGTGAGGACCACGGACACCGGGAAAGTTCGTTTCGCGTACGCCTGCTGGAAGTACTGCGGCGGCAGATAGACGTACGCAGGACTGGCTATCTTCGACTTCCGGCCCTGGATCACGACCTTCTGGATCTGACCGCCGACCGCCGGTTTCGTACCGCCGGGGACGTCCAGGCCCTGCTTCCCCACGATGTGCACGTCCCGGCTGCCCACCTCGTGGTCGACCACCACACCCGGCGTCTGCTCCTGCCCGAAGAGGTCGGCCCAGGAGCCGTAGAAGAGGAAGGAGTTGTTGGCCATGAGTCCGACGGAGGCGAAGACCGCCACCTGCGTGACGAACAGCAGGCCGATGCGGCCCGCCACCGCGCGCCCGCTGCGGCGCGCCAGACGCGGCCAGAGCCAGACCGTCGCGGCGAAGGACACGACGGCCAGCAGTGCGGCAAGTGCCAGGACCTTGTGGCTGGTGAGACCCATGGGTAGGTGCGCTTTCTGCTGTGAGATTTTCCGGGCGGCGGATGAACCCGCCCCCCGGAAATGCCGTCCTAGAGGACACAAATGTCCGGATGCTGCGCCGGTCTCGGCGGCCGGCGGACACAGAACCTCTTGTGGAGCCGTGGGAAGCGATGTCTGTGCCGGTAGATGAGGAAAAGTCGGTAATGGTTCCGAAAAGCGTCCGGCGGATCGTCCAGGGACCCCGCCCGGAGACGGTTCCCGCCCTGATCGGTACGGCCTGCACGCTCGTCGGTCTGCTCGACGTCGCCGGAGGAGTGTTCCCCCGGTTCCGCCACAGCCGGATGCATGCCGTCGCCGAAGTGCTGCCCGGCGCTCTCGGCCCCTTCACCGCCGCACTCGCCCTCTGTGCCGGTGTGCTGCTGCTCCTCCTCGCCCACGGGCTGAAACGCCGTAAGCGCAGGGCCTGGCGGGCCGCGGTGGTACTGCTGCCCGCGGGCGCGGTGGCGCAGTTCGTCTACCGCCACTCCGTCGTCGGTGCGCTGATCTCCCTGGTGCTGCTGTCCCTGCTGGTGCGCCACCGGAGCGAGTTCGAAGCACTGCCCGATCCGCGCAGCCGCTGGAAGGCGCTCGCCAACTTCGTCCTGCTCGGCGCGGGCTCGCTGGGCCTCGGGCTGATCGTCGTCAGCGTCCACCCCGGCCGGGTCGTCGGCAGCCCGAGCATCGTCGACCGCCTCCAGCACGTGCTGTTCGGCCTGGTCGGCTTCGAGGGCCCGGTCGAGTACGCGGGCAACACCTCCTGGACCGTCGCCTACTCACTCGGCTCGCTCGGCCTGCTGACCGCGGTGACCACGATCTACCTGGCCTTCCGTCCCGAACATCCGGCCGCGCGCCTCACCGACGAGGACGAGAAGCAGCTGCGCGCCCTGCTGGCGAAGCACGGCGGCCGGGACTCGCTCGGCCACTTCGCGCTCCGCCGGGACAAGGGCGTCGTCTTCTCGCCGAGCGGCAAGGCGGCCGTCTGCTACCGCGTCGTCTCCGGCGTGATGCTCGCCAGCGGTGACCCGATCGGCGACGTGGAGGCGTGGCCCGGCGCCATCGAGCGCTTCATGGACGAGGCCAAGCTGCACTCCTGGACCCCCGCGGTGATGGGGTGCAGCGAGACCGGCGGTGAGGTCTGGACCCGCGAGACCGGGCTCGACGCGCTGGAACTGGGCGACGAGGCGGTGGTGGACGTGGTGGATTTCTCCCTCGCCGGACGGGCGATGCGCAACGTACGCCAGATGGTGAAGCGTATCGAGCGCGGTGGCTACGAGACGCGGGTCCGGCGCGTCCGTGACGTGAGCGAGGCGGAACTGGAGCGGATCCGGGCAGCAGCGGCGGCCTGGCGCGGCACCGACACCGAGCGCGGCTTCTCGATGGCGCTCGGCCGGATCGGCGACCCCGGCGACGGGGACTGCGTGATCGCCACGGCCCACAAGGCCGACGGGCCGGAATCCCCCTTCGGCGACCTGAAGGCGATCATCCACTTCGTACCGTGGGGTACGGACGGCATGTCCCTGGAACTGATGCGCCGCGACCGCGCCGCCGACCCGGGCATGAACGAGCTGCTGATCGTCGCCTCCCTGGAGGCCTCCCCCGCCCTCGGCATCGAGCGGGTCTCCCTCAACTTCGCGATGTTCCGCTCGGCCCTGGCCCGCGGCGAGAAGCTCGGCGCGGGTCCGGTGCTGCGGGGCTGGCGCGGGCTGCTGGTCTTCCTCTCCCGGTGGTTCCAGATCGAGTCGCTGTACAAGTTCAACGCGAAGTTCCGGCCGCGCTGGGAACCGCGGTTCGTGGTCTTCCGCAACACCAGCGACCTGCCGCGCATCGGCTTCGCCGCGATGCAGGCCGAGGGGTTCGTCAATCTGGGCCTGCCGTGGCCGTTCTCCCGGCGGGAGCGGGTGCAGGAACGGCCGTGCGCGCATCTCGCGACGGAGAACGGCGCGGAGGCGGCGTAACGGGGCCGAGCGAGCCCGTCCGCCGGCCGGGGCCGCCCCTGGGCCGTACGGGCCGCCCGGCACCCCCTGTCGGCGTACGGACTCCACGGCCGGGCCCGCGGGCAGCGCTTAGGCTGGGGGTATGAGTACGTTGCGCGGGCGAGGCCTGGTTGCAGGACTGCCGGAGTGGGACCGCTGCGCGGTCATGGGTGTCGTCAATGTGACGCCCGATTCCTTCTCCGACGGAGGCCGCTGGTTCGACACCGGCACTGCGGTGAAACACGGCCTCGACCTCGTCGCGGAAGGCGCCGACCTGGTGGACGTGGGCGGTGAGTCCACCCGTCCGGGCGCCAGCCGGGTCGACGCCGACGAAGAGCTGCGCCGGGTGGTGCCCGTGGTGCGCGGCCTGGTCTCCGAGGGTGTCACCGTCTCCGTCGACACCATGCGCGCCGCCGTCGCCGAGCAGGCGATCGAGGCCGGTGCGCTGCTGGTCAACGACGTGAGCGGCGGACTGGCCGACCCCGCCATGATCCCGGTGGTCGCCGCCGCCGAGGCCCCCTTCGTGGTGATGCACTGGCGCGGTTTCAGCGAGTCCATGACCAGCCGGGCGGTCTACCGGGACGTGGTCGCCGAGGTCGTCGCCGAGCTGCGTGTCCGGGTGGACGCGGCGGTCGCCGGCGGTATCGCGCCGGAGCGGATCGTCGTCGACCCGGGCCTGGGCTTCGCCAAGGAAGCCGAGCACGACCTGGCCCTGGTCGCCCACCTCTCCGAGGTACGGGCCCTGGGCCACCCCCTGCTGGTCGCCGCCTCCCGCAAACGCTTCCTCGGCCGCGTACTGGCACGGGACGGCGCCACCCCGCCGCCCGCCCGCGAGCGGGACGCGGCCACCGCCGCCGTCTCCGCGCTCGCCGCCCACGAGGGCGCCTGGGCCGTCCGGGTCCACGAGGTACGGGCCACGGCCGACGCGGTCCGGGTGGCCCGCGCCGTAGAGGGAGCCAAGTGACCGCGAGCACCGAGGTCGAAGAGGTCGAGCTCGCCAACACCACCTTCTACGAGACGATGGAGCGGGGGGACTTCGAGGCCCTCTCCGGGCTGTGGCTGAACGACGAGATCTCCTGCGTCCACCCCGGCTGGCCGGTGCTCTCGGGGCGTGGCGACGTCCTCAGGTCGTACGCGCTGATCATGGCGAACACCGAGTACATCCAGTTCTTCCTGACCGATGTGAAGGTCGGTATCACCGCGGACACCGCCCTGGTGACCTGCACCGAGAACATCCTCAGCGGCGGCCCCGCCGAGGAGGCCGGTGAGCTGGGCCCGCTGGTCGGGCAGCTGGTCGTCGCCACCAATGTGTTCCGCAGGACGCCCGAGGGCTGGAAGCTCTGGTCGCACCACGGATCGCCGGTGCTGGCCGAGACCGGAGAGGACCCTTCCGGTGAAGGCGGTCCGGGCGGCGACGACGGCGAGGAAACGCCCGCCTGAGTGGGCGGCGGCTCCCACAGGGTTGACCCGGCGGACCCGGGGGTAGGGGCGAGTATCACCCACCCGGACTTCTGTACGCGCCCCCGTGATCGGGCGTTGTCAGTGGCCGCAGGTAGATTCGAATGTGTGGGCTACGCCGACCGCTCTCGGCGCCGCCCGCGCTACCGACGAACAGCAGGAGTGATTCGCGTGGATCGTGTCGCGCTGCGCGGCCTCAAGGCCCGTGGGCACCATGGCGTCTTCCCCCGGGAGCGCGAGGAGGGCCAGACCTTCATCGTGGACCTGGTGCTCGGCCTCGACACCCGCCCCGCGGCGGCCGACGACGACCTGACGAAGACCGTGCACTACGGCGTCGTGGCGGAAGAAGTCGTCGATGTCGTCAAGGGCGAACCGGTCGACCTGATCGAGACGCTGGCCGAGCGGATCGCCCAGCAGTGCCTCAAGCACGAAGGCGTCCAGGAGGTCGAGGTGGTCGTGCACAAGCCGGATGCCCCGATCACCGTGCCCTTCGACGACGTCACCATCACCATCATCCGGAGCCGAGTATGACCGTGTATCCCAGCGGGGCGCAGAGCGACCCGACCGTACAGCCGGTGCCCGCCTCCGTGGTCGCGCAGGTCGACGCGGCCGATGTGACACTGTCCAATCCGAAACGGGCGGTGATCTCCCTCGGCGCCAATCTGGGCAACCGCCTGGAGACCCTCCAGGGCGCCATCGACGCCCTGGAGGACACGCCCGGCCTCCGGGTCAAGGCCGTCTCGCCGGTGTACGAGACGGAGCCCTGGGGCGTCGACCCCGGCTCGCAGCCCTCGTACTTCAACGCGGTGGTCGTCGTGAAGACGACGCTGCCGCCGGACTCGCTCCTGGAGCGCGGCCAGGCCATCGAGGAGGCCTTCGACCGGGTCCGTGACGAGCGCTGGGGTCCGCGCACCATCGACGTGGACATCCTGTCGTACGCGGACGTGGTCTCCGACGACCCGGTGCTCACCCTTCCCCACCCGCGCGCCCACCAGCGGGCCTTCGTCCTGGTCCCGTGGCACGACGTGGACCCCGGCGCCGAGCTGCCCGGCCGCGGCCCGGTCGCGGATCTGCTGGCGACCGTCGGCAGCGAAGGTGTACTGGCGCGTGCCGATCTGGAACTCTGCCTGCCCGACTAGTCGTTAGCCTCTGAGGGTCCGGAGGCAGTTCGTGAGCAAGGAAGAGCAGAGTCACGTGAAGCAACTACGGCTCGGTGTACTGGCCGGTCTGTTCGTCGTCGCCGGAGTGCTGTCCTGGGCGGGTGCCCGGCTCTGGAATTCGGTGGGCACCCTGCCGGGCGTGCCGCTCGCCGCGCCCATCGTGCTGGCGGCGATCGCGGTCGTTCTGCTCGCCACGGCTCTCTCGCTGCGGGGGCGACTGCGCGCCCAGCGGGAGCGGCGCCCCGGAGCGAAGGGCGTCGACCCGCTGATGGCGGCTCGCGCGGTGGTCTTCGCGCAGGCCAGCGCGCTGGTCGTGTCGCTGGTCTGCGGGCTGTACGGCGGCACGGGGGTCTATCTGCTCAGCCACCTCGACGACCCGTCCCGCCGGGACCAGGCGATCTACGCCGGGTTCTCGGTGGTGGCCGGGATCGCGGTGGTCGCCGCGGCGTTCTTCCTGGAACGGGTGTGCAAGCTCCCGGACGACGAGGACAAGAACGGCCAGGGCGCGGCGGCCTGACCGGCGCAGCCCGGCCCGCCCGGTCCGCTCCCGTTCCATCAGCTTCCGTCCGGCCCGTTTTCGTTCAGGCCGCTTCCGTCCGCGCTGATCCGTTCCGCGCTGATCCGTTCAGCGCGCCATGATCAGGCTCATGGCCTCGGCCCGCGTCGCCGGATCGCGCAGCTGGCCGCGCACCGCGGAGGTGATGGTCTTCGCGCCGGGCTTGCGTATGCCGCGCATCGACATGCACATGTGCTCGCACTCCACCACCACGATCGCGCCACGCGGCTCCAGGATCTCCATCAGGGAGTCGGCGATCTGCGTGGTGAGACGCTCCTGCACCTGGGGGCGCCGGGCATAGACGTCGACCAGCCGGGCCAGCTTGGAGAGGCCGGTGATCTTGCCGCTGGTCGCCGGGATGTAGCCGACGTGCGCGACACCGTGGAACGGTACCAGGTGGTGCTCACAGGTCGAGAAGACCTCGATGTCCTTGACCAGGACCATCTCGTCGTGGCCGAGGTCGAACGTCGTCGTCAGGACGTCCTCGGGCTCCTGCCGCAGACCCGCGAAGATCTCCTTGTACGCCCGCGCGACCCGGGCCGGAGTCTCCAGCAGCCCTTCACGGTCCGGGTTCTCACCGACCGCGATGAGCAGCTCCCGTACGGCATTCTCGGCCCGCTTCTCGTCGAACTCGCGGATCCGGCTCTCGCCGTCCAGCGTTATCGGGTCCGTCATCTGTGCCTCGCTCCGTAAAAGAAAATGCCGCGTCCCCCAGGCTAGAACCTGGGGGACGCGGCATGCATTCCGGGGCTACCGGCAAGGGCGAGCGGTGATCAGCTCTCCGGCCGGTCCTCGGGAACGGACTCGATGCCGCTGTCCGCGGGGGTCGAGCCGTTGTTGCCCGAAGTGACCGCACCAGCAGCGCCGTTGGTGAGCGCCAGTTCCCTCGGGGAGAGCACCGGCGGCCGGGTCGACGGCGTACGCCGGGTGGAGCCGGTCCACGCCGGACGAGCCGGACGCTTCACGATCCCCGAGAAGACCTCGGCGATCTGCTCCTTGTTCAGCGTCTCCTTCTCGAGGAGCTGCAGGACCAGGTTGTCGAGGACGTCGCGGTTCTCGACCAGGATCTCCCAGGCCTCGTTGTGCGCGGTCTCGATGAGCTTCTTGACCTCTTCGTCGACCAGCGCGGCGACCTCTTCCGAGTAGTCGCGCTGGTGGCCCATCTCGCGGCCCACGAACGGTTCGGTGTTGTCCCCACCGAACTTGATCGCGCCGAGACGCTCGGTCATGCCGTACTGCGTGACCATCGCGCGAGCGGTGGCCGTGGCCTTCTCGATGTCGTTGGCCGCGCCCGTGGTCGGGTCGTGGAAGACAAGTTCCTCGGCCGCGCGCCCGCCCAGCATGTACGCCAGCTGGTCGAGCATCTCGTTGCGCGTGGTCGAGTACTTGTCCTCGTCGGGCAGGACCATGGTGTAACCCAGGGCCCGGCCGCGGGACAGGATCGTGATCTTGTGGACCGGGTCCGAGTTGGGAGATGCCGCCGCGACCAGGGCGTGTCCGCCCTCGTGGTACGCGGTGATCTTCTTCTCCTTGTCGGACATGATCCGGGTCCGCTTCTGCGGGCCCGCCACGACACGGTCGATCGCCTCGTCCAGCGCCTCGTTGTCGACGAGCTTCTGGTTGCCACGCGCGGTGAGGAGCGCGGCTTCGTTCAGCACGTTCGCCAGGTCGGCACCGGTGAAGCCGGGCGTACGACGGGCGACTGCACCCAGATCGACGTCCGGGGCGACCGGCTTGCCCTTCTGGTGGACCTTGAGGATCTCCAGACGGCCCAGCATGTCCGGCCGGTCCACCGCGATCTGCCGGTCGAAACGGCCGGGACGCAGCAGCGCCGGGTCGAGGATGTCCGGCCGGTTCGTGGCGGCGATCAGAATGACGCCGCCCTTCACGTCGAAGCCGTCCATCTCGACGAGCAGCTGGTTGAGCGTCTGCTCACGCTCGTCGTGGCCACCGCCGAGACCCGCACCACGGTGCCGGCCGACGGCGTCGATCTCGTCGACGAAGACGATCGCCGGGGCGTTCGCCTTGGCCTGCTCGAAGAGGTCACGCACTCGGGAGGCACCGACACCGACGAACATCTCGACGAAGTCGGAACCGGAGATCGAGTAGAACGGGACGCCCGCCTCGCCTGCGACAGCGCGTGCCAGCAGCGTCTTACCCGTTCCCGGCGGCCCGTACAGCAGGACACCCTTGGGAATCTTGGCGCCGACGGCCTGGAACTTCGCCGGCTCCTGCAGAAACTCCTTGATCTCGTGGAGTTCTTCGACAGCCTCGTCGGACCCCGCCACATCGGCGAAGGTCGTCTTGGGGGTGTCCTTGGTGATCAGCTTGGCCTTGGACTTCCCGAACTGCATGACACGGGAGCCGCCGCCCTGCATCTGATTCATCAGGAACAGGAAGACCACGACGATGAGCACGAAGGGCAGCAGCGAGAGCAGGATCCCGACGAACGGGTTCTGCTTCGACGGCGAGACCGTGTAGCCCTTCGCGATGTCGCCGCTGTCGACCTTGCTCTGCAGCTTCGCGGCAAGAGCAGTGCCCTGCGCATCGCCGATGTAGTTCGCCTGGAACTTGCTGCCCGACTCGCCACTGAGCTTCTGGCCGCTCTTCATCTCGATCTTGATGACGTTCTCGTCACCAGTCGTGACCTTGGCCTGCTCGACCTGGTTCTTGTCGATCGCCTGGACGACCTTGGAGGTGTCCACTGACTTGTAGCCGCCCGACGAGCCGACGACCTGCATCAACACGACCACGGCGAGGACGGCCAGCACGATCCACATGACCGGCCCACGGAAGTATCGCTTCACGTCCATCCATACGGGGCGGAACTACGCCCCGTCCCTCCTGCCCGTAGGTAAATGCTGCTGTGAGTAAAGAGTGTTCTTCGGACGGTACCCCAGCATCGCCGCCCGCGACCTCACGGGAGTGCACAGGAGTGCCTTCCCCTGCTCCAACGGCGGGAAATAGGTGAGGGTTCCCGTTCGGCTCACGGCTGAACTCCGGCCTGTCCGGCAGAGCCGGACGGGCCGTTATCCGCCGTAGACGTGCGGGGCCAGAGTGCCGACAAAGGGGAGGTTGCGGTACTTCTCCGCGTAGTCGAGTCCGTATCCGACGACGAATTCATTCGGAATGTCGAACCCGGCCCACTTCACGTCGAGCGAGACCTTTGCGGCATCCGGCTTGCGCAGCAGGGTGCAGACCTCCAGCGAGGCGGGCTCACGGGAACCGAGGTTCGACAGCAGCCAGGAAAGCGTCAGACCCGAGTCGATGATGTCCTCGACGATCAGCACGTGCTTGCCCTTGATGTCGGTGTCCAGGTCCTTGAGGATCCGGACCACACCCGACGACTGGGTGCCCGCGCCGTACGACGACACCGCCATCCAGTCCATCGTGACCGACGTGGACAGTGCACGGGCGAGGTCCGCCATCACCATCACGGCGCCCTTGAGAACACCGACGAGCAGCAGATCCTTGCCCGCGTACTCCGCGTCGATCTTCGCTGCCAGCTCCGCGAGCTTGGCGTCGATCTCTTCCTTGGTGATGAGCACCGACGCGAGGTCGGTGCCCATGTCTTTCTCGTTCACCCGGGCCACTTTCAGTTGCTTGTGCTTCGCCTGAGGCGCGGCTCTGCGTCAGCCTTGCCGGATAACCAGTCTGCCACCCTGCCGCTGAGCCTCCACCCGGCCGGGGAGGTTGATGGCCCCCTGCCCCCGCCAGCCGGTGATCAGCCGGTCGATCTCCTCGATGTGCCGGGCGAAGAGCGAACCCGCGGGTGAGCCCGCCGCGATGACCGAGCGGCGCAGCACCCGGCTGCGGACTGCGGGCGGCAGGGCGTTCAGCTTCGCGCACTCCAGTTGCCCGGTCTCGTCACGGGAGGACGCCTCGGCGTCCGCGGCCCAGGCGTCCAGGGCGTCGGCGTCGTCACGGGAGAGACGTGCGGTGCGGGCCAGCGCCTCGACGACGCCCTTGCCGAGCGACTTCTCCAGCGCGGGCAGGCCCTCGTGGCGCAGCCGGGAGCGGGTGTACGCGGGGTCGGTGTTGTGCGGGTCGTCCCAGACCGGCAGCTGCTGGATCAGGCACGCCTTGCGGGCGGTCTGCCGGTCGAGCTGGAGGAAGGGCCTGCGGTACCGGCCGGCCGCCCCCGAGACGGCCGCCATACCGGACAGCGAACGGATGCCGGAGCCGCGGGCCAGGCCGAGGAGGACCGTCTCCGCCTGGTCGTCGCGGGTGTGCCCGAGGAGGACGGCGGCGGCGCCGCGGCGCTCGGCCACCGCGTCCAGCGCGGCGTACCTGGCATCCCTCGCGGCAGCCTCGGGCCCGCCGGCCCGGCCGACGGCCACGGCGACCGATTCGACGGGGTCGAGCCCGAGGCCGCCGAGCCGGGAGACGACTTCGGCGGCCCGGAATTCCGAGCCGTCCTGGAGTCCGTGGTCGATGGTGACGCCGCCCGCGCGGACGGCGAGTTTACGGGCCTCGAAGGCCAGGGCGGAGGCGAGCGCCATGGAGTCGGCGCCACCGGAGCACGCGACCAGCACCAGCGGCTCGGGCCGTCCGTGCGGGGTGCTTCCGGGGTACGCACCGGCGAGGTGCGGGCTTGCGGGCTGTTCGGTCTGTTCGTTCAGTACGTCGTGGAGTACGCGGCGAACCGCCAGGCGTATCGCTGCGACCGCAGGATGGGGACCCATGTCCGGTGCCCTTCGGTGGAGTTGGGGGGGTGCCTCGGATAGACGACAGCGTCACACAGAGTGCATAGATGGTGACAGAAGCGGGCCGATACCCGAGCATTGCACGCCAACCCCTTGCCCACGGTCCCTCGGATGGGTGATGCTGCGCCTTTCTGGGAGACCCGGGGCCCTCCGCCGCGTACTTCAGCCGCGGACGGCCCGGAACGCCGGCCGGGTCAGAGCGACGGGTCGCCCTTGCGGTGCACCCGTGCGATCCAGTCGGCGGGGGCGGCGATCTCCGCCTTGGTGGGCAGCGTGTTCGGCGAGGTCCAGACGCGGTTGAAGCCGTCCATGCCGACCTCGTCGACCACGGTCCGTACGAACCGCTCTCCGTCGCGGTACTGCCGGAGTTTGGCGTCCAGGCCCAGCAGCTTGCGCAGTGCCTGGTCGAGGCGGCCCGCGCCCTGGGCCCGGCGCTGCTGGAACTTCTCGCGGATCTCGTCGACCGACGGCACGACCTGCGGGCCGACCCCGTCCATCACGTAGTCGGCGTGTCCTTCGAGCAGGGACATCACCGCGGTCAACCGGCCCAGGATGTCCCGCTGGGCCGGCGTCTGGACCAGTTCGACCAGCGAGTTCCCGCGGTCGGTGCCGGTGCTGTCGGACGCGTCGGAGCGGTTGCCCGCGAGCGACTGGGCGGCCTCGCGCAGCCGTTCCAGGACGGTCATCGGGTCGACCTCGGTCTCTTCGAGGAACGACTGGATCTCGCCCTCCAGATGGTCGCGCAGCCAGGGCACGGCGGTGAACTGGGTGCGGTGGGTCTCCTCGTGCAGGCAGACCCAGAGCCTGAAGTCGTGCGGGTCGACCTCCAGCTCGCGCTCCACGTGCACGATGTTCGGCGCGACGAGCAGCAGCCGTCCGCCGGTGCCCACGGAGGCCGGGAGGTCACGGTCGGCCGGGGCGAACGTCTCGTACTGCCCGAGCACCCGGGACGAGAGGAACGACAGCAGCATGCCCAGTTCGACGCCGGTCACCTTGCCGCCGACCGCGCCGAGCACCGCGCCGCCCGGCCCGCTGCCGCGCCGCTCCTGCATCTTCTCCAGCAGGGGCCGCAGGACCTCACGGAACCCGGCGACGTTGGCCTTCACCCAGCCCGCCCGGTCCACGACGAGCACCGGGGTGTCCTTGCGCTCGGTGTCCTCCGGGATCATCCGGGTGAAGGCCCGGACGTGTTCCTCGGCGGACTTGGCATGCCTGCGCAGCTCCGCCACCACCGCACGGGCTTCGTCCCTGCTGACGTCCGGACCCTGTTTCGCGAAGCGGGTCGCAGTCGCCGTGGCGAGGTTCCAGTCGACCATCTCGGCACCACCGATGCGCGTCATGTGTCAACCGTACGTTCTCCGATCCGCGGACGGTGAGGTGTTGGCCCTACCGCCCGCAGCCGCAGGACGCCACGGTCGTGCCCAGCCGGTCCAGCGCCGACTGGGCCGCGGTCGGGGAGTCCGTGTCCGAGGCCAGGAACGCGAAGGCGAGCAGCCTGCCCTGGGCGTCGACCACCGTGCCGGCCAGGGTGTTCACCCCGGTCAGGGTGCCGGTCTTGGCGCGGACCAGTCCGGTGGCGTCGGCCGAGTGCGTGTAGCGCTGGTCGAGGGTGCCGGTGAATCCGGCGATCGGCAGGCCGGTGAGGACCGGGCGCAGTTCGGGGTGGGCCGGGTCGCCTGCCCGGGTGAGGAGGGTGGCCAGGAGCGTCGCGGTGACCTTGTCGTGCCGGTTCAGTCCGCTGCCGTCGGCGAAGTGCGCCCCGTCCAGCGGCATGCCGAGCTTCTTGAGCCGGCCCTGGACCGCCCGGCCCGCGCCGTCGAAGCTCGCGGGTTCGTGCGCGGCCAGCGCGGTCTGCCGGGCCACCGCCTCCGCGATGTCGTTGTCGCTGTTGGTGAGGGCCCGCTCCACCAGGTCGGACAGCGGCGCCGAGTACGTCCTGGCCACCGGCCGGGCGTCCTTCGGGGAGCGGCCGGACGTCGGTTCGTGCGCGCTGTGGACGGACCGGTGGGCCAGCATCGAGGCGAACAGCCGGGCCGTGTCGCCCGCCGGGTCGCCGGTACGCGGGGCCGGACCGTGATCGTCGCCGCCGCCGGAATTCCCGGAGGATCCGCTGTTCAGCCGTCCCTCGTCCGTCATCAGCGCGCTGACCGGGGCGATGTTGTCGTTGGGGCCGATGGGGTGGAGCGGGGGTCCGGAGTAGAGCGAGGTGTCGTACGAGATACGGACCGAGCTGACGCCCCGGTCGCGCAGCACCCGGGCGGTGTCGTCGGCGAGGGCCCGCAGCCCGTCCCGGTCCAGGGTCGGGTCGCCGCCGCCCGTCAGGGTGAGGCGTTTGCCGTCCGGGGTCGCCGTGACCGTGGTGGCGATGCGGTGGTCGGGGCCGAGCGCGGAGAGCCCGGCGACCATGGTGGCCAGCTTGACCGTGGAGGCCGGGGTCATCGGCTGGTCGGCGTGCGATCCGTACAACTGCTTGCCCGTGGCGGTGTCGATCACCACGCCGCTGCGGCTGCCGCCCAGCGCCGGGGCCCGCATCAGCGGGTCCAGAGCTCCGGCGAGCCCCTTGCCGTCGGGCAGCGCCCCCGCGGGTGCCCGGCCCTTGTCCGCCCCGGTACCGCCGAGCGCCACCAGTACGCCCGGCGCACTCGGTGCGGGGGCCGGACCGGCGGGGCGCGCGGCCCGGCCGTGATCTGCGCCACCTGTACCGCTCCTGGAGGCGGCCCAGTCCCGCTCGGCCTTACGCTGACCCGAGTCCCAGGGTCCGGACGCCGCGATCAGCCCGGCCGCGAGCGCGAGACCGATCACGGCGGAGCCCGCCGAGAGTTGCCATGTCGTCACCTTCGGCATCGGCACCTCGGAGCAGCCCCTTTCGCGATCACACATCGTCGTGGGGGACACTTAACCACTGCGTTTGCCGCGAGCACGGCACCCGGCGGGTCCGGCAGGACGCAGCACCACCCGAAGTTCGTGTTGATCATGGAGGAGCCACCCGTGGAGTTCGACGTCACCATCGAGATTCCGAAGGGTTCGCGGAACAAGTACGAGGTCGACCACGAGACCGGCCGGATCCGTCTGGACCGTCGGCTCTTCACCTCGACCAGCTACCCCGCGGACTACGGATTCGTCGAGAACACCCTGGGCGAGGACGGCGACCCGCTGGACGCCCTGGTCCTGCTGGACGAGCCGACCTTCCCCGGCTGTGTCATCAAGTGCCGCACGATCGGCATGTTCCGGATGACCGACGAGGCGGGCGGCGACGACAAGCTGCTCTGCGTCCCGGCCTCCGACCCGCGGGTCGAGCACCTGCGCGACATCCACCACGTGTCGGAGTTCGACCGTCTGGAGATCCAGCACTTCTTCGAGGTCTACAAGGACCTGGAGCCCGGCAAGTCCGTCGAGGGCGCCGACTGGGTCGGCCGCAGCGAGGCCGAGGCCGAGGTCGAGAACTCGTACAAGCGCCTTCAGGCACAGGGCGGATCGCACTGATCCACGGCTGATCCGGCGCCCCGGCGCGCCACCGATCGCTGCTCCCGCGGGCGGTGTCTCCCTCTGTGCTTGCCTCTGGGCCTGCCACCGGGGAGGCACCGCCCGCGGCCGTCAGCAGGCGGTGGGGCCCGTATCCGTGCTCATACTGGGCAGGCTGCAGACACGGTACGGAAGAGGTGGGAGCGGAGCGAGTGGTGGCTGACACAGACGGTCCCGAGGACCGCAAGCCGCAGTCGGACGAGGTACGCAGCGCGTTCGCGCCGCCGAGCGGCACGGAGTCGCCCGCCCCCGAGGACAGTTCCACCACTTCCGAGTTCGCCGTTCCGCCCGGTCTGTCCGCCGAGTCCGCGGCCGAGCCCGAGGGTTCCGCCTTCACCCCGCCGCAGACGTACAGCGCCCAGAACTCGCCGCCCGCCTTCACCCCGGCCCACGGCTTTCCCATGGTCCGGCTGGCCAAGGAGGCGCCCTGGCAGGACCGGATGCGCACCATGCTGCGGATGCCGGTCCACGAACGGCCCACGCTGGAGGCGGCCCAGAAGCACGACGAGGAGGCCGGGCCCGCGGTCCCCCGGGTGCTGGACCTGACGCTGCGTATCGGCGAGCTGCTGCTCGCGGGCGGCGAGGGGGCCGAGGACGTGGAGGCGGCGATGTTCGCCGTCACCCAGGCGTACGGCCTCGAACGCTGCGAGCCGACCGTCACCTTCACCCTGCTGTCGATCTCCCACCAGCCGTCGCTGGTGGACGACCCGGTGACGGCGAGCCGTACCGTACGCCGCCGGGGCACCGACTACACCCGACTGGCGGCCGTCTACCACCTCATCGACGACATCACGTCGGAGGACGTCGACGTCTCGCTGGAAGAGGCCTACCGCGGGCTCGCCGGGATCCGGCGGAACCGGCACCCGTACCCGGGCTGGGCGCTGACGCTCGCCAGCGGGACGCTGGCCGGAGCGGCCTCGGTGCTGGTCGGCGGCAGCACGCTGGTGTTCTTCGCCGCGATGGTGGGCGCCATGATGGGCGACCGGCTCGCCTGGCTGTGTGCCGGGCGCGGGCTGCCGGAGTTCTACCAGTTCGCGGTGGCCGCGATGCCGCCCGCGGCGATGGGGGTGGCGCTCACCCTCGCGAACGTGCCCGAACTGCGCGCCTCCGCGGTGATCACCGGTGGCCTCTTCGCCCTGCTCCCCGGGCGGGCCCTGGTCGCCGGGGTGCAGGACGGTCTGACCGGCTACTACATCACCGCGTCCGCGCGACTGCTCGAAGTCGTGTACTTCTTCATCTCGATCGTCATCGGCGTGCTGATCGTGCTGTACCTGGGGCTCAAGCTGGGCGCCGACCAGCTGGACGCGGAAGCGGCGCTGCTCACCGTGGACCGTCCGGTCATCCAGATCCTCGCCGCGATGATGCTCACCTTCGCCTTCGCGATCCTGCTCCAGCAGGACCGGTCCACGGTGCTGATGGTGACGCTGAACGGTGGGGTGGCCTGGGTGATCTACGGGGCGCTGCACTACGCCGGGGGCTTCTCCCCCGTACCGTCGACGGCCATCGCGGCCGGGCTGGTGGGGCTGTTCGGGCAGTTGTTCTCGCGCTACCGGTACGCGTCGGCGCTGCCGTACGTCACCGCGGCGATCGGGCCGTTGCTGCCGGGCTCCGCGACGTACTTCGGGATGCTGTACATCGCGCACAACGACGTGAACCACGGCCTGGCCTCCCTGACCAAGGCCGCCGCGCTGGCGCTGGCCATCGCGATCGGGGTGAACCTGGGCGGGGAGATCTCACGGCTCTTCATGTATGCGCCGGGTGTGGTCGGCGGCCAGCGCCGCGCGGCGAAGCGGACGCGCGGGTTCTAGCGCGTTACGGCGGCCCGTGGCCCGCTGCCGTTCCCGGGCCGCCCAGCTCACCGTTTCCGCTCACCGCTACCGCTTCGCGTGCCGTCCGCGCGTGGTCGTCGGCACCGGTCCGTCGCCGGTCTCGCCCGCCGCGGCCTGCTTCTGCGCCTTGCCGCGGGCCCGCAGGTACTCGATCGCGATCGGGATCACCGAGACCAGCACGATCGCCACCAGGATCAGCTCGATGTGCTTGTTGACGAAGTCGATCTTGCCGAGGACCGCGCCGAGCAGCGTGACCCCCACGCCCCAGAGCGTGCCGCCGATGATGTTGAAGATCAGGAACGAGCGGTAGTTCATCCGGCTCACGCCCGCGATGATCGGCGTGAACGTCCGCACCACAGGCACGAAGCGGGCCAGGATCAGCGACTTCGGGCCGTACTTCTCGAAGAACTCGTGCGCCTTCTCGACGTTCTCCTGCTTGAAGAGCTTGGAGTCCGGGCGCTTGAACAGCGACGGGCCGACCTTGCGGCCGAAGAGGTAGCCGACCTGGTCGCCCACGATCGCGGCGATCGCGACCAGGGCGCAGAGCAGCCAGAGCGGGGTGCCGAGCTTGCCGGTGGTGACCAGCAGACCGCTGGTGAACAGCAGCGAGTCGCCGGGCAGGAAGAAGCCGATCAGCAGGCCTGATTCAGCGAAGACGATCGCCAGCAGACCGGCCACCCCGAAGGTGCTGATCAGGTAGTCCGGGTCCAGCCAGCTCGGTCCGAGCGCGAGAGTGGTCACGGGTTCCGGGCTCCTGGGGTCAGTCGGCATGGGCGCCATGCGGGTAATGGCTGGCCAAAGTTATCAACGCCCGCAGCCGAATCCTGGTTCCATCACATCACCGAGGGTGCGATATGTGCATTTTCAGGCAAAAGTGATCACCAGGAGGTGGATGCCGATGAGCATCGAGAATTACGGCGGCGGACAGACCCCTCAGTCCGACGTACTGGTCGTCACGACGAACGATGTCCCGGGCTACGCGGTCCAGCAGGTGATCGGCGAGGTGTTCGGCCTCACCGTCCGCTCCCGCCATCTGGGCAGCCAGATCGGGGCCGGACTGAAGTCGATGATGGGCGGCGAGCTCAAGGGGCTGACGAAGACCCTGGTGCAGACCCGTAACCAGGCCATGGAGCGGCTGATCGAACAGGCCCGCGTGCGGGGCGCCAACGGGGTGCTCGCGATGCGGTTCGACGTCACCGAGGCGGCCGATGTCGGCACCGAGGTGTGCGCGTACGGCACGGCGGTCGTGATCGGCAAGCTGTGACGTGACCCGGGGTGGCGCCGCCCGGGACGTCCGGGCCGCGCCACCCCGCCCCGCCGCACACGCCCGCGGCCCGGCGAGCCGTCCGGGGTATTTGTCCGTATCGTCGCCGCAGGGGGTCTCAGGAGGAGGTTCATCGCATGCCCACGTCCGTGGATCCCGTGAAGATCGCCGTCATCTACTACTCCAGCACCGGCACCGTCGCCACCATCGCCAGGGAGATCACCCGGAGTTCGGAGGCGGCGGGAGCCGAGGTACGGCTGCGCAGGGCCCAGGAGCTGGCCCCGCAGGCAGCCATCGACTCCACCCCCGCCTGGGCGGCCAATGTGCAGGCCACGGCGGACATTCCCGAGGCCCAGCCCGACGACATGATCTGGGCGGACGCCGTGGTCTTCGGCACCCCCACCCGCTTCGGCAACGTCACCTCCCAGCTCAAGCAGTTCATCGACACGCTCGGCGGACTGTGGCAGGCGGGACAGCTGGCCGACAAGGTGTACAGCGGGTTCACGTCGACCGCGACCACGCACGGCGGGCAGGAGTCCACGCTCCTGGCCCTGTACAACACCGTTCACCACTTCGGCGGTATCCTCGTCGCCCCCGGGTACACGGATCCCTCGAAGTTCATCGACGGCAACCCGTACGGCACTTCTCATGTGGCGGGGCAGGGCGACATCCCCGTGGGAGAGCAGACCCTGATCGCGGCACGGGTCCAGGCCGAGCGGGTCGTCCAGATCACCCGGGCCCTCAAGGCCGGTCGGGCCGCCGACAGTTGACGGACCTGCGGGCCGGTCGGACCAGCTAGCGGAAGGCGAGCGCGAACCATGGCACTGCACCGAGGCGCGGACGGATCCAAGGCGAAGAGGGCGGCGACCGTCGCGGTCAACCCCTTCTTCGGCGAAGCGAATCCGGTCGCCGGTATGGACACCGCGCCGCCCAAGCACCGGCTCCCCGACGGCCCACTGCCGCCGTCGAGCGCGTACCAACTGGTCCATGACGAGCTGATGCTGGACGGCAACTCCCGGCTCAACCTGGCCACGTTCGTCACGACGTGGATGGAGCCGCAGGCCGATGTGCTCCTCGCGGAGTGCCGGGACAAGAACATGATCGACAAGGACGAGTACCCGCGCACCGCCGAACTGGAGCGGCGCTGTGTCGTGATGCTCGCCGATCTGTGGAACGCACCGGATCCCGCGACGGCCGTGGGCTGTTCCACGACCGGCTCCAGCGAGGCGTGCATGCTCGCGGGCATGGCGCTGAAGCGCCGCTGGGCGAAGCGGAACGCGGACCGCTATCCGGCGACCGCCCGGCCGAACCTCGTCATGGGCGTCAACGTCCAGGTCTGCTGGGAGAAGTTCTGCAACTTCTGGGAGGTCGAGGCGCGCCTGGTCCCCATGGAGGGTGACCGTTTCCACCTCGACCCGCAGGCCGCGGCGGACCTCTGCGACGAGAACACCATCGGCGTGGTGGCCGTGCTCGGCTCCACCTTCGACGGTTCGTACGAACCGGTCGCCGAGCTCTGCGCGGCCCTGGACGCCCTCCAGGAACGGACCGGCCTGGACATCCCCGTCCATGTCGACGGCGCGTCCGGCGCGATGGTCGCCCCCTTCCTGGACGAGGACCTGGTCTGGGACTTCAGGCTGCCGCGGGTCTCCTCGATCAACACCTCGGGCCACAAGTACGGCCTCGTCTACCCCGGTGTCGGCTGGGCCCTGTGGCGGTCCGCCGAGGAGCTGCCCGAGGAACTGGTCTTCCGCGTCAACTACTTGGGCGGCGACATGCCGACCTTCGCGCTCAACTTCTCCCGGCCGGGAGCACAAGTGGTGGCGCAGTACTACTCGTTCCTGCGGCTCGGGAAGGACGGCTACCGGGCCGTCCAGCAGACGAGCAGGACCATCGCGGAGAAACTGGCCGGGCGGATCGAGGCGTTCGGCGACTTCCGGCTCCTGACGCGGGGCAACGAACTGCCGGTGTTCGCCTTCACCACCGCCCCCGACAACACGCACTTCGACGTCTTCGACGTGTCCCGGCGGCTGCGCGAACGGGGCTGGCTGGTACCGGCGTACACCTTCCCCGAGAACCGGCAGGACCTCTCGGTGCTGCGGGTGGTCTGCCGCAACGGCTTCTCCGAGGACCTGTCGGACCTCCTGGTGGGCGACCTGGAAGGGCTGCTGCCCGAACTGCGGCGCCAGTCGGCGCCGTTGGAGCGGAGCAAGACGCTGGCGACGGCCTTCCACCACTAGGACCTGTGCTGGGACCTGCCCTGGGACCTGTCCGGCCGGACAAGGGTCCTGGGCGTTCGGATCAGGCCGGGCTCACGGGTTCCGGGCGTTCGGATCAGGCCGGGCGTACGGGTTCTCCTCGCCCTCGGCGAGGACCCCCACGAAGGGCTCGCCCTCGCCCGCGAACACGTACGCCCCGCCCTCGATCCGCTCGATCAGCCCGCGCGTCCACTCGGCCCCGCCGTCCGCCGTATGGACCCAGAGGTTCATGATCTCGCCGATGTGACCGAGCTGCTGCGGCCCCTCCTCGGGGATGTAGCGCTCGGTCACCTCGGCCCGCCAGGCCTCGATCCCGCGCACCCGTTCCTTCAGCAGCCCGACGGCCTCGGCCCGCTCCAGGTCGACGATGCAGCCGAGCGCCGCCGACAGCACGTCCATCTTCTGGTCGTGGCCGACCAGGGCCGCACGCAGCAGTCCGAGGTACTCGGACCGGCCGGCCGGCGTCAGCTCGTACTCGGTGCGCGGCGGCCCGCCCGCGGTGCTCGGCGCGGTCTCGTGGGCCAGCAGCAGGCCTTGCTTCGCCAGCTGCTTCAGGGCGTGGTAGATGGAGCCCGGCTTGGCGCTGGACCACTCGTGGGCGCCCCAGTACTCCAGGTCGTTGCGCACCTGGTAGCCGTGTGCCCGCCCGTGCTGGCGGACCGCACCGAGGACGAGCAGACGGATCGCTGACATGGGCCCAGCGTAGAGCCTTCGCTCGCGCGCCCGGCCTGCTCAGCCGACGGCATCCGACCGCGGCACGACAGAACGCGGCACGTCAGACCACGGCACGTCAGACCGCGGCACGTCAGACCGCAGCACGTCCCGGCACATCAGAACGGGAAGTCCGTACGGCCGTGCTGGATCGAGATCCACTTCTGGGTGGTGAACGCCTCCACCGTCGAGTCACCGTTCAGCCGCCCGAGCCCCGAGTACTTCTCACCGCCGAAGGCCACCAGCGGCTCGTCCTGGATCGTCGAGTCGTTGACATGCATCATGCCGGTGACGACCCGCTTGGCGAACCGCACGCCCCGCTCCACATCGGCGGTGTGCACGGCGCCGCTCAGGCCGTACGGGCTGTCGTTGGCCAGCCGTACGGCGTCGTCCTCACCGTCGAAGGTCACCAGCAGCACCACCGGACCGAAGATCTCCTGCTGGTGCAGCGGGGAGTCGGCGGGCAGCCCGGCCAGGACCGTGGGTTCGACCAGATTGCCGTGCGTGGTGCCCCGGACGAGCGCCGTGGCGCCCTCCGCCACGGCCTGGTCCACGAGGTTGGTCAGCGCCTCGGCCTGGAAGCCGTTGATGACCGGGCCGATGTGGGTCTCCGGGTCGGCGGGATCGCCGGTCCTGAGCGCCGCCACGCGCTCGGTGAACTTCTCGGCGAACCGGTCCGCGACGCCGCGGTCCACCAGGATCCGGTTGGCCGCCATGCAGACCTGACCCTGGTACGCGAAACGGCTGAAAATCGCCGCGTCGACCGCGTAGTCCAGGTCCGCGTCGTCGAGCACCACGAGGGCGCTGTTGCCGCTGAGTTCCAGGATGGCCCGCTTGAAGTGGCTGCCCGCGACCGCGCCGACGTGGCGGCCCACCCGGTCGGAGCCCGCGAACGAGATCACCTTGGGCACCGGGTGCTCGATGAGCGCGTCACCGATCTCGGCGATGTCGGTGACGAGGACGTTCAGCAGCCCGCCCGGCAGGCCCGCGTCCTCGAAGATCTTGGCGATCAGGCCGCCGCCGACGACGGGCGCGTTCTGGTTCGGCTTGACGACCACCGCGTTGCCCAGCGCCAGCGCGGGCGCGACCGACTTGAGGGTGATCAGGAACGGGAAGTTGAAGGGGCTGATCACACCGACGACGCCGACCGGCAGCCGGTAGACGCGGTTCTCCTTGCCGTCCACCGGGGACGGCAGGATCCGTCCCTCCGGGCGCACCGCGAGCTGTATCGCCTCGCGCAGGAACTCCTTCGCCGCGCGGACCTCGTACTCCGCCTTGACCCGGGTCCCGCCGAGTTCCTCGATCATCGCCTCGACGATCGCGGTCTCGCGCTCCTCGGTGATCCGCAGCGCCCGCTCGAAGACGAGCCGGCGGGTGTACGGATTGGTCTGCGCCCAGGCCTGCTGCGCGCGTTCGGCGGCACGGTAGGCCTCGTCGACCTCGTCGACCGTCGCCACGGTGATCGAGGCCAGCTTCTCGCCGTTGTACGGGTTGAAGTCGATGATGTCCCACGAGCCACTGCCGGTCCGCCACGCGCCGTCGATGTACTGGTGGGCCAGCTCGGTGAAGAAGGACATGTCATCCCCTACTGCTACTGCTGGTACAGACTCCTGATGTGACGTCATCGTACTTACGTATTACGAGAGTTGGAGTAGACCGCGGAGAACGTCCCGGCTGCCCGCCGGATCCGGGCTCTCGCGCTGGAGTTCCTCCATGACCTGCTCGTACTGCGCGACTTCTTCGGGCTTGTCCAGATACAGCGAACTGGTCAGCTGTTCCAGGTAGACGAGGTCCGACAGATCGGACTCCGGGAAGCGCAGCAGCGTGAAGGCGCCGCTCTCCCCCGCGTGCCCGCCGAAGCTGAAGGGCATCACCTGGAGCGTGACGTTCGGCTGCTCGGAGATCTCCATGAGGTGCTGCAACTGGCCCCGCATCACGTTCCGGTCGCCGTACGGGCGGCGCAGCGCCGCTTCGTCGAGTACGGCATGGAGTTGCGGCGCGCTCTCCGAGACCAGCGCCTTCTGCCGCTCCAGGCGCAGCGCGACGCGCCGGTCGATCTCGGCGGTCGACGCCTTGGGGTTGCCGCGCGAGACGACCGCGTGGGCGTACGCCTCGGTCTGCAACAAGCCGTGCACGAACTGCACTTCGTACGCACGGATCAGCGAGGCAGCGCCTTCGAGTCCGACGTACGTCTGGAACCAGCCGGGCAGTACGTCGCCGTAACTGTGCCACCAGCCCGCCAAGTTGGCCTCCTTGGCCAGACCGAGGAGGGCCGCTCGCTCCGCGTCGTCGATCACTCCGTAGAGCGTGAGGAGATCCTCTACGTCCCTGGCCTTGAAGCTCACCCGTCCCAACTCCATGCGGCTGATCTTGGATTCGGACGCGCGGATCGAATATCCGGCCGCCTCGCGGGTGATCCCGCGTGATTCGCGCAGGCGCCTGAGCTGTGAGCCCAGCAGAATGCGCCGTACAACAGAACCTCCCCCGGGGCTCAACGTCTGGGGAGAACCCCATGACTCGCCTCCTGGCACGTTTCCAACCCTCCCCGGTCGCGATGTGACGCGCAGTCTGCCACCAAAACGCTTCACCCCGTACTCAATCGATTACAGAAAGAGCAAAGCTCGAAAATCAGCCGCAGGAAGAAATGACCAAGAAACGGTACGGGCCCGCGCAAGTCCGGCGCGTGCACGTGCATCTGCCCTTGCATCTGCCCTGCGCATTCGGAACCATGGTCCCCGCGCACCTGCGTTCTCGTACCACCGCACGCTGGCTACGGCCGCGAATCCCGGGAGTGCCTCGCATGGGGACGAATGGATCGACCATGCTCGAGCCGTTAAGGCAGGGGCTTCCCCCCATCGACCCCGCGGCCGTGTCCAGTTCTGCTTCGTGCTCGCTGCCGCCACGCTTCGAAGCGGTGCGCGGGGCGCGGCAGTTCACCAAGTCGACGCTCGGCTCCTGGGGTCTCTGCGAACGGTTCGACGACGTCGCGCTGGTCGCGTCCGAACTCGTCACCAACGCGTTGCGGCACGCGCTGCCCGCCGACGCCCCGAGGAACGAGGACGCCCCGGTCCGGCTGCACCTGATGCGGTGGACCTCACGGCTGGTGTGCGCGGTCCGTGACCCCAGCGACGAGGGCCCCAGCGCGCGCGACGTGGGCGACTTCGCCGCCGAGTCGGGCCGCGGGCTCTTCCTGGTGGACTCCTTCGCCGACAGCTGGGGATGGCACCCGTTGGCGGGCACGCTGAGCGGCAAGGTGGTCTGGGCACTCTTCCGGCTGCACACCGCCGACTAGAGGATCTGTCCGGCCGGTCTTCGCCGGGCGCCGTACAGCGTCGTACGGCGTGGGCAGGGCCGGCTACGGCTGGTCCGTTTCCGCCCCGGCCACGAGGTGGTCGAACTCCCCGGCCTTCACGCCGATCAGCATGGCCGCTATCTCCGCCGGGGTGTAGACGAGGGCCGGCCCTTCGGGATGGCGTGAATTGCGCACCGCCACATCACCGCCGGGCAGTTTGGCGAACTCCACGCACGATCCCTGCGAGTTGCTCTGCTCACTCTTCTGCCAGACGACCCCGTGAAGTGCTGTGGCCGCCATGCCGTTGTACGCGTGGTGCACAGGTCGCTCCCGGGAAGTGCAGAAGTACGGAAGTACAGATGTCAACTGTCCTGGATCATAGCTGTGTTCACATGCCGATGCATGAGCAAATGCACGTGCACACGGGGTGTTCGTTCCACTACAGCTTTGCCCCTGAAAGCGTTCTCATTCACTGTGACGCGCGGCGCTTCGATCCGGCTCCCTGGTAGTTTGGCGCGTTCCGCGCTTCCGGCGTTCCGGCGCTCCGGCGCTCCGGCGCGCCCGTCTCGAACTCAGGGGGAGATGAAGTGAACAGGTTCGTACGTACCAGCGGCGCAGCCCTCGCGGGTCTGGCAACGGTCCTGGTGATCAGCGGCTGTTCCAGCAGCAACGACAAGAGTTCCGACGCCTCGGACAGTCAGAAGACCGCCGCCCCCGCCCCGTCGGCGAGCTCCGGCGGTGCCGGGAGCGGCGACAGCGGTGCGAAGTCAGCTGAGTTCGAGGGCAGTTGGCTCGCCACCACCGACGGGAAGTCCACGGCGCTGGTGATCCAGGGCAAGCAGGCCGCCATCGCGGGCCAGCACGTCTGCACGGGCACGGTGGCCGACATGGGCAAGCCGATGCTGTCGCTCACGTGCCCGGACGGGAACACCGACCGGACCATGGGGTCGATCGAGTCCGCCGACGGCAGGACCATGACGGTCTCGTGGGACGCCGGGCTCAAGGACACCTTCAAGAAGACCGACGGCGGGAAGCTCCCGGGCGGGCTGAAGCTGCCGAACCCGTAGCGGGTGGGTCCGGAGCGGGTGCGGGGGCCGGGAGGCGCCGTCCGGGACCGTCACGCCCCTCCGGCCCGCGGGGCCAAGTCGCCCTTGGCGCGCGGCCCTTCGTCGTCCAGAGCGTCGGTGAGTTCGTCGAGGGCGTCCAGGAGCAGGTCGGCCCCGCTGCGTACGACCTGGTCGGGAACGCCTTCGCCGTCCCAGCGGGCGAGCGCCTCCCGCACCTCGTCCCAGTGCGGCACCCGCCGGGCCCGGATGTCCCTGGCGCCCCGCTCGGTGGCCCGCCGCAGCGCGTCGGCCACCTGCTGCGCCGCCGGTACGGGGGCGGTGGTGCGGCCGGGCAGATGCGCCTCCATCAGCATGGCGGCGCGGCTCAGCTGGGCCATCGCGTCCTCGGCGTCGGAGGCCGCCGCGCGGGAGATTCCCCGGTGACGCACGGGCTCGTGGGCCGCCCGCTCCACGGCTTCCTGCCAGTCGATGCGGGCGGCGCGGGCGGCCAGCACCGCCTCGCGCACGGCGGTCTGGCGGGCGCCCGCGGGGTCCGCGTAGTACGCGATCACCGCGGCGGCGTAGCGGCCGTCGGCGATCAGCCAGTCGGCGAGGCGGTTGCGCAGCCGGGGCGTCTCCCAGGCCGGGTAGACGGCGTACGAGACCATCGCGAGCAGTCCGCCGACGAGCGTGAGGACGACGCGGTCCCGGATGGTCTGGCCGAGTTCGAGCCCGCTCATGTCGAGCAGGAAGACGACGTACGCCGCGATACAGGCCGAGGTGGCGGCGTAGCCCGTACGCATCAGCAGGAAGTTCAGCCCGGCGCAGAGCACCGCGAGGGCCCCCGAGACGACGGGTCCCGGGTCGGCCAGCTGGACGACCGCGGTGGCGAACGCGACCCCGAGGAGGGTGCCGCACAGCCGGGCGACCGCGCGGCCGTACGTCTGGGAGAAGTCCGGGCGCATCACCATCACGGCGGCCAGCGGCACCCAGTAGCCGTGGCCGAACGGGAGCGCGATGCCGATGAGATAGCCGCCGGCGGCGACCACCGAGGTGCGGATCGCGTGCCGCAGGACGGCTGATTCGTGGGTGCGCAGCTCCTTGCGCATCTTCTCCAGTGCGGACGGGACCATGCGTACCAGCGCGGGGCGCAGCAGGGGTTCGGACTCGGGCCTGCTGCCCTCGCCCTGCGCCGCCTCGGTCACATCGCGGAGCAGGGCGGACAGGCGGACCGCGGCGCGGCGGGCGGGGCCGGTGAGCACTTCGGCGTTGCCGGGGGCCTCCAGTACGGCGAGAGCCTGGGTGGGGGAGGCGACCGGTTCGCCGTGCCGGATGGTGCGGGCCGCGGTGTCCAGTACGGAGGCGGCGGCGGCCAGCAGTTCCAGCGCCCGGTCCCGCTCCGCCCCCTCGGCGGCGGCTCCGACGGCCGGGTCGGCGAGCGAGGCGAGCACCGGCCTGACGCGCTCGGCGAGGCCCCGGGTGCCGTGCAGGGCGGCGGGGCGGCGGCGGGCCTCGCGCGGGGTGACGGCCGCGGCCTGGCGGGCGTCCATGAACGGCACCGGGTCGAAGGGCGCGACCGGATCCTGGCGCAGCCGCCGGGCGTAGTCGGCCTCGGCGGCGAGCGCGTCCGCGAGGGAGTCGCGCTGGTGGCCCCAGCGGCGGACCGGGAAGAGGACGACGAGTCCGGCCTGGACGAGCGCGCCCACCGCGATCATCGCGGCATGGCCCACGGCGGTGAGCACGGAGGTGGGGAGGGTGACGGTCACCAGCATCATCGCGACGTTGGACGAGGCGATGAGTCCGGCCGTCGGCCCGGCCGCCCAGGCCAGCCCCGCCACGAACGTCCAGAGCGCGATCAGCGCCATGAACACGCCGATGTGGGATCCGGACAGGTAGCCGAGGAAGGTCGATACGGCGAGGGTCGCCCCGGACAGCAGCGCCAGCAGGGGCCTGGCCTGCCAGCTGCGCTCGAAGGTGGCGACACCGGCCTGGTACGCGCCGAAGGCGGAGCTGGCGGCCACGCCCGGACCGAAGATCGCGAGGCTCAGGAGAACGACGAGGGCGAGTCCCGCGGTGCCCCGGAAGGCGAGGAGCGGCTCCATGCGCTGCCGTTCGATCTTCAGCCCCGCCTGGGCGGTCGTGGACAGGGCTCGGAGCCAGCTCATGGCCCTGAGAGTAGCGGGACAACCGGGCATATCGGGCGCAAGGTGAGAGCGGAAGTCACGCCCGTCCGGCCCCCTCGGAGGCCTGCGCCCTCAGCCGACCCGCGCCGCGTCCGCCGCCGCCGTACCCTCCGTCCAGCCCGCCTCGTCCGAGACCCCGCGCACCCGGCTCGTCGTCGTCGCCGGGAACATCCGCTCCGCCTCCGACACCACCGCCACGTCCCGCGCCGCGAGGACCGGCAGCAGCGAGCCCGCCTCCGCCGCCGTCACCTGCCCTGCGGTCTCGGCCAGCCGGTGACCCAGGCGGCTCGCGTACGCCGCGAGGAACGACTGGCGGAACGTCTTCGTCCGCTTGCGTCCGCCCGCCCGCTGCGCCGACTCCGCGCGGGTCATCGCGGCCGTGCCCTGGACGAGGAGCGAGGTGTGGAGCAGTTCGACGACTTCCAGGTCCGGTTCGAAACCGACGACGGTGGAGAAGCCGAAGGCGCTGTTCCACACGGCCCGGCAGCGGTTCGCGGTGGCGACCGCGTCCAGCAGGACCGCCTTCGCCGTCTCGTAGGGAGCGTCCACCCCGATGCGGCAGGCGGCCGGGGTGTCCGCGCTGCGCCCCTCCGCCGAGAGCCGCGCCTCGTCGATGCTGTGCCGGGCCATCAGCTCCTGCGCCTTCGCACTGAGCGCCTCGGCCTCCGCCGCGTAGTCGGTGGCCTCGGCCTTGGCGAGGAGCGCGCGGATGCGGGTGAGCATGCGCGGCTCGGCGTGGTGGTGCGGCGGGAGCTGCGCGGCGGCGCCGGGAGCGGCGCCCACCGGTTCGATCGTGGGGAGGCGCAGCAGGAGGCGGTACAGCTCAAGGACGGCTGTCGCGTACGAGAAACGGTCCGCCCGCCGTCCGGCACCGGCCGTCTCCCCGGCCGGATCCGCCAGTTCGTCCAACTGGGCCTGCCAGCGCGGCGGCAGCCGGTCGTACGCCCGCACCTCCGCGGCGATCAGCTCCGCCAGCAGCCGGGTGTGCCGCTCGGTCAGATCGCGCCGGACCAGCCGCGAGACGTCCGCGGGCTGCCATCCGCGCTGCCACGCCCGGCGCAGGAACTCCTCGCCGCGCCGGCCCAGCTCCGGGTCGGACCCCGGATCGGCGGCCAGCAGGGAGGCCCCGGTGTCCAGACCGTCGTCGCCGTCCCCGTAGAGCGCTGCGGCGAACGCCCGGTCGGTCACCGTGTCCATAGGTCTTCCATGCGTCAAGGGTAGGTCGGCGCCTGCCCCGGCCCGCGACCCCGTTCCCTCCCCCGTCGGAGCGTGAATCCATTGTCCACAGCCTGTGGACAGAGAGCTCCCCGGGAGCACCCGGCGCACCCGGCGCACCCGGCGCACCCGGCGCACCCGGAACATCCAGAACGCCTGGAAGGGCCCGGGAACGGTTCACCCCCGCCGGCTCACGGCTTCAGCACCAGTTTCCCCCGTGCGTGCCCCTCCTCGCTCAGCGCCTGCGCCCGCGCCGCCTCCGCCAGCGGGAACACCTTCGCCACCTCCACCCGCAGCGTGCCGTCCGCCGCCAGCCGGACCTGCCGGGTCAGTGCCTCCGCCGTGCTGGACACGCCGCCCCCGCTGAACGTCACGCCCAGATCGGCAGCCGCCTGGTCGGCGATGGTGACGATCCGGTCCGTCGTACCGCCGCGCAGTTCGATCGAGTCGGGCAGCGCACCCTTGCCCGCGACGTCGAAGACCGCGTCGATGCCCTGCGGGGCGACCGCCCGTACCCGTTCGACGAGGCCCTCGCCGTAGACGACCGGGATCGCGCCGAGCGCCCGCAGATAGTCGTGGTTGGCCTCGGACGCGGTGGCGACGACCGTCGCGCCGCTCGCCACCGCGAGCTGGACGGCGATCGAACCGACCGCGCCCGCACCGCCGTTCACCAGCAGGGTCTCGCCGTTCGCCAGCTCCAGCAGGTCCAGCACGCGCTGCGAGGTCTCCCCGGCCACCGGCAGGGCGACCGCCGTCTCCCAGGCGAGACCGGCCGGTTTGGGGGCGACGGTCTCGGCGAGGGCGTACTGCGCGTACCCGCCCGTGGTGCTCCAGCCCACCACCTCGTCGCCGACGGCGAACGCGGTCACGCCCTCGCCGACCTCGTCCACCGTCCCCGCGACCTCCCGGCCGGGGATCGAGGGCAGCTTCGTCGGCATGAAGGCCTCCATCCAGCCGCGGCGGGTCTTGTAGTCGAGGGCGTTCACCCCGGCGGCGGCCACCTTCAGCCTGACCTGGCCGGGACCCGGGTGCGGCTCGGGGGCCTCCGTGAGGTGGAGTACCTCGGGGCCGCCGAACTCCTCGAAGACGATCGCTTCCATGGGGGTGTCCTCCGTCGTCAGGGCCGCAGGCGGTGAGGCCGTCGGCGGCGGGGTCGGGATCGATGCCGGTGTCGGGGTGAGGGTCGGGATCGGGATCAGGATCGGGGTCAAGGATCGGGATCGGGCAGAGCGGCGTGGCTGCTCCTCCACCGATCGTCCACGGTCCCGGCCACCTCCGCCTCACGAGACACCCGTTGTCAGTGCCTGCTGTCACACTCGATCGCATGACCGAGCGGTGGGCTCTGGCGGCGGCGGAGGGTGGCGGGGCACAGCTCGCACCCCTCGGCCCGGACGGGCTGCCCGCCGGGGACGTGCGGTTCGAGCCGGACCTGGTCGAGGCGGTCAGGTCCCGGCCGGACGTCGCCCGGTGGGTGTGGCGCTCGACGGCCGAGATCTACCCCCGGCTGCTGGCGGCCGGAGTGCGCGTCGAGCGGTGTTACGACATCGAGGACGCGGAGCTGCTGCTGCTCGGCCACGCCGGGCGGTACGGCGAGCCCCGGTCGGCGGCAGCGGCCTGGGCCCGCCTGCGCAACGCACCGGTACCGCCCGATCCGCCCCCCAGGTCCGCCACCCCGGGCTCGCAGTCCTCGCTCTTCGAACCGGCGCCCGTGACCGTGGAGTTCGACGCGCTCCTCGCGGTGTACGCGGACCAGCTCGGGCGGTACGGGACCACCGAACACCCGGACCGGATGCGGCTGCTCACCGCCTCGGAGTCGGCGGGCATGCTGGTGGCCGCCGAGATGCGCCGGGACGGCCTGCCGTGGCGGGCCGATGTGCACCGGACCGTGCTGGACGAGCTGCTGGGCGAGCGGTACGCGGGCGGTGGCGAGCCACGCCGGATGGCGGAGCTGGCCGACGAGGTGTCGGCGGCCTTCGGGCGGCGGGTCAGACCGGAGCTGTCCGCCGATGTCGTCAAGGCCTTCGCGGAGGCCGGGATCAAGGTGAAGTCGACCCGGCGCTGGGAGATCGAGGGGATCGACCACCCGGCGGTGAAGCCGCTCGTCCAGTACAAGAAGCTCTACCGGATCTGGACGGCGCACGGCTGGGGATGGCTCCAGGACTGGGTGCGCGAGGGGCGGTTCCGACCGGAGTACCAGCCGGGCGGGACGGTCTCCGGGCGGTGGACCACCAACGGCGGCGGGGCACTCCAGATCCCGAAGGTGATCCGCCGGGCCGTCGTCGCGGACCCGGGCTGGCGTCTGGTGGTGGCCGACGCCGACCAGATGGAGCCCCGGGTGCTCGCGGCGGTCTCCCGCGACCGGGGACTGATGGAGGTCGCCGGACACGACGGCGACCTGTACGCGGCGCTCTCCGAGCGGGCGTTCAGCGGGGACCGCGACCACGCGAAGATCGCGCTGCTCGGCGCGGTCTACGGCCAGACGTCCGGCGACGGCCTGAAGAACCTCGCGGCGCTGCGACGGCGGTTCCCGGCGGCCGTGGCGTACGTGGACGACGCAGCGCGGGCGGGCGAGGAGGGGCGGCTCGTACGGACCTGGCTGGGGCGGACCAGCCCGCGGGCGGCGGGGGCCGAGGACGACGAGGAGGCGGGAATTCCGCAGGAGGAGTCGCCCACCGGCCGCGCCTCGTCGGACGCGCGCGCCTGGGGGCGCTTCACCCGGAACTTCGTGGTCCAGGGCAGCGCGGCCGACTGGGCCCTGCTGATGCTGGCCGCGCTGCGGCGGTCGCTGCACACGGCCGGGCTCCGCGCCGAACTGGTCTTCTTCCAGCACGACGAGGTGATCGTGCACTGCCCGCAGGACGAGGCGGTGGACGTGGTCGAGGCGATCCGCGCGGCCGGTGAGCTGGCCGGGCGGATCGCCTTCGGGGAGACCCCGGTGCGGTTCCCGTTCACGCAGGCGGTGGTGGAGTGCTACGCCGACGCGAAGTGACCCGCCCGCGGCGCGCGGCAGTCGGGGCGTTCACCACACGGCCGCCGCGCCCCGGCCAGGAGGGAACCGTCGGACACGGCCTACGCGCCCCTGAGCTTCAGCCAGGCATCACTGACCGCGATGGAGCGCAGCTGTTCCATGGTGAGCGCGGGTGCCTTGCGGGTGGCCGGGCCCTGGAGCGTGGCGGTGTTCATCTCCATGACGACGACCCGGAATCCGTCCGGGCGCAGGGTGTCGGCCGTCCACTGGACGACTCCGGCTCCGCCCTTCTCCCCCGGTTCCTTGGAGGTGATGACCTTCGTGCCGTCGTCGAGCGTTTCGACGTGCTGCCCGTTCGCGACGAGTTCGTCGGCCACGTCGGCCATGTTCGGCTGCACGTTGATCTGTACGAACGTGCCGCCCTTGCCGTCGTCGACCGTGACATAGGCGTACTCCTCCTGCTGCCCGCCCGACCCGGTGACCTTCACCCCGTGGGGCAGCAGCGACCTGAGCGCGGCGCCGATGTCCTTGCCACTGGCGCCCGGCGACCGCCGCACCGGTGGCGCCTTCTCCGGCTTCGGCACCGGCACGGCCTTCCCCACCGCACGCCAGGCGTCCGCCGTCACCAGAGCCTTCAACAGGGCGGGCGAGAGCGGCGGTTCGGGCCGGCTGACCGGGGCGTCCTTCTCCTGGGCGGCGTTCCACTCGCTCACCTGGACCAGCAGACCGTCCGGCGTACGGAGCGTGGCCGTCCAGTCCTTGGTGTCCGCGCGGCCGTCCGGGTACTCGTACCCCTGGAGGATCATCAGCCTCGACCCGTCGGCCAGCCGCTCGGCGTGGCAGGCGTCGAACCGGGCGAGCGCCTTGTCCGGGCAGGTGACCTGCTCGTTGTCGGCGGTGGCAGCCCCCGGGGCCGCCACCCGGCCCACGGACAGCGAGATCGCCGACTTGCCCTTCCCGTCGTCGAACACGCCGTAGGCCAGCGGGCCGAGCCCGTCGCTCGTACCGCGGCCCTCCGTCCGGCTGAACTCCCCGGCGGGGAGCAGCCCCTTCAGTGTGCTGACCATCTGCGCCCCGGAGATCGCGCCGCCGTGGCCCGGCTTCGCGGTCTCCACCGGCGGGACGGCCACCGAGGCACGCCCGCCGCCCCCCGCGCCGCCGAACAGCCCGGCCGCGTACGCCCCGGCCGAACCCACCAGCGCCAGCGCCAGCACACTGCCCGTCACGGCCGCCGCCCGGCGGCGGACCGCCCTGCGACGGCCGATGCGCAGCCCGCCGTCGACCAGGGCGGGCCGGTCGGCCGGCTCGAAGGTGTCAGCGGCACGGTGGAGTGCCGTTCCCAGCTCGTCCTCAAATGGCATGCCGAACCCGCCCCTTCACGATGATGTGGTCAAAAGATGCCGAAAGTTGTCGAAAGATCAAGACTTTCCGAATGCCGCCGTCATGCCGTCGTACATCCGCGGGCCCGCCGTCAGAGCGCGGCGAACTCCGCCAGGCTGCCGCCCAGTTGCTCGCGCAACCGGGCCAGGGCCCGTACGGACCGGCTCCGTACGGCCGCCGATGAGAGGTGCAGCGCGTCGGCGGTCTCCTCGATGCTGCGGTCCTCCCAGTACCGCAGCACCACCACCGCCCGGTCCTTGGGCGCCAGCGCGCTGAGCGCGGCCAGCAGCGCGACCCGCAGTTCCGGATCGTCCCCGCCGCCGGGCACGGCCCGCTCGGGCAGCTCGCCGACGGGGCGTTCCGTCGACGAGCGCCGCCGCTGGTGGGCGAGGAAGGTACGGACGAGAACGGTCTGGGCGTACCCGGCCGGGTTCCCGATCCGTGCGACCCGCCCCCACAGTCCGTACATCCGGCCCAGTGTCTCCTGCACCAGATCCTCCGCCAGATGCGTGTCCCCACTGGTCAGCAGACAGGCGGAGCGGAAGAGATGATTCGCGCGCCCGGCCGCGAACTCCCTGAAATCGTCCGCACGGGACTGCCCCATGGCTCTCTGCCCTCCCCCTGCTGCCGCGCCCGCCCGCTCGGCGCGCCCCCGATTTTCCGTTCCCTCTCCTTTGATGCGCCGGCACCGTACGAATGTTTCAGCCCAGCTGAAAGTTCTGGTCCTGCCGAAAGCTCTGGTCCTGCCAAAGGTTCCGGTCAGGCCGGAGGTGTCACCCCGTCTCCGTCACCCGGGTCCGGGAGGCGAGGACCGCGATGTCGTCCTCGGCGTCGTGCCCGAAGCGTTCGAGCACCCCGTCCAGCAGGTCGTCGAGGCTGCCGCTCGGCGGCAGCCTGAGGTCGGCCAGCCGTCCGACCGACGCCTCGATGTCCTCGCCCCGCCGCTCCACCAGCCCGTCCGTGTACATGAACAGGACGGTGCCGGGGCCGCAGGAAACCGCCGCGGTCTCGTAGCCGCCGAGGCCCGTGCCGAGCGGCGGCCCGACCGGGATCTCGGCGATCCTGCCGTGGGATCCGGGGTCGATGAACACCGGCGGCAGATGGCCCGCGCTGGCCACCTGGCACAGTCCGTGGTTCCGGTCGACGACGGCCAGCAGGCAGGTCGCCGCCCGGTCGATGCCCGCCCGTTCCACCATGAGGTCGAGGCGCTCCAGGATGCGGTGCGGCGGTACGTCGTCGGCGGCCAGCAGCCGCACCATCGAGCGGTAGTGGCTCATGGCGACGGCCGCCTCGACACCGTGGCCCATCACATCGCCCATCACCTTCAGGTGGCGGGAGGCCGACAGCGGCACGACGTCGAACCAGTCGCCGCCCACCACCGCCCCCTGCCCGGCCGCCAGATAGCGGGTGGCGACCTCCAGATGGGGGTGGGGTTCGCGCGGCTCGGAGAGCAGGGCGCGCTGGAGTTCCAGCGCGATGCCGTGCTCGACGGTGTAGTGGCTGGCGTGGTCCAGGTCGACGACCGCACGGGCCGCGAGTTCCTTGGCGATCACCACGTCCTCGTCGGTGAAGTGCGGCGAGTCGTCGGCCCGGACGAGGGCCAGCGCGCCCAGCGAACGGCCCCGGGCCGCGAGCGGCACGATGCAGAGGGAGTGAAATCCGAGGGCACGGTAGGCGGCGACCCGCTCGGGGTGGGGCGAGGACCGGATCAGCTGCTCGTCGCTGATCAGGTTCTGCACCTCCGGCCGGTTCGTCTCCAGACAGCGCGTGACGATGCCGCCCTTCGGGTAGTCGACGTACTCCCCCGGCTGTCCGAACTGCCGCACCGCCTCGCGCAGCTCCGGTACGGCGGCCATCCCGGCCCGGCGCAGCCGGGTCACCCCCTCGGGAGCGGGCCGTACGGACTTGCCGGCCTCCGGTACGAACACCTCGACGCTGGCGACGTCCGCGAGGGCGGGCACCACGTGGTCGGCCAGCTCGTGGCAGGTGGTGTTCATGTCCAGCGTGGTGCCGATGCGGGTGGCAGCGGTGTCCAGGAGGGAGAGGTGGCGCCGTACGTGTTCCAGTTCCTGCAGCTGGCTGAGCGAGGCACTGGTCTCCAGGACCAACGCGACCAGCCCGTGCACCTCGCCGTCCCGTTCCAGCCGGTGGTAGGTGCTCTGCCAGAAACGCAGCCCCGGGTCGTCCGACGCGGGCGTACGGCCGCTGTGCGTCACATCACGGGGCCGCCCGTCGTCGAGCACCCCGCGCAGCGCGTCCATCGGCGCGTCGAGCTCCGGCAGCAGGTCGGTGACGGTGCGGCCCAGGTGCTCGGCTGCGGGGATCCCGTTGATCCGTTCGAGCGCCCGGTTGACGTACCGGAAGCGCAGGTCGGTGTCGAGCACGCCCACACCGACCGTGGCGCCCCCGACCAGGTAGTCCAGGGCTGCCAGGTCCGTCAGTGGGACATCCGGCGGATCGCTCACACGGGGCCTCCTGGTTCGGGACGGCGGATGCCCTGCCTCCATAGTCGGCCGCCCCGGCCGCCCACGCATCCGCCGGGACGGCGGGCGGCGGCACCGGGGCAGGGACCGTTCCGTCCTGGCCACCAAGTACAGCTGCGCGACACTGCGGGAGCCGGGGATCACCCTGAACGTGTACGGGGACCGCTGGGCGGACATCGAGGACCGCCGCTCCACGTACCGGCGCACCACGCGCGAGGTTCTCTGACACCGGGGCCGGAAGCCGGACACATCCGGCTTCCGGCCCCGGGCACGCAGCCGCGTGACGTCACGCCGTTCACGTGACGTCACGCTGTTCACCAGGTGTCATGTGGTTCACCAGGTGTCACGTGGTCAGCAGGACACCCGCGAGGCTGGTCACCGCGACGATGACCCAGGAGGCCAGGCCGAGGGCGGCGAGCTTCACTCCGGAGCGGGCCAGGGTGGGCAGGTACACGGCGCTTCCCAGGCCGAACAGCGCGGCGGCCAGCAGGAGTTCCTGGATGTTGTCGGCGGCGTCGAGCACCCCGCCGGGCAGCCAGCCGGTGCTGCGCAGCGCGACCGCGGCCAGGAAGCCGGCGACGAACAGCGGTACCAGGGGAGGACGGCGTCCGGCGGGCGCCGCGTCCGCGCCGGGCAGCTTGGCGTCCTGCCGGCGGCGGGCGAGCGCGACCCCCGCCACCAGGGGCGCGAGCATCGCCACCCGGATCAGCTTGACCATGACCGCCTCACCCAGCGCGTCCGGACCGGCCGTCTGCGCGGTGGCCACCACCTGCCCGACGTCGTGCACACCCGCGCCGACCCAGCGCCCGAACTGGCTGGCGTCCAGCCCCAACGGCCCCTGCAGCAGCGGAAGGACGGCGATGGCCAGCGTCCCGCACAGGGTCACCAGGGCGACAGCGGCAGCCACGTCCGAGTCCCGCCGCGCGGTCTCCTCGGCGCTCTCCTGCTTGCGGTTCCGGTCGAGCACACTGCTGACCGCGCCGATCGCCGAAGCACCGCAGATCGCGTACCCGGTGGCCACCAGCAACGGCTGCTCGCCCGGCAGGCCCATCTTCCGGCCCAGCCACTGCGTACCGAAGAACGTGGCGGCGACGACCCCGAGGATCATCACCACAGTGGCCCAGCCGAGCCCGAGCACATCGCCGATGCTCAGTTTGAGGCCGAGCAGGACGACGCCCGCCCGCATCAGCCGCTTGCCGGCGAACGTCAGTCCCGGTTGCGCCGGGCCGCGTACCCGGGTGCGCAGCCCCGGGACGTGGGCGGCCACGATGCCCAGCACGACGGCCGCGGTCAGCATGGGGATGCCGGGCAGCAGCGCGTGCACCGCCTCGGCGCACACGACACCCACGACGGCGAGCGCCAGGCCGGGGGCGTTGCGGCGCACCGCAGCCACCGCCGAGGCCCGGCGCCCGGACGTCGGCGGACCGGGTGGCCGAGGAGCTGCGAGCGGAGAACGGTCCAGATGAGTAGCCATGAATCCAGCGTGTGGGCGCGGGACCGAGCCCGGTAGACGAGAACTCGTGACCAGGTCATAGAGTCCCCCTATGACCTTTTCAAGGCATCTCCTATGAGCGGGCACACATGACCAGGCACACGATCAGGCACACGGTCAGGCATCCGGGCGGACGCGCATGAGCAGGCACATGAGCAGCCGCGCATGAGCAGCCGTGAGGACGACCGCTCGGAGAGCGCCGGACCCGGGCAGCGTCCGCTCCCCGATCTGCACGCCCTGCAGCTGCTGGTCACGGTCGCCGAGACCGGCAGCCTGGGCCGGGCCGCGGCCCGGCTGCGGATCAGTCAGCCGTCCGCGAGCGCCCGGATCCGCACCCTGGAACGACGGCTCGGACTGCACCTGCTGGACCGTTCCACCTCGGGCTCCCGGCTCTCCCCGGCGGGCGCGGTGGTCACCGACTGGGCGCGGACGGTGCTGGAACAGGCCGAAGCCCTCGTGGAGGGCGCCGCGGCCCTGCGCTCACGGCAGGACAACCGGCTGCACGTCGCCGCCAGCCTGACCATCGCCGAGGAGCTGATGCCCGGCTGGCTCGTCACGCTGCGCGAGGGCGCCCCGGGCGCCCATGTGGGGCTGACCGTCACCAACTCCTGGGGCGTCATCGAGGCGCTCCGCCGCGGCGAGTGCGACCTGGGCTTCGTCGAGGGCCCCCGGGTCCCGGACGACCTGCACCGTACGGCGGTGGGACGGGACCGGCTCGCGGTCGTGGTGGCGCCGGGCCACCCGTGGACCCGCCGCCGCACCCCGCTGTCGGGCCGCGAACTGGCCGACACCCCGCTCCTGGTGCGCGAACCGGGCTCCGGCACCCGGGAGACCCTGGTGACGGCGCTGCGCCAGTACGACGGCATCGCCGTGCCGGTCCTGGAGCTGGGCTCCACCGCCCCCCTGCGCAGCGCCGCCGCCCGGGGCCTGGCACCGGCCGTGCTCTCCGTCCTGGCGGTACGGGAGGACCTGGACCTGCGGCGCCTGGTGGAGATCGAGGTCGACCCGGCACTCCCCCTCCGCCGTGTCCTGCACGCGGTCTGGCCCAAGGGCCGCGAACTCCCCGAACCGGCCCTGCATCTGCTCCGGGCGGCGGGCCGGGCCTGAGCGGCGGGGGCGCCGCTCCGGAAACCCCGTTTCCGTCACGGCGGGGAAGGGTGAACCGCCCTCAGGGCGTCCGGGTGGCCGCACCGGGGACGTGGCTGCGTCGGCCGCCGAGGCTGGTGTAGAGGGTCATCCACTGGCGATCGGTGCGGGTGGGGGGCTTGCCGTCGCAGAAGGCCTTGGTGCCGTTGGCGGTGTAGTAGTGCAGCATTTCGAGGACGGAGCGCGGGTCGGCCTCGCTGCCCGCGGTGTAGCGCTCGGCGGGTTCCTTCCTCTGGTGCACGAGACAGGTGGGAGAGGGGGTCGCGGACTGGGCGTCGAGGGAGCCGCCCGGCGAGGCCGCGCAGCCGCTGACGGCGAACGCGGTCAGCAGGGCCGCAGCGAAGCGGGTCTTCCGGCGGTGAGTCATGGGGGTTCCTCCGGTCACAGGACGGGCGGCAGGCTGCGGATCATCAGGCCCAGGCCGACGACGAGCACCAGGAAGGCCGTCAGGACCGCGGTGTGGGGAGCGACGCGGCGCACCAGGGCGAGAAGCGGATGCTCGGAGAACTTGGTCACCCGGCCGCCGATCCGTACGAGGACGAGCCCGACGGCGGTGAGCGTGGCGGCCATGCCCAGGCCGTAGGCGAGCACGAGAGCGGCCCCGAAGGCGGTCCTGCCCAGGGCGATCGCACCGAGGAGGACGACCAGGGCCGAGGGGCTCGGTACCAGCCCCCCGGCGATCCCGAGCCCGATCAGGCCCCGGGTGCTGAAGGGTTGCGGGTCGGCGGTGGCAGGTGCGTGGGTGTGGTGGTGCCCGAACAGGCCGTGGCGGTGCGGTTTCTCGTGCGTGTGGGCGTGGTCGTGGGTGTGGTCGTGGTCGTGGTCGTGGTCGTGGTCGTGGTCGTGGTCGTGGTCGTGGTCGTGGTCGTGATGAGGCTCGTGCTCGTGGTGCGGCGCGTGTTCGTGGCAGGGGTCGTGCGTGTGCTCGTGGTGGACGGCGGAACCCGCGCCGACCAGTTCCGGTTCCGGCGCTCTCGCCTGCAGGCCGTCCGGCGAAGCGAGGCGCACGGCTCGACGGCGCTGCCGTACCGCGTCCCTCAGCAGGCCCGCTCCGACCAGGGCCACGAGCGCGCCGCTGACGACACCCAGCCAGCCCAGTACGGCATCGCCCGCCAACGAGGAGAACACGGTGAGGCAGAGGCCGATGACGATGACTCCGGCCGTGTGAGTGAGGGTGACGGTGGCGCCGACGGTGACGGCATCACGGGTTCTGCCGCGCTTGCCCGCGAGGTAGGCGGCCATGACGGTCTTGCCGTGGCCCGGCAACAGCGCATGGCCCGCGCCCAGAACGACGGAGAGCAGAACCGCCAGGATTCCGATCGGGAGCGTGAGGTGCTTCGCCCCCGCAAGCGACATCAACTGCCGGGACACGGCCTCGACACGGGCGGCAGGACCGCTTCCGGCCGTGACCCGATCCGGCGTTCGGTGCGTACCGGCGGCCCCCTCACCCGGAGCGGCGGTGAACTGCGCCGTGGTGTCACCGCGTGGGGTGGAGAGCAGATCCCGCGGGTAGTTGCGCAATTCGTCGGTGACCGAGGATTCCGGAACGGTGGAGTGCTGGAGATGCGTTCCCTCGCCCTTGGCGGTGATCTCGTTCCAGCCCACCCTGGTCCGGTCGGCGCCGGTGTCGACGCGCAGGGAGACCGGACCGTCCGTCAGACGCAAGGGGGCCCGGAGGTCGCACTCCAGCCGACTGGTACGCAGCCCGCCCTGCCCGGGACGGTAGTCGAACCGGGCGGACCTGACGGTCCACTTGAGCCGCCGCGGTGCGGTGACCTCCAGCTTCCCGGCCGTTCGGGCACAGCCTGCGGCGGCCCAGTGGGCGCGCTCGGCGTCACTCTGCTTGCCGTCCCCGTTGCTGTCGACCTTCAACGCGTCCTGGAGGGTGGGGATCTCCGCGGTGTCGGTCACGGCCGTGACGTCCACGCGGTCGGGGCGGAGCGTGAAGCCGGTGTAGTGGTTGACGGAGAAGTTGCCGAGCGGGTGGGCCTGGGCCGGGGGGACCGCGGCGCCGAGGAGCCACAGGGCGCCGACGGCCACGGCGACGGCCCGTCGTACGTGGGGTCGATGGGTCACGGGGCCTCCGGAGCGGTGGGCGTGCAACCGGTGCGGGGAACACGCGAGGTGTGTCTGATCTCGTCCGCGCGGAGAACACGCGGGGTGCGTCTGATCTCGTCCGCGCGCGGAATCGCGGGTGTCGCCGACTCCGCCTCGGAAGAGCGGACCGGGCGGGTTCAAGGCTCCCGAGGACAATGACCGGGCCGCGTTCCGGCCGTGCCCGCGCACGCTGGCCGGGCGGGACATGCCACTCGTGCGGCCCATCGCGACCACCCGGTTGGCTTCGTGAGGATGCCGTCCGGGCCTCGCCCGCACAGGTTCAGACTAATTGCACATAGTTCGCAACAAGCCTCGCCCCGAACCGAGTTCCGTTCCCGTTCGGGCAGATTCTGTGGCGTTCAGCCTCAAGACGATTGCTGACACATACGACACATGGTGACTTATTCGTAGCTTAGGTCTCATTACGGATGGGTTGTCGGTCACACCGCTCCGGTCATGGGTGCGGTCCGGAAACGTCCGTGTGCGGCTTCGAGCGTTCCCGCTCTCGCCGCGCCGTCTCCCCGGCGGACAGCGGCACTCACCGGAAACGGATGGCCCATGAAGCTTCCCCTGCCGTCGCGCAGACGGACCCCGGCCCGCCCGGCCGAACGCGCTCTCGCCGCACTCGGCACCCTCGCCCTGGTCACCGCAGGCACTCTCACCGGCCTCGCCCCCGGTGTCAGTTCCGCCTCCAGCCACCGCGAGGCCCCGCTGACCGCGGGCGACCCGAAGGCCGACAACACCGACGTCTACGCCTTCACGAGCCCCGACAAGCCCGACATGGTGACCCTGATCGCGAACTGGATCCCCTTCGAGGAGCCCAACGGCGGCCCCAACTTCTACCCCTTCGCCAACGACGCCCACTACAACATCAAGATCGACAGTGACGGCGACGGCAAGCCCGACACCACCTACACCTGGGCGTTCACCGACCACATCCGCGATGCCGCCAACCAGTTCCTCTACAACACCGGCGTCGTCAATTCCATCGACGACACGACCCTGAACTTCCGCCAGACCTACACGCTGACCGCCACCGATGCCCGCGGTAACACCAGGACGCTGGTCAAGGACGCGCCCGCTGCCCCCTCCAACACCGGCAAGGCCTCGATGCCCGACTACGCCGCGCTGCGCAAGGAGGCCACGGTCTCCCTGCCGGACGGCGGTCAGACCTACGCCGGGCAGGCCTCCGACCCGTTCTTCCTGGACCTGCGGATCTTCGACCTGCTCTACGGCGGGAACCTCAAGGAGACCGGCCACAACACCCTCGCCGGGTACAACGTGAACACCATCGCCCTCCAGGTTCCGAAGGCGCAGGTGGCCCTGAAGGGGGACGCCAAGAGCAACCCGGTCATCGGGGTGTGGTCCACCACCGACCGCAAGGGCGCGGCAGTCGTCGCGGGCAAGGGCTCCGAGAGCAACAGGAGCGGGACGGACTCCCGGACGGAGAGCGACAGGAGCGCGACCGGCTCCCGGACGGAGAGCGACAACAAGGGCGGGCCGCCCTCGACCGGGGACGCGGGCTGGCACCAGGTCTCCCGGCTGGGGAACCCACTGGTCAACGAGGTGGTGGTGCCGCTGAAGTACAAGGACGCGTTCAACACGCTGACTCCGGACCAGGACCACACGATCACGCCGGTCGTCGACAAGGTGAAGGACCCGATCGTGCCGAAGCTCATCCAGAGCATCTACGGCATCCCGGCTCCCGCGACACCCCGCAACGACCTGGTCGAGATCTTCCTGACCGGTATCTGCAAGGCCTGTGGTCCGATCCAGGCGGATCTCAACTCGCAGCAGCTCAACGCCGGCGTCAAGAAGAGCCAGTTCGTCCCGTCCGAAGAGCTGCGGCTGAACATGTCCGTCCCCACCTCCAGCAACCCCAACCGCCTCGGCGTCCTGGGCGGTGACCTCGCGGGCTTCCCCAACGGCCGCCGGCTCAACGACGATGTCGTCGACATCTCACTGCAGGCCCTCGAAGGCGCCGCGCAGACGGGGAAGATCGTGCCCGCGCTGGCCGCGGGTGACGGCGTCAACACCCCGTACCGCCAGCCGGAGGCGTCCTTCCCGTACGTGGCGCTGCCCAACACGGCCGCCGTCAACCAGGCCGATTCGCAGCGCCCGGACGGCGGCGTCGGAGCGGGCTTCGGCGGGACCGCCCTGAGCGGTGGCACTCCCGTCGTGGCCGTCGTCGCCCTCGCCGGCGGTGCCTTGCTGGCCGCCGCCGGATTCATGTTCCTGCGCCGACGGCAGGCGGACCGGGCGTGACCGGCCCCGACCCGTCCGGCCGCCTGCCCTCCACCCCGGAGGGCAGGCGGCCCCGGGCCGTCCACCGGTTCCGCCCCGCCGATCCACGGCGCCTGGCCGCGGTCCTCGCCGTCGCCACCGGCATGACCCTGGCCGGGACAGGCACCTCCGCGCTCGTCACCGACAGGCCCGGTCCCCCGAAGAGCGCGGACATCGGCGCCCTGCCCGTCCCGCAGTCCGCCGGGCGCGCCGCACCGGCGGCCCCTGCGGCGCCACCGATACGCATACGCATACCGAGCATCGGCCTGGACCACACCCTCACCGGCCTGCAGGTGCAGCAGGACGGCCGCCTCGGCGCACCACAGGACCCCGGGCAGATCGGCTGGTGGCGCGACGGCCCCCGGCCCGGGGATCCGGGCGCGGCGATCATAGTCGGCCACGTCGACTCCCTCACCGGACCGGCCGCCTTCTACAACCTGTCCTCCCTGCGCCCGGGGGACCGCGTCACCGTCGACCGCAGCGACCACTCCCACGCCACCTTCACCGTCCGGGCACTCCGCCAGTACGACAGGGACGACTTCCCCGACGACCAGGTGTACGCGGTGAACGGCGCCCCGGCCCTGCGCCTCATCACCTGCGGCGGGACCTACGACAGGGACCGGCACGAGTACCGCGAGAACCTCGTCGTCTACGCGACGCCCGCCGCCCCCGGCCGGGCGCACCCCTCCGCCTCTCCTCCACCCACCCCCACCCGGAGCGGGAATTGACCCAGCGCAAGCCCACCCACCGACGCACCCTGCTGCTCACCGCCGTGACCACGACCCTCGGAGTGGGCCTCTTCCTCGCCGGCGGTCTGGCCCTCTCCCCCTGGTCCGCGGCGCCGAGTACCCCGGCCTCTCCGGCCGCTGCGGGCGGCCCGGCCACCGGCGGTGACCCGCTGGCCACGGACATCACCGGACTCCAGCGGCACCTGCGCGGCGCCCCCCAGGACGCCGTCGCGCTCAGCACCCTCGGGCTGGACTACGTCGAGCAGGCCAAGAGCACCGCCGACCCGTCGTACTACCCCAAGGCGGAGGCGGTCCTCACACGGTCGCTGGCCATCCAGAAGAAGGACAACTTCACCGCGCTGGGCGGCATGGCGGCTCTCGAAGCGGCCCGCCACCGATTCGCCCAGGCGCTGGACTGGGCGCAGCGCGCGGTTGCCGTCAACCCGTACAACTCCTCGCTGTACGGAACCCTCGCCGACGCCTGCACGCAGCTCGGCCGCTACTCCGAAGCAGCCGAGGCCGTCCAGCGCATGGTCGACCTCAGGCCCGGCTCCCCCTCCCTGTCCCGCGCCTCCTACGTCGCGGAGCTCCGGGGCGACATCCCGACCGCGCGCGCCGACATGCAACGCGCCCTGCAGGACGCCGGAGGCCCGGCCGACCAGGCGTTCGCCCACTACTACCTCGGCGAACTCGCCTTCAACAGCGGAGACCCGGCCACCGAACTCGCCCAGGCCCGAGCAGGACTGCGCGTCGCGCCCTCCTCCACCTCGCTGCTCCAGGCCAGAGCAAAGGCAGAGGCGGCCCTCGGGAACACCGGCGCCGCCATCGCCGACTTCACCAGGGCCGTCCAACGCGTCCCGCAACCCGAGTACATCCTCCAACTCGGCGAGCTGTACCAGTCCTTGGGACGTACGAAGGAAGCCGAGCAGCAGTACGAGGTCTTCCGCGCCGAGCAGAGACTCTTCGCCGCCAACGGTGTCACCCTCGACTCCGACGCCGCCCTCTTCGAGGCCGACCACGGCAATCCCCGGCGTGCCCTGGCCGTTGCCCGGGAAGGCATCAGGAGCCGCCCCTTCCTGGAGAGCCACGATGCCCTGGCCTGGGCGCTGCACATCAACGGCCAGGACCGGGAGGCTCTCGCCGAGTCCGGCCGGGCGCTCTCCCAGGGCATGCGCAACGCTCTCTTCCACTATCACCGCGGGCTCATCGAAAAGGCCCTCGGTGACCGGGCGGCGGCGCGCGACGACCTGACCGAAGCGCTCACCATCAACCCTCACTTCAGCCCCTTGTACGCGCCGAAAGCCCGAGCGGCCCTCGCCGCCCTGAAGGATCCCGCCTGACGTACCGCCCAGTTCCGCGGCGCGCAGCCTGACCTGGAGGGCCTGGTCCGCCTTGGTGGCGGAGCAGGCGATGTTGTCGGGCCCGGCGAACACGGCGTTCTTGGAAACGATGTAGACCCCGTCCGGAGCTCCTGCGCAGTAGCGACCTCCGCGATCAACTCGGTCACACTTCCTGCCACGCGGGGACTCGGGAGCCTGGTCCGCGGCCGGCGTGCGGATCGGTCTCGGCTGAGCCCACTGCGGGCGCTGATCCGTTCCGTACGGCGGTGCGAGGACCTGTCCGGCTACGTTGGCGACCGGACCAGGTGCGATCAGCGAGCAGAACAGCAACGGTGGAGGCCGACGTGGACAAGGCAGCAGGCCGGATCTCCGGGCGGGGCACCCGATGACCGCGCGGCCCTCGCCCGGCGTCGGCCCGCTCATCGCCGCCGACCGGCTCGTACATCAGCTGGGCACCCCGGGGCTGGTGATCCTGGACGCCTCCGTCGGCAAGCACCGGGGCGCCGGGCGGCGGATCCCGGGGGCGCGGCCGTTCGACATCGACGGGGCGCTGTCCGACCACTCCGGCCCGCTTCCCCACACGATGCCCGGCGCCGCCGTGTTCACCGAGGAGATGCGCTCCCTGGGCGTCATGGACACCTCCACCGTCGTCGTCTACGACAGCGCCGGTATCTATTCGAGCGCCCGCGCCTGGTGGATGCTCCGGGCGATGGGCTTCGACCGGGCGGCCGTGCTCGACGGCGGCCTGCCCGCCTGGACCGCTGCGGGGTACCCGCTGGAGGACGGCGGGCCGGTGGCACCCCCGGGAGTGCGCGGCGACTTCACCGCGCGCCCCCGCCCGGGGCTGGTCGTCGGCCGGGGCGAAGTGGCCGCGGCACTGACCGACCCGGACGCGACCGTCCTCGACGCCCGCGCCCGGGAGCGGTTCTCAGGAGCGGCCCCCGAACCTCGCGAGGGGCTGCGCGGCGGCCATATGCCCGGGGCGGTGAACCTGCCCTTCACCGAGCTCCAGCACAACGGCCTGATGCTCCGGGAGCCGGAGCTGCGCGCCGCGTTCACGGCCCGCGCCGGTGACCGGGAGCGGCTGGTGTTCAGCTGCGGATCGGGCGTCACCGCCTGCGTCCTGGCGCTCGGCGCCGAACTGGCCGGATACCGCGACCTCGCCGTGTACGACGGGTCCTGGAGCGAATGGGGGCTGCCGTCGGATCTACCGGTGGTACGCGGAACGGAGGGCGGGAGTCCACTGCCCTGATCCCCACTGCCCTGACGCCCACTGCTCTGACGCCCGCTCCCGCCGCCGAGCGGTGATCACGGTGCCGAGTGGTGTGATCACGGTGCCGCAGCCCCGCACCGGCAGGCTGCGGCACCGGCCCGAGTGGTCCGCCTACTCGGGCAGGCCGAACCTCACCGAGCGCAGTTCGAGATCGTCGCGGGCGGGCCTGCCGTGGGGCCTCAGCTGCCACTCGGGCCCCTGGCAGTCGGTGCCGACGTAGACCGTGACCCAGGAGTCGGTCTGGTTGTGCGGGCCGAAGCCCGGCGGGAGTTCGTCGGAGTCGACACCGTAGAGGTTGATGCACCGGCCGCTCTGCGGGTCGTGCACGGTGGCGAACTGTTCCTGGCCATGATCGTCGACGTACTTGTAGTGGAACTCGCCGGTGGCGGCCAGGGCCGAACCGGGCAGCATCAGGACCAGCGCGAGCGCGGCCAGACCGGCTGCGGCGGCGTTGCGGAGCTTCATGGCGGGGGTGAATCCCTTCCGAGGGGGTACGTGGGCACGACCCTAGAAGGGGACGAGACGGGTGAATCGATTCTCCACGGGCGCCACGCGCAGGGTCGGTAACGAGAGTTGACCCGGTGACCGCAGGTACCTCCGACCACCGCGCCGATCAGGCCGCCTTTCCTTCGCACGCCCGGACTTTCGTACACCCCGACATTCATGGACTCGTACATGCGCGGAACCGGACAGGCATGGAACCGGACATGCGTGGAATTGGATATGCGCACCCTGGGCGTTCGTGCGCCCTGAAAGGGGAGACTTTCCGCCCGGGAGAAAATCATCCAGGGATGGAACTGTCCCCCTCAGCAGCGGACGACTGCTGGTCATGCAGGTCAGTCCCGCACCGGGCGCGAGGTCCTCGTCGACGCCCAGTAGGAGAGAGCCCCCGGCGCCGGGGGCGAGGCCGCGGCCGAAGACGGCTGCCGGGGTGTCCGCGCCGGGCGCGGCCTCGCCTGACGGGCCGCTCTCCCGGGCCGAACAGCCCCGGACGTCGGAGTACTTGCTCTGCTGGCGGCTCCGACGCGGCGGGCGGAAGTCACCGGGCAGGGGCGCACGGGCCAGAGCCTCCCGGGCACCTCGGGAGGCCCACCGGTCGTGCTGTTCGCTTCACTCCTTGACCGGGGTGCCGCCGTGCATGCCGAAGCGGGCGGAGCACTGCTCGCCGGATCGGTCGCTCGCCTTCCGGACGCAGATCCACATCGTGTGGCCGACGTCCGAGATGAAGCTTGTTTTCACGGCGCCCCAGGACGCACCGAAGGTGTACGCAACGCCGTCGCTGCGGTAGAGCTCGGCCTCGCAGGTCTGCTTCAGGGAGGTGTTGAGCACGCCTGCGAGCTCGCCGGAGCCGTTGTCGTCCAGCCAGGCGGAGCAGGCGGCGTCGTTGCCGAACCAGTCGGTGTCCGCCTCGGAGCCCTTGACCTGCGTCAAGTCGTCGCTGCCGTTGATACCGCTGATGGCCGATGAGGTGAGGCTGATCGCAGTTGCCGAGGACGTGGCGGTCGCGACGGTGCCGGAGGGCGGACGCGCGCTGGCCCCGCCCGGTGCGACGGTCTTGTCCGTACCGGCCGTGACGACCGGGGTCGGAGGAGCGGACCTGCCGGTGGACGGGGCCGAACGGCTCGGGCTCACGGAGGGCGTCCGTGTCGCCCCGGCCACCGGCTCGACGGTGGCCGGGGCGCTGTCGGACGATCGCACGGCGCCGTCCCGCGAGGATGCGGGCGGGACGAACAGGAACGCTGCGCCGGCGCCGAGGGCGACCACTGCGGCGACCGGGAACAGAAGCAGCATTCTGCGCGGTCGGCGACGTACAGCAGGGGCCCCTGACACGGTCTCGGGCGTCGGATCCGCGTCCAGGTCCGGCGGCGGGACGGTCTCCAGCTTGCCGACCGGCGTCGCGGCGAAGGCACGTCGCGAAGCGATGCGCGACATGACCTCCGAGGGCCAGGACGGGGGAGGAACGGGCAGGTGCGCACGGGCCGCTTCCGCCATCTCGTGTGCAGTGGGGCGGGCTCCGGGGCCGGTGGCGAGACAGGGCTCGATGACGGCGGCGAGGTCGGCGTCCACGGCGCGCAGCTGCTCGACGTCAGGGACGACGCCGGGCGTGCGGCCCGAGGCCGCGTAGAGCAGTAGCGCTCCGAGCGCGTAGATGTCCGCGGGCGCGTCCACGTCCTCGTCCCCGGACTGCTGCTCCGGCGCCGAGAATCCCTGCGTTCCGTAGCTGCCCCCGCTCTTGGTGAGCCTCGCCTGGTCCGCGGCGCGCGCGATGCCGAAGTCGATCAGCTTCACGCCGTCGCGCACCAGCATCACGTTGCCGGGCTTCACGTCGCGGTGCACGATCTCCAACGCGTGCACGGCCCGCAGTTGAGCGGCGGCCTCGGCCAGCAGCAGCCACAGCGCCCCGGCGGGCAGCGGGCCGCGCAGCCGTACCGCCTCGTCCACGGTGAGCCCGGGTACGTACTCGGTGGCGAACCAGGAGCGTTCCGCGGTGCCGTCGCTCGCCAGCACCCGCGGCCCGACGCCCACCGGCACCCGGTAGAGGATGCCGACCTCGCGTGCGAAGCGCTCGCTGGAGACCAGCCGCGGCCGGACGCGCTTGACGGCGGCGTAGCCCTTGTCCGACGCCCCGAGGTAGACCTCGCCCATGCCGCCGGTGCCGAGCAGACCGATGATGTGGAAGCTGCCGATCTCCTGCGGATCGTCCGGGCCGAGAGGTTCGGCGATCGCACTGTCCAGCATCAGCAGTTCCCCCGCTGCTCGTACTCACGGCGGCTCAGGTTATCAGCAACTCCGTTGCGAACACGGGGCGTTGACAGCGAACACATGTCCGTTGGAGGACCGGTCCTCCCCGTGCGCTCATACACTGACGCGAGCCGAGCCGGAGGTATATGACATGGCGTACGGAAGCTTTCCACCCCAGATACTGCCGCCGGGCAGTCCCTCCGACAGAGTGCCTTCGGCTCCGCCCGGGACGATCTTCGTTCTGGGTCCGGAGGGCGGGTACGCCGTGCCGCCGCGCCGGTACGCGCTGCTGTTCGGGCGGGACCGCGAGGACGTGCATGTGCCGGTCGGTGTCGACGACCCGACCGTCAGCCGTCGGCACGGCATGTTCACCTGCACGGGCGGGGACGGCGACTGGTGGCTGGTCAACACCGGCAATCTGCCGATTGAACTGCCCGACGGCGCGCTGATGCTCACCGGCCACAAGCGGATCATCGAGTCCGGGTACACCCCGCTGGTGATCAATTCGTCCAAGCGGCGTTCCCACCTGATGGAAGTCCGCGTCGTGGACGAGGACGACCGACACCCCCGCTCCACGAGCGGTGCGGATACCGTGGATCCCGAGACGGTCTACGAACTCTCCCCGCCGGAGCGGCTGGTGCTCACCGCGCTCGCCCGGCGCTACCTGGAGGGCCACGACGCCTTCCCCCTGCCGCTGGCCTGGGAGGACACCGCCCGTCTGGTCAACGCCTCGCCCTGTGCGACCAAGTCCTGGACCTACAAGTCGGTCGCGAACGCGGTCGAGGACGTACGCGAACGGCTGCACCGGCGGGGCGTGCGCGGACTGATGCGCGATGAGGTCGGCGAGCCGGTCGGCTCGATGCTCAGTGTCAACCTGATCAGGGAACTGCTGAAGACGGCGACACTGAGCGCTCAGGACCTGGAGTTGCTGTCCGACAAGGACTGAACCGCCCTTGCAGGGTGCGTGCCCCGGTCGATGGTCGACCGGGGCACACGGGTTTCTCAGCGTTCTGTCTCCTGCCCGGCTTCGGGGTGGTACGCGTTGTACGTGACGTGCATGGTGCCGCGTTCGAGCGCGAAGAGGGCTGCTCGGTCCTCCGCGGAGTTCTGTTGGTGCGGTTCCGGCTGTTCCGCCTGGGCCTGGGCCTGGGCCTGCTCAGGGTGACGCGTCGTGTTCGTCACGTGGTTGTTGTCGCCGACGATGAAGGTGCCGGTGACGTCTCCGGCGTGGATGTCCCCGTGCGTGGATTCTGCGGGCATGGCCTGCCTTTCTTGGTCGGTCCCGGAGAAGGTCAGCCGCCGCAGTCGGTCTGCAGGCTGTCCTCGGCGGAGTTCATCGCCAGGACCTGACTCGACGGGTCGAACCCGGCGCTCCCCGGGTCGTTCTCGTATGACTGATACAGGCTCTGCATCTGCTGAACGGGGCTCAGCATGCCGTTGAGGTCTGTCACCACGGACGTGTCCTGGGCTTGCGATACGGCCCCTTGCACCGTGGACACGATGGAGTCCAGATCGCTGATGACCGTGCTGACGTCGGAGAGCAACGTGCCGTCGTCGGGTGCGGTGGACGTCGCACCCGAGTTGTAGTCGGTCATGGCGCTGTTGTAGGTGTCGATCGCGTCGGATGCGTCGGACGCGTCGGTGCTGTACTGCTGGATCTCTGACGACAGTTCAGGGATCACGGTCGCGCACACGGGATCGACGGTGGGCGTGGGTGGGGTGTCATCGCGTCCGCTCGGTGTGAAGATGCTCGCGTCCGGCGTCAGGACGGGGGCCGGTGCGGCAACCGGGGCCGGGGGCGGAGTCGGCCGGTCGTTCACGAAGACCGTGGCACCCACGCCGAGCACGGTCACGAAGCCGAGCGTGCAAGTGAGGGCGAGTGCCGACATCCCGCTCTTGGCGGCACCGGCACCGACGGCGGTGACCGTCGAGTGGCTTGCGCCCGTCGCGGTCGCGGGTGCGTGCACGGCGTGTGCCGACTGGGAAGCGGACGTGTGCGCCTGCGAGAGGTCGATCCGCTGCGGCATCTGCGCGGTGGAGTGTGTGCCCGCCACATGTGTGGCCGCGTGCGACTGTTGGGCGCCATGGGTCATGTCGACCACCGGCCTCGCCACATGTGCGGACGGGGCCGCGTGCACGGACGGGGCCGCATGTACGGACGGGGCCGCGTGTACGGACGGGGCCGCGTGTACGGACGGGGCCGCGTGTGCGGGAACCGGAGTCCCGGACGTGGGAACGGTCGGATGCGGGAAGGCCGGCGCGTTGCCCGCGTGCGTCAGGGGGACCGTCTGGACCGGGGATGTGGTGGTCGTCGCCGCGTTGGCGACCTGCTGGGCCGCCGAATGCGCCCGCAGGGCGGTGAGTTCATGCCACAGCACCCCCGCCTCAAGCACCAGGGCCGTCGTCTGCGCGGCCCTTCCGATCGCCCTCCGGCGGGTGCGCGCCTCACGCAGGAAGAACTCCTCCCCCTCCTTGTCCCCCGCGCTCTTCGCCACTGTCCAACCGGCTCCGAGCAGGCTGCCCCACGCGTCGAACTGCCGGGACAACGCCAGCTTCGGCGAGGCGGCACGGGCCAGCGCCACGCCGAGCTGCGCCTGTCCGTGCTTCTCCGCTCGCAGCACCGCGACATCCAGGGCCTGAAAATGTGCCGCGACATCGTCCGGGCTGGTGCCCTTCTCCTCGACCCACGCGGTGAGCGTCCGGCAGAGCTGATCGGCGGGAAACTCCGTCGCCCTGCTCCTCAGCACGCACTCGGCAACGTCCGGCGGACAGCTGTAGCCGGTCTCCGAGGCGAGCAGCAAGCCGTGTTGCACCAGGCTGTCGGCGACAACTCCGGTGTCCGGCCGGCCGATCAGATCATTCAGATGCCGGGCGGCCAACTCGGCGCCGGACAGCGAGCCGAGCAGGTACAGCAGGTCACGCTCCTGCGGCTGGAGCGTTTTCAGCAGCGCGGGAAGCAGTTCGGGGAGATCGGCGACGCCCGGCAGCCCCTTGCCGACCTCGGCCGAAAGGGCGATGCGCCGCAATCTGAGCGGGTTGCCGTCCACCGCGTCGCACAGCGCTTCCACGGTCTGCGCCTCGTCGCGCCGCAGCCCGCGGGCCAGCACCGTCTCCACCAGTCGCGTCCCCGCCGAGCCCGTAAGCCCTTCGAGTCGGATCGCGTGTACGCCGTTGACCGCGGACCGCTGCTGCGAGGTGAAGACGAACGTGGACTTCCCGGCCATGTCGAAGAGTCGCTGCAGGTCCTTCTCGTCGAGTCCCGCGTCGTCCAGGTAGATCCGCAGCTGCAGCGTCTTCAGGTGCTCCTTCAACACCTCCATCGACGGCTTGTAGTTCGGCGCGTCGAAGCTGATGTCGAAGATCGCTTGCGCGATGTCATCGGACGTCCGTCCACCGGCTTCGATATAGGCCACGCCCTCGGGCCCGTGCGGCATCGTGCCCGCGAGGTGACGCAGCAGCGCACTCTTGCCGACCCCGGACACACCCCAGACCTGCACCAACCGATGTGTCTCGATAGCCGCTCGCAGTTCCCGGACATCCCGCTCCCGTCCGATCAGCAACTCGGCTGCGGACGGCGGCAACTGGCAGATCGGCCGACGCTTGACCGGATCCGGCAGCGGCCCCGTGTGCACGGTGATGGCCGCACCGGACTCGGCGGTGATACTCAGGTTGTTCACGGTGTTCCCGCTGCCTACGACCATCGTTCCGGACACGTCGCCGGTCCGGATCCGCTCGGAAGTGTTCGGAGCACCGTTGTTGTCCGGCATCTGTTTCTCCCCCGTTCTCTGCCACGCTCGGGACCCGACACACGGGTCCCCACGCTCAGGTCCCGACACTCGGGTCCCGACACTCGGTCATGCTGGCGCCGGCCCGTCGTGCGAACCCGGCGCTTTTACGTGTTTGGCGACATCGCCAGCGATCCGGCGGGCCCGGCCGCGACGCCCTCCGACGGCCCGGCCGCGACAGCGATCCGGGCGAGCTGATCCAGGTCGAGGATGGTGACCCTGCGGTAGCCGGTCACGACCGCACCCGAATCCCGCAGCGCCCGCAGCGCCTTGTGGATCGACGACTCCGCCGCGCCAACCAGGGTGGCCATCTCCGGCTGTGACAGCGGGAGTTGAGCTTCGTTACGGCCGGGACGCCCGTAGGTGACGGCCAGGTGGTGCAGGATCCTGGCCAGCCGTCCGAGCACGTCGCAACCGGCGAAATCCACGATCCGGCCGGTCGCCGTACGCAGCTTCGCCACCACGCTCGCGCTGAGTGCGAGCCCTACGGCGGGGTGCTGTTTCGTGCACTCCACCAGTTCGGAGCGCAGGATGTAACGGGCCAGCACCCTGCCGCAGGCGGTCACGGTGCCGATGCGCGGCTGGCCGTCGATCCCTGCGAGTTCCCCGACCAGGTCCCCGGCCATCCGCACGGCCAGCAGCGCCTCGCGGCCGTCCTGCGCGTGTGCGGTCACCTTCACCGTGCCGCCGAGCAGGAGCAGCGCGAAGTCCGAGGTGTCGGCCTCGTGGATGGTGATCTGACCAGCCGGGTAGACCACGCCGTGGCCGAGTCCCAGCAGGATTCCGCGGTCGGCCTCCTCGACCCGGCCGAGCAGTCCGGTCGGCGGCCAGTAGGCCGCGGCCCCGCGTACCCGTGTGTTGCTCATCGGCCACACCTCTCTTTCTCGTTCGGCCGAAGCCGCACAAGTTGTATTAGTAGCGGTTCTACCCGAGGACCCCTCCTCTACGATCCCGGCAACCATTCGGACGGCACCGAATAACGGGAAGACGGCACATCGATCTTCGAATTGCCGGCCCCCATCGTGATCGCGGAGGGATTATGAATCCGAAGTACGAATACCGAGCCCTGATGGCGTGCGACATCGCGGGTTCCGCGGGCCGCGGCGAACAGCGGCTGCAGGAAATCCGCAGAGTCCTGCGTTCCGCACTGTCGAGCGCCCTCGCCCTCGCGGATCTGGACTCGCGGGACTTCGCGTACGTCGACACCGGCGACGGCTGCCGGCTCGTCGCCCCGGCGGCGTTGCCCAAGGCCAGGTTGCTGTTCCCGCTCCTGCCGGAGCTGGGCACGCGAATCCGCGAGCACAACCAGCACACCGGCCCGGACACCCGGCTGCGGGTGCGGGCCGCAGTGCACGCGGGGGAAATCCGGTTCGATCCGGAGGGCACCGTCTCCGGCGCCCCCTTCGAGGCGCTGGCCCGGCTGCTCGACTCGGCCCCGCTGCGGCATGCGGCCTTGGCCGGTCCGAGCGGCACCCCGGTGGCCGCGATTCTTTCGCAGCACTTCTACGAGGAGACGATCGGGCACGGCTACGAGGGGCTCGAAACCGACGCCTTCACCGCAGCCGACGTCCGGGTCAAGGAGTACGCCGCGCGGGCCTGGCTCTGGTACCCGGGCAGCCCCGTCGGGCCGCGCGTGGATTCCGGCCGGGGCTCCGGCTCCGGCGAGCAGCCTGCGGAACCCGAGCCGCGGAGTGTGGAACAGCTCGTCCGGGCCTCGGGAAACGGCACGGCCTTCGCCGTCCACCGGGGCAACCAGTACGTCCGCCACAACAACCGGGGTTGATACACGCCGATGAACGAGAAACTCGCCGAGCCGGCCACGAGCGGCGCGACCGCTCTGGTCTCCGCGATGGGCACCGACCTCCGGCAGGAGGCGAGGAGGCTGATGAGCGGCATCCTCGCGCAGACTCACACCAGTAGCCGCAATGAGCTGTCCGTCGTGCTGGACCGGCAGTCGACCGCCACGAGGGGAGCGGTCGACGCCACAGCCGTGGACCACTGGGCCGAGGCCCTGTCGCAGTTGCTCGGCCGGAACCCGGCTCTCGCCCACGACGTCATGGCCCTGGCACCGCTGCGAACCCAGGAAAGGCCTGACCTCGCGATCCAGGTCAATTCCGCCACCCATTCAGGTGAGGTATTCGCGGTGCAGCACGGCACTCAGCACTTTGCCTCCGGGCCGAAATCCCGCGGTCCCGAGGAACGGCCATGACTCGGTACGAGAGCCGGGGCGAGAGCCGACGGGGCGGCCTCATGGACGGATGGGTGCGGACGGTGCTGTTCGTGGCCGTCGTCATCGGGGCCTTCATCGAGGTCGGCACGCCACATCGGCAGTACGGCCTGCTGGTGAACGTGTTCGCCCTCGCGGCCGTGGGTGTCGTCGGCGCGGCGGCCGTGCTGGGGTCCGAGGCCACCGCGGCGCTCGCCGGGCAGCGGGATCGGCTCGCACAGGAGCCTCAGCCCGGCACAACGGTTTCGATGTGCCGCTACGTCACCGGTCCGGCAGCGCCGCAGGCCCAGCCCGCGAGGCCCCAGCCGTTCCTGCGCGAGCGGCCGACCGACCTGAGCGTTCCCCGCTTCGGCGACGGCGCCCGTGCCCAGGGCTACCCCTGGCTGCTGCCGGAGCGCACGGTACAGAACGGGATCGCTGCCGACGAGGCCACGGTCGGAGCGTTCACCGTCCGCGCGGCCTCCGTCATCGGACCCGGCCACCGCTGCCGCCAGCCTGCCGAGCCGCGGCAGGACTCCTACCGGATCGGGCGGAGCCAGGACAGCCGGTACGCGCTCGTGGCCGTGGCCGACGGCCTGTCCAGCGCGGCGTGGTCCGACGCCGGGGCCACCACGGCCTCCAGCCAGGCCGTCACCCTGATGCGCGAGCAGATCGAGGCGGTGGGCTTCGGCGGGCTCGATGTCAAAGAGCTGTACGGGCGGATCGCGGAATCGGTCGCCGCCCACGCGGCCGGTCGCGGCGTCGACACCTCGCACGTGGCCACCGTACTGATCACCGCGGTACTCGCCGAACCGGACGCGAACGGCGTCGCGGAGGCCTGGATCTCGTGGCTCGGCGACAGTTCGGCCTGGACACTCGACCCGCGCGGCCCGCTGTGGCTGCTCTCCTCCGGCGAGTCCAAGGACCGCGCGGCCTCGGTGGTCTCAAACGAGGTCGCCGGGCGACTGCCGGACACTCCGCAACTGGCCAGGGGCCACTACGTCAGACTGGCTCCCGGCGCCGCCCTCGCCCTGGTCACGGACGGGATCGGTGACGCGTGGGCGGACCCGGCGGGCAACATCAACGAGTACTTCGCGAACGCCTGGCGCTCGCCGGTCCCGGCCACGCGGTTCACCGCCGACGTCGGCTTCGACGCACCGCAGCACCTCGACGACCGCACCGCCGTCGTGGTGTGGAACGGTGGCCGGGCATGACAGAACCCCATCCCGTCCACGGCGGTGACGGCGGCCCGGCGGCCGATCCGCGAGGCTGGGTGTTGCCGCGGACCGTGAGCGCCGGCGATCTCGGACCATTCGACGAACCGATCTCCGAACGCAACGGCCAGGCCATCGCCGTGAGGCCACTCACGAACCATCCGGGCTGGCTGGCCAAGCTCTACCGGCCGGACCAGCACCCGGAGGACGCCCACCGGCTCGATCTGCTGATCTCGGCTCCGGGCACGCTGCCGGAGGCGGATCGTGCGGCCCTGTACGCAGGCACGTGCTGGCCCGCGGCCCGCATCCAGGAGCCGGGCAACCCGGCCGTCGGCTGCGTGATCCCGATCGCGCCCGAGCAGTACCGCTCCGAGCTGCGGCGCGGCAAGTTCAGCGAGCGCCGCTTCGTGGAGATCGACTGGCTGGCGAAGTCCGACGAGTCGATCCAGCGGATCGGACTTCCGCTCCCCGGCTTCGAGGGCAGACTGGCCGCCTGCCGCCAGCTGACAGAGCTCGCCACGATCCTGGAGAGCCTGGGCCTGATCTACTCGGACTGGTCGTTCTCCAACGCCTTCTGGAGCCCGGATCAGCGTTCTGTCTACCTCATCGACGTCGATGGCTGTCAGCCGAAGAAGATGCCCGACCTCCACCAGCCGAACTGGGCCGACCCGCTCACGCCGCAGGGCACCGACGCGGACAAGTACACCGACCGTTACCGGCTCGGACTGCTCGTCTCCAAATGCCTGACGGGCCAGCGCGACGCGCACGCCTTCCACACCGTCACGACGTCCCCCTGGCAGAACCAGCCCGCCGTCTCCGAAGTACTGCTGGACATGCTGTTCGCGACCGACCGCGAGCGACGGCCCTCGGCCGCTCAGCTGAATCAGGCGCTGAACAGCGGGCCCTATCTCAGGACCGCGCCACGTCCGACGCGCACCGCGCTGCCCCCGCTGCCCCCGCTGTCCGCCACGATCCCCCAGCCTCCCTCCGACACCGGTACGGCCGTCAGCAAACCCGTTCCGGCGCCCACCGAGGAAAAGCAGCAGCCTCCGACCACCTCGCAGGCCGAGTGGATTCTCCTGCTCGTCCTAGCCGTGGCCCTGGTCCTCATCATCGCCCACAACCACTGACTCAGAGGTGCCCCATGTCACTCTGCCTGCCCACCTACGTGGTGATCGACGCGTCCTCGTCGATGAAACCGCACGAGGCGGTGCTCAACGCGACCCTCTCCCGACTGCACTACAACCTGGCGACAAATCCCCGCGTCTCGGAGTTCGCCCGAGTCGGCGTGATCGCCTTCTCCACCGACGTGCACGTGGTGATCCCGATGTCGGACATGGAGCAGGTACCGGCCATGCCCGAGGTGATCTGCGGCGGGCGCACCGAATACGGCAAGGCCTTCGACCAGGTGCGGCAGTGCATCGAACAGGATGTCAAGGACCTGAGGATGCAGAACTTCAGCGTGCTGCGGCCGACGGTCTTCTTCCTGACCGATGGCAGTCCGACCGACGCGCACTGGGAGAACTCCTACCGCGCACTGGTGGACAGGGACTGGCCACGCCACCCGCACGTCATCGCCTACGGCTTCGGCAACGCCAAACGCGACGTGCTGGAACAGGTGGCGACCAAGGCGCTGTTCATCGCCAACGGTTCGGACACCGAGTCGGCGGTGAGCGCAGCGATCTCCGGCCTGCTCAACACCCTGATCGCCTCGTCGAGGACCGGTCACATGGAGATCAACACCGACGTCGAGGGCTTCGAGTACGTCCAGGTCGCCCAGGAATTCGTGGACTGATGGTGGACAACGACCCGCGGTCCACGGCGCCCCGGGCGCTGCGCGCCTCCGTCGGACTGACCATTCTGGCCGCGGCGCTGCTCGTCTGCGGAGCCGCAGTCGAGGCAACGGACAATCTCCACGGCTCCTCGGCGGACGGGAGCGGAAGCAGCTCACACCCGGCGACGACGGTACGGCCGACCCATGCCCGCCCCCACCTCTCCGAGACACCGTCGCCGAACTGCCCGCCTCCCACCTCACCGGCACACCTGCCCGGGCCCACGGCCATCGCCACCCCTGGCGGTGGTCCGTTCACCCGGTGCTAGTGCCGTTTACCGGCAAGCTCCGCCCCGTCGTGCGGCCCGGCATGCCCCGGACATGAAAAAACCCCAGGTCACGGCGAGTGAGTCCTGGGGTAATTCCGGGCCGCCTTCGGGATTCGAACCCGAGACCTACGCATTACGAGTGCGTTGCTCTGGCCAACTGAGCTAAGGCGGCACGCCCGTCCACACCATGGTGCGGTCAGCAGCGACGCCAAGTCTACACAGTTTCCAGGGGTGCTCCTGACACACCCCGGTCCCGCTCTTCAGCGCAGGTCAGAGGCGGTCAGGAGCACTGCTTGCCGTTCTTCGGCGGGATGCCGTCCAGGAGGTACGTGTTGATCGCCGTGTCGATGCAGGTGCTGCCCCGGCCGTACGCCGTGTGACCGTCGCCGTCGTACGTGAGGAGCGTGCCCGAGGAGAGCTGGGCCGCCAGGGACTTCGCCCACTTGTACGGGGTCGCCGGGTCGCGGATGGTGCCGACCACCACGATCGGGGCCGCGCCCTTCGCCTCGATGCGGTGGGCGCGGCCGGTGGCGGGGACGGGCCAGTAGGCGCAGTTCAGGGCTGCCCAGGCGAAGCCCCGGCCGAAGACCGGGGACGCCTTCTCGAAGGAGGGCAGGGCCTTGGTGACGGACGCCGGGGCGGTGAACGCGGGGGGCAGGTCCAGGCAGTTCACCGCGGCGTTGGCGTACATCAGGTTCGCGTACTTGCCGTCGCCCGACCGCTCGTAGTACGAGTCCGAGAGGGCGAGCAGCCCCGCGCCGTTGCCCGACATCGCCTGGGTGAGCGCGGTGCGCAGGTCGGGCCAGGACGTCTCGTCGTACATCGCCGAGATCACGCCGGTCGTGGCCAGGGACTCGGTCAGCGGGCGGCTCTGGCCCGTGGGAACCGGCTTCGCGTCCAGGCGGGAGAAGAACGCCTCCAGGCGGTGGGAGGCATCCGCGGTGGACGCCGTGCCGAGCGGGCAGTTCTTGTGCTTGATGCAGTCCGCCGCGAAGGACTGGAAAGCGGTCTCGAATCCGGCGGTCTGGTCGCGGTTCATCTCCAGCGACGACAGCGAGGGGTCCATCGCGCCGTCCAGGACGAGGCGGCCGACGCGGTCGGGGAAGAGCCCCGCGTACGTCGCCCCGAGGAAGGTGCCGTACGAGGCGCCGACGTAGTTCAGCTTCTTGTCGCCCAGGATCCCCCGCAGGACGTCCATGTCCCGGGCGGCCTCGACCGTGGAGACGTGCGGAAGGATCTTGGCGGAGTGCTTCTCGCAGCCCTGTGCGAAGCCCTTGAGCGAGGTGGTGAGCTTCTGGGTCTCGCTCGCGTCGTCCGGGGTCTGGTCGACCTCCGTGTACGCGTCCATCTGCTTGCCGGTCAGGCACGCGACCGGCTCACTGCGAGCCACCCCGCGCGGGTCGACGGCCACCATGTCGTAGCGGGCGCGGACCGCCGCCGGGTAGCCGATCGCCGCGTACCCCTGAAGGTACTGGATCGCCGAGCCGCCGGGGCCGCCCGGGTTGACCAGGAGGGAGCCGATCCGCCGGCCGGGGTCCGTCGCCTTCTTGCGGGAGACGGCGAGCTCGATGTCGCCGTCCTTGGGCTTCTGGTAGTCGAGCGGCGCCTTCATCGTGGCGCACTCGAATCCGGGGGCGCCGCAGGAACGCCACGTCACCTTCTGCGTGTAGTACGGGGCCAGGTCCGCGGACGGCGCCGACCCCGAGGCCCGGGTGCCGGATGTCGAGGCGCCGGGCGCCGAACTGCCCGACGAGCAGCCCGAAACAAGCAGTCCGGCCAAGGCCAGCACGGTGACGGGAGTGGAGAGCAGGCGCCTGAGATCCATCCCCGGAGCGTAGTCGGGCCCCGGCCCGAGCCCCTCTTTTGCAGCCCGTACGAGTGAGCCGGTCAACCCCTCAGCCCGCGCGCAGGGACACCGCCATCGCCTCGACGGCCAGCAGCGGGGCCACGTTGCGGTCCAGCGCCCGACGGCAGGCGGTGATCGCCTCGATCCGGCGCAGGGTCCTCTCGGGGCTGGAACTCAGCGCGATCCGGTCCAGCGCGTCCCGTACGTCCTCGTTGGCGATGGCCACCTCGGAGCGCAGCTGGAGGGCCAGCACATCGCGGTAGAAGCCGGTGAGATCCGTCAGCGCGAGGTCGAGCGTGTCGCGCTGGGTACGGGTCGAGCGGCGCTTCTGGCGGTCGGCCAGTTCCTTCATGGCCCCTGCCGTACCGCGCGGCATCCGGCCACCCGCGGATGCACCGAGCGCGGCCTTCAGCTCCTCGGTCTCCTTGGTGTCGGTGCCCTCCGCGACCTCCTTGGCGTCCTCGGTCGCGGCGTCGATCAGTTCCTGGGCGGACTTCAGACAGCCCCCGATCTCCTCGACCCGCAGCGGCATCTTGAGCACGGCCGCGCGGCGGGCGCGGGCGCGCTCGTCGGTGGCCAGGCGGCGGGCCCGGCCGATGTGTCCCTGCGTGGCACGGGCCGCTTCCCACGCCCGCTGCGGATCGATGCCGTCCCGCCGGACGAGGATGTCGGCGACCGCTTCCACCGGGGGGGTACGCAGGGTGAGATTGCGGCAGCGGGAACGGATCGTCGGCAGTACGTCTTCGAGCGACGGCGCGCAGAGCAGCCAGACCGTCCGGGGGGCGGGCTCCTCGACGGCCTTCAGCAGGACGTTCCCCGCGCCCTCGGTGAGGCGGTCGGCGTCCTCCATCACGATGACCTGCCAGCGGCCGACCGCCGGGGAGAGCTGGGCCCGGCGGACCAGTTCGCGGGTCTCCTTCACACCGATGGAGAGCTGGTCGGTGCGGACGACCTCGACGTCCGCGTGCGTCCCGACGAGAGCGGTGTGGCAGCCGTCGCAGAAGCCGCAGCCCGGGATGCCGCCGAGCGCGCGGTCGGGGCTGACGCACTGGAGGGCGGCGGCGAAGGCGCGGGCGGCGGTCGACCGGCCGGAGCCGGGCGGGCCCGTGAACAGCCATGCGTGCGTCATCGTCGACTTCGACATGGCGTCGGTGGAGGTGCGCTCGGTGTTGGCCGTGACGAGCGCGTCGGCGTCCCGGGCGGCGGCGGCGAGCTGCGTCTGAACGCGGTCCTGGCCTACGAGGTCGTCCCATACGGCCATGTGGTCGCCCCTTCGGTGCGGTCGTGCGGGTGCGGATACAGGTATCCACATACCGGTATGTGGATACCTGTGTGTGGACAACAGTGTGCGGATACCGGTGCGGACAGGCGGGTGCGCGTCGTCGCACCCGTCCGCCCGGCGCCGGTTCTTGCTGTGCGGGATCCATTGTGGCGCAGGGGTCCGACAACCCGGCCGCGCGTCCGGCCGTACGCCCGACGCGAGGCCCTGCAGCGCCGGGAAGGCCGAAGGCCGGGGACCGATGCCCCGGCCCCCGGCCTTCCCGTGCGGTGTCAGCGCCGGCCTCTGCCCCGGCCCCTGTTGTCGCGCTCGTCGTCGTGGTCCGTGCCCAGCAGTTCGTCCGCCAGCGACGGCAGGTCGTCCAGCGGGGTCTCCTCCGCCCAGTCCGAACGGCGGCGCGGGCGCTCCGGGTCGAACTGCGGCAGCTCCCGGGTGCGCTCGTTCGCGTTCTCCGGGGGCGCCTGCCGCGGCTCGTCCCGGAAGTAGCCGGGCGGTACCCGGTCCGCCGGGGTGGCGCCCCGTACCGGCCTCGGCGGCTCCGTGGCCTCCGCGAACTTGGGGATCACCGTGGTCTCGTCCGCGTCCGAGTGCCGCTGCGCTCCTCGCGGATCGCCCGAGTCCCTCGGGCCGTCGGCGTCCTTCGGCTTCCGGGGGGCCGGGTGCTCCTCGATCTTCGGGATCACCGTCGTCTCCTCGGAGTCCGGACGCGACGGCTCCGGACGCGACGGCGTGGAGGGCATGGCGGCGACCGGCTGCGTCACGTCGTTCGCGCCCACGACCGGTGTCTCCACCGTCGTCTCGTTGTCCGCGGCGGTCGCTGCGGCAGCCGCGGCTTCGGCGGCCTCCGCCTCGGCCTGACGGCGCGCCTCCTCGGCCCTCAGCAGCGCTTCCTCGGCCAGGCGCTGCTTCTCCTTGCGGCGCTCCTCGGCCTCGGCCCGCAGCCGGGCCTGCTCCTCCTTCTGCCGGCGCAGGCGCTCCTGCTCCTGCTCCCGCACCTGCTCCTCGGCCTCGCGGCGGAGCCTCTCCTCCTCGGCGAGACGCCTGGCCTCCTCGGCCTGCCTGCGGGCTTCCTCCGCCTGGCGCTCCGCCTCGCGCCGCTTCGCCTCTTCGAGTTCGCGGCGCTTGCGCTCCTCCTCCTCGGCGCGCAGCTTCGCGAGCTGTGCCTGGCGCTCGCGCTCCAGGCGCTCCTCCTCCGCCTTGCGGGCCGCTTCCTCCTCGGCCTTCCTGCGGGCTTCCTCAGCAGCGGCCCTCCGCGCCTCTTCCTGGGCCTTGATCTCGGCCTCGGAGAGCGGCAGCAGCTGGTCGAGCCGGTGGCGTACGACGGTGGTGATCGCCTCCGGTTCCTGCGCCCCGTCCACCACGAGGTAGCGCCCGGGATCGGCCGAAGCCAGCGTCAGGAACCCGGCCCGTACCCGCTGGTGGAACTCGGCGGGCTCCGACTCCAGCCGGTCCGGCGCCTCGGTGAAGCGCTCGCGCGCGGCCTCCGGGGAGACGTCGAGCAGCACCGTCAGATGCGGTACGAGTCCGTCCGTCGCCCAGCGGGAGATACGGCCGATCTCGGTCGGCGACAGCTCGCGCCCCGCCCCCTGGTAGGCCACCGACGAGTCGATGTAGCGGTCGGAGATGACGATCGCGCCGCGCTCCAGGGCGGGGCGTACGACCGAATCGATGTGCTCGGCGCGGTCGGCCGCGTACAGCAGCGCTTCCGCGCGGTTGGAGAGACCGGCCGACGAGACGTCCAGCAGGATCGACCGCAGCCGCTTGCCGACCGGCGTCGCGCCCGGTTCGCGGGTGACGACGACCTCGTGGCCCTTGGCGCGGATCCACTCGGCGAGCGCCTCCACCTGGGTGGACTTCCCGGCGCCGTCGCCGCCCTCCAGGGCGAGGAAGAAACCGGTCTCCGACGGGGACTGCGCCGGGTCGGCGCCGCCGCGCAGCGCATCGCGCAGATCGCTGCGGAGCGGTACGCCCGAACGGTCGTCGGCCTTGGCCAGGACCAGCGCGGCCACCGGCAGCAGCAGCGCGCCGACCAGCATCAGCGTGAAGGCGGCGCCGCCGTGCGCGAAGACGAACTGCCCGTTCGCGAGGTGGTGCGGGCCGATCGCCGCGGCGACCAGCGGGGCCACGATCGCGCCGAGGGCGACAGCGACCCGTACGACCGCCTGCAGATGCTCGGCGATACGTGTCCGCCGGGCCTCCTCGGTCTCCTGGTCGACGAGGGTGTGCGCGATGTTCGCGGCGACACCGGCGGACCAGCCGGCCAGCGTCGCGATCAGCACCACCGTCGCGGTGTCCGGGACCAGGCCCATCACCAGCAGCGCCACGCCCGTCAGGGTGATCGCCAGCGCGAGCAGCCGACGGCGGGAGAAGCCGGGCAGGGTCCTGGGCGCGGTACGGATACCGATGACCGTGCCCCCGGTCAGCGCGAGAACGAGCAGCGCGAACGCCACCGGGCCGCCGCCCAGGTCGATGGCGTCCAGGACGGCCACGGCCGCGGCGGACGCGATGGCTCCGGCCACGGCGGCGGCAGCCAGGACGAGCAGCGGGATCGCGCCGGTACGGCCCTTGTCGGGGCCGGCTCCGTTGGACGGGCGGCGCAGCCCCTCCAGCGGGGAACGGGCGCGGGGCGTCTGGCCGTCGGGCAGTTCGAGGAAGTACAGCGTCGAGACGGACGCCGCGAAGAGCCCGGCGGCGACGTACGACCCGAGACCCGCCTGGTGCAGCGAGAACCAGTCGATGCCGGTGCCCAGCAGATTGCTGATCAGCATGGCGACGAGCAGCACGGCGGCAGCCGCCGGAACGGCGAGGAACGTCGTACGGAGCGAGAGCCGGCGCAGCGCTTCGAGGTGGTCGGGCAGCGGGCGCACCGCCACGGCTTCCGGAGGCGGGGACGGCAGCAGCGCGGGGGCCGCGCTCTCCTTGGCGACCGTCCAGAAACGCTCGGCGACCCCGGCGACGAAGACGGTGACCAGCAGGACAGCGGGCGCCTTGGCCGGGGTCCAGTTGATCCACAGCGGGGCGATGATCAGCAGCGCGACCCGGAGGCCGTCCGCGCAGATCATGGTCCAGCGGCGGTCGAGGGGCCCGTTCGGCGCGGTCAGCGCGGCCACCGGGCCGAGCAGTACGGCCCCGAAGAGCAAGGTGGCAAGGGCCCGCGCGCCGAATACGGCGGCTACGGCGAAGGCGGCACCTCGGTACCCGCCCCCGAAGGATTCTTGCGAGACCGCCGCCTGCAACGACAGCAGCAGAAGCACGAGAAGGGCGAGGGCATCGCCGATATTGCCGACGAGCTGAGCGCTCCACAGCCGCCGGAGCGGAGGGATGCGCAACAAGGCTCGGACGGCGCGCTCGCGTGAGTCTGCGGCTAGTTCGTCGGAGGTGGGGCTCACGACCGTTGGCTGCTCGGCTCGCGTCATCCGACCAGCGTATCCGGACCGGTCAAATCCCCGCCGGGCCCCCCGAACATTTGGGCGGGTCGATTGTGTGCCCATGCGGTGCGGGTCCTGGCCCCGGACCGGCAGCAGGACGGACGTATGCGAAGTGGCCGGTACGTTGCGCCCATTTCCCGCGCACCGTACCGGCCACCCTCCCGATTCGACCGGGCGTGTCTACTCGTCCGATTCGACCGGGGGTGTCTACTCGTCCGCCGCGTCTACTCGTCCGCTGCGGCCTTGGCAGCCGTCTTCTTGGCCGCCGTCTTCTTCGTGGTCGTCTTCTTCGCGGCCGTGGTGGTCTTCTTCGCCGCGGTCTTCTTCGCGGTCGTGGTCTTCTTGGCCGCCGTCTTCTTCGCCGGAGCCTTCTTCGCTGCCTTCTTGGCGGTCTTCTTCGCCGGGCCCTTCGCGCGCTTCTCCGCGAGCAGTTCGTAACCGCGCTCCGGAGTGATCTCCTCGACGCTGTCGTCGGTCCGCAGCGTCGCGTTGGTCTCGCCGTCCGTGACGTACGCGCCGAAGCGCCCGTCCTTGACGACCACCGGCCGCTCGCTGACCGGGTCGGTGCCCAGTTCCTTCAGCGGCGGCTTGGCCGCGGCGCGCCCGCGCTGCTTGGGCTGGGCGTAGATCGCCAGTGCCTCTTCGAGCGTGATGGCGAAGAGCTGGTCCTCGGTCTCCAGGGAGCGCGAGTCGGTGCCCTTCTTCAGGTACGGGCCGTACCGGCCGTTCTGCGCGGTGATCTCCACGCCCTCCGCGTCGGTGCCGACCACACGGGGCAGGGACATCAGCTTGAGCGCGTCGGCCAGCGTGACCGTGTCCAGGGACATCGACTTGAAGAGCGAGGCCGTCCGCGGCTTGACCGCGTTCTTGCCGGTCTTCGGCGTGCCCTCGGGCAGGATCTCGGTGACGTACGGGCCGTACCGGCCGTCCTTGGCCACGATCTGGTGACCGGACTCCGGGTCGGTGCCCAGTTCGAAGTCGCCGCTCGGCTTGGCGAGCAGTTCCTCCGCGTACTCGACGGTCAGCTCGTCGGGCGCCATGTCCTCCGGCACGTCCGCGCGCTGGTGGTTCTCGGAGTCCTTCTCACCGCGCTCGATGTACGGGCCGTACCGGCCGACGCGCAGCACGATGCCCTCGCCGACCGGGAACGACGAGATCTCCCGGGCGTCGATGGCGCCCAGGTCGGTGACGAGCTCCTTGAGCCCACCGAGGTGGTCGCCGTCGCCGTTGCCCGCCTCGGACGCGGCACCGGCCCCGGCGTCGCCCTCGCCGAAGTAGAAACGCTTCAGCCACGGCACGGACTTGGCCTCGCCCCGCGCGATGCGGTCGAGGTCGTCCTCCATCCGGGCGGTGAAGTCGTAGTCGACGAGCCGGCCGAAGTGCTTCTCGAGCAGGTTGACCACGGCGAAGGAGAGGAAGGAGGGGACCAGCGCGGTGCCCTTCTTGAAGACGTAGCCGCGGTCGAGGATCGTGCCGATGATCGACGCGTACGTCGACGGGCGGCCGATCTCGCGCTCTTCCAGCTCCTTGACCAGCGAGGCTTCGGTGTAGCGGGCCGGCGGCTTGGTGGAGTGGCCGTCGGCGGTGATCTCCTCGGCGGAGAGCGGGTCGCCCTCGGTGACCTGCGGGAGCCTGCGCTCACGGTCGTCGAGCTCGGCGTTCGGGTCGTCCGCGCCTTCGACGTACGCCTTCATGAAGCCGTGGAAGGTGATCGTCTTGCCGGACGCGGAGAACTCGGCGACCCGGCCGTCGGAGGAGGTGCCCGCGATCTTGACCGTGACGGAGTTGCCGACCGCGTCCTTCATCTGGGAGGCGACGGTCCGCTTCCAGATCAGCTCGTAGAGCCGGAACTGATCACCGGAGAGACCGGTCTCGGCAGGCGTGCGGAACCGGTCGCCCGAGGGGCGGATCGCCTCGTGCGCCTCCTGCGCGTTCTTGACCTTCCCGGCGTACGTACGCGGCTTCTCCGGCAGGTAGTCGCTGCCGTACAGCTGCGTGACCTGGGCACGGGCGGCGTTGATCGCGGTGTCGGAGAGCGTCGTGGAGTCCGTACGCATATAGGTGATGAAGCCGTTCTCGTACAGCTTCTGGGCCACCTGCATGGTCGACTTCGCACCGAATCCCAGCTTGCGGCTGGCCTCCTGCTGGAGCGTCGTCGTACGGAACGGGGCGTACGGGGAGCGGCGGTACGGCTTGGACTCGACCGAGCGCACGGCGAAGGCCGTGTCGGCCAGCGCGGCGGCGAGCGCGCGGGCGTTGGTCTCGTCGAGGTGCAGGACCTCGCTCTTGAGCTGCCCCGTGGAGTTGAAGTCGCGGCCCTGGGCGACCCGGCGGCCGTCCACCGAGTTCAGCCGGGCGACGAGGGTGGACGGGTCGGAGGCATCGCCCTGGCGGCCGGTGGAGAACGTACCGGTGAGGTCCCAGTACTCAGCTGAACGGAAAGCGATGCGCTCGCGTTCCCGCTCGACCACGAGCCGGGTGGCGACGGACTGCACGCGGCCCGCCGAGAGGCGCGGCATGACCTTCTTCCACAGGACCGGCGAGACCTCGTAGCCGTAGAGGCGGTCGAGGATCCGGCGGGTTTCCTGGGCGTCGACCATGCGCTTGTTGAGCTCGCGCGGGTTGGCGACGGCGGCCTGGATCGCTTCCTTGGTGATCTCGTGGAAGACCATCCGGTGGACCGGGACCTTGGGCTTCAGGACTTCCAGCAGGTGCCACGCGATGGCTTCGCCCTCGCGGTCCTCATCGGTTGCGAGGAAGAGTTCGGTCGACTCGGCCAGCTGCTCCTTGAGCTTCTTGACCTGCGCCTTCTTGTCCGAGTTGACGACATAGACGGGCTGGAAGTCGTTCTCGACGTCCACCCCGAGGCGGCGTACCTCGCCGGTGTACTTGTCCGGTACCTCGGCGGCGCCGTTCGGGAGGTCGCGGATGTGCCCGACGCTCGCCTCGACGATGTAACCCGGGCCGAGGTAGCCCTTGATCGTCTTCGCCTTGGCGGGCGACTCGACAATGACGAGTCGGCGGCCGCCGTGTGCGGTCTCGCTGGTCGGGGACAACGTGGCTCTTCTCTCCGGTCGGCACTCGGTGGTCATGCTCGCTGCGGAGTGTGACGGTACATCCCGCCCCCGTGTCAAACGGCGAAAGCCCGCAACGGCCACTGGAACGGTAACCCGACTACCGCCATTCCTGCCGCCCGGATCGGCCCACTGCCCTTCCCCGGGCCTTTCCCCGGACCCCGGTCACGCTCCGTGTCCGCCGCGGTGGCGCCGTACGGAGCCGCTCGTCTCAGACCTGGGCGAAGCACCACACCCCGAGGCCGAGGGACACCACACCGAAGATCGCGGCCAGCGTGGCGGAACGCGTGGGGTCCGCCCCTTGCGCGACCGGCGCGCGATGGAGCACACGTACCGCCGTCCACAGCAGCAGAGCTGCTCCGAACAGTGCGAATGTCGTTCCGGCGAAGACCGCGGGCGCGCTCTCCATGTCCGTACCTCCCCCGTACCCGAGTGACCCGGATGGTCAGGGTGGTGAGGCTGGCACCCCGGGGCGACACGGGTGCGAACTACGAGTGAACACAGGTGCTCCGCACAGCGTCACGCCCCGCCGGACCCCGGTCTTCCGCTCTGCTCCCGCCCGGCGCGGATCAGGTGGACGGACCCACCGGATCCAGGAAGCCCTCCTCCACCAGCAACCGGATGGACTGCGGCGTGCGGTCCCTGAGCAGCACCGGGTCCTCACCGAGCAGTTGCGCGATGGCGTCCAGGATCTGCCCGGCGGAGAGCGTCCCGTCACAGACGCCCGCGAAGCCCGCGCCGACCGTGTCGACCTTCGTCGCCCGCCGCATGCCGCGGTTCTGGCGGAGAATCACATGCTCGGGGTCCTCCGCGCCGGGCATCCCGACCTGCTCCTGCACCACCTCGGCGGCGAGCTCGAAGCGGTCGGCGAGCAGTGCGGCGTCGTCGTGGTCGCGCAGGTAGTCCCGGCGCTCGAAGTGCGCCCGTACGGTCTCGGCGAGCGGCTGCTCGACCGGGTGCGGCCACTCCTCCACCACGATCGAGGGGCGCTCCGAGCCCGACTTGTACAGCGTGATCCAGCCGAAGCCGACGGCCTTGGTCCTGCGGGACTCGAACTCGTCCAGCCACGCCTCGTACCGTGCGGCGTACGCCTCCGGGTCCGTGCGGTGGTCACCGCTGTCCCGGAGCCAGAGTTCGGCGTACTGCGTGATGTCCTGCACCTCGCGCTGCACGATCCACGCGTCGCAGCCACGCGGCACCCAGGACCGCAGCCGGTCCTGCCACTCCTCGCCCTCCACGTGCTGCCAGTTGGCGAGGAACTGCGCGTATCCCCCCGGCTTCAGGTGCTCGCCCGCCTCGGAGACGAGCGAGCGGCAGAGATCGTCCCCGCCCATTCCGCCGTCCCGGTAGGTCAGCCGGGCTCCGGGAGAGATGACGAACGGCGGGTTGGAGACGATCAGGTCGTACGTCTCGCCGGCCACCGGCGCGAAGAGCGAGCCCTCCCGCAGATCGGCCGCGGGGGCTCCGGAGAGCGCGAGGGTGAGCCGGGTGAAGCCGAGCGCCCGGGGATTGAGGTCGGTGGCGGTCACCTCTGTGGCGTGCTGTGCGGCGTGCAGCGCCTGGATACCGGACCCGGTACCGAGATCGAGTGCTTTTCCGACAGGCGTACGGACAGTGATCCCGGCGAGTGTGGTGGACGCCCCGCCGACGCCGAGCACGACGCCTTCGTCCTGGCTGCCGATACCGCCCGCGCCGCCGACCGCGCAGCCCAGATCCGAGACGATGAACCAGTCCTCGCCCTCGGGACCGCCGTACGGCCGGATGTCCACGGTCGCCCGCACGTCGTCGCCCGCACGCACCACCCAGCCGTCGGCGGCGCACTCCTCCAGGGGCAGCGCCGCGGCGGCCCGCTCGGCGGGAACGGGCCGCTGCAGCAGGAAGAGCCGCACCAGGGTCTCCAGTGCGGTCCGGCCGCGCGTGGCGCGCAGGGCGGGCACCGTCTCGCTGCGGGCCAGCGCGGCATACGCGGGCGCGCCGAGCAGGTCGAGCAGGCCGTCGGCGGTGAAGTCCGCGGCGAGCAGGGCCTCGCGGATCTGGGGCGAACGGTCGGGCGCGGGAAGACTGGTCGTACTCACCCGCCCATTGTGGCGGTCGCCACTGACAACAGCAGCACGGCCCGGCATCCGCGCGGGACACCGGGCCGCTGCGGTCCGGACGGGACCTCCACTGCGGGCGCTACGCCTTGGTCGGTGCGCCCTACGCCTCGGTCTGCCGCGGACGCTACGCCTTGGAAGGGGCGACCGTGGGCGACGGCGAGGACGTCGCGACCTTGCACGCGTCCTGGCTGAGCAGCGCCTTACCGGTGTCGCCGGAGAAGAGCTTCTTGTACGCCGTCTCGTTGATCTTCTTCATGTCCTCGCCGATGGCCTTGAGGCCGTCGGAGAACTTCTGCTGGTCCTTCACGTCCAGCGCGTCGACCTGCTTCTTCAGGTCCGCGTACGCCTTCGAGTTGGCGTTCAGCTCGGTGATGGCGTTCTGCTGGATCGTCTTCCCGTCGTCGCCGGGCGGCGGGCCGGTCTTCTTGAGGGCGGCGGCGATGGCCGCGTCGGCCTCCGACAGATCCTGGAACGCGGCCGAGTCGGCCTTCTGGATGTCCGCGGGCTTGCCGTCCGCCGCAACAGCGGTGATCTGCTGGTTGGCCTTGTTGATCTTCGCCAGCTGAGGCCCGATCTGAACGCAGAGCGTCTTGGCCCAGTCGTTCGTCTTGTTGTCGTTGCTGCTGTCACTGCAGCCCGACAACGCCACTACCAGTACCGCACCGCCGGACAGTGCGGCCGCAAGCTTCTTGTTCACCGGATTGGTCCCTTCCAAGGCTCTCGGCCCCGGAACATACACGCCAAGTGGGCGACATTCGCGTGTCGTGCGCCCGAATTATGGCTTATTGAAGCCATTTGCACCAAGACGGCGAGAGAGACAAGACTCACGGGCGCCGGGCCCCCGACAGGACAGCCCGAGAGCACAGCCCGAGAGGGCAGAGGGGCGGACGGCGCGTCAGCCCGCGTCGCCCGCACCCTCCCTGACGGCTTCTCAGCGAATGGTGTCAGGTGACCACTGCCGGGCCGGCCTGCTCACCGGCGCCCGTGGACTCACCTGCCTCGCCGTCCTCGCCCACCGCGATGCCGCGCCGTTTGGACACGTACACCGCGCCGACGATCACCAGGATCGCGATCGTCGCCACCACGGCACGCACCCCGGCACTCGCGTGGTCGCCGTAGCTGAACTTCACCACCGCGGGCGCGATCAGCAGCGCCACCAGGTTCATCACCTTGAGCAGCGGGTTGATCGCCGGGCCCGCGGTGTCCTTGAACGGGTCACCGACCGTGTCCCCGATGACCGTCGCGGCATGGGCATCGCTGCCCTTTCCTCCGTGGTGGCCGTCCTCGACGAGTTTCTTCGCGTTGTCCCACGCGCCCCCCGAGTTGGCCAGGAAGACGGCCATCAGGGTGCCCGCCCCGATCGCCCCCGCGAGGAACGAGCCGAGTGCGCCCACGCCGAGCGTGAAGCCCACCGCGATGGGCGCCATCACGGCCAGCAGACCGGGCGTGGTCAGCTCGCGCAGCGCGTCCTTGGTGCAGATGTCGACCACCCGGCCGTACTCCGGCATCTCCGTGTGGTCCATGATCCCGGGGTGCTCGCGGAACTGCCGCCGCACCTCGTAGACCACGGCTCCGGCCGAGCGCGAGACCGCGTTGATCGCCAGCCCGGAGAAGAGGAAGACGACCGCCGCGCCGAACATCAGGCCCACCAGATTGTTGGGCTGCGAGATGTCCATGTTCAGACCCAGTTCGCCCGCCCTGGCATGGACGTCGTCGACGGCGGTGGCGATCGCGTCGCGGTACGAACCGAAGAGGGCCGAGGCCGCGAGCACCGCCGTGGCGATGGCGATGCCCTTGGTGATGGCCTTGGTGGTGTTGCCCACCGCGTCCAGGTCGGTGAGCACCTGGGCGCCCGCGCCTTCGACGTCACCGGACATCTCGGCGATGCCCTGAGCGTTGTCGGACACCGGCCCGAAGGTGTCCATGGCGACGATCACACCGACGGTGGTGAGCAGCCCGGTGCCCGCGAGGGCCACCGCGAAGAGGGCGAGCATGATCGACGTACCGCCCAGCAGGAACGCCCCGTAGACGCCGAGTCCGATGAGCAGCGCGGTGTAGACGGCGGATTCCAGCCCGATGGAGATACCGGCCAGAACGACGGTCGCGGCTCCGGTCAGCGAGGACTTGCCGATGTCCCGGACCGGGCGGCGGCTGGTCTCGGTGAAGTACCCGGTCAGTTGCTGGATGAGCGCGGCCATGACGATGCCGATGGCGACCGCGACCAGCGCCAGGACCCTCGGGTCACCGCTGTGCCCGCTGATGGTGGTGTCGGTGACCCCGTCCAGGTCCCCGTAGGACGAGGGCAGATAGACGTACACCGCGACGGCCACCAGGATCAGGGAGATCACCGCGGAGATGAAGAACCCGCGGTTGATGGCCGACATCCCGCTGCGGTCAGCGCGCCGCGGGGCGACCGCGAAGATGCCGATCATCGCGGTGACCACGCCGATCGCCGGAACGATCAGAGGGAAGGCGAGGCCGAAATTCCCGAAGGCGGCCTTGCCGAGGATGAGTGCGGCGACGAGTGTCACGGCGTAGGACTCGAAGAGGTCGGCCGCCATGCCCGCGCAGTCGCCGACGTTGTCGCCCACGTTGTCGGCGATGGTCGCGGCGTTGCGCGGGTCGTCCTCCGGAATGCCCTGCTCGACCTTGCCGACCAGGTCGGCTCCGACATCGGCGGCCTTGGTGAAGATGCCGCCGCCGACGCGCATGAACATGGCGATCAGCGCGGCTCCCAGGCCGAAACCCTCCAGCACTTTCGGGGCGTCGGCGGCGTAGACGAGGACGACGCAGGAGGCACCGAGCAGGCCGAGGCCCACCGTGAACATGCCCACGACGCCGCCCGTCCGGAAAGCGATCTTCATTGCCTTGTGCGAGACAGTGGTGAGATCCTTTTCTTCCTCACCCTCTGCCGGAGTCGCTTCTCGTGCGGCTGCCGCGACCCGCACATTCGCCCGTACGGCAAGACGCATCCCGATGTATCCGGTGGTCGCCGAGAAAAGCGCACCGACCAGGAAGAATGCGGAACGTCCCGCGCGCTGCGACCAGTTGTCGGCGGGAAGCAGGAAGAGCAGGAAGAACACGACGACGGCGAAGGTGCCGAGAGTGCGCAACTGCCTTCCGAGATAGGCATTCGCGCCTTCCTGCACGGCTGCCGCGATCTGCTTCATGGAGTCGGTGCCCTCACCGGCGGCCAGTACCTGACGTACCAGCAGCTGGGCGACGAGCAGGGCCGCCAGCGCCACCACGGCGATGACGATCACGATGATCCGGTTGCCGTCGGTGAGTGCCGCGGCTGCGAGTGAGGTGGTGTGTTCGGACTGCTGTGGGTCGAAGAACCCCGCCATTCGTCCTCCTTGATGCTCAGAGCTCAAGATGTGGACGGATTCTAAGGAGAGGATCCTGATCAAAAAAGGGCGCGGCAAACCGAATTGACCTTCGCCTGAATAAACCCGATCAGCGTCAGTAATGGCGCAGAAGCATTGATCGACGATTCAAACGATCGCGAGAAAAGAAAAAGGCCCTGCTCAGCAGGGCCGTTAAATCATCAGGACGGATAAAGGGGATCAAGAAAAACGGAGAGGGAGATCAAGAAACGCCCACGCGTTTCAGGAATTCCTGATCACGCCTCCTCCGTCGCCGAGGCCGTCGGCCAGGTCATCCGGATGACTCCTCCGGACTCGCCCGTGGTCACTTCCACGTCGTCGACGAGACCACTGATGACCGCGAGGCCCATCTCGTCCTCACCGTCCGTGGACACGTCGAAGGACGGGTCGGCGCCCCCCGCCGAAGCGTCGCGCGCCCCGGAACCCGCGGAGGCACCACCCGCTGTCGGCACCTCGTCCCCGACCTCGATGGAGAACGACTTCTCCTCCTCGGTCAGTACGACCCGGATCGGGGCGTCGATGCCATTTCCGCGGTGCATACCCACCGCACGGGAGCACGCCTCGCCGACCGCGAGCCGCACTTCGTCCAGCACGGCCTCATCGACCCCGGCCCTGCGTGCCACGGCGGCTGCCACCAGGCGGGCCGTTCTGACATGTTCGGGCTGGGCGCTGAAACGGAGTTCAACGGTGGCCATGCGATCCCCCTCAGAGGTACGGGCGTGCTTCTCCGGGATACCGGGCTGGGAGCCCGGTACCCCTGCGTTCTTCCTCCGGCGCCGTCAGTCGGTTGCCGCGACGGCTTCGTCGACCGTGGTGTGAATGGGAAACACCTTGGTCAGACCGGTGATACGGAAGATCTTGAGAATGCGCTCCTGGTTGCAGACCAGGCGCAGCGAGCCCTCATGGGCACGCACGCGCTTCAGGCCGCCGACGAGCACGCCGAGTCCGGTGGAGTCGAGGAAGTCCACGCCCTCCATGTCGACGACCAGGTGATAACTGCCGTCGTTCACCAACTCGACCAACTGCTCGCGCAGCTTGGGCGCGGTATATACATCAATCTCGCCACCGACCTCGACGACCGTACGGTCGCCACCAGGCCCGGACACATTGCGAGTCGACAGGGACAGGTCCACGGATCCTCCAGCACCTTGCTATCGAGCGGCCGCACCCTGTGGTCTCCCCGGCGGAGCCAGGGAACGGATCGCCAGCCGCGATGGCATTCAATCACTTACCAGCAGCCATGCACGACGCCTTGAGCCCATTGTCCGTCATGCCAGTGACACACTCGGTGCCGATGGCCAAGAATCACCGCTCCAGGCGACCCACCGGGGACACGGGTGTACGACCCGATCCCCGGGAGGTCCTCGACCGTCTCTCCGCAGGGCAGAGCCGGGCTTCGCGCATCACTCATACGGAGCACTTGCCCCCGCGTGCGGGACGTCATGCCGTCTGGCCCGATCGCATCCGACCGGAAGTGATCGCCGCCATTCAGGCGCGTGGCATCGAACACCCGTGGGCCCATCAGGCCGTCGCGGCCGAACACGCACTCGACGGCGAGTCTGTGATCATCGCCACGGGTACTGCTTCGGGCAAATCGCTTGCCTATCTCGCGCCGGTGCTCTCCACCCTCCTCGACGGCTCGGAGGCCCCCAACGGCCGCGGCGCGACCGCGCTCTACCTCGCCCCCACGAAGGCCCTCGCGGCCGACCAGCGGCGCGCTTTCAAGGAGCTCGCGGCACCGCTCGGCCACGGCATCAGACCCGCCGTGTACGACGGGGACACGCCCGTCGAAGAACGCGAATGGGTACGTCAGTTCGCCAACTACGTCCTCACCAATCCGGACATGCTGCACCGCGGAATCCTGCCCTCCCATCCGCGCTGGGCCTCCTTCCTGCGCGCCCTGCGCTTCGTGGTCATCGACGAGTGCCACACCTACCGGGGCGTCTTCGGTTCGCACGTCGCCCAGGTGGTCCGCCGGCTGCGCCGCCTCTGCGCCCGCTACGGCGCCGATCCCGTCTTCCTGCTCGCCTCGGCCACCGCCGCCGAGCCCGCCGTGGCCGCGGGCCGCCTCACCGGCCTGCCGGTCCACGAGGTGGCCGACGACGCCTCTCCGCGCGGCGAACTGGTCTTCGCCCTCTGGGAACCTCCACTCACCGAGTTGCACGGCGAACAGGGCGCACCCGTACGCCGTACCGCCACCGCCGAAACCGCCGACCTCCTGACCGACCTGACCGTGCAGGGCGTGCGCTCGGTAGCCTTCGTACGCTCCCGGCGCGGCGCCGAACTCATCGCCCTCATCGCCCAGGAACGCCTCGCCGGGATCGACCGCTCGCTCGCCGGCCGGGTCGCCGCCTACCGGGGCGGCTACCTCCCCGAGGAGCGTCGCGCCCTCGAAGCCGCCCTGCACTCCGGCGAGCTCCTCGGCCTCGCAGCCACCACGGCCCTGGAGCTCGGCATCGACGTCTCCGGTCTCGATGCCGTCGTCATCGCCGGCTATCCGGGCACCCGGGCATCGCTCTGGCAGCAGGCAGGCCGCGCGGGACGCTCGGGAAGAGGCGCACTCGCCGTTCTGGTGGCCCGTGACGACCCACTGGACACCTACCTGGTGCACCACCCTGACGCGCTGTTCAAACAGCCTGTGGAGACCACCGTCCTGGACCCCGACAACCCGTACGTCCTCGCCCCTCATCTGTGCGCGGCAGCGGCGGAACTGCCGCTCACAGAATCCGATCTGGAACTCTTCGGACCGGCGACCGCCGGGCTCATGCCGCAGCTGGAGACCGCGAAGCTCCTGCGCCGGCGGGGAAAGTCCTGGTACTGGACCCGGCGGGAGCGGGCCGCCGAACTCACCGATATCCGGGGCGAAGGCGGCAGTCCCGTGCAGATCGTCGAGGCGGGGACCGGGCGGCTGCTCGGCACGGTCGACGAAGCGGCTGCCCACACCGCCGTCCACGACGGCGCTGTCCACCTCCACCAGGGACGCACCTATCTGGTGAAGCACCTGGACCTGGAGGATTCGGCCGCCCTCGTCGAGGAGGCCAGTCCGCCGTACTCGACCACCGCACGGGACACGACCGCGATCTCCGTCCTGGAGACCGACACCGAAATCCCGTGGGGTTCCGGGCGGCTCTGTTACGGCTCCGTCGAGGTCACCAACCAGGTCGTCTCCTTCCTGCGCCGCAGACTCATCACCGGTGAGGTGCTCGGCGAGTCGAAGCTCGATCTGCCACCGCGCACTCTGCGCACCCGAGCGGTGTGGTGGACGGTCACCGAGGACCAGCTCGATGCCGCACGCGTCAACCCGGAACAGCTGGCCGGAGCCCTGCACGCCGCCGAGCACGCCTCCATCGGAATGCTGCCTCTCTTCGCCACCTGCGACCGCTGGGACATCGGCGGCGTCTCCATTCCGCTGCACCCGGACACCCTGTTGCCCACGGTTTTCGTGTACGACGGCCACCCCGGCGGGGCGGGCTTCGCCGAACGGGCCTTCCACACGGCCCGTGAGTGGCTCACAGCGACCCGCGAGGCCATCGCCTCCTGCGAGTGCGACGCGGGCTGCCCCTCCTGCATCCAGTCCCCCAAGTGCGGCAACGGCAACGACCCGTTGCACAAGCGGGGCGCCGTACGCCTGCTCGCGGAACTCCTCCGGGACGCCCCTGGCGAACAGGCCGGGGAATCTGCCGCCCAATAGACCGAACGGGTGAATACGCCGGAGGCGGGGGCTGCTTCCCGCACGGGCCCTGCTTCGGCGCCCGGGTCCACCCGGCCGTCCGGACCCGGAGGCCCCTCCGGAGCCTCCGGTGCCCCTCCGTCCGCCGCATCCGGCGGGCCGGCCCGTGCCCTGATCTCCGGCGTGTACAGACCGAAGCGCGCCTGCGCCGTCACATCGGCGATCTCGCCGTTCACCGCACAGCGCACCACGCGGGCCCCCTGCGCCGCGGCCACCTTCACCGCCGCGCCGCAGGCGGAGGCCTGGCCGAGCAGTGCCCGGTCGGCAGCGGCCAGGGCGGCCAAATCCGCTGCACCACCTGCCCGGTGACGGGCAGCCACGGCCTGTCCCATCGCGAGCAGAGCGGCGAACACCACGCACATCGAAGCCGTCGCCATGGCCGCCCACACCGTCGCGAAGCCCTGATCGCCGCACGGGCCCCTGCACAGCCGCCTCACCTCCTCACCCCCGCTCCGGAGTACGTTCGCGCCCACAGCACGGCCGGAGGCCCCGCCCCAGCCTGCTCCGGGGCCCACGGCGTGCGCTGCGGCCGTACCCGGGCCCGCGCGCTCTGCTCCGACGGATTCGCCTTGCTGTCCGGTTCGCCTCCCTCGTCTCCGGGTTTGCCCGCGCTGTCCCTGACCCCTGGTGTGCCTCCCTCGCGCTTCGTCCCGCCGCTGTCCTTCGCCCCGCCGTCGCCGGTTGCCCCCACCTCGTCCTCGGCAAGCGCCGCAGCGTCCGCCTCCAGCGTCAGTGCGAGCGCATCCGGCCCCGGCATCGGAGCTCTCACCCGGACCTGCCACAGCTCCCCCGACCGTCCCAGCGTGATGCGCGCTCCGCGCGGGGCTGCCGACCGTGCCACGGCAAGCGCGACAGTCTGTGGCTCCGACCTGGCGGCGGCACGTGCGCCCGCTCTCGCCGCGTCCACACACCGAATCTGCGCGGATGCCGCTGTCAGGGCCCAGACCAACGCCATCGTGAAGAGCACCAGGGCCGGAATCACCATGGCCGCCTCGGCCGACACCGACCCCCTGTCGGCCTCAGAACTTCGCATTGAGCGCCTTCTCGACCACCGATTGCAGTGCGGCGGCGACCGGCCCACTGGTGACCACCTTGTAGAGCACGGCTGCGAACGCACACGCCGCGATCGTTCCCACCGCGTACTCGGACGTGGACATCCCTGCGTCCCTGCCTGCCCCACACCTCAGCATGCGCACCCGTGCCCGCGTCCAGTTCCGTACCTGCAGCACGCCCGGCGCACTCAGCGTGTTCCGCAAGATCTGTACATTCCACATCTCAACCCCCGTGTTCGTTCGCGTTGTTTGCGCGCTCGTGTCGCTCGCACGACGCGCACCATTCGTTGGCTCATGGCTCATGGCTCGTGACCTCGGCTCATGGCTCATGGCTCGTGACCTCGGGCTCCTGGCTTCGGCCGGCTCGCCTGGCATCGGTCAGTTCGCCATGAGCAGGTGGTTCGCCAGTCCGATCACCACCGGCACCACTCCGACTGCCAGAAACGCGGGCAGGAAGCAGAGACCCACCGGTCCGGTGATCAGTACCCCGGCGCGTCCCGCCCGGTCCTTGGCGGCTCTGGCCCGTTGGGCCCGGAGCCCCGCCGCGAGCCGGGCCACCGGATCGGCGGCCGGGGCGCCGGTCGACGCGGCCCGCTCCAGACAGCGGGCCAGACCGGCTGCTCCCGGTATCGAGCCGAACCGCCCCCAGGCCGCGGCCGGTTCGCCACCGAGTCGCAGTTCTGCCGCTGTCCGGGCCAATGCATCACCGACCGGGCCCCCCAGGGATTCCCCGACGGCCTCCGCAGCCTCCCGAGGCCCCGCACCGGACGCGATGCATGCCGTCAGCAACTCTGCGGCAAGCGGCAGTTCCCGTGTCACCGCCTTCACCAGGGCGTCGTCGGGCCCGGACGGTGTCCGACTTTGCTGCCAGCGCCGCACCCCGTACCCCGCAGCAAGACCGATCCCGAAGCCTGTCCATCCGCCGACCAGTACGCACCCGACGGCAACCGCACCCAGCGGTCCGCCCCAGCGGCCGGCCCACGCCCCGTACTCCGGCCGTTTCCGCGGTGGACCTGACTCCACGGGCAGCAGCGCGGCTGCCCGTCGGCGCGACCGGCGTTCATGTCTCCGCTCGACGCAGACAAAGGCAAGCCGGACAGCTGCCACCGCACACAGCGCCACCCCCAGGCTGTGGACAACATCGGCGGCCAGGGCGGAACCTGTCGCCGCACCGCCGGTCATTCGTCCTCCCCGGCCCGCACGATCCGCCCGGCCCAGAAGATTCCCGCGCCTTCCAGCACTCCGCCCGCCAGCAGACAGCAGAGCCCTGCGGGGGTGTGCAGCAAAGTCCACAGTGGGTCGGCTCCGAGCGCGGTTCCAAGGAGCAGGCCGCCGATCGGGAGCAGCGCGAGGACCAGCACCGTCGAGCGCGCACCGGCCAGCTCGGCCCGCAGGTCGGCCCGTTGGTCCCGTTCGGCTCGCAGCGCCCCTTCCAGGCCGTCGAGTCCGGTCGCCAGCCCCGCGCCTCCGTCCACCGACACCCGCCAGCAAGCCGCCACTCCGACCAAGCCGCCGGCTCCGGGCTCCCGCGCCGCCCGGCGTAACGCTTCGGGCACATCGCCGCCGAACCTCGCTGCCGCCAGCACCGCGGCCTCTGCCCCGCCCAGAGCCCCCGCCCCCCGGCCGGCAGCCAGTAGCGCCTCCCCCGGCTGCCTCCCAGCCCTCAGCTCACCGGCGACAGACCCGCACATCGCAATCACCGCATCGGTCCGCCGCAACCGCTCCCGTGCCTGTGCTGCGGCCCGCAATCGCCGTCCCAGCAGCGGGATCGCCAGGACCCCCGCCAGGAGCGGCAGCACCGAACTGCCCAGGACGGCGATCACCCCGGCCACCGGCAGACAGAGCCACTCGCGCCTCAGCCGACCGCGCATCCTTCTCCACAGCGAGCCTGCCCACAGCGGTGCGCGCGCCTCTGCACTGCCCGCAAAAAGCAGCCGTCCCCTGCGCAGCCCGCGCTCCTGTGCCGCCAGCAGCAGCCACAGTGCGGCGCATGTGAAGAGCACCGCCAGGGAGGCCGGGGAACTCACGGCCCACCCCCGATCATCGACCGCAGCCGGGCCCAGCCCGGCCCTTGGGTAAAGCCCTCCATGCCCCAGCGCAGCGCGGGCACGGTCACCACCAGACCTGCCGGGTCCCGCTCCAGCACATGCATCTCGGCGACTCTGCGCCGCCCGCCCCGGTCCCGGACAAGATGCACCACCACTGCCAGCGCAGCAGCCAACTGGCTGTGCAGTGCTGCCCGGTCGAGCCCCGCGGCCGTCCCCAGAGCCTCAAGACGCGCCGGTACATCCACGGCGGCATTGGCATGAACCGTCCCGCAGCCACCTTCGTGTCCGGTGTTCAGCGCGGCCAGCAGTTCAGTGACCTCCGCCCCTCGCACCTCACCCACCACCAGCCGGTCGGGACGCATCCGCAGGGCCTGGCGCACCAGGTCCTGCAGAGTCACCCGGCCCGCACCCTCCTGGTTCGGCGGCCGGGACTCCAACCGCACCACGTGCGGATGTTCGGGCCGCAGTTCCGAGGAGTCCTCGGCCAGCACAATCCGCTCAGCAGGCCCCACCAACCCCAGTAGGGACGACAGAAGCGTCGTCTTTCCCGTCCCGGTCCCACCGCTGACCAGAAAGGACAGCCGGGCGTCGATCAGCGCCCGCAGCACCTGGTCGCCGCCCGGCGGGACCGTGCCCGCCGCCACCAGTTCCTCCAGTGCGAAGGCCTTCGGCCGCACCACCCGCAGCGAGAGGCAGGTCGATCCGACGGCCACCGGCTCCAGCACCGCATGCATCCGTGTCCCGTCAGGCAATCGCGCGTCCACCCATGGCCGGGCGTCGTCGAGCCGCCGTCCTGCCACCGCCGCGAGCCGTTGCGCCAGCCTGCGCACCGCGGCGGTGTCGGGGAAGACGACATCTGTCAGTTCGAGTCCGCATCCACGGTCCACCCACACCCGGTCAGGAGCGGCCACCAGCACATCGGTCACCGCGGGATCGGCGAGCAGAGCCTCCAGCCGCCCCGAACCCACCAGCTCCGAGCGCAACTCCTCCGCCGCCCCCAGCACTTCGGTGTCTCCGAGCAGGCGCCCCTGGGCGCGCAGCGCCGCTGCCACCCGAGCGGGGGTCGGTTCCGCGCCGCTCTCCGCGAGCCGCTGCCGCACGGCGTCGAGGAGGGGCGGGGAGCCTCCCGCGAACTGCGTTCCGCCGGAAGTAGCCAGCGCGTTCATGAGACACCTCCCCCGGCCAGCGCCTGCTCCCAGAACGCGGTACAGAACTTGGCCAGCGGCCCCCGCGTCCGGCTGCCCGGCGGCGTGCCGCCGGTCTGTGCTTCGAGCAGCCCTTCCTCCACGGGCAGTTCACCCACGAGGGGGAGATCCAGTGCCCGAGCCACCCATTCGCCGTCCAGACCGGATGCGTACGGCCCCCGCACCACCGCTCGCAGATCCTGGAGAACCATGCCCGCCATCGAGGCCACTCTCGCCGCCGCCGCGACGGCCCGGAGCTCCCCCGGCACCACCAGCAGCCCGAGATCGAGCTGGGCCAGGGCCTCGGCAGCCCCCTCGTCCACCCGCCGGGGCAGATCGACGACGACTACGCCTCCTCCCCGGCGCGCTGCAGCCAGCACGGCCCGCATCGCCTCGGGCGCGATCACCACCGCATCGGACCTGTCCCAGCTGAGGACCTTCAGCCCATGCAGTTCCGGAAGGGATTCCTCCAGTGCGCTCCCTCCGACCCGCCCTTTCGAACGGGCGAAATCCGGCCACCGTCTGCCCGCCGTGTGCTCGCCACCGAGCAACACATCGAGCCCACCGCCCAGTGGGTCGCCGTCGATGAGCACGGTGCGCTGTCCGCTCCGGGCCGCGGTGAGCGCCAGCGCACATGCCAGGGTCGATGCCCCGGCCCCGCCCCGCCCACCGATCACCCCGACGGTCAGCGCCTGCTGTCCGACCCCTTCGGACACATCGGCAATGCGCTCGACGAGCCAGCCCTCGGCGTCGGGCAGGCGCAGTACATGGTCGGCGCCGATCTCGACGGCACGCTGCCAGACGGCAGGATCGTCCTGGTCCTTCCCGACGAGGTACACGCCCGCCCTCCTGGCGCTCCCCCGGACACGGGCCGCCGCATCGTCCCCGACGAGGATCAGTGGTGCACTCTCCCAGCTGCCCTTGCGGTCGGGCACGCCGTGATGAACCTCCGGCTCGGCCCCCGCCGCAGCGCACAGCCGCAGCAGATCGTCGAGCAGCGCCGCGTCCTCGGTGACAATCAGCGGTCCGCCCCGTCGCTGCCCGGCGACCGGCAGCCGGTCGGGTGTGCTGGATCCAGCCACGTTCTTCCGCCCCCTCTCAGAGTGATTCCTACGAGCCGCGAAGCCGCATCGGACAAGCCGCCGACTTCGCGTTGGGAATCACCGTGCAGGGATCCGGGAAATTGAGTGGATCTTGCTTCAAAACTGTGGGCAACTCACCGGTTGTGAATATCTCCGCCACTCTTATCGGTGACTTCCGGAGAGGAGTGCAACCACTACACAGCGTGACGCGTATCTCTGGTGCAAGGCCGTTGCAGCCGAGCAAGGGAGAGGGCCGGAGATGAACACCGAACAGCTGGGGAGCCGGAGGGCTCAACCGAAAACGTGTCCGGACATGCGACGACCCCAGCCGGGGGGGAGAGCTGGGGTCGTCCCCACGTCCGACTCGGGGGGGGAGGAGCCGGACGGGGATAACACGGTCGCGAACGATCCGTGACTTCCATGGTGTACCCGAGAGCCTTCTCAGGCAAACCCACGCGCCGCCGCGTAAGCCGAATGGCGGGCACCTATGCTCTGAGTTGTGGAAAACCACTCCTCGCCTCGTACCGCTGCCTTCTTTGACCTCGACAAGACAGTCATCGCCAAGTCATCGACGCTGACCTTCAGCAAGTCGTTCTATCAAGGCGGCCTGATCAACCGCCGCGCCGTGCTGCGTACCGCATATGCCCAGTTCGTCTTCCTCGCAGGCGGTGCCGATCATGACCAGATGGAGCGGATGCGCGAGTACCTCTCCGCGCTCTGCAAGGGCTGGAACGTCCAGCAGGTAAGGGAGATCGTCGCCGAGACCCTGCACGATCTGATCGACCCGATCATTTACGACGAAGCCGCATCCCTCATCGAGGAACACCACACCGCAGGCCGCGACGTAGTGATCGTCTCCACCTCCGGAGCAGAGGTCGTCGAGCCGATCGGCGAGCTTCTCGGCGCCGACCGGGTGGTCGCCACTCGCATGGTCGTCGGCGCGGACGGCTGCTTCACCGGAGAGGTGGAGTACTACGCGTACGGGCCCACCAAGGCCGAGGCCGTCAAGGAACTGGCGGCTTCCGAGGGGTACGACCTGGCGCGCTGTTACGCGTACAGCGATTCAGCGACCGATGTGCCGATGCTCGAATCGGTCGGCCACCCTTATGCGGTCAATCCGGACCGGGCGCTTCGTCGCGAGGCGGTCGCACGGGAGTGGCCGGTTCTCGTCTTCAATCGGCCGGTCCGGCTGAAGCAGCGACTGCCCGCACTGCGGATGCCCCCCAGGCCCGCCCTGGTCGCGGCTGCCGCGGTCGGAGCGGCGGCGGCCACGGCCGGTCTGGTCTGGTACGTCAACAGGGGCAGCCGGGCCGGTCGTCGAGGCGACCCCTTTGCCCCGGTTTGATCAGAAAAAGTAAAGAACTGAGATAGGGACTTCCGCTCACCCCACGACAGGAGTACAAAGGAGTCAACGGCCCGCGAGACCAAGGACATCCGAGAGGATCACCTGAAACCGCATGCAGGCCCCACGGACCGAGCATGGAAGCTGAGCACCCACGCGACGTCGACCCGTCGATTACGGGCCAGCCGCACCAGGCAACGGGCCAAGTTCCCGGCCTGATGGGCAATATTCGAGGACGCTTGGTAACCCGGCAGACATGCCAGCGGCGGTACCGATCGGTACCGCCGCCTTTGTCTGCCCGTCCGGCAGTCCCGGGGCTCCGGTCAGGCCGCTCCGCGCTGGAGGGCCTCGCAGACGGCCGTCGATTCCCGTACACCCAGCTCCACCGCGCGGCCACAGTGCGCGATCCACGCGGCCATGCCTTCCGGCGTACCTGACGCGTAGCCGTCCAGAGCCGCGACGTAGGCCGCCCGCCCCAGCTCCGCGTGACCGACCTCGGCCGGGCAGATGGATTTGGGATCGAGTCCGCTGTTGATCAGCACGACCCGCTCGGCCGCCCTGGCGACCAGACCGTTGTACGAACCGAACGGCCGCAGCGCTATCAGTTCGCCGTGCACCACCGCCGCCGTCACCAGCGCGGGAGCCGCACTGCCCGCGATGACCAGCTGCGAAAGCCCGTCGAGTCGCGCCGCCACCTCGTCGGCACCGGGCAGCGGAAGCTCGATCAACGGCTCGTCCGCCGTCTCTCCCGCCAACCGCGGCCGGCCGACCGCATCACCGGAATCAGCCGCAGCCACCAGGTGCAGCCGGGCCAGCACCCGCAGCGGCGACTGGCGCCAGACGGACAGCAGCTGACCCGCTTCGGCGGACAGCCGCAGGGCCGCACCGACCGTACGGGCTTCAGGATCACCACTGAAGTCGGTACGTCGGCGCACTTCCTCCAGCGCCCAGTCCGCCCCCGCCAGCGCGGCCGAACCGCGCGACGCGCGCAGCGCGGCCTCCGCCGTGACCTCGGTGCTGCGCCGTCGCATGACGCGGTGACCGTAGACCCGGTCCACCGCTTTGCGCACGGAGTCCACAGCATCGCCGACACCCGGCAGCTGGCCCAGTGCGGCAAGGGGATCTGAGTGATCTGGGGGAGTCGCCGGGGCTCCGGCGGACGCCTTCCGGGAGAACGCAGTCATAGGAAGCGAGGCTACGCGTCCACGGCAGACACCCCACCTTGGAGTGGTCTTCTTCACTTCCGACACCCACACACCGCAGTCGCCCCGCTACCCTTTGTGAACATGAAGATCGCTTTCGTAGGGAAGGGCGGCAGCGGCAAGACCACGCTGTCCTCTCTCTTCATCCGCCACCTGACCGCCAATGAAGCACCCGTCCTCGCCGTGGACGCCGACATCAACCAACACCTGGGCGCCGCACTCGGGCTCGACGAAGCGGAGTCCGCCGCGCTGCCCGCGATGGGAGCGCACCTCCCGCTCATCAAGGAGTATCTGCGCGGCTCCAATCCGCGTATCGCCTCGGCAGAGACGATGATCAAAACCACTCCGCCCGGCGAGGGCTCGCGGCTGCTCCGGATCCGTGAGGACAATCCGGTGTTCGACGCCTGCGCCCGCCCGGTCACGCTGGACGACGGCGGGATCCAGTTGATGGCGACCGGGCCGTTCACCGAGTCGGACCTTGGAGTGGCGTGCTACCACTCCAAGGTCGGCGCGGTGGAACTCTGCCTCAACCATCTGGTCGACGGGCCGGAGGAGTTCGTCGTCGTCGACATGACGGCCGGTTCGGATTCCTTCGCTTCCGGCATGTTCACCCGGTTCGACATGACGTTCCTGGTGGCCGAACCGACCCGCAAGGGTGTCTCGGTCTACCGGCAGTACAAGGAGTACGCCCGCGACTTCGGCGTCGCCCTCAAGGTCGTCGGCAACAAGGTGCGGGACCAGGACGACCTGGAGTTCCTGCGCGCCGAGGTCGGCGACGACCTGCTGGTCACCGTGGGCCACTCCGACTGGGTCCGCGCGATGGAGAAGGGCCGCCCCCCGCGCTTCGAGATGCTCGAAGCGGAGAACCGGCTGGCCCTCCAGTCGCTTCAGGACGCCGCGGAGGACAGCTACGCACACCGCGACTGGGAGCGCTACACCCGCCAGATGGTGCACTTCCACCTGAAGAACGCGGAAAGTTGGGGGAACGAGAAGACGGGCGCCGACCTGGCTTCACAGGTCGACCCCGCCTTTGTCCTCAGTGAACGTTACGCCGAGATCAGCCCTGCTTCTTGACCCCGCGTCCGGGAGCGGCCCCGGAAGGCTGGGGGGACAGATAGGCCGCCCAGCCTTCCTTCGGCGCCTCGCCGACAGCCAGCCCCTGTAGCTTTCCGACGGTCTTCGGGTCCTGTGCCTCCAGCCAGTTGACCAGCTGTTTGAACGGCACACACCGCACTTCCGGCCTGGTGCAGACGGCGGCGATCGTCTGCTCGACGGCCCGCATGTACGTACCGCCGTTCCAGGACTCGAAGTGGTTGCCCATGATCAGCGGGGCACGGTTTCCGTTGTACGAACGGTCGAACGCCCTCAGCAGTCCGTCTCGCATCTGATCGCCCCAGTACGTGTACATGGCGGGGTCGCCGTGCACGGTCCGCGACTGGTTGAACATGAAGTTGTAGTCCATCGAGAGAGTCTCGAACGCCCGCCCCGGCACCGGGACTTCCTGCAGCGGGATGTCCCACACACCTTCGCGCCGCTTGGGCCAGACCTGCAGGCCGTTGCCGCTCGCGTCGTAGCGGAAACCCATCTCACGGGCGGCGGACAGCAGATTGTGCTGGCCCTCAAGGCAGGGGGAACGGCCGCCCGCCAGTTCCTTGTCGTAGTCGAAGGGCAGGGGTGGCAGGCCGGTGAGACCGGTGTTGGTCCGCCAGTGCTTCACCATGGCCTTGGCCTGCGTGATCTCGCTCTTCCACTCGGGGACCGACCAGGTGCCGACTCCACCGTCTGGTCCGCAGAAGTGGCCGTTGAAGTGGGTGCCGATCTCGTTCCCGTCCAGCCAGGCGCCGCGGAGTTGGGTGACGGTGTCACGGATTCCCTCGGCGTCGTTGAACCCGATGTCCGAGCTGCCCGCCACGTGCTGGGGCGGGTCGTACTGCTCCTTCTTCGCCCCCGGCAGCATGTACACGCCGCTGAGGAAGTACGTCATGGTCGCGTCGTACTTCTTTCCCACGGCACGGAAATGCGAGAAGAGTTTCTGGCTGTCCTCTCCGGCTCCGTCCCAGGAGAAGACCACGAACTGCGGCGGCTTCTGACCCGGTTTCAGACGGTGGGGCACGGACACATGGGGCTGGACGCCGGTGTACGCGGTGGAGCCGTCGCCGATGAGGCGGACGGCGGACTCGGGCGCTTCTGCCGGGGCGTTGCGCTTCGTGGCGGCCGCGCCCTGCTTCGTGGTCCTGGGCACTGAACCGTCGATGTCTGCGCAGCCGACGGCTCCTGCGACCAGAGCGGCGGTGACGGCGCAGAGGGTGATTCTTCGCGTGGGGGAGGTCATGCACCCCACTCTCAATTCTTCATACTGTCGCATCGCTGAGCGACACAGTCACCGAATCGGGTGAACCGCTCGACCATTTAGGCGAAATGTCCAGACTTGGTCTTTACTCTGGATTACCATCTATTTACCGAGCGTTGATGATCCCCGCTACTGCAGGCCGTGCTCCACGGCCGCGTCCCCTTGACCCGCTGTTTCGCCGTTCCGCATATTCCGCGACCGCGCTGCCCCGGAGGAGACGAGATCCATGTCCGCCTGCGTACCCGCCCGCACCGATCACACCCCTTCGGCCTCATCCGCCCACAGATTCACTGACACATCCACCGGTACGTCCACCGGAGCAGCTGCCGGCACCCCGGACACCTCCCTCTTTCAACGGCCGCACAGCCCGCCAGCCGGTGGAGACGGCCGCCGCCCCCGCTTCCGGATCGCGGCCGCCGACCTGTCCGCCTCGATCACGGTCTTCTTGATCGCCGTCCCGATGTCCCTGGGGCTCGCCGTCGCCATCGGCGCTCCGCTCGAAGCCGGGCTGCTGGCCGCAGCCGTCGGCGGCATCGTCGCGGGACTGCTCGGTGGCTCCGCACTCCAGGTCAGCGGTCCGTCGGCCGGTCTGACCGTGGTGACCGCAGAGCTCATCCAGGTCTACGGCTGGCGCACCACCTGCGCCATCACCGTGGGAGCGGGTCTGCTCCAACTGGCCCTGGGGTCGCTGCGCGCCGCGCGCGGCGCGCTCGCCGTCTCTCCGGCCATCGTGCACGGCACGCTCGCCGGGATCGGCGTCGCCATCGCTCTCGCCCAACTCCACATCGTGCTCGGCGGCGCACCTCAGAGCTCGGCCGTCGCCAACGCGCTTGCTCTACCCGGACAGTTGAGCCGCGTCGGCCCGGCCGCGCCGCTGATCGGTGCGCTCACCATCGCCGTACTGGTGCTGTGGTCACGAATCCCCGGCCGCACCGGCCGGGTGTTGGGCAGAGTCCCGGCCGCGCTCGCCTCGGTCGCCGTCGCCACCGCAGTCGCTGCCGTCGCCGCACCAGGCATCACACGCGTCGACCTGCCGTCCTGGCGCACGCATGCGCTGCCCGAGGTGCCGCACGGCCCGGTGCTCGGGCTGCTCGGCGCGGTGTTCACGGTGACGCTGGTGGCCGGCCTGGAGTCGTTGCTCTCCGCGGTGGCCGTGGACAAACTGGCGGCGGACCGCCCTGGCCCGGCCGTCGAGCGGACCGGTCTCGACCGGGAGTTGCGCGGGCAGGGCATCGCGAACGCGGTGTCGGGGCTGCTCGGCGGGCTGCCGGTGTCGGGCGGAGCAGTGCGTGGCGCGGCAAACGTACGGGCCGGGGCGACCGGACGCGCCTCCACCGTGTTGCACGGGGTGTGGATGCTGCTCGCCGCCGGGCTGCTCGCCGCCGTCCTGGAGTGGCTGCCCCTCGCCGCCCTGGCCGCACTCGTGATGGCCGTCGGCCTCCAGATGGTGAGTTACACGCACATTCGCAATGTTCACAAGCACCGGGAGTTCCCGGTGTACGGGGCCACCGTGGGCGGTGTCCTGTGTTTCGGGGTGATACAGGGAGTGGCGATCGGGATCACGGTCGCGGTCGGCGTGGCACTGCACCGCCTCTCCAGAACCCGGATCACGCTGGCGGAGCAGGACGGTGTCCACCGGCTGCGGGCGCGTGGTCAGTTGACGTTTCTGGCCGTCCCCAAGCTAAGCCGGACGCTGGGGCAGGTGCCACCGGGGGCGTATGCCGTCGTGGAGTTGGACGGCTCGTTCATGGACCATGCCGCGTACGAGACCCTCCAGCACTGGCAGGAGGCTCATGCGGCCCAGGGTGGCCAGGTCGAGGTCACGGGCCGGGCCGGGACCCGGATCGCCGAGCCCGAGTCCGCCGTACACACCTGTTGCCGCCCCTGGACCCCTTGGCGCAATCACCACTGCACCGACCTCGGCACCGAACGCGGCACGCTGCCCGTAGCCGTGCCCATGCCCATGCCCGCGCCCGCACCCGCACCCGCACCCGGCACAGCGGATTCGGCAGCGGATCCGGCAGGGGATCCGGGCCCTTCACCGGCGACCCTCTCCGGCCCCACCTCCGAGGTCGCCTGCCTCCGTACGGGGGCGGACACGGGTACGCCCCCAGACAGCGCTACGGACCTGACGACCACTGCCCGCACGACGGCCTTCGCCGGCAGGGAGGGTGCACCTGGTGACGTTGCACCCGGCACAGGAATCGTGCCGGACCCGGAGGTCCCGCGCTCTACTCCCTGTACAGAGGTCGCGGTCCGGCCAGGAACCGAGGCTGAGGCAGCGGGCGCGTTCCGTGGGGAGGAGCCCATGCCCCATCGGCCCGGGAGCCGTCAACTGGTCAGCGGGCTCAGCTCGTTCCAGCGTCATACGGCCCCGTTGGTACGGGGCGAGCTGGCGCGACTCGCCCGCGAGGGGCAGCGGCCCTCGCAGCTCTTTCTCACCTGCGCCGACTCCCGGCTGGTCACCAGCATGATCACGTCGAGCGGTCCCGGCGATTTGTTCACCGTGCGCAATGTGGGCAATTTGGTACCGCTGCCGGGCACGGACAGCTCGGACGACTCGGTGGCGGCGGCGATCGAGTACGCCGTCGACATCCTGCGCGTCGACTCGATCACCGTATGCGGGCATTCCGGCTGCGGGGCGATGACGGCGCTGCTGAACGGCCCACCGGACAGTCCGCCGGACGCCCCACAGACCCCGCTGCGGCGGTGGCTGCGGCACGGACAGCCCAGCCTGGACCGGATGCTGAGCCGCCATCACTCCTGGGCCCGGATCTCCGGGCGGATGCCTGCCGATGCCGTGGAGCAGCTCTGCCTGACCAACGTGATCCAGCAGCTGGAGCATGTGCGCGCACACGCATCGGTGGCGAGACGGCTCGCGGAGGGCGAGCTGGAACTGCACGGCATGTACTTCCACGTCGGCGAGGCCCAGGCGTATCTGCTCGCCGACCCTCATGAGCGGGACGGGGTCTTCGCCCAGGTGGCTCCGGTCTGACCGTTCGTATCCGAGTGATCCGCCCACGCCCGGCAGCCAGACGGAAGGAGCACGGCCGGAGCACGGGACACAGGTCTAAACCAATTTCTTACGGTTAGCCCTTGTCAGAGTGGCTCGTGGGCTGATGAGCTATGACCTGGGACATAAGGCTTTGTCGAAAGGGCGATCTCGTGAGCAACGAAAGCTTGGCCAATCTGCTCAAGGAGGAGCGGCGCTTCACGCCGCCCACCGAGCTGGCCGCGAACGCCAACGTCACCGCGGCGGCGTACGAGCAGGCAGCGGCAGACCGGCTGGGCTTCTGGGCGGAGCAGGCCCGGCGGCTGAGCTGGTCCACCGAGCCCACCGAGACGCTCGACTGGTCGAACCCACCGTTCGCGAAGTGGTTCGCCGACGGTGAGCTGAATGTCGCGTACAACTGCGTGGACCGACACGTCGAGGCCGGCAACGGCGACCGCGTCGCCATCCACTTCGAGGGCGAGCCCGGCGACAGCCGCTCCATCACGTACGCGCAGCTCAAGGACGAGGTGTCGCAGGCCGCGAACGCCCTCATAGAACTGGGCGTCGCCAAGGGCGACCGGGTCGCCATCTACCTGCCGATGATCGCCGAGGCCGTCGTCGCGATGCTCGCCTGCGCCCGGATCGGCGCGGCGCACTCGGTGGTCTTCGGCGGTTTCTCCGCCGACGCCGTGGCCTCCCGCATCCAGGACGCCGACGCCAAGCTGGTCATCACCGCCGACGGCGGCTACCGGCGGGGCAAGCCGTCCGCGCTCAAGCCCGCGATCGACGAGGCCGTCACCCAGTGCCCGCAGGTCGAGCACGTGCTCGTGGTGCGGCGCACCGGCCAGGACACCGCGTGGACCGAGGGCCGGGACCTCTGGTGGGACGAGTTCGTGGGGAGCCGGTCCACCGAGCACACCCCCGAGGCCTTCGGCGCGGAGCAGCCGCTGTTCATCCTGTACACCTCCGGTACGACGGGTAAGCCGAAGGGCATCCTGCACACCTCCGGCGGCTACCTCACTCAGGCCGCGTACACCCACCACGCCGTCTTCGACCTCAAGCCGGAGACGGACGTCTACTGGTGCACGGCCGACATCGGCTGGGTGACCGGCCACTCGTACATCACGTACGGCCCGCTGGCCAACGGCGCGACCCAGGTGATCTACGAAGGCACGCCGGACACCCCCCACCAGGGCCGGTTCTGGGAGATCGTCCAGAAGTACGGCGTCTCGATCCTCTACACGGCGCCGACCGCGATCCGTACGTTCATGAAGTGGGGGGACGACATCCCAGCCAAGTTCGACCTGTCGTCGCTGCGCGTGCTGGGTTCGGTCGGTGAGCCCATCAACCCCGAGGCGTGGATGTGGTACCGCAAGAACATCGGCGCCGACAAGTGCCCGATCGTGGACACCTGGTGGCAGACCGAGACCGGCGCGATGATGATTTCGCCACTGCCGGGTGTCACGGCGACGAAGCCGGGGTCGGCGCAGCGCGGGCTGCCGGGGATCTCCGCGACCGTCGTCGACGACGAGGCCAACGAAGTACCGAACGGCGGTGGCGGCTACCTGGTGCTGACCGAACCGTGGCCCTCGATGCTCCGTACGATCTGGGGCGACGATCAGCGCTTCATCGACACCTACTGGTCACGTTTCGAGGGCAAGTACTTCGCGGGTGACGGCGCGAAGAAGGACGAGGACGGCGACATCTGGCTGCTCGGCCGGGTCGACGACGTGATGCTGGTATCCGGGCACAACATCTCGACGACCGAGGTCGAGTCGGCGCTCGTCTCGCACCCGTCGGTCGCCGAAGCGGCGGTCGTGGGCGCGGCGGACGAGACGACCGGTCAGGCCATCGTTGCCTTCGTGATACTGCGGGGGTCGGCGTCGGAGTCGGCGGACCTCTCCGCGGAGCTGCGCAACCACGTGGGCGCGGTGCTCGGCCCGATCGCCAAGCCGAAGCGGGTACTGCCCGTGGCGGAGCTGCCCAAGACCCGGTCCGGGAAGATCATGCGGCGGCTGCTGCGCGATGTCGCGGAGAACCGCGAGCTGGGCGACGTCACCACGCTCACCGACTCCTCGGTGATGGACCTGATCCAGACCAAGCTGCCGAGCACTTCCAGCGAGGACTGACACCGGATCAGCCCCACCGAGAACCGAGAACTGAACAGCTGAAAGCTGAAAGCTGAAAGCTGAAAGCTGAGAGCTGGCTGCGAACGCCGACCGGACCCCAGGTGCCCGGTCGGCGTTCTGCGTGTACGACGGCCACCCGGCTGGTCATCTGCAGCGCGCCGTGCGCCCGTTCTGTCCGTAAGGTGACGATCACCGCATGCTCCCTGGTGCGCCGGGTAGGGTGTTCCACAGGTAATTCAGTAAGCAAAAGGGTGCGCCGGGAAGTCTGGTCGGCATGTGTTCTGTGCTGCCCACCCGACCGGAGGTCCCCTCGTGGCCGCGCCCGCCCCGAAGCCGAAGCCGAATCCCCAACCGCCCGCGCAGTCCCGCTCCCGCGGCAGGCAGACCTTCCTGGGGCGGCTCCCGTTCCCCGAGCGGACCTTCCTCACCGACGCGCTGCGCACCGAGACCGTCGGCGGCCTGATTCTTCTCGTCGCCGCCATCGCCGCACTGATCTGGGCGAACACCCCGCTGAAGGGCAGCTACGCCTCGGTCAGCGACTTCCATCTGGGCCCCGCCACCCTCGGCCTGCACCTGTCCGTCACGCACTGGGCCGCCGACGGGCTGATCGCTGTCTTCTTCTTCGTCGCGGGCATCGAGCTCAAGCGCGAACTGGTCGCAGGTGAACTGCGCGACCCGAAGGCCGCCGCGCTGCCCGTCGTCGCGGCGCTCTGCGGGATGGCCGTACCGGCCCTGGTGTACACCCTGGTCAATGTCATCGGCAACGGTTCGCTGGACGGCTGGGCGGTGCCCACCGCCACCGACATCGCGTTCGCCCTGGCCGTCCTCGCGGTCATCGGGACCTCACTGCCGTCCGCGCTGCGGGCCTTCCTGCTCACGCTCGCCGTCGTGGACGACCTGTTCGCCATCCTCATCATCGCGGTCTTCTTCACCAGCGACATCAACTTCGTGGCGCTCGGCGGCGCCGTGCTCGCGCTGGCCGTCTTCTGGCTGCTGCTGCGGCTGGACGTACACGGCTGGTACATCTACGTCCCGCTCGCCCTGGTCGTCTGGGCGCTGATGTACCACAGCGGCGTGCACGCCACGATCGCCGGAGTCGCCATGGGCCTGATGCTCCGCTGCACCCGCCGCGAGGGCGAGCCGTACTCCCCCGGTGAGCACATCGAGCATCTGGTCCGGCCGTTGTCGGCGGGCCTCGCCGTACCGCTCTTCGCGCTGTTCTCGGCCGGGGTCTCCGTATCGGGCCGTGCGCTCACCGATGTGTTCACCCGTCCGGAGACGCTCGGCGTCGTGCTGGGCCTCGTCGTCGGCAAGGCGGTCGGCATCTTCGGCGGTACGTGGCTGACGGCCCGCTTCACCAGGGCCGAGCTCAACAAGGACCTGGCCTGGGCCGACGTCTTCGCCGTGGCCTCACTCGCCGGGATCGGCTTCACCGTCTCGCTCCTCATCGGCGAACTCGCCTTCACCGGAGACAGCTCGATGACCGGTGAGGTCAAGGCGTCCGTACTGCTGGGCTCGGTGATCGCCGCCGTGCTCTCCTCGGTCCTGCTCAAGGTGCGCGACCGCAGATACCGCTTCCTGTGCGAGGAGGAGGAACGCGACGAGGACCACGACGGCATCCCCGACATCTACGAGGAGGACAGCGCCGAGCACCATCTGCGTATGGCTGCGATCCTTGAGGGGAAGGCGGCCGAGCACCGTCGTCTCGCCGAACGGGCGGGGGCAGCAAGCGCGGACGACGACCGTCCGGCATGATCTGAAGTCAGGTCCTGCAGAAACCGACGACGGCCAGCCCGACCGGCGCGAGGTGTACGAGCGCCCGCAGATGAGAAGAGGGATTCAGCAATGAGCCACCCCAGCAGCCCTGCTGGCACCGCCGACCGCAGTCTCGGTCAACTGGTCGCATCGGCCACCGCCGAGATGTCCTCGCTCGTGCACGACGAAATCGCCCTGGCCAAGGCCGAGCTGCGCCAGGACGTCAAGCGCGGCGCGATCGGCGGCGGGGCGTTCGCGGCGGCAGGCACCGTGCTGCTCTTCTCCCTGCCGATGCTGAGCTTCGCCCTCGCCTACGGCATCCGCACCTGGAGCCACTGGAACTTGGCGATCTGCTTCGTGCTGTCCTTCGCCGCGAATGTGCTGGTGGCCGCGGTACTCGCACTGATCGGGGTCGTTTTCGCCAAGAAGGCGAAGAAGGCGAAGGGCCCGCAGAAGGTCGTCGCGTCCGTCAAGGAGACGGCCGCCGTGATCCAGGGCGTCCGCCCCCACCCCCGCCCGGCCGTCGAACGCGCGTCCTCGAACGCCCCTGCGGCGGTCACCGACAAGGCTGCGGCTGTGGCACGCTCGTCTGCATGACCGCTTCTGCCGAATCGGGTTCCGTCGTACGTATCGACGGGCCCTGGACCCACCGCGACGTCGCGGCCAATGGCGCGCGCTTCCACATCACGGAGGCGGGTGACGGGCCGCTGGTGCTGCTGCTGCACGGTTTCCCGCAGTTCTGGTGGACCTGGCGGCATCAGCTGACCGCGCTCGCCGACGCCGGGTTCCGGGCCGTCGCCATGGATCTGCGGGGGGTGGGCGGCAGTGACCGTACGCCCCGGGGTTACGACCCCGCCAATCTGGCCCTCGACATCACCGGCGTGATCCGGTCCCTCGGCGAGCCGGACGCCGCGCTCGTCGGGCACGACCTGGGCGGGTACCTGGCCTGGACGGCGGCCGTGATGCGGCCCAAGCTGGTGCGCCGGCTCGTGGTCTCCTCGATGCCGCATCCACGGCGCTGGCGCTCGGCGATGCTGTCCGACTTCTCGCAGTCCCGCGCGGGTTCGTACGTCTGGGGTTTCCAGCGCCCGTGGGTGCCCGAGCGTCAGCTCGTCGCCGACGACGCGGCGTTGGTGGGCCGACTGGTGTGCGAGTGGTCGGGGCCCGCGCGTCCCGACGACAACGCGGTGGAGATGTACCGGCGGGCGATGTCGATCCCCTCGACGGCGCACTGCGCGATCGAGCCGTACCGCTGGATGGTTCGGTCGCTGGCACGGCCGGACGGGATCCAGTTCAACCGCAGGATGAAACGTCCGGTGCGGGTACCGACGCTGCATCTGCACGGCTCGCTGGATCCGGTGATGCGTACCCGCAGTGCGGCGGGGTCGGGGCAGTACGTCGAAGCGCCGTACCGCTGGCGGCTGTTCGACGGCCTGGGGCACTTCCCGCAGGAGGAGGACCCGGTGGCGTTCTCCACAGAACTCATCAACTGGTTGAAGGACCCCGAACCCGACCGGTGAGCCCGGTTCCGGCGTGACCGGTGAGCCCCGTTCCGGCATGTCCGGTGGCCGGACGGGAACGCCTGTCCTACGAACAGCCAAATGCCTGGCGCATAGGCCAATTGGCCCCATGGGACGCGATTACCGACCATGAGGCACGGGCAAACGTGGGGGTATGGGCTGGACGCACGACTACGGTGACGCAGCAAGCAACCGCCGCTCGGCCACGGGCCTGAGCACCTACGAGAGGGACGGCACCCCCGACCGCGAGCATGATCCCCGCCTCGGCATTCCGCGTATCCTCCGCCGTCGGGCCCGCTGGGTCTCCGCGCGGCTCCGCCATTCCCGGCCGTGATTGACCGGACCGGCTCCGAGGCTCAGCGCCCCGTGAGGTAGCCGAGGCCCGGGTGCACACCCCGGTAGCCGTCGAGCAGTCTCCTCGCGACATTCACGGAATCGACCAGCGGATGCAGGGCGAACGCCCGCACCGCCGCCCGCGTCGACCCGCTCTCCGCCGCTTCCAGTACGCAGCGCTCGACTGCCTTCACGGCGGTCACCAGACCGGCCTCGTGGCCGGTCAGCTGCGATACGGGCAGCGGGTGCGGACCGTCCGCGTCGACCCGGCACGGGACCTCGATGACGGCCGTTCCGTCGAGCACGCCGAGCGTGCCCGCGTTGGGCACATTGAGGATGAGCGTGGTGCTCTCGCTCCGCGCGATGGCCCGCATCAGGGCCAGCGCGACATTCTCGTACCCGCCGGACTCCAGGTCGTCCGCGGCCCGTTCGCCGGCACCCGCCGCCTCGCGGTTCTCCGCCATGTACGTGGCTTCGCGCTCGGCGCGGGTACGGTCCCAGGCCGCCAGGGCGGGCGTCGCGGGATGCGCCATCTCGTCGTAGAACCGCGCCTGCTGGTCGCGGAGGAAGGCGCCGCGGGTCTGCTCGGCCTGCTGGTACGCGGCGACCGTCTCGCGGTTGAAGTAGTAGTAGTGCAGGTATTCGTTGGGGACGGACCGGATCGAACGCAGCCAGTCCGCGCCGAAGAGCCTGCCCTCCTCGAAGGAGGTCAGCAGCCGCTCGTCGTCGAAGAGTCCGGGCAGCAGGTCCTGCTCGCCGACGTACAGACCGCGCAGCCAGCCCAGGTGGTTCAGCCCCACGTAGTCGAACCGCGCCAGGTCGGGGTCCGCGCCGAGGGTCCGGGCGACCCGGCGGCCGAGTCCGACCGGCGAGTCGCAGATGCCGATGACCCGGCGGCCGAGATGGGCCGCCATCGCCTCGGTGACCAGTCCGGCCGGGTTGGTGAAGTTGATGACCCAGGCTTCGGGCGCGATCCGGGCCACCCGCCGGGCGATGTCGACGGCGACCGGGACCGTACGCAGTCCGTACGCGATGCCGCCCGCACCCACGGTCTCCTGGCCCAGCACGCCCTCGGCCAGCGCCACCCGTTCGTCGGCCGCCCGGCCCGCGAGCCCGCCGACCCGGATCGCCGAGAACACGAAGTCGGCCCCGCGCAGCGCCTCGTCGAGGTCGGTGGTGGTACGGACCTCCGGCGCGTCCGGCACACCCGCCGCCTGGTCGGCGAGGACCCGCGCGACGGCGGTCAGCCGGGCCGGGTCCAAGTCGTGCAGGGTGACCCCGGTGACCCGGCCGGGGGCGTGGTCGCGCAGCAGCGCGCCGTACACGAGCGGTACGCGGAATCCGCCGCCGCCGAGAATCGTGAGCCTCACAGCGCGCATCCCTGGGTGTCGACCTGCTGGTTGGCGCTGAGCCCCTTGGCGATGTCCTGACGGATCTCGTCGGCCGAGAGCGCGTAGCCGGTGTTGCTGTCGTCGAGCGATTTCGCGAAGACCACGCCGTACACCTTGCCGTTCGGGGTCAGCAGCGGGCCGCCGGAGTTGCCCTGGCGGACCGTCGTGTAGAGGGAGTAGACATCGCGGGTGACCTTCCCGCGGTGGTAGATGTCCGGGCCGTTGGCGTTGATCCGGCCGCGGACCCGGGCGGAGCGGACGTCGTACGCACCGTTCTCGGGGAAGCCCGCGACGATCGCGCTGTCACCGCTGTGCGCGGCCTGGTCGGTGCCGGTGAACGTGAGCGCGGGCGCCCTCAGGTCCGGCACGTCCAGTACGGCGATGTCACGCGACCAGTCGTAGAGCACGACCTTCGCGTCGTACAGCTTGCCCTCGCCGCCGATCTGCACGGTCGGCTCGGTGACACCGCCGACCACATGGGCGTTGGTCATCACCCTGCGGTTGCCGAAGACGAAGCCCGAGCCCTCCAGGACCTTGCTGCATCCCGTCGCCGTGCCGACGACCTTGACGATCGACTTCTTGGCGCGCTCCACGACCGGACTGTCGGCGAGCGCCGGGTCGGGCGGCTTGACCTCGGTGATCGGCTCGTTGGCGAACGGGCTGAAGACCTGCGGGAAGCCGTTCTGGGCGAGCGCCGAGGTGAAGTCGGCGAACCAGGTGCCGGCCTGGTCCGGCATCACCCGGGACACCCCGAGGAGCACCTTGGAGGTGCGGACCTCCTTGCCGAGGGTGGGCAGTGTCGTACCGGCGAGGGCCGATCCGATCAGCCAGGCCACCAGCAGCATGGCCAGTACGTTGACCAGTGCGCCGCCGGTGGCGTCGAGGGCACGCGCCGGTGACCAGGTGATGAAGCGGCGGAGTCTGTTGCCGAGATGGGTGGTGAAGGCCTGGCCGACCGAGGCGCACACGATCACGATGACGACCGCGACGACGGTGGCGCCCGTGGACACCTCGGACTTGTCGGTGACCCGGTCCCAGATCAGCGGAAGCACGTAGACGGCGACGACACCACCGCCGATGAAACCGGTCACGGACAGGATGCCGACGACGAAACCCTGGCGGTAGCCGATGACCGCGAACCACACAGCGGCCAGCAGCAGCAGGATGTCCAGCACGTTCACCGTCGGGAGCCTCGCATTTCGTTGCCGGTCACGGCCCTCCGGCCGGTGGTCCGGCCGCTCGGGGGGTCGCTGCGGATCGCAGCGTCGCCCGAGTGGCCCAGTACGGCGCCCAAGTGGCCCAGTACGTCGGCCAGCCTGTCATGCGCGCCAGTCGAGCGGGACCTGCTTCGTGCGGTCCCACGACCGCTCCCAGCCCGCGAAGTGCAGAATTCTGTCGATCACTCCTGCGGTGAAACCCCAGACCAGAGCGGATTCGACCAGGAACGCGGGGCCCCGGTGGCCGCTCGGGTGGACCGTCGTGAACCGGTTGGCGGGGTCAGTGAGATCGGCCACCGGAACCGTGAAGACCCGGGCGGTCTCCCCGCTGTCCACCGCCCGTACCGGACTGGGCTCGCGCCACCAGCCGAGGACGGGCGTCACGACGAACGCGCTCACCGGGATGTAGAGCCGGGGCAGCACACCGAAGAGCTGCACACCCGCGGGGTCGAGCCCGGTCTCCTCCTCGGCCTCGCGCAGCGCCGCCCGCAGGGGACCCGTCGTCTGCGGATCGCCGTCCCCGGGGTCCAGGGAGCCGCCCGGGAAGGACGGCTGTCCCGCGTGCGAACGCAGACTGGTCGCCCGCTCCATCAGCAGCAGCTCGGGCCCGGAGCTGCCCTCGCCGAAGAGGATCAGCACGGCGGACTGCCGCCCGCTGCCGCTCTCCGGGGGCAGGAAACTGCTGAGCTGCTCGGGCCGCACCGTCCCGGCCGCCCGTGCCACGGGCGCCAGCCATCCGGGCAGCCCGCTGTCCGTCACGGCGACCGGGCCCTCCTGGGCCCGGCCGGTGTGGGTCTCTCCCGCGCGCGTCATCGGCACCCCCGCTTCTCCCAACGACCGCGGCCGGTCTGATCGTTCCGCCCTGCTGTCACCCGGCCCCCATCGGAGGAGCGGGCTGCCCCGGGTAGTCCGCCGGGGGCTTCAGCCGCTGGCCGGGCCGCCCGCCCTTCTCGTACTTCAGGAGCTTCTGCGCCTTCTCCGGGTCGGTCTCGCCCTCGCCGTACGACGGGCAGAGCGGGGCGATCGGGCAGGCTCCGCAGGCCGGTTTGCGGGCGTGGCAGATGCGGCGGCCGTGGAAGACGACCCGGTGCGAGAGCATCGTCCAGTCGCTCTTGGGGAAGAGCGCGCAGACCTCCGCCTCGACCTTCACCGGGTCCTCCTGCTCCGTCCACTTCCAGCGGCGCACCAGTCGGCCGAAGTGGGTGTCCACAGTGATGCCAGGAACCCCAAAAGCGTTACCAAGTACGACATTTGCCGTCTTCCGCCCGACGCCGGGCAGCTTCACGAGATCCTCTATCCGGCCCGGCACCTCACCGCCGAAGTCGTCCCGGAGGGCGGCGGAGAGCCCGAGGACCGATCTGGCCTTGGCCCGGAAGAACCCGGTCGGCCGCAGGATCTGCTCCAGCTCCTCGGGGTCCGCAGCCGCCATGTCCTCGGGGGTCGGGTACTTCGCGAAGAGGGCAGGGGTCGTCTGATTGACGCGCAGGTCGGTGGTCTGGGCGGAGAGGACCGTGGCGACGAGCAGCTCGAACGGGTTCTCGAAGTCGAGCTCGGGGTGGGCGTACGGGTAGACCTCGGCCAGCTCCCGGTTGATCCGGCGCGCCCGGCGGACCAGGGCGGCGTGCGACTCCGGCCTGGGGATCTTGACGGGTTTCACGGACGCGGCCGGCTTGGCGGACGCCGTCGGCGGCTTGGCGGGCACGGTCGCCTTCTTGGGTCTGTCGGGCGCGGTCGCCTTCTTGGGCGCGGTCGCCTTCGCGGGTCCGTCGGGCGCGGTCGCGTCCTTCGCTGCGGGCTTCCTCGCCGCGGCCTTCTTCACTACAGCCCCCTTCACCGGTTTCGTCACTTTCGCGGCCTCTTTCGCCCGGGTGGGCGTCTGTTCGCCCACAGCTGAATCGTGACTCGCCGACACCCGTTCAGCCCCCTTGTCCCGTGCTCTCACCGGCGATTTGGACACCCGGCCAGCCTAGAGCCCGGCACCGACATCCACCCCGGTCACAGCCAATCACCAACCCAATCGGCCCCCTCCCGCACAAGCCTGGACCCCGGTGCGTCAAACTTGTGACTGATCACACTGATTTACCCGTCCGGCATGATGGGGTCCAGCCGGTCCCCTGAGCAGGTCGACAAGGAGAGAACTCGTGGACGACGTTCTGCGGCGCGCCCCGCTCTTCGCGGCGCTCGATGACGAGCAGGCCGCTGAGCTGCGCGCCTCGATGAGTGAGGTGACGCTCGCCCGTGGCGACGCCCTCTTCCACGAGGGCGACCCCGGCGACCGCCTCTATGTGGTCACCGAGGGCAAGGTGAAGCTGCACCGCACCTCCCCCGACGGCCGCGAGAACATGCTGGCGGTGCTCGGCCCCGGCGAGCTCATCGGAGAGCTGTCCCTCTTCGACCCGGGCCCCCGTACGGCCACGGCGTCCGCGCTCACCGAGGTGAAGCTCCTCGGTCTGGGCCACGGCGACCTCCAGCCCTGGCTGAACGTCCGCCCCGAGGTGGCCACGGCCCTGCTGCGTGCCGTCGCCCGCCGCCTGCGCAAGACCAACGACCAGATGTCCGACCTGGTCTTCTCGGACGTACCCGGCCGGGTCGCCCGTGCGCTCCTCGACCTGTCGCGCCGCTTCGGTGTGCAGTCGGAGGAGGGCATCCACGTCGTCCACGACCTCACCCAGGAGGAGCTGGCCCAGCTGGTCGGCGCCTCCCGCGAGACGGTCAACAAGGCCCTGGCGGACTTCGCGGGACGCGGCTGGCTGCGCCTGGAGGCCCGTGCGGTGATCCTGCTGGACGTGGAGCGCCTCGCCAAGCGGTCCCGCTAGCTCCTGCCCGTACAGCTGTGAAGGGGGCGTCCTGCCGGTCGGCGGGGCGCCCCCTTCGCGTGCTCAGATCAGCCCGTGCTCCCGCAGGTACTCCAGCTGTGCCCGCACCGAGAGTTCCGCCGCGGGCCACAGTGAGCGGTCGACGTCCGCGTACACCTGCGCCACGACCTCCGGCGCCGTCGTGAGGCCGTTCTCGACGGCCGTCTCCACCTGGGCGAGCCGGTGGGCGCGGTGCGCGAGGTAGAAGTCGATGGCGCCCTGCGCGTCCTCCAGTACCGGCCCGTGGCCCGGCAGCACCGTCCGCACCCCGTCGTCCACCGTCAGCGAGCGCAGCCGCCGCAGCGAGTCCAGGTAGTCGCCGAGCCGCCCGTCCGGGTGCGCGACCACGGTCGTACCGCGGCCGAGGACCGTGTCACCGGTCAGGACCGCCCGGTCGGCCGGGAGGTGGAAGCAGAGCGAGTCCGCGGTGTGGCCGGGCGTCGGTACGACCCACAGCTCCAGGCCGCCGGTGGTGATGACGTCCCCCGTGCCGAGCCCCTCGTCGCCGAGCCGCAGCGCGGGGTCCAGCGCCCGTACGTCCGTACGCGTCAGCTCGGCGAACCGTGCCGCACCCTCGGCGTGGTCCGGGTGCCCGTGGGTCAGCAGGGTCAGCGCGACCCGCTTGCCCGAGCTCTCGGCGGCGGCGATCACGGCCCGCAGATGTACGTCGTCGAGCGGACCGGGGTCGATGACGACGGCCAGGTCCGAGTCCGGCTCGGAGACGATCCAGGTGTTCGTGCCGTCGAGGGTCATCGCGGAGGCGTTGGGCGCGAGGACGTTGACCGCGCGGGGAGTGGCCGGCCCGGACAGGACACCGCCCCTCGGCTGGCCGGGGAGGGCTGCTGCGTCGCTCACGCGGGGGCTCCTGTCGTACGGGCCGTTGCCTTCGGCCGCCTTGCCGTCCGGGCTCCTGCTGCCGGGGTCCCGGCCGTCCCGGGGAATGTCGTCACGAGGACCGCGCCGTCACTGCGGGGCTCCCGACGCCGGCAGCCGGCGGGTGAACTCATCATGGCCCGGCCAGCTCAGCACCAGCTCACCGGCGTCCAGGCGCGCCCGCGCCAGTACCGGCGTGAGGTCCTGCGTGGCCGCGCCCGCCAGCGCCTCGGCCACGGTCGCGTACGGCTGCAGGGAGCGGAGGGTCGAGATCGTCGGGGGCATCATCAGCAGCTCCCCCTTGTCGTACCGGCCGGCAGCCTCCGCGGGCCGGATCCACACCGTGCGGTCCGCCTCGGTGGAGGCGTTGCGCGTCCGCTGCCCGGCGGGCAGCGCGGCCACGAAGAACCAGGTGTCGTACCGCTTCGGCTCGAACTCCGGCGTGATCCAGCGCGCCCACGCGCCCAGCAGATCGGAGCGCAGCACCAGCCCGCGGCGGTCCAGGAAGTCCGCGAAGGAGAGATCGCGGGCGACGAGCGCCGCGCGGTCGGCCTCCCAGTCGTCGCCGGAGAGGTCGCCGACCACGGTGGTGCCGGTCTCCCCGGCGAGGAGCACGCCCGCCTCCTCGTACGTCTCGCGGACGGCCGCGCAGACGATGGCCTGGGCCGAGGCCGCGTCGACCCCGAGCCGTGTGCCCCACTCCTCGCGGGCGGGCCCGGCCCAGCCGACCGGCCGGTCGTCGTCGCGGGGGTCCACGCCGCCGCCGGGGTAGGCGTAGGCGCCACCCGCGAAGGCCATGGAGGTACGTCTGCGGAGCATGTGCACGGCGGGGCGCCCGTCCGCCGCTGTGTCCGCCCGCCCGTCCCGCAGGAGCATGACGGTGGCGGCCCGGCGGGGTTCCACGGCGGTGAGCTCGCCGGATGCCAGGGCGCGGATGCGGTCGGGCCATTCCGGCGGGTACCACTGACCATTGGACATGGGCGGAGGCTAGCCGCTCCCGCCGTGATGTTCGAGAGGGGCGCCGGACCGGGCCGCCCCGGAGAGCGTCAGGAAGGGCGGACGCCCGGAACCGTGCCCGTCGGGAAGAACGGGACGTCAGGAACGCCCGTCCGTCGGTCCCGTCGGAGAGTGCGGGACGGGGCGCCTGCCCCAGCCCCGCCCGCCCCTAAGCCCGCAGCTCGACCTGGATCTCCACCTCGACCGGTGCGTCCAGCGGAAGCACCGCGACGCCCACCGCGCTCCGCGCGTGCACCCCGCGGTCGCCGAGCACCTCGCCCAGCAGCTCGCTCGCGCCGTTCAGCACGCCCGGCTGGCCGGTGAAGTCCGGGGCCGAGGCCACGAATCCGACCACCTTCACGACGCGCTCGATGCGGTCCAGGTCACCGACGACCGACTTCACCGCGGCCAGCGCGTTCAGCGCGCAGGTCCGCGCGAGGTCGTGGGCGTCCTCCGCCGTGACCTCCGCGCCGACCTTCCCGACCAGCGGCAGCTTGCCCTCCACCATCGGGAGCTGGCCCGCCGTGTACACGTACACCCCGGACTGCACGGCCGGCTGGTACGAGGCCAGCGGCGGCACGACTGCGGGCAGCGTCAGCCCCAGCTCGGTCAGCCGCGCCTCGACGACCCCGCTCATGCGGACTTCTCGCGCTTGAGGTACGCCACCAGCTGCTCGGGGTTGTTCGGTCCCGGCACGACCTGGACGAGCTCCCAGCCGTCCTCGCCCCAGGTGTCCAGAATCTGCTTCGTCGCGTGCACCAGAAGCGGCACAGTCGCGTATTCCCATTTGGCCATACGGCGACTGTAGTCGCTGTCACCGACAGCCTCCGGCGTAGTACCGCACCCGACTGGTTAGGCTCGAATACGTGAGCAGGCTTCAGGTCGTGAGCGGCAAGGGCGGGACCGGAAAGACCACGGTCGCCGCCGCACTCGCGCTCGCCCTCGCGACGGAGGGCAAGCGCACGCTCCTCGTGGAGGTCGAGGGCAGACAGGGCATCGCCCAGCTCTTCGAGACGGAGGCATTTCCGTACGAGGAGCGGAAGATCGCGGTGGCCCCGGGCGGCGGGGAGGTGTACGCCCTGGCGATAGACGCCGAACGCGCCCTGCTCGACTACCTCCAGATGTTCTACAAACTGGGCAGCGCGGGCCGGGCCCTGAAGAAGCTCGGCGCGATCGACTTCGCCACGACCATCGCCCCGGGCGTACGGGACGTGCTCCTCACCGGCAAGGCCTGCGAAGCCGTGCGCCGCAAGGACAGGCAAGGCCGTTTCGCGTACGACCACATCGTCATGGACGCACCGCCCACCGGCCGCATCACCCGGTTCCTCAACGTCAACGACGAGGTCGCCGGGCTGGCGAAGATAGGGCCCATACACAACCAGGCCCAGGCCGTGATGCGGGTCCTGAAGTCTCCCGAGACGGCGGTGCACCTGGTGACGCTGCTGGAGGAGATGCCGGTGCAGGAGACCGCCGACGGCATCGCCGAACTGCGCGCCGCCGACCTGCCCGTGGGGAACGTCATCGTGAACATGGTCCGCCCCGCGCTGCTGGACGAGCAGGCCGTACGGACCGTGTCGGGCGACCGCCGCAAGGAGGTCGCCAAGGCGCTCACCCGGGCGGGCATCAGCGGCTCGGCGAAACTGGTCACGCCTCTGCTCGCCGAGGCCGTCGACCACGCGGAGCGGGTCGAGCTGGAGCGCGAACAGCGCGCCGTACTGGCCGCGTTGGAGCTCCCCACCTATGAACTCCCGCTGCTGGGCGAGGGAATGGACCTGGCCGGGCTGTACCAACTGGCGACGGAACTGCGGAGGCACACGACGTCATGACCCTGGACCCCGTGCCCCCGCTCGACATCGACCCCCTGCTCGACGACCCGGCCACCCGCATCATCGTGTGCTGCGGCTCCGGCGGCGTCGGCAAGACCACGACCGCCGCCGCCCTGGGCGTACGGGCCGCCGAGCGCGGCCGGAGGGCGGTCGTCCTCACCATCGACCCGGCGCGCAGGCTCGCCCAGTCCATGGGCATCGACTCGCTGGACAACATCCCGCGCCGGGTGGAGGGCGTGAAGGCCACCGGCGACGGCGCGCTGCACGCCATGATGCTGGACATGAAGCGGACCTTCGACGAGATCGTCGAGGCGCACGCGGACGGCGAACGGGCCCGCGCGATCCTGAACAACCCCTTCTACCAGTCGCTCTCCGCGGGCTTCGCCGGCACGCAGGAGTACATGGCGATGGAGAAGCTCGGCCAGCTGCGGGCCCGCGACGAGTGGGACCTGATCATCGTGGACACCCCGCCGTCGCGCTCCGCGCTGGACTTCCTGGACGCGCCGAAGCGCCTCGGGTCGTTCCTGGACGGCAAGTTCATCCGGCTGCTGATGGCTCCGGCGAAGGTCGGTGGCCGGGCCGGGATGAAGTTCCTCAACGTCGGCATGTCGATGATGACCGGGACGCTCGGCAAGCTGCTCGGCGGTCAGTTCCTGCGCGACGTACAGACCTTCGTGACCGCGATGGACACCATGTTCGGCGGTTTCCGCACCCGCGCCGACGCGACGTACCGGCTGCTCCAGGCGCCCGGCACCGCGTTCCTGGTGGTCGCGGCCCCGGAACGGGACGCGCTGCGCGAGGCCGCGTACTTCGTGGAGCGGCTGGCCTCCGAGGGCATGCCGCTGGCCGGTCTCGTACTCAACAGGGTGCACGGCAGCGGCGCCGCCCGGCTCTCGGCCGAGCGGGCGCTGGCCGCTGCGGAAAATCTTGACGACAGTCGCATTGTGGATCAGGAGGCCGGGAATGAAGGAGTTCGTGACTCCACGGTCACCTCTCCCGAGCCCGCCGAGACACCCCTTGCGAAGCCTCTGACGAAATCGCTGTCCACACCTCTGCCGGAACCCGAGTCGAAAGCTCTGCCGAAACCCGTCGGGGCCTCCCCCGACACCTCATCCGCGGCCACTGCCGGGACATCGGAGCCCGCCCCACCGGAGCCCGGCGTCGACGCGCTGACCGCGGGGCTGCTGCGCCTGCACGCCGAGCGGATGCAGGTGCTCGCGCGCGAACAGCGGACGCGCGATCGTTTCACCGCGCTCCACCCCGAAGTACCGGTGGTGGAAGTGGCTGCCCTGCCCGGCGATGTGCACGACCTCGCGGGGCTTCGGACCATCGGTGATCGCCTCGCGACCGGTCGTTCCCCGGCCTGAGTCCACTCCTTGCGCCCCGGGCGCTCCACGCCTGTCGCGGCGAGCGGCCTACCCCACGGCGGCGTACGTCTCCTCGAACGCTTCGTCGTCCGCGACGATCGCGGGCAGGATGCCCGAGCTCCGCTCGTACTCGGTGCGCGCGGTCTCCAGCAGCCGACGCCACGAGGTGACGGTGGGGCGCCGGCGCAACAGTGCGCGCCGCTCCCGCTCGGTCATGCCACCCCACACGCCGAATTCGACGCGGTTGTCGAGCGCGTCGGCCAGGCACTCCGTACGCACCGGACATCCGGTGCACACCGCCTTGGCCCTGTTCTGCGCTGCCCCTTGTACGAACAGTTCGTCCGGATCCGTAGTGCGGCAGGCTGCCTGCGCACTCCAGTCAGTTACCCAGCCCATCCCGGCGCCGTCCTCTCCCGAATTCGAGGCTCCCCCACGGCGGCAGCGGCATATTCACCGCTGCCAGTTGAGGACGTTACGGAAGGTGGGCACAGCGCAACACCCCCGTCGGGCCCAATCTTGGATGGCCCGAACGGACTATGCGTACGCGGCAGATCACCCAACGGAGTGACCCGAGGACATAAGCAACAAGCCCGGGAAACCGGGACAGTTCACCCGCGCAACATCGGACGCGAGGTGATGCATGGGGCGTATTCGGACATGCATTCACCCCATTCGGGGAGGGTGAATCCGTGTCGGGGGTCTTGATACCGAACAGCGCTGCTGTGACAGTTGGGTGCAGCTTAGGCCAAGGCATATCCGCGTGTCCGGCGAATGAGGGCTTCTCCTCAACGCTGATTCTTCTCGACCACGTAGGCTGCCCCCATGCCAAAGAAGCGCTCCGGCGGGGGTCTCACGACGACCCAGCAGGCCGCCAAATTTCTCGGTGTCGCAGCGCTCTCCGGAGCTGTACTGGCGGGCATCGCGCTGCCGGCAGCGGGAGCGCTGGGGCTCGCGGCCAAGGGCACCGTCCAGGGATTCGACGAGATCCCGGCCAGCCTCAAGACTCCGCCGCTCAGCCAGCGCACCACGATTCTCGACGCCAACAACGACCCGATCGCGACGGTCTACGAGCGCGACCGCACGGTGGTGAAGCTCAAGGACATCTCGCCGTACATGCAGAAGGCGCTCGTCGCGATCGAGGACGCCCGGTTCTACGAGCACGGCGCGGTCGACCTCAAGGGCGTGCTGCGCGCGGTCAACCGCAACGCCCAGGAGGGCGGCGCCGCCCAGGGCGCGTCGACGCTGACCCAGCAGTACGTCAAGAACGTCTTCGTCGAGGAGGCGGGCGACGACCCGACCAAGGTCGCCCAGGCCCAGCAGAAGAGCCTCGGGCGCAAGGTCCGCGAGCTGAAGTACGCGATCCAGGTCGAGGAGTCGCTCGGCAAGAAGAAGATCCTTGAGAACTACCTCAACATCACCTTCTTCGGCGAGCAGGCCTACGGCATCGAGGCCGCGTCGCACCGCTACTTCTCCAAGTCCGCGAAGGACCTGACGGTCGGCGAGTCCGCACTGCTCGCCGGTCTCGTCCAGTCACCGACCCGCTACGACCCGATCAACGACATGGAGGAGGCCACCAAGCGGCGCAACACCGTGCTGCAGCGCATGGCCGATGTCCATGACATCTCGCAGGACGCGGCCGACAAGGCGATGGGCACCCCCATCAAGCTGAAGGTCACCCAGCCCCGGAGCGGCTGCATCACCGCCGTCGAGGGTGCGGGCTTCTTCTGCGACTACGTACGCAAGGTGTTCCTCACCGACCCCGCCTTCGGCAGGACCGAAGCCGACCGGCAGAAGCTCTGGGGAGTCGGCGGGCTGACCATAAAGACCACGCTCGACCCCAAGGCGCAAGCCGCCTCCAACCAGGCGGCGACCTCCCGGGTCAAAAAGACCGACAAGATCGCGGACGCGGTGGTGCAGGTCCAGCCGGGCACCGGCCGGATCCTGGCGATGGCCCAGTCCCGCCCGTACGGCCTGGACCAGTCGAAGCACGAGACGGTGCTGAACCTCGCCGTCGACAACAAGATGGGCGGCACGTACGCCGGCTTCCAGGTCGGCTCGACGTTCAAGCCCATCACTGCGGCGGCGGCGCTGGAGAAGGGCATCAGCCCCGCGCAGTCGTTCACCACGGACTCGAAGATCTCGCTGCCCGGTGAGAGTTTCCGAAGCTGCAGCAACCAGCCCGTCGACGACCGCCCCTGGTCCGTCGGGAACGAGCTGCCGACGGAGAAGGGCACCTTCGACATGACGAGTGCCCTCGGCAAGTCCATCAACACGTACTTCGCGAAGCTGGAGCAGAAGACCGGCCTCTGCGAGACGCTCACCATGGCGGACAAGGTCGGCTACATCCGCGGCAACAACAAGCCGCTCCAGGCCGTCGCCTCGACCACCCTCGGTGGCCAGGAGTCGACGCCGCTGGCGATGGCCTCGGTGTACGCCACCTTCGCCAACCGGGGGACGTACTGCTCCCCGATCGCCATCGAGTCGGCGACGGCACCCGGCGGCAAGCAGATCCCGGTACCGAAGTCGAAGTGCAGCCAGGCGATGAGCCAGCACACCGCGGACACGGTCAACCAGATGCTCAAGGGCGTGGTCGAGGACGGCACCGGCACCAAGGCCGGCCTCAGCGACCGTGACAACGCGGGCAAGACGGGTACCACCGACGAGCGCAAGAACGCGTGGTTCGTCGGCTACACGCCGAACCTGTCCACGGCCGTCTGGGTCGGCAGCGACGGCTCCCAGCAGATCCCGATGTCCAACATCACCATCGGCGGCCAGTACTACGACAAGGTCTGCGGTGGCTGTCTCCCCGGTCCCATCTGGCGGACGGCGATGACCGGCGCGCTGTCCTCGGACACACCCGCCTTCAACCCCGTCGATGTGCCGCGCGGCAAGAGCAAGGACGCCGGTGACCACAGCGGCGACCCGAGCGGCAACGGGAACGGGAACGGCAACGACAACGGCGGAACCGGTGGCGACAACAGCGACGGCGGCAACACGGGCAACGGCGGCACCCCGCCGGGCACCGGCATCTCGTTCCCGCCGGGCTTCATCGGCGGAAACCACGGCCACGGGAGGTAACCGAGCCGGTGGTGGTACGTGAGAGGGGCGCCCGGTCTTCTGGACCGGGCGCCCCTCTGCGTGTGCGAGCGCCTGCGCGCACCTGCGTTCCTGTGTACCTCTGCGTACCTCTGCGTGCTTACGCACCTGCTGATGCGGTGGCGCGCGGCCAGGCCTCCCCGCTGGACAGCGGCGTCGGCGTCGGCGTCGGCCGGACCGCGGTGTCATCCGGCACACGGGCTCCGAGCCCTCGCCGTCGGCTCAGCTCGTGAGGCGCTTCTTCACCTCGGCCGCCACCCGGCCGCCCTCGGCCAGACCCGCCACCTTCGGGTTCACGATCTTCATGACGGCCCCCATGGCCCGCGGCCCTTCCGCGCCCGCCGCCTTCGCGTCCTCGACGGCCTGCGCGACGATCGCGCCCAGCTCCTCGTCGCTGAGCTGCTTCGGCAGATACGTGGCGAGCAGCTCGCCCTCCGCCTTCTCCCGCGCGGCGCTCTCGGTACGGCCACCCTGCTCGAAGGCCTCGGCCGCCTCACGGCGCTTCTTGGCCTCCTTGGCGATCACCTTCAGCACCTCGTCGTCGGAGAGCTCACGCGCCGACTTGCCCGAGACCTCTTCGTTGGTGATCGCGGAGAGGGTCAGCCGGAGCGTCGAGGAGCGCAGCTCGTCACGCGCCCTGATGGCTTCGGTGAGTTCTGCATGCAGCTTGGACTTGAGCGTGGTCATGCGGCCCAGTGTCGCAGGTACGTCCCTGGGGCCGCCCGCAGATTTTGTGGCGGCCCACTGTCTGCGACGATGGAGGTATGCGCGCACGCTATGGGACCCCGCTCAAAGTCACCGCAGGAATCACGGCCGTTGGCGTGGCCGGCATCGCCTATGCCGCCGGTTTCGAGGCGCGCTCGTTCCGCCTCCGACGGGTCACCGTGCCCGTCCTGCCACCGGGTGCCCGGCCCCTGCGCGTACTCCAGGTCTCGGACATCCACATGGTGAGCGGCCAGCGGAAGAAACAGCGCTGGCTCCAGTCCCTCGCGGGCCTGCGTCCCGACTTCGTGGTCAACACCGGGGACAACCTCTCCGACCCGGAGGGCGTTCCCGAGGTGCTGGACGCGCTGGGGCCGCTGCTCGAATTCCCCGGCGTGTACGTGTTCGGCTCGAACGACTACTACGGGCCCAAGTTCCGCAACCCGGCGCGCTACCTCTTCGAGAAGGCGCAGGGCAAGCACGGGCTGAACGGCAAGGCCCCGGCGACCGGCGTCGTGCACAACCCGTGGGAGGACCTCCGCGACGGTTTCGACGCGGCGGGCTGGGTGAACCTCACCAACACCCGTGGCCGCCTCAAGCTGGACGGCCTGGACATCGCCTTCACCGGCCTGGACGACCCGCACATCAAGCGCGACCGGTACGCCCAGGTGGCAGGCGGCCCCGAGGAGGGCGCCGACCTCTCCCTGGCCGTGGTGCACGCCCCGTACCTCCGCGCACTGGACGCCTTCACGGCCGACGGCTACCCCCTGGTCCTGGCGGGCCACACCCACGGCGGGCAGCTGTGCATCCCGTTCTACGGCGCGCTGGTCACCAACTGCGACCTCGACACGGACCGGGTCAAGGGCCTCTCCGCCCACGAGGCCGGCGGCAACCGCTCGTACCTCCACGTATCAGCGGGCTGCGGAACGAACCGCTACACACCGGTGCGCTTCGCCTGCGCACCGGAGGCGACCCTGCTGACACTCGCGCCCCGGCACTGACGTGGGGGGACCCGGGGGAAACCGGATTTCGTCTCAGGGCTCGGGTCCGCTAAAGTAATCGATGTCGCCGCCACAGCGAGCGACAATCGGGGTGTAGCGCAGCTTGGCAGCGCGCTTCGTTCGGGACGAAGAGGTCGTGGGTTCAAATCCCGCCACCCCGACAGCCAAAACAGCAGGTCAGGGCTGGTACTGAGAAATCAGTACCAGCCCTGATCTGCGTTGTCCGACACATGACCGTTCGGGGCGGTTGAGCTGGTCCGTTGCTCCGGACGGACGTCGGCCGATCCACATGACGGACACGGATGGCCGGTCTGTGGGACCGCTGCCGCCGAAGCGCGCTGTACGGGTACGGGATCACGCTCCTGGACCTGCGCCTTGCGGCGCCCCAGGCGGGCGGCCCGGCTGCCGGGGATTCTGGCTGCGGTGAGCAAGCAAGCGGGCGTCCGGAGCGGTCTTCTTCCTTACGAGGAGGCGCCCTGCTCGGAGGCCTTCGCCCGGTCGCCTTCCGGCTCCGCGGCCCTCAGCAGTTCCGCGGACCGGATGGTGCGGGTACCCCGCGAGACCCTCAGCCGCACCTGGGCCCCGGTCGCGATGTCCGGCGAGACCGTGGGCAGCGCCCAGGCGGTGGTCAGGTCCGTGTTCCCCTCGTCGAGGCCCAGGCCCCCCTTGCGCGACTCCATCCGCAGCACCTCACCGGTGATCGCCACTGTGACTCGTTTCCAGCCCTGAGCTGCATTCGAATTACACAAGAACCCCACAACATTCGTGGAATCTCCTCTAATCTGCCCCGAGGCGCCGCACACGGCCGGCCCGGCCCGGCAGGGCGCGTGTGCCGGCACGCGGACACGGCTCTGCGGCAGTGAGTGAAGAACAAGAACTAGGGGGGTCGCATGTCTCTTCGGGATGCACCGAGGTCGTCAGAATTCAGCGGTGGCCAGGGCAGAGAGGCCGGCAGAAGGTACGGCCGCAGGGGCTATGGAGGCCTGCTGGTCGGGTTTGTGGCCCTGACCGTCAGCCTGTCGGGGTGCTCCGGCGGGGACCAGGACACCGCCGCATCGGTCAAGTCCTCAGCTGCTGCCTCGGCTTCGGCACACATATCCGCTTCTCCGTCTACTTCCGCGTCTCCCTCCGCCACGCCTTCGGTATCCCCCTCCGCGACTCCCTCGAAGAAGCCGGTCGTCAAGGAGACGGTGAGCAACTACGCCAGCTGGAACGTCCAGAAGGCCGTGGCAGACGCGCGCAAGCACCGGGTCACGTCGGTGTCGTACACGGACGCGAGCGAGCTGAAGCGCACCGTGGTGCACACCTCCAACTGGAAGGTGTGCTCGCAGACTCCGTCCGCCGGCAGCTACAGCACGGCCACGAAGCTCACGTTCAAGATCGTGGGTTCGGGCGAGTCATGCACGCACCCACCGCGCGCCTCGTCCGGCAGTACGTCCAGCAGCGGCGGGTCGTCCTCGTCCGGCGGCGCCGGCACCGGCTCGGGTGGAAGTACGTCGCCGGGCGGCAGCTCCACCAAGGCGCAGTTGTGCAGCATCCGTTCCAACGCCGGTAACTGCTACCACGCCGGGCAGTTCTGCCGGAAGGCCGACGTGGGCGCGACGACCACGGACGCGGCCGGGCGGAAGATCGCGTGTGGCTTCGAGTCCGGCTCCAACCGTTGGCATTACTGAGCAACGAGCGGTACAGAGATCACCATGCGGACCCGGTGTGCGAGGGGCAGGGCGTCCCGCGCTCTGCCCCCGCACAGCAGGGTGGGTCGGGAGACTAGATCCCGAAGGGTGCTGCGTAGTGGACAGTGCCGCTGGGCAATTGGTGGGCCTCGTCGAGGGACATGGCCATCATGGCCTCGTCCGGGACGTCGATGCTCAGGCCGATGCCGTGCGTCGAGGCGCGGATGAAGCCGAAGCGCGGGTAGTACGCGGGGTGTCCGAGGACGGTGACGTAGTGCTCGTCCATGTCCTTGGCGGCCCGGAGGGCGGCGCGGATGGCGGCGGAGCCTGCGCCGCTCCTCTGGTGCTCGGGCCGTACGGCGACGGGGGCCAGGCACAGGGCCGGGGCGTCGCCGATGTGGCAACGGGTCAGCAGCGCGTGGCCGATGACCTTGTCGTTCTCGTCGGTGGAGACGAGGGACAGGCCGTCGATCCAGGAGGAGTCGGCGCGGAGGGCGTCGACGAGGTCGGCCTCGCCGGAGGTCTCGAACGCGGCGAGGTCGATGTCGCGGATGGTGGCGATGTCGGCGGGGGTCTCGGGGCGGGTGTCCCAGGTGGTCATGGTTGGGGTTCCGTTCGTGTGTGCACGGGGCGGGGGTGGGGCTGGGAACGCGCGGTGGCGTGGTCGCATTCGCCGCTGTGTTCGCGGCGCAGGGGTGGCCTCCCCCCGCAGCCATGCCTGCGCCTCGCCCGTCCCTGGCCTCGCCCGTCGGCGTGGGCGATCCGCTCGGTGTGCCGAGCAGGTGGCCACCACTGGCGTCGAAGCGGTGCAGACGGCATCTTCGGCCTGGATCTCAGCAGCGTAGGCGTAGGCGTCCACACGCTGCGCCGGAATCATTCCTCGTCGAGGATCTCCCCCAGCGCGGAACGTGTCTCGGCGATCTCGGACTCGGCGAGTTCGTAAGCGCCGTGAGCCCGGTCCACAGCCTCCCTACCAATAGCCAGAAAGCCGAAGAGACCTGCGGTGAACCCAGCCAGGATTGCGCTGAACCTTGCGGCGCGGGCGGCTGATACCGCGTACCGGAGATTCAAGCGAGCTGCGGCTCGCTGCCCCTGTGCCCCTCGATTCCTCGCGGCCTCAGAAGCGTTGACCGTGCCTTTAGCGCAGACCTCCGCGAGGGCCGCGAAAACGAAGGTCAGAGCGACGACACCGCCGAAGGCCGCGCACACTGCGCCGAGAACGCTTCCGAGACGATCTCCCGTCGACGCCCGGCCCATGAGGGCTGCAACCACGCAGTAGCCCGACGCGCCGAAGAGCATGACAGTGAGCCAGGTCCAGCCGAACAACGCCTCTCCGGCCCCTACCCGCTCCTCGGCCTCTTCCTCTTCCGGCTGGTTCCCGGCAGGACGGGCTTTCCCGCGGCATCGCTGTCCCCGGAGTGCCTGAGGCACATCATCCCGGCCGTCACCCGGCGGCGCGTGATGGTTGTTGACGTCCCCGTACACGTCGCCTGCGATGAACACACCAGGCCCACGGTTGTGCTGCCCGCCCTGGCTCGGGGAATCACTCGTGAATGCCATGCGCTGCGCCGTGGTTGATAGTGAGGCCGCCCTCGATGTTTCCGTTGATAAAGGTGCCCGTTCCGTGGTTGTGCTGCTCAACTACAGAGGTCGACCGGCCCTGCCAGGCCAGGGCCGACAGTTCCGCGTACGCGACCGGTTCCGACTCTGCCAGTCCCACGAGCACAGGGGCCCACACAGCCGCGGCGGCCCGTAGGACGGCCTCACGATCACCTGCCAGAGCCTGGACCACAGCGGCCCGGTCCCGGTCCAGACGTTCGAGTTGAGCTGCCGCCTCGTCCTCATGACCGCTACGTCGGCTCAGACGGCCAATTGCCTCCCGAACCCGCTGATACGCCTCCTGGGTCGCCTGGGTGAGAAAGGTCGCAGCCACAGTCGTCGCCGCGAAGGTCGCTTCGTCCACTCGCATCTCCCCCATCCGGTCGCAGCACTGTATCCACGTGCGCCCCAGACGGCGGCCGGAACGGCCCATCCCGCATTCGAGGCAGACTCAAGAGACAAATGCATTCAACTCAGATGTACCAGGGCCGGGCCGACTGGGTAGCTGTTCCCACTAGAGAGTCGGAGCCGTCGGCGTTGTTACCGAGGACCGCGTCCGGGGCGTCTGTCGGAAGCGCGGATGATCCGGTGAACAACGCCAAGAAATGGGGGCCTTCTCACGAAGTTCCCGTCGGCGGGGCGCTCCGTCGCAGGACCGTTCGTGCCGCGGTCAGCAGGGCTGTCAGCGCCGGGTGGTGGTTCCGCGGGAGCCAGACCAGGGCGGAGACCGACGGGGGGAGGTCGGCGACGGAGACATAGGCGACGCCGGGACGGGGGTAGAGGTGCTGGGCCGCGGTGGGGAGGAAGGTGATGGCCTCGCCCCGGGCGACCGTGAGGAGCATCGATTCGATGTCCGGGGCCACCGGCCCGAAGCGTACGGAGGCGCCGTCCGGGCGGGGGTTGACGACCCAGTCGTCCCACCACAGCCGCGGGGCGCCGGCCGGGACGTCGACGACGGTTCGGCCGGACAGCTGCGCGAGGCAGATCTGCGGCTCGCCTGCCAGCGGATCACCGGCGGGCAGGCATGCCATCCGGGGCTCGGTGGCCAGGTGCAGGGTCCTGAAACCCGGGGGCAGCGGGGGCCGCAGAAAGGCGACATCGATGTCCCCGCGCGCGAGGCCCTCGATCTGCTCGGTGAAGTCGACGCTGTGTATCTCGAAGGTGAGGTGCGGGTGTTGGGCGCGCAGTTCGGTGAGGATCGCCTGGGTGTACGGCATGGCCGCCTCGGCGCCGATGGTGCCGATGGTCAGGTGCCCGCGAAGCTCCCGGGAGTGCGCGTCGGCGGTCCGGCGGATCCGGTCCAGCGCCGCGATCACCGCCCTGGCGTCCGGTATCAGCGCGGCGCCGGTGTCGGTGAGCCGTACCGTACGGCTGGTGCGGTCGAGCAACGCGACACCGAGCCGGGTCTCCAGGGTGCGGATCTGCTGGCTGAAGGACGGCTGGGTCACGAACGACCGCGCTGCGGCCCGTCCGAAGTGCAGTTCCTCGGCCAGCACCAGGAACAGACGCAGCTGATGCGTTGTCGGCTCCGGGCGACTGGCGGCAGGCATGGCGTGCGGTTCGGACGTGCCGTTCGCGGGTTCCATGGAGGAAAGGCTATCGATCCGGCGCCATTTCACGCCCGGCCTTCCCCTGGTCTCCCCCTCCCACGGGTGCCAGCATCAGGGAGTCACTCGCTGGGAGGACTTCAGGGGAAAACCGGTCCCGGTCAGTGACGGGGGAAGCGCGATTCGCATCCGCGAGTGCGCTGTGACAGGGGCGACGACCGCACTCGTGGCGAACGGCGTCCCGAACACCGCGGAGCCCTGGGCAGTTGCGGTCCGGGGCTCCGTTCACAGTTCCATGCCTCTTCGTGCCTCGAATGCACCGGCGACGGCAAGGCTGTCCTCGTAGACGTGGTGCCGCGTGACCAGGCCGTTCTCGACCGTGAGGTGGAGGGCGAACCGCGCGCGGTACGCACGTATGGTCGACCGGGCGGTCAGGCGGATCTCGCCGAGCACGACCGCGTCGTTCCCGTCGACGAGGATGCGCTCGATCTCCGTCCCCACCTCCTCGGGCACGTGCTGCTCGGCGAGTTCACGGTAGTGGGCGGCCACGTCGTCCCGGGTGGACCGGTGACGGATCCACGGTGTGGCGGTCCGGCCGTGCTCCGTCTCCGGCCAGTCGAGCTTCCAGTCGACCCGCGCGGCGTACAGTTCGGCGACGCGCGCGGGGTCGCCCTCGCCGATCCTGCCCAGCAGTTCCTCCACCAGCGTGCGTGTGTCGGTGACTGTCGACGTGACTCCCCCTCGATGCCGGGCTCGCGTCCTGGTGACGTGAGCCGGGACGGCCCATTGCTGGCAGCGCGGGAGCAGGAAGAAGGGCTTGCACTCCCCGGGCCTTCTGCCAGTCCGTGGTGACCACCAGATTTCCTCCCGCAAGCAACGCGCCCGATATGACGCCTTTGCCTGCCCCGTCGGATATTGGCAGCAACCGGGATGGCCACGCCAGGCAGAGCCTGGTTGATCAACCGAACGAGTGAGGCAGCACGGGGAGAAGCGCCTCGCCGCGTACGCGAAAGGCCAGGTACGGGCGTACGGTCCACTCGGTCCACGCCCCCCGATGGCTGAGCGAGAAGCCGCAGGGCTCGCCGCGGTGCAGTGCGGCGATCGCGCCGACGCAGCCGCCCCCGTCGACCCAACTCAGCGCGCGGTGCCGCTCCATGGGCGGCAGGGTGTGCGCCAGTTCGCGTACGTCCGCACGGATGCGGCGGATCGCTTCGGCCGGTTCGGTGACGGAGCGGCGCGACGCCTCGGCGATCTTGTCGGCCTCCATGGTCCGGTAGGTGACCCGCTCGCACCAGAAGGCGGGCGTTACGGATGCGGTTGCGGTTACAGGGGCTGTGGATACGGAGTCGCGCACGACGGGACCTCCTGACGCAGCGTCCGGACTACCCCTTGCCCGCGGCCGGCGTGACGAGCAGCGGGCAAGGGGCAGCCCCTTTCTCGCTCCTCAACTGGCGCAAATTGAAGAGGAGTTGCGCACCTTCGGGCGTGGGCCTGCCGAGGAATCAGCCCGTGGCGACGCACTGCGAAGTTAGCTTTTGAGCCCATCCCGTATCAAGCGTTTGACGTCTAACGAGTGAGACCTTTCGCCCGGATGAGTGTTACGCAACGAGACGGGCGGCCCCCACCTGCGCCGGTGGAGACCGCCCGAAGCGGGAGCTGGGCCGTATCAGGCCAGGTCGTCGAACTCGCCCTCCTTCGCGCCCCCGAGGAAGGCGCGCAGCTTGGCCCGGGTCGTGTGGATGACCACGCCAGGGTTGTCGCTCTCGCGCATCAGGATCTCGCCTCCCTGCTCGGCGAGTTCGAGGCAGTTGTTCCCCTCCGGACCCGATGACTTCGAGGACTTGCGCCACTGAATTTCCATGGTTCTCACGCCTTCATACTTGTTGTGCGATTCTTCGGATGAAGTCCCGGGAACTCTCTGGATCGAGCGACCGCTCCTCGGTCCGGTCGAGCACTGCTCGATAGTTCACGAGACGAGTCTCGGCATCCAGAAAAGCAGGCCCGGTCGCGGTGTCCATCTGCACGGTGTCGAGCTGCGGGACGGAGCCGTAGACGTATTGTGTCGAACCGCCGGTCTCGGGGACACCGCCCGCCGCGAAGGGGATCACCCGAATGGTGATGTTGTCCCGGTCCGACTCCTTTAGCAGATGGGTCAGTTGACCACGGGCCACGTTCGGTCCGCCGTACGTCATCCGCAGGGCAGCCTCATGGATGAGGAACGTACAGGCGGGCGGATCTTCGCGGTCGAGCACATCTCGACGCTTCAGCCGATGCGACAGCAACCGCCGCTGGCGTGCCGGGCTCGGCGGTGGCACAACTTCCCCGAACACAGCACGGGCGTAGTCCTCGTTCTGGAGCAGGCCGGGCATGAACATAATCTGCACCGAGCGGATACCGACAGCGTGGTGCTCCAGCTCGGCCAGATCGAGCGCACCGCTGGAGAAGTCACTGCGGTAGTCCTCCCACCAGCCGCTTATGCGCTCTGCCGCCATGCCGGCGAGAGCATCGATGTACGCCGCGTCAGGGCACTCATAGTGACCGGCCCAGGTCCGCACCCGGTCGCTGCTGACGCCGAACCGGCCTGATTCGGTGTTGCTGATCGCGGTGCGGTCCGTGCTGAGCAGCGCTGCGGCCTGAGCGAGCGACAATCCGGCGTGCTCGCGCATCTTCCGCAACTCAGTACCCAGACGACGCTGGCGCGCGGTGGGCGCCTTCCTCGATGGCATCGACCTCTCCTTTTGTCGGATCCCAGTGTGACCCGTGCCCATTCGGCAGTCCACCTCGTTGAGTGAATGAGCCGACAGGGTCACACTAATTAGCCCAATGCACTAACGTCGGTACTGCCGTCAGCAGAGCCCGAAGTGCAGCCATTTCAGCGCGCCTTGAGACCGGCGCGTCGATCCGGCCATCGCCACGGACAACGAGCGGCGCACCCGTTTCGGATCGAATCGCGTAGGGAGAACGACATGACCCCCGCCGCACCACGCCCCCCACAGGGCGGCGAGTTCTACCGCATCGCTCTGCCCAGTACCGCCAACGCCCCTTGCATCGCAAGGGACTTCGTGGCGTCGCTGCTCACCGTCAGCTGTCATCGCGGGCTCGTCGACGACGCCCGGCTCTGCGTCACGGAGGTGGTGACCAACGCCCACCGCCACACCCGCACGCCCCGGATCCAGCTCTGCGCGACCGTCAACCGCAAGCAGGTCACGGTCTCCGTGGCGGACAACGCACCTTGGTTCCTTCCGGTGTTCACACCCTCGGGTACCGGCGACGAGTTGGAGTGCGGGCGGGGCCTGATGCTGCTCGACCGGCTGGCGTTCGCCTGGGGGTGGACCCTGCTGGGCGGCTGCGCCCCGGACCGTAAGGCCGTCTGGTTCACGCTCGCGCGGGCCGGGGCCGAAGGGGCCGATGAGGTCGGTACGGCCGCCTGACCTGCGCATACAGGTCGAGTGCGGTCCCTTGGCAACGCAGCGGGACTCCGTAGCTCGTTGGAGTGGAAGCGCTGGGCTGATCCCTGCGGAGCGCAATCACTCTGTATACCTATGCCTACGGAGGGTTACCTACACGGTGACCCGTCAGCCAAGGAGCAAGCGCGTGAAATTCCGTACTTCTGTGTGTCTCGCGGCCGTATCGGCAACGCTCGTTCTCGGCGCGGGAAGCGCGTTCGCGGCCCCGGCTCTCACCGCGAGCCAGGCCGGGACCGCCCGGGTCAGCACCGCGCGTCCCGCCAGCGACACCATCATTCGGCCGCGCGCCACCATCTGCAAGAACCAGGCGTGGACCTCGGGCAACGGCCGGGCCGTGCTCCGCATGCAGGAGGACGGCAACTTCGTTCTCTACAAGGACGGCCGCGCCGCCTGGCAGGCTCCCGGCACCTGGTCGCACGGCAACTGCGCGGTGTTCCAGGAGGACGGCAACTTCGTCGTCTACAACTCCGCCAACCAGCCCGTGTGGGCGGCCGGCACCTGGCACAAGGGCGCCTACCTCGCCATTCAGGACGACGGCAACGTCGTCGTCTACAACAGCGCCCGTCAGCCGGTCTGGGCCACCAACACCGGTGACTAGTTGAGCCGTTCCCGGTCCTGCGCGACGTGCTCCTGACACCGCGCGGGGCGGGAAAGGGGTGGCGGGCCGTTCGGCCCGCCACCCCGGTGCACCGTGGCTGTCTGCTACTTGACGATCGTGATCCGGTCCGTCGCCGACGGCGCGATCGGCGCGGACGCCGAGGAGTTCGCCGCCAGGTAGGCGTTGAAGACATCCAGGTCGGACGCGCCGACCAGCTTGTTCGTGCCCTGGCCGAGCGCCGCGAAGCCGTCGCCGCCGCCCGCGAGGAACTCGTTCATCGCGACGCGGTAGGTCGCGGCCGGGTCGATCGCCGTGCCGTTGAGCGCGACGGTGTTCGCGACGACGCGGTCGGCACCGGTCTTCGTCAGGTCGAGGGTGTAGGTGAGGCCCTTCGACACCTGGAGGATCTTCGGTGACTGCTCGTTGGCGCCGCTGACCTGCTGCTGGAGCGCGGTGATGAGCTGCGCGCCGGTCAGGTCGACGACGTTCATCATGTTGGTGAACGGCTGCACGGTGAACGCCTCGCCGTACGTCACCACCCCGTCGCCCTCACTGCCGCTCGCCTTGTAGACGAGGTCGGAGCGGATGCCGCCCGGGTTCATGAAGGCCAGCTGCGCGCCGCCCTTGTCGGCCGGGGCGAGGCCCGCGAGCTGCGCGTCGGCGATCAGGTCGCCGAGCGGGGTCTCGGGCGAGGTGTCGCCGCGGCCGTTGATGTCCGCCGAGATGAAGCCCTGCGGCTTGTCGGCGATCGGCGCGGCCAGCGCGTTCCAGCGGGAGATCAGCGAGGTGATGTCCTTCGCCTTGGGCTGGTCGCGGCTGACGATGTGGTTGACGGCCGTCGGGGCCTGTCCCGGCTTACCGGGCTTGCCCGCCTTGACCGCGGTGCGCACGATGTCGTTCGTCCTGAGGTCGTACGTCAGCGTACTGTCCGTGTACAGCCGCCCGAAGGACGCCGCCGAGGTCACCATGCGGGGGTTCCCCGCCGGGTCCGGGATGCTGCACACGTACGCCTGGTGGGTGTGGCCGGTGACCAGCGCGTCCACCTTCGGCGAGATGCCCTTGGCGATGTCGACGATCGGGCCGGAGATGCCGTCGCCCGCGCCGGGCGAGTCACAGTCGTAGTTGTACGAACTGCTGGCGGGCATGCCGCCCTCGTGGATCAGCGCCACGATCGACTTGACGCCCTGGCGGTCGAGTTCCTTGGCGTACTTGTTGATCGTCTCGATCTCGTCGTGGAACTTGAGCCCCTTGACGCCGTTCGCGGTGACGATGTTCGGCGTGCCCTCCAGCGTCACCCCGATGAAGCCGATCTTGACGCCGTTCTTCTTCCAGACCGTGTACGGCTTGAGGATCGGCTTGCCGGTCTTCTCACTCGTCACGTTGGCAGCGAGGTAGGGGAAGTCCGCGCCCTTGAACTTCTTGCCCTTCTCGAAGCAGCCGTCGGTGGGGTGGCAGCCGCCGTTCTGCATCCGGGCCAGCTCGGTCGCGCCCTCGTCGAACTCGTGGTTGCCGACGGAGGTGACATCGAGCTTGATGTCGTTGAGCGCCTCGATGGTCGGCTCGTCGTGGAAGAGCCCGGACAGCATCGGGCTGGCGCCGATCATGTCGCCGCCCGCCGCGGTGATCGAGTACGGGTGACCCTTGCGGGCGGTCCGCAGCGAACTCGCCAGATACTCCGCGCCACCGGCCGGGATCGCCTTCACGGTCCCGTCGGGCTGCGTCTCGTTGACCGTGCCCGAGGAACCGGCGGGCGGCTCCAGGTTTCCGTGCAGGTCGTTGAAGGACAGCAACTGCACGTCGACCGTGGGGTCGGGCTTGGGCTCGTGCTGCCCGTGGTGGCCGTGCCCCGGCCCGTGCCCCGGACCGTGACCGTGGTCCTGCGCCGCGGCGGGCATCGCGGCGACGAGCGCACCGACGGTGGCGAGCCCGGCAGCGGCGGCGAGGATGCGCCGGGTGCCGCGGGTTCTGTGAGGTGTGGCTGACATTCGTCCCCTTGTGAGTTCTGTGTGAAGGGTGAGGGGTGCGAGCGGCAGCCTAGGGTCAACGCGCGTAGCGCGACAGGGGGAACCGGGTTACGAGCTGGTTTCCGTTCGGGTCCTTGCGGGGATCCGAGCCGCCACCGCACCGGTACGGAACCGGTCAGGGGCGGCGGTTGTGGGTGCCCGGGGTGTAGCCGAAGGCGCGGCGGAAGACGTCGATGAAAGCGCTGGTGGAGGACCAGCCGCAGTGGCGGGCGACCGAGGTCACCGGCACGTCGTCGGCCAGCATGCGCAGGGCGTAGTAGAGACGCAGCTGGGTGCGCCACTGAGGGAAGGTCATGCCCAGTTCCTGGCGGAAGAGGCGGCTGAGGGTGCGTTCGCCCGCTCCCGCCGTGGTGGCCAGGGCGGCCAGGGTGCGAGGGTCCGCGGGATTGTCGTGCAGGAGGTCGCAGACGGCCACGAGCCGGGGGTCGGTGGGGGCGGGCAACTGGACGGGTTCCTGCGGTGAGGCCCGCAGTTGGTCGAGGAGGACCGCGCGCAGGCGCAGCCGCTCGGGGGTGTCGTCGTGGGGGTCCCTGGTGAAGGCGAGGATCAGTTCGCGCAGCAGCGGGCCGACGGCGAGGACCGTGGGGGCGCCGAGGCCCAGGGGATTGGTGTCGGGGGGCAGGCCGAGCAGGTGCAGGGCGAGGTGGCCGTAGGCACGGTGGGCGTGCACACATCCGGCGGGGACCCAGATGGCCCGGGTACCGGGAGCGAACCAGGTACCGGCGTCGGTGGTGACGGCCAGGACACCGGAGCCCGCGTAGATGATCTGGTGCTCGTCGTGCCGGTGTGCGTCGATGCTCTCGCCGGGAGCCAGCGTCCGGGTGCAGGTGGTCGCTTCGGGAGTGTGGCGGATTTCCGGCATAGGTTGGCACCTTAATGGAAGCGCGCCAGGACGTGCCCTGGCGACGATGGCACGGTGTCGACCAAAACGAACCAGACCGTGAACCGGACCGCCGACCGGACCGCACGCCCCGGGCCCATCACCCTGCTCTCCCTGGGGCACGCCTGCGTGGACATCTACCAGGGCGCGGTGGCGGCCCTGGTGCCGTTCTTCGTCTCCGAACGCGCCTACTCCTACGCCGCCGCGTCCGGCATCGTGCTGGCCGCGTCCCTGCTGTCCTCGGTGGTCCAGCCGCTGTTCGGGGCCCTCACCGACAAGTGGGCCATGCCGTGGCTGCTGCCGGTGAGCACGCTGGTGGGCGGTGCCGGGGTCGCCCTCGCCGGGGTCAGCGGCTCGTACCCCCTGACCCTGGTGGTCGTCGCGGTGTCCGGCATCGGAATCGCCGCCTACCACCCGGAAGCCGCCCGCGTGGCACGGGGCGTCAGCCGTGGCAGCCACACCGCGATGGGCTGGTTCTCCCTCGGCGGCAACCTCGGCTTCGCCGCAGCGCCCCTGCTGGTCTGGGGCGTCATGGCCACCGGCGGTCTGCACGCCTCGCCCCTGCTGATCGTGCCCGCCCTCGCCGGTGCGGCGCTGTGCGTGGCCGCGCTGCGGGGCGTCAAGGCCTCGGCCCCGGCGACGGTGTCCACGCACGCGGACCGGGCCACCGGCCGGGACGACTGGGGGTCCTTCCTGAAACTGTCGGGGGCCATCGTGTGCCGCTCGATCGTCTTCGTCGGGCTCAGCGCGTTCATTTCGCTGTACGTGCGCCAGCGCACCGGAGGCGGCGAAGTCGCCGGTACGGCCGCGCTGTTCGTGCTCTACCTCGGTGGCGCGGTGGGCACCGTGGCCGGGGGGAAACTGGCCACCCGCCACGGCCGTGTCCCGGTCGTCCAGTGGTCCTACGCGCTGACCGTCCTCGCCGTGGCCGGTGTGGTCCTCGTTCCCGGCCCGCTCCTCTATGTGTGCGTCGCCCTCACCTCGGCCGGACTGTATGTGCCCTTCTCCCTGCACATCACCCTCGGTCAGGACTACCTGCCCCGGCGCGTGGGCACCGCCAGCGGCGTCACCCTGGGCCTGGCCGTCAGCGTCGGCGGCGTCGCCAGCCCGGTCATCGGCGCCGTCGCCGACGCCACCTCCCTGCAGACCGCTCTCGCACCGCTGATCGCGCTGCCCGCGCTCGGCTCGCTGCTCCTGTTCACGCTCAAGGAGCCGGCGGGGCTCGAAGGGCCCACGGGGCTCGAAGGGCCCACGGGACTCGAAGGGCCCACAGGACTCGAAGGGCCCACAGGACTCGAAGGGCCCACAGGACTCGAAGGGCCCACAGGGCCCGCAGGACCAGGAGGGCCCGGAGCGGCTACCGGCGGGCCGTCGGCCTCCGCGCAGCCGGAACCCGCCGTGGACCCGACGATCCGCCCCTGAGCACGGCTCCACGAACGCGTCACCCCGAGTCCGAACGCCCTTGAGTTCGCTCGCCCCTGGGTCCGCCCTCGTGGGAACCGGCCCGCCGCAAGTCCCCGGACGCCCGTCCCCGTACACCCGTCCCCTCGCGCCCGTCCCCGTACGCTCGTCCTCATGACGAATGCGCCCGCAGTTCCCGCCTCCGGCCGGCAGATCCAGACCCTCGACACGCTCACCGCCGATCAGGAGCAGGCCGTTCGCGCGCTGCTCGCCGAGGCCGCCCGTACCGATGGACAGCAGGCCGTCTCCGAGCAGGGGCGGCTTCAGCTGCGGGGCGGGCGGCGGGAGGGGGTGCAGCACTTCCTCGTCACCGTCGACGGCACCCTCACCGGGTACGCCCAGCTGGAGGCCACCGACCCGGTCGAGGCGCCCGCCGCCGAGCTGGTCGTGCACCCCTCGCACCGTGGACAGGGGAACGGGCGCGCGCTCGGTTCCGCACTGATGGCGGCCTCCGGGCGGCGCCTGCGGGTGTGGGCGCACGGGGGGCACTCCGCCGCCCGCCATCTGGCGCAGGTCCTCGGGCTGGCCAAGTTCCGTGAACTTCGGCAGCTGCGGCGGCCGTTGGTGCCGCTGGACATTCCCGAGCCGGTGTACCCGGACGGGGTGACCGTCCGTACTTTCGTCCCCGGTCAGGACGATGCCGCCTGGCTCGCCGTGAACGCCGCCGCCTTCGCCCACCACCCCGAACAGGGCGCCATGACCCAACGCGACCTGGACGACCGCAAGGCCGAGTCCTGGTTCGACCCGAAGGGGTTCTTCCTCGCGGTACGGGAGGAGGACGGCGAGGTCGTCGGCTTCCACTGGACCAAGGTGCACACCGACGAGCAGCTGGGCGAGGTGTACGTGGTCGGCATCCGCCCCGACGCGCAGGGCGGCGGCCTGGGCAAGGCACTCACCGCGACCGGGCTGCACCATCTCGCGTCGGAGGGGCTGCCGACGGCGATGCTGTACGTCGACGCCGACAACCCGGCTGCTCTCGCGGTGTACGAGCGGTTGGGGTTCGTGACGCACGAGGTGGATCTGATGTACCGGTCGGAGTCGTGACCGTGGGCGCACGTCGCCGGAGCAAGTAACCCGGGGCGCGCGTCACGGGGCGAGTGACCCGGGCGTGCGCGTCGAGGACCGAATGGCTCACCGCACGCCGCTGGTTCACCGCGCACGGAAACGCCCTCCCCACGCCCTCCCCCTGCCTTGGCGCACTCGGGGGAGGGCGTTTCCGTGTGCGGTTGACAGCAGCCGCCGCCTTGCACCAAGCTTTCACTACTCAATTAGTGAAAGGGGGGTGAGTGATCGAGTTCCGCATCGACCGCCGCAGTGGCGTCTCGACGTACCTCCAGATCGTCCAGCAGACCAAACAGGCCCTGCGCCTGGGCCTGTTGGTCCCCGGCGACCAGCTGCCGACCGCACGCGCCGTCGTCGAGGCCACCGCCATCAATCCCAACACCGTCCTCAAGGCCTACCGGGAGCTGGAGCGCGAAGGCCTGGTCGAGGCCCGGCGGGGGATGGGCACCTTCGTCCGCAAGTCCCTCGGCAGGACCACCCCGGACGACCCGGCTCTGCGGGCCGAACTCACCGCGTGGGCGGCCCGAGCCCGTGCGGCCGGGCTGGAGAAGGACGACGCGGCGGCGCTCTGCGCATCCGTACTCGACGACTGCTTCGACGCCACCACCACCACAGCCACAGCCACAGCCACCGACGACAGCACCGGCACCAGAGCAGATGACCGCTCCAAGGGGGACGCACAGAAATGACCGGCACCGCGATCGAGGCCACAGGCCTCGGCAAGACGTACGGCAGGCGGCGCGGCTGGGCGCTGCGGAACTGCTCCTTCCGGCTGCCCGCAGGCCGTGTCTGTGCGCTCGTCGGGCCCAACGGCGCGGGCAAGTCGACCCTCCTCGCCCACGCGGCGGGGCTGCTCCGGCCCACCGAGGGCGCCGTTCAGGTGCTCGGCCACACGCCCGGCGCCGCGCGTGAGCGGATCGCGTACGTCGCCCAGGACAAGCCGCTGATCGGGCAGTTGACCGTCGCCGACACGCTGCGGCTGGGGCGCGAGCTGAACCCGGCCCGCTGGGACACGGCGACCGCCGAGCGGATCGTGGCGGGCGGCAAGCTGGACGGGGGCGCCACCGTGCGTACGCTCTCCGGCGGCCAGCGCACCCGGGTCGCCCTCGCGCTCGCCCTGGGCAAGCGGCCCGAGCTGATGCTGCTCGACGAACCGATGGCCGACCTGGACCCGCTCGCCCGGCACGAGCTGATGGGCACCCTGATGTCCGAGGCCGCCGAACACGGCACGACGATCGTGATGTCCTCGCACGTCCTCGCCGAACTGGAAGGCGCCTGCGACTACTTGCTGCTGGTCGAGGGCGGCCGGATCCGGCTGGGCGGCGAGACCGACGACCTGCTGTCCGCCCATACGCTGCTGAGCGGACCGGTGGCCGAGCTGGCCCCGCACACGGTCATCGAATCGCGGACCACGGGCCGTCAGATGACCGCGCTGGTACGGCGGGACGGACCGGTCGCGGGCGACTGGCAGAGCATGGAACCCTCCCTGGAGGAGCTGCTGCTCGCGCACCTGCGGTCACCGGACGCGCCTCTTCTGCTCACCCCGAGCGCGGAGAACCGTACGGCGGTGACGGCATGAGCGCGCTCGCCCCGAGCGGCCCGGCCTGGGTCGCGGTTCGGACGCACCGCAGGACCCTGTGGTGGGCGCTCGGACTCACCGTACTGGCGGTGGCGCTGCTGGTCGCCGTGCGGCTGTGGTCCACCCATCTCGCCGACGAGTTCGCCGGCAGCGGCTGCCCGATCCGGCTGTCGGACGGCACCTGCTCCGACAACACCTGGTTCATCGCGAGCAGCGAATGGACCTACAGCCAGCTGATGGCGAAGGGCAGCGCGGTCATCGCCCTGCTGCCGTTCCTGGTCGCCGCGTTCGTCGCGGGACCGGTGGTCGGACGCGAAATGGAGTCCGGCACCTACCGGATGCTGTGGACGCAGTCCGTCTCCCCCGTCCGCTGGTTCGCGGTGAAGCTCGCCGTACCGGCCGCCATGGCCCTGGCGGGGTCGACGGTCCTGATCGGCGCCTACCGCTGGGCCTGGTCCACCGGTCCGGGCCACGGTGGACCAGGCATGGAGTGGTACGACATCGACGTCTACACCGCGATCGGCCCGGTCGGCATCGCCGCCACCGTGCTGGCCGTCCCCGTCGGCGCCCTGATCGGCCTGCTCGTCCGCCGCACGGTCTCCGCCATGGTGAGCGGCATGTTCACCCTCGGGGTCCTGCTGTACGTGCCCGCCAACTTCCGTGGCAACTTCTGGACGACCCGCACCGTCACAGGAAGCCTCGCCGACGGCTACCCGCCGTACGACGGAATGGTGCTCGGCGACGGCGCGCTGACGTCGAGCGGTGCACAGGTGAGCGACCCGATGTGTGTGGACGACAAGGCGTGCCTGACGGCCCATCACATCGTCGGCTACTACCGAACCTCCCAGCCCGCGTCGCACTTCTGGCAGCTCCAACTGGTGGAAACGGGCATCCTGCTGGCCCTGGCCGTCATCGCGGCGGCCCTCGTACTGCGCATCGTGAAGAGGACGACGGCATGAGCGCGCTGAGCCTGCGCGGGCCGGCCTGGGTGACGGCCCGGGAGCATCGCGGTACCGGATGGTCCTTCCTCATCTTCCTGATCGTCGCGACGGGCACCGTCATCGCACTGCGCACCGGGGCCGGTGACCTGCCACGTACCGGCGGGACCGGCACACCGCCCGCCGACGCGCAGGCGCCGCCATGGCTGACCACCGTCGTCGCCGTGGTGGGCGGTGCGCTGCTGCTCCTGCCGATGGCCGCCGGGGCGTTCATGGCGGGCCCGGCGGTCGGCCGGACCCTGGAGCGCGGCTCGTACCAGCTGCTGTGGACCCAGTCCGTGACACCGGTTCGCTGGCTGGTGGCGCAGTTCGTCGTGCCCGCCTCGGCGCTCACCGCGGGATCGGCCGTGCTCATCGGCTGCTACCGCATCGGCCGGGCCCGGGTGATCGCCGAGGAGACCGACGCGTTCACCTGGTACGACGGAGCTGTCTTCCCCACGCTGGGGCCCGTCACCGTGGCGTACACACTCCTCGCGCTGGCCGTCGGCGCGCTCGTCGGGCTGCTGCTCCGGCGCGAGGTGGCGGCGATGGCTGTGACCCTGGCCATCGCCGCGGGGTTCCTCGTCGTCGGGGCGCGGGTGCGGGGGCTGCTGTGGCCCGGCCCGAACCCGAGCGGCACGGAGCATCCCGCGTCGTCCCACTTCTGGCCCCTCCAGCTCATGGAAACGGGCATCGTGCTGGCCATAGCCGCCCTCGTGACCGCCGCCGCCTTCCAGGTCCTCCGCCGCAAGCACGGCTGAACCCGGCAGGCACCCCGGCGCCGGGCTCTCCGGCGTCCGGGTGGTTCCGGGGCCGGGGGGCTCCGGAACCACCCGAGGGGGCGGCCCCCGGCGGTCCCGGCCCCGCATCCCGGACGTCATGTCCCCGTTACCCGTCATTCAGACGCGCTTGCGACCCTCACGGAATGCAACCCGCCACCGCGCCCGCCGACCCTCCTGCGCGGAACAATGGACACATGAGCCAGCAGCCCAGTGCAGAGGTCCCGGTCCAGCACCTCCAGCCCTCCGTCGGTTCGATCGCGGCGCACCGCCCGCACACCGTCGCGACGGCCGGTCCGGACCTGGATTCGGGCGTCGACGCCGATGTCGACACGTACGACGCGGACGGCGACAGCACCGAGCTGCCCTCGGGCCGCTTCCTCGACCGGGAGCAGAGCTGGCTCGCCTTCAACGAACGGGTGCTGGAGCTCGCCGAGGATCCGACGACCCCGCTCCTCGAACGGGCTAATTTCCTCGCCATCTTCGCGAGCAACCTGGACGAGTTCTTCATGGTCCGGGTGGCCGGGCTCAAGCGCCGCATCGCGACCGGTGTCGCCGCCCGGTCCGCATCGGGTCTCCAGCCCCGCGAAGTGCTGGAACAGATCTGGACCAGATCCCGTGAGCTCATGGCCAGGCACGCCGCCTGCTTCCAGCAGGACGTCGCGCCCGCCCTCGCCGACGAGAGCATCCACCTGATCCGCTGGGACGACCTGACCGACAAGGAACAGGCCAGGCTCTTCACCTTCTTCCGTCAGCGGATCTTCCCGGTACTGACCCCGCTGGCCGTCGACCCCGCGCACCCGTTCCCGTACATCTCGGGGCTCTCGCTCAACCTCGCCGTGGTCGTCCGCAACCCGGTCAGCGGTCACCGCCACTTCGCCCGGGTCAAGGTGCCGCCGCTGCTCACCCGGTTCCTGGAGGCGTCGCCGCAGCGGTACGTGCCCGTCGAGGACATCATCGCGGCGCACCTGGAGGAGCTCTTCCCCGGCATGGAGGTGCTCGCGCACCACATGTTCCGGGTCACCAGGAACGAGGACCTGGAGGTCGAGGAGGACGACGCGGAGAACCTCCTCAAGGCCCTGGAGAAGGAGCTCATGCGGCGGCGTTTCGGCCCGCCCGTCCGGCTGGAGGTCGAGGAGTCCATCGACCCCTACATACTCGATCTGCTGGTCCGCGAGCTGAAGGTCTCCGAGGCGGAGGTCTATCCGCTGCCCGGCCCCCTCGACCTCACCGGACTCTTCGGCATCGCGTCACTGGACCGGCCCGAGCTGAAGTACCCGCCGTTCATCGCGGGCACCCACCGCGACCTCGCCGAGGTCGAGTCGGCGTCGGCGCCCGACATCTTCGCGGCGCTGCGCGAACGGGACGTACTGCTGCACCACCCGTACGACTCGTTCTCCACCTCCGTCCAGGCCTTCCTGGAACAGGCCGCCGGCGACCCCGACGTCCTCGCCATCAAGCAGACGCTGTACCGGACTTCGGGCGACTCACCGATAGTCGACGCGCTGATCGACGCCGCCGAGTCCGGCAAGCAGGTGCTCGTCCTGGTCGAGATCAAGGCCCGGTTCGACGAGCAGGCCAACATCAAGTGGGCCCGGAAGCTGGAAGAGGCGGGCTGCCATGTCGTCTACGGCCTGGTCGGGCTGAAGACGCACTGCAAGCTGTCGCTCGTCGTCCGGCAGGAGGGCGACACCCTGCGCCGCTACTCCCACGTGGGGACCGGGAACTACCACCCCAAGACGGCCAGGCTCTACGAGGACCTCGGCCTCCTCACCGCCGACCCGCAGGTCGGCGCCGACCTCTCCGACCTCTTCAACCGGCTGTCGGGCTACTCCCGGCGCGAGACGTACCGGCGGCTGCTGGTCGCCCCCAAGTCGCTGCGCGACGGGCTGATCACGCGGATCGACAAGGAGGTCACGCACCGGCGTGCGGGCCGCCCCGCCTACGTACGCATCAAGGTCAACTCGATGGTCGACGAAGCGGTCATCGACGCCTGCTACCGGGCCGCGCAGGCCGGGGTGCCCGTCGACATCTGGGTGCGCGGCATCTGCGCGATACGCCCCGGCGTCACCGGGCTCTCCGAGAACGTCCGGGTCCGCTCGATACTGGGGCGCTTCCTGGAACACTCACGGGTCTTCGCCTTCGGCAACGGCGGCGAGCCCGAAGTCTGGCTGGGCAGCGCCGACATGATGCACCGCAATCTCGACCGCCGCATCGAGGCCCTGGTCCGCGTCACCGACCCGGCCCACCGCGCGGCACTCAGCCGGCTCCTGGAGACCGGCATGTCCGACACCACGTCCTCCTGGCACCTGGGCGCCGACGGCAACTGGACGCGCCGCGCGACCGACGCCGAAGGCCGGCCGCTGCGCCATGTGCAGGAGATGCTCATCGACGCCCGGAGGCGCCGCCGTGCGACCCCTTGATGTTCCGCGTGACGTTCCCCGGAGGCTCCGCCGTGCCACGCCCTGACCCGACAGCCACGGCGGGCGAACTGCTCTCCTGCTATCTGCACGACCAGGCCGCGGAGTTCCTGCGCAGCCTGCGCACCTACGCGGACGGGGACGAGGAGGCCGCCCGCACCCTGCGCCGCTCGGCCCGCCGCATCGGCGGCACCCTGCACACCTTCCGTACGCTGCTCGACCCGGTCTGGGCCGATCAACTGCGGTCCGAACTGGCCTGGTTGTCCGGCGCGCTGGCCCGTGAGCACGCGTACGCGGCCCGGCTGGCCCGGCTGCTCGACGCGCTCGGCCGGCTCTCGGACGGCCCGGCCGCGCTGCCCGCCCCGCGCGCGGAGGCGCCCCATCCGACCATGGCCGTGGGGGCCGCGCGGGCCGGGGCGCTCCTGGAGCGGCAGTTGACGCTGGCCAGGACCCGCGCCCACTCCGCGGCGCTCCAGGCACTGGGCTCGTCCCGCTTCCACGCGGTCGCGGACGCGGTGGCGCTGCTGGCGTCGGAGGTGCCGTTCGCCCCGACGGCGGCCGTCCGCGCCGACGACGCCCTGCCGCCCGCCGCGGACTCGGCGGGCCGCAAGCTGGCGGACGCGGTCGCCGCGCTGCCACTGCACCTGGCGGCGCACCCGTACAACGCGGAGGGGCTGAGCGATTCCCAGGACGCCCCCTGGCACCAGGTCAGACTGCTGCTGCGGCTGCACCGGTACGCCCAGGAGGCGCTGTACGCGGACCGCGACAGCCGACCGGGCCCGGACCTGCGGCTGTACGGCGCCGGGCAGGCGCTGGACCTGCACCGCGAGGCCGCCGAAGCCGCGGCGGCAGCGGCGTCGGCGGCCCGCACGCCCCGGATCGCGCCGGCGACGGCGTACGCCCTGGGGGTCCTGCACGCCGACCAGCGCCATGAGGTCGAGGCCGCCCGGTACAGCTTCCAGCAGACCTGGCAGCGCACGGCGGTGACGACAGCATGACGAGGAGCGATCCGGTGCGCGGTGGCAGCCTCGTGCCGTCCGACGACGGCACCGCGGGCTCCGGAGCCGCCGACGACACGGTCCTGGCGGCCGGGTGCGTGCTGTGGCGGCGCGGTGCCTCCCACGGGGACGGCGCCGGCGGGCTGGAGATCTGCCTCGTGCACCGGCCCAAGTACGACGACTGGTCGCACCCGAAGGGCAAGCTGAAGCGCGGCGAGGACCTGCTGTCCGCGGCCCGGCGCGAGGTGCTGGAGGAGACCGGTCACCACTGCGCCCCCGGTGCCCGGCTCGCGACCGTGCGGTACGCGGTGAACGGGCGCCCCAAACAGGTCACCTACTGGGCGGCCGAGGCGACGGGCGGCGGCTTCGTCCCGAACAGCGAGGTCGACCGGGTGAGCTGGCTCTCCCCGGCGGACGCCCGCGACCGGCTCACCCGGCCACGCGACCGGGAGCTGATCGACGCGCTGCCCGAGGGGCTGGGCTGACGGCGGCAGGCCGGGCCGACGGTGCCGGGCCGACAGCCGTGGGTCAACAGCGGTAGACCGACGGCGGTAGGCCGAAGGCTTCGTGTTGACGGCGCCGTGTTGACGGTCTCGGGCCCGCGGCATCACGCCGGCAGTACGGGGGCCTGGGCACCGGCGGGAGGGGACAGGGCTGGTGGCACGGGTGCAGGGGCCCCGGGACGAAGGCGCGGCGCCGTCCGCGACCTCTGCGTAGCGCCCCCGTCACCCGTACGACCCCGCACCCGGTCGTCCGCCGAGGTTCACTCTCCGTTCACTCACACCCGCCGGTCACTTCACCTGTTCTGTCTAATTTCGGCCTTACACGGTGCACGGCACCCCGCCGCACCGGTCACCTCTTCGCACGCCGCCGTACAACGAGACGAAACCCGGCGGCTCCTGGAAGGAACACCCGAAGTGAAGCTTCAGCAGCGCAAGACCCGGCTTCGCGCCGCCGCGCTCGGCGCCCTCGCCGTATCCGGCGCCCTGGTCCTCACGGCGTGCGGTTCGGACAACAACAGCAACTCGACCGGTGGCACCGGCACCAAGACGAGCGCCGCGTCGAACGTCAAGTGCGACGGCGCGAAGGGCCAGCTGCGCGCCTCCGGTTCGAGCGCGCAGAAGAACGCGATGGACCTGTGGGCCAAGGGCTACATGTCCGCCTGTTCCGGCGTCGAGATCAACTACAAGTCGTCCTCGTCCGGCGAGGGCATCGTGGCCTTCAACCAGGGCACCGTCGGCTTCGCCGGTTCGGACTCCCCGCTGAAGCCCGCCGAGGTCGCGGACTCCAAGAAGATCTGCACCGGCGGCCAGGGCATCGACCTTCCGATGGTCGGCGGCCCGATCGCGGTCGGTTACCACCTGGAGGGCGTGGACAACCTGGTCCTGGACGGCCCCACCCTCGCGAAGATCTTCTCCACGAAGATCAAGACCTGGGACGACCCGGCGATCAAGAAGCTCAACCCCGACGCGAAGCTGCCGTCGAAGCCGATCCAGCCGCTCCACCGCTCCGAGGACTCCGGCACCACGGAGAACCTGAGCAAGTACCTCACCGCCACGGCGCCCAACGACTGGAAGTACGAGATCGGCAAGTCGTGGCCCGCCCCGGGCGGCCAGGCGGCCACCGGTTCGGCCGGTGTCTCCCAGCAGGTGAAGGCGACCGACGGCTCGATCGGTTACTTCGAGCTCTCGTACGCCACCTCGCAGAAGATCTCCACGGTCAAGATCGACACCGGCGCCAGCACCCCGGCGGAGGCCACCTCCGAGAACGCGTCGAAGGCCATCGCCGCCGCGAAGATCGTCGGCACCGGCTCGGACCTGTCGCTCAAGCTCGACTACAACACCAAGGCCGACGGCGCCTACCCGATCGTCCTGGTGACGTACGAGATCGTCTGCGACAAGGGCAACAAGGCCGACACCCTCGGCACGGTCAAGTCCTACCTGAACTACACCGCGAGCGACGAGGGCCAGAAGCAGCTCTCGACCGCTGGTTACGCCCCGATCCCGGCCGAGATCAACGCCAAGGTCCGCACCGCGATCGCCTCGCTCTCCTAGCACCACCGCACCACCGCACGACAGCTACACCGCACGAAAGCAACACCGCACACGACGGCAGTCGGCCCGGCGCACTCCTCCGGGCCGGCCACCGTCCCCCTCCATCCGGTGCACCGCCGCCAGGGGAGCCGAAGCTCCCCCACACAGACCGGAAAGACGATGGCTACCACCACACAGATAGACACTCCCCCACCGGAAACACCGGTCCACAGCCTGTCGGGTCCCTCCACGGGCCGGATGGGCGACCGGGTCTTCATGGGCCTCACCAGGGGCTCGGGAATCCTGCTCCTCGTGGTGATGGCAGCGATCGCGGGGTTCCTCACCTACCGCGCCTCCATCGCCATCTCGAAGGACCAGGCCAACTTCTTCACGTCGTTCGACTGGCTGCCGTCGCAGACGCCGCCGGTCTTCGGCATCGCCGTCCTGCTCGTCGGCACCGTCGTCAGCTCGGTCGTCGCGATGATCATCGCGGTCCCCGTCGCCGTCGGTATCGCCCTGTTCATCTCGCACTACGCGCCGCGCAAGCTGGCCACGTCCCTCGCCTACGTGGTGGACCTGCTGGCCGCCGTGCCGAGCATCATCTACGGCATCTGGGGCGCGCTCGTCCTGGTGCCGTACCTCGACGGACTCAACGTCTGGCTCGACCAGTACTTCGGCTGGACGTACATCTTCGACCAGACCCAGCCGGGCGCCGCCAGGAACATGCTCACCGTCGGCATCCTGCTCGCGATCATGATCCTGCCGATCGTGACCAGCGTCAGCCGGGAGGTCTTCCTCCAGGTCCCGAGGATGAACGAGGAAGCCGCGCTCGCCCTGGGCGCCACCCGCTGGGAGGTCATCCGGCTGTCCGTCCTGCCCTTCGGACGCTCCGGAGTGATCTCCGCCTCGATGCTCGGCCTCGGCCGTGCGCTCGGCGAGACGATGGCCGTCGCCATCGTCCTCTCGCCGAACTACCTGATGTCGCTGCACCTGCTCAACCCGGGCGGCGGCACCTTCGCCCAGAACATCGCGGCGAAGTTCGACGAGGCCAACCCGCTCGGGCGTGACGCCCTGATCGCTTCCGGCCTGGTCCTCTTCGTCCTGACCCTGCTGGTGAACGGCGCGGCCCGACTGATCATCGCCCGCCGCAAGGAGTACTCGGGGGCCAACGCATGAGCGACACAGCCGTAGAGACCGAGCAGGCGCGGTACCCCGCCGTGAGCACATCGAGCCTCAGCGGGCGCAGCCTTCCCCGCTGGGCACCGGTCGGCTTCGCCGCCGTGGCGATCGTGCTGGGCGCGGGCATCGGCGCCGCCGCGGACCTCAGCAGCAAGGTCCAGTGGGGCCTGATCGCCGTCGTCGCCTTCCTCGTGCTGTCCTACGTCACCACCGCGGTGGTCGAGAACAAGCGCCAGGCCAAGGACCGCTTCGCCACGAGCATCATCTGGGTCTGCTTCATCCTGGCCGTGATCCCGCTGTTCTCCCTGCTGTGGACCACCGTCAGCCACGGTGTGAAGGACCTCAGCCTCAACTTCCTGACCCACTCGATGGGCGGCGTTCTCGCCTCCGACCAGGGCGGCGGCGTCTACCACGCGCTGATCGGCACCCTGGAGCAGGTCGGCATCGCCACCGTGATCGCCGTGCCGATCGGGCTGCTGGTCTCCGTCTACCTGGTGGAGTACGGCAAGGGCCCGCTGGCCAAGGCCGTGACGTTCTTCGTCGACGTGATGACCGGCATCCCGTCCATCGTCGCCGGTCTGTTCATCCTGTCGATCATGCTGATGGCCAAGATCGAGCCCTCGGGCCTGATGGGCTCCCTCGCCCTGACGATCCTGATGATGCCGGTCGTGGTCCGCTCGACCGAGGAGATGCTCAAGCTCGTCCCGAACGAGCTGCGCGAGGCCGCGCTGGCCCTCGGCGTACCGAAGTGGCGCGTGATCCTCAAGGTCGTCCTGCCGACCGCGATCGGCGGTATCACCACCGGGGTGATGCTGGCCATCGCGCGCATCGCCGGAGAGACCGCCCCGATCATGCTGCTGGTCTTCGGCAGCCAGATGATCAACACGAACCCCTTCAAGGACGGGCAGTCCTCGCTGCCGTACTACATCTACGAGCAGTACAAGCTCGGCGAGCCGCCCTCGATCGACCGTGCCTGGGCAGCGGCCCTGGTGCTGATCGCCTTCGTCATGATCCTGAACCTCGTCGCCCGCGGGATAGCCCGCTGGAAGGCCCCGAAGACCGGCCGATGAGGCCGAGAGAAGAAGCTGATTTCCCATGGCCAAGCGAATCGACATCAGCGGCCTGACCGCCTACTACGGCTCCCACAAGGCCATCGAGGACATCTCGATGACCGTGGAACCCCGCTCGGTGACCGCCTTCATCGGCCCCTCGGGCTGCGGCAAGTCGACCTTCCTGCGCACCCTCAACCGGATGCACGAGGTCACGCCCGGAGGCCGGGTCGAGGGCAAGGTACTGCTGGACGACGAGGACCTGTACGGTCCCGCCGTCGACCCGGTCGCCGTACGCCGTACGGTCGGCATGGTCTTCCAGCGCCCGAACCCCTTCCCGACCATGTCGATCTTCGACAACGTCGCGGCCGGGCTGCGCCTCAACGGCTCGTACAAGAAGAGCGAACTGCACGACATCGTCGAGAAGTCGCTCAAGGGCGCCAACCTCTGGAACGAGGTCAAGGACCGCCTCAACAAGCCGGGCTCCGGTCTCTCCGGCGGCCAGCAGCAGCGGCTCTGCATCGCCCGCGCCATCGCGGTCGAGCCGCAGGTCCTGCTGATGGACGAGCCGTGCTCCGCGCTCGACCCGATATCGACCCTCGCCATCGAGGACCTGATCGGCGAGCTGAAGGAACGCTTCACGATCGTGATCGTGACGCACAACATGCAGCAGGCGGCGCGCGTCTCGGACCGTACGGCCTTCTTCAACCTCTCGGCGGTCGGCAAGCCCGGCAAGCTCGTGGAGATCGACGAGACCGAGCGGATCTTCTCCAACCCGTCCGTCCAGGCGACCGAGGACTACATCTCGGGGCGCTTCGGATAGACGACACGACTTGCGGTGCTGCATGGCGGTGCCACCGCAAGACAGAAAGGGCCCGCCCCCGTGGATTCCGGGGGCGGGCCCTTTGCCGTACGCCGTACGGGTACTGCCGGTCGGACGGGTACTGCCGGTCAGAAGATCAGCAGGATGACCCAGTAGCTGAGTGCCGCGACCACCGCCGCGGCCGGCATGGTGATGAACCAGCCGAGCACGATGTTCTTGGCCACGCCCCAGCGCACCGCGCGCGGGCGCTTGGTGGCGCCCACACCCATGATCGCCGAGGTGATGACGTGCGTGGTCGAGATCGGCGCCTGGAAGAGGTACGACGAGCCGAACATGATCGCGGCGCCGGTGGTCTCCGCGGCGAAGCCCTGCGGCGGGTCCAGCTCGATGATCTTCCGGCCGAGGGTCCGCATGATGCGCCAGCCGCCCGCGTACGTGCCGAGCGAGAGCATCAGCGCGCAGACCAGCTTGACCCAGACGGGGATGGCGTCCTCGAAGGTCTCGTGCCCCGAGATGACCAGGGCCATCATGACGACACCCATGGTCTTCTGCGCGTCCTGGAGGCCGTGGCCGAGCGCCATGCCCGCCGCGGAGACCGTCTGGGCGATCCGGAATCCGCGCTTCGCCTTGTGCGGGTTGGCCTTACGGAACAGCCACAGGATCGCGACCATCACCAGATAGCCGACGACCAGACCGACGACCGGCGACAGGAACATCGGGATGACGACCTTGTCGACCACCCCGCCCCAGTGCACCATCGTTCCGCCGGCCAGCGCCGCGCCGACCAGACCGCCGAACAGCGCGTGCGAGGAGGAGGACGGCAGGCCGAAGTACCAGGTGATGAGGTTCCAGACGATCGCGCCGACGAGCGCGGCGAAGAGGATTCCCATCCCCTTCTGGCCCTCGGGCGTGGCGATCAGCCCTTCGCTGACGGTCTTGGCGACCCCACTGCCCAGGAAGGCACCAGCGAGGTTCATCACAGCGGCCATCGCCAGGGCCGCCCGGGGCGTCAGGGCCCGGGTGGAGACCGAGGTCGCGATGGCATTGGCGGAGTCGTGGAAGCCGTTCGTGTAGGTGAACCCGAGCGCGACAGCGATGGTCACGATCAGAGTGAAGGTGTCCACGAGGTCAGGACTCCTTGACCGCGATGGTCTCCACCGTGTTGGCGACGTGCTCGAACGCGTCGGCCGCCTCTTCCAGTACGTCCACGATCTGCTTGAGCTTCAGCACCTCCATGGCGTCGTACTTGCCGTTGAAGAGGTGCGCGAGCAGCTTGCGGTGGATCTGGTCGGCCTGGTTCTCCAGGCGGTTGACCTCGATCCAGTACTCGGTGAGGTTGTTCATGGTCCGAAGGCTCGGCATGGCCTCAGCGGTCAGCACGGCCGCCCTGGCCAGCACCTCGATCTGCTGCTCGACGCCCTTGGGCAGCTCCTCGACCTGGTACAGCACGACGAGGTCGACGGCCTCCTCCATGAAGTCCATGATGTCGTCGAGGCACGACGCGAGGTTGTAGATGTCCTCGCGGTCGAACGGCGTGATGAAGGAGGAGTTGAGCTGGTGGAAGATCGCGTGAGTCGCGTCGTCCCCCGCGTGCTCCGCTGCCCGCATCCGCTCCGCGATCTCGACCCGGGCGGAGGCGTCCGCGCCGAGCAGTTCCATGAGGAGCTTGGAGCCCGTGACGATGTTGTCCGCGGACGCGGCAAACATGTCGTAGAAGCTCGTCTCCCTGGGGGTCAGACGAAAGCGCACGTGGGGTCCTCGGGTGCTCTGGATTCGGTCAGGCTGATGCTAGGCGCATCATCCGGCCACGGCTAACCGGCATTCTTCAGTGTCGCCCATGGGGCACAGTGATCAGCACGGGGCCCGCCCCGATTTTCGGAAGGATCGGTACCATATACCCACGAGGGGTATCGAGGACCTTTCGGGGCAACGGGTCATCACCATTCACAACGGTTCCACAACGGGAGGACGCGATGACGACCACCGAGGCGACGGGCGCGCCCGACCACGCCGGACACGAGCCCGGCAGCGAGCCGGCCGTGCACGGCTACCACAAGCAGAAGGACGAACACCTCAAGCGGCTGCGCCGTATCGAGGGCCAGATCCGGGGCCTCCAGCGGCTCGTCGACGAGGACGTCTACTGCATCGACATACTCACGCAGGTCTCGGCCTCCACCAAGGCCCTGCAGTCCTTCGCCCTCCAGCTGCTGGAGGAGCACCTGCGCCACTGCGTGGCGGATGCCGCTGTCCGGGGCGGCGAGGAGATCGACGCGAAGGTCGAGGAAGCGACGAAGGCGATCGCGCGGCTGCTGCGTACGTGAGAGGGCCGGTCCCGGGGCCGACCGTGGCGGTCGGCCCCGGGTGGCCGAAAATCGACGCCGGAGACGGGCATTCCGCTCAGCCGTGACTCAGCAGCTGCCCGTGCTCCACCCGGCGCTCGTACCCCACCCGGTGCCCGCCCGTCGCCCATGGCCTCGGCAGGCGACCGAGGTATCGGACCCCACCATGAGCACCTCGTCGATACGGTCCGGGCTGAGCCGGTCCCCGATCGCGGCGGAGGCCGCGATCATCAACTCACCGCACAGCTCGATCTCGACGAGGGCGATGTGTTCCTGGACGGTCAGTACCCCAGGCATGGCGATCACCCCTTCTGCCGCAGTCGGCTTCCTAGCGTAGGGAGGCGGCCACACCCCGCGCATGGCACGGACGGACCATTTCCTACTGGACAGTTCCGGCGTAGATCCGGCCCGCGGGCGGCAGCGCGAACGCCACCGGCGCCCCGAAGTCGTACAGCAGGGTCGTCGATGCCACTCCGACCGTGTGCCCCTGGTTCGCGAAGCTGAACGTCTCGCGCACCTTGCGCAGCCGTCCCTTCACGTCGAAGTAGGCGTCGAAGGGGACGACGGGCCGGGCGAACCCCTTCGCTGCGGCAGCCAGCACCGGCCTGGCCTGCGGCGAGGCGTTCCGGGCGGCCACCGACAGATCGGCGGTCCCCTTGTAGTGCCGCACCCGGGTCCCGGCCAGCTCCTCCGTACCGGCGTACGTCACCTCGCGCGCCCCGCACAGCAGCTCGGCCGCGACCATCGGATCGGTCGCCCCGTTGGTCACCAGATTCCCGTCGGCGAGCGCGGCGGGGCGGACCCGGACCCACTGGTCGGCGGGCACGTTCGCGCCCCGGTTCTTCATGTACACCGCGGCAGGCGTCAGCAGTTCGGTGATCGGCGGGTGCTCCTCGGCCCCGGCGGCGTCCGTCGGCAGCACCACCCGGAGCCGTCCGGCCCGCCGCTTGAAGTCGAAGCCGCCGGTGCCCCGCACGGTCACCCGGGTGCCGCCGGTCGCCATCGTCATGGACGTGCTGGTCCGGGAACTCCCGGCCCTGGCCAGCACCTCGGCGGCCTGCCGTACGGCGTCGGGTCCCCCGTGCAGGTCATCGGCCGAGGCCCCGGCCCGGGAGGAACAACCGGCGGCCCCCACCACCCCCACCAGAGCGAACGCGGCACCGGCCAGCGCCCCGGCCCTGCCTCTGTTCTGCTGCACCATCGTCTGCCGACCCCCAACGCCTGGCCAGTAATCGTCCGTGGACCGCCCGCTTCGCATAACGACGCCTGGGGATCGCCGTCACGCCCCAGTACCGTGGACGGGTGCACGACCACGACCCCCCACCGAACGCCCGGGACCACACCACGACCACCTCGGAACGCGGTTCCTTCTGCACGGCACGCTGCGTGTGCGGCTGGCGCGGTCCGGCTCGCCGGTCGAGGGACCGCGCGCGTACGGACGCGGCGGAGCACGCCGCGGACACCTGACCCTCGGCGGAACGGTCACGGGACGGATCACGCGGTCCGGGGGGGCACGGAACCTGACGGCGCGAAACATCCCCGGGCAGGGAACCCCGATGCCCCGGCCGCTCGTCTCGTACCGGGAGGCCCCACATGCATCGTCGCACCCTGCTCACCGCAGTCCCCGTCCTGGCCACCGCCGTCGCCTGCGACAGCAGCGGCGCCACCGGCGACAACAGCCCGCCCGGGACCACGGGCGGCCCCGCCACCGGGACCACGTCGGCCACCGGGACCACGACCACCACCGCCGTACCCGGTCCCAGGACCAGCGCCGCGGCCGACTGGACCGCGCTCGCCCGGGGACTCGACGGCAAGCTCGTCCGGCCCGGCGACGCCGACTACCCCACCGCACGCCAGCTCTACAACACCCGTTACGACGGCCTGAAACCCGCCGCCGTCGCGTACGTCGCGGGCGAGGCCGACATCCGCGAGTGCCTCGCCTACGCCAGGGCGCACGGCGTCCCCGTCTCGATCCGCAACGGCGGGCACTCCTACGCCGGCTGGTCGTCCGGCAACGGCCGCCTGGTCGTGGACGTGTCGAAGCTCTCGCACGTCTCCGCCGACGGCACGATCGGCGCCGGTGCCAAGCTCGCCGACGTCTACGAGACCCTCGGCCGGAGCTCCCGCGCGATACCGGGCGGTTCCTGCCCCACCGTCGGCATCTCCGGTCTCACGCTGGGCGGCGGCCACGGCGTCGCCTCCCGCGCGTACGGCCTGACCTGCGACAGCCTCACCTCCGCCACCCTGATCACCGCCGACGGCACCCGCCTCACGGCCAACTCCAAGGAGAACAAGGACCTCTTCTGGGCGCTGCGCGGCGCGGGCAACGGCAACTTCGGCGTCGTCACCGAGCTGACCTTCCGTACCCACCCCGCCCCGCAGACGGTCTCCGCCTATCTCTCCTGGCCCTGGTCGAACGCGCGCGCCGTCATCGACGCCTGGCAGCGCTGGGGCCCCGAACAGGCCGACGAGATCTGGTCGTCGGCGCATCTGGAGGCGGCATCGGGCGGCGCCACCCCGGGGGTCACCGTCGCCGCGTTCTCCCTCGGTACGTACGGAGATCTGCAGAACGCCGTCGACCGCCTCGCCGACATGGCCGGCGCCTCCGCCTCCTCGGTGTCGCTGCGCCGCCACAGTTACGAGGAGGCGATGCTCGCGTACGCGGGCTGCGCGAGCGTCGGCGCGGACCGGTGCCGGCTGCCCGGCGCGACGCCGGGCCGCGGCGTCCGGGGCGTGCTCCAGCGCGAAACGTACGCGGCGGCCTCGGACTTCTACGACCGTACGGTCCCGGCGGCCGGGATCGACGCCCTGCTCTCCCGCACCCAGGCCTTCTCCCGGCTGAGCGCCACGACGGGTTCCGGCGCGGTCGCGCTCACCGCGCTGGGCGGCGCGATCAACCGGGTCTCCCCGACGGCGACGGCGTTCGTCCACCGGCGCTCACGGGTGCTGGCCCAGTACATCGCCTCCTGGCCCCCCGGCACGGCGGGCACCGCGCAGCAGGCCTGGCTGACGGACATCCACACGGCGATGCGGCCGTACGTCTCGGGCGGCGCGTACCAGAACTACATCGACCCGAAACTGACGGACTGGCGGAAGGCGTACTACGGGGATGCGGCGCCGCGGCTGGGGCAGTTGAAGAAGCAGCACGACCCGGACAGGCTCTTCGACTTCCCGCAGGCACTGTGAGCGGCTGAGCCGGGGCGGGCGGGCGGACCCCTGCGACACGAACCGGTCAGGCGGACGGCGATCAGGCCAACGGTGATCACGTGAACCCGGTGACCGACGAAGCCACCGGAGCCCGCACGCACACGGCACCTCCCGCGCACGACACGATGGGCCCCACGGACATCGGACATCGGCGGAGCGGAGCAGCACAGCATGGACCAGCGGACGGCACCGGACGACGGAGACAGCCCGGCCCCGCCGCGGCTCCCCCGCTCCGGCGGCCCGGCGCCCGCCCCCGGCCGCTCCTCCGGCGCCTGGGCCCACGGGCGGACGGCCCTGCGCCGGACTCCCCTCTCCCTGTGGAACGAGGACGTGTCCGACTGGGCCGCCGCCCTCACCTACTACGCGATCCTCGCGCTCGTCCCCGCGCTCCTCGTCACCATCTCCGTCATCGACCTGGTCGCCCCCGCGACCACCGACGAACTCATCGCCGACGTCAGCTCCTGGGCCCCCGCCGAATCCGGCACCGCGCTCCACCAGGCCCTCAGCGGTATGGCGGGCCAGCGCTCCGCCGCTCTGACCGTGCTGATCGGCGGCACGTTCAGCGCCCTGTGGTCCGCCTCCAGCTATCTGGCGGTCTTCCGCCGCGCCCTGCACTCCATGTACGCGGTCAAGGACGAACGCCCCGCCTGGCGCAAGGCGCACCGCATCCTGCTGACGGCCGTGATCCTGCTGGCGCTGCTCGTGGTGAGCGCGCTGGTCCTGGTACTCAGCGGTTCACTGGCCCAGTCGCTGGGCCACGCGCTCGGCCTGGGCAACGCCGGAACGGACGCCTGGGACCTGCTCAAGTGGCCCGCGCTGCTGTGCTGTGTGGCGCTGCTGGTCCTGATCCTCTTCCGCTCGGGACCCCCCGCGGCCCGAACCATCCACCGGGGCCTGCCCGGTGGCGTGCTCGCGGCGCTGCTCTGGCTGACCGCATCGGCGGGCTTCACCGCGTACGCGACGGGCTTCGGCACCTACAGCAGGCTGTACGGATCGCTGGCCGGGGTGGTGGTGTTCCTGGTCTGGCTCTGGGTCTCCAACCTGGCGCTGCTGGCGGGTGCCCAGTTCAACGCGGAACTCTCCCGCGCGGCGGCGGAGACCGCCACCCGGCCGTCAGGCGGCCAGGTCGTTGCGCCCCGACTCCGACCGTGACTCGGGGATCTCCACCGCGGCGGCGGCCAGCGACCGCACCCGCCGGGACCGCACCAGCACCGCGCCCCGCCCCGAGCCGGCCACGGCTCGCACCACCGGTGTCAGCAACGCCATCGCGGGCACCGAGAGCAGCAGGGTCACCGCGGTCCCCAGTGCGAACCCGCCGACCACGTCGGTCGGATAGTGCACTCCCATGAAGACCCGGCAGAACCCCTCGGCCAGCGCCAGACCGATCGCCGCCAGCCCGAACTTCCGGTGCGCCACGAAGAGTCCGGCCGCGATCGCCATCGCCAGCGTCGCGTGGTCGCTGACGAAGGAGTAGTCCGTCTTGCCCTTCACCAGGACGTCGAGGCCCTGGTGCTCGACGAACGGTCTCGGCCGCTGGACGAATCCACGGATCGGGATGTTCACCAGGACGGCGATCCCGGCGGCCAGCGGCGCCCAGACGGTCCCGGCGACCGCCGTCGCGGCCGACTCGGCGCAGGGCTGCCTGCGCGCGTTCCACCAGCAGCCGAGGACCAGCAGCACCAGGGCGAGCAGGATCCCGTACTCGCCGATGAACTCCACCGCCCGGTCCAGCCAGCCGGGCGCCGACTTCGCGAGGCCGTTGATGTCGTAGAGCAGACCGACATCAGGGGTCGACCCATCGCTTGCGAGTCCAGCCATCTGCTGCCCCTTGCCTTTGCTCCACTGCGCGGCGTACATCCGTGTATGCCGCTGTACCAACCCCCGCGGTCAGTGCGCACTCTTGCCGGTGTCCCAGTTCAGGGAACGCCCGGCACACCCACGGCGTTCCGCTCTCTACCGAAAGATCACCAGGACGTTATCGAAGAGTGACTCATCGTCGCAGCTCAGGGAAGGGGGCCTCACGGTGAGTTCAGGCCATGCAACAGAGCGTCTCCGGCGGCCTCTCAGGCTTCCGGCAGGTGTGTCGGGAGTGCATTCGCGCCATCCTTGGTGACGCGGGTGGCGCCGAAGTAGTCCGGCGCATCGATCTTGTCGAACCGGATCACCGACCCGGTGTACGGCGCGTCGATCATGTATCCGCCGCCCACGTAGAGCCCCACGTGGTGAATGGCCCGCGAGTTGGAGAGGTCGTTCGAGAAGAAGACCAGGTCCCCGGGGAGCAGTTCGTCGCGCGACGGGTGCGCCCCCGCGTTGTACTGGTCGTTCGCCACCCGCGGCAGCGTGATCCCGACACTCTTGTACGCGGCCTGCGTCAGCCCCGAGCAGTCGAACCGCCCGCCCTGACCGGCCGTACCGGTGCCGCCCCAGAGATACGGCGTGCCGAGCTTCTGCTGCGCGTAGTAGATGGCCGCGGCGGCCTGCTGCGAGGCGGCGACACCGTTGACGGGCCTGGCGAAACTCTTCTCCAGGGTCCGGATGACCTTCACGTAGTTCTGCGTCTCACGGTACGGCGGGACGCCTCCGTGCTTGATGACGGCGTAGGAACCCGCGTTGTACGCGGCCAGCATGTTGTCGCTCCGGTCGCCCGGCACGTTCTTGACGTATCCGGCCAGTTCGCAGTCGTACGAGGCGGCTGACGGAATCGCGTCGGCCGGATCCCAGATGTTCTTCTTGCCGTCGCCGTTCCCGTCTATGCCGTGCGTGGCCCAGGTGCCGGGGATGAACTGCGCCATCCCGAGCGCGTTGGCCGGGCTCTTGGCCTGCGGGTCCCAGCCGCTCTCCTGGTACAACTGCGCCGCCAGCAGTGCAGGGTTGAGGGAGGGACAGAGATTGCCCCACTTCTGCACGATCTCCTGGTACGCGCTCGGCACGGCCCCCTTGGCCAGCGCGACCGTACTGCCCGCGGCGCCGCCGAGACCGGCAGCGGCGGAGTACGTACCGACGAGGAGCAGGCCGATGAAGCCCAGGCCCGTCCCGAACCCGATCCCGCTGACCACCAACGCTTTACGCATCCTTCAACCCTCCCCCATTCACGACTGGTTCACCGCCTACTTCACCCGGAAGCCCGAACAACTGATGCTGGCGTAATCCGTTGGGGTCGATTTGACGTGATAGAAGACCACGGTCCAGTCCCCGGGATCGTTCCCGACCGGGATGCTGTCGTAGACGTTGCCGTTCATGTCGTGGTTCTCGAAGTCGTCCGGGTACGTCAGCGTGACGAAGTCGCCCGTCCGCCAGTGCGTGTAGGCGTCGACGGGTCTGCTCGTGTAGCCGACGGTCTTGTCCGGATAGGGCAGGTTCGGTTTCCCCGTACGGAAGTCGATCTCGTGCGGCGGCTTCACGCCGACGGAGATGTAGTACGGGGCACCTACCGGCCGCTTGCTGCTGAGGTCGGCGTACTTGATGCGGAACTCGATCTTCACCTTGTCCGAGACGTACGGCAGGGTCTCGGAACTGGCGTTGCGCACCGAGTTCTGGAACTCGCCCGGAAGGTTCGACTCCCCGCCGAAGGTACTGCACGCACCCATCCCGTGGATGGTGCCGTCGGGTCCTTCGGACAGGGCCCACCGGTCGAGCGAGATGCGGTTGTCCGTGATGTACGCCGGCGGCTTCCCGGACTCCTCGTCCGTCGCCCGGCCGTCCGCCGACGCCTGACCGGACGGCTTGCCCGTGCCCTTGTCCGTGCCCTTGTCCGCACCCGTGTCCGACGTCCCGTGGCCGGGCTTGCCGCCGGGCATCAGCTGCGCGACGGCGAAGGCACCCGCGCCGACCGCCACCACCAGAGCCGCCGCCACCATCCACGCCGTGCCGCGGCGGGGCGCACGGCCGGGGGCCGTGCTCGCCGCCGGGCCGCCGGTCGACACCTGGGTCGCCGGGTGGCCGGGGGCGTACGGCGGCTGCTGCCCCGCCGCGGTCGCGGTGGGCAACTCGTGCGAACCCGGCGGCGGGCCTTCGGCCACCCCGACCGGGTGGACGGTCTGCGGATGGGCGGCCTGCGGGTGGACGGTCTGCGGATGGGCGGCCTGCGGATGGGCGGCCTGCGGATGGGCGGCCTGCGGCTGACCGGACTCGGACCGGGGCCCCGGCTCGACGGGCCGCACCGGCGCCGCCTCCCCCAGCCCCGCCAACGGCCCGTAGAACGCGTCGTCCACCAGCGCGGACCGCACCTCGCACCGTTCGATCAGCGCCGCGAGCGTCGGCCGGGCCGCCGGGTCCTTCGCCACGCACCACTCGATCAGCGCCGCGAGCCCCGGCTCGACCCCCGCCACGTCGATCGGCTCGTGAACGACCCGGTAGCCGATCCCGGCGGGCTGCCCGCCCCCGAACGGCGCCCGCCCGGTCGCCGCGTACGCCATGGTCGCCCCCAGTGCGAAGACATCCGCCGCCGGACCGACCTGATTGGTCATCAGCACCTCGGGCGCGGCGAACCCGGGCGTCCCCGGAGCCAGGCCCGTCTCGGTGAGCGCCGTGTCCGCCGTACCGCGCGCGATCCCGAAGTCGATCAGCTGCGGGCCCTGCGCGGACAGGATGATGTTCTGCGGCTTGAGGTCACGGTGCGTCACCCCGTACGCGTGCACGCTGGCCAGCCCCTCGGCGAGCGCCGCGAAGACGCCCCGGCAGGTGGCGGCGGGGAACGGCCCGCGCTCACCGACCGCATGACTGAGCGTCGGCCCCGTCACGTACTCGGTGGCCAGCCAGTACGGCGGCGCGCTCAGCGAGGCGTCGATGAGGTTCGCGGTGTACGCGCTGCGCACCGCCCGTACGGTCTCGGCCTCCCGCCGGAACCGGCTCAGCGCCTCCGGGTGATCGGTGATCTCTTCCCGGATCACCTTGATCGCGACGAGCCGCCCGCCGGGCGAACGCCCCAGATAGACCTGCCCCATACCGCCCGCCCCGAGCCTGGCGAGAAGTACGTGCGCGCCTATTCGCGCCGGGTCCTGCGGTCTGAGTGCGTCCACCGGGCCAACTGTTTCAGTCGATTCCCCTGTGATCAAGGGGCATTGGAGCCGCCTGGAACCGGCCGTCCCCCACGGTGCCGCCGGTACCGGCTCCTGTTCACCCAAGGGGGAATCCCGCCCCCACATCACCTCCGCTCCCGCCCGTACGATCGGACCGACCGAGAGCACCGGCCCCCCACGGGGCCACCCGTATCCCCGCCGCCCACCCGGGCGGCTCGCACCGACACCCGAGGGAGACCCGTGTCCGACTCCGCGATCCCCGCCGACCTCGACTGGATCCGCGCCGCGCCCGAGGGCGAAGAGGGGCCGGGCCCCTGGATCGAGGTCGCGTTCGGCGCGGACGACCTCGTCCACCTGCGCGAGACCAGCGACCCCGAGAACGTGGTCACGACCACACGCCGGAAGTGGGACGCGTTCGTACTGGGCGTCCAGGCGGGCGAGTTCGACCACTTCGCCGAGCTGGACGGCCAGGGACCGGCCGCCTGAGCGCACAGGCCCCGACCGGCCACCCGTCACCGGCCATCGACGGGCCGGGTGCCGAGCCCGCGCGCCGACCTCTTCCGGCCATTCCGGCCGGTACTCGACCACGGCAGCCGGCGCGACCTCACCGGCGAACGGCACAGCCGCTGAGCCCACGCAGCGGCGTCATTGCCCGGCGTCACTCTCCGTGATACACAGAGTAACCATGCATGTTCGACTGCACACCGGTTCGCGTCGCAGGTCAGGGCGACATGACCGGACAAACGTGCGGGCATACGGGTAAAGAGAGCCGCCGGGCTACACACGGAGGCAGTTTCATCAGCGAAGATAGGGCGTACCCCACGCAGTAGGGCGTGGGAACGAACTACCGGATAGGGGCGGTGAGTTACATGAACCTGGCAGCCGACAAGGGCGACATCAGCACCATCATCGGCGGAATCGCCCCCAACTGGGGGCCGTTCGGCAGCCTCGGACACGAGGCCCGGATCATGGTCGAGGTCGTGATGGCGGTCTCCATCCTCCTCTGCCTCGGCATCGCGATCTGGGGTGCGGCCAAGCAACGTATCGGCGCCACCGCACTCCGGGACACCTTCAGTGCGGAACAGGGCAAGGGTCTGATCGTCGCCGGCCTCACAGGCGTATTCATCATCGGCTCACTGGGAACGGTCTTCACCATCGTGTACGGGATGGCTGTCTGACCGCGCCTCAACCGTCCCGCTGTCCCCGGGCATGCCCGGCCCACTCAGAGGTTGCGCATCCCTGATGTCGAGTCACCACACCCCGCCCGCGCGGGAACCAGCACAGTTACCGTCGTACTGCACGACACGGCAAACGGTTGAGGGGGCGTCCGCGGCATGAGTCTCGGCGACGAGCACGACTACGGCAGCGACGCGGGCCGCACCGAAGGCATCGGCGGCACGGGCCAGACCCGTACGCGACTGCCCGACGGCGGCGGCGACGTCTACGGGAACGGCCGACGGCCCGTACGGGCCTCGCGCTCCCTCGTGACGGTCGTGGGCGTGGTGGTGCTGCTGATCGCGGCCATCGCCTTCGCCAACCGGGGCAACGGCGACGGCACGTCGACGGACAGCAGCGGCTCGAAGAGACCGGGATCGGACTCCACGGCGGCTTCGGGCGTGAAGCCCGTGACGGGGAAGAGCGGAGGGATCGCCTCCGGCTTCGCGCATACCAGCCAGGGGGCACAGAGCGCGGCGGCGAACTACGCGGTGGCGCTCGGGTCCGACGGGATGTTCAAGGAGGACACCCGTCACAAGATCGTGAACGCGGTGTACGCGCCCGACGTGGCAGCCGTCCAGCTGACCGATCTCGACCGGGTGTACTCGGGCGGGAAGTTCCTGACGAGCATCGGGCTCAAAGCCGACGGCTCCGCGCCCACAGGCATGACCTTCGTCTCCCGCACCAACCCCGCTGGTGCCAGGACCGTCAAGATCTCCGGAGACACGGCCAGCGTCTCGGTCTGGTACTCCGCATTGTTCGGACTGGCAGGTGAAGGCTCCACCAACCCCGTGTCCGAGAGCTGGTACACGAACACCTTCGAACTGAAGTGGATCAACGGTGACTGGAGAGTCACGGACTCCAGCCAGAAGGATGGTCCGGTGCCGGTAGGCCACGACCAAACCGCCTCCAGTGCCCAGGACATGGCTGACGCCGTGAAAGAGTTCGGAGGGTTCACGTATGCCAGGTAAGCACTCTCGCCGTGCACTCTCGCTGGCCTCCATGGCGGCAGCCGTACAGACAACGGCCATCCTGCTGGCGACCCGCGCGGCCGCAGCGCCGTCACCGGGCGCGAGCCCGAGTCCGAGCCCCAGTGCGAGCAACAGTGCCTGCGACCTGATCCGTGGCCGCGCTCACGACATCTGCGAGGGCGACGCGGGCAGTGTCTCCTCCAACAACACCCCCGCAGCCGACACCCTCGACCCCCTCTCCTCCCTCGCAAAGGGCTGCGCCGACGCCGCGGCCTGGATCGTCGGCAAGCTGTCCGAGGCCGTCAAGAGCACCGCCAACGTCGACTTCACCAACAGCTCCTTCCTCCGTCAGTACGCCGTCGTCTTCGCCGCCTCCACCATCCTCACGCTCGTCCTCTGGCTGCTCGCCGTGGCCAAGCGCGCCGTCCGCGGCGTACCGCTCACCACCGCGCTCTCCGAGGCCGTCGGGTTCCTCTGGCTGACCGTCATCGCCTCCGCCTTCACCCCGTTGATCCTCTACACCCTCGTATCGGCGACCGACAGCGTCACCGACGTCATCGCCTCCTCCACCGGCGGCCAGAACGACGTCTTCTTCGGCTCCTTCGCCGAGGCGCTCAAGAAGGGCTCGGACATCGGCGGCGGTCCGATCATGCTGATCGTGACCTCCCTGGTCTCGATCCTCGCCGCCGGCGTGCTCTGGCTGGAGCTCGTCATCCGGGCCGCTCTCCTCTACGCGGGCGCCCTCCTCGGCACCGTCGTCTACGCAGGCCTGGTCGACAAGAACATGTGGGGCCACGTCCGCCGCTGGGCCGGCATCATGATCGCGGTGATCATGGTCAAACCGGTCATCGTGATCGTGCTCGGGCTCGCCGGCGCTCTCTCCTCCGACAAGGGCCCCAACTCCTTCTCCGCCGTCGTGTCCGGGCTGGCGATCATCCTGCTCGCCATCTTCGCCAGCGGCATGATCTACCGCTTCGTGCCCGGCTTCGGTGACGAGGTCGCCGCCTCCCGTACGAACCGCAAGTCCGCCACCGACGGCTCCCAGGCCGCCGCCATGATCAGCTCGCCCGCCGCGCTCGTGTCCCAGGGCATCAAGACCCACAGCAGCCGCGGCGGAAACGGCAACGAAGGCGGGGGCGGTGGAGGCGGCCAGGGCGGGCGCCCCGCCAACCCGGTGTCCGGCGGCGTCGCGGCCCACAGCAACCGCGGCGGTTCGGGCGGCGGCCAGGGCGGCGGCAGCGGAAAGGTCCCCAACGCCGCGTCCCCGCCGCGTACCAAGCCCAGCAGCACCGGAACCCACAGCACACGTAACAACGGCACAGGAGGTGGAGGGCGTTGACGACCCAGGCCCAGCCGGTCGCGCCCCGCCGCACGTATCTGATCGGCCGCGCCCGGCCCTCAGCCATCGTCGGCAAGAACCGCGAGACGGGCGAGATCGCACTGATCATCGCGGGCGCCTTCCTCGGCATGATGTGCGGACTGCTCGTCCCCGTCCTGCCGCTGCGCATCGTGACCCTGACCGGGTTCCCGATGCTGGCCCTCGCCGCGGTGTACGTCCCGTACAAGCACCGCACGTTCTACAAGTGGTTCGAGATCAACCGCAGTTACAAGCGCTCCCTGCGCCGCGGCACCGCCTACCGCGCCCCCGCCATGGAGGCGGGCACCGGGCTCGACGGCCGCGAGGTCGAGGTCGGACCGCCCCCCGGCATCGGCCGGATCAACTGGCTGGCCGCCCCCTTCGGCCCCGACGAGATCGCCGTACTGCTGCACGCCGACCGGCGTACCGTCACCGCCGCCATCGAGATCGAGGGCCCCGGCGTCGGGCTGCGCGACTCCGAGGACCAGGAAGCCCTGGTCGACCGCTTCGGCACGCTGCTGAAGCATGTCGCCAACGGCGACGGCTTCGTGACCCGCCTCCAGATCCTGGCCCGCACGCTCCCCGCGGACCCGGACGCCCACGCCAAGGACGTCGCCCAGCGCGGCGATCCCCGCGCCCCCGGCTGGCTCCAGGACTCGTACGACCAGCTCGCCTCGATGGTCTCCACATCGAGCGAGCAGCACCGTGCCTATCTCGTGGCCTGTATGCACTTCACCCGCGAACTGGCCTCCGAAGCACACGCGATGGCCCGCGCCGCCCGCCCCACAGCAGGCCGCAGGCTGGACAGGGACGCCGGACTCGCGGTCGTCATGGCCCGCGAACTCACCGACATCTGCGCCCGGCTCGCCGAGGCCGACATCCGAGTGCGCCAGCCGCTCGGCCAGGGCCGCCTCTCCTCGCTGGTGCACTCGATGTACGACCCCGACCACCCCATCGACCACATCCAGGCGATGACCAAGCGCAACGCCTGGCCCGCCGAGCTCGACGCCATGGAGCCCACCTACCTCCAGGCGAAGACCCGCGAATCCTCCACCCGCGCCCCCTGGTGCCATGCCACGGCCTGGGTGAAGGAGTGGCCGATGACCCCCGTCGGCGTCAACTTCCTGGCCCCGCTGCTCGTCCACACCCCGGACGTGATCCGCACGGTCGCGGTCTGCATGGACCTCGAACCGACCGAGGTCGCCATCGAGCGCATGCTGACGGAGAAGACCAACGACGAGGCCGAGGCCTCCCGCGCCGCCAAGATGAACCGGACCGTCGACCCGCGCGACATCGCGTCCCACGGCCGCCTCGACCAGCGTGGCGAAGACCTCGCCAGTGGTGCGGCGGGCGTCAATCTGGTCGGGTACATCACGGTGTCCTCCCGCTCACCCGAAGCACTGGCCCGCGACAAGCGGACCATCCGCGCATCGGCCGGCAAGTCGTATCTGAAGCTCGAATGGTGCGACCGCGAGCACCACAGGGCCTTTGTGAATACGCTGCCGTTCGCGACCGGCATCCGCCGATAGGGGCTCTGTCATGCGAGATCCGATGTCAGCCGTCACCGACGCCTTCGCCGCGTTCCTCTTCGGCAAGGTGGAGACGACCCGGCTCCCCGTCCGTACGTCGACGGGCCAGGCCCAGGCCGTCTACCTGCCGACCGCCGCCCCCGGCCTCGGCGACTCGGGCGTGATCATCGGCCGCGAGGTGTACTCGGGCAAGGGGTACATCTACGACCCCTTCCAGCTGTACGGACAGCAGCTGCCCGCCCCGCACTGGCTGGTCCTCGGCGAGTCCGGCAACGGCAAGTCCTCGCTGGAGAAGACGTACGTCCTGCGCCAGCTCCGCTTCAAGGACCGGCAGGTGGTCGTCCTGGACGCCCAGGGCGAGGACGGCGCGGGCGAATGGGCCCTCATCGCCCAGCAGTTGGGCATCACGCCCATCCGCCTCGACGCGATGGCCGCGCTCGACCACGGCATCCGCCTCAATCCGCTGGACCCGGCGATCGCGACGACCGGCCAGCTCGCCCTGCTCCGTACGATCATCGAAGTCGCGATGGGCCACGGCCTGGACGAACGCTCCGGCTTCGCGCTCAAGGTGGCGCACGCCTACGTCAACGAGACGATCGTGGAACGCCAGCCGGTCCTCACCGACATCGTCGAACAGCTCCGCCATCCGGAACCGGAGTCGGCGGAGGCGATGAACGTCGGCATAGACGACGTACGGGCCTGGGGCCTGGACGTGGCCCTGGTCCTGGACCGACTGGTCGACGGCGACCTGCGCGGCATGTTCGACGGCCCGACCTCCGTCGGCATCGACCTGGACGCACCACTGATCGTCTTCGACCTGTCGCACATCGACCGGAACTCCATCGCGATGCCGATCCTGATGGCCATCGTCGGCGTCTGGCTGGAACACACCTGGATCCGCCCCGACCGCAAGAAGCGCATCTTCCTGGTGGAGGAGGCGTGGCACATCATCAACAGCCCCTTCGTGGCGCAGCTCTTCCAGCGTCTGCTGAAGTTCGGCCGACGCCTCGGGCTGTCGTTCGTGGCGGTGGTGCACCACCTGTCCGACGTGGTGGACGGCGCGGCGGCCCGGGAGGCCGCGGCGATCCTGAAAATGGCGTCGACCCGGACCATCTACGCGCAGAAGGCCGACGAGGCGAGAGCGACCGGCCGGGTGCTGGGCCTGCCCCGCTGGGCGGTCGAGATCATCCCCACGCTGACGCCCGGCATCGCGGTCTGGGACGTCAACGGCAACGTACAGGTCGTCAAACACCTGATCACCGAGGCGGAACGCCCGCTGGTCTTCACCGACCGCGCCATGACGGAGTCGTCCACACCGGATGCCGACGACGCGCTGGCCATACAGCTGGAAACGGAGGCGGAGGAACGGGCGGCCAGGATCGAGAAGCAGCTGAACGAGTCCTCCGAGTCGACGGTGGCCTGATATGTACTCCACCCAGCCCCACCAGCCCCACCAGCCCGACCGGCGCCGGCCGCCACCGCCGCCCCAGCCGCGCGGCATTCCGGACGGGCTGCTGATCGGGCTGATCGTCCTTCTGCTGGGCCTGACCCTCCTGGTCTGGCTCGCGGCGGGTCTGTCGGGGGTACTCACCCACGGTGCCTGGCCGGACTCCGTGTCCGTCGCGCACACCCCGGTCGCGATCCGCCAACTGGCGGGCTCCCCGCACGACCTGGCGGCGGCCTGGCCGGACACCCCGCCGTCCCAGCTCCCGGGGTACGGACTCTTCTGGGGCCTGCTGGTCGGCGAGCTGCTGATCCTGCTGGTCCTGACGGTCTTCGTGGTGGGCACCGTGACCCGCTGGCGAGCACTCCGCACCGCGCAACGAACCGCCGCGGCAGAACCGGCCGACCTCGGCCCCGGCTCCGGCTCCGGCTCCGGCTCCACGGAACAGTTCCCCGCCTGGCAGCCCGTCACCGGGCAGTTCCCCGTACGGCACGAGACCCCAGCCGGCCCGGACGGAACAGCCGCAGCAGGCACCTCCCCAGCCCCTGCTCCCGCACCCGCTCCCGCACCCGTGGAATTCGGCGCGGTCGAAGCCGAAGCGGTAGAAGCCACGGCGCTCGGAGCCGTCGCCCCCGTACCCGCGCGCACGCCCACCGTCGCGGATCCGCCCCCCGAACTGTCCGACCGGGGCATCCACTTCGGTCCCGCCGAGTCCCGCAGGAACGCCGCCGTCCAGGCCGTACGTGATGCCGCCGGGCCCGCACTCGTCGTCACCTCGTCGCCCTCGGTCTGGGCGGAGACCAAGGACGCACGGGCCAAACTCGGCCCCGTACTCGTCTACGACCCCGGTCATGTCTGCGACACCCCGGCCCGGCTCCACTGGTCCCCCACCAGCGGCTGCGAAGACATGGAGACGGCCGCGGCCCGAGCAGTCGCGCTGCTCGCGCCGGTACGCCCGCAGGCCCGGATCGACGCCACCATGGCGGACACCGCGGAGACGCTCCTGCAGAGCTGGCTGCACGCCGCCGCCATAGACGGCCGCCCTTTCAAGCAGGTGCACCGCTGGGCCCAGGGCGCGGGCTCGGCCCATGAACCCGTACGGATCCTCCGCACCCACAGCAAGGCATCGAGCGGCGCGGCCGGACTGCTGGAATCGGCACTCACCGCCCACCCGGAACGCCGGGACGTCGCACAGCAGTTGACGGTACGCGCGCTCAGCGCACTCTCCACGGTCCACATCCGTGAGACATGCACACCCAACAGAACCGACACGGTCACGCTGGAATCATTCATCCACGAGGGGGGCACTCTCTATCTGGTGGGTGAAGCAATCGAGGACCCGCGTACGCGCCCCGGCGCGATGCCGTTGCTCACCGCACTCGCCTCACACGTGGTCGGGCACGGCCGCCGCTTGGCTGCAAGGTCAACTGACGGTCGGCTCGACCCACCAATGGCGCTCGTCCTCGACGACATCGCGGCCGTGGCCCCGCTCCCCCAGCTCCCGGAGCTCCTGGCGACCGGCCGGGAACAGGGGCTGCACGCGCTGGCCCTGCTCCGCTCACCCGAACAGGCCCACAGCCGCTGGCCGCACCTGGACCGGGCGTAAGCCCGACCGGCAATCGGGGGCAGCAGCTGAGCGCTCACGACCTCTGCACGCTCACCACGGCACGGGGGTCCCGTCCCAGGAGAAGAACCCGCCGGTGGGGCCCGCGTCCGGCAGGAGCGCCAGCCGGACAGCACCCCGGGCAGCCTCGGCCGGATCCCCACCGGTGGCAGCGGCCCGGGGGTTGAGCTCGGTGGCACGCAGGCCAGGAGCGAGCGCGTTGACCTTGAAGCCCTCCTCGGCCAGCGTCTGTCCGTAGAAGACGGTCAGGGCGTTCAGGGCGGTCTTGGACGACCGGTAGGCCGCACCGCCGCCGTGTCCCGGGGTGAACTGAGGGTTGGGGCTCGTGCTCCAGGTGAGCGACGCGGTGCCACTGGAGATGTTGACGATCCGCGGGTGCGCGGACCGTCGCAGGGCGGGCAGGAAGGCGTTGGTGACCTCCAGGACCGCGAACACGTTCGTCTCGTACGTGCGCCGGAACTCCTCGGCACCGGACTCGGCCGGCGGGGCGAGCGAGGGCGAGATGCCCGCGTTGTTGACCAGGACGTCCAAGTGCTCCACCTGGGCCGCGGCCTCGGCGACGCTGTCGGGGTCCGTCACGTCGAGGACCAGCAGGCGGGCGCCGCCGCCGATCTCCTCGGCAGCCCGCTGCCCGCGCCCGGCGTCGCGGGAGCCCACGTACACCGTGAAGCCCTCTGCGGCGAGTTGGGCGGCGATGTGTCTGCCGATGCCTTTGTTGGCACCGGTGACCAGTGCCGTTCGCTCGTTCATGACACCCAGCATTCCCCCGCTGCGACCGTTCTGCCAGGGACAGTTTGTACCTGGCAACCCGAGGTCCCGGCCCCGTTCACATCGGGGGGTGGAGGTGGGTGCGCCGTCCGTCGTGATCGAGGATGCACAGGATTTCCGCCGGTCCGCCGTGTGCCTTGATCGCGTGCGGAACCATCGTCGAGAACTCGGCCGCCTGGCCGGTCTCGACCCGGATAGCGCGCTCGCCGAGGATCAGCGTGACGGTCCCCGAGAGGACCGTGAACCAGTCCGTACCCGGGTGCACTCCGAGTTGATCAGCCCCCTTGCCCTTCACCTCTTCCGTGATGCGCATCCTGGCGACGGTGATCCCACCCGGACCCGAACCACGGTTCAGCAGCCAGGTGGTCACTCCGCGATGATCGTCGCGCTGAGGCCTGATCACGACGTCGTCATCGGTGACGGTCTCCACCAGCTGATCGAGCGAGACGCCCAGCGCACGCGCCAGCGAGGTCAGCTGGTCCAGGCTGATGCGCCGGTGCCCGGTCTCGATCCGGCTCAGGGTGGAAGGGCTCAGGAAGGCGCGCTCGGCGAGGCTGTCGAGAGACCAGCCGCGTGCCTGCCGCAGGCTCCTGATGCGCATGCGGACCGTACTGTCCAAATCGCTTTCTTGCGTCATACGCAAGACTGTACGCGTTACACGCAAGGCAGCGTTATCGTCGGCGTATGAACACCACCGATACGCACGCCGCCCACGCGCACCACGGCCATGGCGGGGCCGACGCCGACGCTGCCGTCATGGCCGAGGTTCTGGAACTGGACGCCGCGGTTCTGGCTGCCTACCTGTCGGAGCTGACTGCCTGGCTGGACGAATTGAGCGACCGGGAACCCGGCCGCATCCTCGATCTGGGCAGTGGGACCGGGACCGGCGCCATCGCGCTGGCACGGCGCTTCACGCAGGCCGACGTGACAGGCGTGGATCTCTCCCCGCACATGCTCCACCGGTTGTCGAAGAAGGCATCCGCCCTCGGCCTCGCCGACCGGGTCCGGGGCCTCCAGGCCGATCTGAACGAGGACTGGCCGGAGTCCGGCACCTACGACCTGGTCTGGGCGGCCTCGTCGCTGCATCACATGGCCGACCCCGACCGCGTGCTGGCCGGAGCGTTCGACGCCCTGCGGCCGGGCGGTCTCCTGGCCGTGACCGAGATGGACTTCTTCCCCCGCTTCCTGCCCGACGACCTGGGCATGGGCCGCCCCGGGCTGGAAGCCCGTGTACACGCCACGCTGAACCAGGGCCCGGCCGTCGACTGGACCGATCACCTGGCCCGCGCGGGCTTCGTGCTGGACACCAAGCGCCTCTTCACGATCGACCTGCCCGCTCCGCTGCCTGCCGCTGCCGCCCGCTACGCCCAGGTGTGCCTGGGGAGGATGCGCTCCCGCCTCGACGGGCAGCTGTCCGCCGAGGACCTGGCCACACTCGACACGGTTCTCGCCGACGGAGGCCCCCACAGCATCCAGCGGCGCGAAGACCTCACTGTCCGGACCACCCGGACCACCTGGGCGGCCCGCCGACCCTGACCGCCCGACGGGGCGGCCCCACTGCGGTTACGGCCGCCCGAGCACCATCTCCACTTCCCGCCCGCCCGAGGAGCCGGGGGCGGGAACGGTCACCCCGGACGGTGCGAAGCCGAACTTCCGGTAGAAGCCGGAAGCCCGCCCGTTCGCCGCGTGCACGAACAGCCGTACCCGCTCCAGCTTCGGGGCATCCAGTGACCAGGCCCACTCGATCGCGCTGCGGAAGAGCTGTTCCGTGAGACCGGTTCCACGGAACTCGGGGCGCACGTAGACGCCGACCAGATGCGCCTGGGTCACGGAGCTCGCCGCGCCGAGGACACTCTCGGTGCCGGCGGGCTCGACCAGCACGACCACCGTGCCGGTCCGCTCACCGTTCTTGTTCTCCGCGACGAACTGCCGGGCGTCACCACCGTGCGAAGCGCCCTTCGCACGGTCCTGCCAGAAGGAATCGGGCCTGGCGACGGCCTGTGCACGGGTTTCGAGGTACGCGACCGGCGCCGCGGGGTCCTCCAGAGCCATCAGCCGCAGCTCTTTGACCTTCAGCCACTCCTCGGCCCGTACCGGACGTATCAAGTAATCCATCGTGGGATCGTTCCAGAGGCTTCACGACCACCGCACACAGTTTTTTCG
>NZ_CALNVW010000050.1 GCF_940670765.1 Streptomyces sp. A 4/2
GCGCTTAGGACCTGTCCTGGACCGGCCGGCACATGGGGGGGCGGCTTCGTCCACCCCCCCATGTGGGTCTCAGGACTTCGAACCGCGGATCACCTCGCGGTACCAGTGGTAGGAGTCCTTGGGGGTGCGCCGCATCGTCTCGTAGTCGACGTGGACCAGGCCGAAGCGCTGGGCGTTCCCCTCGATCCACTCGAAGTTGTCGGTGAGCGACCAGGTGAAGTAGCCGCGGACGTCGACGCCTTCGGACATGGCGGTGTGCAGGGAGCGCAGATGGCCGTCGAGGAAGGCGATCCTGCGGGGGTCCTCGATGCCGTCGTAGCTGCAGCCGTTCTCGGTGATGTAGAGCGGCGGCAGCCGGTCGCCGTAGCGGCTCTCCAGCTGGATGAGCATCTCGCGCAGCCCGTCGGGGACCACCGGCCAGCCGAAGTCGGTCCGGTCGTAGCCCTCGATCTCCCTTATGCCGAAGGGGAGTTCGGACGGTATGTCGAATCCGGCGAAGGAGTCGAGTGCCTGCGGGGCGGGCGCGCCGACCAGGGTGGGGTTGTAGTAGTTGACCCCGTACCAGTCGAGCGGTGTCGAGATGATCTCCAGGTCCTCCGCGACCGGGCCCGGCATCAGTGCGGCGAAGTTCTCGTCGGGGTAGGCGCCGGTGAGGAGCGGGTCGGCGAACAGCCAGTTGGAGACCGTGTCGTACAGCTCGGCACCGAACCGGTCCTCCTCGCTGTCGCCCGCCGTCCAGACGGGGGTGTGCGAGACGGCGATGCCGATGTCCGACGCGCCTGCCGCACGCAGCGCGCGGACGGCGAGCCCGTGGGCGAGCAGCTGGTGGTGGGCCGCGGGCAGCGCGTCGAAGAGCATCTTCTTGCCGGGGGCGTGCTCGCCCAGCGCATAGCCGAGGAGTGTCACCTCGGCCGGTTCGTTGATGGTGATCCACATCGGGACCCGGTCGCCGAGGCGTTCGGCGACGATGCCCGCGTAGTCGGCGAAACGGTACGCCGTGTCCCGGTCGAGCCAGCCGCCCCGCTCCTCCAGGGCCAGCGGGGTGTCCCAGTGGTAGAGGGTCGGCGCGGGCGTGATGCCGTGCGCGCACAGGTCGTCGACGAGCCGGTCGTAGAAGTCGAGCCCGGCGGCGTTGACGGCGCCCGTGCCGTCGGGGACGACGCGCGGCCAGCTCACGGAGAAGCGGAAGGCCCCGGCGCCGAGTCCGGCGAGCAGGGCCACGTCCTCGCGGTACCGCTCGTAGAAGCCGGTGCCGCGCGTTCCGTCCCCGCCGTCCTTGATCCGGCCCGGCTGTGCGGCGAAGGCGTCCCAGCCGGATGGACCCTTCCCGTCTGCTCTGGCCGCGCCTTCGGTCTGGAAGGCGGAGGCGGACGCGCCCCAGAGGAAGCCGGGCGGGAAGGTGGGCAACGACGGAATCTTCATGGATCGCGACCCTAATGGCCCGAGTGCGCTCGCTCCAGCCCCTGATCTTGCCAAGATGAGAGTCAGCCGACCGGTCGCGGTTCCGACGACGAGGGGGACTCTGTGCTGTTCGAGGTGTGGGCACCGGAGAAGGAGCAGGTCACGCTCCAGTTGGCCGGTCAGGATGCGGCGATGGAGCGCGATCCGCTGCGGGACGGCTGGTGGACCGTCACGGCGGACGCCGCGGACGGCGACCACTACGGCTTCTCGCTGGACGGCGGTCCGGTGCTGCCCGACCCGCGCTCGCGCCGTCAGCCAGCAGGACCGGACGGCCTCAGCGCGGTCGTCGACCACGACACGTACCGGTGGCGGGAGGAGTGGACCGGCAGGCGGCTGCCGGGGGCCGTGCTGTACGAGCTGCACATCGGCACGTACACCCCCGAAGGGACCTTCGACGCCGCCGCGCAGCGGCTGGCTCACCTCGCCCGGCTGGGGATCACCCACATCGAGCTGATGCCCGTCTGCCCCTTCCCCGGACGGCACGGCTGGGGGTACGAGGGGGTCTCGCTGTGGGCGGTGCACGAGCCGTACGGCGGCCCGCAGGGGCTGAAGCGCTTCGTCGACGCGGCCCACGCGCACGGGCTGGGAGTCGTCCTCGACGTGGTCCACAACCACCTGGGCCCCTCCGGCAACTACCTGCCCGCCTTCGGTCCCTACTTCACGGAGGCCCATCACACCCCGTGGGGCGCGGCGGTCAATCTCGACGCACCCGGTTCCGACGAGGTCCGCGCCTATCTGCTGGGGAGCGCGCTGGCCTGGCTGCGGGACTACCGGCTGGACGGGCTGCGGCTGGACGCGGTCCACGCGCTCGCCGACACCCGGGCGCTGACCTTCCTGGAGGAACTGTCAGCGGCCACCGACGTCCTCGCGGCCGAGCAGGACCGGCCGCTCTTCCTGATCGCCGAGTCCGATCTGTGCGATCCGCGGACGACGACACCGCGCGCGGCGGGCGGTCTCGGGGTGCACGCCCAGTGGAACGACGACTTCCACCACGCCCTGCACACCGCGCTGACCGGTGAATCCCACGGCTACTACGCCGACTTCGCGCAAGCGCCGCTGGCCGCCCTCGCCAAGACGCTGACCCGCGTCTTCTTCCACGACGGTACGTACTCGACCTTCCGCGGCCGGACGCACGGCCGCCCGGTGCCCCGCGCGACGACTCCGGCGCACCGCTTCCTCGGCTACGCCCAGACCCATGACCAGATCGGCAACCGCGCGCTCGGCGACCGGCTCTCGGCCACCCTGTCACCCGGCCTGCTGGCGTGCGCGGCGACACTGGTGCTCACCGGGCCCTTCACCCCGATGCTGTTCATGGGCGAGGAGTGGGGGGCGGACACCCCCTGGCAGTTCTTCACCGACCACTCGGATCCGGAACTCGCCGAGGCCGTACGGGGCGGCCGGCGCCGGGAGTTCGCCGCACACGGGTGGGCTGCGGACGACATCCCCGACCCGCAGTCCCCGGCCACCCGGGAACGCTCCTGCCTGGACTGGTCGGAGCCGGCGGGCGGGCACCACGCACGGCTGCTCGACTGGTACCGCGAACTGGTCGCGCTGCGCCGTACCCAGCCCGATCTGGTCGACGCGGACCTGGCGTCCGTCAGGGTCGCCCACGACGAGGACGCGCGCTGGCTGGCGCTGCGCAGGGGCGATCTCCGGATCGCCGTCAACCTCGGCAAGGAGCCCGCGCACATCCCGCTGAACGGGCGCGATGGCCGGATCCTGGCGTCCTGGGAGCCGGTCCGGCCGCCGGGCGCCGACGGGGTGCTGCTGTTGCCGCCCGAGTCCTGTGTGGTGATCGCCGATTCATGAGGACGGCGGGCGGGGGCTGCTCGCCTACTCGACGATCGCCATCTCGCGGCGGGTGGTGTTCAGCCGCCGCCCGCCGTCCTCGGTGACCGTGACGATGTCCTCGATCCGTACGCCGAAGCGGCCGGGGAGATAGATGCCCGGCTCGACGGAGAAGCACATGCCGGGGACCAGCGGCTGCTCCTCGCCCTCGATCATGTACGGCGGCTCGTGCGTGGTGACACCGATGCCGTGACCGGTGCGGTGGATGAACTGCTCGCCGTAACCGGCATCGGTGATGACCGCGCGGGCCGCCCGGTCGATGTCCTGGCAGGCGGCGCCCGGCCGTACGGCGTCGCAGCCGGCCTGCTGCGCCTCGCGTACGACGTCGTGCACCCGCTGCTCGGCGACGCTCGGCTCGCCGACGTGCACCGTACGGGAGGTGTCGGAGCCGTAGCCGTGCTTGAGGCCACCGAAGTCGAGTACGACCATGTCGCCGGCCTCGATGACCCGCTCGCCCGCCTCGTGGTGCGGGTTGGCGCCGTTGGGGCCGGACCCGACGACCGTGAAGTCCACCTGGGAGTGGCCGAACTCCCGGAGCAGCGCGGCCAGTTCGGCGGCGATGTCCGTCTCCCGGCGTCCGGAGAAGCGGACCTCGAGGATCTCCCCGTACGTCGCGTCGGCCGCCGCTCCCGCCGCTTCGAGGCGCTCCAGTTCCGGCGCGTCCTTCACGGCGCGCAGCATCGGCAGGGCCTCGGTCAGCGACACGTAGGAACTGTCGGGCAGGGTCCGCTGGAGCCCCAGCAGGTGCATCGCCCAGCCGTTGTCGCTGACCGCGAACCGGCCGTCCGCGCCGAGCAGCGACGCGGTGAGCGCGTAGGGGTCCTTGCCGTCGGTCCAGTCCAGCAGGGTGAGGGCGGGCGCGCCGACGGCGTGCTCGGCGTCCGCGGCCTCCAGCGTCGGTACGACGAGGACCGGGTCCTGGCCCGCTGCGAGGACCAGCATGGTCAGCCGCTCGGTGGCCGCGGTCGGCCGGTAGCCGGTGAGGTGGACGAGGTCGGGGCCGGGGGCGACGAGCACTCCGGCGAGTCCGGCGTCCGCGGCGCTCCGTGCGGCACGGGCCATCCGGGCGCGGTAGTCGTCGGCGGTGAACGGTACGGGTTCGGTGGGCATGGCCCCATCCTGCCGGGCGCCGTTCAGAGATGCGACACGATCAGGTCGGCCCGGTCCCTGGTGCGCTCGACGGTCCGGGTGTTGGCCTCGTCCGAGCGGTGCACCCAGGCCTCGGCCGCCTCGCGGCTCCTGCCGTGCGCGATGTGCCGTGCGACGAGCCGGCGGACGCGCTCGTCGCTGTCGGGGGCCAGGAACCACGCCTCGTCGAGCAGGGCACGCGCGCGCGGCCAGTGCAGCAGGTAGTTCCCCTCGGTGACGACGAGCGGCACGTCGGGCGGCACCGCGACCGATCCGGCGACCGGCTCCTCCAGCGCCCGGTCGAAGGCGGGGGCGTACACGGTGTCGCCGTCGGGCGTCCGCAGCCGGGTGAGCAGGGCCACGTACCCGGCCTCGTCGAAGGTGTCCGGGGCACCCTTGCGGTCGGCGCGGCCGAGGCGGCGCAGTTCGGTTCCGGCGAGGTGGAACCCGTCCATCGGGACGAGCACGGCGCGGCCTTCGAGCGCCTCGACGAGCCGGGCGGCGAGGGTGGACTTCCCGGCGCCGGGCGGGCCCGCGATGCCGAGGATCCGCCGTTCTCCGGTACCGGCGAGCCGCCGGGCACGGTCCAGGAGGTGCTGCGGAGTCGGCGGAGTCATGGAGGCATTGTCCCTCCCGGGGGCACTCCTGCGGATGCCTCTCCCGCCTCGGGCGTCGCGTGCTCGACCGAATACCGCCGGTACGGGAACCGGTGGGACCTGTTGCAACCGGCGTGAGGGTCATGTCCGACATGGCTGTTACGTTTCCCCTATGACGGTTTACGGACGTGCCATCGACCTCCTGAGGGCCCAGCCCGCGCTGGCCGACGTGGCTGCCTACCCGTTCGAATTCGACCTGTCCAGGGCCGAGCACGTCGAGGCGGTCCGGCTGGCGTCGGGGGCCTCGCTGGAGCCGGTGGCCGGTGACGGCACCGGGGGTACGTACTTCGTGTGCGGCGGCGGACCTGTGCTCTACGCCTCGTCCGAGGGTGAGGCCGGGCTGATCGGCGACAGTCTGGACGAGGCGCTGGAGGTGCTGGTCGGGCTGCCCGGCTGGCACGGTCTGCTGCATCTCTCCCCCACCGCGGACGCGGATCAGCTGCTGGCGGCGGTGGCCGGTGCGGAGGCGGAGATCCGTGCGTACATACCGGACCTGGATACCCGGCGGGCCGAACTGCGCGCCGCGCTCGGCTTTCCCGCCCGCTCCCCCGTCGAACTGATCACCCGGCTGCACACGGCCCTGCTCCGTACCGAACCGGACCATCTGCTGCTCAACTCCGCGGAGGGGCCTGCCTACGCCCGGCTCGATCCGCATCCGCGCCCGCCACTGCGGGAGACGGTCCTGGCGGCGGGTCGGGCGGACCTGGCCCTGCTGCGGGAGTCGACCGCGGGCTGGGCCGATGCGGAGCAGGACGGCGGGCGGCGGGCCGCGGTGCTGCGCGCCGCGCAGTTCGACCGGCAGGACCGCGATCTGCCGCTGCTGCGGCGGCTGCTGGCGGCCGAGGCCGCCGACCCGGAGCGCAGCGAGGAGCTGCGGCTCGCGGCGGTCCTGGTCGCTCTGCACGGCCGCGCGGAGGACCTGCCGCTGCTGGGCGAGGTCCGGACGGCGAAGCCCGCGTTCCGGTGGGGTCCGGACGGATTCCCGGAGCGGCCGGAGGCGCTGGCCGAGTGGGCGCGCGGGGTGGACGGCGCGCTGTACGGCGAGGACCCCGCGCGCGAGCCGGAGCTGACCTGGATCCGGCTCGCCGCGCGGCAGGGCCGGACCGAGGCGGCCCGGGTGGCGCTGCTGCGCATCCTGGACGACACCGGGCCGCAGGCCGATCTGCTGCGCGCACTGAGCGTCGAACTCGAAGCGCTCGGCGACCACTTCCAGGCGGCACGCGCCCAGTCCGGATACGCCTCGCTCCAGGACCGGCCCTGGGACCGGGCTTCGGCGTACCGCAGGCTCGCCGGGCTCCAGCGGCGTTCGGGCGATCCGGCCGGCGCCTGGGAGACGCTGCGGCGGGTCCCGGAGATTCTTGACGCGGAGGGGTCCGACCGGCCGTGGCGGCGCCTCGGGCTGGGGACGCTGGTCACCGCCGAGTCCTTCGAGATCGCGCTCGCGGCGGCCGGGGCGGGGCTCGCGACCGTGGCCACGGAAGCGCTGGCCGTCGCCGGCGAGCTGCACGCCGGGATGAGCAAGTCCGCCCACCGCAACCTCGGCATGCTGGCCCAGGAGGCGAAGTGGGCCGTGGCCCGGCTGAAGTAGCGGCCGGACCGGGGCACGGGCGCCGGGGCCGGGGTGACGGGCATCGGGGCCGGGGGACGGGCATCGGGGCCGGGGTGACGGGCGTCGGGCGTCGGGCGTCGGGCGTCGGGCGTCGGGCGTCGGGCGTCGGGCGTCGGGCGTCGGGCGTCGGGGCCGGATCAGGACCTACTGCGGGGCGTTCCCTTCCAGATAGGCCAGTACCGCCAGTACCCGCCGGTGCACCGAGCCGTCGTCCGGCGGCAGTCCGAGCTTGGCGAAGATCGAGCCGATGTGTTTGCTCACCGCCCGCTCGGTGACCGTCAGTTCAGCGGCGATGGTGCCGTTCGCCTTGCCCTGGGCCATGTGTTCCAGCACCTCCCGTTCGCGCGGGGTGAGGCTCTGCAGCGGACGCGCGGCCGACTTCCTGGTCAGCAGTTGCGTCACCACCTCCGGGTCGAGCGCGGTCCCTCCCGCGGCGACCCGTTCGAGGGCCTGGAGGAACTGGTCGACCCGGCCCACCCGGTCCTTCAGCAGATAGCCGATGCCCTGCGCGCCCTGGGCCAGCAGCTCCGCCGCGTAGGTCTCCTCGACGTACTGCGAGAGCACCAGGATCGGCAGCCGGGGCAGTTCCACGCGTGCGGCGAGCGCCGCCCGCAGCCCCTCGTCGCGGAACGACGGCGGCAGCCGTACGTCCAGGACCGCCGCGTCGGGGCGGTGTTCCAGCAGGGCGGGCAGGATCTCGGGCCCGGTGGCCGCGTCCGCGACGACCTCGTGCCCCGAGGACGTCAGCAGCAGCGTCAGCCCCTCCCGCAACAGCGCATTGTCCTCAGCGATCACGACGCGCACGGCAGCTCCACCTCGATCTCCGTCGGCCCCCCGGTGGGGCTGACGATACGGGTGGTGCCGTCCAGCGCGGCGACCCGCCGTCTGATCCCCACCAGTCCGCTGCCGGCGCCCTCGTCGGCGCCGCCGCACCCGTCGTCGCCGATGTGGACCCGGAGCACGCCCGGTCCGCGGGCGATCCGTACCGTCGCGGTGGTCGCCCCGCTGTGCTTGCTGATGTTGGTGAGCGCCTCGGCGACGACGAAGTAGGCGGCTGCCTCGATCGCGGCGGGCAGCCTGCGGCCGTCGTCGACCCCGTCGAGGTCCGCCTCGACGGGGACGGTCACCCCGGCCGCCAGGGCCCGTACCGCGCCTGCCAGTCCGCGGTCGGTGAGCACCGGCGGGTGGATGCCGCGTACGACGTGGCGCAGCTCGGCGAGTGCCTCCTCGGCGCCGTCCTGTGCTTCGTCGAGTCGTTGCCGCGCCACTTCCGGGTCGCGGTCGAGCAGTTGCTTGGCGAGTCCGATCCGCATCGAGAGTGCGACGATCCTGGCCTGCGCCCCGTCGTGCAGGTCCCGTTCGATACGGCGCAGTTCGGCGCCGTGCGCCTCGACGGCCCCGGCCCGGCTCTCCGTCAGCTGGGTGATCCGCTCGGCCATCCCGGTGGGCGGCGGCCCCGGCCTGAGCAGATCGCGGGTCCACGCGGCTGCCAGGTCGGCGAGTTCGGGCAGCCACCGCAGCACCAGGCCCCTGCGTGCCGGGGGTTCGGTGCCGTACTCGTCGGTGCGGCGCCGGTCGACGAGGTGCATGACGCTCAGATGGATCCCGTCCACGAGCAGGGCCACCGGCCAGACGATCAGGGTGGCGTATCCGAAGATCATCCCGAGGACCGTCTGGACGGCCAGCCAGCGCACGATCCGCCAGGTCGCCGGGTCGGTGAGGGCCAGCCGTACCCGCACCGCGGTCTCGCCCTCCAACGGCAGGTACCGCGCGGGTTCCGGCACCGCAGTCCCCAACCGCCGTGCCGCGCGCCGCCGTTCGGCCTGCGCCAGCTTCCTCAGCAGCTTCACCACCTCGGGCCAGGCGGGCAGCCCGATGGCGATCAGGGCGAAGAGCAGCGCGGCGGCGACCCCGAAGAGGCTCACGTAACAGACCAGCGCGACCGCGAGCCCGACGAGCAGGTAGCGCGAGGCGTCCCCGGCACGCAGGATCGCCGCCGTCAGCGGGGTGCGGTCGGCCGGTGCGGTGCTCATGATCCGCCACGGTACGGGCCCGGCGGCCCACGCGCGCTACGGTCCGCACCCGCCTCCGTGGTGGAGCTGGCTGAACCCCCGTCCGGGAGCGCGCTCCCTGGCGCGCACGCACCCGCCGTACCTACCGTTTTCGCAGGACATGTACGTAGGGCGAAGGAGCGGTGCACATGCTGACGCTGGAATCGGTGAGCCGGGTCTACGGCCGGGGGGCCGGTCGGGAGACAGCGGCCCTCGACGGGGTCAGCTGTACGGTCCCGGCGGGGAGTTTCACCGCGGTGGTGGGGCCGTCGGGTTCGGGCAAGTCCACCTTCCTGCAGTGCGCCGCCGGCCTGGACCGGCCGACTTCGGGGACGGTACGCATCGGTGGTACGGATCTGGGGGCGCTGAGCGAGACCGCCCTGACACGGCTGCGAAGGGACAGGGTCGGGTTCGTCTTCCAGTCGCACGCGCTGAATCTGGTGGACTCGCTGAGTGTCGGCGAGAACGTGGTGCTTCCGCTGGTGCTGGCCGGGGCGGATCCCTCCGCGCCCGGCATCCGGGAGCGCGGCAGGCGGCTGCTGGCGCGGGTCGGTCTCGCCGACCGGGACACCGACGCGCCCCACCGGCTCTCGGGCGGCCAGCAGCAACGGGTCGCGGTGGCACGGGCGTTGGTCACCGGCCCGGACGTGATCTTCGCGGACGAGCCGACGGCCTCGCTCGATCCGGAGTCGGCGGTCCTGGTGCTCGGTCTGCTGCGCGACGCGGTGCGGGCCGACGGCCGTACGGTCGTCATGGTCACGCACGACCCCACGGCCGCGAACTGGGCGGACACCGTCCTGACGATGGACGGCGGCAAGCTGCTGTGACCAGCACAGCGGAGAACGGAGCGCCGCGGACGAGAACGCCGAAGGAGACGCGCCGGGGGATCCGGCGGGCCTCGGTCTTCCTCGCCGCGCGCTCGCTCAAGGTCCACCGCCGGGCGTGGGCCGCGGTGTTCGCCGCGGTGGCGCTCGCGGGCACCCTGCTGGGGGCCTTCGCCTTCGTGATCGGATCGCTGCTGGTGGCGCAGCCTCCGGTGGAGCGGTACGGGGCGGCGGACGCGGTGGTGGCGGCGAACCAGCGGATCTCGTACACGGCGAAACCGTGGGGCAGCAAGCCGAAGACGGCGACCGCGTATCTGCCCGAGCGGGCCGGGCTCAGCCGTGCGGTACTCGCCGAGGTGCGGGGCGCCCACGGGGTGGCCCGCGCGGTGGCGGACGACTCGGTCCCGCTGACCCTGCCGGGCGGGCGTCCCGCGGTGGGCCGCTCCTGGCCCTCGGCGGCGCTCACTCCGTACGGACTGACGGCGGGCCGTGCTCCCACCGGTCCGGACGAGGTGGTGCTGGACACGGCGCTGGCGCACGGTGTCCGGGTCGGCGGCACCGTCCGGCTCCAGATCGACGGACCGGCGCGGCCCTACACCGTCTCCGGTCTGGCCTCCGCGCACCGTTCCGGCTCCCCCGCCGTCTTCTTCACGGAGCACCGGCTGAGCGCGCTGGCCGGGCACCCCGGCACGGTGGACGCCGTCGGCGTGATCGCCGAGCCCGGTGTGTCCACCGGGGCGCTGCACGACTCGCTGCGCGCGGCGCTGCCCGACGGTTCGCTCCGGGTCCTGACCGGTGCGGGCCGGGGCGTGGCCGAGCAGTTGGGCGCGCTCGGGGACCGGGACGACCTGCTGGCCCTGCTGGCGTCGATCGCCTCCACCGTGGTGATGGTCGCGCTGCTGGTCATCGCCGCCACGATCTCGCAGGCCGTGTACCAGCGGCTGCCCGGACTGGCCCTGTTGCGGGCCGTCGGTGCGACACCCCGGCAGCTCAGGGCCGCCGTCGGGCACGAGGTGATGCGGGTGGCGCCGGCCGCGGCCGGCGCGGGGGCGGTCGGGTCCGTGCCGCTGGGGCTGCTGCTGCGGCACCAACTCACCTCTGCGTCACTGCCGTTGCCCGCGCCGCCGTGGCTGTTCCTCGCCGCGCCGCTCGCCGCCGCCGTGCTCGTGGTGGCCGCCGCGCGCCCGGTCGCGGCGCTCGCGGCGCGTGCCGTGACGGCCGTGCGGCCCGCGGAGGCGATGAGTTCGGCGGCGTCGGCGGAGCCCGGCGAGCCGGGCCGGTTCCGGCTGGGCGCCGGGCTGGTGATGGCCGTGGTGGGGTTCGGCGCGGCCGGTACGGCCACGCTGCAGAGCGGCCAGCTCGCCGCTGCCGCCGCGTCCACCTCCGTGCTCGGGCTGGTCGTCGCGGTCGCGCTGCTCAGCCCGGCCATCGCCCGCACGGTCACCCGGGTCCTGGGCGCGCCGCTGCGCCGCTCGGGCGGGCCCGCCGGGTTCCTCGCGGCCTCGGCGCTGACCGCGCACGCCCGCAGGCTGGGGGCGGCGCTGACTCCGATCGTGCTGGTGGTCGCCTTCGTCTGCGTACAGCTGTCGGCGGGCACCACGCTGGAGCGGGCCACCGATGCCGGTGCGGCGGCTGCGGTGCGGGCCGGTCTGACCGTCGACGGGCCGCCCGCCGGGCTGCCGGTGGGCGCGGCGACGGCCGTGCGGCACGCACCGGGTGTGCGGGCGGCCACCGGTGTGCTGCACAGCACGGTCGTCCTGGCACACCGTTCGGCGGGCGACCCGGTGCTGGACCGCGTACCGGTCCAGGGGGTGACGGCCGAGGGGCTGACCTCGCTGCTCGATCCGGGGGTGACCGCCGGTGATCCGGCGCGGTTGACGGGCCGGGACACCGTGGCCGTCGGCAAGGACCGCGCGGACGAACTCGGCGTCCGTCCCGGCTCGACCGTGGGGCTGCGGTACGGCGACGGAACCGAGGCCCGGCTGCGGGTGGTGGCGGTCTACGAACGCGCCCTGGGCGTGGGCGACTTCTTGCTCCCGCACGACCAGCTCGCCGCGCACATGTCGGCGCCGCGCGACCATCACATCCTGGTGGCGCTCGACGTCACGTCGGACGCGGACGCGGTGCGGGCCGCGCTCGCCCCGTACACCGGGTTCCGGCTCCGTGCGACGGCCGCGGCCGATGTGCGGCCGGTCCCCGCGCCCGACCGGCAGGGGCTGCTGGTGGTCGGTGTGGGGGTGATCGGCGGGTTCACGGTGCTCTCCGTGATCAGCACACTGGTGCTGATCACCGTGGGGCGCCGCCCGGAACTCGCCCTGCTGCGTCTGATCGGCGCCCGGCGGTCGCAGCTCGTCCGGATGCTGATGGCGGAGACGGCGCTGATCGCGGTCGCGGGCCTGCTGATCGGCACGGTGGTGGCGGCGGTCCCGCTGGTGGCGTTCGGGCTGTCGGTGGCGGGCACCCTTCCGTACCTGCCGCCGGCCCAGTACGCGGTGATCGCGCTGACGGTGACGGTCGCGGCGGCGGCCGGCACCCTGGTCCCTGCGCTGTGGACCGCGGCCGGACGTGCTGCCCTCAAGCACCGCACGGACTGAAGAAGGGCCGGACGGGCTGCGGAATCAGCCCGTCCGGCGCTTCAGGGCACGGTCCACGGAACCCCTTGAACGGTTCGCGGCCCCGGCACTACGCCGCGGTCGCGGCTCCGAGCAGCGTGATCAGCCCGGTGACCGTCTCGGCCATCGCCTGCCGCCCGGCCTTGAGGTACGTCCGCGAGTCGACCGCCTCGGGGCGGGCGGTGAGGACCTCCCGGATCGCGGTGGTCATCGCGATGTTCAGGGCCGTACCTATGTTGACCTTGGCTATGCCGCCGGTGACGGCCGCGGAGAGTTCGGCGTCCGGCACACCGGAGGAGCCGTGCAGCACCAGCGGTACGTCGAGGGCCTTCCGCAGCCGGCCGAGCAGGTCGTGGTCGAGCACGGCGGTACGCGAGGTCATCGCGTGCGAGCTGCCGATCGCCACGGCCAGCGCGTCCACCCCGGAGTCGGCCACGAACGCGCGGGCCTCCTCCGGCTCGGTACGCGCGCCCGGTGCGTGCGCGTCCAGCGGTGCGGCGCCGTCCTTGCCACCGACCTCGCCCAACTCGGCTTCGATCCACAGCCCGTGGGAGTGCGCCCACTCGGCGGCGTTCCGGGTCGCGGCCAGGTTCTCCGCGTACGGGAGGTGCGCGGCGTCGTACATCACCGAGCTGAACCCGGCGTCGGCCGCCTGCCGCAGCAGGGCGTCGCTCTTCACGTGGTCGAGGTGCAGCGCGACGGGCACGGCCGCGAGCCGCGCCGCCTCGGCCGCGGCGCGCGCCAGCGGAAGCAGCTGCCCCTGCCGGTACTTCACCGCGTTCTCGCTGATCTGGAGGATGACCGGGGCGCCGGCGGCCTCGGCCCCGGCGATCACCGCCTCCGCGTGCTCCAGCGTGATGATGTTGAACGCGGCCACCGCGCCGCGCCGGGCGGCGGCGTCGGCGACCAGCGTCCCGCTCTCGGCGAGGGGCATCGCTCAGCCCTCGTCGAGGATGACGGAACGGGTGAGGTGACGCGGGGAGTCCGGGTCGAGACCGCGGGCCGCCGCGATGGCGACGGCCAGGCGCTGCGCCCGGACGAGCTCGGCGAGCGGGTCGAGACCGCCGGCCACCCACATGCCGCCGGTGGAGCGGACCTGCTCCTCCAGGCCCTCGGGGGTCTCGCCGAACATCCAGGTCGCGGTGCCCTCGGTGGTGATGCTGATCGGGCCGTGGCGGTACTCCATGGCGGGGTACGCCTCGGTCCAGGACAGCGAGGCCTCGCGCATCTTCAGCGCGGCCTCCTGCGCGAGGCCGTTGCTCCAGCCGCGGCCGAGGAAGGTGAACTGCGAGCAGTCGACCAGCCCTTCGGGCAGCGGCTCGGCGAGCGCGGTCCGCACGTCGGCCACGACGGCGTCGGTGTGCAGGCCGAGGTGGGCGCGGAGCAGCGTGAGCGCGGTGGTGGCGAACCGGGTCTGGACGACGGACTGCTCGTCGGCGAATTCGAGGACGACGACGTCGTCGGCGGCGTCGATCGCGGGGGTCTTGGGGTCACCGATGATCGCGGTCGTACGGGACGTGCCGCGCACCTTGGCGAGGAGTTCGAGCACCTCGGTCGTGGTACCCGAGCGGCTGAGCGCTATGACGCGGTCGTAGCTGCGGTTGAAGGGGAATTCGGACGCCGCGAAGGCGTCGGTCTCGCCCTGGCCCGACCCCTCGCGCAGCGCGGCCACGGCCTGCCCCATGAACCACGAGGTTCCGCAGCCGACGATCGCGACGCGCTCACCGGCGGACGGCAGAGCCGCCGCCTGGCTTCCGGCCAGCGCCGCAGCGCGCTCCCAGCACTCGGGCTGACTGGACAGCTCGTTCTGGACATGGCTCATGTCTGGATTCCACCCCTCAGGTCAATGTTTATTTCTGCAAGATACTGCGTTGTTTCAAGCACAATCAAGCACTATGCGATTCTGGGTTAGGGTCGCATCGTTCCACCGAAGAGGAGAGTGCGAGAGATGTCCCAGTCCCGCGACGCGCGTTGGAAGGCACTCCTTGAGCTGCTCGTCGAACAGGGCCGTCTCGATGTCGAGGCTGCCGCCCTCGCGCTCGACGTGTCGGCCGCCACCATCCGGCGTGATTTCGACCAACTCGCCCAGCAGCAGATGCTGGTGCGCACCCGTGGTGGCGCCGTCGTGCACGGCGTCAGTTACGAACTCCCGCTGCGCTACAAGACGGCACGCCGCGCATCGGAGAAGCAGCGTATCGCGCAGGCAGTCGCCGAACTGATCACCGCGGGCGAGGCAGTTGGCCTCACCGGCGGCACCACGACGACGGAAGTCGCCCGCGCGCTCGCCGTCCGCCCCGACCTGTCGACGGGAACTCCGGCGCTCACCGTCGTGACCAACGCGCTGAACATCGCCAACGAGCTCGCCATCCGGCCCCAGTTCAAGATCGTGGTGACCGGCGGAGTGGCCCGCCCGCAGTCGTACGAACTCACCGGGCCGCTCGCCAACGGCGTCCTCGGCCAGATCACCATGGACACCGCCGTCCTCGGGGTGAACGGCTTCGACGTGGTGCACGGAGCGGCGGCGCACCACGAGGACGAGGCGGGCATCAACCGGCTGTTGTGCGAGCGTGCCGAGCGCGTGGTGGTCGCGGCGGACTCCACGAAGCTCGGCATGCGCGCCTTCGCCAGGATCTGCACCACCGATCAGGTGGACATCCTGGTCACGGACAGCTTCATCAGCCAGTCGATGACGGATCTCTTCACCGACGCGGGCGTCGAGGTCATCGCCGTGTGAACGGCGGGCGGGGCCCCTGCGGCCCCGCCCGCCACGTGTCATCGCCGAGACCGTCAGTCCCGCTGCTGGCCCGCGGCGAAGTAGGCGATCAGCTCCGGGTCGAGCGGCGGCACGTCGTAGGGCGTACCGCCCTCACGCAGCGACTGGGTGGCCATCACACCGGCGGCCACGCTCATCCGGGCGGCGACCGGCGACGTGTCGGTCGCCCCGCCCTCCCGGGCGAACCGGCAGAACTCCGTGATGATCCGCTCGTCGGCCCCGCCGTGCGAGCCCTTCGACTCCGGCACCTTGTAGACCGCGTCGGCGTCGGCCCGGTAGCCGGTCGGCCCGGTGTTCCAGACCTTGACCTCGTCGCCCGGCCGGTCACCGAAGTTCTCCAGCCGGCCTTCGGTGCCGATGACCGTGTAGTTGCGGAAGTAGTCCGGGCTGAAGTGACACTGCTGGTAGGCGGCGATCACACCGTTGTCCAGCCGCATGTTCATGACGGACACGTCCTCGACGTCCACCACGTGGTTGAGGTCCTTGCGGGTGGCCGGCGGCCAGTCGAACTCCCGCAGCCAGCCGTCGGGACGGGGTGTGCCCGGCTCCCGGCGCGGCAGGTCGCCGTACATCATCAGGTCGCCCATGGCGTTGACGCGCTGCGTGTAGCCGTCGGCCAGCCAGTGCACCACGTCGATGTCGTGCGCGGCCTTCTGGAGCAGCAGCCCGGTGGTGCGGGTGCGGTCGGCGTGCCAGTCCTTGAAGTAGTAGTCGCCGCCGTACGACACGAAGTGCCGTACCCACACGGTCTTGGGCTCACCGATGTCCCCGCGCGCGATGATGTCGCGCATCAGCCGCACCACGCCCATGTGCCGCATGTTGTGGCCGACGTACAGCCGGGTGCCCGTCTCGTACGCGGTGCGCAGGATCGTGTCGCACTGCTCGACGGTGATGCCGAGCGGCTTCTCGACGTACACGGCCTTGCCCGAACGCAACGCGTCGCAGGCGACGGCCTCGTGGGTGTCGTCGGGGGTGGCCACGATGATCGCGTCGATGGTGGCGTCGTCGAGCAGCGTGCGGTAGTCCTCGACCGCGACCGCTCCGGTGAACCGGTCGGCCACCTTGGCCCGCACCGCGGGATCGGTGTCGGCGACGGCCGCGACGACGGACCCGGCACCCGGGCGGTGGGCCGCGTCGGCCAGGTTGGCGCGCAGGCCGAGGCCGATCACGCCGATACGGAGGTCTTGCATGGTGCTCCTCGGCCGCCCGGGGGCGGCGGTTGTACGGGTACTCACTTGCCGGTCATCTCGATGGACTTCTCGAACTCGCGGCGGATCTTGTCGCCGCCGCCGGAACGCCAGGTGCGCACCAGTCCGTCGTACGCGGAGATCGGCTTGCGGCCCGCGACGATGTCCTTGATCCCGTCGTTCACGCCCTGCGTCAGGGACGCGCCCTTGCTGGCGTAGGTGTCGGAGTAGTGACCGACGGTCGGGTTGATCACGGCCATCGCGATCAGCTTCTTCTGCCAGTCGTGGATACGGCGCGTCAGATCGGCCTGGCCCGGCAGGTAGAGGTACTCCGGCGCGTTGGCCAGGAAGGACACCGGCATGCCCGTGGTGACGGCTTCCGCGTTGCCCTTGTCGGTGAGCGTGACGTCGCCCTTCGCGGTGCGCTTGAAGTGCGTGCCCTCGATGCCGTTGTCGAGGAACAGCCGCTCCTCCGTGCCGAAGGGCGCGGCGAGGTAGTCCAGGACCTTCAGCAGCATGTCCAGCCGCTTCTTGTCGGCCTTCTTGTTGATCGCGGTGTAACCGACCGAGCCGAGCCCGTAGTAGAAGTGCGGGGTCACACCCGCCTTGGCGGCGAACGGCATGATGATCCCGAACGGGAAGCTGTACGTCTTCACGTCCACCAGGAACGACGGGAAGGACTGGACGTACGCGCCGAGGGTGCCCTGCGCCATCTTCTCGCGGGTGGTGGTGAGGTTCGGGTCCGGCCAGAACAGCCCGGCCTTGCTCACCTTCACACCGAATTCGAGGGCCTCACGGAATTCGTCGGTCTCGAACTGGTGGACCAGCTTGCCGTCCTTCTCGGACCACCCGGACGGAGCGCCGAACCACTGGGCGTACATGCCGACATGGTTCGTGTAGGCGGGCTCCAGCACGTACTTCTTGCGCTTGACGTCGAGCAGTTCCTTGCCCTTGTCGAGGAAGTCCTGCGCGCTGGAGAAGGTGGCTCCGCCGACCGGCTTCCAGAAGTCCTCGTTGGTGACGTACACCTGGCCCATACGGCCGTACGCCACGGGAACGCCGAAGATCTTGCCGTTGATGACGGCGGTCTTCCAGGCGAATTCCGGGAGGTTGGCGAGGTTCGGGTACTTCTTGACCGCGTCACCGGAGAGGTGCGGGGTGAGGTCCTGGAACTTCGCTTCGAGCAGCTCGGGAATGCGACGCAGACCCTGGTTCGGCGGAATCCACACCATGTCGGGGATTTCGCCGCCGGCTATCGCCGCGTTGAACTTGGACGAGTAGCTGTCGTCGGTGGTCTCCACGACGATGTTCATCTTGAACTCGGAGCCCAGCCGCTTGTTGAGCTCCTTCCAGTACGCGTTCTTGCCCATGGCGGGGGCCGGCGTGGTGAAGGTCTCCGTCAGCGCGGTGATCGGGGAGCCGTCACCGGGGGGCGTGGCAACCGACTTGACCAGGTTCTTCGGGTAGCGGAGGTACGCGGCGTCCAGGCCCTCGGCGCTGCCCGCCAGGTCCGGCGCGGCGACCTTCGCAGGGACGAAGGTCGGCAGCTTGACCTTGGTGAACGCCTCGGCGCCCTTGCCCGCGGCGGCTGTTCCGGTGGAACAGCCGGTGAGGGTGGTCATTCCGGTGACGGCGATTCCGGCGACGCCCGCGGCACCGAGGAACGTACGCCTGTTGACGTGCTGAGAAGACATGATTCTCCTGGAAGGACAGGAAAGGCAGAACGGACAGGAAAGGCGAGATCTGCGGGCGGGTCAGCCCTTGACGGCGCCGGTGAGAACACCCTTGGCGAAGTGCTTCTGCAGGAAGGGATAGACGCACAGGATCGGTACGAGCGCGATGATCAGCACGGCCATCTGGAGCGAGATCGAAGGCGGCAGCACATTCACACCGAGTGCGTGGGCGTTGATCGTCTCGCCCTGGACCACGTACGAGCGCAGGATGACCTGGAGCGGGTACTTGCCCGAATCGTTCATGAACAGCAGGGCGTTGAAGAAGCTGTTCCAGTAGCTGACCGCGTAGAAGAGGCCCGCCACCGCGATCACGGCCTTGGAGAGCGGCAGCACGATACGCCAGAGAATGGCCAGTTCGCCCGCACCGTCGAGACGCGCGGCCTCGTACAGTTCGGTGGGAATTCCCTGGAAGAACGCTCTCACGACAATGACGTTGAATACGTTGAGCAGTACGGGAAGGATCAACGACGCGTAGCTGTCGAGCAGGCCCAGCTGCTGGACGACGAGGTACGTGGGGATGATGCCCGGCGCGAAGAGGAACGTACCGAGCACGATCAGCAGGATGGGCCGGCCCATCAGCATCCCGGGCCGCGACAGACCGTAGGCGAGGGTGACCGTGCAGAGCAGGCTGAGCGCGGTACCGACCAGGGTGATGCCGATGCTCACGAGCGTCGCCCGTGTCACCACCCCGCCCTGCAGCAGGACGTTGTACGCCTGGAAGGTCGGGTGGTGCGGGATGAGCACGTAGCCGCCGCGCTCCTCCAGCTCCTTCTGCCCGGCCAGGCTGGTGCCCAGGGCGAGCAGGAACGGGTACGTCACCATGACCACGATCAGGGCGAGCGCCAGCGCCTTCGCGCCCTGGCCGAACCAGCTGGGGCGTTCCATCCACGGCGGACGGTCGCCGCCGGACCGCAGCTTGGCGAGGAAGTTCTCCCGCTTCGGAGCGAATTTCGGGGTGCTGGACGTGGTCATCGGTAGACCCCCTGCTCACCGAAGCGGTGGGCCAGTTTGTTCGCGGCGATGATCAGCCCGAGGCCGATCACCCCCTTCATCAGACCTGCGGCCGTACTCATGCCCCAGTCACCGTCGATGACGCCGTGGTAATACACGTACGTATCGAGCACTTCCGACGCATCAGGTCCGACCGCGTCCCGCTGGAGCAGCATCTGCTCGAAGCCGACGGAGAGGATGTCGCCGAGGCGCAGGATGAGCATCATGATGATCACCGGCCGGATGCCGGGCAGGGTGACGTGCCACATGCGCCGCCAGGTGCCCGCGCCGTCCATCGCCGCAGACTCGTACTGCGACATGTCGATGGATGCCATCGCCGCGAGGAAGATGATCGCGCCGTAGCCGCAGTCCTTCCAGATCATCTCCGAGGTCACGAGCACCTTGAAGGTGTCCGGGTTGCTCATGATGTTGCCGACCGCGAGCCCGTGGTTCTGCAGCAGGCTGGTGACCGTGCCGGTACCGCCGAAGACCTGCTGGAACATCGCCACGACCACGACCCACGAGAGGAAGTGGGGCAGGTAGACCACGGTCTGGACGAGCCGCCTGACCTTCTCGCCGACGAGCGAGTTGAGGAGGAGCGCCAGTGCGATGGGGGCGGGGAAGTAGAGGATCAGCTGGAGGACGGTGATCTCCAGCGTGTTGCGCACGGCGGACCAGAACTCGGGCTGCGAGAGCAGGTCCGTGAAGTTCTGGAGGCCGACGAACGGACTTCCCTTGAAGCCGAGGAACGGCTGGTAGTCCTGGAAGGCGACCACGTTGCCGGCCAGCGGCAGGTAGAAGAACAACGCGAAGTACAGCAGGCCCGGCACACACAGCAGCAGAAGCATGCGGTCCTGCCGGAACCGCTGACGCAGCGACTTCCGCCCCGAAGGGCGTCCGGCCTTGGGACCGGCCGAAGAGGACGGCTTGTCGTCAGGGGCTTCCGACTGGGGTGTGGCCGGACGGGGCGAGGTGGGCGCAGCGGCCGACACAGTCACCTCCGCATAGAGGGCGATCAGGGGGTGCGCAGACCGGCTGAACGCCTCAGATAAGTGGAATCTGGCGTTCTGGTCTGCAAGATGACCTGATCCTGCACTGTCCTGCACGCAAATGACAAGAGCTGATCGAAAAAAGCTCTCTCGGTGCAGTAACGAGCACGCTTCGCGCACTCTTCAATCACGAAGAGGTCTCGAACCTCCATGGAAGGGTCGTCTTCGACACCATTCACTCCAACTCCCCGCGACGGGCGGGGATTACCTGCGGTCCTGGACCGTGCGGGAAGCCAGGTACCGTGGTACGGACCGATCTCATGAGCCTCTACGGGCTGCGTGACCCCCCGAAGAGGAACACATGACCACGAACCGCGGACGCAAGGATGTCATCCGGACCCGGATGGCCCGTACCGGCGAGTCGTACAACGTCGCCGCCGCCAACTTCAAAGCGATGAAGGACATGGGCGCCACCCGGGAGGCCGTCCTCACGCAGCGCTGGCAGCCCGCGGACTCGTTCGACCTGCCGTGCCCCTGCGGCGGGACGTGCGAGCCCGGCGAGACCTGCGACCGCTGCCACGCCCGCCACCGGCACACGGCCCGCACCCCCGGCAGCCTCACGGACGTCGAGACCTGGGCGGACCGGTACCGCTGCACCGGCTGCGCGGCCACCTACACGCTCACCGTGGTCCTGCCGGGCCGCCCGTGGGGCATCGCGGAGACGGTGATCCAGGGCGGATCCGCGGAGCCGGTCGTCCGGGTGCGGGTGTTTCCCGGTGTGGTGCATCCCCAGCTGCGTCCGACGGTTCCGGAAGAGGACTGACAGCGGGGAGCCGGTCACAGGGCTCTCCGGCCGGCGGCCACCTCAAGATCCCGAAACCCCCACGCCCGCGGCAATCATCTGCTGGGATGGACGGGCGGAGCCGGGAACCATTCATGGGGGCACATCGTGGGGCTGGAATTCGGGCACCACCTCGGGCTGCCCCGGGCGCTGCCCTGGCTGCCGCTCTCCCCACTGGTCCCCCGCTACGGACAGCTCCTCGCACAGCAGCGTGCCCTCGGGCTGCGGCACATCGGCGAGGCGCTCGTGGCACGCGGGGAGACGGTGCGGGTGCTCGATGGGGTGTACGTTCCGCGCACACCCCATGACCGACAGCACCTGGACGCTGACGAGCTGCGCAGGCTACAGGCGCAGAGACCTGAAGCGGCTGCCCTGCTGGGGCAGCTGACGGAGATCCACGAAGCGGACCTGACGGCCGTGCGGCGGGTCCTCCTCTATCAGCTGACCGAGCTGCTGCAGAGCCATCCGCAGGGCGGGCAACCGGCCACCGCGGTCTCGCTCGGTGTCGATCCGGCCGAAGCCGGAGCGCTCGTCCACGCCGTGCGCGCACGGAAGCCGCTCAGCGCCGAGCAGCGTTCCGCGGCCGAGGGGTTGCAGGACGAATGGGAGCGCGGCCGACTGCGCCGGGCCGCCCGGATGGCGGCGCTGCTGCTGCCGGGCAGCGAACAGGACCCGTTCCTCACGGTCCGGCTGGCCGCGGTCACCGCCCGGGTACGCGAGACGGACCAGACACTCGACAGGGCCCGCGGTTCCGAGAGCGAAGGGGACCCGGAAGCAGCGGGCGGGTACTACCTGCGGGCGGCCCGGCTGGCAGGAGACTGCCCCGTCGCCGTCCGCGGCCTCGTCCGCACCCATCGGCCCGCCACCGGTTCACCTGGCCCACTGCGGCTCGAACTCGCCCCGGACGCCGTGAAGTTGGCCTGGTCCGAGGAGGGCGAGCCCGCTGCCAGGACCTGGCGGGTCATCAGACTCACCCGGGTCAGGAACGGCCGGGCGTCCCTCGCCGAAGTCCAGCCGCACGCGACGGGCGGAGCCTCGCTCGACCCGAGTCCCCCGCTGGGCAGTGAGGTCCGTTACGCTGCGCTGCCGCTGCTCGCCGGAGTCGTCGACGGACCGCCGCTCGTGTCCGGGTCGCTGCGCGCCACCCCGGAAGTGACCCGCATCAGGCCGGCTCCCGGCAGGTCTCGCATCGAAGCCACCTGGGAGCAGCCGGGCGGGGCCCGCGGCGTTCGCGTGCTGCTGACGGGCCCCGACGGGCGGGCGCAGGAGATCCCCTGCGCCGGCGGCAGGTTCACCGCGCACGGACTGCCGACCGGCGCGTACCGGATCCGGATCAGCTGCCGCTACCGCACAGCCGACGGCACGGACGTCGAATCGTCCGGCGCCGAGGCGCGCACCACCGTCCTCCCCTGGCCGTCCCCGGTGCGGGAGCTGAGCGCCACGGCCCGGGACGGGGCCGTGCGGTTCACCTGGACCGGTGGCGACGACGCGAAGGTCGAACTCGTCGACTGGCCGGGCGGACCACCGCCACCCGGCACCGAACTGCAAGAATCCGCAGGCCCGTTGCCGGTGCCGCTCGCCTGGGACCGGAGAGCCGGGGGCCTGGTGGCCCCGCCGGGCAGCCTCACCCGGGTCACCTCCCTCGCGGTCCTCGGCCCGTGCGCCGTCGTCGGCCCCGGTGTCCTGATCGAGGCACCGGCCCCGGTCACTTCGCTCGCCGCGGCCCGCGCCACGGACGGGCTCGCCCGGGTCACCTTCGACTGGCCCGGGGACACCGGACTGGTGACCGTGAGCGCGGAGCAGGACGGGAGGCACGTCCAGCACCGGATCGCCCGCAGCGTGTTCCTCCGCGAAGGGCTGTACATCCCGGTGGGCCCGACCGCCGCCCGTCTGACCGCGACCGCCGAACCGCGCAGGGCGGACACCGTTGTCGTGCAGCCGGTCCGCGCCGGGGCCGTACTCCCCGCCGAGCTCACCATCAGCTACCGGATCATCCCCGGGAGCCGCCGCCCGCTGCTCGGCAGGCCCACCACCGTACGGGTCACGCTCGTCTCGCCCGGTGGTCAACTCCCCACAGACGTACCCGAGTTCGTATTGGTCGCCCGGGGCGGCGGCGGACGGGCCCCGCTCCGGCCGGGCAACCCCGCCGACGGAACCACCGTTCTCCGGCTGACGGGTGAGGAGTTGTACCGTACCGGCACGGTCGAACGTGAGATAGCCGTCGGCACCCTCCCGCCGCCCTATGCTCTGCGCGGCTTCCTCCTCGGCGGCGGAGCCACCGACGTACGCCTCGAAGAACTCTCCCCCGCGACCCTGGTGATGCGCTGACATGACAACCGTCATTTGCCCCTACTGCTTCGAACGCACCACAGCCGCACGGCTGCCGTTCCGCTGTCTGATGACAGCCACCCGGGTGCGCGGCGGTACCCCCTGCGACGCGGAACGCGACGACGTCTGGGCCGAGTTCATGGGCCCGAGCATTCCACCGGCACTGCGGATGCGCGGCCCGGTGTTCCCGCCTCCGCGCACCCTGGGCGGACTCCGCGGCGGCGGTGCGCGGGCCGCCTGCCCCGGCTGCGGGGTGTCCACGCACGTACGGGTCTGCCGCCGCTGCCACAGCGACTTCCCCAGTGACTACTGCGACCAGGACAGCCGCATCATCGCCCTGGTCGGTGCGAAGGCGTCGGGCAAGAGCACCTACGTGTCGGTACTCGTCAATGAGCTGCGCAACCGGGTGGGACGCGCCTACGAAGCGTCGATCGCCGCGATGGGCAGCGACACCCAGCGCCGCGACCGGGAGATGTCGGAGGATCTGTACGACCAGTTGCGGCTGCCCGATGCCACCCGGCCCGCCGCCATGGGCTTCAACGACCCACTGCTCTACCGGCTCAGCCTGCCCCGCCGCAAACGTCTGGGCGACGGCAGCAGGCACACCGCGCTCGTCTTCTTCGACGCCGCCGGTGAGGACCTGAAGAGCGCTGAGGCGATGGACCGCTACACCCACTACCTGGCCGCGGCCGACGGCGTCATTCTGCTCGTCGACCCCCTGCAGCTCGGTTCCGTACGTGACCAGCTGCCACCGGGTGAAGGGCCGCCCCTGCCCTCCGTGGAGACGTCCCCGCAGCAGATCGCCGCCGATCTGGCGGCCCAGCTGCGCGCGCACGGCCGCGGGGGCTCCCGCGGCCGGGTCACCACCCCGATCGCGGTCGCCGTCACCAAGACCGACATGCTTCGGCCGTTGCTCGACCCGCACTCCCCGCTGCTGCGCAACGCCCCGCACAGCGGCGGAATGGTGAGTGAGCAGGAGCGGCTGGCCGTGCATGAGGAGATGCGCTCACTGATGGAGAGCTGGGACTCCGGCGCGCTGACCCGTCAACTGGAGCGTGATTTCGCCGAGTTGTCGCTCTTCGGGCTCTCGGCGCTCGGCGCCCCACCGCCCGCGCACGCCCCGGCCGACGCTCCCAAGTCCGGGCCGCAGCCGCTGCGTATCGAGGACCCGCTGCTGTGGCTGCTCGCCCGGCGCGGTCTGCTTCCCGTTCACAAGCCCGGCAGGGACCACGACTCCGGCAAGTCCGCACGGAAGGCCGACGTATGAGCCTGGCCCAGCTCCACTACACCTCCGCGCCACCGGGGCCCGACGGTTCGGGCTTCCGCTTCACGGCGGTGACACCTGGCCTGCCCCGGTCGGTGCTCAGGGAAGCCGAACAGCTCATCGGCTACGAACCGCCCCGCGACGCCCCGCCGCGGCCCGATGGCACCGAACTCGCGGCGTTTCCGGAGGCGTTCAGCCACAGTTCACTCGCCGACGGAAGCCGGCTGCTGACCCGCACGGTGTACACCGGGTCCGACTACAGCGGGCGGTGGGGCAATTTCCACGCCCACGGCGTGCATCTGCCCGTGGGCGCGGAACTGCCGGGCGGGATTCTGCCCATCGCGGCCTGGCGCTCACCGCAGTGGGCCACCACCACCCCGGTCGGTGCGGTGGCGGAACCACTGGAGGTACGGCCGGTGCCCGGCGGGTTCAGCCGCGACGCGCTGGCCGGATTCGCCGCGTCGCGCGTGCCGTGGCTCGCATCGTTCTTCGCCGGTCTGCGGAGACTGGTCGAGGACGCAGCCGCGCCGCAGATCGTGCTGATCGAGCGGGACAGCGCCGACGTGGCACTGTGGATCGCGCTGTCCGGGGCCGCGCTGCCGCGGGCGAGCGCACACCGGCTGACCTTCACCACGTACACGAGGCGACCGCAGCAGGCCCGGCAGCAGATCATCGGGGTACTGCCGGACGACGGGCAGGGCCTGGCCGGGTACGACCAGCGCTACCGGGTGCTCGACTGCACGGGTCCGGGCCCCGGGGAGCCGACGGGGCGGCAGCCCGCGGTCTCCGAGGACGACGGCTGGGCAGGAATCGCCGCGCAGGTCTGGCTGGGCGGGGCTCCGGGACTGTTCCGGGAGGCGTCGGCGCTGCCCGGCGGGGACTTCGACGCGGGCCGCCTCGCCGTCGTCGCGCTCTGCGCCGGAATCGGCCTCGGCACGGGCGGCCGTACCGCAGCCGCCGACTGGGCGGGCACCCACCCGGACGCGCTGGACGACACGGAGCTTGCCCGGCTCACCGGAGCACTGAGCATGTCCGGGACGGCCCGGCCGCCCGCCGAATCGGCCGCTCTGGCAAGGCTGTTCGCGACGCTCGCGGGCCGCGCCCCGATCACGGTCGCCGCGCCGCTCGGGGGCGTCGTACTGACCGACGCGGTCCGTACGCCCACACCGGGGCTCGTACTTCCGGCGAGTTCGGCGCTCACCGACGACGTCAGGCAGCGCCTCGCCACCGAACTCGGTCCCGAACTGCGGGCGGGGATCACCGACCCGGCGCAGGACGTACCGCGCGCGGTCGAACTGCTGCACATCGCCGGGCTCCTCGGCGTGGACTGCGCGGACCTGCTGGACGGGACGGCGGGGCGGCTATCACACGCGCTCGTCGCCGATCCGGACGGGGCGTACACCGCTGTCGTACGTACCGTGCTGGCGGACCGGTTCGAGTTCCGTGCTGTGCTGCTCGGCAGACTCGAAGCTCTCGCCACGGACGACCCGCCCGCGGCTGCCCGGCTGCTCGCCCGGGTTCCGCTGCCTCTCACCGGGGTGCGGGCCCTCCCCCATCTGCGCATGTGTGCCGAGGCCCACGCGTCCGGAGCGGCCGGGGGCGACCGGGTCGGCGTGCTGCACGCAGTGATCCGGGCCAGTGGGGTCTCCCTGTTCACCGATCCCCTGGTCCTGCGCACCGCCGTCCAACTGGTCTGGGGGGACGGCGCGATGACGCCGGGCGAAGCGCGCCTGCTGCTCGGGGAGACGGGATCCGATCCGTTCCGCACCCCTGGATCCGGCTCGGGCTCCGGGACCTGGTCCGACCTCGTCAGGGCCGCCCTCGAAGCCCCCGGCGACGACCCGGACGCCCCGGACCTCGCACACGACATCCTGCGCTGCTTCCCCGAAGAGCTCGGACCACGGGTGCGGGCAGCCCTCCTGCTCCTCGAATTCGCCCGGGACCTCGAGCGGGGGGACGCGGGCGGCAGATGGGCCGACCGCGCGGTGTCGCTGCGGGCCGTCGCCGAACCGGTCGAACCGGCGGTGCTGGAGCAGGCCTTCGGAGCGGTAGCCAGGCGCCTGCTGTCTCCGGGGCGGCCGGACGGCGAGCTGTACGCGCTGATCGGCGCCGGTGACACCGACCTGATCGCGGCGTACGGGCGGGCTGCGCGGGAAGAGACCGTGCGCGACCGGCTCCGGGTGTCCCCCGCCTATGTGGCCGACTGTTACAGCGCCTGGTCCTCGCGGCCACAGGCGGGCCGGGCCTGGGAAGAGATTTGCAAGTCGCTGCTCGAAAAGGTGCTCCGCCCGGTGGTACGGGCGCTGCCGGAGGCGGACGTGGAATCCGTGGAGAAACATCTGGAGCGGGCAGGGGGCCGCTGGGTGCGGGAGTTCGGCGAGTGGAACCGGCCGGGGGCCTTCGGCCGCATCGGCCGGAAGCTGTCCGGGCGGGGCCGCCGCCCCTCGGCGGAAGGCCCGCGCCCGGGTGACGTGGAACCGCCCCGCAAGGACGGCCGGTCGTGGTGATCCTGGTGAAGCTGGCCCTGGGCTGCACCGCCGGGGTGGCCGTGTTCCTCTGCCTGGGCTACACGTTCTGGATGTTCCTCGGACTCTCCCTGGTGACCGCGGGAAACATGTTCGGCCCCCGGTCGGCGGGAACACCCGATCCTCGCGTCCGGCCCGTCGGCACGGGCGAACCGGCACACCGCGCCTACTGGTCGGACCAGATGTGGCGGGATGCCCGGGACTCGGTGCGTGGTGGGCTGCTCTCGATCCGGTACCGGCTGACCACCGAGTGGCTGCGACGGTCGGTCCCGCGGCTTTTCCGGGGACGGCGGCCCACCACCGGAATCCGCGGGGTGAACAAGTTCACGCGCACGGTGCTGCGGGCCGTCGCACCGGGAACGGCCGCCGGGGCGATCCTTGGCGCGCTGCTCGCGACGCTGGTCACCACCCTGGTCCTGCTGGTGTTCGGGGTGCTGCTCGCCCTGGTGTGGCTGTCCGCGGTGACTGCCGTGGGACTTCTGCGCGCGGTGGAACGGCTCTGGCGGCTCGTCCGGCACATCCGTATGAAGTGCCCGCATCCCGGCTGCTATCTGCCGTTCGGGCTGGCCGTCCACCGCTGTCCGGACTGCGGCGCGGCCCACGGCGAGCTGAGGCCCGGCCGGTACGGGGTGCTGTGGCACGTCTGCGGTTGCGGACGGCGCCTCGCCACCACCTCGCTCGGCGGCCGGGGCAGCTTCGCGGCCCGCTGTCCGTCGTGCGAACAGGAACTTCCGGAGGCGGTGGGCCGTACCCGGGTCGTGCATCTGCCGCTGATCGGCGGGACGTCGTCGGGGAAGACGATGCTGATGGCCGCGATGGTCGCCGGACTGCAGGCCTGGTCGCGGCGCACCCGGCTCACGGTGGAATACGCCTCACCGAGTGACCGCAAGGAGGCCACGGCGCTCAAGCGGCAGGTGGACAGCGCCGGTTGGGCGCTCAAGACGCAGGGCGGTCCGCCCCGCGCCCTCATGCTGTACGTCGGGCACGGCAGGCAGCGGCGTCTGTTGTACCTGTACGACCCGATGGGCGAGTCCCTGCGGGACGCCGGTGTGGTCCGGGAGCAGCAGTACCTGGCGCACGCGGACGGTGTGGTCCTGGTCGCCGACGTCCTCGCGGAACCTCAGGTCCGGCGTGCGCTGCACGGTGACGACGCGAATCTGGCGGCGGGCGCACGCCCAGCCGACCAGGGCCCCATGGACACCTATCAGCGGCTCACCGGGGAACTCTCGGCGCTCACCGGCCGACGCGGACGGCTCCCGGTGGCCACGGTGGTCACCAAACGGGACGTGCTGGACGGCATCGCCGCCCTGCCGGTGCCCGGAACCAGGATCGACGGCTGGCTGGAGGGCATCGGCCTCGGCGCACTGGTCCGGGCGGTGCGCCACGACTTCGGGACCGCCCGCTACTGGGCGGTGAGCGCCCGTGCGGCCACCGGCGCGGGCGCACTCGACCGGGAGCAGCGCCGGGCAGCGGAGCCGGTGTTGTGGGTGCTGGCGCTGTCGGGTCTGCGGGTCGGATCGCTCGTCGCCGAGGACCACTCGGCGGGCCTTCCCGGGCCGCGAGCCGGCACAGCGACCGGGACCGGGACTGGAACTGCGGCCGAAACCGATCAAGTGAAAGGCTGACGGCACACCGTATGGAAGTCGTGACACCACATGTGGCCAGGGGACGGCGGCTCGCACTGGCCCTGTTCGTCACCGCGATCGTCGCCTCCGGAGTCCTGGTCGCGGTGCTCCTCACGTACATGGACCGGGGGCCCGGCAACTGACACGTTTCGGCAGTGCCCCGGAAGAAACAACGAAGACGAAAGGGAGGACATGGAGTGAGTGACATCCCCGGCGGACCGATGGCGAACCGGCCGGTCCACTTCATCTGGCTGCTGGACTGCTCGTATTCCATGATGGGCGAGAAGATCGGCCAGCTCAACTACGCGATCCGGGAGGCCGTCCCGGAGATGCGGTCGGTCGCGAACGACAATCCGGCGGCTCAGCTACTGCTGCGCACGCTCACCTTCTCCACCACCGCCCAGTGGCAGCACAAGGACCCCGTACCGGTCGACGACTTCGTCTGGCAGGACGTGCAGGTGGACGGGATGACCAATCTGGGTGAGGCGCTGCACACGGTGGCGGCCGAGCTCCGGACGCCCCCGATGCCTCAGCGTGCGCTCAAGCCGGTGCTGGCGCTGGTCTCGGACGGGGTGCCCACCGACGACTGGAAGGCAGGGCTGAAGGCCATCGACGAGACACCGTGGGGCCGGAAGGCCGTACGGGTGGCCATCGCCATCGGCACGGACGCCGACCGGAGCGTGCTGCAGGAATTCCTCGGCAACCCGGAGCTCCAGCCGCTGGACGCCAACAGTCCCAAGCAGCTGGCCGCGGCGATCCGCTGGGCCTCGACGGCCGCCGTCAAGGCCGCGTCCCAACCTGTCGTGGGCTCCGCGGAGAACAAGGTCACGCAGCCGCCCTACGCCCCGCCGGTGCTGGACGACGACGATGACGACGTGTGGTGAGCGGGTCACCCGTGGAGGATCCACGCCTCCGAACGCCTCAGCTGCCGCCCTGGACCACGCTCACCGGCACGGTCCAGGGCGTCAACAAGCCGCGCAACCAGGACTTCCACCACGCCGCGGGGTGCGGCACGGCGGACGAGCCGCTGATCCTCGCGGTCGCGGACGGGCACGGCTCGGCAGCGCACGCACGGAGCAACCTGGGTGCGCGGTACGCGGTGGACATGTTCGCCGACCAGGCACGGCAGTTCGGCGAGCTGGCGGGCGCCGGGGGCGCGGACGGGCCGCCGAGCCTGGCCTGGTTGATGAACTACGCCCAGCACACCCTCCCCCGGCGGCTCATCAGTGCCTGGCGGGAGAAGGCGCTCGGCAACTGGACACGCCTCCAGGAGACGGCGGAGCGGACCGACCCGGCAGCCACCCCCGAGCAGAAGCTGGTGCTGTACGGCACCACGCTCATCGGCGCCGTGCTGACTCCGCAGTTGTTCGCCGCCTGGCAGCTCGGTGACGGCGAACTGACCCTGGTGGAGGACGACGGCCGGGCGGAATCACCGCTGGCCCCTGCCGAGGCCGAACTCGGCGACGAGACGGAGTCGTTGTGCAGCCGCGACGCCTGGCGTCTGGTGCGGATGTACTGGGCGCCGGTCACCGAACCGTCGCGGATGCCCCGGCTCATCGCGCTGTCCACCGACGGCCTGTCCAAGAGCTTCGCGTCGGACCGGGGCTTCGCCCAGTTCATCGAGGGTCTGGACCAGCGGCTGATCGACGAGGGCACCGACGGCGTACGGAGTGTGCTGCCCGAATGGCTCGCGAAGGCGGCACAGTTCTCCGGGGACGACACCACCCTGGCCGCCGCGTGGCGGCCCGCACAGCCCCCCGCAGCAGACGGATAACGGAGAGATCATGACGGGCATGCTCGACAACGACACCCTCCTCGCCTCGGACAGCGGAGAGGAGGTGCGAGTCACCGGCATGCTCGGAGCCGGTGGCCAGGGCGAGGTCTACCGGGTGCAGACCCCCGGCGGTGACAAGGCACTCAAGTGGTACTACCCGGCGTGCGCGACACCCGAGCAACGGGCCATCGTGCAGCAACTGGTGGCCCGCGATTTCAACGACGACCGCTTCCTGTGGCCCACGGCGTACGTAGAGGGCGCGAACAGCGCGTTCGGCTACCTCATGGACGTCCGCCCTGACCGGTTCAAGGGCCTGCCCGCCCTGTTCAAGCGGCAGTTGCGCACCACGCCCCGCGCACTGCTGACCGCCTGCCTCTACACGGTCGAGGCCTATCAGGCGCTGCACTCCCGGGGCATCGCCTACCGGGACATCTCGTGGGGCAACATCTTCTTCGACCCGGACACCGGTGACGTCCGGGTGTGCGACAACGACAACGCGGTGGTGGAGGGGGACAGCAGCGGCATCTCCGGGACCATGGAGTTCATGGCGCCGGAACTGGTACGGGGGGACTCCGGCGCGACACCCGGCACCCAGAGCGACCTGCACTCGCTCTCCGTGCTGCTGTTCATGCTCCTGATGAACCATCATCCGCTGAAGGGCCGGAAGGAGCTGGCCATCCACTGCCTCGACGAGGCGGCCGAGCAGAGGCTGTACGGCAAGGAGCCGCTGTTCGTCTTCGACCCGGACGACGTCACGAACGCACCCGACCCCGTCGAGCAGAGCACCGTCCTGGCCACCTGGGCCGTGGCCCCGGCGTCACTGCAGGGTCTGTTCACGAAGAACTTCACGACCGGGCTGCGTGATCCGGCGGCCCGGGTAAGGGAATCGGAGTGGCGCGACGCCCTGCGGGCCGCACTCGACTCGGTGGTCGACTGTGCCCACTGCGGCCGTCAGAACATGACCGAGCCCGCACAGAGCACTGCTGGTGCGTGCTGGTCCTGCGGCAGCGCGCTGATCCTGCCGCCCCGGCTGGTGCTCACCACTCCCCCGCCGCGCGCGGAGCGGCACATCCTGCTGCACCGCACGTCCCGGGTGCACGCCCACCATCTGGTGCCGGAGCCCACCCGGCACGACTACAGCGACACCACTCTGGTGGCCGAGCTGACCGAACACCCGAAGAAGCCGGGCAGGTTCGGGCTGGCGAACCGTTCGGACACGGTGTGGACCGGCACCCGCTCCGACGGCACGGCCCAGGAGATCGCCCCTGGCCAGACGGTGCCGCTCCGCTCGGGCCTTGAACTGGTCCTCGGCGAAGGAACGAGCGGAGCCAGGGGCGTCGTACGGGCGAAATGAGCCGGGCGGGCGACTCCGAGCCGGTTCGGGGCGGTTCGGGGCAGCTCACATTCCGACGAACCGCCCCAGCTCCCGCACGAGTTCGAGTCCCCCGCTACCCGTCGCAAGCCCGAGCGAGATGGTCTCCAGCGCCTGCCGGATCCGCCCATGGTCTGCGACGGGGCTCCCCTGCCCGGCCCGCGCCAGCTCACCGCGTACTACTTCCGCCTCCGCGGCCAGGGCGGGACGGCCCTCGGCCCGCAACTGCTGTACGAGCTGGGTCGCGAGCCGCATCGCTTCGGCCGGGCTCATCCCGTGCTGGTGGATCTCGATCTTCCCGCCGTCACCGAAGTTACTGGGCCCGGAGATGTCACCCTTGAAATTGAACGTACTCATCGGTCCTCCTGATCGTCGCATGCATGAGTGGCTCCGGCAGTTCGGGTCTGCCCACCGTCAGTTCAGGGCTGTCCACCGGCGGGCCCGGAGGCTCCGGGCTGCTGAGCCCCCGGTCCGTACGCCGCGATCTGGCCGTTGTTTCCGAAGTTGCTCGGGCCGGTCACGTCCCCGGAGAAGTTGTAGGTCTGCGTGCTGATGACCTGCTGAGCCCGGTCGAACGAACTCGTATCGACATGATGATCCTTCAGGAAGCGCTCCGTCGCGGTCAGTACGCCCTGCTGGAGCCGGTACAGGAAGTCCTGCGAGTCGGTGCGGTCCGAGTGGCCCAACTCCGCGGCGGACGAGACACGTTCGCGCAGACTGTCGACCGCGCCGTAGTCGTAGGCCGCGTGCCGTTTACTGATCTCCTTCCGCCACTTCTCCAGTTCGCGCACCCGGCGGTTCTGCTCCGAGCCCCGGCGGTGGTTACGGCCCAGCGCGCCACGCAGAGCGGGCCAGGTCTGTCCGGTCGCGAATCGCGTCAGGCTCCACCACCGCTCGAAGCCGTCGATCGGCAGCCGGTCCACCCGGTGGAATCTGCTGCTGACGGGCGGGATCGCGTACGCCGCGACCTCCCAGGACAGGCTGGGGTGGTGCAACCGGGCCCGCAGATGCATCGACACGATCACCCGTCCGCCCTCGCCGACCCGCTCCAGGCTGAGATAGGTGCGCATCCCGGCGCCGGGGTTAACAAGACCGGCCTGCACCAGCTGCTTGGGAATCTGCGCGCAGGGGCGGCCCAGCGGATCGGGCAGCAACTCCTTGCCGACGAGGGGGACATGGGTGCCGTGCACATAGAGCCTGTTCTGTGCCCGCAGCCCTTCGAGCCCGGCGATGTTCGCCATCTCCTTGGCCACATAGGTGTGCAGGTCGACGGCGTCGAAGGGCTTGACGGCCGGACTGCCAACACCGGAGGCGGCGGCAGGGCGGCTGATGTCCATGGGCTGCCAGACCACCTCTTTGATCTTCGCCCCGCTGCCGACGAACGGATTGGTCCGCTCGGCACTCGCCGTGTACGGCACCACGTTGGCCCGCTTCATCTCCAGCAGTCGGCGCTCCACCTCCGGTGGTGCGGGCGGTACCAGATCCTCGGACCTGGTACCGGTCCGGTAGACCGCGAGCGCGACAGCGCGCGCCTCGCTCTCCGCCTGGTGAACGAGCCACCACGCGGCGGCGAACACGGCGAGCATCCCGCCGCCGCCGATCGCCACGGCCCCGGACGGTCCGGCAACGAGCCCGTACAGCAGGAGAATCACTGCCGCGCACAACCCGGCGAAGAGCCAGGCCAGTCGGCGGTCCCGCACATCGCCGCGCCTGGCCGCAACGGTGGCGTGCCGCACCAGCGCCACCAGGTTGATACCGAGCGGCAACCCGGCGGCTGTCATCCCGTCCGCGGTGAATTCGTCATGCACCTGCCGGGCGAACTGCTCGTCCAGATGCGCCGCCGCACATAGCCGGCGCGTCACCGCGTCCGTCCGGTACTTCGGCAACACAGGCAGCTGCCGACTCCCCATACGTCCTCCCCCGACGTCAGGGGCCGCGTCCGGTTCGCGCGCCCCACTCGCTCCACGGTCAGGGTACTTTCCGACGTCCCCGGACCGCACGGCAACCACGGCGACGGCCGCAGGGCGTGCGTGCCGGTCGGTCCTCCCTCCTGGTCAGACCGTTCCGTCGGACGGGGCACGGAAGTAGTGCCCCTTGTCGAGGTCCTCAAGGAGCCCCGGTCCGGTCGGCTGCCAGCCGAGCAACTCGCGGGTCAGCACGCTCGATGCCGGGCCGTCCAGGCCCAGGAAGCCGCCCAGCCAGGTGAAGTGCTCGCCGGCGTCCTCGGCCGGGACGGACGCCACGGGGAGATCGAGACGGCGCCCGATGACTTCGGCGACAGCGCGGATCGGAACCCCCTCCTCGGCGACCGCGTGCAGCGTCGATCCCGCGGGGGCCTTCTCCAGGGCCAGCCGGACGAGGTGGGCGGCGTCCAACCGGTGCACGGCGGGCCAGCGGTTGGCGCCGTCGCCGACGTACCCCGAGACACCCTTGCCACGGGCGGTGCCGACCAGGGCCGCCATGAAGCCGTGGTCCCCGTCACCGTGCACCGTCGGGGGAAACCGCACCACCGATGAGCGGACGTTCCGGGAAGCGAGGGCGACCGTCGTCAGCGCGTTGGCCAGCCGGACCCGCGCACCCTCGAACGGCACCGGCCAGTCGGAGCGCTGCCCGTCCCGCTCGGTCGCGACCTGGCCCGGCGCGAGGCCGAGCGTCCCCGAGGCGATGACGAACGGCCGGTCGGTACCCGCGAGCGCCTCGCCGAAGGTATCGATGGCGCGGCGATCAGCATCGGCGGCGCCCTGGAAGTCCCCCGTGAAAGCGATGTCGTGTTTGAACGCGAGGTGGATCACGCCGTCCGACGCGGCAGCCGCACTCCGCAGGCCGTCGAGATCGTCCAGAGAGCCGCGCACCACCTCCACCCCGGCCGCGTTGAGGGCAGCGGCCGAGGCGTCCGAGCGGGCGAGACCGACCACTTGATGACCTGCACCGATGAGCTCCGGCACGACAGCGGACCCGATCCAGCCGGACGCACCGGTCATGAATACGCGCATGGGGAACCTCCCGGGTGAGTCGGTGGCCCGCGCCACGGCAAGCGCGGCGGGTGCCACCGATGTCAGCAACTGTCATCAACCTACATCTGATGCCAGTCACTGTCATCACATAGGATGAACGACATGAGTCGATGGGAGCCGAACGCACGCGGCCGACTGGAACAGGCCGCGCTGGAGCTGTACAGCGAGCGCGGCTTCGAACAGGCCACCGTGACCGAGATCGCCAAGCGGGCCGGGCTCACGGAGCGCACGTTCTTCCGGCACTTCGCCGACAAGCGCGAGGTCCTGTTCGGAGGCTCGTCGTCCCTCCAGGAGCTCTTCGTGACCACCCTCACCGACGCGCCCGCTTCCGCGGCGCCGATCGACGCGGTGGCCACGGCCCTGCACGCCGCCGCGGCCGTCTTCGAGGAGCGCCGCGAACACTCCCGGCAGCGCCAGAAGATCATCACCGCCAACGCGGAACTACGGGAACGCGAACTGATCAAGCTCGCCTCGCTGGCCGGGGCGCTGGCCGGCACATTGCGCCGGCGCGGCGTCGCGGAACCGGCCGCGAGTCTGGCTGCCGAGGCGGGGATAGCCGTCTTCAAGGTCGCGTTCGAGCAGTGGATCAGCGACACCGAACAGCGGACCATGTCCCAGCTCATCGGCGAGTCGCTCGACGAGCTGAAGGCCGTGACCGCAGGAGGGTAGCCGTCAACTCCGGCCCGGGGAATGCCCGTTCAGGAGCGGGGATCGCCGGAACGGATCACGGCCGCCGCACCTCGAACTGGAAGCAGCCGTACTCCAGGGCCCGCACATGCACCAGCGCCACCTCCGGCTCCGCGAACGCCTCCCCGAAGGCCCGGTCGAACCCGGCCTCCATCTGCTCGGGTATCTCGAAGAAGCGGCCTCCGACGATGTGCCCCGCGGCGTTGTAACGGCGAATGGTGCGCAGCGCCCCCACCCGCGCGAAGGGATAGCCCCCGGCCCCTCGCGGCCCTCCGCACGCCTCGGCGTGGATGAAGACCGGCCCCACCTCGTCGTACGCTCCGGGCCCGGCCCCGGTCGCTGCCGCCCAGCGGCGCAACGGTGCGTACGAGACGAGCGCGACCCGCTCGCCGGGCTCGACGGCCCGCAGACAACAGCGCAGTGGACTCCCCACGCAGTCGGGGGAATCACCGCCCGCACCTGCGGTGTACGGCCGCATCGGCCGCCCGGAGTCATCGGTGTCGCGGAGTTCCTCAAGCGTGGCGGACGGGATGGGAAGTGCCGGGTACGTGGTCATGCGCCCAGTCTCGGCGGGCCTCCCCCGGTCCGCTGGCGGACTTCGGACACGGCGGTCGGCAGTCGCGGCGTGGCAACGGGTCCTCTCCGGGCACCGCCGGGCGGATCCGCCCAGGGCACTTTCGTCCTCCACCGGCCGGGAGTTGTACCGTAACCGGCACCGTCGAACGCGACATCGCGACCGCTGCCCGTCCACCATCTCCCCCTGAGAGGCGTCCTCTCCGGCAGCCGGACCATCGGCGTACCCCCTCGAAGAACCCGCCCCGCGACCCTGGTGATGCGCTGACATGACAACCGCTGTGTGCCGCTCCTGCCCCGAACGCGCCCCGGCCGCCCCCGAGTCCGGCAATCCCGTACGGCCCGGGTCCGGCAAGCCCGCCCGGAAGGCCGACGCATGAACCTGGCACAGTTCCACTGCACCCCGGCGCCCCCAGGAGCCGACGGACCGGGGCTCCGCTTCACGGCGATATCGCCCGGCGTGCCCCGGACGGTCCTCGATGAGGCCGAGCAGCTCATCGGATACGAACCGCCTCGCAGCGCCCCGCCCCGGCCCTCCGCATCCGAACTCGCCGCGTTTCCCGCAGTGTTCAGTCACAGTTCACTCGCGGACGGCGGCCGGTTGCTGGCCCGGACGGTCTGTACGGGAGCCGACCCCAGCGGGCGGAGCGACTTCCACGCGCACTGCGTGCATCTGCCCCTGGACACAGAACTGCCCGGCGGTGTACTGCCCATCGCCACCTGGCGCTCGCCCCAGTGGGCGGCGGTCACTCCGGACGGCGGGGTGCCCCGGCCGCTGGAGACGCTGTCGGCGCCGTGGCAGTTCGACCGGGACGAGCTGGCGGATTTCGCCGCCGTGCGCGCCCCGTGGCTCGCCGTGTTCTTCGACGCTCTGCGGAGAACGGACGAGGAAGAGGCCGCCGCACGGATCGTGCTCGTCGAGCGGGACAGCTCCAATGTGGCCCGCTGGATCGCACTGGCCTGCGCCGTTCTGCCGGATGCGAGCGCGCACCGGCTGACCTTCACCACCTATACGAGGCAACCTCGGCAGGCCGGGCAGCAGATCATCGGGGTGCTGCCGGACGACGTGCAGGCCCTCGCCGGGCACGAGGAGCGCTACCGGGTGATCGACTGCACCGTTCCGGGCCCCGGCGAGCCGGCGGGGCAGCGGCCACCGGACTCTGTCGCCACGGAGTCCGGTCGTCCGGACCGCTGGGCCGAGCTGGCTGCCGAGATCTGGCTGAGCCGGGCCCCGGAGCTGTTCGCGGCGGCTCCGTCCCTGCCCGGCGGGCACTTCGACGCGGGCCGCCTCGCCGTCGCCGCGCTCCGCTCCGGGACCGCTCTCGGCCCCAGCGGCCGTACGGCAGCCGCCGACTGGGTCGTCGACCACCCGGACGCACTCACCGAGAGCCTTCGGCAACGACTCGCCACCGAGCTCGCTCCCGAACTGCGCGCCGGGATCGCCGACTCCGCGCAGGACGTACCACGCGCGGTCGAACTGCTGCGTATCGCCGACGTCCTGGGCGTGGACTGCACGGATCTGCTGGCCGAGGTGGCGGGCCGGCAGGCCCGTGCGCTGATCGCCGATCCGGACGGGGCGTACACCCCCGGCGTGCGTACCGTGCTGGAGGACCGGTTCGAGTTCCGTGCCGCGCTGCTCGGCGAGCTGGACGCTCTCGCGGCGGCGGATCCGCCCGCGGCCGTCCGGCTGCTCGCCCGGATTCCGTTGCTGTTCACGGGGGTTCAGGCGCTGCCGCATCTGCGCATGTGCGCCGCAGCGCCCTCCTCCGAAGCGGTCGGGAGCGACCGCGTCGCCGCGCTGCACACGGTGGTCCGGGCCGGTGGGGTCTCCCTGTTCGCCGATCCCCCGGTCCTGCGCACCGCCGTACGGCTGGTGTGGGGAAGCGCCGCGATGACGGCGGGCGAAGCGCGCCTGCTGCTCGGGCAGAACGGATCGGACCCCTTCCGCGCTTCCGGGGCCTGGGCCGATGTCGTGCGGGCCGCGCTCGAAGCCCCCGGCGAGGATCCGGCCGCGCCGGACCTCGCGCACGACGTGCTGCGCTCCTTCCCCGAAGACCTCGAACCGCGGGTCCGCGCGGCCCTGTTGCTCCTCGAATTCGCCGGGGGCCTCCGGGACGGGACGGTCGGCAGCGGATGGGCCGGCCGCGCGGTGTCCCTGCGGTCCGCCGCGGAACCCGTCGAACCGACCGTGCTGGACCATGCCTTCGGCGCGGTCGCCAGGAGACTGCTGTCCCCGGACCGGCCGGACGGCGAGCTGTACGCGTTGATCGACAGCGGCGATCCGGACCTCGTCGCGGCATACGGCCGGGCCGCGCGGCAGGAGGCCGTACGCGACCGGCTCCGGGCGGTCCCCGCGTACGTGGCCGACTGTTTCAGCGCCTGGTCCGCACGGCCGAAGGCAAGCCCGGCCTGGGACGAGACGCGTACGTCGCTGCTCGACAAGGTGCTCCGCCCGGTCGTACGAGCGCTGCCCGACGCGGACATCACCTCCGTGGAAGGACACCTGGAGCGCGAAGGAGGCCGCTGGACCCGGGAGTTCCGCGAGTGGAACCGGCCGGGGGCGCTCAGCCGCATCGGCCGGCGCCTGTCCGGCCGGGGCCGCCGCCCCTCCCCGGACGACCCCGGCCGGTCTTCCTGACGGCGTACGGACCGACGCCTCGACGCGGCAGGTCGAGCTCGGCCCGGACGCCCGGACGGTCTTTCCCGGTACGCGGTCGAGCGCTTCCCACCGGTCGGCGGGCGCCCCGACCGGTACCGGAGTGGCGCAGGGGCGCAGTGGCGCTCGTCAGCCGACGGTCGAGCCGTCCGTGGCCCGCGAAACGGGGACCTGGCCCGCTTGCCGGTCCCCCGCGGTGTCGGCCACGGACGCGGCAGCGCGGACGAGTGCCGCCGTGGCCGTCGAACGGGACTGCTGCGGCCAGGCGATGACGAGGACTGCGGGCGGTGCGTCCGGGACCGGCCGGTAGACGACACCCGGGCGCGGGTAGCGGGCGGCGACGGAGGCGGGCAGCAAGGGCGTGGGACCGCCCAGCCCGACGAGGGTGAGCAGTTGGGCGAGGTCGCGACCCACGACGCGGGTCTCTTCGAGGACCGGGTGCAGACCGTCGGGGCGCAGGCCGAGGTCGGCGAGGGTCAGGCTGTCCCGGGCGACGAGCGGGTGGGCGGCGGCGAGGGCGGCGACGCGCGGTTCGGTGGCCAGCGCTTCACTGTCCAGGCCTGTCCGGTCGAACGGCTCGTGGACAAGGGCCGCATCGGCCTCGCCCCGGCGCAGCAGTTGCGGCTGTTCGTGCTGGCCGCACAGCCGGACGGTAACCGGTACGGCCGCCGGCTCGGACGCGTAGCGCGCCAGGATCGGCCCCAGCAGCCCCGCGTCCCCGTCGGCCTTGACGGCCAGGACCAGCTTCGGTTCCGGGGCAGCCGCCCGCTGGACCCGCCGCCCGGCGGCCTGCAGGGCATCCAGGGCGATCCCCGCCTCCGCGAGGAGCACCGTTCCCGCCGGGGTCAGCGCCACTCTGTGGGTGGTCCGCTCGAAGAGCGTGACACCCAGCTCCTTCTCCAGCTGGCGGATCGCGCGGGACAGGGGCGGCGAGGAGATGCCGAGGCGCTCGGCGGCGCGGGTGAAGTTGAGCTCCTCGGCGACGGCGACGAAGTAGCGCAGCGGGCGGGATTCCACGCTCTCTCCCTGTTCGGTATTGCCCTGAGGGTAACAAGTGGGAGCGGATCGGTCCTTCAGTTCGGTCGCACCAGGCGACAGGCTCGACGACATCCAGTCGAAGCATCTCCCTTGGAGTCGTTCATGATGATCGTCGTCACCACCCCGACCGGCCAGATCGGCGCGCAGGTCCTCGACCGGCTTCTCGACGTACAGGGCCCGGACGGCACGACGGAGATCCGGGTGATCGCCCGCGACCCTGCCCGCCTCTCCGTGCGGGCGCGCGAGTGCGTCGAGGTCGTGCGGGGGTCGCACGCGGACCCCGCCGTTCTGCAGGAGGCATGCGCGGGCGCCGACCGGCTGTTCTGGCTGGTGCCCCCGGCGCCCCGGGCCGACAGCGTCGAGGGCCACTTCCACGGCTTCACCGAGCCGCTGTGCGAGGTGATCGGGCGCCAGGGTGTCGAGCGGGTCGTCGGCGTCTCGACCCTGGGCCGCGGAGTGGCGAAGCACGCCGGGCAGGTATCGGCGTCGCTCGCCATGGACGAGGCGATCACGGCCACGGGTGTGCACTACCGGGCGCTGTGTCCGCCGTTCCTGATGGAGAATCTGCTGCGTCAGGCCGCGTCGATCCGTGACGCCGGTGTGTTCTCCCTGGCGGGGAAGGGTGACCGCGTTCTGCGCACCTGCGCCACCCGCGACATCGCCGCCACGGCGGTCCGGCTGCTGCTCGACGGCTCCTGGACCGGGCAGGGAGACGTCCCGCTGGTCGGACCCGACGACCTGTCGCCCGAGGGCATGGCACGGGTCGTCTCCGAGGTGCTGGACCGTCCGGTGCGCTTCCAGGAGATCAGCAGCGCGGACCAGAGGGCGGCGGCCCTGCGTTTCGGGGCGAGCGAGGCCTGGGCGCAGGGAATGGCCGACATGGTGGAAGCCCTGAGCGACCAGGGCTTCTACGGCGCCGTCGAGCCGAGCACCCCCGCCTCCGCACCCACCGGCCTCCGCCAGTGGTGCGTGGACGTCCTCAGGCCGGCCCTCCTGGCCTGAGGAGTGCCACGAAGCGCGATCAGTCCGCGTCGCGGCATGCACCGGACAGGCCGACACGTCCGTACCGGCCCGCTCCGCATGCTCTTTGATCCGCTCGGCCTGCCCCTGTCCAAGGCTGATACTGATCCGCGTCTTCGCCATGCCCACAAGCGTATGACCGGTATCACGGCTCGCCGGGCGAGGCCTGCCGTCCCCGTGAAGGGGCCGGCAGGGTCACCGTTCCGAATCGGGCGGCGTCAGCCCGCGTCCGGCGTCAGCCGCAGGGAGATCGAGTTGATGCAGTACCGCTGGTCGGTCGGTGTCGCGTACCCCTCGCCCTCGAAGACGTGACCGAGGTGCGAGCCGCACCTGGCGCAGCGGACCTCGACCCGTCGCATGCCGAGCGAGTGGTCCTCGATCAGTTCGACCGCGTCCGAGTCCTTCGGGTCGTAGAAGGACGGCCAGCCGCAGTGCGACTCGAACTTGGTGTCCGAGCGGAACAGTTCGGCGTTGCACGCCCGGCAGGAGTAGACGCCGGTCGTCTTCGTGTCCGTGTACTCACCGACGAAGGCGGGCTCCGTACCGGCCTTGCGCAGCACCGCGTACTCCGCGTCGGTCAGCTCCGCCCGCCACTGCTCGTCCGGCTTCTCGACGTCGTACGACATGGGGGCTCCCTCAGCTCGACAGGTGGTCAAGGATCTGCGGGCCGAGGTCCGTGACGTCGCCCGCTCCCATGGTGAGAACGAGATCGCCCGGCTTGGCCATTCCCGCGACGATCTCGGGGATCTGCGTCTTGTCGTGGGCGGCGGCGACATCGGCACCGGCCACCCGCGCCGCGTCGATGATCAGCGTGCTGGTGATGCCCGGAATCGGCTCTTCGCGGGCCGGGTAGATGTCGAGGACCACCGAGGCGTCGGCCAGGGCCAGGGCCTGGCCCATCTCCTTGCCCAGTTCCTGGGTGCGGGAGAACAGGTGGGGCTGGAAGACGACGAGGATCCGGGCGTCGCCGACCGCGCCGCGCATCGCTTCGAGGTCGGCGGTCATCTCGGTCGGGTGGTGCGCGTACGAGTCGACGACCTGGACGCCCGCGGCTTCGCCCTTGAGCTGGAGGCGGCGCTTGACCCCGGTGTACTTGCCGAGGGCGGAGGCCAGGTTGTGCGCCGGGATGCCGAGGGCGACACCGGCCGCCAGGGCGGCGACCGCGTTGAGGGCGTAGTGACGGCCGGGGACGGAGACGGTGAAGGTGAGGTACTTGCCGTTGAGGACGACCGTGACCTCGCTGGTCAGGCCGCGCGGGGTGATCTTGTGGACGCGTACGTCGGCCGACGCGGACTCGCCGTAGGTGACGACCTTCAGCGTGGACAGGTCACGGACCCGGGAGGTCAGCTCGACCGCGCCGGGCTGGTCGGCGCAGATCACCAGGGTGCCGCCGGGGACGATCTTGCCGACGAAGGTCTCGAAGGAGTCGTAGATCTCCTCCATCGAGGCGTAGTTGGCGTGGTGGTCCAGCTCGACGTTGAGGACGACGGCGACCTCGGGGGCGTACTTCTGGAAACTGCGGTCGCTCTCGTCGGCCTCGGCGACGAAGATCTCGCCCGTGCCGTGCCGCGCGTTGGTGCCGGGTCCGGCCAGGTCGCCGCCGATCGCGTACGCGGGGTCGAGGGCCAGCTCGGTCAGGGCGACGGCGAGCATCGAGGTCGTGGTGGTCTTGCCGTGCGTACCCGCGACGGCGATGGAGCGCAGCCCCCGCATCAGCGAGGCGAGCGCGTCGGAGCGGTGAACGACGGGGATGGACAGCTCGGCCGCCCGGACCAGCTCCGGGTTGTCCTCGCGGATGGCGCTGGAGACGACGACGCAGGTGGCGTCGTCCGCCAGATGCGTGGCCGCGTGGCCGATGTGCACCGTCACGCCCAGCGCGCGCAGCGCCTCGGCGGTCGGGGACTCCCGGGAGTCGCTGCCCGCGACCTCGGATCCACGCTGGGCGAGGATCTTCGCGATGCCCGACATCCCGGCGCCGCCGATGCCGATGAAGTGCGGTCGGTCCATGGCGGCAGGGCTGTCGGGTGCCATACGGGTGTCTCCCAAGCTGTACGTGATAGGGGGTACCAGCCTATTCGCTGTGCGCGAAGAGTTTGAGCACCGGTACGCCGACCTTGTGACGGGCCCGTGAGGCCCAGTCCCGGTGGAAGAACTCCTCCACGTAGTGCGGCTCCGTGAGCACGATCACCTCGTCGGCCGACTTCTCCTCGACCACGGAGGTCAGCAGGTCCAGCGGGTGGCTCTCGACGACCTGCCCGTCCGCCTCGCAGCCCTTGTCCCGCAGGCCTGCCAGGGACTGCTTGAGTGCTGCCTCCGCCAGGACCTTCGCGTCCACGCCCTCGGGCACCTCTCCCTCGCGCCCCGCCTCGTCCAGCTCGCCCATCGCCACGTCGTCGAGGGCGCGGAGCAGGACATCGGCCTGGTCACCGCGGGGCTGCATCAGTACGAAGAAGGCGACGGTCTCGTCCCCGTGCAGCGTGGTGACGAACTCCATGTCTTCGGACGACAGCGGCTTCTCGATCATCAATACGCTCGTGAACACCAAAGGAGCCCTTCTGCTGAAACCATCCTTCCCCGCGTTCGCACGGGGTCTGCGATCTAAGTCTGCCCAAAGAAGAGAAAGCGGAACGGCAGATTCCGCAGATTGTCAGATCCGAAGGTAACGGGCAAAAAGGAAACCGGCCTCTTCCAGGAGCGAAGCCAGTGCGAACCGTTCCGGCACCGCGAGCCCCGGACCGCCCGCGATCCGCTGGGCATCACCCGAGGTGAGCATCGGGGAGAGCGTCAGACACAGCTCGTCCAGCACTCCGGCCGCCACGAACTGGCCGAGCATCCGTGGCCCGCCCTCGGTCAGCAGCCGCCGGAAGCCCAGCGCGGCCAGTTCCCGCACCGCCCTGGCCGGGTCCACCGCGCTCGCGTCCCCGGCGATCACGACCTCCGCCCCGGCCCGCCGCGCCGCCCCGACGCGGTCCGCGGGAGCCCCCGCGCCGGTGATCACCAGGGTCGGTACCAGCGGAGCGGTGAACAGCGGGAGCGAGAAGTCCAGGTCCAGGCTCGCGCTCACCACGGCGATCGCGGGCGCGGGGCCCTGCCCGGCCGCCGCCCGCCGCTCGGCGAAGGCCTCCCGTGCGCGGGCCGGGCGGTAGCCCTCCAGACGTACCGTTTCCGCACCCACCACGACCACGTCGGCCAGCGCCCGCAGGGTGCCGAAGATCCGCATGTCCGTCTGGTTGGAGATCGCCTGGGAACGTCCCTCGTGCTGGGCCGCCCCGTCGAGCGAGGAGACCATGTTGGCGCGCAGCCAAGGCGCGTCCCCGGCGGCCGGCGGGGGGTACGCATAGGCCTCGGCCAGTTCGTCCAGGCTCCACTCGTGCGCGGCGGCCGTGCCGGACTGCGGGCCGGGGACGGGAGCGGGGACGGGTGTCGGGTCGGTCACAGGGAGCAGACGTCGCATGTCAGGAGTGTGGCACGGCGCTGACGACCTCCCCCCGGGGTAGGGAGAGGTCGTTAGAGTGGGGAACGTGTCGTCGCCCATAGCCGAAGTGGTCCCCCAGTCCCTGTGCGCCCGCGAGCCGCGCGTCCCGGCCGACCGTCTGGTCGCCGAGATGGTGCCGCCGCCGCGCTTCGATTCGGTCCGCTTCGATACGTACGTACCGGACCCGAACCAGCCCAGCCAGACCGAGGCGGTGACCGTGCTCAGCGGCTTCGCCGCCGGGCTCGGCGGGGCGACGGCGAGCGGCGCCGCCCGCAAGCGGTGGTTCGGCGGCCGGAAGCACCCCGCGCCCACCGGACCGCGCGGGGTCTACCTGGACGGCGGATACGGCGTCGGCAAGACCCACCTGCTGGCGTCCCTCTGGCACGCCACCCCCGCCCCACCCGAGCACAAGGCCTTCGGCACGTTCGTCGAGCTGACGAACCTGGTCGGCGCCCTCGGCTTCCAGCAGACCGTACAGACGCTGAGCGGCCACCGGCTGCTGTGCATCGACGAGTTCGAGCTGGACGACCCCGGTGACACCGTGCTGGTCTCGTCTCTGCTGAGCCGGCTGGTCGAGGCGGGGGTCGCGCTGGCCGCCACCTCCAACACGCTGCCCGGCAAGCTGGGCGAGGGCCGGTTCGCCGCCGCCGATTTCCTCCGGGAGATCCAGGGGCTCTCGGCGCACTTCAGGCCGCTGCGGATCGACGGCGAGGACTACCGCCACCGGGGTCTGCCCGAGGCTCCGGCCCCGTACGACGACGAGCAGGTCACCAAGGCCGCGTACGCCACCGAGGGCGCTTCGCTCGACGCGTTCCCCGCGCTGCTCGACCATGTCGCCCGGATCCACCCGAGCCGCTACGGCGCGCTCACCGAAGGCATCACCGCGGTCTGTCTCACCGATGTCCGGCCGGTGGCCGACCAGTCGACCGCCCTGCGGCTGGTGGTGCTCGCGGACCGGCTCTACGACCGGGAGGTACCGGTGCTCGCCTCCGGGCTCCCCTTCGACCAGCTCTTCAGTGACGAGATGCTGAACGGCGGATACCGGAAGAAGTACTTCCGGGCGATCTCCCGGCTGACGGCGCTGGCGCGCGACGCCAAGCCGCTGGTGGCCCAGTAGGTTGAGCTCACGCCACCAGAAGGGAATCAACATGGCCACCACGCGTGTCGCTCACACGGTCTGGGAAGGCGAGCTCATCAAGGGCTCGGGCACCGTCACGTTCGACACCTCAGGCATCGGCGACTACCCGGTCACCTGGGCTTCCCGCGCCGAGCAGGCGAACGGCAGGACCAGCCCGGAGGAGCTCATCGCGGCTGCCCACTCCAGCTGCTTCTCGATGGCCCTCTCGAACGGTCTGACCGGTGCGGGCAACCCGCCCGCCAAGCTGACCACCCAGGCGGAGGTCACCTTCCAGCCCGGCGAGGGCATCACCGGCATCCACCTCACGGTGCGGGGCGAGGTCCCGGGTCTCGACGCGGACGGCTTCACCGCTGCCGCCGAGGATGCCAAGGTCAACTGCCCGGTCAGCCAGGCGCTCACGGGTACGAAGATCACCCTCACCGCCACGCTGGGCTGACCGCCCGCGTACGCCCGGCGACGCTCCCCGTCGCGGCGCCGTACACCTCGGGGCAGGCAGGACTTTCACGTCCTGGCGCCGCCCGCAGAACCGATCCCGGTGACCCGCACGCAGCGGTCACCGGGATCGGTGCGTCCGGTGGCCCCGGTCAGTCGGAACCGTCAGCCGGACCAGTCAGCCGGAGCAGGCGGTGCGGCCCGCTTCCTGCCACTCACAGACCGGGCAGAGCGTCGCACCGCGGGTGGACTCCGGGTACTCGGTCGGCTCGCGGCACAGCACGCACTCGGCGTACGGAGGGCCGCCCGGCGCGGGGGCGGGAGGCTCGGGCGTCTCGCAGTAGGACTCGTCCATGCATACGAGCGTACTCAGCCCGGCGGTACGGCGGACCGGGGACCGGGCGGTACCCGGCGAAGCACCCGAACTCCCTCCGGACCGGCGCCACTTCAGATGTGAATCCTTGAATCGCAAGCCTTGACAGTGGACTTGGTCTAGTCCAATCTCATGTCTGCACACCGTCAAGGTGTCGCCCGGCCGACTCCCGTTCCCCGGTCCACCGCGCCTTGACGACGCCCCCCACCGCCCCACTGTCATCACTGTCATCACTGCCATCACTGCCATCGAAAGGACCGGATGATGATGCGTCGACGTCCCCCCACCTCGTCACGTCGCACGATCGCCCATTCCCGGATCGCGGCGAGCCTGGCCACGGCCGCACTCGCTGTCGCGGGATCCGCGCTCGCGGCCGTTCCCGCGTCGGCCGCACCGGCGGCGCCGCAGGCCGGTGCCGAGTTCGCGCCGTACACCGACATGTCCAACTCCCAGGAAGGGCTGCTGGACACCGCGATCACCCAGCACGGCGTCAAGACCTTCACCGCGGCGTTCGTCCTCGGCTCGGGATGCAACCAGATCTGGGGCGACACCCTGCCGGTCGGCAACGACTCCTACACCGACCCGCTGATCAGCAAGGCCAAGTCCGAGGGCGCGTCGGTCATCGTGTCCTCCGGTGGCGCCGCCGGCCTGCCGCTGGCCTGGAGCTGTTCGGACCAGAGCGCGATCAACGCCGGGTACCAGAAGATCATCGACTCCTACGGCCCCAGCTCGCTGGACTTCGACATCGAGGGCGCCGCCATCGCGGACACCGCTGCCGCGGCGCGGAACATGAGCGCGATGAAGACCCTCCAGGCGGCCGACCCCGGCCTGAAGTTCTCGGTCACGCTCCCCGTCCTGCCCGACGGGCTGACCGCCGACGGCGTCAACATCGTCAAGGCCGCCAAGGACGCGGGCGTCAAGATCGACGTCGTCAACATCATGACGATGGACTACTACCAGGGCTCCCAGGACATGGGACAGGCCGCCATCAGCGCGGCCAAGAACACCCTGGCCCAGATGCAGTCCGTCGACCCGGGCTACAGCTACGCCAACGTCGGCATCACTCCCATGATCGGGGTGAACGACGACGGTTCGGTCTTCACGACGGCCGACGCGTCGACCGTGAAGAGCTGGGCCGCCGGAAACGGCATCGGCAGGCTGTCGTACTGGTCGATCAACCGCGACCAGTCCTGCGGGGGTGCCGCTCTCACCGCATCGTCGACCTGTAGCGGTGTGTCGCAGAGCCCGCTGGCCTTCGCCGACATCTTCGGCTGATCCCGGAACCTTCGGCTGATCCCGGAACCGGAACTGCCCCGGTACTGCCAGACGCGCCTGGCAGTACCGGGGCAGCACCGGCTTCATCGGAACCGGTTCCCGTCGGAGCCGGTCCTTGCAGGTACCGATCCCCCCGTCAGAAGACGAACGGGCCAGGAGCCTGCGTCGAAGTGGCACTGCAGTTCGCGGTGACACCCAGGACGACGACCTTGAGTGATGTCGCGTTCAGGCTGTAACCGGAGGCGACCGTCCCGCTCAGCGGCCCGGTGGACACCGCGCTGCCCGCCGAGATGGCCGGGCTGCTGCTCCCGCTGAACGTGACATTGCCGGAGCTGCCGTTGGCCATGGTGAGCGACGAACTGACCGAGCCCGCCGCGAGATCGATGGGACTGGTGATCGCCGACGTGGAGAGGTTGATGGTCGCCGCTGTCCCGTTCTGGGTTGCCGTGAGGGTCGCCGAACCCGAACCCCAGATTCCGCAGTTGAAGTTGAGCGTGGCCGTGGTCGGGGTCACCGCGCCCGCGAGGGGTGCCGTGACGAGTGCCCCGGCGACGATGGCGCCGAATCCGAGAGCCGCAGCGGCTCCATAGGTGCCGCGCTTGCCGAATTTCATGTGGGGGGTCCCTTCTGCTCTGAAGGACAAGGAAGAACCGTCATGTCCGGCAGCGACGACCGGTGAGCACACGTCGTCACATGCCGCCCGCCCCAGTACCCGTTCGGGACGCAGGCCGGTAACAACGCAGGCCACCGCGTTTCTGACGGACAGTCACTAGCTCGGTTCGCCCACCATTGATGCACGCACCCCTGAAGAGAACAAGAAAAGGTCCATGATTTCTTGACATGTCTGCGTCGAGATTCGGTGAAGACCCACAACGCGGGCCGGGAACTGGTACACGGCGCCCGGCACCCGCGCGGGCCCGCTCAGCCGCGCCGCGAGGCGAGCGCGCCCACCCCCGCCGCGACGCCGGCCGCGACCACCACCGCGAGGACCAGGGGGAGAACCGGTACGTGCACGGTCCCGGTCCGGGACCCCGAGACCAGGCCGTACACGGCGGAGCGGGCGGGCGAGCCACGGGTGACCAGCAGGAGGAGAGCGGCGAGCGCGGTGACGGCGATCGACCAGCCCCGGCCGTGCAGCACCGGCCGGGTGAACAGCGCACCGGCGACCGCTCCGGTCAGCGCGCAGACCAGCACCGCGAGCAGCCCCGCGACGGCCGCGGGGAACAACGGGACCGTCACTCGGTGATCGTCGCTCGTCGGCGAACTGACCAAGGTGATCACCAGCGTTCCCGCACACCCGAGCAGGGCCGCGCACCCCGTCGCGACGCCCAGCGAGGCGAGGTGGACCCGCAGCGGACTCGTCGCGGCGGCGGCGCAGTCGCGGGCCGCGGCGGGTTCCTGGTTCAGACAGATCCGTACCAGCCAGGCCGTCGCAGGAAGCAGCGCGGCAGCGGCGTAACCGAGCGAATCCAGCACCGGGTCACCGCCCTGCGCACCGACCGCGAGGAAGATCCCGTACAGCAGGACGGGCGGGAGCCAGCGCTGGGAGCGCAGCAGCAGCGCGGCCTGGTAGCGGAGCAGTGCGGTCATCGTTCCTCGGCGGTGCGGGATGCGGGGGTACCGGCGGTGCGGGACGGGGGAATTCCGGCGGTGCGGGATGCGGGGGTTCCGGAATCAGGGGTACGGGATCCGGCGCCGTGGACAGCGCGGATGTGCCAGGGCGGCCGGGCCGTGAGCAGGGCGCGCAGCAGGGCGTCGGAGTGTGCGGCGGGGACCGTGAGCACGCTGGAGTCCGTGCCGGTCTCGCACACCGGGGAACCGGGCAGCCGGGCCGGGAGCGCGGAGCCCGGCGGACCTGCGGCCTCGATCCGGACCGTCGGCCCGGACGTCTCCGGCGGCGCTCCGACCCGTACGAGCGCGCCGTCCGTCACCCGCAGCCCCAGGTCGACCGCCTCCGCGAGCCGCTGCGGATCGTGATCGACGAAGACCACCGTCGCGCCCGCACCGATCCGCTCGGCGACCGCGCGGTCGAGTTCCGCCCTGGCCCCCGTGTCAAGACCGGTCCAGGCCTCGTCGAGGATCAGCAACTCCGGCTCCGCCAGCAGCGCCTGGGCGACCGCGACCTTCTGGCTGGTGCCCTTGGAGAGTTCGGCGAGAGGGGTACGGGCATGGCCCGCGGCGCCGAAGCGCTCCAGCCACTCCGCGGCGCGGGCCGCGGCGGTGGCCCGCCGCAGACCGTGGATCCGGCCGAGGTGGACGAGGTAGCCCAGGGCGGTGAAGGGCAGCGCGGCCGGGAAACGCTCGGGTACGTAGGCGGTGCGCGGGCGCCCGGTGATCCGGCCCGTCGTCGGGGCGTCGATCCCGGCGAGCAGCCGGAGCAGGGTGGACTTTCCGCTGCCGTTGCGCCCCTCGATCCGGACCAGGGACCGCGCGGGCAGATCGAGATCCACCGCACGCAGCACCCAGGGCCCGCCGAGGCCGTAGCGGCGGCCGACCTGTCGCAGCGTCAGTGCCGCCGCAGCGTCGCCGGTCAATGCTGCTGCATCTTCTCCGGCTTGGCCTCGCTGGGCCTGACGATCACGAACCCCTCGCCCTGGAGCATCAGTTGGACGGCCTCGCCGGAGCCGCCGCGGATCATGGAACCTATCGACTGCGAACGGTGCAGCGAGGTCTGGAGATGCGCGGACCAGCCGACGACCGCGTCGGTGTCGACGTACACCGGCTGCTGCGGGGTGACGGGGATGACTATGGGGTTGCCCTCGCAGATCAGGCCGAGTTTGCCGTATCCGCTGAAGAGGCTGTTGAAGAGCCCGCCGCCGGCGATACCGGAGCCCTTCACCGTCTTGATCTCGTACGAGAGCGTGGAGTCGAAGCACAGGACGTTGCGGCCGTTGATGGTCAACTGGTCGCCCTGCTCGACGTCGACGATGAAGCAGTTCGCCGCCTCGTGCGCGAACCACGCCTCGCCCTGGCCGGTGACGGACATCAGGGGCAGCCCCTCGCCGGTGACGGCGCGCTTGAGGAGCCCGCCGATGCCCTGGCCCTTGCGTTCGAACTGCAGGTTCCCGCGGAAGGCGATCATCGCGCCCTGCCGCGCGAGCATGTCACCGTTGACGGCGTACTTGATCGATTTGGCGTTCTGCAGGGTCATCCCGGGGGCGGTCGCCTGCTGCGCCATGTTCTCGGTCTGGAAAAGATCGCTCTTCATGTCGGGCATCCTCACCCGGAAGGTTCCCCTCCGCCAAGAAGCGGCTGCGCGCAGGCTGGCAAACTGGGGCAGGTGAGCAGCAATGACAGTCCCTTCCGCGCGGAGCCGACGGCACGCGACGAGGCCCCGCAGTTCGTCCTCCCGCTGGTGGTGCACATCGAGAAGACCGATCCCCCGGCCCGTACCGACGCCCTGGAGACGGCGGCGCGTGCGGTGCTGGTGATGCTGTCGGACGAACGCTCGCTGGGCGACGGCGAGTGGGCGCAGGTGATGCGCGACTGGCAGGACGCCCGGATCCGCAAGGTGGTGCGGCGGGCGCGCGGCGCGGAGTGGCGCAAGGCGTCGGCCCTGCCCGGCAACACGGTCACCGGGACCACCGCCGAAGTACGGGTGTTCCCGCCGGTCCCCCTGGACGGCTGGCCGAAGGAGCTGGCGAAGCTCCAGGTAAGCGGCACGGACCTGGACGACCCGGAGGCGCCGCCCGCCCCGGATCCCACGGCGCCGGTGCTCTGGCTCAACCCCGACCTGGACATGTCGGCGGGCAAGACGATGGCCCAGACCGGCCACGGGGCGCAGCTCGCCTGGTGGGAACTGCCGGACGCGGAGCGCGAGGCGTGGCGGTCGGCCGGCTTCCCGCTCTCGGTACGTACGGCGGAGGCCGCCCGCTGGAAGGAACTCACCGCGAGCGGGCTGCCGGTGGTGTTCGATGCGGGATTCACCGAGATCGCGCCCGGGGAAACCGTTGCAGTCGAAGGGGGCAGCCGCTACTGTCCGCTCCCCGGCAAGCGCCGACCGTAACCGGCCGCTCCGTCGAACTCGCCCTACTCGGTGGTTCGCCGCGAAGAGTAGGGTGCAAGAGCGCTCTGACCTCGTGTTCATCGGCACCGGCTCAGACCCGAACCTCTTCGCGGGCGTCGGCGGAGAACGGCCCGGCGATCCCTGGGCGGAGACAGTGAAGGACGCCGACGCGTCGGCGTCCTGGGGCGGCAGTCGGATCGCCGTAACGACGGTCCTGGCCGACCGGATCCACGGCGTGCGGGAGCCGCACCCCGGAGCACTGCGGAAGATCCGGTATCACGTCGGACACCACACAGTTGGCGACCGACCTCGACGACAGGAGCTATTTTTCATGACCGGCACCATAGTCCTCACGGGTCACGGCCCGGTGCGAGGAGAGCACCGCACCGACGGCACCTTCCGCTTCCTCGGCATTCCCTACGCCCAGCCTCCGGTGGGTGAACTGAGGTTCGCAGCTCCGGTTCCGCCGGTCTCGTGGACGGAGCCGTTGGATGCCACGGCGTACGGACCGACGGCGCAGCGCCGCGCCTTCGCGGAGGTCACCACGATTCCGGAACCCTCGATCCCGGGTGAGGGAGTGCTGAACCTCAATGTGTTCACCCCGGCCGCAGACCCGGAATCGGCTCTGCCGGTCCTCGTCTGGATCCACGGGGGTGGTTACGTGGCCGGATCGGCGGCCAGCCCGTGGTACGACGGAGCGGCGTTCAACCGGGACGACGTGGTACTGGTGACCATCGGCTACCGGCTGGGAATCGAGGGCTTCCTGCCGCTGGAGGACGCCCCCGCCAACAGGGGAGTCCGGGACTGGATCGCAGCACTGGAGTGGGTACGGGACAACATCACGGCGTTCGGGGGCGATCCGGCCAAGGTGACCATCGCCGGACAGTCCGCAGGCGGTGGCGCCGTCCAGACGCTGCTCGCGGTTCCGTCCGCCCAAGGCCTCTTCCGGGCCGCTCTCTCGGTCTCCGGAGCAGTCGTACAGCCCCAGGGCAGGGACGTGGCCGAGAAACTGTCTGCGCACTTCACCTCCCGTACCGGCGTCCCGGCCACCGCCGCCGCCCTGCGTGATCTGAGCGACGACGACCTCCTCGATCTCCAGGACCAGTTCTGCAAGCCGGGTCCCGGTAGCGAAGCGCTGCCGATGCTGCTCCTCACCCCCTACGTGGACGGCGAGCTCGTCCCCGAGCCGGTGTACGAGGCACTCGTCGACGGCGAGGCCGGTGCGGACATTCCGTTGGTGCTGGGCTTCACCGCCCACGAGTTCCACCTGGCCCAGCCCCCGGAGCTGGGTGCGGCTCTCACGGACACGTTGTTCCGTACTCCCGGCCTCGCGATTGCCGAGGCACGCGCCCACGCAGGCCGCCCGACCTGGCTGTACCAGTTCGAATGGCAGGCCACCGCGCCTGGTTTCGAGGGTCTGGCACACCACTGCATCGACCTCCCCTTCGCCTTCGACGTCCTGAACGCTCCGGGTGTCTCCGAGGCCCTTGGCAACCACCCGCCTCAGACACTCGCCGATGCCCTCCACGAGTCCTGGGTGCGGTTCGTCCGCGACCTCGACCCGTCCTGGCCGAGCTACACCACCGACACCCGCGCGACCCGGATCTGGTCCGCCGAACCCCGTGTCGCGCACGACCTCCTGCGCGAACTCCGGGAGAGCTGACATCCGCCTGACGGAGCCGGCCCTTCAGGGCCTGTCCGTTACCGGCCACGGACAGGCCGACTCCGTCCTCCCCGGCTGTCTTCCCTGGCCGGCTCAGCGTCCATGGGCGGAGGCGCTCGCGGGCGGCACCGGGCGGGTGCTCGCCGGAGGCGCCTGACGCGGGTCGCTGCCCCAGCTCTTGTCGGGTCGGGGGCCCATCGTCAGGCTCAGTCGGCCGCCGTCCACGATTTCCTGGTGAGTGAGCCATGCCCGGTTCAGCGGACGGCCGTTGAGCCGCGCGGACCTGATGTACAGGTTCTCCGCCGAGTTGTCCCGCGCCTCCACCGTGAACCGGGTCCCGCGGCTCGTGGTGATCACGGCCTCGTCGAAGAGAGGGCTCCCCAGCGCGTACACGCCGCCGGCCGGGGCGACGGGGTAGAAACCGGCCGCGGCCAGCACGTACCACGCGGACATCTGGCCGCAGTCGTCGTTGCCCGCGAGACCAGCCGGCCCCGTGCCGTACGCGTACTCGCACACGTACCGTGACCATTTCTGGGTCAGCCACGGAGCGCCCGCGTAGACGAACATGAACGCCATCTGGTGCACCGGCTCGTTGGAGTGGTTGTACGCGTCGTTCCACTTCATCATCAGCTCGGGCGGCGTGCGTTCGAACATGCCGTTGAGCCGCTCGACGAAGGCGTCCCGGCCGCCGAGCAGGCCGATCAGCCCCGGCACGTCGTGCGGCACGAACCAGCCCTGCTGGTCCGGGTTGGACTCGATGCAGCCGTCCTGGTCGCCCATCCACGAGCCGTCCGCGTTCCTGCCGCGGAACCAGCCGGCCTCCGGGCTGAAGAGGTTGCGGTAGTTCTTCGCGGTGCCGTCCAGCCTGCGCGCGTCGCCGTGCCGGCCCAGCGCCTCGGCGAACCGTGCGAGGGCATAGTCGGAGTAGCTGTTCTCAAGCGTCTTGGACAGGCTGGTGTCCACGCACCAGCCGAGCGTGGTCCAGTTCTGGAAGTCGTTGCGGTTGGACTTCTCGGCCGGCCCGAGCGCCACGTCGCGGCAGTAGGCGTAGGCCTTCTCCGCGTCGAAGCCGCGGATGCCCTTGGTGTACGCCTCGGCGATGATGTTCACCGCCGGGTCGCCGACCATCGTGTCGGTGTCCGTGCCCAGCAGTTCCCAGCGGGCCAGGCCCTTCACCCTGCCGGAGTCGGTCAGCGCCAGCAGGGTGTTGATCTGGTCGGCGACCGTCTGCTCGTCGATGAGCGTCAGCAACGGGAATTCGCCGCGGAAGACGTCCCAGCCACTGAAGACGGTTCGCTGGGCGAACCCGTCGTGCCGGACCGGGCCGTCGCCGAAGCGGGAGGCGCCGTCGGCGTCGCTGGAGATCCGCGGGTCGATCATGGTGTGGTACAGCGCGGAGTAGAAGATCTCCCGCTGGGTGGCGGTCCCGCCCCTGACCGAGATCCGGCCGAGCGCCTCCGACCAGGCGTCCCGCGCCCGCCGCTCGGCCCGGTCGAAGTCCCAGTCCGGCAGGGAGGATTCGAGGTTCCCGCGGGCTCCGGCCACGCTGACGAACGAGACTCCGGCCTTGAGGCGCACCTGCTGACCGGCCCGCACGGGGAACTCCGCGAAGAACCCGGCGCTGTCGCTCGCACTGGACTGCTCGGTCGCCGAGCGGGAGACCGTGTCCCCGTCCCAGGTGCCGAAGGCGGTCAGCGGGTCCTGGAAGCGGAGGCAGAAGTACACGGTGTACGTGGGCCCGTTGCCACAGATCCAGCCACCGCCCGAGCGGTCGGCCCGCATCGAGCCCTCGACGGTGTGCGCGTCCACCATCCGCAGATCCTGTGCCACGCTGTGTGAACCGTCGAAGCCGATCCGCCGGGACAGATCGACCTTGATCCGGCCGAGGCCCGCCTCGGCGAAGGTGAAGCGGATCATGCCCGCCCGGCGCGCCGCGGTGAGTTCGGCCCGCACCCCGTAGCGGTCGAGGTCCACCGCGTAGTAGCCGGCCCGCGCGGTCTCGGTCTCCTTGCGGTACGGGCTCTTCGCCGCGTCCCGCCCGGTGACCAACTCCCCGGTCTGCGGCATGACTTGGAGGTTGCCCAGATCGCCGTAACAGCCGACTCCGCCGAGGTGGAGGAAGCTGAAGCCCTCGATGGTCGTCATGTCGGCCGAGTAGCCGCTGCCGTTGTCACCGCCACTGACCGTGTCCGGGCTCAACTGCACCATGCCGAACGGAGTGTCGGCGCCGGGAAACGTCTTGCCGCAGGCGGTGTCGGGCGAGGTGGTCAGGGCGCCGATCAGCGGGTCGACGAGGTCCACCGGCGCGATGGCCCGACGGACGGCGCCGGCCGCCTGCGCCACGGTGCGGGCCGCGGCGCCGCCCGGTGTCGCGGCCGGTACGGCAGCGGCTGCCGGCACCGCGCCGGCGGCGCCGGCGACACCGAGGGCAGCGACACCCGTACCGGCCAGGAAGGTGCGTCGGGTGAGCGGACGTCTGGGCTCGGTCATGACGGTCTCCCGGAGGCAGGGGCGAAGAGGGGCGGCGGTGCCGGAGCGCTCACTATCTGACAACGTTGTCAAGAGTGGGTTCATTTTGGGCCGCGAACGCGGGAGCGTCAAGGGGCAGGCGGGCGCAACCCCCTGCGGGACGCTGCGGAGTACGGGGCTCGTCCAGCCCCGTACTCCTGCGCTACCAGGTCCGACCGACGCCCGCCGCGATCAGCAGCAGCACCACGGCGAACGCGGCCGGCGCGTCGCGCTCAGGATCGCGACGGCGCTCGGCGCCCACGTCATGGCATGACGTGGCATGGCGTGGCGTGGCACGTCATGGCGTGGCACGTCATGGCAGGGCAGTCGAATCAGCTGCTGCAGCATGCGTCGCCGTCAAGGGCGTCACTCTTGCCCATCCGGTCGGCGTCGGCCTTGACCACGTAGACCTCCCACGGCTCCTTCCCGGGGCCGTGCACCCATACCTTGTCCTGCACGGCGTAGCAGCACGAGGTGTCGTTCTCCTCGAACGTGGCGAGGCCCGCCTCCTCGAGGCGGCCGGTTGCGGCTGCGACCTGGTCCGTGGAGTCGACCTCTACGCCGAGGTGGTCGAGGCGGGTTTCCTGTCCGGGCTCGCCCTCGATCAACACGAGTTTGAGCGGCGGCTCGGCAATGGCGAAGTTGGCGTACCCCTCGCGTCGTTTGGCCGGTTCGGTGCCGAACAGCTTCGAGTAGAAGGTGACCGACGCTTCGAGGTCGCTGACGCGCAGGGCGAGCTGTGCACGGGACATGGTGGTGACTCCGATCGGTTGTAGTGACGTCTGACCGCATCGACATCTGCCCGCGGGCATCCGTCTGCATCGCCATCCGCCCGCACGGGCATCCGTCCGCATGGGCATCCACCGGCACGGGCATCCGTCCGCAAGAACGTCTGCCTGCATTGATGCTTGTCGATTCAAGGTTGCATCTTGGATCGAAGAACGTCAACATAGAAGTATGTCGAAACAAGAGCGTGCAGTGCTCGGCCAGACCGACGGGACCGGCCCCTGCTGTCCCGGGCTGCTGGCCGCTCCCCTCGGTGAGGGGCAGGCCGTGGAGCTGGCAAAGGTGTTCAAGGCGCTGGGCGACCCGGTGCGCCTGCGCCTTCTCTCGATGATCGCCTCGCGCGCCGGCGGCGAGGTCTGCGTCTGCGACCTGACCCCGGCCTTCGACCTGTCGCAGCCGACGATCTCGCACCACCTCAAACTGCTTCGGCAGGCCGGGCTCATCGACTGCGAGCGGCGCGGCACCTGGGTCTACTACTGGCTGCTGCCCGAGATGACCGACCGCCTCGCCGCCGTCCTGACGCGTCCCGCCGGCGAGACCCTGCCCGCCGCGCCCGCCGAGGCGACCTCGTGAGCGCCGCACCCGAGCAGCCGGTCGTCGGCCGGCTGTCCTTCCTCGACCGGTACCTCGCCGTGTGGATTCTCGCCGCGATGGCTCTCGGCCTCGGTCTCGGCCGCGTCGTGCCCGGTCTCGGGGACGCGCTCGCCGAGGTCACCGTGACCGGTGTATCGCTGCCCATCGCGCTCGGCCTGCTCGTGATGATGTACCCGGTCCTCGCCAAGGTGCGTTACGACCGGCTCGACACCGTCACCCGCGACCGGCGCCTCCTGCTGCCCTCGCTACTGCTGAACTGGATCGTCGGCCCGGCGCTCATGTTCGCGTTGGCGTGGCTGTTCCTGCCCGACCTGCCCGAGTACCGCACGGGCCTGATCATCGTGGGGCTGGCGCGGTGTATCGCCATGGTGATCATCTGGAACGACTTGGCCTGCGGTGACCGCGAGGCCGCCGCCGTACTGGTGGCGCTGAACTCGGTGTTCCAGGTCATCGCGTTCTCGGCCCTCGGCTGGTTCTACCTGTCCGTGCTGCCCGGCTGGCTCGGTCTCGAACAGGCCGGCCTCGACGTGTCCGTGTGGGAGATCACCCGGAGCGTGCTGATCTTCCTGGGCATCCCGCTCGCCGCCGGGTACCTCACGCGCCGGATCGGCGAGAAGGTCAAGGGCCGTACCTGGTACGAGGCGCGGCTGATCCCGCGGATCGGGCCGTTCGCGCTGTACGGGCTGCTGTTCACGATCGTTGTGCTGTTCGCGCTGCAGGGCGACGCGATCACCTCTCAGCCGCTCGACGTCGTCCGCATCGCACTGCCGCTGCTCGTGTACTTCGCGGTCATGTGGGCCGGTTCGATGGCGGTCGGCCGCGCCGTGGGACTCGGCCACCCACGCGCGACGACGCTCGCCTTCACCGCCGCGGGCAACAACTTCGAGCTGGCGATCGCGGTGGCCATCGCCACGTTCGGCGCCACTTCCGGTCAGGCCCTCGCAGGCGTGGTCGGACCACTCATCGAGGTGCCGGTGCTGATCGGCCTCGTCCACGTCGCGCTGTACGCCCGCCGCTACTTCACCGCCCCCGCACCTCTGACCGGGGAGGACCCCGCCCATGTCTGACGCCGCTCCGCCCTCCGTACTGTTCGTCTGCGTCCACAACGCCGGCCGCTCCCAGATGGCCGCCGCGTTCCTCACCCACCTCGCGGGCGACCGCGTAGAGGTACGGTCCGCCGGGTCCGCCCCCGCCGACGCGGTGAACCCGTCCGTCGTCGAGGCGATGGCCGAGGTGGGCGTCGACGTCTCGGCCGAGGTGCCGAAAGTGCTCACCGTCGAGGCCGTACAGGCGTCCGACGTCGTGATCACGATGGGCTGCGGCGACGCCTGCCCCGTCTTCCCCGGAAAGCAGTACCTCGACTGGCAGTTGCCCGACCCCGCCGGGCAGGGCGTCCGAGCCGTACGCCCCATCCGTGACGAGATCAGGGCGAGGATCGAAGCGCTGATCGCACACGTGCTGGGTTCTCAGGGCACGGCACCCCCGTCGGCCGACAGGGCGCGAAACGGCAGGGCGCGAAACGGCGGGGCGTGAAACGGCGGGGCGTGAACGGCGCGGCCCGTGTCAGGATGCCAGGCATGTCCGGTCGCGCGCTGAGCTTCGGAGTGATGGCGGAAGCCTACGAACGGTTCCGGCCGGGATATCCCGTGGAACTCTTCGACATGGTGACGGCCTACGCGGCTCAGCCGGTTCGAACTGCCCTTGAAATTGGCGCGGGGACCGGCAAGGCGACCCGCCTGTTCGCCCAGCAGGGCGTCACGGTCACCGCGACCGAGCCCGACGGGGCCATGCTCGCCGAACTGCGCAAGCATGTGCCGGCAGGCGTCAGGACGGTGCGAGCCGCCTTCGAGGACGTGCCACCGGGCGAGAGGTACGAACTGGTCTATGCGGCAGCAGCGTTGCACTGGACCGCCCCGGAGAGCCGGTGGTCGCACATGGCCTCACTGCTCGAACCGGGCGGGGTGTTCGCCTCGTTCGCCGGGCCGGTCCAGCTGGCCGACCCGGCCGTGGAGGAAGCCGTCCGCACTGCACGGGCGCCGTTCCTGGACAGCGACGAGGTCCCGTCCCCGGACGGGACACCTCCGGGGCATCACCTGCAGTGGCCGGGTACGGAGCTGCAACGGTCCGAGTGGTTCACCGACGTCCAACAGTCCGTGATCGAACGGCACTTGACGATGAGTGCGCGCGACTTCGTCGGCCACCTCTCGACCGTCTCGGCCTACCTCGTGCTGCCCGCCCCGGTGCAGGAACAGGTATTCAGCGAGATCCTTCAGGTCCTTCCCGGGGCGGTCGAGCTCGCCGCCGACATCACCGTCCATCTCGCGCGTCGGCGTGACGAGCCGTAACACCCGGAACACCGCTTGCCGGACACCGGGTCACGGCCCCGGACGGCGAGCACCCTGGCGACGGCGGCCGGGACGGCTGCCGTCGCCACGGGTGTCCTGACGGATCAGCCCTTTCCGGCGGTAGCGATCCGGCCGGCGTAGCGCTGCGTCCAGGTGGTGTCGGTGTCGACGGTGACGACCACGTCGTAACGGCCCTCCTGCGTCGGCCACATGACGACCTTCGTCTTGCCGTGGGCCACGGTGACCTTCTGGGTCCGGCCGAGGTAGTCGTTGGCGGTGAGCGTGTAGTGCACCGGCTTGGTGCCGTCGTTGTGCAGCGTGAGTCTCACCTGCGCCTCGCGCTTGGCGCCCTCACTCCTCAGCAGGTCGACCTCCGCGCGCGGGAGCCCACCGCCCTTGTTGCCGGCGGGCGCGACCTGGCCGGCGAAGGAGCGGACGAAGCCGTCGTTGGAGTAGATCGAGAAGGCGTACTTTCCGTCGGTGGCCTTGGTGTCCCAGGTGTGGTCGCGCGGCTTGCGCGCGGTGACGGTGTACGGCGTGTTGGAGAACGCCTGGTACTTGTCGGGGAACACCTGGAAGCTCAGGGCCTTGTCGTTCGGGCCGCCGGTCAGCGTCATCCGCGCGGTGACCGTCCCCGATGCGTGGTCCTCCGAGAGCGTCGCGTGCGGATGGAAGCTCAGCGGGCGGGGCTTCATGTGGTCGGCGGCGACCGGCTGCGCGTGCTCGGCGAGCGGGTCCGGGAAGTCGGCCGGTCCGGGTTGCGGGTGGGTGAAGTCGAGTGCGCTGGTCAGATCGCCCGCGATCGAGCGCCGCCAGTCGCTGATGTTGGGGCAGCGGAACGGCTTGCCGAGGTGGGCCGCCCACGTCTCCAGGAACGTGATCGTCGAGGTGTGGTCGAACACCTCCGAGGCGACGTACCCGCCGCGGGTCCACGGCGAGACCAGCAGCATCGGTACCCGCGCACCGAGGCCGAGCGGGTAGTCACCGGCGTACTCGCGGGCCGTGCCCGGCTCGGGCCACGGCGGCAGCACGTGGTCGAACTTCCCGTCGTTCTCGTCGTAGTTGAGAATGAAGAGGGTGTGGTTCCAGATGTCGGGGTTGCTCTGCAGGCTGTCGAGCACCTTCTTGACGTAGCGCTCGCCGTGCCGGGTGTCCGCGCCCGGGTGCTCGGACCAGCCGTACGGCGCCACGAGCCAGGAGACCGCCGGCAGGGGGTGTTCCGCACCCGGCTGGCAGGCGTCATGGAAGTTCTTGAGGACCGCGTCGAGGTTCTCGTCGGAGTCGTCGTCCGGCGTGGTGGCGCCCGCGTAGTACGTGGCGTTGGCACGCCAGATCAGCCCGGTGCCGGGCTTCAGCTTCGGGTCGTCGGCGCTCAGTCCCTCCGGCTCGAACCCCTTGAAGTACTTCAGCTCGTTGTCGCCGTAGTCGCCGATCCAGGAGCTGATGTACCCCTGCCGCCCGTTGCCGCTGTTGTCGGAGTAGAGCCGCCAGTCGATGCCGGCCTGCTGGAGCTGCTCGGCCACCGTGATCCAGGAACGGGAGTAGTTGGACTCATCGGTGTTGCCGGTCTCGCTGTTGGCGGTGCCGCTCCACAGGTACTTCCGGTTGGGGTCGGTCGGCCCGAATTCAGAGCAGAAGTTCTGGTCGGCGACGGTGTACTGGGCGGCGACGGAGTGGTAGAAGCCCATGTAGTCGTCGCTGTGGTAGTTCATGCAACTGGCGCCGCTGTGCTGCGCCCACAGATCCCACTTGCGATGCTCGACATCGCCCCAGGCTCCGTGGTCGTTGCCCCAGGCGCCGTCATCGGCCTGCGGGGTGACGATCGTGCCGTCGCTGTTCTTCTGCTGGAAGACGGTGGTGCCGTCCTGGAAGCGCAGCGCCTGCTTGTCGTTGAAGCCGCGTATGCCGGGGAACGTGCCGAAGTAGTGGTCGAAGGACCGGTTCTCCTGCATGAGGATCACCACATGCTTCAGGTCCGATATATCGCCCTTGAAGCCCTTCGGTACGACATACCTCGGCTGCTTCGGAGCGGCGTACGCGCCGCCCGCGCCGGCGGTCGCGCCGAACACCAGCGCCCCGGCAGCGATCCCGCCGCCCTGGAGGAACCGGCGACGGGAGGCGCCGGTGGCCGTGTCGGTCTTGTCGCCGAGCCCGGACTCGGGTGCCGGAGTGATCGGATCGGGGTCCATGGAAAGCTCCTCGCGCAGATAAGCACAGGTATGCATAGGTATGCACAGATAGGGACGGGTACCGCAGCCTGCTCATCGAAGCGAGTGAACACCAACTCCGTGTAAACACCAACCAAACGGTGATCAGGCTGATCAACTTCAGGCTTGCCAGCTTCTGCTGCCCTTATCCCGGCAATCGAACCCGCCTTGCGGCGCCGGGACATCGACATGCGACACGGTTCCGTCGGCCTCGGGCGGCGTGGGTTCCGGCAACCTCAAATGAAGCTCTGAATCTGCCGCCCGGTGGATTCACCGCGCCCCTCCGGGGTCATCAGCCCCGCACGGGCCGGAACCGCGGGGGCGGCGGAGGGGGACACCATGGGGCAGCTGGGGATCGGCATCGGATGGCGGCCGGAGATCGCCGGGGCGGTGGAGGGGCTGCCCGGGATCGACTGGGTCGAGGTGGTCGCGGAGAACATCTGCCCCGGTCATCTCCCCGACTCGCTGCGGCGACTGCGCGAGCGCGGGGTGACCGTGGTGCCGCACGGGGTGTCACTGGGCATCGGCGGCGCCGGGCGGCCCGCCGATGACCGGCTGGACGCGCTGGCCGAGCGGGCCCTGTTCCTGGGGTCGCCGCTGGTCACCGAGCACCTCGCGTTCGTCAGGGCCGGGGGTCCGCTGACCGCGTCCACCGAGCTGGAAGCGGGACATCTGCTACCGGTCCCCCGTACCTGGGACGCGCTGCACGTGCTGTGCGAGAACGTCCGCATCGCCCAGGACTCGCTGCCCGTCCCGCTCGCCCTGGAGAACATCGCCGCGCTGATCTCCTGGCCGGGCGAGGAGCTGACGGAGGGCCAGTTCCTGGCCGAGCTGGTGGAGCGTACCGGCGTCCGCCTGCTGATCGACGTGGCCAATCTCCACACCAACCACGTCAACCGCGGCGAGGACCCGGCGACCGCCCTGGACGAGCTGCCGGTGGAGGCCATCGCGTACGTCCATGTCGCGGGCGGTGTGGAGAAGGACGGCGTCTGGCACGACACCCACGCCCACCCGGTGACCGGGCCGGTCCTGGACGTACTGGCGCAGCTCCGCGCCCGGGTGGACCCGCCCGGCGTGCTGCTGGAGCGGGACGACGACTTCCCGCCGGCGGAGGCACTGGCGGGTGAACTGGACGCGATCCGGAGGACTCTGACGGTCCGGCACCTCACGGCCGACGCCGGGCGGACCCCCCGGGCCCCCTCCCCCGCTCCGCGCCCGCCCGCGGCCCCGACGACCTCCGACACCACCCGCACCCGTCAGCGGCTCGCCCTGGCCGAGACCTCCTTGCTGTCCGCGCTGGTCGCGGGTACCCCCGCGCCCGAGGGGTTCGACGCCGGCCGGCTCGGCGTCCAGAGCCGGTCCCTGGCCGCCAAGCGCGCCGATGTCGTGTCGAAGGTCGCCCCGGAGCTGCCCGTCCTGCTCGGCACCGGCTACCGGAGCGCGTTCCTCGCGTATGCCAAGTCCCGTCCGATGAGCGGCGGTTACCGCCGTGACGCGCTGGACTTCGCCGAGCAGCTGCTCCGCGCGGGGCAGCCCGCCGATGCCGCCGCCCGGCGCCGTCTCAGCCTCTGGTGGCAGGACCGGGCGGCCCCGCACCCCCCGACCAGGGCCGGCCGCATCGCGCGCGCTGTGCGCACCCGGTTCAGGGGCCGTCCCGCGCATCGGGGTCAATGAGTCCGACACCGTCGGACGGTCCTTTACAACGCCAACTGCCGCACCAAGTATCCCTTTTGTTCAGTAGCCGCACGAAGGGACACCGATGAAGGCAGTCGCGCTGTACGGAACCGCCGGGGTTCTGGTCCTGTCCGGCCTGTCCGCGCTGGGCGCCGCGCCGCCGGGCGACGTCGGTACGGACACCGCCGCCACCGCAGAGGCCGCGGGCACCGCGGTCGCCGCCGCGCGGGCGGCGGCGACCGGGATCACCTTCGGCGCCTGCCCGAAGCCGGAGGGGCTGCCCGCCGCCGTGAAGTGCGGCACCGTGCGGGTCCCGCTGGACTACGCGGACCCCTACGGGAAACAGATCTCCCTGACCGTCAGTCACGCGCACGCCACCGGCAAGCCCGCCGACCGCCAGGGCGCCCTGATCTACAACCCCGGCGGCCCCGGCGCCTCCAGCATGTACTTCCCGATGGCGACCGCCGTCACCGCGTGGAAGCCGCTCGCCGCCGCCTACGACCTGGTGGGCTACGCCCCGCGCGGGGTCGGCCGCTCGGCGCCGCTGTCCTGCGAGGATCCCGCCACGAACGCCGAGGAACCGACAGCGGCGCCGATCCATCCCTCGGAAGCGTTCAAGCGGAAGAAGATCGCGCAGGCGAAGGCGTACGCGGCGGGCTGCGCCCGCAAGGCGGGCCCGGCGCTGCGGCAGTACAACTCGCTGAACAACGCACGGGACCTGGACGTCCTGCGGGCGGCGCTCGGCGAGCGGAAGATCACCTTCATGGGCGCGTCCTACGGCACCTACTTCGGCGCGCTGTACGCGACGCTCTTCCCCTCGCACGTCCGCCGGATGGTCTTCGACTCGGCGGTCGACCCGGACCCCCAGCAGATCTGGTACGGCAACAACCTCGCGCAGTCGCTCGCGTTCGAGAGCCGGTGGGCGGACTTCCGTACCTGGGTGGCGAAGCACGACAAGACGTACCACCTGGGCGCCAACGAGTCGGATGTGCTGGCCAGTTACGAGACGGCGCGCGCCCGGCTCACGGACAAGCCCGCGGGCTCCACCGTCGGTCCCGCGCAGCTTCAGGCCGCGTATCTCCAGGCGGGCTACTACGACGACGTGTGGCCGGCCGACGCCTACGCGCTCTCGCAGTACCTGAAGGGCAACGCGAAGCCGTTGATCAAGCTGGCCGCACCGGACCGCGCGGCGGCGAAGGAGAACGAGAACGGCACCGCCGTCTACACGGCGGTCGAGTGCAACGACGCCCCCTGGCCGACGGACTGGCGGGTCTGGGACGCCGACAACACCGCGCTCGCCCGGCGGGCGCCGTTCGAGACGTGGGACAACGCCTGGATGAATCTGCCGTGCGCCTACTGGCAGGCACCGCAGCAGCAGCCGCTCGACGTCCGTACCGCGGAGGGCGCGCTGCCCCCGACGCTGATCCTGGCCGCCGAGCGGGACGCGGCCACCCCGTACCCGGGGGCGCTCGAACTCCAGCGGAGGCTTCGGGGGTCGGTGCTGGTCACCGAGCGGGACGCGGGTACGCACGGCATCGGCGGTGGCCGCAACACGTGCGTCAACAGGTACCTGGACGACTATCTGCTGACGGGACGGACGCCGGTGCGGCGCGCTTCGTGCGCGCCGCACCCGCAACCGGACCCGGTGTCGCTGGAGAAGCGGACGCTGCCGCAGCCGCGGCCCGCTCTCTGATCTTCCGGGTCATGGAGAGCCGGGTTCACCCCGGGGCTCGTCCGGCCGGTCGGTCGGCCGGACAGCTCCTAGGCGAGCCCGGCCACCAGATCGGCGACCGACTTGCGCCGGCCGGTGTAGAAGGGGACCTCCTCGCGTACGTGCATACGCGTCTCGGAGCCCCGCAGGTGACGCATCAGGTCGACGATGCGGTACAGCTCGTCGGCCTCGAAGGCCAGCAGCCACTCGTAGTCACCGAGCGAGAACGAGGCGACGGTGTTGGCGCGTACGTCCGGGAAGCCCCGGGCCATCTTCCCGTGCTCCGCGAGCATCCTGCGACGGTCCTCGTCGGGCAGCAGGTACCAGTCGTAGGAGCGGACGAAGGGGTAGACCGAGACGTAGTCGCGGGGCGTCTCGTCGGCGAGGAACGCCGGGATGTGCGACTTGTTGAACTCGGCGGGGCGGTGCAGCGCCATGTTCGACCAGACCGGCACCAGCGCCCGGCCGAGGCGGGTGCGGCGGAAGAGGTTGTACGCGGACTGGAGCTCGTCCGCGGTCTCCGCGTGCCACCAGACCATCACGTCGGCGTCCGCGCGCAGCCCGGAGACGTCGTACGTACCGCGGACGGTGATGTCCTTGGCCGCGAGCTGGTCGAACAGCTCCTGGACCTCGTCGGCGACAGCGGCGCGGTCCGTGTCGCCGGGCAGCACGTCGCGCAGCTTGAAGACGGACCACAGCGTGTAGCGCACGACCTCGTTGAGGTCCTTGGCCTTCTTGCCCGCGTTCGGGGCCTTGGGGGACTTCACGGTCTCCGGAGCATCAGTCATGCGGCTATTGTCCCGCGCCGCTCGCGGTGCCCGACGCCAGGGTTGCTGTGATCTCGTTCGCAGCCCGCTCGGCGCTCGCGATGCAGGCCGGAATGCCCACACCGTCGTAGGCCGCACCGCAGATCCGCAGGGACGGCAGCCCGGCGACGGCGTCCCGCACGCGAGCGACCCGGGCCAAGTGCCCGACCGGGTACTGCGGCAGTCCGTCGATCCACCGGGTCACCACGGTGGCCACCGGCTTCGCGGTGAGTCCGGTCGCCTCGCCCAGGTCGCTCAGCGACAGGTCGACCAGGTCCGCGTCCTCACGGTGCAGATGTTCCTCGTCGCCGTAGCGCCCGAGCGAGGTGCGCAGCACGGCCAGCTCCGGGTCGGCGTCGGACCAGGCCCACTTCTGGCTGGAGAAGGTGGACGCCTTGATGGTGTGGCCGTCCACGGGCGGTACGAGGAAGCCGGAACCCTCGGGGAGGTCCAGCTCCGTACGGCGGAAGGCGAGGGTCACCAGCGACATCGAGGCGTACTCGACGGCGGCCAGTTCGGTGGAGGCGGCCGGTGACTCGTCGGCGAGCAGCGCGGACGCGGCCCAGGCAGGGACCGCGAGGACCACGGCGTCGGCGTCGAGTGGGCCCTCGTCGGTACGCAGCCGCCAGCCCCCCTCCGTACGCCTCAGCTCGTGCACCTGCTGGTGCAGCCGGATGTCACCGCCGCGGGCGCGGACCGCGTCGGCGACGGCGAGCGGGAGGGTGCCGATGCCGCCGTCGATTCCCATGAAGACCGGTGCCGTCGAGGGTGTGGCCCGCTGCTGCAGGGCGCGCACCGCGGCGCCGAGGGTGGCGTGTTCGCGTGCCGCCGCGTGGAGCGCGGGAACCGCGGCCCGCATGGAGGTGCGGTAGACGTCGCCCGCGTAGACGCCGCCGAGGAGCGGTTCGACGAGGCGGTCGACGACCTCGCGGCCCATCCGGGCGGCCACGTACGTACCGAGTGCGATGTCCTCGCCGACCTCGGTGGGCGGCAGTTCGCTGTCCTGGCCGATCCGGCGCAGGCCCTCGGCGGAGAGGACGTCGCCGAGCCCGGCGGCGTCGGCGGGGACGCCCATCACATGGCCCTTGGGCATCGGCGTCAGCACGCCCCGGTTCCAGAGGCGGGCGCTGCTGGTGGCGGGCGGCTGGAGCGCCGCGTCGAGACCCACCTCACGGGCCAGGGCCACGGCTTCGGGGCGCCGGGCGAGCATCGATTCGGCGCCGAGGTCGACGCGTACGCCTTCGATCTCGCCCGTGTGGAGCTTGCCGCCGACCCGGCCCGAGCCTTCCAGGACCGTCACCCGGGCTCCGGTGGCGAGCAGCCGGTGCGCTGCGGCGAGACCCGAGATCCCGCCTCCGATGACGACGACATGAGCCGTACGCGTGTCCGCATTCATGCCCCTACTCTCTCAAACCCGTTCCGAGGCCCGAACGTGACCGCTTCGGAACCGCAATCGGGCAACCCGCCAGGCCTCCCCGGACGTCAAACCGTCACCGTCCAGCGTCATGTCCCCGGGGGGAACGTCCATGCGTGCAGCCAGAGCCCTTGCGGCTCTCCTTCTCACCACATCGGTCGCCGTCGCGGGGTGCGGAGCGGCCGGTGACAGCGGCGGCAAGTCGGCCGCCGCCGCCCACCCCGCCGTGCAGCCGGCCGAAGGCAGTGGCGCCGCCGGTTCGGGCTCCGGGTCGGGTTCGGGTTCCGGTTCCGGTTCCGGTTCCGGTTCCGCTGCGAAGCAGTCGGGCGGCAAGGCACCGTCGGCCGTGCAGAACAAGATCGTCCGAACCGCCGAACTCACCGTGGAGGTCAAGGACACCGAGAAGGCCCTCGACCACGCCCGCACCGCGGCCGAGGACGCCGGAGGCTTCGTCGGAAGCGAGTCCACCGAACGGACCGCGGACGGCCTGGTGCGCTCGACCCTCGTGCTGCGCGTCCCGCAGAGCGCGTACGACGAGGTCCTGGCCGGACTCCAGGGCTCGGGCAAGCTGCTCGACCGCAAGGCGGACGCCAAGGACGTCACCAGCGATGTCGTCGATGTCGAGAGCCGGATCGCCTCGCAGCGGGCGAGCGTGGCCCGCGTCCGCACCCTGATGAAGCAGGCGTCCCAGCTCAGTGACGTGGTCTCGCTGGAGGGTGAACTGAGCACGCGGGAAGCCGCGTTGGAGTCGCTGCTGGCCGAGCAGGCGTCGCTCAAGGACCGCACCGACCTGGCGACCATCACCCTGCGGCTGTCCGAACCCGCGGCCCCGCAGGACGACAGCGGGAAGACGGCGGAGAAGGACGGCGGCCCGTCCTTCCTGGGCGCCCTGGCCGGTGGCTGGGACGCGTTCGTGGCGGTGGTGAGGTGGATCGCGATCGTGATCGCCGCGGTGGCCCCGTTCGCCGCCGTGGCCGCGCTGGGTTACGCGGTCTGGCGGCTGCTGCGCCGGAGGCTTCCGGAGCGGGGCGCCTGGCGCCCCGTGTCGTGGGGGAAGGCGCCGTGGCGGAAGGTGTCGCCGCAGAGGGCGCCGTCGGGGCAGATGCCGACCGGGCAGGTGTCGCCGGGAGAGGTAGCGCCGCCCGCACACGTACCGTCCCAGGAGGAAGCGCGGCACGAGCAGGAGTGACCCGATCGGTACGGGAGGAACGCAATGGCAGCGGAACGACTGGTGGTCATCGGCGGTGACGCGGCGGGCATGTCCGCCGCGTCCCAGGCCCGCAGGCTCAAGGGCCCGGCGGAGCTGGGGATCACCGTCTTCGAGCGCGGCCACTTCACGTCCTTCTCCGCGTGCGGAATTCCGTACTGGGTGGGCGGTGAGGTCGGCGAGCGGGACGACCTGATCGCCCGGACACCCGAGGAACACCGCGCCCGCGCCATCGACCTGCGGATGCGCACCGAGGTGACGGAGATCGACGTCGCCGGACGACGGGTGCACGCCCGCGACCTGGAAACCGGCGACGGCGCCTGGACCCCGTACGACAAGCTCGTCGTCGCCACGGGCGCCCGGCCGGTGCGGCCCCCGCTGCCCGGCATCGACGCGCCTGGGGTGCACGGGGTGCAGACGCTCGACGACGGCCAGTCCCTCATCGACGACCTGCACCGGACCGAGGGCGGCCGGGCGGTGATCGTCGGCGCGGGGTACATCGGCGTGGAGATGGCCGAGGCGCTGCTGCACCGCGGCTACCAGGTGACCGTCCTGACGCGCGGCGCCCAGCCGATGGCCACCCTCGACCCGGACATGGGGCGGCTCGTCCACCGGGCGATGGACGGCCTGGGCATCACCACCGTGACCGGGGCCGAGGTCACCGGGATCCGCACGGGCGCCGACGGCCGGGTACGGGCGGTCGTCACCGACGCGGCCGAGTACCCGGCGGACGTCGTGGTCCTGGGCATCGGCGTGGAGCCGCAGACCGCGCTCGCGGGCGCGGCGGGGCTCCCGCTGGGCGCGTACGGCGGGCTGCTCACCGATCTGTCGATGCGGGTACGCGGTCACGACAACATCTGGGCGGGCGGCGACTGCGTCGAGGTGCTCGACCTGGTCGCGGGCCGGATGCGGCACATCGCGCTCGGCACCCACGCCAACAAGCAGGGCCAGGTCATCGGTTCGAACGTGGGCGGCGGGTACGGGACGTTCCCCGGGGTCGTCGGTACCGCGGTGAGCAAGGTCTGCGATCTGGAGATCGCCAGGACCGGGCTGCGCGAGAAGGACGCGCGCGCGGCCGGACTGCAGTTCGTCACCGCGACGATCGAGTCGACGAACAGCGCGGGCTACTACCCCGACGCGGCGCTGATGACGGTGAAGATGCTCGCCGAGCGGCGCTCCGGGAAGCTGCTCGGTGTGCAGATCGTGGGGCGTGAGGGCGCGGCGAAGCGGGTGGACATCGCGGCGGTGGCACTCACCGCGGGGATGACGGTGGAACAGATGGTCTCGCTCGACCTGGGGTACGCGCCGCCGTTCTCACCGGTGTGGGATCCGGTGCTCGTCGCCGCGCGCAAGACGGTGGCGGCGGTGCGGAAGGCGGGCCTGTAGGCCTGCGCCCGGCCTGCGGCGGGTTCGTATGGTCGAGCCCGCCGCAGGCCGGGGTGTGTCAGCGCTCCGTGCGGGTGTGGACGTACTCCACCAGGCGGCTCAGCGCGTCCGGGTCGGTCGTGGGCGGGACCCCGTGGCCGAGGTTGAAGATGTGGCCCTCCAGCCCTGCGGCTGCGGCCAGCACCTCGTCCGTCTTGGCCTCCACGGCCTCCGGCGTGGCGAACAGCACGGCCGGGTCCAGGTTGCCCTGGAGCGCGCGGCCGGGGCCCACGCGACGGGCCGCCTCGTCCAGCGGGACCCGCCAGTCGACGCCCACGACGTCCGCGCCCGCCTCGCCCATCAGCCCGAGCAGTTCGCCCGTGCCGACACCGAAGTGGATGCGCGGGACCCCGTACGGGGCGACCGCGTCGAAGACCTTCGCCGACGCGGACATCACCGAGCGCCGGTAGTCGGCGGGGGCCAGCGCGCCCACCCATGAGTCGAAGAGCTGGACGGCGCTCGCGCCCGCCTCGATCTGGATCTTGAGGAAGGCGGCGGTGATCTCGGCGAGCCGGTCGAGGAGGTCGGCCCACAGCTGCGGGTCGCCGTACATCAGGGCCTTGGTGTGCTCGTGGTTACGGGAGGGGCCGCCCTCGATGAGGTAGCTCGCGAGCGTGAACGGCGCACCCGCGAAGCCGATGAGCGGGGTGGACCCCAGCTCCGCGGTCAGCAGGCCCATCGCCTCGGTGACGTACCAGACGTCCGCCGGCTCCAGATCGCGCAGCTGCGCGAGATCGGCGCGGGTACGGATAGGCCGGGCGATGACGGGACCGACGCCCGGCTTGATGTCGAGGTCGATCCCGATGGCCTTGAGCGGTACGACGATGTCGCTGAAGTAGACGGCGGCGTCCACCTTGTGGCGGCGCACCGGCTGGAGCGTGATCTCGGTGACCAGGTCGGGCCGCATGCACGAGTCCAGCATCGCCGTCCCCTCGCGCACCTTCTTGTACTCGGGGAGTGAGCGTCCGGCTTGCCGCATGAACCAGACCGGCGTGTGCGGAACCGGCTCGCGTCGGCACGCCTTGAGGAAAGCCGAGTCTGCGGCGGGATTTGTCTGCTTCTGGGCGCCCGTGGGGCGGTCGTTGGCACTCACGTCGAGAAGTTTCGCATGTGCGGGGGAAGCGGTTGCCCCGGGCCGGGTGTCCTTCCCTGCACGGGAGGCTCGTTCCGCCTAGTGTTCCCCGCATGGCTGCGGCTCAGGGACGATTTTCAGATGGCGCTGACGGTACGAACAGTGCGGAGACGGACTCCGTCCCGCCCGCGTTCCGGGAGGCGGTCGAGGCGTTGCAGTCGGCCCGTCTGCGGCCGGAGATGGAGATCGACCCGACCAAGGCCCCACGCCGCCTCGCTCCGTACGCGTACGCCCTGGAGGCCGCGGTCGTCGAGAACGACAACGATCTGGCGGACGGCAGGCTCGTCCTGCTCCACGACCCTGCCGGGCACGACGCCTGGCAGGGTTCCTTCCGGCTGGTGACGCTCGTACGGGCGGAGCTGGAGCCGGAGATGGCAGCGGACCCGCTGCTGCCCGAGGTCAGCTGGTCCTGGCTGACGGGCGCGCTGCACGGGCGCGGGCTGTCGTACGGGGAGCCGAGCGGCACGGTGACCCGCGCGGGTTCGCACTACTTCGGCGGCCTCGCGGAGCGCAAACCGGCGACGCAGATCGAGATCCGGGCCTCCTGGACACCGAGCGAAGGCCGGGGCGGGGTGCCCGACACCGCGGCGCATCTGGCCGCCTGGTGCGATCTGCTGTGCCAGATCGCGGGGCTGCCGCCGGTCGGCCCGCCGGACGCCGCGGTGGTCTCCCTGCCGCAGCGGCGCGGACCCCGGGTGCAGTAACCGTGCGGGCGTCTTCTCCGCACGCGCGGCACCCGGCACGCGTCACGGGTCACGGGCCACCGCGGAGAGCGCCGCGAGCCGCAGCAAGGCTGTCATACGGCAACAAATCCGGCGCAGATGAAGCCGCAATTGGGCCACGAACAGAACCTCCGCGGACACGACCATCTTTCGAATGATCGAGCGCGCGTCCTATTTGCCCGAATTGTTACTCACTAAATCGTGATCATTCTCTAAAGCCGGGCGGGTTTGCTGCCGAAGAAGTCTGTGACCCTTCAAGCACGGTTCGCCCCGGCTCCTTCCCCCGGCCGGCACCGTTCCGCACCTTCCCAGGAGGCCTGGTGTCCGTTCTCCTCGAGCAGCCCGCAAGCCTGGTCGCCTACCGCCCGAACAAGCCGACGGCCATGGTCGTCGTGGCCGACCCGCGCGTCCGCTCCACCGTCACCCGCCATCTGTGGGCGCTCGGAGTCCGTGACGTCATCGAGGCGTCGTCCATCGCGGAGGCCCGTCCCCGCGTCGGTAAACCACGTGACATCTGCGTGGCCGACGTCCACCTGCCCGACGGTTCCGGGCTGACCTTGTTGTCCGAAACCCGGGCCGCAGGCTGGCCCAACGGCCTGGCACTCTCCGCCGCCGACGACATCGGCGCCGTACGCAACGCCCTCGCGGGCGGCGTCAAGGGATATGTCGTCACCGGCACCCGTAACAACGTCGGTCACCCGACCCGGCCCGGCGCCGCACCCATCGGCGCCGCCCGGATGCAGCGCCGCCCCCCGGGCACCCCGAGCCACCCGGGTGGTTACCGCGAGCTCTCCGGCCGCGAGGTCGAAGTGCTGCGGCTGGTCGCCGAAGGTCAGTCCAACAAGGCCATCGGTGTCTCCATGGGGCTCTCCGCCCTGACCGTGAAGAGCCACCTCGCCCGGATCGCGCGCAAGCTCGGCACGGGCGACCGGGCCGGAATGGTCGCGGTGGCCCTCCGTACCGGAATCATCCACTGACTCAAATACGCCCCCTCAGCACCCGTCGACGGATCGTTCCGTCGACGGGTGCTGTGTGTTCACCGATACCCTTGACGAGTGACCGACGCTCAAGAGACCGCAGCAGAGACAGCACTGCGAACCACCGGGGGCGCTCCCCCGGACGACGTCGAACAGGCGCCGATTCCCTTGCTGGAGCCCCGCGAGGGCATTCCTCCGGTGATTGCCACCGATGAAGCACTGGCCGATGTCGTCGCGGCCTTCGCGGCGGGCACCGGCCCGGTGGCCGTCGACGCCGAGCGGGCGTCCGGCTACCGCTACGGGCAGCGCGCCTATCTCGTGCAGCTGCGCCGCGAGGGCGCGGGCAGCGCACTGATCGACCCGGTCGGCTGCCCCGATCTCTCCGGCCTCGGCGCGGCCGTCGCCGACGCCGAGTGGGTGCTGCACGCCGCGACCCAGGACCTTCCGTGTCTGCGGGAAATAGGCATGGTTCCCACCCGGATCTTCGACACGGAGCTGGCCGGACGGCTGGCCGGGTTCCCCCGGGTCGGCCTCGGCGCGATGGTGGAGAGCGTCCTGGGCTTCACTCTGGAGAAGGGGCACTCCGCGGTCGACTGGTCGACCCGCCCGCTGCCCGAGCCGTGGCTGCGCTACGCCGCGCTCGATGTCGAGTTGCTGGTGGATCTGCGGGACGCGCTGGAGAAGGAGCTCGACCGGCAGGGCAAGCTGGGCTGGGCGATGGAGGAGTTCGACGCCATCGCGTCGGCGCCGCCCGCGCCGCCCCGCAAGGACCCGTGGCGCCGCACCTCCGGGATGCACAAGGTCCGCAGGCGCCGTCAGATGGCCGTCGTACGGGAGCTCTGGACCGCCCGCGACAAGATCGCGCAACGGCGTGACGTGTCGCCGGGGAAGGTGCTCGGCGACGGCGCGATCGTCGAGGCGGCCCTCGCTCTCCCGGTGAACGTCCAGGGGCTGACGGCGCTGACCGGATTCGGTCACCGCATGGGCAAGCGTCAGCTCGAACAGTGGCAGGCGGCGGTCGACCGGGCGAAGGCGCTCCCCGACATCGAGCTCCCGCAGCCCGGCCAGCAGGTGGCGGGGCCGCCGCCGCCCCGCGCCTGGGCGGACAAGAACCCGGCAGCCGCGGCCCGTCTCTCCGCGGCCCGTGCGGCCGTGTCGGCTCTCGCCGAAGAGCTGAACATGCCCCAGGAGAACCTGATGACGCCGGACACCGTGCGCCGGGTCTGCTGGGAGCCGCCCCGGGAGCGGACGGAGGACAAGATCTCAGCCGTTCTTTCGGAGCTGGGCGCCCGGCGCTGGCAGGTCGAGCAGGTGGCGCCGCTGCTGGTGAGCGCGCTTCAGGACGCTCCGCAGCAGAGCTGACGAACCGGGCCTGCGGCGCCGTCGCCGCAGGCCCGAAGTCCCGGACCGCATCCCTGACACACTGCACCGGCTCCGGGCCGTGGGCCGTACCGGGCTCGTTCGGCAACGCTTCCTTGCGATCATTGATTGACATGTGCACGCCATCGAATGACGGCCGGGGGCGGCGGGCCGATGCCGCTCACGGGCACGGCCCGGCGGGCGACGGCGCCACTGGACGGCGCTCCGTGCCCATGTGACCTTCGACGCTCCCGCCCCAAGGACTGGGCAGCATGGTTACCCGTGGGTAGCATGACCTTGTGCAGCGCGCCCCGGCGTGCCCGCGCAGCAGCAGTGCCACCCCGCACCCTGGAGGAGAGCCATCGTGCCTCGTACCATCCGGGACGTCGTCTTCGTCGACGGCGTCCGCACCCCGTTCGGCAAGGCGGGCCCCAAGGGCATCTACCACGAGACCCGCGCCGACGATCTCGTCGTGAAGGCGATCCGGGAGCTGCTGCGCCGCAACCCGGATCTGGACCCCGCGAAGATCGACGAGGTGGCCATCGCGGCGACCACGCAGATCGGCGACCAGGGGCTCACCCTGGGCCGTACCGCGGGCATCCTCGCCGGGCTGCCGCAGTCCGTTCCCGGCTTCTCGGTCGACCGGATGTGCGCGGGCGCGATGACCGCCGTGACGGCGACCGCGGGCTCGATCGCCTTCGGCGCGTACGACATCGTCCTCGCGGGCGGCGTCGAGCACATGGGGCGCCACCCCATGGGTGAGGGCGTCGACCCGAACCCCCGGTTCGTCTCCGAGAAACTGGTCGACGAGTCCGCCCTGTTCATGGGCATGACCGCGGAGAACCTGCACGACCGCTACCCCACGATCACCAAGCAGCGCGCCGACGAGTACGCCGTGCGCTCTCAGGAGAAGGCCGCCAAGGCGTACGCCAACGGCAAGATCCAGCAGGACCTGGTGCCGGTCTCCGTACGCCGCACCAACCCGGAGGCCGGGGAGACCGGTTGGGGTCTGGCCACCGCCGACGAGCCGATGCGCCCCGGTACCACTCTGGAGTCGCTCGCCGGTCTCAAGACTCCGTTCCGTGCGCACGGCCGGGTCACGGCCGGGAACGCCGCCGGCCTCAACGACGGTGCCACCGCGTCGCTCCTCGCGTCCGAGGAGACCGCGCGCGAGCTGGGCCTGCCGGTCAGGATGCGGCTCGTCTCGTACGCCTACGCGGGCGTCGAGCCCGAGGTGATGGGTTACGGCCCGATCCCGTCGACCGAGAAGGCGCTCGCCAAGGCGGGGCTGTCCATCGACGACATCGGCCTCTTCGAGATCAACGAGGCGTTCGCGGTCCAGGTGCTGGCGTTCCTGGAGCACTACGGCATCGCCGACGACGACGCCCGCGTCAACCAGTACGGCGGCGCGATCGCCTTCGGTCACCCCCTCGCGTCCTCCGGTGTGCGTCTGATGACGCAGCTGGCGCGGCAGTTCGAGGAGCAGCCGCACGTCCGCTACGGCCTGACCACCATGTGTGTCGGCTTCGGCATGGGCGCCTCGGTCATCTGGGAGAACCCTCACTTCGACACCACTGCCGGAGGCACCAAGTGAGCACCACCACCTCTGAGCTCCTGAAGGGCGCGGCCGAGCTGTTCCCCGGCGAGGTCGTCACCCAGGCGCACGTACGCCACCTCGATCTGCCGGGCGGCGCGGGCAGGTTCGCCCTGATCACGCTCGACAACGGCCTGGACCACACCAAGCCGACGACCTTCGGACCGCAGTCGCTGGCGAATCTCGACGCCGCCGTCGACCAGGTCGAGAAGGAGGCCGCCGAAGGAGCGATCGTCGGTGTCGGCATCACCGGCAAGCCGTTCATCTTCGCGGTCGGCGCCGACCTCAAGGGCGTCGAGCTGCTGACGAACCACGCGGACGCGCTCGCCATCGGCAAGGGCGGCCACGAGGTCTTCAAGCGGCTGTCCGGACTCGCGGTGCCCACCTTCGCGTACTACAACGGCGCGGCCATGGGCGGCGGGGTGGAGGTCGGTCTGCACTGCGCGTACCGCACGGTGTCCGCGTCCCTGCCCGCCTTCTCGCTGCCCGAGGTCTTCCTGGGTCTCGTACCGGGCTGGGGCGGCTGTGTACTGCTGCCGAACCTGATCGGTGCGGACCGCGCGGTCTCGGTCATCATCGAGAACTCCCTCAACCAGAACCGCCAGTTGAAGGGCAAGCAGGTCCACGAGCTCGGGATCGCCGACGCGATCTTCGAGGGCGCCGACTTCCTGGAGCAGTCGCTGATCTGGACCTCCGCCGTCCTGCGGGGCGAGATCGAGGTCGTACGTCCGGAGATCGACCGCGGCGATGCCTGGGACCAGGCCGTCGCCCGCGGCAAGGCGATCGCCGACTCCAAGGTGCACGGCGCCGCCCCGGCCGCGTACCGCGCGCTGGACATCATCGGGGCCGCCAGGAACGGTGACCTGCAGCAGGGCTTCGACGCCGAGGACCAGGCACTCGCGGACCTGATCATGGGCGGCGAGCTGCGCTCCGGGATCTACGCCTTCAACTTGGTGCAGAAGCGCGCCAAGCGCCCGGCCGGCGCCCCGGACAAGAACCTGGCCCGCCCGGTCACCAAGGTCGGCGTGGTCGGCGCCGGGCTGATGGCCTCGCAGCTGGCGCTGCTCTTCCTGCGCCGCCTGGAGGTCCCGGTCGTCCTCACCGACATCGACCAGGAGCGTGTCGACAAGGGTGTGGGCTATGTGCACGCCGAGATCGACAAGCTGCTGCTGAAGTCCCGCATCAACCAGGACAAGGCGAACCGTCTGAAGGCCCTGGTCTCCGGTGTGCTCGACAAGGCCGAGGGCTTCTCGGACGCCGACTTCGTCATCGAGGCGGTCTTCGAGGAGATCGGCGTCAAGCAGCAGGTGTTCGCCGAGGTCGAGGCGGTCGCTCCGGCGCACGCGATCCTCGCCACCAACACCTCCTCGCTCTCGGTGTCCGAGATGGCGTCGAAGCTGAAGCACCCCGAGCGGGTCGTCGGCTTCCACTTCTTCAACCCGGTCGCGATCCTCCCGCTGCTGGAGATCGTGCGCGGCGAGCAGACCGACGACGCCGCGCTGGCCACGGCCTTCGGTGTCGCGCGGAAGCTGAAGAAGACCGCGGTACTGGTGAAGGACGCCCCGGCGTTCGTCGTCAACCGCATCCTCACCCGCTTCATGGGCGAGATCCAGAACGTCATCGACGAGGGCACCCCGGTCGCGGTCGCCGAGAAGGCCGTGGAGCCCCTCGGCCTGCCGATGTCCCCGCTGGTGCTGCTGGAGCTGGTAGGCCCGGCCATCGGTCTGCACGTCTCCGAGACCCTGCACCGCGCCTTCCCCGAGCGCTTCACGGTCTCCGGGAACCTGGCCGCCGTGGTCGAGGCGGGCAAGCGCGGCTTCTACGTCTACGATTCCGGCAAGCCGGAGCTGGACCCGGAGGTCGCCGCTCTCCTCAAGCAGGGCGATTCGGTCCTCTCCGAGGAGCAGACCCGCGACCGGGTCCTGGACGCGGTGGCGCAGGAGATCGGCCTGATGCTGGACGAGGGTGTCGTGGCAGAGGCGCAGGACATCGACCTCTGCCTGATCACCGGTGCGGGCTGGCCCTTCCACCTGGGCGGCATCACCCCGTACCTGGACCGCGAAGGTGTCTCGGAGCGGGTGAACGGCAAGAAGTTCCTCGCGCAGGGCGTGGCGAGCGTCCCGGCGTAACCTGTCCGACCGAGGCGAAGACGCCCGTCCGCACCCCTGGACCTGTCCGGGTGCGGGCGGGCGTTCGTCGCTCCCCACAGGGTCAGGAACGGCAGGCACGGAAGCAATGGTGGACAACGGGAGGCGCGGCGTCAGCCGCAGGACGCTGCTGATCGCGGGCGGAGCCGGGGCCGCGGCGGTCGCCACGGGTGGTGTGCTGGCCACCACCCGGGACCCGCGCCCGCCGGTGTCACATCTGCGGAAGCGGCGCGCGGCGGGGGACTTCGTCATCGCGTCACCGTCGCGCGTGCTCGGCCGCACCGCCCTGTACGACACCACGGGCGCCCAGTCCTTCGCCTTCGACGACGCCCACGGCCATCTCTACACGGTCCAGCAGGTGCAGGACGGTCTGCGGCTGCCCGGCGAACCGCGGGCCGTCCGGTACGCCGACCGGCTCCGCCGCGGTGACATGTGCGTATCGAAACTGTCCCTGGCAGGGGCACTTCTCGGCCATATGTATCTGCGTGGGTTCGGGCACGGGATATCCATGGGCGTCGAACCCTCCGGAGCCGGGGTCCAGCTGTGGGTGGAGTCCCGGGCGCACCCGGAGACCGGGTACGGGCGCGCGGTGGCGCGGGTGCCGTTCACCGACGGCACGGTGCTCGACAGCGATTCGCCCGCCGTACGCCATCACACCCCGCTGCCGGGGACCGTGCGCAACCATCCCGCGCTGGATCTCGTGGGCCGCCGGGTGCTGATCAGCCACTGGGCGGGCAAGCACCACCGTTACGCGGTCTACGGCATGGACGACTTCCTCGCGGGACGCTACGAGCCCCTGTACACGATGCGCGAGACGGCCCGTCACAAGGGCGAAGCCCTTCAGGGCTGCGCTCTCCATGGGGACTACATCTACCAACTCACCGGAAATCCCTACACCGATGGGAGCGGGAGCAATCCTCCCGAATCCGGGGGAAATACTTTTGCCTCCGCCATCGCCCTCGGAACCGGAAAGACAGCGGGCCGCCGGCGGATCACCGCCGCCCCTTCCCTCCCATTCCGCGAGCCGGAGGGAATAGCCGTCCAGCTCTCGCCGACCCCCCGGCTGTGCACGGGTTTCTCGACGAAGACAGCCGGACGCAGAGAGCTGAGTGTGTACGGCTTCACGGAATGACCGCACCGCGTGTCATCAGTAACACGTAATCAGCGACCGTTGATCAGCGTTACGTGATCGACCGATCACCTTGCGTGGCGTTCCGGTGAAATCCCCCACGGGAGATCACGTCCCAGCAATGACCGCATAACTGTTGCGCATCCAGATGCGGAGGATTTCACTTTTCTCTCATTGAAAGTTCACTCAAGAGCACATCAATGACTAAGATGCACCGGGTACTTCACACATTCCCCACAGCTTTCGCTGCCTGCCCGCCCCAACCGTGCGCAGCCGCCGATGTGATGAGGCCCCGCACCACCAGCACGACACCCCCCCCCCCAACGCCGGCCGAACGCCGGGCATCGCACGACGCCGCGTCGAAGGAGGGCCTCACCGGCCATGGGCAAGCAACACCGTCAGGCTCTGCTGGGGATTCTCATATCGACCGCGCTGGTGGCCTCCTTCGTGGCCATGATGGCGGCCGTGGTGATCCCGTCACTGCCGCTCTTCGTGGGCGCCGCGGCCGTCAGCTATCTGGCGGACCTGCTCCTGCACACCGCCCAGTCGTCGACGCTGGACCGGCTGAGGGACTCACGGTTCGGCCTCACCATGCGGTTCCTGATCCGGCAGTTCCTGCTGCTGGCGCTGTGCGGCTCGATCGCCGACATCGACTCGTTCGTCGTGAAGATCACCACGGTGGGGCTGCTGCTGCTCTTCGTTCTCCAACTGGCGTACGGCGGTGTGCTGAAGCATGTGCGCAGCACCAGGGCCGCCCTGCCCTTCACCACCCGCGGCCTCGATCTGGACGCGCTGGACATCCGGCGCATGCCCCATCCGTTCCTGATGTCCAAGCATGTCCGCAAGATGCTGCACCTCGATCTCCCGCTGGTGGGCGGTGCGCTGGCCACGATGGCCACCGACGACTGGCGGTACGTGAGCTTCGGCGGAATCATCACCGTCTGGGTCGCCTGTGTGGCACTGCTCGTCGTCATGCCCGGTGCGCGGAACGCACTCGTCCTGCCCTCCGCCGACGAGGCCATCGACGAACTGAACCGTCAGCTCACCGTCTACCGGCCGCAGGTCGCCCTCTACTTCACCTTCGCCGCGGTCTCCCGTGACTTCATGTACCAGGTGAACATGTGGCTGGAGTCGCTGGAATCGCTGGATCTGCGGCCGATCATCGTGCTGCGCGAGCGGGCCACTCTGCGGTTCCTGGACGCCACTTCGGTCCCGGTGATCTGTCTGCCCAAGGCCGAGTACCTGGCGCGCGTGGAGATGCCCGAGCTGCGGGTGACGCTGTACCCGGGCAACGCGGGCAAGAACGTCCACATGCTCCAGCGGGCCGAGGTGAAGCACGTGTTCATCGGGCACGGCGACAGCGACAAGCTGGCCAGCAGCAACCGCGTCAGCAAGGTCTTCGACGAGATCTGGGTGGCCGGACGGGCCGGACGCGACCGCTACGAACGCATCAAGCACGCCGTCAACGCCCACGAGATCGTCGAGGTGGGACGTCCTCAGCTGATGCCCCTGCACCGGTGGACGGGCGCGGTCAGCAACAAGATCCCCACCGTGGTCTACGCCCCCACCTGGGAGGGCTGGACCGACGACGCCTGCTACACCTCGGTCATTCCGGCCGGTGAGAAGCTGGTCCGCACCCTGCTCGCGCACGAGCGGCAGATCCGGGTCATCTACAAACCGCACCCGCTGACCGGCACCCGCTCCCCCGCCGCCGCGGCGGCGCACCGGCGCATCATCTCTCTGCTGCAGGCGGACAACGCCGAGCGGTTCGGCCGCAAGCTCATGGACTCCAGGAGTTCGGCCCGCAAGCTGGCCCGTATCGACCAGCGCATCGCGCAGCTGTCGGAGCGCGGCGTCCGGTCCAAGTTCCCCGATCTCACCGAGGAGGAGCGCACCGCGCGCATCCGCCGCAGCCGCAACCAGGCGGGCGCCCTGTACTGGAGCGCCATCCCGGACGAGGCACACCATGTGGTGACCGAGCGGGTGCCGTCGCTGTACGAGTGCTTCAACCACTCCGACCTGCTGATCGGTGACATGTCCAGTGTGGTCTCGGACTTCGTGGCGACCCGCAAGCCGTACGCGATCTTCAACCTGGACGGTCTCCCGGACGACGAGTTCAGGAACGAGCAGCGCACCGCGTACGCGTCCTACCTCCTCGACGCGGAGTGCAACGGCCTCGACGAAGCGCTGCACGCGCTGCTCTTCCCGGAACGCGACGTGATGGCGCCGTACCGCGAGCAGCTGAAGGAGTATCTGCTCGGCCCCGACTACCCGCCGTCCATCGTGCGGTTCAACGACGCGGCGAACAGTCTCTACGCCCGGGGGCTCCAGGACTTCCCGGTCGAGTACCCGGAAGTGCCGCAGCTCATGGCGTAACGACCCGCACACCCCGGTCACCCAGCAGGAGGCAGGAACCCTTGTCCCAGCACGCATCACGCCGTCGCACCGTCGCTGTCGTCCTCGCCGGTGGCACCGGGGAGCGGGTCGGACTGTCGATCCCCAAGCAGTTACTGAAGATCGCGGGGAAGTCGATCCTCGAACACACCCTGTGGGCCTTCGAGAACGCTCCCGACGTCGACGACGTACTCGTCATGATGGCCCCCGACCACACCGCGGCGGCCGAGCGGATCGTCGCGCGGGCCGGGCTGCGCAAGGTGGTGAAGGTCGTGGCGGGCGGCGCGACGCGCAGTGCGACGACGCGCCTCGCGATCGAGGCGGCCGGAGCGCTTCCCACCGCGGGCGAGGACTGCAACCTGCTGCTCCACGACGCGGTGCGCCCGCTGGTCTCGCAGCGCGTGATCAAGGAGTGCGTCGGGGCGCTGGACCGCTACCGGGCCGTCGACGTCGCGATCCCCTCGTCGGACACGGTCGTCGTCACCCGTACCCACGGCGGTGACGGGGAGTTCGTGACCGCGATCCCCGACCGTTCACGGCTGCGTCGCGGACAGACCCCGCAGGGCTTCCGGCTCTCGACCATCCGCCGGGCCCACGAACTGGCCGCGGCCGACCCGGCCTTCCACGCGACCGACGACTGCGCGGTCGTGCTGACCTATCTGCCGGACGTCCCCGTCCATGTGGTGCGGGGCGACGAGTCCAATACGAAGGTCACCGACCCCGTCGACGTGTTCATCGCCGACAAGCTCTTCCAGCTGGCCACCTCGACCACCCCCGACGAGGGCAGCGAGGAGTTCTACCGGGAGCGCCTGGCGGGCAGGACCCTGCTGGTCTTCGGCGGCTCCTACGGCATCGGCGCCGACATCGCCCGGCTCGCCGAGGGGTACGGTGCCCGGGTCCACGCGCTGGGCCGCTCCACCACGGGCACCCATGTCGAGCGGCCCGACCAGGTCGACGACGCGTTCGCGCGCGCCTACGCCGAGACCGGGCGCATCGACTACGTGGTGAACACCGCCGGGGTCCTGCGCATCGGCCGGCTCGACGAGACCGGCGACGACGCCGTCCGCGAGGCGTTCGAGGTCAACTACCTCGCGCCGGTGAACATCGCCCGCACCGCGTTCAAGTACCTCAGCGAATCGCGCGGACAACTACTGCTGTTCACCTCCAGCAGCTACACGCGCGGGCGGGCCGAGTACAGCCTCTACTCCTCGACCAAGGCCGCCATGGTCAATCTGACCCAGGCGCTCGCCGACGAATGGGCGGCCGACGGGGTGCGGGTCAACTGCGTCAACCCGGAACGCACCGCTACCCCCATGCGCACCAGGGCCTTCGGCCGGGAACCCGAGGGTTCGCTGCTCACCTCGGAGTCGGTCGCCCGCAGTTCGCTGGACGTGCTGCTCTCCGGGATGACGGGCCATGTCATCGACGTACGCCGGCAGGACCCGACGGCCGGAGCCGACGGGCGGGCCTGGTGAACGCCGGGCCGGCGCACGCCGGTGACCTCCCGGACGTCACGGTCGTCGTGCGGGCGAGCGACCACGCCGCCACCCTCCCTGCGTGCCTCGACTCGCTCGCCCGGCAGACGGTCGGCGCCCACCGGCTGGAGGTGATCGCGATCGACGACGGTTCGCTCGACGACAGCGGTCCCCTGCTCGCCCGCGCCACCCGGACCTTCCCCGGACGGCTCCGTACCGGTCAGCAGCCCCGGGGCATGGGGCCCGCGGCGGCCCGCAACCTCGGTCTGAGCCGCGCGACGGGACGGTACGTCATCTTCCTGGAGGGCGCGGACCGGCTGGCGCACGACGCCCTCGACCGGATGGTCGCGGCGGCTGACCGCAGCGAGGCCGATGTGGTGCTCGGCAAACCGGAGAGCACCGGGCGGCACTCGGTGGCGACGTCGATGTTCCGGACGGACCAGGACCACGCCGACCTCTACCGCTCGCGGGTCTACTGGTCACTCACCCCGGACAAGCTGTTCCGGACCGCCCTGGTGCGGCGGTGCGGGCTGCAGTTCCCCACCGACATGGTCATCGGTGACGACCAGGCCTTCACCGCGGCGGCCTATGTCGCCGCTCGGAACATCGCCGTGGTGGCGGACCGCACCTGTGTGCTCAAGGGGCCGTCGGCCGCGGCCCCGGTGACACCGGTACAGCGGGTGGCGCTGGCCGCCCGGATGATGGCGCTGGTCACCGCACTCGTACCGGCCGGGCCGGAGCAGGACCGGCTGCTCTCCCGCCATCTGGAGGCCGAACTGGGACGCGCCACCGGCCCGCTGCTGCTCGCCACGGACGATCCGGCGGAACGGGAGCGGACCGCGCGGGCCGCGTCGGACGTGCTGCGCGCCCGGCTCACCCCGGGGGCGCTGGCGCTCCTCGCCCGGCCGCTGGCCGTCCGTCTGGCGCTCCTGTCGTCCGGCCGGTTCGCCGAGGCCGAGCAGATGGCCGGGTACGAGGCGCAGAAGCCGCCCGCGCCGAAGAAGACGGTGGAGAACGGCCGGGTCTACACGACTCTGCCGTTCTTCCGGGACCCGAGGACGCCGCTGCCCGACGCGTTGTTCGACATCACGGACAGGATGACGGTGACCCACCGGCTGACCCGGCTCCGGTGGGCGGACGCGGTCCTGTGCCTCGACGGGTTCGCCTTCTTCGAGCAGCTCTCCACGCGCGACCGGGCCACTCATGTGGTGTTCCGCGAGCCGGTGACGGGGGCCGAGGCGCGGGTCCCGGTGACCGCGCGCCGGGACGAGGAGCTGGTCAACGCCAAGGGGAAGAGCCGGGCCATGGGGCGTTTCTCGGCCCGCGCCGACCTGGCCGGGCTCTGCGGCGGGCAGCCACCCGCCCCCGGTGTCTGGGAGGTCTGGCTGTCGGTGAGTTTCGAGGGCGTCACCCAAGAGGTACGGCTGGGCCGCAAGCGCTCCGCCGACGTGGACGTCACCGGCCGGCTGCCGGTGGTCGTCGCGCCCTCGCCGCACTCCCCGGACCACGAACTGGCCGCCACCCTCTTCTACACGCCCGAAGGTGACCTCTCGCTCCAGCTCGCCGAGCGGCGTCCGCTGCCCGTGGCGCGGTGAACGGCCCTGTCCGGGGACGGACCGCCCGGTCCGTCCCCGGGCTCGGGGACGGACCGGGCGGTCCGGGTGGCCGGTCAGCCCACCCGGCTCCACGGCCCGAACGCCAGACCCTGCCCACCGCTGTCCTGACGTGCCAGCAGGATCCGCCCCTGCCCGTCGAGGGCGGCGACCACGATGCGGCCCGCACCGTCCACGGCCACCTGCGGCGCGTGGGCTTCCTCCCCGCCCAGGGAGGCCCACCAGGTGCCGTACCCCTCGTTCTCCGTGACGTACGCGGTGACCTCGATGCCACCGTGCGCACCGGTCTGGGCGAGCACCGTGCAGTCGAAGTCGCCGACGCGCGCGCGGGCGACGCCCGGCCGCCCGCTGCCCCCGGCTCCCCCGGCCGTCAGCAGACCGTTGTCCTGCGCCCCGCGCCCCTGCGGGCGCCAGGCCACGAGGGAGGAGTCCCCGGGGTAGCGCCAGAAGTACGTGGCCCGCTTGGGGCCCGTCTCCAGGGCTGTCGGGGTGGCGCCCGCGACCGGGGTGCCGATCCGGTCCCACAACTCGAACCGGCCCTTCTCGACACCGACCCAGCGGTCCACCCGGTCGGGGCCCACGCCGAGGATCTCCAGCTTGCCGCCCCTGGGCATGACGGCGGTGAGGTCGCCGGTGTACGGATCGGGCGACACGGTCTTCCAACCGCCCCAGGCGCCCGCGGCGTTACGGCTGCGCCGCAGGATCCCGCCGGTACGCAGCGAGACGATCACATGGACCGTGCCGGAGACCTGGTTGGCGACGATGACCGGCCCGGCGACCAGGGGGTCGCCGGCCGGGCCGTCGGGGGCGGTCGGGACGCCCAGGCTCCGCCAGTCCGTCACCCCGCGTCCGGTCTGGAACTGCGTGGCGAAGGCGACCTCGGGCGCGCCCGTGCCCAGCTGCCGGAGCGCGGCGAAGTGCACGTACCCCTCACTGGTCTGCGCCATGTCGACCCGGCCGCACCAGCCGGGGGTACCGATCAAGTCCGGTCCCGGCCAGGGGCCTTGGCCCGACGGCGGCTCCGTCCAGCGGTGCAGCCCGTCCCGGGCCGGGGCGTACGCCGTCAGCCGTCCGTCGTGCCCCTTGAAGAGCCAACTGCCCGCCGGTACGGACCGCGCCGGACCGTGCGGGGCGGGCGCCGCGTCGGCACCGGCCCCCCGCCTCCTGCCTCCGCCGGACTCCGCTGCCCTGCTGCCGCTCCTGTCCCGGTTCACGACTCCGTGCCGCCCTTCCGTGGCTCCACATGTCCTGTGCGGCGTTCGCGGGTACTCAGCGGTGCACTCGGGAGCACGGAACACACGTCTACAGCTCAGGAGTTTGTCATACCGGTCACGGTTTGTTCACCAAACAACCTCTGAATTCCCACCGATCGAAAGGTTTGTCTATTATTCGCTGAGACCCGAGGCTGACAGCTGGGCCGGTACCCCTCGACCGCCCGATTCCCCTCGCGCGCAATCCAAAGCGTTCCGACGGAAGGGCCCGACGAGCAGTGACGTACCAGCAAGACACCACACCACCCGGCGACCGGCCCGCACCGTCCCGTCGCGCACCCAAGCGCGGCAGGACCAAGAAGCGAAGCCCCCTGAAGATCATCCTGCTCACCCTGGTCGTCCTGCTGCTCGCCGCGGGCGGCACCGTCTGGTGGCTGTACAGCAACCTCGACGGCAACATCAAGGGTGTCGACATCAACAGGGCCCTCGGCAAGGACCGTCCCGAGAAGCTGCCCACCAGCGGACAGAACCTGCTGGTGCTCGGTTCCGACTCGCGCGCCGGGGCGAACGGCAAGATCGCGGGCGGCGACGTCAGCGGCGCCCGTTCCGACACCGCGCTGGTGATCCACATACCCGAGGGACGGTCCAGGGCGACCGCGGTGAGCATCCCGCGCGACACCCTGGTGACCCGACCGGAGTGCACCAAGTCGGACGGGTCCACGGTGCAGAGCGCGAACCGGGTGATGTTCAACTCGGTCTACTCGCAGGTCGGTCCGGCCTGTGTGGTGAAGACCGTGGAGAAGATGTCCGCGGTCCGGATCGACCACTACATGGAGATCGACTTCGCGGGCTTCAAGGGCCTGGTCGACGCGATCGGCGGGGTCACGGTCAATGTCCCCGAGGACATCCACGACGGGGCGAGCGGCCTCGACCTCAAAGCCGGTCCGCAGAAGCTGGACGGCACCCAGTCGCTGGCCTTCGTACGGACCAGGCACGGCATCGGGGACGGCAGCGACCTCGGCCGGATCGGGCTCCAGCAGCAGTTCCTGCTCGACCTGCTCGGCGAGGTGCAGAAGCAGGACATGCTGAGCAGCCCCACCAAGACGTACAAGATCGCCAACTCCGCGACGAAGTCGCTGACCACCGACTCGCAGCTGGCCTCCCTGACCTCGCTGGCCCAGTTCGCCCGCAGCATGAAGGGCGTCAACCCGGACACCATGGAGACGATCATGCTCCCGGTGTCGTACGACAAGGTCGACCCCAACCGGGTGGTGGCGGCCGAGCCGCAGGCCACGCAGTTGTGGAAGGCGATCCGCACCGACACGGCGGTACCGGCCTCGGCCAAGAAGTCCCCGGCCCACGGCGGCTGACCTGGTTTCCGGGCGGCGGCGTGGCCCTGCGGCCGTACCGCCGCCCGGTCCGTGCGGACTGACTGGACCGACCGGACCGACCGGAATTTCCGAGCCGCCGGGACTCCCCGGTCCGTCCGGAATCTCACAGCGCCGGGACTCCCCGGACCGTCCGGAATCTCCGAGCCGCCGGGATTCCCCGGACCGCCCGGATCAAGCGGGCTCCCCGGACCGTCCCGACCGGTGCGGAATCAGCCGGTCAGGCCTGGGTCCAGGCCGCGAGTGCCAGCCCCGGTTCCGCCTTCTGCCGCGCCACCCGCAGCGTGCCGTCCACGGCGATCACCGCGAGAACCACCCGGCCCGCCGCGTCCACGGCGAGGGCAGGTGCGCCCAGCGAGGCCTCGCCGGTCTCCGTCCACCACAGCCCGTCCGCCTCACCCTCGGTGGGGCAGGCGGCGATGGCCGGACGGCCGTTGCGGCCCCGGTAGGCCAGCACCGTGCAGTCGTACCCTTCGACACCGGTACGCAGCACGGCCACCGGCCCGCCGTCCGGCGCCCCGCCCAGCTCCAGGGGTTCGGCGCCCGCACGGTGGCCCATCACCCCGGCGCCGCCGGAGTCGCACCAGTAGTACGTGGCACGGCCTTCCGCCGTGCACACCCCGGTGGCGGACCCCGCAGCCGGGGTGGCGGAGACCGGGTCCCCCACGGTGAAGTCGCCGCCCGGCTCCTCCTGGGCCCAGTGCAGCACGTGCTTCTCCGCGGGCGCCAGCACCTCGACGTGGTCGGCCGGGGCGACCGCGGCGGGCGTCCCGTCCAGCAGCCGGCTGCCCTTCAGGTCCTTCCACCCCTCCCACTTGCCGGACTTGCCCTGCCGGCGCATGGTCAGGCCGCGGCCCGCGTTGCGCACGAAGACATGGACCCGGCCGTCGGCGCCGACCACCGCCGCCGGGGCGCCGGTCCTGCGGGCGCGGTCGGCGTCCTTGTAGGGGTTCCCGAGGGAGTGCCACGGTCCGAACGGACGGCCCGTCTGGTACTGCGTCGTATGCATCACCTCGACCCCGCGGGCGCCGTCGCGCCGGGCCAGCAGATGGACATAGCCGTCCGGGCCCTGTGCCAGGGTCATGTGGGTGAGATCGGGGGCCGCGACGAAGTCCGGCCCGGACCAGTCGGGGCCGCCCGGCTGCTGCTCGGTCCAGCGCAGAAAGCCGCCGTCCGCGGGGGCGTACGCGCTGAGGCTGCCGTCCTTGCCCCGCAGCAGCCAGCAGCTCGTGGCCGGACCTGTGGCCTGTACGGAACGCGACGACATGGCTGGCTGCCAGCCTTCCCTCAACCGGTCATACTTCTGGCCGAGAATAACATTCTGGCTGGTGAGGGCCGATAGCACCCGGCCCCTCCACCGCGGCCTACCGTGCCCCGCGCTGTTCCATCCGGCTGTTCCCGCGCCCGTACGCGAAGTACACGACCGCGCCGATCACCATCCAGATGCCGAACCGCAGCCAGGTCTCGGCGGGCAGATTCAGCATCAGCCAGAACGAGGCCAGCATCGACAGGATCGGCACCAGCGGCACCAGCGGTGTCCGGAACGCACGCGGCAGGTCCGGGCGCTTCCTGCGCAGGATCATGACCCCGGCGGCGACCGTGACGAAGGCGAACAGCGTCCCGATGTTGACCAGTTCGGCGAGTTCGTTGATCGAGGTGAAGCCCGCGACCACCGCGACGATCACGCCGAGCAGGATCGTGGAGCGGTAGGGCGTACCGAACTTCGGGTGCACCCGGGAGAAGAACTGCGGCAGCAGCCCGTCCCGGCTCATGGCGAAGAAGACCCGGCTCTGGCCGAGCAGCAGGATCATGCAGACGGAGGTGAGTCCGACGGCCGCCCCGAAACTGATCAGGCCCGCCCAGAAGGGGTGTCCGACCGCCTTGAAGGCATCGGCGAGCGGGGCGTCGGTGGACAGTTGGGTGTACTTCTGCATACCGGTGACGACGATCGAGACGGCCACGTACAGCACGGTGCAGATGATCAGCGAACCGAGGATGCCGCGCGGTACGTCCCGCTGCGGGTTGCGGGTCTCCTCGGCCGCGGTGGCGACGATGTCGAAGCCGATGAAGGCGAAGAAGACGACCGCGGCGGCGGTGAAGATGCCCATCACGCCGAAGGAACCGGGCGTGAACCCGAACATCAGCTGGACCAGCGGGGCCTTGAGGCCGCTGTCACCCGAGCTGTGCACGGAGGGCGGGATGAAGGGGTGGTAGTTGGAGCCGGTGATGTAGAAGGCGCCCACGACGATCACCAGCAGGACGACGGTGACCTTGATGGCGACCACGATCGTCGTCACCCGCGAGGAGAGCTTCATACCGGCGACCAGAATGCCGGTCAGGACGAGCACGAGGAGGGCCGCCAGCAGATCGAAGCCGAACTTCCCGCCGTGCGTCCCGGTCAGGAACCGGGGCAGGTTCAGCCCCGCGGTGTCCATCAGCGAACGCATGTATCCGGACCAGCCGACGGCCACCACCGCACAGCCCAGGGCCAGTTCGAGGATGAGGTCCCAGCCGATGATCCAGGCGGGCAGCTCCCCGAGCGAGGCGTACGAGAAGGTGTACGCGGAGCCCGCCACCGGGACCGTCGACGCGAACTCCGCGTAACAGAGGGCCGCGAGAGCGCAGACGACACCGGCCACGACGAAGGACAGTGCCACGGCGGGGCCCGCGGTCTGTTTGGCGATCAGGCCGGTCAGTACGAAGATGCCCGTACCGATCACGACACCGACGCCGAAGACCGTCAGATCGAGCGCGGACAGCGACTTCTTGAGCGTGTGCTCCGGTTCCTCCGTGTCCTGGATGGACTGCTCCACGGATTTCGTCCGGAAGAGACTGCTGCTCACGGGCGTACCTCCACGCTTGTCGTCCTTGCATGATCAGGAGCGCGTGTGTCCGTGTACCCGGCAGCGAGCCTTTTTCACACGAATGAGCCGGTGGGACCACCCGTACAGGCTTGGTCCCACCGGCTCATCGGTGGCGCGAGGTGCTGCTGTGCCGTGTGATCAGTCGCGGGCGGGCTCCGCAGCGGCGGACTCGCTCTCGTAACGGCCGTCGATCTTCGCCACCAGGCCGGTGACCTGGCGGGCGATGTCCGGGGCGGTCAGCCCGATCTCGGCCATGACCTCCTTGCGGGACGCGTGGTCGAGGAAGCGCGGCGGGATACCGAAGTCCCGCAGCGGTACGTCGACGCCGGCGTCCCGCAGGGCCTGGGCAACGGCCGAACCGACGCCTCCGGCACGGCTGTTGTCCTCGACCGTGACGACCACCCGGTGCTGCTCGGCGAGCGGGGCGAGTGCCTCGTCGACGGGCTTCACCCAGCGCGGGTCGACGACCGTCGTCGTGATGCCCTGCTTGTTGAGCAGTTCGGCGATCTCCAGGCACATCGGGGCCAGCGCGCCGATGGAGACCAGCAGGACGTCCGGCCGGTCCGTACCGGCCTTGCGCAGCACATCCATGCCGCCGATCTTGCCCACGGCGGGGACGGCCGGACCGACCACGCCCTTGGAGTAGCGCACGACGGTCGGCGCGTCCTCGACCTGGACGGCCTCGCGCAGCTGGGCGCGGACCTGCTCGGCGTCGCGGGGCGCGGCGATCCGCAGGGTGGGGACGCACTGGAGGATGGACATGTCCCACATGCCGTTGTGCGAGGCACCGTCCGTGCCGGTGACACCGGCCCGGTCCAGGACGAAGGTGACACCGCACTTGTGCAGGGCAACATCCATCAGCACCTGGTCGAAGGCGCGGTTGAGGAAGGTCGCGTAGACGGCGAAGACCGGGTGCAGTCCGCCGGTCGCGAGACCGGCGGCGGACACCGCGGCGTGCTGCTCGGCGATCCCGACGTCGTACACCCGGTCCGGGAATGCCTTCTCGAACTTCTCCAGGCCGAGCGGCTGGAGCATGGCCGCAGTGATCGCGACGATGTCGGAGCGCTCGTGGCCGAGTTTGACCATCTCCTCGCCGAAGACCGAGGTCCAGTCCAGGCCTGCCGCGGCGATGGGCAGACCGGTGTCGGGGTGGATCGGGCCGATGCCGTGGAAGTGGTCGGCCTCGTCCTGCTCTGCGGGCTTGTAACCACGGCCCTTCTCGGTGATGCAGTGCACGATGACCGGTCCGCCGAAGCCCTTGGCCCGCTCCAGCGCGGACTCCAGTGCCTCGATGTCGTGACCGTCGATCGGGCCCACGTACTTCAGGCCGAGGTCCTCGAACATGCCCTGCGGGGCGATGAAGTCCTTGAGGCCCTTCTTCGCGCCGTGCAGCGTCTCGTACAGCGGCTTCCCGACGACGGGGGTGCGCCCCAGGAGGTCCTTGCCGCGGGCCAGGAAACGCTCGTAGCCGTCGGTCGTGCGGAGCGTGGCCAGGTGATTGGCCATCCCGCCGATGGTGGGCGCGTAGGAGCGCTCGTTGTCGTTGACGACGATCACCAGCGGGCGGTCCTTGGCGGCGGCGATGTTGTTCAGCGCCTCCCAGGCCATTCCGCCGGTCAGCGCGCCGTCACCGATCACCGCGACGACATGGTCGTCCTTCTTGAGGATCTCGTTGGCCTTGGCGAGGCCGTCGGCCCAGCCGAGAACCGTCGAGGCGTGCGAATTCTCGATGATGTCGTGGTCGGACTCGGCTCGCGAGGGGTAGCCGGACAGGCCGCCCTTGCCTTTGAGCTTCGAGAAGTCCTGACGGCCGGTGAGCAGCTTGTGCACATAGCTCTGGTGACCGGTGTCGAAGAGCACCCGGTCCTTGGGGGAATCGAAGACGCGGTGCAGGGCGATCGTCAGCTCGACGACACCCAGGTTCGGGCCGAGATGGCCACCGGTCTTGGACACGGCGTCGACGAGGAAGGTCCGGATCTCTCCGGCCAGCTGTTCCAGCTGCTCCGGGCCCAGCCGGTCCAGATCGCGCGGTCCCGTGATGCGGGTCAGCAGCGCCACCCGTGCCTCCTTGCGTTCGAACTGTGATCGAGCTTTGCCAGGTCTGCTGAGTCTAATGTTCCATCCGGGGCGGTCGGCATCGGGCGGTGCGTTCTACGTCACCCGTTCGGAGTAGTAGTACGCACGGACGCCCGGCACCGGAACGCTTCCGGGCCGGGCGCCTGTCGCGTCTGCACTATGCGCGGCCTGCGGACTTCTGGGTCTTGCGGGTCACCGCGTCGATCACGACGGTGGCCAGCAGGACGCCACCGGTGATCATGTACTGGATGGGTGAGGCGATGCCCTCCAGCGACAGGCCGTACTGGATCGAGACGATCACCAGCACGCCGAGCAGCGCGTTCCAGGTACGGCCACGGCCGCCGAAGAGGCTGGTGCCACCGATGACGGCGGCGGCGATCGCGTTCATCAGCAGGTCACCACTGCCGGCGCCCTGGTTGGCGGTGGCGATCTTGGAGGCGAGGAAGAGCCCGCCGATCGCGGCGAACGTACCGGCGACGGCGAAGACCGAGATCCGGATCATCGTGACGTTGATACCGGCACGACGGGACGCCTCGACGGATCCGCCGAGCGCGAAGATCTTGCGGCCGTACGTGGTGCGGCGGAGCAGGAAGTCCGTGCCGACCAGGACCACCAGGAAGATCATGACGGCGAGCGGCATGCCCTTGTACTGGTTGTACATGTACGCCACCGCGAAGGCCACGACCGCCAGCGCCCCGGTGCGCAGCAGGATCTCGCTGAGCGGCCGGGACGGCACCCCTGCGGCCTCGCGGCGCCGGGCGTCGAGGAACGACGAGAGGAAGAAGACCACCACGCCGAGCAGGGCGAAGCCGTACGCGACGGCCACGTCGGCGAAGTAGTAGCCGGTGATGTTGGCGATGGGGCCGTCACCGGGCAGGTTGATCGTGCCGTTGTCGCCGAGGATCTGGAGCATGAAGCCGTTCCAGAACAGCAGACCGGCCAGGGTCACGGCGAACGCCGGGACGCCGATGCGGGCGAAGAAGAAGCCGTGGATCGCACCGGCGACCGTGCCGGTGAGGATGGACAGCAGCAGCGCCAGCCACTGGTTCATCCCGTGTGTGACGTTCAGCACGGCGAAGGCCGCGCTGGCCACGCCGCTGACCGAGCCGACCGAGAGGTCGATCTCACCGAGCAGCAGGACGAAGACGATACCGACGGCGATCATGCCGGTACCGACCATGGTCACCGAGATGTCGGTCAGGTTGCCCGCGGTGAGGAAGCGCGAGTTCACGCTCTGGAAGACCGCGGCGATGACGATCAGGCCGACGATCACCGGGATGGAGCCGAGGTCGCCCGCGCGTATCTTGCGCTTGAACTCGGAGAGGTAACCGGCGAAGCCCTGCTCGCGCACCAGCAGCCGGGGGTCGACCGTGGTCACCGCGGCCGGGGCCGCCGCCTGGGCGTCCGCCGGGCCGGACGCGGTGGAGGTCTTGTCGATGCTCACTTCTGAACCTCCACACTGCGCGACGCACGACGGGTCACGGCGTTGTCCGTGGCGCCCGTGATGGCGGCGATGATTTCTTCCTGCGAGGTGGTCTTCACGTCGAAGACACCGTTGTTGCGGCCGAGGCGGAGCACCGCGACCTTGTCGGCGACCGCCTTGACGTCCGCCATGTTGTGGCTGATGAGCAGCACCGCGTGGCCGCGCTCACGGAGCCGCTCGACCAGGTCGAGCACCTGCGCGGTCTGCTCCACGCCGAGGGCCGCCGTGGGCTCGTCGAGGATGACGAGCTTCGGCTCGCCCAGCATGGAACGCGCGATGGCGACGGTCTGGCGCTGTCCGCCGGAGAGCGAGGCGATCGGGATGCGGACACTGGGGATGCGGATCGAGAGCGTGGTCAGCAACTCCCGTGACCTGCGCTCCATTTCGACCTCGTCGAGGATGCCGCGCTTGCGCAGTTCCCGGCCGAGGTAGAGGTTGCCGACGACATCGATGTTGTCGCAGAGCGAGAGGTCCTGGTAGACGGTCGCGATGCCCAGGTGCTGGGCGTCGTGCGGGCGGTTGATCTGTACCGCCCTGCCCTCCCACTCGATGACGCCGTCATCGATGGGGTGCACCCCGGCGATCGTCTTGACCAGCGTGGACTTCCCGGCTCCGTTGTCGCCCACCAGGGCGAGTACTTCACCGCCGTGGGCCTCAAGCTCTACATCGGTGAGCGCCTGGACGGCACCGAATCGCTTGGAGACCCCACGCAACGCCAGCACGGGCGTAGCGGACACTTGAACCATCTCCTTCGCCGCCTGACCGGCGGGGATGCCACGCTGCCATGAGAGCGCGGTGGCTGAGCAGGGTGTTCCGCCCGGCGCCCGCCCCGTTAGCGGGACGGTGGTGGGGCAAGGCGCCGGACAGGCTTCAGTGGGTCACGAATCCCTTGCGGAGCAGGGGAGTTACTTCAGACCCAGCTTGTCGCACGCGGCCTTGTAGGCCGGGGTGCAGATCTCGCTGACCTTGTAGATGCCGTCCTTGATGACGGTGTCGGTGATGTTCGCCTTGGTCAGCGAGACGACCGGGAGGATCACCGAGGGGATGCCCTTGACGCTGACGGTGTCGACCGTGGTCTTGGCGATCGAGTCGAGCTTCTGGCCCTTGGCGAGCGCGACAGCCATCTCGGCGGCGATCGGACCCTCCTGGATGTACGGCTTGTAGACGCTCATGTACTGCGTCCCGGCCACGATGCGCTGCACACCGGCGAGTTCGGCGTCCTGCCCGGTGACCGGCGGGATCGGCGAGATACCGGCGGCCTTCAGGGCGGTGATGATGCCGCCGGCCATGCCGTCGTTGGCGGAGTAGACGCCGATGACGTTCTTCTTGCCGAGGGCCGTGATCGCGCCCTCCATGTTGGAGTTGGCGTTCTCCGGCTTCCACTCCTTGGTGTCGTACTCCTTGCCGATGTTCACCTTGCCGTCGAGGACGGAGTGAGCGCCCTTCTTGAAGTCGGCAGCGTTCGGGTCGGTGGAGGAGCCGTTCATCATGACGATCTTGCCGGACTTGGCCTTGGTGCCGAGCGCCGTGAGCAGGGCCTCGCCCTGCGTCTTGCCGACGGTCACGTTGTCGAACGAGACGTAGGCGTCGATGGGGCCCTGGGCGAGGCGGTCGAAGGCGACGACGGGGATACCCGCCTCCTTGGCCTTCTTCACCGAGGCCGCGATCGACTTGTAGTCGACGGCGTCCACGATGATGGCGTCCACCCGGTTGGTCACCATGGCGTCCATCTGCTGGCTCTGCGTGTCCGGCTGCTGCTTGGCATTGACGTAAGTGATCTTGCCCTTGCCGTGGGTCAGTTCGTCGACCTTCTTCTCGATCAACGGCTTGTCGAACTTCTCGTAGCGGGCGGTCTGGTTCTCCGGAAGGAGCAGCCCGATGTTGAGGGCGTCGCCCTTCTTCGCGGAGTTCCCGGCCGGCTTGTCCTTGTTCCCGCCGGACTCCTTGGCACTGCCACAAGCGGCGAGAGAGACAGCCATCGCGGTGACGGCCACGGCCACGGCGGCACGACGCATCTGCGTGTTCACTTCAGAAACCTCCCTGACGAGGCCGCGACATTGCGGCCGAGGTGCCTGGAGTCAACTCGGCTGTCAGGCCAGCGTCAAGGAGTAAATCCTTAACGAGATGGCAACGGTGTCATTCCTTCTCTAAGTGAAGACAGGCGTCCCTGTGGGCATCGTGCTGTCCAAAAGACTTGAATCGCCCATTTCACTGAGGACCAGCGCGAGCGCGCCCAGCACCTCGGCCCGGCCGCCCAACGCCCCTGGAAGCACGGAGAGTTGGCGGGCGGCGCTGGGGATCGCGTACCGGCCGACGGACTCCCTGATCGGGCCGAGCACCAGCTCACCGGCCTCCGCGAGGTCGCCGCCGAGCACCACCCTGCTCGGGTTGAGCAGGTTGCAGAGATTGGCGACGCCGCTGCCGATGTGCCGGCCGACGTCCGCGATCACCCTGCGGCAGCCCGGGTCGCCGCCGCGCGCGAGCTGGACGACCCGCTCGATGGTCAGACCGGTGCCGTGGCTGGACTCGAGGAGCGGCAGGACGTACCGGGCGGCCGTGAAGGTCTCCAGGCACCCCCGGTTGCCGCAACGGCACACCGGGCCGGACTCGTCGAGCGTGATGTGCCCGATCTCGCCCGCGGTGCCACCGGGGCCGCGGTAGATCTGCCCGTCGATCACCAGACCGGCTCCGACGCCGCTGGCGACCTTGATGTACGCGAGGTCCCTGACCCCGCGACCGCTCCCCCACACCAGCTCGCCGAGTGCACCCAGATTGGCGTCGTTGTCGACGTACACGGGCACGCCGAGCCGGGCCGCGAATTCGTCGCTCGGGTTGATGCCCGACCAGCCCGGCAGGATCGAGGTGGAGCCGAGCGTGCCCGACTCGACGTCGATCGGTCCCGGCACCCCGAGCCCCACGCCCACGACCTTGTCCGCGCCGATGCCGGTCGCCGTGATCAGCCGGTTCACCAACTCCTCGGCCCGCCCGAAGCCTTCGGCCGACGAGGCGTCCACATCGAGCGGTTCGGACTCCTCGGCGAGGACCTGGTGAGCCAGGTTGCCGACCGCGACGCGCAGATGCGTGTGGCCGAAGTCGACCCCTATGACGATGCCCGCCGAACCGCTGAGCGAGACGCTGCGGGCCCGTCGGCCGCCCGCCGAGGTCGGGGTGACCTCGACCGTGCCGCCGTCCTTCAGTTCGCGAACGATATTGGAAACCGTGGCTGCCGAGAGCCCCGTACTGCGGGCGATCTCCGCCTGGGTGAGCGAGCCCGCCATACGCACCGCGCGTACGACCCGCTCAAGGTTGGCCCGGTGCAGAGACGTCTGCGACCCCGGAGTCTCCATCGACTCATCCACTCCTGCCATTGGTGGACGGCGCGACGGCCGCCCCCGTGCGGGACACCCCTGTCAGGGCCCGCCATATCTCCAACATGTGAACCCTAAGCTGACTCTTTTGGCCTCCCCCCCGTCAAGACCTTGAGCAAGGGGAGAGACAGATGAGCAGCCGGCCCGGCGGGCAGAACAGACGAACCGCCCGACAGCGGATGCTGTCGGGCGGTTCGGGTGAACAGCGGAACAGGAGGCCCTACTTGAGCGCCCCCGCGGTCAGACCGGCGACGACCTGCCGCTGGAAGATGATGTACGCCGCCAGGACCGGCAGCATCGCCATCACCAGTCCGGCGAAGAGGCCGGAGTAGTCGCCCTTGTACCCCTGGCTGGTGGCCAGCTCGACCAGTCCCTGGGCGAGGACCCGCTGCTTCGGGTCGGTGTTCAGCACCGTCGGAAGCAGGTACTGGTTCCACTGGCCCAGGAAGTTGAAGATACCCACGCTGATCAGGCCGGGCTTGGCCATCGGCAGCATCACCTGGAAGAAGGTCCGGGTGTGCGAGGCGCCGTCGAGCGTCGCCGCCTCGGCCACTTCTCCCGGCAGCGTCCGGAAGAACGAGGTGAGGAAGAAGACGGTGAACGGCAGCGAGTAGGCGATGTAGACCAGGATCAGGCCCTGGGTCGTGTTCAGCAGACTCATGTTGTTCATGACGAAGAACAACGGCACCAGCGCCAGGATGATCGGGAAGCTCATCCCTCCGACGAACAGGAAGTAGATGAACCTGTTCCCCGGGAAGTCGAAGCGCGCCAGCACGTAGGCCGCCATGGAGCCGAGCAGCAGGGTGCCGATGAGCGAGCCGCCGACGACCACGATGGTGTGCCCGAAGTACTGACCCATGTGCGCCTGGCCCCAGGCACGGGACCAGTTCTCGAAGTGCAGCCGGTCGGGCAGCTTCCACGGCTCGGCGAGGATGTCGTGGTCGTTCTTGAACGACGACATCACCGCCCACAGCAGCGGAACGACGACCAGGACCGCCCAGATGATGAGCACGCCGTGCGAGAAGACGTTGAGCGTGCCGCCGCCGCTCTCGCCCTTCTTCTTCGCCGGAGCCGCCGCGGGCTTGGTGAGCCGGGCCGGCGTCGGGTCCTCGGCGACCTCGGCCGGAGGGGTGTCAGTGGTCTTCATCTCAGAACTCCAGCCGCTCGCGCCGGCCCAGTCGCATCACGATGGCGGAGAACACCAGGGTGAGCACGAGGAGGGCGACGCCGATCGTTGTCGCGTATCCGGCCTGGCCGTCGCGGAACGCCGTCTGGTAGACGAACAGCGGCAGCACGGTGGTCGATTGGGCGGGGCCACCCGGGCCCACACTCATGATGTTCACCGCGGCGAACGCCTCGGCGCCGAGGGACAGGATGCCCATGTACACCCAGCCCGACTGCACGGTGTCCCAGAGCAGCGGAAGCGTGATCCGGAAGAAGGTCGTGACCCGGCTCGCGCCGTCCAGCAGCGCCGCTTCGTAGAAGTCCTTCGGAATGGATGCCATTCCCGCGGAGAACAGCACCACGAAGAAGCCGACCTGGGACCAGACGAGTACGGCGAAGATGCACCAGAGGGCCAGCTTCGGGTCTCCGAGCCAGTCCGGCTGAATGCTGTCGAGACCGACCGCGTCCAGGGCGCCGTTGAGAATGCCCCCGTCGGGGTTGTAGATGAACCTGAAGAGCAGGGCGACGATCGCGATCGACAGCACCTGCGGGAAGAAGTACGCGATCTTGTAGAACCCGGAACCGCGTACGCCCCCGATGGATACGCCCTTACGGCGCTTGCCACCCACATTCAGCATGAAGGCGAAGAACAGCGCGAGGCCGAGCGTCACCAGCGGCAGCAACAACACGAACAGCACACTGTGTTCCAGGGATTTCCAGAATGTCGGGTCCTGGAGCATCCGGCTGTAGTTGTCGAAGCCCACCATCTTGAAGTCCGGGCTCAGGCCGGTCCAGTCGGTGAACGAGTAATAGATCGACTGAATGAACGGCCATATGACGAAGATTGCATACAACGCCAGTGGGACTATCAAGAATCCCACAATGAACCGGTACTTACCTTGTTGCATGGTTACCGACCCCGATCTTCCGGCGGGTGCCGCCGCTGGTGACGCGTGCTCACTGGTGCTTGTAGTGCTTGATCGACGAGTCCTTGGCGGCTGCGTCGGCGTACTGCTGACACTTCTTGACAGCCTCGGCCGGGGTCATGCGGCCCGCCATCATCTCGCCCAGGACCGAGACGCCGATCTGCTCCTTCTGGAGCTTCACGTACCAGTCCTGGAGCCGCGGGTTGACCACGTTGTCGCCCGCGGCCTTCAGCACGTCGAGGCCCGACTGGAGGGCCGTCGACAGCTCCAGACCGTCGGTGCCACCGTTGAAGGCGGACAGCGACTTCACCGTCTTGGTGAAGTTCTTGGACGAGGCCTCACTGAGCATGATGCGCAGCTGGTCCATGCCCGCCTGCGGGTTCTTCGCGTTCCGCGGCACGATGAAGGGCTCGCCACCGGAGGCCCAGATGGTGCCGTACGGCATCTTGTCCGTGGACTCGTCCAGGCTGGACGGCGCGCCGACCTTCATCTGGAAGTTCTTGGGCGTGGTCTTCGCCGCCTCGTTCTCCACCCAGGAGCCGTTGGGGATGAAGAGCGCCTTGCCACCGGTCCAGGCGGTCTGGGACTGGATGTGGTCGATGCCGGGCGTTCCCTTGAGGATGTAGCCCTTCTGGAACAGCTCGTAGTAGGCATCGAATCCGGCCTTGACGGCGGGGTGCTTCCAGGCGTTGGGCGCCAGGTCGTCGATGTCGTCGAGGACCTGACGGCCGCCGATCTTGGCGATGAAGGGGAAGAGCGAGAACGGCAGGTAGTACGGGTACTTGCCCGCGTACGTCCAGCCCGCGATGCCCTTCTTCTTCGCCTTGGCACAGACGGAGAGCATGGCGTCCCAGGTCTTGGGATACTCGACGTCCAGGTTGTCCAGGGCGGTCTGCGAGTACCAGACGCCGTAGACGGTGTACGCGTAGTTCATGATCCAGCACGGCTGACCGTCGTACTGGCCCATCTCCACGATGCCCGGACGCAGGGTGTCCCGGACCTTCTTGCTCGGGTCGTCGACGGACGGCGCGTCCAGCAGGGGCGTGAGGTCGGTCAGCTGGTTCTTGCCGACCAGGACACCCATGTCCATCTGCTCGGCGCCCGAGTTGTCGATCAGGTCGGGCGGGGTGCCGCCGTTGAAGCGCGGCTGCAGCTCGGACTGGATCTTCTGCGTGGACGAGAAGTGCACCTTCGACTTCGGGTGCGCCTTCGAGTACAGCGTGTTGGCGGCCTTGGCGTACTCGACGCCGAAGCCTCCGTCGAAGACGACCATGTCGAGCGGGGCGGTCTCGTTCACGCCGAGCGGGTTGCTCGCGGTCGTCTTGCCCTTCGCGACCTTCTTGTCGCTGCTGCTGTCGCTGCTCGCGCAGGCAGAGAGGAAGCTCATCGTCGGGACGGTGATCAGGCCGAGAGCGGCCGATCGCTTGATCAGATCACGACGGCCAAGGCCCTCAGTGGTGCGAGCGGAGGTGGATCCCATGCTCAAGTCCTCGCCTTCTACAGGACTCAGGCGGTGTACCGGTCGCCCGTTGAGAATTCGCCTCAGGCGAAGGGCCCCGCCACCGCGGTCAGTTGAAGCTGGGTTGCACTGGCTGCAGGAAGGGAACACTGAGAATTTGGATGAGGATGCCCTGATGCTCCCCCACCCTGTTCCCCACCCCCCCTGGCCCGCTGCCAAAGACACGGCGAAGCGGACGTCGACAGGTATAGTCCACTGACCTTCAACTGGGCAAGATCGAATGCAGGTTTGAACGTCAGTCTTTCCCGAGTTGAGACCTCACAGACATCTGGTGCACTCCGCCCACCAGCCGGGACTTCCCCTTGAGAGCGCGTCCAATTCCGTCCGGTACGCGCGGTCAACACACTTGACGGCACAGCCCACTTGCCTTCCTACTGGACCTTGCGCATCAGAGTGACAACGTTGTCCAAAGCGCATAGGTGAGAGGAAAACCCTCATGCAGACCAGAGCTCGGCACCGGGCAAGATCTACGGCCGCCCTGGTGGCGGCGGCATTCGCGCTCGTCGTGACGGGGCAGGGCGCTGCCGTGGCGCAACCCGCCCAACGTCACGCGTCGGACAAGGAGTTCCACTCCTCGTTCGAAGCGGGCCAGCCACAGCCGGACTGGCGGAATACCGTAGAAACAGGTCCTGACGGCCATAAACGCTCCTCCGGTATCGATGGCACCACCAATGCCGGTATACCGGGCAATGTCATGGATCATGTCATCGGGCTGCGGGCCAGTGACGAGAACGCGGCCAGCGGCGAGGGCAAGGGCAGCCTCGTCGACCTGGATCCGAACACCAAGTGGCTGGCGTTCCACCCGACCGGGTGGGTGGAGTTCGATCTGGACGAAGCGGTGAAGGTCACGACCTACGCGCTGACGTCCGCCAACGACCACTCCGAGCGTGACCCGAAGGACTGGACCCTGCAGGGCTCCACCGACGGCAAGGACTGGAAGACCCTGGACAGCCGGCAGGGCCAGGCCTTCGACCAGCGCTTCCAGACGAAGTCGTACGACGTCGGCGGTGCGGACACCGCCTATGCGCACTACCGGTTCGAGATCTCGGCCAACAACGGCGCTTCGGACGCCACTCAGCTCGCCGATGTTCAATTCTCGAACGGGGACACCAGCACCCCGCCGCCCACCGACATGGTCACCAGGGTGGACAGCGGGCCGCTGACCTCGCCGACCGCCAAGGCCGGGGCCGGGTTCACCGGGACCCATTCGCTGCGCTACTCCGGCACCCAGAAGGGCGAGGGCCACGCCTACTCGTACAACAAGGTCTTCGATGTCAACACCCGGATCGACCGGAACACCGAGCTGGCGTACAAGGTGTTCCCGGAGATGGGGAAGACCGACCTGAACTACCCGTCCACCGATGTGGCGGTCGATCTGGCCTTCACGGACGGCACGTACCTGAGCGACCTGAAGGCCACCGACTCCAACGGCGGGCTGCTGACGCCGCAGGGCCAGGGCGCCGCCAAGCGGCTCTACGTCAACCAGTGGAACACGGTCTCCTCGGACATCGGGACGGTCGCGGCCGGCAAGACCGTCGACCGGATCCTGGTGGCGTACGACTCCCCCAAGGGCCCGGCGACGTTCCGCGGCTGGATCGACGACCTCTCGATCGCGCCCAAGAAGACCGAGAAGCCGTCCGCGCACCTCTCGGACTACGCCCTCACCACCCGTGGCACCAATTCGAGCGGCGGCTACTCCCGCGGCAACAACTTCCCGGCGACCGCCGTCCCCAATGGCTTCAACTTCTGGACGCCGGTCACCGACGCGGGCTCCACGAGCTGGCTCTACAACTATGCGAGCACCAACAACGCCGACAACCTCCCCACGCTCCAGGCCTTCGGCGCCAGCCACGAGCCGAGCCCCTGGATGGGCGACCGGCAGACCTTCCAGCTGATGCCGTCGGTGGCCGCCGGAACCCCGGACGCCGACCGCGGCAAGCGGGCGCTCCCCTTCCAGCACGAGAACGAGGTCGCCAAGCCCCACTACTACGGGGTCACCTTCGAGAACGGCCTCAAGGCGGAGCTGACGCCGACCGACCATGCGGCGATGATGCGGTTCACCTACCCCGGTGACAACGCGAGCATGATCTTCGACAACGTCTCCAACGCGGGCGGTCTGACCCTCGACCCGAAGACCGGGACCTTCAGCGGGTACTCGGACGTCAAGAGCGGCGGCTCCACCGGAGCGACCCGGATGTTCGTGTACGGCTCCTTCGACACCCCGGTCACCGCGAGCTCGCGGCTCACCGGCGGGGGCGGCGACGACGTCACCGGCTACATGCGCTTCAAGCCGGGCAAGAACCGCACGGTCACCCTGCGCCTGGCGACCTCCCTGATCAGCGTGGACCAGGCGAAGGACAACCTGTCCCAGGAGCTGCCCGCCTCGGCCACCTTCGCGAAGACCGAGGCGAAGGCCCAGGCGCAGTGGGACAAGATCCTCGGCAAGATCGAGGTGCAGGGCGCCAGTCACGACCAGCTGACCTCGCTCTACTCCTCCATGTACCGGCTGTACCTCTACCCGAACTCCGGTTCCGAGAAGGTCGGTTCGAAGATCGAGTACGCGAGTCCGTTCTCGCCCAAGGCCGGTGAGAACACCCCGACCCACACGGGCGCGAAGGTCGTGGACGGTTCGGTGTACGTCAACAACGGCTTCTGGGACACCTACCGGACGACCTGGCCCGCGTACTCCTTCCTCACCCCGAAGAAGGCGGGTGAGATGGTCGACGGCTTCGTCCAGCAGTACAAGGACGGCGGCTGGATCTCCCGTTGGTCCTCCCCGGGCTACTCCGACCTGATGACCGGCACCAGCTCGGACGTGGCGTTCGCGGACGCCTATGTGAAGGGCGTGAAGTTCGACGCGAAGGCGGCGTACGAAGCAGCGCTGAAGAACGCCACCGTCGTACCTCCGAGTTCAGGAGTTGGACGTAAGGGAATGGCCACGGCGCCGTTCGTCGGCTACGCGGACACGAACACCAACGAGGGCATGTCCTGGTCGATGGAGGGATACGTCAACGACTACGGCATCGCGCAGATGGGCCAGGCGCTCTACAAGAAGACGCACGAGGCCCACTACAAGGAGGAGTCCGAGTACTTCCTCAACCGGGCGCAGAACTACGTGAAGCTCTTCGACCCGGAGGTCGACTTCTTCCAGGGCAAGGACGCGCAGGGCAACTGGCGGCTCCCGGCCGACAAGTACGACCCGCGGGTCTGGGGCTACGACTACACCGAGACCGACGGCTGGGGCTACGCCTTCACCGCCCCGCAGGACTCGCACGGTCTGGCCAATCTGTACGGCGGCCAGGCGGGCCTGGCGAAGAAGCTGGACACCTACTTCTCGACGCCCGAGACCGCGGGTCCCGACACCACCGGTTCGTACGGCGGTGTCATCCATGAGATGACCGAGGCCCGTGACGTCCGGATGGGACAGTACGGCCACAGCAACCAGGTGGCCCACCACGTCACCTACATGTACGACGCGGCCGGTCAGCCCTGGAAGACGCAGGAGAAGGTCCGCGAGGTGCTCAGCCGCCTCTACGTCGGCAGTGACATCGGCCAGGGCTACCTCGGCGACGAGGACAACGGCGAGCAGTCGGCCTGGTACATCTTCTCCTCGCTGGGCTTCTACCCGCTGGTGATGGGCAGCGGTGAATTCGCTGTCGGATCACCGCAGTTCACCAAGGCCACCGTGCACCTGGACAACGGCCGGGACCTGGTGGTGAAGGCGCCGAAGAACAGCGCGAAGAACATCTACGTGCAGGGCCTGAAGGTGAACGGCAAGTCCTGGAACTCGACCGCGCTGCCGAGTGACGTCCTGGAGCAGGGCGGGACCCTGGACTTCGCGATGGGCTCGCAGCCGTCGCGCTGGGGCACCGGCAAGAACGACGCCCCGGTCTCCATCGCCAAGGACGACAAGGTGCCTTCGCCGCGTGAGGACGTGATCAGTGGTCCGGGGGCGCTCTTCGACAACACCTCGGCCACGGACGCCTCGTTCACGTCGGTCGACCTGCCCGTGAAGTCGGCGACCCGGCCGGTCCAGTACACCCTCACCTCGTCGGACAGGGCGAAGGCGCCGAAGGCGTGGGTGCTCCAGGGCTCCGACGACGGCACGAAGTGGACCCAGCTGGACGAGCGGTCGGGCGAGTCCTTCGCCTGGGACAAGCAGACCCGGGTCTTCAGCGTGGCCCACCCGGGCACGTACAAGAAGTACCGCCTGGTGAGCGCGGACACGGCCACCCTCGCGGAGGTGGAGCTGCTGTCCTGACACGACGGTCGGTCTCCACTGCGGGGGCGGGTACGGGATTTCCGTATCCGCCCCCGCGGCCGTTCCGTATCCGCCCCCGCGGCCGTTCCGGGGCCGCGGGACCGCGGCTGGACACGCCTCTGGAAACAATCGCGCCGATGCCGTATTAGTAGTGTCAGAAAACAAATCAAGTCGGCCGGCCGGTGACGCCGTCGGCCGAGCCGGTGTCGACCAGAGGCAGACCATGTCGGACCGTTTCACCCCCACCCCCGCGGACAGGTTCACCTTCGGACTCTGGACCGTCGGCTGGAAGGGCAACGACCCCTTCGGCGACGCCACCCGCCCCGCACTCGATCCCGTGGAGTCCGTGGAGCGCCTCGCGGAACTGGGCGCCCACGGCGTGACCTTCCACGACGACGACCTGATCCCGTTCGGCGCCCCGGAGTCCGAGCGGGCGGCGCTCGTCACCCGCTTCAAGGAGGCCCTGGACCGCACCGGTCTCAAGGTCCCGATGGCCACCACGAACCTGTTCACGCATCCGGTCTTCAAGGACGGCGGCTTCACCGCGAACGACCGCGACGTCCGCCGGTTCGCGCTGCGCAAGGTCATCCGCAACATCGATCTCGCTGCCGAACTGGGTGCCCGGACCTATGTCGCCTGGGGCGGCCGTGAGGGCGCGGAGTCGGGAGCCGCGAAGGACGTCCGGGTGGCGCTCGACCGGATGAAGGAAGCCTTCGACCTGCTCGGTGAGTACGTCGTCGACCAGGGCTACGACCTGCGCTTCGCCATCGAACCCAAGCCGAACGAGCCGCGTGGCGACATCCTGCTCCCCACCGTCGGGCACGCCCTGGCCTTCATCGAGCGCCTGGAACGCCCCGAGATGTACGGCGTGAACCCGGAGGTCGGCCATGAGCAGATGGCCGGACTGAACTTCCCGCACTCCATCGCCCAGGCCATCTGGGCGGGCAAGCTCTTCCACATCGACCTGAACGGCCAGTCCGGCATCAAGTACGACCAGGACCTGCGCTTCGGCGCCGGTGATCTGCGCCAGGCGTTCTGGCTGGTGGACCTGTTGGAGAGCGCGGGCTACGAGGGGCCGCGTCACTTCGACTTCAAGCCGGTCCGCACGGACGGCTTCGACGGGGTCTGGGAATCCGCGAAGAACTGCATGCGCAACTACCTGATCCTCCGGGAGCGCGCGCTGGCGTTCCGCGCCGATCCGGAGGTGCGCGAGGCGCTGGCCGCCTCGCGGCTGGACGAGCTCGCGCTGCCGACCGCTGCCGACGGGGTCAAGGGGCTGCTCGCGGACCGTTCCGCGTACGAGGACTTCGACGTGGCGGAAGCGGCGCAGCGCTCGATGGCCTTCGAGGCGCTCGACCAGCTCGCCATGGAGCATCTGCTCGGCGTCCGCTGACGCTCGACCGGAGTGCCTGTGCACCACGAAGGGCCGCACCTCCCGTGACGGGAGGTGCGGCCCTCGCTGTCGCTGCCGGACCCTACTTGCGGATCAGGTTCCGGAGCACGAACTGCATGATGCCGCCGTTGCGGTAGTAGTCCGCCTCACCGGGGGTGTCGATACGGACGACCGCGTCGAACTCGACGCCGGTGTCCGTGGTCACCTTGACCGTGCGGGGCGTGACGCCCTTGTTCAGCTCCGTCACGCCGGTGAAGGAGAAGGTCTCCTGGCCGGTGAGACCGTACGTCTCGGCGGTCTCGCCCTCCGGGAACTGGAGCGGCAGGACGCCCATGCCGATGAGGTTCGAGCGGTGGATGCGCTCGTACGACTCGGCGATGACGGCCTTGACGCCGAGCAGCGCGGTGCCCTTGGCCGCCCAGTCGCGGGACGAGCCCGAGCCGTACTCCTTGCCCGCCAGGACGGTGAGCGGAACGCCCGCGGCCTGGTAGTTCTGCGAGGCGTCGTAGATGAACGACACCGGGCCGTCCGGCTGGGTGAAGTCGCGGGTGAAGCCGCCCTCGGTGCCCGGCGCGATCTGGTTGCGCAGGCGGATGTTCGCGAAGGTGCCGCGGATCATGACCTCGTGGTTGCCCCGTCGCGAGCCGTACGAGTTGAAGTCACGGCGCTCGACGCCGTGCTTCGTCAGGTACTTGCCGGCCGGGGTGTCGGCCTTGATGGCGCTGGCCGGGGAGATGTGGTCGGTCGTGACCGAGTCGCCCAGCTTGGCGAGGACGCGGGCACCCGTGATGTCCTCGACCGGGGTCGTCTCCATCGTCATGCCCTCGAAGTACGGGGGCTTCCTGACGTAGGTGGACTGCGGGTCCCACTCGAAGGTGTTGCCGGTCGGGATCGACAGGGCCTGCCACTGGGCGTCGCCCGCGAAGACGTCCTCGTAGGACTTGCTGAACATGTCCTCGCCGATGGTGTTCGCCACCACGTCGTTGACCTCGGCCTCGGTCGGCCAGATGTCCTTGAGGTAGACCGCGTTGCCGTCCTGGTCGGTGCCCAGGGAGTCCTTGGTGATGTCCACCTTCATGGAGCCCGCGATGGCGTACGCGACGACCAGCGGCGGGGAGGCCAGGTAGTTCATCTTGACGTCGGGGTTGATGCGACCCTCGAAGTTACGGTTGCCCGAGAGCACCGAGGTCACGGCCAGGTCGTGCTCGTTGACCGCCTTGGAGACCTCTTCCGGCAGCGGGCCGGAGTTGCCGATGCAGGTGGTGCAGCCGTAACCGACGAGGTTGAAGCCGACCTTGTCGAGGTAGGGGGTCAGGCCCGCCTTGTCGAAGTAGTCGGTGACGACCTTCGAGCCCGGCGCGAGGGTGGTCTTGACCCACGGCTTGCGGGTCAGGCCCTTCTCGACGGCCTTCTTCGCCACGAGCGCCGCGGCCACCATGACGTACGGGTTCGAGGTGTTGGTGCAGGAGGTGATCGCGGCGACGGTGACGGCGCCGTGGTCGATCTCGTACGTCGAACCGTCGGGGGCCGTGACGATGGTCGGGCGGCTCGGCACGCCGTTGTGGGCGGCCGGGGCGTCGGAGGCCGGGAAGGACTCCTTGCCCGACTCCTCGTCCTCGGAGACGTAGTTGCGGACGTCCTGCGCGAACTGCGCCTTGGCGTTGGCGAGGACGATGCGGTCCTGCGGGCGCTTCGGGCCGGCGATGGACGGGACGACCGTGGCGAGGTCGAGCTCCAGCTTCTCGGAGAAGTCGGGCTCGGCGGCCGGGTCGAGCCAGAGGCCCTGCTCCTTGGAGTACGCCTCGACGAGCGCGACCTGCTTCTCGTCACGGCCGGTCAGGCGCAGGTACTTCAGCGTCTCGTCGTCGATCGGGAAGATCGCGGCGGTGGAGCCGAACTCCGGCGACATGTTGCCGATGGTGGCGCGGTTCGCCAGCGAGGTGGCGGCGACGCCCTCGCCGTAGAACTCGACGAACTTGCCGACGACGCCGTGCTTGCGCAGCATCTCGGTGATCGTGAGGACCAGGTCGGTGGCGGTGGTGCCGGCGTTCAGCTCACCGGTCAGCTTGAAGCCGACGACGCGCGGGATGAGCATCGAGACCGGCTGGCCCAGCATCGCGGCCTCGGCCTCGATGCCTCCGACGCCCCAGCCCAGCACACCGAGGCCGTTGACCATGGTGGTGTGCGAGTCGGTGCCGACGAGGGTGTCGGGGTACGCCTGGCCGTTGCGGACCATGACGGTGCGGGCCAGGTGCTCGATGTTGACCTGGTGGACGATGCCGGTGCCCGGGGGGACGACCTTGAACTCGTCGAAGGCGGTCTGGCCCCAGCGCAGGAACTGGTAGCGCTCCTTGTTGCGGCCGTACTCCAGCTCGACGTTCTGCGCGAAGGAGTCCGACGTACCGAACTTGTCGGCGATGACGGAGTGATCGATGACCAGCTCGGCCGGGGCCAGCGGGTTGATCTTCTCGGCGTCACCCCCGAGCTCCTTGACGGCCTCGCGCATGGTCGCGAGGTCCACCACGCAGGGCACACCGGTGAAGTCCTGCATGATCACGCGGGCCGGCGTGAACTGGATCTCCTGGCTCGGCTGAGCCTGCGAGTCCCAGCCGCCGAGCGCCCGGATGTGGTCGGCGGTGATGTTCGCGCCGTCCTCGGTACGCAGCAGGTTCTCCAGCAGCACCTTCAGGCTGTAAGGGAGGCGCGCGGAGCCCTCGACCTTGTCCAGCTTGAAAATCTCGTACGACTCGTCGCCCACGCGCAGCGTGCTGCGGGCGTCGAAGCTGTTCGCCGACACGACAGTCTCCTTCATCAATGTGCGCGTACTACCGCGCCGCGCCTCATGTGCGGCCGGCGCCGCATGGTGCCACCTACGGCTGCTCGGCCGTCCGCTGTGATAAGGATTAGTTAGGTAACCCTTACCGAGTGGCGGCTGCGATACGCCTCGGCAGATATCTCGATGTCGAGATAACTCTAGTACACGACCGCACGGAGGTCATGCGGGGACCACGCTGACCTCTGCCATCCGATCGAGGCGTTCGACAGCGAACCCAGTCGTTCCGGCTTCCTTGCCGGCGAACCTGGTCGTACGCGGGGACGCACCGGGGGTGCTGGGTGGCCGTACCGGTCGGGATGGATCTTGCGGAGCCGCCTCCGCCTCCCGGAGACTCAGAACGACACGGTGAGGGCGATGACGACGATGTTGGCGATGAGGTACAAGCCCGTCGCGATGACGAAAGTGCGGTTGTTGAAGCGCCGCGCCGCCGGTTCGGCCATGGGATCGGTCAACAGCTTCATGACGTAGGTGGTGCTGGCGACACCGACCAGTACGTAGAGCAGGCTCATGAAGTGGATTTCTTCGACCAGCGTCACGTTCAGGAAGGTGCCCAGCGCCTCGTCGACCGCCCGCAGGTTGAGCATGATCGTGAAGAGCGCGGTACCGAGAATCCCGAGCCGTGCGACCATGGCGACCTCGTTGTCCTTCGACCAGATCAGAAACGAGATCAGGGCGACCAGGAGAGCCACATATACCGGCAGGATCTGCTTACCGAAACTCGTGAGGTCCACTCGGGTGAGCTTGAACTCGATCACCAGCTGGGAGTAGTGACTGCTGCCTCCTTGTTTGAGCCGGGGATCGCCGAAGCTCGTCCTGTAGGACGCGTCACCGACACCGATCCGGAATCGCGTGATCTTGAAGTCGCCGGGATGGATCCCGGGGTTGTACGTGGAGTTCTTCGCATCCGCCCGGTAGACGAACCGTGACTTGTCCAGTTTGTTTTCCTCGACCCGGATCCGGACGACCTGTTTGTCGAACGGGAAGTCCGTCAGGTTCAGGGTCTGCCGGAAGGTCCCGGCCACTTTGACCTGAGTCCAGTACTCGTTGTCCACCTTCTCGCTGGAAGGCGCGGTCAGCGTCGTCTTCGTCGCGTTGGTGAATTCGAGACGCTGGACAGCGGCAAGGTCCTTGCGTGGGCATACGCTCCACAGCCACAGGTCCGCGTTCACGGTGCTCTCGACCGGATTCACCGCGTAGAGGTCGGTGACGTAAGCCCCGACCCTGCAACTGGGCACGGCCGCAGCGGCGGGCGTGACGATGATCAGCGTGCTCAGCACCGCAGCGACCGCTGCGAGCAGGGCGGTCGCTCCCGACGGGAGCCCGGCCAGGAAGTCACGTCGGCCGTTCGCTGGCCCGCCGTACGAACGGGGCATACCTGCGAGCCTCCAAGGACGCCGGCGGGAGCAGCAGGAACTGCCTCAGGGGAGCGTTTCCACGCGGACCTTAACCCGGCGGCCGAGGCAAGGTCGCGATCAGAGCGGCCCACCCCGCAGACCGGCTCAGATGCACCCGTTCGGCCCATGTCCAGGGCCTCGGCGCGGCTGTCGACCACGCAGGCGGCATGCTCATGACCGCCCAGGCGGCGCCCTCTGTGTGGACAGGTGGCGGGCGTTGCGTGCGGTTTCGTCTCACCTGAGTATCCGAAACCGCCTGTCTCATCCCATCCAGTCCCCGCGGGTCGGCGGAGATGCGGACGACTGACTTCATCGAGAGCATCAACCTGGTTCTGCCGCCCCTGGCCGAGCAGCAGGTGACCGGGATTCAACTTCCCCCTGCTCACGTCGGCCCGCTCGATCCGGTTCCGGTGCGCCGTTCGGTTGCCGGGCCGTGGCTGCGCGCCGTGGCTGCGCGGGTGTCAGCAGCGCGGCGAGCCGGTGGGTCTCCGCGAGGTAGCGGTCGTAGGGGAAGCCGGCCTGCAGGAGGGCGGTGCGGAGTTCTTCCTCCAGGGGCTTGCCCTCGACCAGGAAGGCGTCCTGGCCCGTCGGGGTGAGGGTGACCAGGCGTCGGCGTCGGTGGGCGGGGTCGACGCTGATCGTCACGTACCCCTGCGCCTCCAGCGGGCGCAGGGAGCGGCTGATGGCCGGGTCGGACAGGGTCAGGGCCTCGGCGAGCTGGTGCTGGGTGGCGGGTTGGATCTCCTCAAGGGTGCCCAGTAGTCGCAGTTGACTGTGGGAGAGGCGCTGGTTCGGGTCGGCGCGGCGCCGGGCCGCCTCGCCCATCAGCATGACCACGCGGTACAGGAGCTCTGCCAGTCCTTCGTCCATACGTCCACCCTACCTGATACTTGCATGGTTAATATTAACCATGCAACACTCAGATTCATGGACAACCTCCCGTACGCCGTTCAGACCACGTTTCCGCTTCTCTTCATGCTGGTACCCGCCCTCGGAGCGCTGCTGAGCTGCCGTCGCCGCGGTCCGGGCCGGTCGGCGGCGGAGATCTGGCAGCGCTGGTGGTCGGTCGGCGCCCTTGGCGTCGGAAGCCTGTGGATCACGATCTCGTTCCTGGCGATCCCGAAGGGCATGGCCGACACCATCGGCTTCGCCACCTCGCCGTTCCAGTTCGAGATCGCCTTCGCCAACCTCGGCCTCGCCGTGCTGGGCTTCCGCGGCGCGTCCGCATCGCCCCGCGAGCGACTCACGAGCGGGTTGGCCGCCGCCGCGTTCCTGTGGGGAGCCACGATCGGCCACGTCTACCAATGGTTCGCCAACGGCGACCACGCCGCCGGAAACACGGGTGGCATCCTGGCCAACGACGTCCTCATTCCCGCCGTCTTGATCGCCCTGGCCGCCCGGGACGTCCGCCGCGCCGGCTCGGGCCGCGGCCACACCGCCCGCCCGGCCGCCTGACCACGGCGGCCCACCCGCCCGGCAGCGGAGCCCGCGACGATGCGAAAGGCCGGCTTCGATCGGCCAATGTTCCTCCCGGGACCGGGGCTTGAGACCGCATCCCGGCCGTCTCCGCGCGGGGTCGTCGGCCTGATTGACTGGTCGCATGAACAGGGACTTAGGCGCACCCCGGCCCGACCAGGCGGCGTACATGCTGCGCATGGCCGGAACGGGGCGTACGTACAAGGAGCAGCTGCTCGCCCTCCTCGATGTCCGGGCCGGCCAGACCGCGCTGGATGTCGGATGCGGGCCCGGCGCCGACCTCGGCGACTTCTCCCGGCTGGTCGGTGCGGGCGGCAGGGTGATCGGGGTCGACCGCGACCCGGCCATGGTGGCCGAAGCGCGGCGCCGGGCGAGCGGGCCGGCGCCCGTCGAGATCCGGGAGGGTGACGCACATGCGCTGCCGGTGGAGCCGGGGAGCGTGGACCGGGCCAGGATCGACCGCGTACTGATGCATGTCGACGATCCGGCCGCCGCGCTCGGCGCGTTGCACCGCGCGGTCCGTCCGGGCGGGCTCGTGGGGCTCGCCGAGCCCGACTGGGACACCCTGGTCGTCGACGCGGACGACCTCGAAACCGGTCGGGCCTTCACCCGCTTCACCACCACGGTCGCCGTCCGCAACGCCACGATCGGGCGCCGTCTCGCCCGCCTCGCCGAGGAAGCCGGGTTCACGGTGCTGACCGTGCTGGCGAACACCCCGGTACTGCGGGACCCGGAAGTCGCCGACTACGCCCTGGGGCTCGGCCGCAACACCCGGAAGGCCATCGACGCCGGCCACATCGACGAGGACCGCGGCACGCGCTGGTTCGAGTCGCTGAGCCAGGGGCCTTTCCTCGCCTCCTGCACGGTGTTCACGGTGATCTGTTCGCGCGGCGTCACTCCAATGGCCGACCCCGATGAAGCGTCATCTCATATCTGAGATAGCGTTCCCGTATGGCAGACGACTACCTCGTACGCATCGGCAAGCTCATCCGTGACGCCCGTCAGCACCGGGGCTGGACACAGACTCAGCTTGCCGATGCGCTCTCCACCAGCCAGAGTGCTGTGAACCGCATCGAACGCGGTAACCAGAACATCAGCCTTGAGATGATCGCCCGTATCGGCGAGGCACTTGACAGTGAGATCGTCTCGCTGGGCTATGCCGGGCCGATGCATCTGCGCGTGGTCGGCGGACGCCGGCTCTCCGGCTCGATCGACGTCAAGACGAGCAAGAACGCCTGTGTGGCGCTGCTTTGCGCGTCGCTGCTCAACAAGGGACGCACGGTGCTGCGGCGGGTGGCGCGCATCGAAGAGGTGTTCCGGCTCCTGGAGGTGCTCAACTCCATCGGGGTGCGCACCCGTTGGATCAACGAGGGCAAGGACCTGGAGATCGTTCCCGGCGCCGAGCTGGACATGGCGGCGATCGACGCGACGGCTGCCCGCCGTACCCGCTCGATCATCATGTTCCTCGGCCCGCTGCTGCACCGCCTGGACAGCTTCAAGCTGCCGTACGCCGGAGGCTGCGACCTCGGTACGCGCACGATCGAGCCCCATATGATCGCGCTGCGCCGCTTCGGGCTGGACATCACTGCGACCGAGGGGCTCTACCACGCCCGGGTGGAGCGGGGAGCGACCCCCGACCGCCCGATCGTGCTGACCGAGCGCGGGGACACGGTCACCGAGAACGCGCTGCTCGCGGCTGCCCGCAGCGGCGGGGTGACGGTGATCCGCAACGCGTCCTCCAACTACATGGTCCAGGACCTGTGTTTCTTCCTGGAGGCCCTGGGCGTGGAGGTCGAGGGCATCGGCACCACGACGCTGACGGTGCACGGAATGCCGCACATCGACGTGGACGTCGACTACTCCCCCTCCGAGGACCCGGTCGAGGCGATGAGCCTGCTGGCCGCCGCCGTGGTCACGGAGTCGGAGCTGACGATCCGCCGGGTGCCCGTCGAGTTCATGGAGATCGAGCTCGCGGTACTGGAGGAGATGGGCCTCGACCACGACCGCAGTGGCGAGTACCCGGCGGACAACGGCCGGACGCGGCTGGTGGACCTCACGGTGCGCCCGTCCAAGCTGGAAGCTCCGATCGACAAGATCCACCCGATGCCCTTCCCCGGGTTGAACATCGACAACGTGCCGTTCTTCGCGGCCATCGCGGCGGTCGCCCAGGGCCAGACCCTGATCCACGACTGGGTCTACGACAACCGCGCCATCTATCTGACCGACCTCAACCGGCTGGGCGGCAGGCTGCAACTCCTCGACCCGCACCGGGTGCTGGTCGAGGGCCCGACCCGCTGGCGGGCGGCCGAGATGATGTGCCCGCCCGCACTGCGTCCCGCGGTGGTGGTGCTGCTGGCGATGATGGCCGCCGAGGGCACGTCGGTGCTGCGCAATGTGTACGTGATCAACCGCGGGTACGAGGAGCTGGCCGAGCGGCTCAACTCCGTCGGGGCGCAGATCGAGACGTTCAGGGACATCTGACCCACCCGTCCCCCAACAGGGCAGCACCCACCGCATCCTGAACCGTGCCGGGCCGGTCGCACCTCGCGACCGGCCCGGCACGGTCATGTCCGGCCTCGGCCCTCGCGGATTCCTCCCGCGACGCCCGGACCCCATCGCGGACAATCGACCCGAAGAATTCCCAACCATGATCAATCGGGCACGTCCGGCAAATAGCCAACACCCCGCATGACCCCAAATGGGCCCCTTGCTGAATTTCCGTCAGATGCCAGATTGATAACGCTTCCCCAGGAACGGCACCCCGTTCCGTGGTGCTAAGATCATCGCACTTGCCTGGCTGTCCCAAACCAGCTATGGCAAATTAATCGCGCAGCGCGTCGGCCCAGAATTCCGCCACCCCGGGGGGAACTATGCCATCAGCCGGGCCTTTCAAGGCAGTCGGGCAGGAGTACGCGCGCGACCGATCCCGTATGTCTGAGGCCACGAGCGAACTCGACCGCACCCCCGAGACATTCAGCACCCGGCGGCCCAGCCACCCGAAGAGAGCCTTATGACTCAGTACTTCCAGGATCCAGCACTCTGGGCTTTGATAGCTGGCACTCCTGTCGCCGCAACCGCGATCGTTCGCGGCAGAAAGTCGCTTTCCCAGATGCGACAGGAAAAGCAGGAACTCCGAACTCACTATGCCGCTCTGGAAGACCATTACGCGGAGTCCGTCGAGGAGGCGAAGGAGCGGGCCGAAGAAGCCACCAAGACCGCTCTGAAATCCGCCATGCGGACGCTCCAGGGCCTCGCGAGTGAGCAGCAGCTCGCCATTTCCAAGCTTCAGGGGAAATACGGCGAGTTGCAGATCCTGCAGGACCTGCTCGACATCGACCACATGAACTCGCAGTTCGCGCGACGGGCCCAGTCCATCGCCGTTCTCTGCGACGGCTGGCTCGGCCGCCAGCGTACGGATGCGTCGCTCTACGACGTGGTCCGCAGCGCCAAGGGCCGCATCCGGCACTTCACGCGTGTCGAGATCCGGACCCAGAGCCATTTCGCGATCGTCAGCCGGGCCGTCGAGCCCGTCGCGCTCACACTCGCGGAACTGCTCGACAACGCCACGAGTTACTCGGCGCCGGAAACGATGATCGAGATCAACATCCGCCCGGTACCCAAGGGCGTCTGCATCATCGTCGACGATGCCGGTGTCGGTATGAACGAGGAAGAGAAGAGCCGTGCGGCCAAGCTTCTCTCCAGCGAACGTTCCCCCGGCGTCTCGGGGCTGGGCAACCCGCCGCAGTTCGGATTCACCGTGATCGGTGTGCTCGCCGCCCGGTACGGATTCAGCGTGTCCGTGGACACCACCTCGCCGTACGGCGGTGTGCGTGCGGTCGTGCTGCTTCCCGATGAGCTCCTCACGGCCATGCCGGAGCCCGCCCCCCAGCCCGAGGCAAAGGAGATTCCCACCGTGGCCGCGTCTTCCCCGATGCCGCCCGAAGAGGATTCGGCGGCTCGCTCGACCACGTTCGGCGGCCTGCCGAAGCGCAGCCGAAGGGGTGCGATATCCATCGTGCCGACAGCCGACAGCGAGGAAACCCCGGTCCGCTCCACCGAGCAGATCGCATCCGTGATGGGGGCGTTCCAGCGAGGGACGCAATCCGGACGCCGTTCCACCAGTGCACGCAGCGAAGGGCATGAGACTCAGTGAATTACGACCTTTCATGGATGCTTGACAGTGCCCTGGAAGTCCCCGAGGCGCGGCACGCGATTCTCGTCTCCGCGGACGGACTGCTCATGGCCCGCTCGAAGGACGTCGGCAAGGACCACGGCGACACCGTCGCCGCCGCGATGAGCGGCATGCAGTCCTTGAGCCGTACGGTGGCCGACTTCTGCGGCGGCCCCCCGAGCAACCGGCCGCAGTGGCGTCAGACGCTGGTCGAGTTCGAGCACGGCTGGGTCTTCCTGATCTCTGCCGGCGAAGGCGCCTACCTCGCCGTCTCGGCTTCCCCCGAGGTCGACATGGCGGAGATAACCTTCCGGATGCAGCAGCTCGTCGGCCAGCTCGGCAAGGCGCTCACCAGTCCCCCGCGCGAGATTGCCGACACCCGCGCATGACGACGCCAGTGGATCCGGAACAGGGACCGGAAGCCCCGCAATTAGTGCGGCCGTACGTCATCACCAACGGGCGCAGCCTGCTGGACGACCACGAGCTGTCCTTGATCACGCTGGTCACGGTGGCCGAGGACAGTCCCCGAAGCGATCACCTCGACCCGGAGAAGCGCCGTCTCGTCGAGCTGTGCTCGGGCGGCTATCTCGCGGTCGCCGAGATCGCCGGACACAGCCAGCTGCCCGTGGGAATCATCAGAATCCTGCTCGCCGACCTCACGGAGGCGGGATATCTCTACACACGCAAACCCATCCCACGTGCGGAGCGGGTCGAACGCCACATACTCGAGGAGGTGCTGAATGGCCTACAAGCCCGTTTCGGATGACGGTGTCTATCTGCGCGATTCAGTGCGGACCGCGGCGAAGATCCTTGTGGTCGGCCATTTCGCCGTGGGAAAGACAACGTTCATCGGGACCATGTCGGAGATCCCACCGCTGCGGACCGAAGAAGTAATGACGCGGGCCGGCGAGGAGATCGACGACCTCAAGGGCACGCGCGGTAAGACCACGACGACCGTGGCCATGGACTTCGGCCGCCTCACGCTCAGCGAGAACCTGGTCCTCTATCTCTTCGGGACACCCGGTCAGCAGCGCTTCGTCCAGGTGTGGGAAGACATGTCCCGGGGCGCGCTCGGGGCATTGGTGCTGGTCGACCCCGAGCGCCTGGAGGAGTCGTTCCCGGTGATGGACCTGGTCGAGCAGTACGGAATTCCGTACACCATCGCCGTCAACCGTTTCGACCTCAAGCCGAATCACGAGGATGCGGAGATCCGGGAGGCGCTCGACCTGCTGCCCGAGACCCCGCTCGTGAATTGTGATGCGCGCGATCAGCGCTCGTCGGCGAATGCCCTGATCGTTCTCGTCCGCTATCTTCAGTCGCGCCTTTCCTAGGAGTTCGGCATGCAGTACCATTCGGAAGCTCAGGCACCGCCGCCTGGCTGCCCGGCACACAACAGCGGAAAAAGCGTCCCCTTGCACGGGTCCGAATTCGCTGCCGCTCCCGACGCCTTCTACGAGCACATGCGGGCGTACGGCACAGCCGCTCCGGTCGAGCTGTCCCCCGGTGTGGAGGCCTCGCTGGTCACGGACTACGCTTCGGCGCTCCATGTCCTGCAGAACCCCGACGTGTTCGCCCGGGACTCGCGTCGCTGGCGGGCCCTGAACGAGGGTCAGGTGCCGCTGGACAGCCCGGTCCTGCCGATGATGGCGTACCGGCCGAACTGTCTGTTCACCGACGGCACCGAGCACTTGAGGCTGCGTCAGGCGGTGACGGACTCGCTGTCCCGGATCGACACGCACCGGGTGAGCCGGCACGTGGACCGCGTCGCGCGGTACCTCATCGCACAGTTCAGTACGCGTGGCCGGGCCGATCTGATCGCCGAGTACGCCCAGTTGGTTCCGCTGCTGGTCTTCAACGACCTCTTCGGCTGCCCCGCGGAGATCGGCGACCGGCTGGTCTACGGGATCTCCTGCCTCTTCGACGGGGTGGACGTCGAGAAGGCCAACGAGATCCTGACGGAGTCCCTGTTCGAACTGGTCGCGCTGAAGCGTGCCCAGCCGGGTGAGGACATCACCTCCTGGCTGATGCAGCACGAGGCGGGGCTGTCGGACGAGGAGATGATCCACCAGCTGGTCATGCTCATCGGGGCCGGCACCGAACCCACCCAGAACATCATCGCCAATGCGCTGCGGCTGCTGCTGTCCGACGACAAGTACTCCGGCGGTCACCACTCGGCGGGTCTGCTGGTCGAGGACGCCATCAACGACGTGCTCTGGAACGGACCGCCGATAGCCAACTACGCGGCGCACTACCCGCTGTACGACGTCGACCTCTCGGGAACCACCCTGCGGGCCGGCGAGCCCGTCCTGATCAGCTTCGCGGCAGCGAACAGCGATCCGGCTCTCGCCATGAGCCGTCAGTCGCTCAGCAAGGGAGCCCATCTCGCCTGGGGCGCGGGCGTGCACGCCTGCCCGGCGAAGGACCCGGCGCTGCTGATCTCCGTGCTGGCGATCGAGAAGCTGCTCAACACCCTGCCGGACATCGATCTGGCCGTGCCCGCCGACAATCTCACCTGGCGGCCGGGCCCGTTCCACCGGGCACTCAACACCCTGCCCGCCCGTTTTACCCCGGAACGGAAAGAAAGGGGTCTGTCCGCGTCTTACGCGCCGGGCAACCGGGCCCCTGGAATCGCTCCCGCCCAAAACCCCCCGAAGAAGCCGGAGAAGGGTAGCTGGTGGAGTGGATTCCTGAGCTGGCGCAAGGTGTGACATCCACAACACCTTCAGTGACTTTACCGTCGCATGAACGTTCAAGCGTACGGGTAGACAGGGTTGGCAAATCTTATGTGTCTCTTGAAACAAGGAGTCGCTGTGGAGCTTTCTCTGGCTACCCCGCCTGTTGACAGGCGCGCTGTTGTTTCCCTGTTCTCGCGTATCCGAACTTCAGCAGGACAGGCGAATCCGTTCCCTTTTTACACAGACCTCAGGGCGATGGGTGATGTCTTCCCAGCCCCCTGGGGCGGCTATCTCGTCACCCCTTACCACCTGTGTGACCAGGTACTGAGGGACAGGTCCTGGACCGTTCCGGGCAGCGAGTGGCGGACTCGGCAGGAGGACGCCACTCGCTGGAGCGCGCCCGCTTCTCTTCAAATGGGCGACACGCTCCCCATGCTTAATCCGCCCGATCACACGCGAATGCGGCGGTCTATGGGAAATATGTTCGACCGAAAATCCCTGGAGATCATGCGGGAATCGGTCGACCGAATAACCGAGCGATTGCTCGATCAACTCACTGATGAATTGAAGGACGGTGACGCAGATTTCTGCGCGCTTGTCAGTGAGGAATTGCCGGTCATGGTGATAGGGGAATGGCTCGGCCTGCCGCCGACCGATTTCCCTCTTATGCGTTCGCTCACGCACGACCAGGTATTCACCCAGGAATTGTTCCCGTCCCGGAGTCAGCTCGCGCTCTCCGATGCCGCGACCAGCCGTTTGCGGGAGTATTTCACCGCCCTGGTCCAGGAACGCCGCAAGAACCCCGGGGACGATCCCGTCTCGACCTGGATCCGCACCTGGGACGAGCTGGAACCCGACCGCGCAGCCGCCGACGAGGCCGTCTACTCCCTCGCGCTCTTCGTGGTCCTGGCAGGTCTGGAAACCACCTCCCACCTGCTCTCCACCATGGTCTGGCTGCTCCTTGAGCACCCCCGCCAGCTGGACTGGCTGCGCACGCACCCCCAGCACCTGCCCGGCGCGATCGACGAAGTGCTGCGCTACGACCCGCCGATCCACATGATCAGCCGGATCGCCCCCGAGGACACCTATCTCGGCGATGTACTCATTCGCAAGGACGAGATGGTGCAGCTGATGGTGGGCACCGCCCACCATGATCCGGAAAAGCACGATGCCCCTGATCTGTTCAACATCCACCGCAAGGCGTCGCACCTCAGCTTCGGCGGCGGAATTCACTACTGCATGGGTGCGCCACTCGCCCGGCTCGAAGCCACCTCGTTGCTGACCGGACTGCTGAATCGGCTTCCGGATCTTCAGGTCAGCGGCACCCCCGTCTGGTCGCCGCGCGTCGCTTTCCGCCGACTCAGCGAACTGCGGGTCGTCCGTTCATGACGTCGTAGGACCCCTCTTCCCCCCACAGGACTTGGAATGCCTCGTCGCGCCCACCGGCCGCGCATATGCCATGGGCCAATGAATCCAGTGAACAAGGAAAAGAAACCAGCATCGTGGAAGACTTCAAGACCCTGCGTGTCACGCACGAGGGCCCCGTACTGAATGTGGAGCTGAGCAGCCCCGAGACGGGCAACGCGATCTCCGGACTCGTCCTCGACGAACTCCTCGCCGTACTCGACGCGTTGCACGACGACCCGAGCATCCGGGTTCTGGTCCTCTCCGGTGCCGGGGACGACTTCTGCCTGGGCGGCGAACGCAAGGAATTCGCGACGCTGCTCGCCACTGATCCCGGCGGGGCGGGTCTGCACGCCCTCGGCAACAAGGCCCGCCGGGTCTGCGACGCTCTCGCGACGGCCAACGCCGTGACCATCGCCCGGCTGCACGGCGGGGTGATCGGTGCCGGCATCGGGCTCGCGGTCTTCTGCGACCTGCGGGTGGGGGCGGACAGCTGCCGGTTCCGGATGCCCGAGCTGGCGCTCGGAGTGCCGCCGGCCTGGGGTGGCGTCCTGCCGCGGCTGCTGAGCGAGGCGGGCGCGGCCCGGGTCCGGGAACTGATCCTGACCGCGGACAACTTCGACGCCGCGAAGGCGGTCGAGCTGTCCATCCTCCACAAGGCGGTCCCCGAGAGCGAGCTGGACGCCACCGTCACCCGGTGGATCAAACCGCTGGTCCGCCGCTCCCCCGCAGCCCTGCGCAGCGCGAAGGTCATGCTCAACGCGTACGCGGGTGCCAGCAGGCTGGCCGACGCCTCGTTCTTCGACGCGGAGCTGCTGACGTCGTCGGTGGCCGCGCGGCTCCGCTGAGCCACGGGCCGGGCGCCCGACCGTGCCGGGGTGTACGGCCGGGCGCCTGGTGTCAACCGGTGGTGGCGATGAATTCCCGCAGAGCGGCGGTCAGTTGCTCCGGCTGGTCCTCGGCGATCAGCGTGCAGCTGTCCTCGATCTCCAGCAGCCTTCCCTGCGGCAGCAGTTCGGCGAGCCGTCGCCCGTGGGCCCGGGGCATCATCCGGTCCTCGGCCGCCCAGACGACCAGGGCGGGCTTGTCGAACGTCCGCAGCCCCTCGGCGGCTTCGAGCAGTTCCGTCTTCCGCACGCCCAGGTTGTAGCGCCGGAAGTCCGCGCGGATGGCCTTGTCGGTGAGCAGCGGGCGGAGCCAGCCGTCCACGATCTCGTCGGGGACGGGCCGTTTGGTGAGTGCTCCGAGGCCGACGGGGAGTCGGCGCATCGGCTTGACCGCGAGCGTACGGGCGAGGAGGGAAATACCTCCCGGCACCCGGCAGGCCCACCCGATCAGCTTGCCCGGGACGCCCGGCGGGTAGTTGTCGAAGGCTTCGCAGGAGGTCAGGACCAGCCGGGCGAGCCGTTCGGGGTGTCGCGCGGCGACGCTCTGGGCCCGGCCGCAGTCGTTCTCCACCAGGGTCACGTCCCGCAGGTCCAGCCGGTCGAGGAACTCCACGACGAGTTCGGCCACCGAGTCGGGGGTGAGCGGGACGTCGGGGCGCATCGGGATGCGGTGGGAGCCGTACGGCAGGGTCGGCGCGAGCACCCGGTGGCCGGGGCGCAGGCCGGCGATCACCTTGCGCCAGACGGTGGAGTCGTGGACGAGTCCGTGGAGCAGGACGACGACGGGTCCGGGGCCGCCGGTGTCCTCGTAGCTGACGGTGCCTGCGGTGAGCTCGATATCGGGCATGTCAGGACAGTACGGCGACGCCGTCGATCTCCACCACCGTGTGCTCGTCCCAGAGGCGGGTGGCGCCGATCACCGCCATGGCCGGGTAGTCGCGTCCGGCCAACTCGCGCCAGATGCGGCCCAGTTCGGCGGAGTGGGTCCGGTAGTCGGCGATGTCGGTGGCGTACACGGTGACCCGCGCCAGGTCCGCGGGGGCGCCGCCGGCCGCGTGCAGGGCGGTGAGGAGATTCGACAGGGCCAGCCGGAACTGGGCCGGGAGGGTGGCACCGGTGACCTTGCCGTCGCCGTCCAGCGCGGTCTGTCCCGCCAGGAAGACCAGCCGGGTCCCGGTGGCGGCGACGGCGTGCGAGAAGCCGGTGGGCGGCGAGAGCTGCGGCGGGTTGACGCGGTCGAGACTCATCCGTACAGCTCCTTGGCGATGATGGTGCGCTGGACCTCGGTGGCACCTTCGTAGATCCGTGGGGCACGGACCTCGCGGTAGAGGTGTTCGAGGAGGTGGCCGCGCTGGAGGGCGCGGGCGCCGTGCAGTTGGACGGCGGTGTCCACGACGTACTGGGCGGTCTCGGTGGCGAAGAGCTTGGCCATCGCGGAGTGCCTGGCGATGCCGGGGGCGCCGGTGTCGTACGCGGAGGCCGCGGCGTACACCAGCAGCCGGGCCGCTTCGGTACGGGTGGCCATCTCGGCGACCTGGTGGGCGACCGCCTGGAGGTCCTTCAGCGGGCCGCCGAACGCGGAGCGCCGGGAGGTGTGGTAGCGGGTCGCGTCCAGCGCCGCCCGTGCCATGCCGACGGCGAAGGCGCCGACGCTGGGACGGAAGAGGTTCAGGGTGTTCATGGCGACCCGGAAGCCCCGGTCGGGCTCGCCCAGGACGTCCGCGGGCCCGACCGGGACGTCGGCGAAGTCCAGGGCGCCGATCGGGTGCGGGGACAGCATGTCCAGTGCGGTGCCCGTCAGTCCGGGACGGTCGGCGGGTACCAGGAACGCGGTGACTCCACGGGCCCCGGCGCCCTCGGTCGTGCGGGCGAAGACCGTGTAGAAGTCGGCCTCCGGGGCGTTGGAGATCCAGCACTTCTCCCCGGACAGCCGCCACCCCCCGCCGTCGGGCACGGCCTTCAGCGCGAGGGCCGCCGCATCCGATCCCGCGCCGGGCTCGCTCAGCGCGAAAGCGGCGACGGCGCGGCCCGCGATCACCTCGGGGAGCAGCCTCGCGCGCTGCCGCTCGGTGCCCGCCTGGACGAGCGGATACGTCCCCAGCCCCTGGAGGGCGAGGGCGGTCTCCGCCTCGGTGCAGCCGTACGCCAGGGACTCCCGCAGCAGGCAGAGGTCCAGCGCCCCGGCACTGAACAGCCGCTCCAGCAGGCCGAGTTCACCGAGGGCGGCGATCAGGGGGCGGTTGACCCGGCCCGGCTCGCCCGCCGCGGCGAGCGGCGCGAACCGCTCCGCCGCGAGTGTGCGCAGCTCGGCGCACCACGTCTGCTGATCCTGGTCCAGCGCGAATGCGCCCATCGACGATCCCCTCTATCGTGAACCGTTGACTGTCGTCACACAAACGATACGCTCCATGGGCGACCAGGGAGGCGATCCCGTCATGGAGCTGAAGACCTCAGCGCACGTCGACACCTTTCCCCGCGAACAGCTGCCGCCCGCCGATCAGTGGCCGGAGCTGCTCCTCGACTCTCCGGAGCTGTCCGACCCGCCCTGCCCGGACCGGCTCAACTGCGCCACGGAACTGCTCGACCGGACCATCGAGCGCTTCGGCGCCGACCGCCCCGTCTTCCGCACCGGGGACGGCGAGCTGTGGACGTACGGGGAACTCCAGGCCGAGGTCGGGCGTATCGCGCATGTCCTCACCTCGGACCTCGGGGTCGTGCCGGGCAACCGGGTGCTGCTGCGCGGACCCACCACGCCGCGTCTCGCCGCCTGCTGGCTCGCGGTGCTGAAGGCGGGCGCGGTGGCGGTGACGGTGCTGGCCACCCAGCGGGCGCACGAGCTGGCCACGATGTGCGACATCGCCCGCATCAGCCATGCGCTGTGCGACATCCGGTCCGTGGGCGATCTGGAGAAGGCGGAGGTTCCGGGGCTGCGGATCACCACGTACGGCGGTGACGGCCCGGAGGATCTGCTGCGGCTGGCCGCCACCAGACCGGCGGTGTATCCGGCCGTCGAGACCTCGTCGGACGATGTCGCGCTGATCGCGTTCACCTCGGGAACGACGGGGCGGCCCAAGGGCTGTATGCACTTCCACCGTGACGTCCTGGCCGTCGCGGACACGTTCTCCCGGCACGTCCTGGAACCCCGCCCCGACGACGTCTTCGCGGGCAGCCCGCCGCTCGGCTTCACCTTCGGCCTGGGCGGTCTGGTGATCTTCCCGATGCGGGCGGGGGCTTCGGCACTGCTGCTCGAACAGTCCGGCCCCCGGCAGCTGCTGCCCGCGCTCGCCGAGCACCGGGTGTCGGTGCTGTTCACCGCGCCGACCGCGTACCGCACGATGCTGGACCGGCTGGGACCTGCCGGGGACGCGTACGACATCTCCGCCCTGCGGCGCTGTGTCTCGGCCGGTGAGAACCTTCCCGCGGCGACCTGGCGCGCCTGGCACGAACGGACCGGGCTGCGGATCATCAACGGCATCGGCGCGACGGAGCTGTTGCACATCTTCGTCTCGGCTGCGGACGAGGCGATCCGTCCGGGGACCACGGGGGTGGCGGTTCCCGGCTGGCAGGCCCGGGTGGTGGACCGGTCGGGGCGGCCGGTCGCCGACGGTGAGCCGGGGCTGCTCGCGGTCCGCGGCCCGGTGGGCTGCCGCTATCTCTCCGACGAGCGGCAGTCGGAGTACGTCAGGGACGGCTGGAACCTGACCGGCGACACCTATGTGCGGGATCCGGACGGCTACTTCCGCTACGTGGCCCGCGCCGACGACATGATCATTTCTGCCGGGTACAACATCGCGGGCCCCGAGGTCGAGGACGCGCTGCTGCGGCATCCCGACGTCCTGGAGGCGGCGGTGGTCGGGCGGCCGGACGCACGGCGGGGACAGGTGGTGGTGGCGTACGCGGTGCTGCGGGACGGCGCGGTACGGGACGCCGGGGCGCTGCGCGAGTTCGTGAAGTCCGAGCTGGCTCCGCACAAGTGCCCCCGGGAGGTGGTGTTCCTGGTCGCGCTGCCACGGACCGCGACGGGGAAACTCCAGAGGTTCCGGCTGCGGGAGTGACGCGGGGCTCCCCTCCCCGGCCCCGGAAATCGCGTGCCCCGCATGCCCGGCATCCTCCACCATGTGGCCCATGGCCTGGACCTTCACGCACGACCTCGACGCCTTCCTGACCATCGCGGCACCCTCGGCCTCCGACCGGCCTGCCGAAAACACCCTCGTGCTCAGCATCACCGCCGCTCTGCACCGCCACGGCCCGCACTTCTACGGCGACGAACCGCCGCTCTTCGGCTGGTGGCGATCCCCCGACGACGTGGTGGACGGCACCGTGGTGTGGACTCCACCGCATGCCGTACAGGTCGGGGCGGTCCCCGACGAGGCCGTCGCGCCGCTCGCCGAGGCGTTCGGGGAGCTGGGGGTGTTCGGCGAGCTGGGGGTGACGGCCGTCAATGCGATGCGGTCCGTCGCCGATGCGCTCACCTCGGGCTGGCCGGACCGGGTCACCACCGGCGAGCAACGGCTGTACCGGCTGGCGGAGTTGATCCTGCCGTCGCCCGCCCCGCCGGGCCGGGCCCGTGTCGCCACGGCCGGTGACCGGGGACTGTTGGTCGAGTGGTACCGCGCCTTCGGCCGGGAAACCGGTCAGCCGGTGGACCGGGTGGAGAGCACGGTGGACGACCGGCTCTCGTACGGCGGGCTGACCCTCTGGGAGTCCGGGGGCGTCCCCGTGTCGCTGGCCGGGGCGACCCGCCCCGGCGCGGGCACGGTCCGGGTCGCCCCCGTGTACACCCCGCCGGAGCTGCGCGGTCGCGGCTACGGGGCAGCGGTCACCGCGCACCTCAGCGGCGCGGCCCGGGACGCAGGCGCGGGTGAGGTGCTGCTCTTCACCGATCTGGCCAACCCGACCAGCAACGGCCTGTATCAGCGCATCGGTTACCGGCCGGTGGCCGACCGTGTCGTCGTCGCCAGGGCGCTCAGCCGAGTCTGAGCCGCGGCTTCGGGTCGTCCGTCCTGCCCGTCCGTGGGGCGCGGCTGCCCGCCCGGTACGGGAGGGGCCAGGGCGCGCCGGGGCCCGCGTAGCCCTGTTCCGCGGCGGCGTGCAGTGTCCACTGCGGGTCGTAGAGGTGGGGGCGGGCCAGCGCGCACAGGTCCGTACGGCCCGCCAGGAGCAGGGAGTTGACGTCGTCCCAGGAGGAGATCGCGCCCACCGCGACGACCGGGACGCCGAGTTCGTTGCGGATGCGGTCGGCGTACGGCGTCTGGTACGAGCGGCCGAATGCGGGCTGCTCGTCGGGGACGACCTGGCCCGTCGAGACGTCGATCGCGTCCGCGCCGTGAGCGGCGAAGGCACGGGCGATGGCCACCGCCTCGTCGGGTGTCGTCCCGCCGGGGGCCCAGTCGGCGGCGGAGACGCGGACGGTCATCGGCCGGTCGGACGGCCAGACGTCCCGTACCGCGTCGAAGATCTCCAGCGGGAAGCGCAGCCGGTCCTGGAGCGGGCCTCCGTAGGCGTCGGTGCGCCGGTTGGTGAGCGGGGAGAGGAAGCCGGAGAGCAAGTAGCCGTGGGCGCAGTGCAGTTCGAGCAGGTCGAAACCGCACTCCGCGGCGCGGCGGGCCGACGCGGTGAACTGCTCGCGGATCCGGGCGAGCCCGGCCCGGTCCAGCTGCGCGGGGACCTGGCTGACGCCCGGCCGGTACGGGAGCGGGGACGCGGCCGACAGCGGCCAGTTGCCGCCGTCCGGGAGAGGCTCGTCCATGCCGTCCCACATCAGCCGGGTGGAACCCTTGCGGCCCGAGTGGCCGAGCTGGATCCCGATGGCCGTGCCGGGTGATTGGTCGTGGACGAATGCGGTGATCCGCTGCCAGGCCGTGGCCTGTTCGGCGGTGTAGAGGCCGGTGCAGCCGGGGGTGATCCGGCCCTCCGGACTCACGCACACCATCTCGGTCATGACCAGTGCGGCCCCGCCGAGCGCGCGGGCGCCGAGGTGGACGAGGTGGAAGTCGCCCGGGTTGCCATCCACGGCGGAGTACATGTCCATGGGCGAGACGACGACGCGGTTGCGCAGTTCGAGAGCGCGCAGCCGCAGCGGGGTGAACATCGGGGGTGTGCCGTCGGGGCAGCCGAAGTCCCGCTCGACGGCGTCCGTGAACGCGGCGTCGCGCAGCCGCAGGTTGTCGTGGGTGACCCGCCGGCTGCGGGTCAGGAGGTTGAAGGCGAACTGGCGTGGTGGCTGGCCGAGATACATCTCCAGCTGCTCGAACCACTCCAGGCTGGCGCGGGCCGCGCGCTGGGTGGAGGCCACCACGGGGCGGCGTTCGCTCTCGTACGCGGCGAGGGCGGCCGGGAGGTCGGGCTGCTCCTCGATACTGGCGGCCAGTGCGAGCGCGTCCTCGACGGCGAGTTTGGTGCCGGAGCCGATGGAGAAGTGCGCGGTGTGGGCGGCGTCGCCGATGAGGACGGTGTTCCCGTGCGACCAGCGGTCGTTGACGACGGTACGGAAGGCCGTCCAGGAGGAGTTGTTGCCGGTGAGCGGGCGTCCGCCGAGCGCCTCGGTGAAGATCGCGGCGCAGCGTTCGGTGGACTCCCGCTCGTCGCAGGAGTCGAGACCGGCGGCCCGCCAGACCTCCTCGCGCATCTCGACGATGACGGTGGAGGCGTCCGGCCCGTACGGGTAGCCGTGCAGCTGCATCACCCCGTGCTCGGTCTCGGCGATCTCGAAGCGGAAGGCGTCGAAGGCGAACGGCGCGGAGAGCCAGATGTAGCGGCAGCGGTGCGTGGTGACACGGGGGGCGAAGACGTCGGCGTACGCCTGGCGGGTGGCGCTGTGCACACCGTCGGCGGCCACCACCAGGTCGTACCCGGCGGCCAGTTCGGCGGGGGGCGGCGCCTCTTCCCGGAAGCGGATGTCCACGCCCAGGGAGCGGCAGCGCCGGTGCAGGATCTCCAGCAGTCGGCGCCTGCCGAGCGCCGCGAAGCCGTGGCCGCCGGAGGTCAGTGTGGTGCCGCGGTGGACGATGTCGATGTCGTCCCACCGCACGAACGCGTCCTGGAGCGCCCGGTGGACGACCGGGTCGGCGTGTGCGATGCCGCCGAGGGTCTCGTCGGAGAGGACGACGCCGAAGCCGAAGGTGTCGTCGGGGGCGTTGCGCTCCCAGACGGTGACCGAGCGGGCCGGGTCGAGCCGTTTGAGCAGCGTGGCGGCGTAGAGGCCGCCGGGACCGCCGCCGACGACCGCGACCCGCAGCGGCTGGGCGGCCGGTCGTTTCTGCGGCTGCGGCTGCGGCTGCGGCTGCGGCTGCGGCTGCGGCTGCGGGGCCACCGTTACCTGCCCTGCCATTTCGGGGGCCGCTTCTCGGTGAACGCGGCGTGGAATTCGGCGTAGTCCTCGCCGTTCATGAGCAGCGCCTGGGTGGCGGCGTCCAGCTCGACGGCGGCGGCGAGCGGCATGTCCAGCTCGGCCGTGAGCAGCGCCTTGGTCTGCGCGTACGCCAGCGCCGGCCCCTCGGCGAGGCGGCGGGCCAGCGCGGCGGCCCGTTCGTCGGCCCGGCCCTCCTCCGCCAGCTCGCTGATCAGTCCGATCCGCTCGGCCTCGGGAGCGCGGACGGGCTCCCCCAGCATCAGCAGCCGGGTGGCGTGCCCGAGGCCGACGACGCGTGGCAGCAGGTAGGCCGCGCCCATGTCGCCGCCGGACAGGCCGACCCGGGTGAAGAGGAAGGCGAAGCGGGCGGACGGGTCGGCCACCCGGAAGTCGGCGGCCAGCGCGAGGACCGCGCCGGCGCCCGCGGCGACCCCGTGCACGGCGGCGATCACCGGGAAAGGACACTCGCGCAGCGCCCGTACGACCTGTCCCGTCATCCGGTTGAAGTCCAGCAGCTGGGCGGTGTCCATGGCCAGGGTCGCGCCGATGATCTCGTCGACATCGCCGCCGGAACAGAAGCCGCGGCCTTCGCCTGCGAGGACGAGCGCCCGTACGGATCGCTCACGGGACAGTTCGGCGAGCAGGTCACGCAGATCGGCGTAGCCGCCGAAGGTGAGGGCGTTGAGTTTCTCCGGTCGCGCGAGAGTGACGGTAGCCACCCCGTCCTGCCTGGTCAGGCGCAGATGGCGCCACTTGTCCACACGGGGGGCTGAGCCGGAAAAGGGGCTCATGAGGGCGGCCTCCTTCGGTCGGTGGGCCCGTCCGGAGGCCGGGCGGAGACCCGGTGGAAGGGCTACCTGTTCGCACAAATTATCACTCCCCCGTGACTACCGTCACGAGTACGCGATAGACAAGATGGAGGCGACCCTGGCAGAAGGTCCCGCCGAAATGTGACGCAGGTCCCATTTCCTCCCGGCTGCTTCCTCTACTCGCCACGCCTCTCGGTTCGTATCGTTTAAACCAGGACGACCCCTCCCACACCGAACGGAACATCAGCCGTGCCGGACATCTCGCACCCCGCCTCGTGGCGCATCGCGCTGCCGCACACCGCGGCAGCCGCGCCCATAGCGCGGGCGCTGATCCGTACGGTGTTCGCGGACATCGAGGGCGAGGAGGCGGCGGACAGCGACACGGTCGAACTCCTCACCACCGAGCTGGTCGCCAACGCCGTGGAACACACCGACGGCAGCGAACCCATCGAGCTGGTCGTCGAGATCCTGCGCGCGGGCTGCCAGGTCGAGGTCCACGACCGCGATCCGGTACCGCCGGGCGAACTCACCCGGACGCCGCCGGTCGCGCCGCCGGACCCCTGGCAGGAACACGGCCGCGGTCTGCTGCTCATCCGTACGCTCAGCTCGTCCTACGGCCACCGGCCCACCGAGCACGGCAAGGCCGTCTGGTTCACGCTGCCGGCCGCCCCGCGGAACTGAGATCGCCCGGCAGCCGCGAGTTGCGGCGCCCGTAAGCGGCGTACACCGCGGCCCCCACCACCAGGAACACCGCGAACTGCACCCAGGTCCGCCAGCCGGTCCCGTACATCAGGTAGACGCAGAAGCCGACACCCAGCAGCGGGCTCACGGGGAACAGCGGCACCCGGAAGGTGCGCGGGAGCGCGGGGTGGCTGCGGCGCAGCGCGATCACGGCGATGTTCACCGCGACCATGGTCGCCAGCGCCCCGATGGTCGTCAGGTTCACCACGACGTCCAGCGAGGAGAAGGCCGCCGGGATCGCGACGACGGTCGCGACGATCCAGGTGTTGGCGATGGGTGTCGAGGTCTTCGCGGAGACCCGCTCGAAGACTCCCGGCACCAGCCCGTCGCGGGACATCGCCATCAGGATGCGGGTCTGGCCGTACATGACCGCGAGCACCACCGACGCGATGGCGACGACCGCGCCGAACGCCACGATTCCGCCGCCGACCGCCGATCCGGTGACCTGGTCGACGATCAGGGAGAGCGCGGCGGGCCGGTCGGCGACGGCGGGTGCGCCGAAGGCCCCGATGGCGGCGAGGGCGACCGCGCAGTACAGCACGGTGACGATGCCGATGCACACCATGATCGCGACCGGGATGTTGCGCCGGGGATTCCTGACCTCCTCACCGGCCGTGGTGATCGCGTCGAAGCCGATGTACGAGAAGAAGGCGATCGAGGCACCGGACGTGATGCCGCCGACGCCGTGGGAGGCGAACGGCACGAGGTGGCCGTGCCGGAACGCGGTGAAGGCGATGGCGCAGAAGACCAGCAGGATGCCGATCTTCAGCACGGCCATCGCGGCCGTCGCACCGGCGCTCTCCCGGATGCCGCGCACCAGCAGCAGGGCCGCGAGCGCGATCACCACCACGGCGGGAAGGTTGATCACCCCACCGTCGCCGGGGCCCTTGGAGAGCACGGCGGGCAACTGATGGCCGATGACACTGTTCAGCAGTTCGTTGAGGTACTGGCTCCAGCCGACGGCGACCGCGCTCACCGAGATGCCGTACTCCAGCAGCAGGCACCAGCCGACGAGGAAGGCGGCGCGCTCGCCGAGTGTGGCGTACGCGAAGGAGTACGAGCTGCCCGACACCGGAATGGCGCCGCCGAGTTCGGCGAAGGAGAACGCCGTGAAGACACAGGTGATCGCGGCGAGCGCGAAGGAGACGATGACGGCGGGGCCCGCTTTCGCCACGGTGTCCGACAGGCCGACGAAGATGCCGGTCCCCACGATGGCGCCGACGCCGAAGCACACCAGCTGGAAGAGGCCCATGCTGCGCCGGAGGCCGTGCCCCTCCAGGTCCGCGCCGGATTCGGCGATGAGCATTTCGGGGGGCTTGATTCGCAGTCCTGACGGACCCATGGATGCGGTTCTTTCTCTGGACTTTCCTACGGCGGACGTACACACGGCGGTCCGCACACGACGGACGGCACACAGCGAAGTGGGGTTCGGGCGTGCGAGCCCGAACCCCACCAATACGCGCCACAATATCTGCCGAACCGTACATTCACCCCATTGGGGGCATGTGCCTTCTTACTGCCGCTCACTGCCCGCGAGCGTGGCGACCATGACCGCCTTGATGGTGTGCATCCGGTTCTCGGCCTCGTCGAACACGACCGAGTGCGCGGACTCGAAGACCTCGTCGGTGACTTCCAGCTCGGTCAGCCCGTACTGCTCGTGGATCTCGCGGCCGACCTTGGTGCCGAGGTCGTGGAAGGCGGGCAGGCAGTGCAGGAACTTCACCTGCGGGTTGCCGGTGGCGCGCAGCACGTCCATCGTCACGGCGTACGGGGCCAGCGCGGCGATGCGCTCCGCCCAGATCTCCTTCGGCTCCCCCATCGAGACCCAGACGTCGGTGACGACGAAGTCGCACCCCTGGACGCCCTCGTCGATGTCCTCGGTGAGGGTGACGGTCCCGCCACTGGTTTCGGCCAGCTCGCGGGCCCGCGTCACGACGTCCTCGGCGGGCCAGTAGGCGCGGGGGGCGACGATCCGCACGTCCAGGCCCAGCAGCGCGCCGGTGACCAGGTAGGAGTTGCCCATGTTGAAGCGGGCGTCACCGAGGTAGGCGAAGGCGATCTGCTCCAGTGGCTTGTCGCTGTGCTCGGTCATGGTGAGCACGTCGGCGAGCATCTGGGTCGGGTGCCAGTCGTCGGTGAGCCCGTTGTAGACGGGGACCCCGGCGTACGCGGCGAGCTCCTCGACATGGGGCTGACTGTCCCCGCGGTACTCGATGGCGTCGAACATCCGGCCGAGGACCCGCGCGGTGTCCTTGAACGACTCCTTGTGCCCGATCTGCGAGCCGGAGGGGTCGAGGTACGTCGTCGACGCACCCTGGTCGGCCGCCGCGACCTCGAAGGCGCAGCGCGTCCTGGTCGAGGTCTTCTCGAAGATCAGGGCGACATTCCTGCCGCGCAGCCGCTGCACTTCGGTGCCTGTCTTCTTGGCGGCCTTGAGCTCGGCGGCCAGCTCGATCAGACTGCGGAATTCCTCCGCGGTGAAGTCCAGTTCCTTGAGGAAATGGCGGCCTGCGAGGTCTATCGCCATGGTGGCTGCTCCTGGGGCGCGAGTAGGGGACAGTGGAAGTCTATGCGTTCGAACGCATCACTATACGGCATCCCGTACGACCGGACAGCTCATGCACCGCGGCCCGCCCCGGCCCCGCCCCAGCTCGCTGCCCGGGATCTCGATGACTTCGATCCCCTGTTTGCGCAGATGGGAATTGGTGGTGAAGTTCCGCTCGTACGCGACGACCACCCCCGGCTCGACGGCGAGGACGTTGCAGCCGTCGTCCCACTGCTCGCGCTCCGCCGCGTGGACGTCCTGGGTCGCGGTCAGCACCCGGATACCGCTCAGCCCGAGGGCCGCCGCGATGGCACGGTGCATCTGCTCCGGCGGATGGTCGGTGACTTTCAGGTCGCGCTCGGTGTCGCCCGGCTCGATCGTGTACGAGCGGAGCATGCCGAGCCCCGCGTACTGCGTGAAGGTGTCCGCGTCGACCATGGTCATCACCGTGTCCAGGTGCATGAACGCCCGCCGCTTGGGCATGTCGAGGGCCACGATCGTCGTCGCCGAACCGGCCGCGAAGAGGCCGCGGGCCAGCATCTCCACCGCCTGCGGGGTGGTGCGCTCGCTCATTCCGATCAGGACGGCGCCGTTGCCGATGACCAGGACGTCGCCGCCCTCGATCGTCGAGGGGTAGTCGACCTGCCCCTGCGACCAGTGGTGGAAGGCACCGGACCCGGTGAACAGCGGGTGGTGGCGGTAGATCGCCTCGAAGTGGACGGTCTCCCGCTGTCTGGCCGGCCAGCGCATCGCGTTGATGGAGACGCCGTCGTAGATCCACGCGGACGTGTCGCGGGTGAAGAGGTGGTTGGGCAGCGGGTCGAGCAGGAAGTCGTCCAGGTCCATGACGTGGAAGCGGACGGAGACCGGTTCCACGTGGCGCTCCAGGAACTCCCGCTTGGTCATCCCGCCGACCAGGGCCTCGACGAGTTCCCCGGCGGGCAGCTCGTCGAAGGCCGCCCGCAGATGGCCGGTGGCGAGCGGGCCGTACTCCTTCTCGTCGAAGACCCGGTCCAGGACGAGGGTGCGGGCCTCGGGCACCTCCAACGACTCGCGCAGCAGGTCACCGAAGAGGTGCACCTCGATGCCCCGGTCGCGGAGCACGGCGGCGAAACCGTCGTGCTCCTGGCGGGCCCGGCGCACCCACAGCACGTCGTCGAAGAGCAGTGCGTCCTTGTTGGTGGGCGTGAGCCGCTTCAGCTCCAGATCGGGCCGGTGGAGGATGACGCGGCGCAGCGGCCCGGTCTCGGAGTCGACATGGAATCCCATGCCCCCATCCTGTCCCCGGGCCGCTGCGCCCACCCCCTGAACGAATCGGTTCAGAGCCGCGGGTCGACCGGCTCCGACTCCAGTGCCAGAACCGCGAAGACCGCCTCGTGGATCCGCCAGAGCGGTTCGCCGTCGGCGAGCCGGTCCAGCGCCTCCAGGCCGAGTGCGTACTCGCGCAGCGCGAGCGAGCGCTTGTGGCCGAGGAAGCGACCGCGCAGCCTGGCCAGGTTGTCCGGGTGGGTGTACTCGGGGCCGTAGATGATCCGCAGGTACTCCCGTCCGCGGACCTTGATGCCGGGCTGGACCAGTCGCCCCTTTCCGTCGCGCGCGAGCGCCTGGAGCGGCTTGACGACCATGCCCTCGCCGCCGCGCCCGGTCATCTCCAGCCACCAGTGGATACCGGACCGCACGGACTCCTCGTCGCCGGTGTCGACGATCAGCCGACGCGTGGTCCGCAGGAGTCCGCTCTGGTCGTGCTCCACCAGCCGGTCCAGCCAGGCGAGCTGCTCGTCGTGCGGTACGGCGGCGAGCGAGCGGCCCTGCACGGCGAGGAGCTGGAAGGGGGCGAGACGTACGCCGTCCAGGCCGTCCGTCGTCCAGCAGTACCGCCGGTACGCCTCGGTGAACGCGACCGCGTCGTCGGACCGTCGGCGCTGCGCCGCGAGCAGCCCCTCGACCTCGATGCCACGGGCGGCAGCCGCTTCGAGCGCCCCGATGACGCCGGGGAACACGGCTCGGGAGGCGGCGCCCACCGCCGCGTACTGCTTGCGCAGCAGGCCGGTGGCCTTGAGCGACCAGGGCATCAGTTCCGCGTCGAGCAGCAGCCAGTCGGTGGCGAGTTCGTCCCAGAGTCCGGCGTCGGTGACGGCGGTGCGCAGCCGGTCCAGGATCTCTTCGGTGACTGCGGGGTCGTCGAAGAAGGGGCGGCCGGTACGGGTGTGCAGCGATCCCGTCGGACCCGACACCCCGAAGCGCTCGCGCGCCGCCTCGGCGTCCCGGCAGACGAGCGCCACCGCGCGCGAACCCATGTGCTTCTCCTCGCACACGACTCGCCCGACACTGTCCGACCTGTACTGCGCGAAGGCTTCGGCGGGGTGCTCCAGATAGCCGTCGAGGTGCGAGGTGCCGGTGGGCGACATGGTCGGCGGGAGGTAGGCGAGCAGCCGGGGGTCGACCGCGAACCGGCTCATGACCTCCAGTGCCGCCGCCGCGTTCTCCTCGCGCACGGCGACCCGGCCGGTGTGCCGGGTCTCCACGACCCGTCGGCCGCTGACGTCGGCGAGGTCGAGCGGCCGGCCGTCGTGGCCGCCGGGCGCCTCGGTGGTGAGGGGCCTGGACGGCTCGTACCAGACCTGCTCGGCCGGTACGTCGACCAGCTCGCGCTCGGGCCAGCGCAGCGCGGTCATCCGCCCGCCGAACACGGCGCCGGTGTCCAGGCAGATGGTGTTGTTGATCCAGCTGGTACTGGGGACAGGCGTGTGGCCGTAGACGACAGCGGCCCGGCCCCGGTAGTCCTCGGCCCACGGGTAGCGCACGGGCAGGCCGAACTCGTCGGTCTCGCCGGTCGTGTCCCCGTACAGGGCGTGCGAGCGGACCCGGCCGGAGGTGCGGCCGTGGTACTTCTCGGGCAGCCCGGCGTGGCAGACGACGAGCTTGCCGCCGTCCAGGACGTAATGGCTGACCAGTCCGTCGATGAACTTCCTCACCTGCTCGCGGAAGTCCGGGTCCCTGGCGTCCTCCTTCTCCAACTGCTCGATCGTCTCGGCGAGTCCGTGACTGTGCTGGACCTTCCTGCCCTTGAGGTAACGGCCGAGCTTGTTCTCGTGGTTCCCGGGCACGCAGAGGGCATTGCCCCCGTCGACCATCGACATGACGCGGCGCAGCACACCAGGGCTGTCCGGGCCACGGTCCACCAGGTCACCGACGAAGACGGCGGTCCGGCCGTCGGGGTGCACGCCGTCGGTGTACCCGAGTTCGGTGAGCAGGGTCTCCAGCTCGGAGCTGCAGCCGTGGATGTCGCCGATGATGTCGAAGGGGCCGGTGAGGTGGGTGAGGTCGTTGTAGCGCTTCTCCAGGACGACTTCTGCCGCATCGGCCTCCTCGGCGCTGCGCAGGATGTGCACCTTGCGGAAGCCCTCACGCTCCAGCCCGCGCAGGGAACGGCGCAGTTCGCGGCGGTGGCGCTGGATGACGTGGCGGGGCATGCCGGCCCGGTCGGGGCGGGCGGCGTTGCGCTCGGCGCAGACCTCCTCGGGCAGGTCGAGGACGATCGCGATGGGCAGGACGTCGTACTCGCGTGCCAGCTGGACGAGTTGCCTGCGGCTCTCCGACTGCACGTTGGTCGCGTCCACGACGGTCAGCCGTCCGGCGGCCAGCCGCTTCCCGGCGATGTAGTGGAGGACGTCGAAGGCGTCGCGGCTGGCGCTCTGGTCGTTCTCGTCGTCGGCGACGAGGCCCCGGCAGAAGTCGGACGAGATGATCTCGGTGGGCTTGAAGTGCTGGTGCGCGAAGGTGGACTTGCCGGATCCGGTGGCGCCGACGAGGACCACGAGGGAGAGGTCGGTCACCGGAAGAGTGCGCTTGCCGGTGCCGGTGGTGCTGATGCTGCTGGTACTGGTGCTGCTGGTGCCTTCGGTTCTGCTCATGCCGCCTTCGCCTCCTTCACGGTCGTGCCCTTGTCCGTCGCGTCCTTGCCCTTCGTTTCCTGCACGGACTTGTCCCTTGCCGCCTTGGTGAAGACCGCCATCTGGGTCGGCGGTCCGACCTCGGGGTCGTCCGGGCCCACCGGCAGGAACTCCACGTCGTACCCGTGTCGTTCACCGACCGTTCCCGCCCAGTCGCGGAACTCCTCGCGGGTCCACTCGAAGCGGTGGTCACCATGGCGGACATGTCCTGCGGGCAGGGTCTCCCAGCGCACGTTGTACTCGACGTTCGGCGTGGTCACCAGCACCGTCTGCGGCCTGGCCGCGCCGAACACCGCGTACTCCAGAGCGGGCAGCCGCTCGGGGTCGACATGCTCGACGACCTCGCTGAGCACCGCGGCGTCGTAGCGCTTGAGCCGCTTGTCCGTGTACGCGAGGGAGCCCTGCATCAGCTTCACCCGCCCCGCCAACCGCTCGCCCATCTGCTCCAGGCGGAGCCTGCGGGACGCGATGTTCAGCGCGCGCATGGACACGTCGACGCCGACGATCTCCGTGAAACGGACGTCCTTCAGCAGCTCCTGGACCAACTGGCCCTGGCCGCACCCCAGGTCGAGCACCCGGGTCGCGCCGGACGTGCGCAGCACTTCCATGATCACCTCGCGCCGCCGGGCGGCGAGCGGGACCGGCTTCTCCTCGGTGTCCGTGGTCTCGTCGACGGCGTTGTCGATCGTCTCGACCTCGGTGTCGTCGGCCTCCGCGAGGCGCACCAGTTCCAGGGCCTCCCTCGCCTGCCGGGTCAGTCCCCAGCGATGGGACAGGTAGCGGCTGGTGATCAGGTTCTGCTCGGGGTGCTCGGCCAGCCAGCCCTCGCCCGCGCGCAGCAGCTTGTCGACCTCGTCGGGCGCCACCCAGTAGTGCTTGGCGTCGTCGAGCACGGGCAGCAGGACGTACAACTGCCGCAGGGCGTCGGCGAGCCGCAGTTCACCTTCCAGTACGAGCTTGACGTACCGCGATTCGCCCCAGTCCGGGAACTTCTCGTCCAGGGCGATCGGTTCGGCCTTCACGGTCTCCCAGCCGAGCGGGCCGAAGAGCTTGTGCACCAGTTCGGGGCCGCCGCGCGCGGGGAGCGCGGGCACCTCGATACGCAGCGGCAGCGGGCTCGCGGCCCGCTCCGGCATGGCCTTGCAGTCGCCGCGCAGGGCGCTCTTGAAGACGGTGGTCATGGCGACGGACAGCAGCGAGGAGGCGGCGTACGGGCGGTCGTTGACGTACTGCGCGAGCGCCGAATCGGGCGCGCCGCCACGTCCCTTGCCTTTCCCCCGCCGTACGAGTACCACCGGATCCACCTCCAGCAGCAGCGCCGCGGTGCAGCGCTCGGCGGTGGCCTCGGGGTAGAGGACGTGCGCCGTGCCGTGGGAGGTGGAGAACATCTGCGCCTTGTCGGGATGCTTGTGCAGCAGAAATCCGAGGTCGGTGGCAGGACGCTCTGGGGTGCCGGTGGTACTGATCGTCAGGAACACAGGTCCGATTATCGTCCGCCCCGTGCACCCCGACCAGAGGTTTTCACCCCCCGTGGTTACGGTCCGCGGGGAAGGTCCGGACGCCCCGGGCCCGGCAGAGACCGGCCGGACAGGGGCCCAGAGTCTTCCGTTTGGATCAGGCCGGGCTCGCGTGGTCCGGCCCGATCCAAACGAGAGGCCCTAGTTCAGCTGGGACAGGACCTGCGAGGAGATCAGCTCCAAGTGGTCCAGGTCGTCGAGATTGAGGACCTGGAGGTAGATGCGCGACGCCCCGATCGCGCCGTACCTCCCGATCTTGTCGACGACCTCGGCGGGCGAACCGCCCAGACCGTTCGCCTTGACGTCCGCCGTGTCACGCCCGATGGCGTCCGCCCGCCGCGCCACCTCCGCGTCGTCCTTGCCGACGCAGACGACCAGGGCGGTGGAGTACACCAGGTCGTCCGCCCTTCCTGCTGTCGCGGCGGCCTCCTTGACCCGCCCGAACTGCCGCTCGCTGTCCTCGACCGAGGCGAACGGGATGTTGAACTCATCGGCGTACTGCGCGGCCAGCCGGGGTGTACGGGTCGCTCCGTGCCCCCCGATCAGCACGGGCACCTTGGCCTGGGCCGGCTTGGGCAGCGCGGGCGAGTCGGCGAGCTGGTAGTACGTACCGTCGTAGCTGAAGGTGTCGCCCACCTCGGTGCCCCAGAGCCCGGTGATGATCGCCAGCTGCTCCTCCAGGCGGCCGAACTTCTCCTTGGGGAACGGGATCCCGTACGCCCGGTGTTCCTCCTCGAACCAGCCCGCGCCCAGGCCCAGTTCGACCCGGCCACCGGACATCTGGTCGACCTGGGCCACCTGGATCGCCAGGACGCCGGGCAGCCGGAACGTGCCCGCGGTCATCAGCGTCCCGAGGCGGATCCGCTTGGTCTCGCGGGCAAGACCCGCCAGCGTGATCCAGGCGTCGGTCGGTCCGGGAAGACCGTCCCCGGACCCCATCCGCAGATAGTGGTCCGAGCGGTAGAACGCATCGAAACCGAGGTCCTCGGTGGCCTTGGCGACGGTCAGCAGGGTGTCATAACTCGCCCCTTGCTGGGGCTCGGTGAAGATTCGAAGATCCATGCATCCATCCTGCACCTTCGAAGGGCCGCGGACCGCCCCCGCACCGCCCGCCGCCCGCCGCCCGCCGCCCGCCGCCCAGGACACGACCGGGACCGGTTCCGGTCAGTGCCACGCTCTCTCCCCGTCCCGCTCGTCCAGCCTGCGCAGCATCCCGCTCACCCGGTCACCCGATTCGTCCGCCGCGTCCATCGCCTCGATGCACTGCCAGTAGACCCCCTCCTCCTCCGTGCCACAGGCGACGCCGACCAGGGCGATCCCCACCTCCCCGAGGAGCACGCCCAGCGCGGTCAACGCCTCGCGCACATCCGATACTTCCGACAGCTGCGCGGCACGTATCAGCCCGCCGCGCAGTGCCGGCACTTCGAGCGCCCCGCAGCCACGGCCGCCGGACTCACCCAGCGCCCGCGCCTCGGCCCGCAACTCCTGCGGGCCTCTCAACGCCAGGTGTCCGCCCACGGCCTGGGCGAGCGCCTGCGCCTGCCACGCCTCCACCATGGTGTCCAGTTCCGGCACGCTCTGCGCCAGAGCGTCCCGACTGATCGCAATGAGTCGCACCCCATCCATCCGCGTCCCCGTTCCTCAGACTTTCCCTCTCCCCTTTCATTACCCAGCGTGAGGGCAGTAGGACCGTAAAGCCAGGGGAATTCGGAAATCTGTGGACTCAAGGCGCATTGTTGATAACTCACTCACTCCGGAGAGTGACGATGCGGGGTGTCCTTTACTGAAAGACCCACCGGGAAGCGTGTCTCATTTCGGTCAATTTTGTCGGAAAGTGCCGCAAGAGCATCGATCCCCAGCACCTCGCAGAACTGCAGCACATAGGCCAGGACATCGGCGACCTCGTCCACCACCCGGTGTGCCGAAGCGGTCTCCTCCATCACCCGGGCCGACTGCTCCGGGGTCAGCCACTGGAAGATCTCGACCAGCTCGGCCGCCTCCACGCTCAGCGCCGACGCCAGATTCTTCGGCGTGTGGTACTGCTGCCAGTCCCGCGCCGCGGCGAACTCGGCCAGCCGACGCTGCAATCCCGCTACATCCAGTTCCGTCACGCGCTCAGGTCTACCACTGCGACGCCTTCCGCCCCACAGGCCCATCCCGCGTCCAGAGCCGTCCCCACCAGCCGGACACGGCCCCGCGCGCAGACCGCCGCCGCCAGGGAGGTCAGCTCCCGGATCTGCCGCCCGTCCAGACAGCGGTCGAATCCGTCGGCCAGGACCGTGAGCGACTGCATCGTGGACGGAACCTCGCCCGCGGCCCCCGCAGCGAGCACTCCGGGCCCCGTCAGCATCACCAGCGCGAGGGCCAGATAGCGCAGCTCGCCCTCGCCCAGTCCCCCCGCCGGTGCGACCGTCCCGCGGCCCCGGCCGAGCACCATCCGCACGGTCCCGTCCGTCAACTGCTCGGCGGCCAGCTCCTCCACGGGCCCCGAGCATCCCGCACGCGCCGCCGCCGCCAGCTGCCTGTGCCCGTCCCCGCACTCGGACCGGGTGCGGTGCAGCACCGCGGCGAGGTTGTCACAGCCGCTCCGCAACCGGTCGTCCGTCACCACCGAAGGGTCCCGCATCCACTGCGGCTGGGGGTCACAGGCGAAGACCGTGCGGAGCGCCACCACCATCTGCTCGGCGGCGGCCAGCACCTTCAGCTGCCCGACGGTCTTGCCCGCCACGCGCAACGGCAACAGCGCGGTACCCAGCCGGTCGTCGGGCAGCGGAGCGCGGGTCACCGGGACCGAACCCGCCGTGTGCCAGGCGGCCTGTACGGTACGGCGCGCCGGATCGCGCAGCGCCGTGGACAGCAGTAACTCCCCGCCGGCGGTGAGGCGTTCACCGACGATACGCAGCGCGGGCTGTGCCTGGACCGCGAGATCGAGCCGCACGGGACCGGCCGGGCCGTCGGCGGTGCAGCCGATCCGGAATCCCCGTCTGCCCTGCTCGTCAGCCCCGGCCCACTCGGGTACGCACCCGGCCGGATCTCCGAAGACCGCGCCGAGTTCCTCCCCCGCACCGAGACGCGCGAGCGCCTCGTACGCCTGGAGCGCGCTCGACTTGCCGCTCCCGCTCGCTCCGGTGAACAGGGTCAGCGGGGCGAGCGGGAAGACGGCACTCCGGTGCGACTTGAAGGCGGAGAGCCGCAGTTCGGTGACGGCGGGGCGGGTGTGCTTCAGGTCCATGGTCCGGACCGTATGCACCCTCCACGGTGGCGAACCGTTCCGTCTCTCCTACCTTCCTACGATCGGGGGACCGCAGCCGCAGCGATCCCTTCGACCTCCATGCCGACCGGAGCCAGCAGGAAGACGTTCTTGTCGACCCGGTGCATCCCGCTGCCGAGACCGAAGACCACACCACTGGTGAAGTCCAGGATGCGCTTGGCCACGTCGGTCTCCGCCGCCGTCAGATCCAGCAGCACGGGAACCTGGGCGATGAGGTGCTCGGCGACTTCCCGGGCGTCCGAGAAGATCTGCACCCGCAGCACGACGAGCCGCCGCTGCTCGGACGCCTGGTCGTTGGGGATGGTTTCGTGATCGATCCGCGACGGCCATTCGTTACGGCCACGCAGCGGTACTACCTGGGCAAGCCCCTCCCACTGTTCATCGGTGACGTCGTACCTGTCGTACCTGCTCACCGGACCACCTCGGCTGGGCTTTCTATCTGCATCAGCCAATTCTGACCCTCCTCACCCGTTCGGCCCAACTCCGACACGGGCGAGTCCCTTGATCAGGTCCCGGTGTGAGCACACTCACCGCGCCGCGGCGGCCTCCACGGCGTCGGCCACCGCACCGAAGAACCGGGCGTGCGCGCGGGCGGTGCCGGGGGATTCCGGGTTCCACGGCATCACCCGGGCACCGGCCCCGATACGCTGCCAGCCCTCGACCGCACGCAGCGTGTCGAGTGGCGCGGCATTGGCGCGGACGTCGGCGAGCACGATGTCGGGGCGCAGCTCCGCCGCCTCCGACCAGCTGACGGTGGCCCAGTTCGCCCCGCCGCCCTCCGGTGGCCGCACGGTCCGGACACCGCACTCCGTCAGCGCGCGCAGATCGGGCCAGGCGGTGGGGCGGGCCAGGTGCACCTGGTCGGGCCCGGCCGGCGAGAGTGCCAGTACCCGCGGCCCGGACGGTGCGCCCGCCACCGTACGGAGCCGGTCCCGCGCGGCGTCCAGCAGCCGCTGCCCCTCCCCGTCACCGGCGGCCCCCAGCGAGCGGGCCAGGGCGCCGAACCGCTCCCGGATCTCACTCAGGGTGCGCGCCTGTCCGACATCGACGACCACGACCGGTACCCGCTCCTCCAGATGTTTGGCGGCGTCCGGGTCCAGCCCGTACACCTGACCGCCGCCGTAGCTGACGGCCACGACGAGGTCCGGCCCGCCGGTCAGCAGGGTGTCCACGTCCAGGGCGCTGCCCGCCCCCAGATAGCCGATGCCGTCCAGGGGCAGCGAACCCGCTTTCACCGGGTCGGCCGTGGAACCGTCGTGGAACGAGCCGAATATCGCGGCCGGGGCTATGCCGTGGTCCCACAGGGTGGCTCCGGCCTGGATGTACGCCGTCACCTTCGAGGGCGTCCGCCCGGCTGTCGACAGCTGTCCACGGTCGTCGGAAAATTGCCAGGCCGGCTGTTCCATGACGTTTCGCGCCCCCTCCGGGTCCGCGCCGTCCGGACACCCGGACGCCGCACACCTGTACCTGCCCAGCCCGCGGGCGGGACATTCGGCGCCCACAGCCGATCGGCCCGGAATCGCACCAGGACCGCACCAGGACCGCACCAGGACCGCACCAGGACCGCACCAGGACCGCACCAGGAATCGTGCCGGAACCGCCCGCGTTGCCCGGTCGCGGGTATGCCGGGAGAATGGCGGTATGCAGAGACTGTCCCTGGAAGCTCTGGCCCGCCAGCAGATCGAACTCGCCGCCGCGGCCGGTGGCGGCCACACCGCGGACACCGTCTACGGCGGCCACGAGAAGGTTCTGCGCCAGACAGTGATCGGCATGACCCTGGGCGCCCAGCTCGCCGAGCACGAGAACCCCGGCGAGGCGACCGTACAGGTGCTGCGCGGGCGGGTGCGGCTGACGGCGGGCGACCTCGCCTGGGAAGGCCGGGAGGGCGACTTGATCATCGTGCCCGACAGCCGTCATCGGGTTGACGCCCTGGAGGATTCCGCGATCCTGCTGACCGTGGCCAAGCTGCTCTGACGGTCACCGAGGAGTTCCGACAGACCTCGGCGATTCCGCCCGACGGCACCAAGCCGTAACCTCGTCGGGCGGGAGTTCGACCTACAGGGGACGGGGCGGCGATCCATGGGGCACGCGGGCGACGACGGAACAACATTTGCACCCGAAGCAGCTCTGCGGGCAGGCCCGTTGGGCAGGCTGCCGGCGGTCGTCAGGGGTGGGGTGACCATCGCGCTGCTCATCGTTGTGGCCGCAGTCGGGGCCGTCTTCCTGCCGGTTTCGGCGACCGTCGACCCGGCGGAACCCGGCACCGTCTACACCTACCCCAGGCAGGTGCACTGCGGGTCGGTCGTGCGCCCGGCGGGTGACGATGCGCTGGCCGACGACACCCACGATGCGGCGGCATGCGGCTCCGCACGGGTGCAGCGCCTGGGCTGGATCGGGGTGGGGCTCGGCGGTGCGTTCGCCGTCCTGCTCTTCACCCTGCTGATGGGCGACGGTATGTCCGGACCGCCGGAGGCCGCTTCGCCGGAGACCGGGCGGATGCCCGAAGAGTCAGAAGAGGCAGAAGGGCCCCAAGAGACCGAAGAGCCAGGAGGCAAGGATGGGCCCGAAGTGCCGCACAGGAGCGCGTAGTTCCGGACCGCGCACTGTGTCGAGCCACAGCTCCGGTCACGGCGCCAGGTCAGCCTTCAGCGACCGGCACCGGTGCCTGACCGGTACAGCTCCGCCACGAGAAAGGCCAGATCGAGCGCGCCGGAGTGGCTGAGGCCGGGGGCCGCGGGCGCATCGGTGACGGTGCCCGCGCCCGAATCCGTACCGGTCAACTCGACGTGGATTCCGCCCGGATGGGTACCCAGGGCCCGGTGCACGTCGAAGAAGGCCGTCACCCGGTCGCGCACCGCGTCGAAGCGGCTGCTCGCACCGCCACGGGGCGCGTCCGATGCCGTGTCGTGCACGGGGTCGCAGATCCAGGTGACCAGATGGCCCTCCGCGGTGACCTTCTCGATCAGCGCGGACAGCCTGTCGCTCCCGGGCCCACCGCCCATGCGGACGAGGAAGGTCAGCCGTCCCGGCTCGCGCGCCGGATCGAGCCGGTCCAACCGGTCCAGCGCCTCGTCGTGGCCGCTGTCGGGGCCGAGTACGACGCCCAGCGGATTGCTGATCGTGGCGGCGTGGTCGACACGTGCCGGGTCGAGTTCTTCTGCGCCCGTCCCCGTGCCCGCCCTCGTCCCCGTACCGAGCCCGACGAAGTGGCCCGCGGTGTTGTACAGCCGCCCGGTGTCCGCGTCGGCCCGGGTGAGCGCGGAATCGTAGTCCGGTAACAGGCCCTCGTGGGAGGCGAAGAGCTCCACCGTGCGCAGCGGTTCGGGCGCGGTGCCGCAGGCCCGCATGAACGTGAGCGCGCGCCCGATCTGTGTGGTCAGTGACTCGTAGGAGGCGCCGCAGGGCGAGTTGGCGACGAAGTCGAGGTTCCAGTCGTGGACCCGGCGCAGATCGGCGTACCCGCCGGCGGCGAAGGCCCGGACCAGGTTCAGGGTGGCCGCGGCGGACCGGTAGCCGCTCACCGGGTTGCCGGCCGGTCCGGCGATCCGGCTGATCTTGACCACGGGCAGGGACGTGGCGTAGGTCAGCAGGGCGGACATCTGGAGCAGAGTCCTCAGCCGGTGACGGATCGTGTCGCCGGTCGCGCCGTCGAACGTTGCCGGGCGGGCTCCGCACTGGAGCACGAAGCCCTCACCGCGAGCGGCCTGCGCCAGCCGCCGCTTGAGCAGTTCACACTCCGCGGCGAGCACCAGGGGCGGGCACGAGCGCAGCTCGGCGGTGGCCTCGCGCACGGGATCGGGTCCCGGCGGCCGGCTCTCCGCCGTACGGATCACCCTGGTCTCGATGTCGGTCATTTCCACCCACCAGCTACCTGACCCCGCGTGTGTCCGACCCGTCCTTCTGCTTTCTCCGAGAAGACGGACCATAATGCGTGATCACACTCGGTGGCCCGGGTTACGGCGAGTCACTATAAGAAGTGCCAGAGGCGGGGGACTTACCCGTTGGCGCAGCCCTCGGACACGCCGGAGATACGGCTCGGCACGGGGTCCCGCGCGGGTGGTGGAATTGCACCTTTTCGTACCGGTGGTTCACCCAGTTGTCGCCCGACGGGACAGTTGGATAGGATCTTGACGCACCGCGAAGAGACCATGCAGTCTTTATGAAATCCTTTGGCATTGGGTCGGTTGAGAAAATGACACAGGGAATGGTAGTCCGGTTCGACGAGGCCAGAGGATACGGCTTCATCGCACCGGACGACGGCGGGGACGATGTATTCGTCCATGCCAACGAGTTGAGTGAGCGCGGCGCCTCCATCGGCTTCGGTACCCGGGTCGAATTCAGCGTTCTCGACGGCGGTCGCGGCCCGAAGGCGTACGGCGTCCATGTCGTCGACACGGCGCCGCCGGGCACCGGCACCGCTGTCGCCGACCGGTCCGGTGACAGCACGGGCCCGGCCGACGCGGCGCCCGGCGGACCGGTCCCGACAGCCGGCGACCAGCCTTCCGCCGTCCGGGGCGAGGGGATCGCCGACGGGCTCTGCGAGGTGTTCTCGAAGGGCGAGTTCACCCGGCACGTCACCGAACTGCTGCTGGCGAACGGCCCCGACCTCACCGGGAAACAGGTCCTCGCCCTCCGCGCGGCCCTGGTGGACTTCGCCTCCCAGCGCGGTTGGGTCGACTGACACACGCGAGCACGGGGCCGACGGTTCGCCCGCCGGCCCCTCCGTTCCCGTCGGACAGCGATCGGACAGCGATCGGACAGCGCTCAGTCAGCAACGGGCCGGGGCACCCGCAGCCGGGTCACACGGACCCGGCGAGCGTCAGCCGGTAGCCCGATCCCTCGACCGCTTCGAGCCGGTGCGGCGCGCCGAGGCGCTGACTCAGTGACGCGACACAGCGGTGGACCGACTCGTGCAGCGTCGTCCTCTTGGCCCGCAGGATCTCGTCGGCGAGCTGCTCGAAGCAGAGCGTCTCGCCGGGCCGCCTGGCGAGCGCGGCCAGGATGCTGAACTCCTCGTCGGACAGCTCGGTCGGGTATCCGTTGATCAGCACGACCCGCTCCCACAGGTCGATCCGCACCGGACCGGCCAGGATGAGATCCCCGGGTGCGGCGCTGCCCGCCGCCGGCTCCGGCGGTTGCCGTCGCCTCATCACCGCCCGTACCCGGGCCAGCAGTTCGGCCAGGTTGTACGGCTTGACCAGGTAGTCGTCGGCGCCCAGGTCGAGCCCCCGCACCCGTGAGGCGTGGTCCGAACGGGCCGTGGTCACGAGGAGCGGAACCGAACTCCTCGCCCGGATCGCGCTGCACAGCGCGAACCCGTCGCAGTCCGGCAGGTCGATGTCGAGGAGAATCGCATCCGGGTGGCTGTCGAGCAGGTCGATCGCGGCCTTGCCGGTACCGGCGCAGACCGCCTCCAGCCCCTGCTGGGTCAGCGCGGCCTCCAGCGCGGCCGACACCCGGGCGTTGTCCTCCACTACCAGGAATTTCAAGACGCCCGCCCCCCGACCGTTCTGCGTCTGCGCTCCTCGTGTGCGTCCTGGCGGCCGTCGCCCCGGGTGCGCTCGGACCCGTTCCGATCGGCACGGATGTACTCCGGGAGCACGGTGGGCGGCCAGCAGCCGATGCTGAACATACCCATCGAGTACGCCTTCGCGGCGAGCGCGGTCCGGTTGGGCACCTTGAACTGCCGCAGCAGGATGCTCACGTGGTACTCGATGCCCTGACGGCTCAGGAACAGCTTGGCCGCGAGCCGTACGGTCGGGTCGCCCGCGGCGACCCCTTCGAGGACCCGCGCCGTGAGGGGCGTCAGCTTCCGCTGGGCGCCGATGAGCACCTGCTGGTCGTCGGACTTCTCGGGCGTGAACTGCACCATGATCATCTTGACCTTGCCGGCGTCGTCGTCGACCGGGAAGGCGCTCAGCTTTCCGGCGAGCGCGGTGTCGTTGAACCACATCGCGATGGACTGCCCCACCAGGCGTGCGTGGTGCCCCTGCACGAGCCTGCCGAACTGGCGCATCAGGTACTGCCGGACGCTCGGGTGGAGGAACTCGGCGAAGCTGCGCTCACAGATGTCGTCGTGGTGCCGGCCGCACTGCCCGCTGAACGCCCCGTTAACGGCCCTCACACGCAGCGTCGGATCAAGAATCGCGAGCCCGATCCCGGACCGCTCGAAGAACGACAGCACCACGTCGCCGTATTCGTCGCTGCGGATCTCCGCGTCGAAGAGAGATGAATCCGCAGGGCGAGAAGTATCGATGGAATTTGTCGACTGCCGAGGTATGAGTGCCACATCGGGCGACAAAGGAAATGGTGAATTTACGGTTGGATCCGGAGTCGAATAAAATTCGGCTCCCTCTCGAATGTCGCTGTCCGTGCCATTCTCTGTGAAGATCATCTACGCCACACCTTCCCCGTTGCGTTTACCGGCGGGCGTCGGGAGCGTAAGCACGGCGGGCCCAGGGGGTCAATGCATCACTGTGACGCGAGTTAACACTGTGGTCGCCCCTGCGGGGTTCGGAGAGCGGGCGGTGCGTGGAGCCGGGACCGACTGCCGTAACCCTGCGGACACCGCCCCCCTGCCCGAAGTCGACGTGCGGGACTTGGCGCCCGCGGCGGACGCGGGTCGGCAGGTACGGAAAGAGGGGATCGGGCCGTCCCGGATAGCCGGTTGGTGCACCGATCGGCTACCGAAGCACCGGACCGCAGCACGGCCGACGGGCCCGGGAACCGCACCGAGGGGTCGAGCCGGTGCAAACGTCCTGCACAGCGCCACTTCCTGTGGTCGAAGACGACCGACAGCGACCGGTGGAACACTCCCCGTGGGCGGATTCTCACCGACCGTACCAGAACCGGAGTACGTTGCCTCCGGCATTGCCAGGGGCGCGTGTCCGCCTCGACCGAGGCTCAACTCACCTTGTAGTGAACGGAGATGAGGTCCTTCGTACCGGCTCACTGGGCGCGGTACAGATCCTCCGGCCGGACTCCCCAGCCGTACGCCGTCGCACCCGCGATCCGGCGCACCACCGGGATCAGTTCCGCCCGGCTGGACACACCCAGCCGTCGGTAGAGCCTCGTCAGGCACTTCTCCACAGCGCGCCGGGTGACATCGAGTTCATCGGCGACGCCCTGATTGGTGCGGCCCAGCGACACCAGTCCGGCGACCCGGCGCTCGGTGACGCTCAGCCAGTCGGTGCCCAGCAGGCCGACCCCGCGCGACTCGCCCTGCCCCGGCTCCGCCCAGCACTTCAGCAGTGAGGTGCCCACCGTGTCGGCGATCCCGTCCGCCTCGGTGAAGAGGTCACGGAAGCCAGGCCGTCCCGCGGCGCGCAGCCGGGTGCCGTACGCCATCAGCGCCCGCCCCAGCTCCAGGGTGTTGGAGCTCTCCCTCAGTACGGCGACCGATTCGGCCAGCAGGGACAGCGCGTACCGGCCGGGAACGAGCGTCCCCCACACCCGCAGGGCCCGGCCCAGGGTCGCCGACGCCCCCCACATGCGGGCCCGGTCGCACTCCTCGGCGATGAGCTCGCGCGCCGTCTCGGTCTCCCCGAGCCGCAGCAGGGCGGGCGCGGCCCAGTACGCCATCGGGAAGAGCGAGGGGTTGTGCCAGCCCGCCGCGGCAGCCCGGCGTGCGCCGTCGACCAGTTCGGCCACCAGGCCGGGCAGTTCGGACATCGGCGCGGTCTGGGCGCGCAGTGCCAGCAGCCCGACGTGCAGGACGGGCATCCCGGCGTCGCGCTGGTCCGCGCACGCGGCCTGCACCTCGCCGATCAGCCAGGGGTCGCGGGTGTCGACCGCCACCGACATCAGACCGAGTACGGACAGCCAGTCGTTGGTTCCGAGCACGACCGAACCGGGGCCGCAGGCGTCCCGCGCGTCCGACCAGGCGTCCGCGAGGAGACCCGTGTGCTGGGCCGCCATCGCCCGCCAGCAGAGCATTCTGGTCCGCTGCCGTTCGTCGCCGCGCCCGCGTGCCGTCTCCAGCGCCATGTCCAGCCAGCTGCGGACGGGTTCGCCCGCCCCGGCCGCCGTGCCGGACGCGATCATCAGTGAGGTCGCCGCGTACCCGGAGGCGGACGAGGCGGGCTCGCGGTCCAGCATCCGCCCCACCAGCGTGGCCACTTCGCCCGCCGGGAGCTGTCCGCCGACGGTCCCGCCGAAGGTGAGGACGGCGACGAGTTCGCGGCCCGCGGAGGTCCCGAGGTCGGCCTGCGGCCCCAGTTCCCGCAGTCGCGCGACCGCGTCGGCCGACGCGGTGGGACTGCCGAGTCCGGCCAGCCGGGCACGGGCTTCGAGCCGGGCCGCCAGGTCAGCGGTGCCGGGGTCCGGCGTCCCCGAGCCGGCCAACGCCGCGCGGGCGCACTCGATCGCCTCGTGCGCGGCGGGCGACGCAGCCGCGGACAGGGTCAGCGGCACGCAGGCCGCGACCGCCGCGCGTTCCCGGGCGGACCCGAGCAGCGGCGCCGCCTGGGCGAGGTGTCGCAGCATCGCGGAGGTGTCGAAGTCCTGTTCCGCATCGGCCAGCGCGGCCAGGTATCCGCCGCGCCGGGGGCTGTCGAGCGGGAATTCGCGCAGCGCCCTGCGCAGGTAGCGGATCGCGCGGTAGTGGTCGCCCCTCCCGCGTGCGTCATCGGCTGCCTCGTGCAGGATCCGGGCGGCATGGGCGTGCACACCCGGGCCGACCTCCAGCAGGTGTCCTGCCACTTCCTCGGCCGGGTGGCCGGACGCGTGGAGGAACGTGGCGGCGCGCCGGTGCAGATCGTCGCAGGCCGCGAGGGAGTAGCTGTCCTCGGCGATCTCCCGTACGCACTCCCACAGCACCTCCGGTCCGTATCCGTCGGCGGACCAGCCGAGTCTGCGCAACGCCCGTTCGGCAGCGGCCTGTTCGGCGGGGTCCAGCCGGGCGAGGCGGGCGATGAGCTGCCCCTCCGCGGGGCCGCCGAGGAGCGCCGCGCAGTAGGCGTAGCGGCGCACCGGCTCCGGGTGGCCGCTCAGCGCGGCGGCGACCCGGCCGCGCAGGCTCCACGGCGCGGGCCTGGCGAGGGCGGCGGCGAGCAGGTGGGGGTGTGCGGGCCGCCGTATCCCGGCCAGGCGTTGGCACAGGGAGTCGAGGAGCGCGGGATTGCCGCCCGCGGCCCGCGCCCACGCCCGGCTCCCCTCGTCGGAGAGGAGGACGGACCGCTGCCCGAGGAAGGCCCTGGCGCCGTCCGCGGTGAGCGGTCCGAGCCGGATGACACGATCGGCGGCGTTCAGCATGTCCTGCACGGCGGGCAGTTCGGCCTCGGCCTCGCCGTCGCAGACCGTCACCAGCACGAGCAGTCCGGCCGGGCCCGTTGCCGTATCGGCGAACAGCCGCGCCAGCCAGTCCAGTGATGCCTCGTCGGCCCACTGCAGGTCGTCCACCAGGATCGCGACGGCGGTGTGCGCGGGGGCGCGGCCGGACGCCGACAACGCGTCCCCGAGGACCGCGCCCGGTACGCATCCGTCCAGCGCCGCGCCGCACGGGGTCCGCGGCGGGGACCAAAGCGGCTCGCCGTCGTCCGCGCCGATCGCGCTTGCGAGGACCTGCCGGGCTACGCCGGACGCGACCCCGTGCTCCAGCCGTCCGGCTGCGGCCCGCAGGACGACGAGCCCCTGCCCGTCCGCCAGTTCGGCGGCCGAGTCGAGGAACGCCGAGCGGCCCGCGCCCGGTGTCCCGGTGACCGCCACGAGTCTTCGGCCACCGGCCAGGACCGGCGCCGTCGCCGCGCCGACTGCGGCGAGGTCCTCCGCCCGGTCGTGGAGCAACGCGGGTGCCTCCGTCGTGTACACGGCCGTCCTCCGCCACGGCCGAAGGCGGGAACGGGAACCGTTCGGCGCCGGGCCGGAAGGAGAGCGGCATCGGTGGTCGAGCGAATGTTGAACGAGACAATACAGTCGACCGACTACAGCGGAACGTCGGGCAGCCGCACGGGATCCGCCCGCTCCACGTCGTGCGATCCGCCCCGTGCCAGGGTGCCGTCAGGACTTCTGAGGACCTTCTGAGAACGGGGCGTCGCTCGCGCACCGGATGTCCGAACTCGGCGGTTTCCACCGGCAGATGGAACCTGGTGTCCACCTCGCTGCCGTACGTTTGTCCGACCTGGGTTCACAGTTTCGTCGTACTGTAAGAATCATGAGCTCGATCCGGTCAGAGCACGACTACGCCTGGACGCCGACCGCGGCCCAGAGACACGGCCTGCCCGATACCGACCTCCTCGGGAGAGCGTGGCGGACGAGCCGGCCACTCGTCCGCGTTCCCGCCGGACCGTCCTCCGCACGCTGCGTCGTCACGCTCGGCTCGCACGCCCCGGCGCCGGTGGACAAGATCGTCCGGCGTATCTGCGGCAGTTACGGGGAGACGGCGACGCTGCGTCGCTTCAGATGCCTCCCGCACGGCATCGGCGCCGAGTACTCCGTACTCCGGGGGCTGTTCGGGGAGCAGAGCGATGCCTGGGCACGGGCCCACCGGACGCCGTCCGAAGCACTCGCCCATGTACACGGGCTCGTCGAGCGGGCGCCTCTGGTGCTGGCCCTGGTCGATGCCCAGTGGTGCGACGCCGGTACGCTCCGCTGGATCGACCAGCTGATGCGCCGTCTGCCCGGTCGGCCGCTGACGGTCCTGCTGTCGTCGTCGCACCGCGCGCTCGGCGCCGCCGACGCGACGTTCCACGAGATCACGACCCGGGACTACTGCACGGTCGCCGAGGTCGCCGACTTCCTGACGGCCGGGGCGGGCCAGGCGGCGAGCCCCGACTACGACGACCTCGTACGGCACGACCCGCACCTGCTGCACGTGGCGCGGGCCGCCGCCGTGCTGCGCAGCACCGACACCGACCTGGTCGGCGCCCTCACCCGTCTCCCCGCGCGGCTGGTCGGCAAGGCGCTGAAGGCCGCACGGAGCACCGGGATGATTCCCGAGCCGATGCCGCCGATGGGGGTGTCGCACCCCGTCGACGCCCTGCTCGCCGAGCTGCCCGAGGCCGAGAGCGAGCGGATGCACGCACAGGCCGCCGCGATCCTCAACGACGCGGCCCGGCCGGTCGGGCAGGTGGCCGACCTCCTGCTGGCGCAGTCGACCCTGGACCGGCCCTGGATGGTCTCCCTCCTGAAGGAGGCCACCGCGTCCGTGTGGCCGAACAGCCCGGCGGACGCGGTGCGTTACCTGTCGCGGTTGCGTCGCCTCGACCCCGACGACGTGTCGACGCGCGTCGACCTCGCCACGGCGCTGCTCGACACCGACCCCCTCGCGGCGCTGGACCAGCTCGGCAGGCCGCTGCCGCGCACCGCGGGGCCGGCCGCCGAGGACCGCACGGTGGTACTGCTCGGACTCATCGCGCTGATGACGGGTGAACGCCCGGACACCCCGCACGCGTTGGACGAGATCCTCGGTGATCTGCGCACCGGGGTCGGCACCGGACCGCTCAGCGCCCGCTGCGCGCCCCGGGCACCCCGGCCGGGCGCCGTACGGACACACACCGGGCCGGCGGAACAGGCCGGGCCGCCGGTGGCCGACCACGCGCTCCGCGCAGGGCCACGGCCCGCCACGCCGCCGGCCACCGCCGCGCCGGGACGGCTCGCACTGGCCACCCGGGCACTGCGCGACGCACTGCGCGGCACCACGTTGCAGGACACGGTCGACGATGCCCACCAGGTGCTCCGCTGCGACCAGCCGCGCAGCGCCTGGGCGACGGTCGCCGCGGCGCGGGCCCTGAGCCTGGCCGACCACACGGCCTCCGCGCTCGACCATCTGGGCCGGGCCGTCGCCGAGAGCCGCCACCGCGAAGAGGTGTGGGCGGAGTGCCATGCCCGTTCGGTACAGGGCTGGATCCTGCTCCGCACCGGCGAGTTGGCCGAAGCCGTGGCCCAGGCCCAGGCCGCGCTGCGGATCGCGGAGGCACACGGCTGGGAGACGCAGACGGCTCTCCCGCTGACCACTCTGGCGATGGCCATGCTGGCCAGGTCGGACACCGACGGTGCGGAGAGGACGCTGCGCAGACTCGACGGCAGGCGGACCGACGGCTCGGTCGGGGAACACCGCCGTCTGATGGCGGCGGCCCTGATCCAGCGCAGGCGTGGCCGGCCCGAGGAGGCACTGGAGCTGCTGGATGCCTGCGGAACGAGCCTGGAGTCGGCGGGTGTCGGCAATCCGGTGTTCACCACCTGGTGGGTGGCGAGCACCGATCTGCTCATGCGGCTCGGCCGTGCGGACGAAGCCGCCGACCGGGCCGAACGGGGACGGCAGTTGGCGGAGCGGTGGCCCACCGGGCGCAGTATCGGCCTGAGCCTGCTCGCGTCGGGGATGGTCGCCACCGGGTCCGCCCGTGCGGAGCTGCTCGCCGAGAGCGTACGGACCCTGGCGACCAGCCCGGACCGGCCGTACCACGTGCTCGCCGAACTGCGCCTCGGCTGCGCCCTGCTCGAACTGGGCGACAAGAAGGCCGCGCGCGCCCATCTGCACGCGGCACGGACCCGGGCGACCCAGCACGGTCTGCTGGTCCTGGCCGGTCACGCCCGTGCCGCGCTGGCGACGGCAGGTGGCCGGGCACCGGCCGTGGGGCGCCTCTCCCAGGGCGTCCTCACCGCCGCCGAACGGCCGGTGGCGGAGCTCGCGGCGACCGGCGCGACGAACCGCGAGATCGCCGACGCCCTCTGTCTGACGGTGCGCACCGTCGAGTACCACCTGACGAACGCCTACCGGAAGCTGGGTGTGACGGGCCGGACGGATCTCGCGGAGCGGCTCGATCCGGACAGCGCGCGGACACCGCCGAGAGCGCTCGGCGATCCGCGATGAGCCCGCAGCACCGGGCCCCCGGCCCGGCGGACCCGGACGGGGACCGGGTCCGGCTGGTGGAGAGGGCGGCGGAGTCGGCGGCCCTGCGGGAAGCCGTGCGGCAGGTGGCGGGCGGGGGGTCGGCCACCGTGGTCGTGCACGGCCCGCCGGGCACCGGCCGCAGCGCCCTGCTCACCGAGGCCGCGGAACTCGCCCGGGATGCCCGGCTCCAGGTCATCACGGTGAGGTGCGCACCCGCCGACCGCGCACGCCGGTACGGGATCGCCGGGGACGTCGTCACCGCGGTGCGAGGCGCCGGTGCGCGATCGGCCGGGGAACCGTCCGGGCCACAGCCACCGCTGGCACTCCTCGTCGACGACACCCAGTGGGCCGACCCGCACTCGCAGCGGTGGGCCCACGCGCTGACCCGTCGCCCGGTGGACCGCCCCCTGCTCCTGGTCCTCACCGGTCACGGCCCGGTGCTGCCGACGGTGCGCGCGGCGGCACGGTACGAGCTGGCGCTGCGCCCGCTGAGCCGCAACGGGGTGCGCACCCTGCTCATCGAGGCGTACGGCGAGCGTTCCTACCGCCCGCTCGTCCCGGCGGCCGTCGCCGCGACCGGCGGCAACCCCGCGGTGCTGCGGGCCACGCTCCACCGCTGTCCGGCCCCGGCCCCGGCGGCCGGTGAACTGGGCGCGGTGGCCGACCAGGTGGGCAGGGACCAGGTACGACGGGCGCTGGCCGCACTCCCCGCGCAGCTGATCGCGCTCCTGCGGGCGAGCGCGGTGGGGAGCGGTGACCTCTCCTTCCGGCAGGTGTACGAGATCGCCGAGGTCCCGTCGTCCTGCGAGCGGGCCCGCGCGGAGCTGGCACACACCGGGCTGCTGGACGATCCGGCCCGGCCCCGGCTGCGCGACCCGCTCATGGCCGACCGGATCCTCGGCCTGATGGACGGCGCCGAGCGGCGTGAACTGTACGTCCGCGCGGTCCGGCTGGGGCGCCGCGACGGGGCACCGGCCCCGGTCCTCGGGCGGCTCGTGTCGCACACCCGGCTGACCGAGGCGTGGGTGCCCCGGATACTGCACGCGGCGGGCGCACACGCCCGCCGGTCCGGTGACCCCGGAGGTGCGGTCGCGCTCCTCGAACGCGCCGTGGACCGCGGGGCCACCGGCGCACTGCGGGCCGAGGTGCTGCTGGAACTCGCCATGGCACAGACCTATGTGCGGCCGGAGGCCGCCGACCGCGGATTCCACCGGGTGCTTGCCGAGGTGACCGAGCCGGAACTGTCCGGGCCCCGGCTCATCGCAGCCGATGTCCTGGCGCTGCGCGGCGGTGGCCGGGCCGCGGCGTGCGCGCTCGCTTCGGCGGGCGGCCGGGACACGGTGCCGGAGGCCGAGCGGCGCACGCTGCTCGGCCTGCACGGTCTGTCGGCCGCCGAACAGCCCACGGCCGGGCAGGCGTTCGCGCCCACCGGTCCCGTCGCGCCCGGCGGTGCCCGCACGGAACCCGCCCCGCCGCCGACCGATCCGGCGCAGGCCGCTGCCGCCGCCTGGCGCCGCTGCGCCCTCGGGACCGAACCGCACGAAGCGCGCCGTCTCGCCGCGGTGGCGCTCACCCGGGCAGCCGTCGCCGCCGGGCCCCTGGCACCCGGACTGGCCGCGGTCCGGGTGATGGCGGTCGCCGAGGACATGGACGCCGCACGCGCCGGTCTCGACCTGATCGAGGCCGAGGCCAGGCGGCGCGGGGTACGCCCCGCTGTCGGTCTGGCCATGCTGACCCGCGCCGAACTCGCCCTGCGCTGCGGAGATCTGCCCCGTGCGCGGGCCCGGCTCGCCGAGACCGTGATCGAGGTGCCCGGCGCCCACTGGCACCCCAGGGAGTTGCCCCGGCTGACCGCGCTGGGGGTGCTCGTCGACCTGGAGTCGGGCCTCGTCGACCGCGCCGAGTCCGCTCTCGCGGCGCCGCTCCCCGACGGGCACGAGTACAGCCTCGGCTGGACCGAGCTGCTGTTCGCGAGGGGCCTGCTGGAACTGTGCACCGGCCGGACCTCCGAGGCCACGACCCATCTGCGCGAGTGCGGCCGGCTGCTGCTCAACGCGGGGTGCACCAACCCCGCCGTCATGCCCTGGCGCTCCCATCTGGCCCTGGCGCAGGCGGCCACCGACCCGGAATCCGCCACCCGGTTACTCGCCGACGAGCTGGCCACGGCGCGCGCCTGGGGGGCGTCGGGCACCGTCGGCGCGGTCTATCTCCGGACCGCTCTCGCGCTGCCGGGACCTGCGGCGGCCAGACATCTGCGGAACGCCGTACGGGTGCTGGCTGGCTCCCCCGCCCGCGCCCGGTACGCCCAGGCGAAGGTGGAGCTGGCCGCGGTACTGCTGGACGACGGACAGCCGGCGAACGGCCGCCGCATGCTGCGCGAGGCGATGGAGACGCTACGGGTGGGCGGCGGGCGCCCGACGCCCCGCGCGGACGAGGTGGCCGCACGGTACGCGGCGCTCGCCCGCACCGCACAGGTCCGCCTGACGGCGGCGCAGCTCCGGGTCGCGCTGTTCGCCGCCGAAGGCTTGCCGAACAAGGCGATCGCCCAGGCCCTGTCCATCTCCCTGCGCGCGGTGGAGCTCCATCTGACCAACAGCTACCGGGCGTTGGGGATCAGCGGCCGGGCCGATCTGGCCGCCGCGCTGGGACTCGGCGACGGCGGCACCCCCACCGGATGAAGCCCCCGGGCGGGCCGGTCCTCGGCGGCCCGGTCAGCCCGTACGGTCCTCGCGCCGACCGGCTGCGACCCGGCCCGCGATGCCACGGAATCCCGCGTCGGCGCCGACCAGTCCTTCCCGCAGGGCCACGGCGACGGCCTGGGTCCGGTTGGGGCAGTTCAGCTTCGACAGCACGATGGCCACCAGCCGCTTGGCGCTGTGTTCGGAGAACGCCAGCGCCTGCCCGATCTGTTTGTTGCTCCGCCCCTCGACGAGGAGTTCCAGCACGTGCTGCTCGCGCGCGGTCAGCAGTACGGCCGCCACACCGGCCATGGGGGTGACGTCGCCCTTGCGGGTCCGCTGCGCCGCCCGCGCCGTCGGCTCCATCACGAACCGTTCACCGCTCGCCAGCCGTTTGAGCGCGCAGCTCAGCCCGTCGGTGGTCAGGGCGTCCTGGTCCAGGATGCCGTCGCACGGCACGACCATCCCGGCAGCGGCCCGGTCCATCTCGGCCCCGGGGAGGACCAGCACCACCAGGATGCCGTTCTCACGGGCGACCGCGGCGAGTTCGGCGGTCCACGCGTCCTCGCCGTGGCCCGATCCGTTCACGGACCACAGGATCAGCACATGGCAGGAGAGGATGAGCAACTGGATGGCGTCCTCGCGCGCCTCCGCCGCGAACTCCTCGGGTTCGAACACCGCGTAGCCGTCGACGCCCACGGCCTGTTCGAGCATCTGGGCAAGGCCGGTCCGGACCACTTCACTCGTGGCAACGACGGCGGCCTTCAGTATTCCCGAGGCGTTCATGTCCTGCTCCCCCGCTCATCCCACTGCCCTCGCGGACCATGATCTTGCACAGTAGGCGATTTCCGGCCCCGAGATGAGGGGCACCTGTTATTCGCCCCGCCGTACACACGGAGTTCATGTACTGACAGCGCGTCAGGGGGCTGGTTCCCGAAGCCGGAAATGAGACGAGGTGTCAGTCGGTACCGGCGGAAGATCAGCCCCTGGCGCGTGCCTCGATGTAGTCCGCGGCGAGCGAGGGGCCATCGGTGGCGCGCAGGTCGTCGCTGAGCGAGCGGACCCGTGTACGTACCCCTTCGTCCGAAGCGAGGGTGGCCACGGCCGTGCGGAGCCGCTCGGCCGTGACCTCGGCGGGCGGCAGGTGCACGCCGAGGCCCAGCTCCGCCAGGCGCGAGGCGATGAGCCGCTGTTCGGGCATGTGGGGCAGTGCGACGACCGGCGTACCGAAGTACATCGACTCCATGACGCTGTTCATGCCCGCGTGGGACACGAACACGTCGGCCCGTTCCAGTACGGCGAGTTGAGGCACCCAGCGCATCAGCTGGATGTTGTCCGGTACCTCGCCGAGACCACCGAGGTCGAACTGCTCGCCCACCGACATGACCACGTGCCACGGCGTCCCGGTGAACGCCTCCACACAGGTGCGGACGAACGCGTCCTGGTGGTCGTAGCTGAAGCTGCCCATCGACACCAGGACCACCGGCCGGTCCGGCGCGGGCGGCTGCCACTCCGGCTCCGTGGCCCGGCTGCCGATGCACGTGCCGACGAACGCGAACCGGTCGTCGAAGGTCTCCTGGGCGGGCTGGAACCGGCGCGGCAGGAACACCAGGTTCGCTCCGTCCGCCGGGGCGTTGAACTCCTCCAGCGTCATGCCGTCGAGACCGTGTTCCGCCCAGAGCTGCCCCTGCTTCACGAAGAAGTCGATGATCGCCGGGTGGCTCCCGTCGATCTCGTCGGCGTACATCGCGCCGATCTGCTGGGTGAGTGAGTAGTGCTCGTTCGAGGCGAAGGTGGCGAACAGCTCGATCGCGGGCCGTTTCCACTTGCGGGCGAGCACGCGCCCCGCGGCGAAGGTGCTGACGTCGTAGAGCAGCACGTCCGGTACGTCCTCGGCGAACCCGGCCTCGTAGAGCGGCACGGTGGCGATGGCCTCGTCGATGGAGCGGACCGGCTCGTGCGCCAGATAGTCCGCGTCCACCGTGTCGGGCAGCTTGCGCGAGGCGAGCCACGACTCGTAGCGCAGTACGTCCGCACCCGCCCCGGCGGCCAGCGGCGCGAAGCGCTCGTTGGTCGCGAACGTCACCCGGTGACCGCGCCGCACGAGCTCGGCGACGATCGGAAGGGTGGTGTTGATGTGTCCGAATGCGGGAAACGGCAGAAACGCCACGTGGAGTTCCGACATGGCCGCAGCATGTCAGCACCCACCGCCCGCCGACCGGCCGCGCCGGTCAACTCTGGGGAAATCACCAGGCGGTTCGTGCACCCGCCGCCGCGGTTGCGGGAAACACCCGGACTCCGGCTCTTGTCCTGGATCCGGGTGCGGGCGTCGTGCTGGGTTGGGGGCCCACGGCCCCGGCCCCACCACCCCGGCCCCGACGGAGAGCGAGACGTTCCGTGACCCAATCAGCAGGGCACGCCGATGTGCGAGTGCCCGGCGGACACATGAGCCCCGGCCTGGAGGTCTTCTCCCGAGGGTGGCCCGACCAGGCACCCGACACGGTCTGCGGCTGGGGCTCCAGCGAGCCTCACACCCAGCTCGTCCGCAAGGAACTCGTGAACATCCTCGAAACGTACGAGGTGACCACGTTGAACGACGCCGGCTGCGGCGACCTCGCGTGGATGAGCACGCTCGACCTCGGAGGGGTCGACTACACCGGGTACGACGTCCACGAGCGCGACTCCTGGCCCGAGTTGCGGCGCCGCGGGTTCCGGCTCGAAGTCGTCGACATCACGGTGGACGAACCGCGCCCGGCCGACCTGCTGATCTGCCGGGACGTCTTCATCCATCTGCCGAACGACATGATCCTGGCCGCGCTCGAACGGTTCAGGAAGTCCTGCCGGCTGCTGCTCACCACCAGTTACACCAGCGATCCCGGCGTGGCACGGGGCGAGTTCACCAATTCCGACCGGATGGACGCGCCGAGCCTGCTGCACGCGAAGCTCGACCTCGCGCTGCCGCCGTTCGGCCTGGGGACGCCGCTGGAGCGCATCCCCGAGGACTCGCCGAACAAGTACCTCGGCCTGTGGGACATGTCGGCCGCCCCGGCGGCAGGAGCCACCCGATGACCACACCAGCCACACCGACTACCCCGGCCACACCGCTGACGCTCGCCCACTCGCCGTGTCCCAACGACACCTTCGTCTTCCACGCGTGGACGTCGGGGCTGCTGCCGGGGGCGGTCCCGCCCGAGGTCACCCTCGCCGACATCGACGTCACCAACTCACTCGCCGAGAAAGGCGAGTTGGACGTGCTGAAGATCTCCTACGCGGCACTGCCCCGGGTGCTCGACCGGTATGCGCTGCTGCCCTGCGGCGGCGCACTCGGGCACGGCTGCGGGCCGCTGGTGCTCACCCGGGGAGTCCGCGACCCTGCGGACCTGGACGGCGGGACCGTCGCGATCCCCACGGAGCACTCCACCGCGTATCTGCTGTTCCGGCTGTGGGCCGAGCGGGCACTGCCCGGCGGCAGCGTACGGACCGTGGTGATGCCGTTCCACGAGATCATGCCGGCGGTCCGGGACGGCAGCGTGGACGCCGGACTGGTCATCCACGAGGCGCGGTTCACCTTCCACACGTACGGACTGCACCGCGTCGTCGACCTCGGCGAGGCGTGGGAGGCCCGCACCGGGCTGCCCATCCCGCTCGGGGCCATCGTGGCCCGCAGGGATCTGGGTGCGGAGCGTCTGGCCGGGATCGCCGACGCGATCCGTGGTTCGGTCCGGTACGCCTGGGCGGATCCGGGTGCGTCCCGGGAGTACGTGCGCGCCCATGCGCAGGAGATGGAGACCGAGGTGCTGGACCAGCACATCGGTCTCTACGTCAACGCGTACACCGAGGACCTCGGTGAGTCGGGCTACCAGGCGGTCCGCTCGCTGCTGGGCCTGGCCGCGAGGACGGGCGCGGTTCCGGCGCTCGCTCCGGGGGCACTCGATCTGCCCGCCGTACACGGGAGCGGTTCCGCCGGCGCGGTCTGAACGGACCGGTGGGCCACGCGGGCACCGGCCTGCACCTGGTGCCGTGGCTGCGTGGCCCACCGGATCCGCCCGGCCGCCGGTCTGTTCCCATCGGCGGCCCGTTCCCACCGGCGGCCCGTTCCCACCGGCGGCCGGGCTCAGTTCGGGCCGGACATGAGCGACTCCAGCCGGTCGGCGACGCCGGGCGCTCCCGGCGCCGTCCGCACGGAACGGCTCATCTCCCGAGCGCGCCGCCCGGCGTCCGGATCGGCGGCCACCTCCTCGACGGCGGCCCGCAGCCCGTCGGCGTCGAGATCACCGGGGTGGAGCCACTGCCCCATGCCCAGGTCCCTCACCTGACGGGCAGTGGCGTGCTGGTCCCACTGCTGCGGCACCACCACGACGGGGACGCCCTGGTGGGCCGCCTCCATCAGGCTTCCGACACCGCCCTGGCAGACGAACACGGTGGCGTGTTCGAGCACCGCGAGATGCGGGATCCACTGATGTGCCTCGACGTTGGGCGGCAGCATCCCCAGCTCCGCCGGGTCCACTCCCCCGCCGAGCGTCATCACCACGTGCCAGGGCGTGTCCGCGAACGCCTTCGCGCACGTCCGGAAGAAGTCCGGGTGCTGGTTGGCGGTGGTACCGAGCGAGACCAGCAGCAGCGGTCCGGCGCCCGCCGGAGGTGTCCACCGCCCGCTGAAGTCCGACGCGCGCAGGCAGGGTCCGGCAAAGAGGTACTCGTCGCCGAAGGTGTCGCCCCGCATCTGGAACTCACGGGTGACGAAGGAGATGTCGAGCACCGCGTCGTCGCCGCTGGCCGGTCCGGTGGAGAGCAGGTCGCCCACCCCGGCCGCCGTGATACGGGCGGCGAGTTCGCCCCCCAGCTCGGCCAGCCGCGGATCGCCCGGATCGGGCGGGGTGTGCGTGGGATCGGCCTCGGTGCCGTTCTGCGGCACGTGACTGTTGGTGCCGAACCCCGCGTACGTCCGTACGGTCGGCACACCGTACTTCCGGCTCAGCACGGCGGCCGTGTCGGAGGCGAGCGCGTCGTGCACGATCAGGTCGGGCGGATCGTCGGCCACGCTGCCCAGCGCGGTCTCCAGGGGCGCGAAGCTCTCCCGCAGGAACGCGACCATCATGGTCGTCGCGGTCTCCTCCCCGCTCAGGGAGGCGGGGAACACCGAGGAGTACGGAACGACCCGCGCACCGGTCTCGGCGACCCGGTCGGCGAGCCGGTCGGCCACGACGTAGGTGACGCGATGTCCGCGCCGGATCAGCTCCTCGACCATGCCGAGGGAGGCCTTGAGGTGGCTGTACGCGGGGAAGCCGAACCAGAGGATGTGCCGGGACACGGGCGCTTCGGACACCGTCACTTCGGACCTCGGCACTTCGGACAGGGGCACTTCAGGCAGGGGCACTTCAGGCAGGGCCGCTTCAGGCAGGGGCGCCGTGGACCGCGGCTCGCTAGGCAGGGACATGAGCGCTCCTCGCGTCGTGGACCGCCGACGGCCCGGCCGGGTCCGCGGCGCCCGCCCGGCGGACCACCGATTCGAGCAGCGTCGCCTGGCGCACGGCGTCCGTGCCGTGCCGCCGGTGCCCCGACGGGTCGGCGCAGGCCTCGGCGAAGGTGGTGACCGCGCCGAGGAACTGGTCGGCGGCGGGCAGCACACGCTCCTCCCTGGAGTCCGCGCGGTGCAGCCGGATCACCGGCCGCGTCGTGGGGGGCGGGGTGAAGGCCCAGTCCACCTCGATCCGGCCCTCGCTGCCCCACACCGCGTACGTGTTGCGGTAGGCGTGGGTCAGCCCGAAGTCGCACTGGGCGGTGAGCCCGGCGCTGTCGGCCAGCAGCACCGAGCCGGAGACGTCGACCCCGCTGTCCGGGTCGTACCGCAGTCGCGCGCCCAGCACACCGATGCCGTCGCCGAGGTGGAGCTGGGCGAGCCGGACGGGGTAGCAGCCGGTCTCCCGCAGCGCGCCGCCCGCGAGTTCACGGCTGTACCTGATGAGTCCGGAGTCGGCCCGCGGGATTCCGAACGAGGCGCTGACCACCTGGGGTTCCCCGATGACGCCGTCGGCGATCAGTTCGCGCACCCGGTCGTGCTGGGGGTGCCCGAGGAAGGCGAAGTTCTCCATGAACGCGAGCCCCGCGGTCTCCGCCGTCCGCACCAGTGCGGTGGCCGCTGCCGCACTGGTGGTCAGCGACTTCTCCACCAGGACGTGCTTACCGGCGCGCAGGGCGGCCTCGGCCCACTCCTCGTGCAGGGCGTTCGGCAGCGGAATGTAGACGGCAGCCACGTCCTCACGCGCGAGCAGCCGCTCGTACCCGGTCACGGCCTCGCAGTCGAAGGCGTCGGCGAAGGCCCGCGCCTTCTCCGGGGTGCGGCTCGCGACGGCCACCAGCCGCAGCCCGGCGCAGCGTCGGATGGCCGGTACGGTGCGCCGCCAGGCGATGTCGGCGGCGCCGAGCACCGCGATGCCGACAGGCTCGATGTCAGACATGTCCCCCCACGGGGTTTCGGTGGCCGACCGGGCCAGGCTTCGGCCGGACCGTTCCCCGGCCGGACCACGCCTCTGGCCGGCGTGATGTGCGGCCCATCCTGGACCGCCGTGGTCACCGTGGCACCGGCCGTGCCCGGAGTCTGCGACTTTCCCCAGAGTGCGGCACCAGGCACGGCGTCCGCCCAGGTCATCGGGGGTCGCGACACTAGGGTTCGGCTCACCCCCGGGCCCGCGGCGGCCGGCCCGGGGACCAGCCACCGGAGGTCTCCCGTGCGCGTGCTGTTCTCCGTGTCGTCCTGGCCCACCCACTACGCCGCGGCCGTACCGCTGGGCTGGGCCCTGCAGGCGGGCGGGCGCGAGGTGCGGGTGCTGTGCCCGCCCTCGCAGTCCGGGCCGGTCACCCGGGCAGGTCTGCTGCCGGTGCCGGTGCTCGACGGCATGGACGTGGCGGTGCACAACCGGATGAGTTACGTACGGGAGGCGCTGCGCGGCGAGTGGGCGTACCCCTGGCTGCCCCTCCACCCGCTGACCGGTGCCCCGATGTCGGCGCTCGGTGACTTCGACCTCGCGGAGTACCGGCGGACCGTCGAGCCGCAGTACGCGCGCCGCTCCGCCCACGGGCACGACGAGGCGGTCCGGTTCGCCCGGCGCTGGCGCCCCGATGCCGTGGTGCACGACCCGGTGAGTACCGAAGGGCTGCTCGCCGCACGGGTGTTGGGCATCCCGGCGGCGCTCGCCCTGTGGGGCCCGGTCGGCACGCACGAGGACCGCGGTCTCGACATCCTGCCGCAGGACCTCGGCCATTCCTTCGAGCGGTACGGCTGTGCGCCCTTCGGCGCCGATGCGATCGAGTACGTCATCGACCCCTGTCCGTCCGCGCTCCGGCCGCCCGTGCGCGGTGAGCGGCTGCCGGTGCGCTTCGTCCCGTACAACGGCGGTGGGGTGGCTCCGGAGTGGCTGGGCGCGGCGGGCCGGACCCGGCCCCGGATCGCGGTGACCTGGTCCACCGCGCTCACCTCGATGTCCGGTCCGCGCTCCTACCTGCTGCCGCGGATCGTCGAGGCGCTCAGCGGTCTCGACGCCGAGCTGGTCCTCACCGCGACCAGGGACGACGTGGCGGCGCTCGGTGACGTACCGCCGGACGTCCGGGTGCTGGAGCGCTGTCCGCTGCGGCTGCTGCTCGACCACTGCGACCTGGTGGTGCACCACGGAGGCGCGGGCAGCACGATGACCGCGCTGGCCGCCGGGGTGCCGCAGCTGGCGATCACCTTCGCCACCGAGCAGACCCGCGTCGCGGAACGGCTGACCGGCGCCGGGGCCGGGCTCCGGCTGTCCGGGCATCCGGCGGACGCGGAGTCCATCCGTGCGGCGGCCGTGGAACTGCTCGGCGAGCCGCGCTACCTGAAGGCAGCGGCCGGGCTGCGCGAGGACAACCTCCGGCGACCGACACCCGTCGAACTCGCGGCCCGGATGGAGGAGTTGGCACGCGGCTGACTCCCCGGCCGGACGGGGAGCGAGCAGGCGCCCGCCCGCCCGCCTCCCATCTGTTCAGCTCAGTGCGGCTTGGCGACGAACTCCCGGAGGGAGGCGACCATGTAGTCGACCATCTCGCCGGTGATCCCCGGGTACACACCGATCCAGAACGTCCGGTCGGTGATGATGTCGCTGTTGGTCAGCTCGCCACTGACCCGGTACGTCTCGTGGCGGTACGCGGGGTGCCGGGTGAGGTTGCCCGCGAACAGCAGCCGGGTGCCGATCCTGCGCGCCGTCAGGAAGTCCACCAGCTCCGGGCGGCTGAAGGGCGCGTCGTCGGTGAGGGTGATGACGAAGCCGAACCAGCTCGGGTCGCTGCCGGGGGTGGCCTCGGGCAGCAGCAGCCCCGGCACCCCGTCGAGGCCGTCGCGCAGCCGCTGCCAGTTGCGCTTGCGGGCCGCGACGAAATCGGGGAGCTTGGCGAGCTGTGTCAGACCGAGGGCCGCCTGGATGTCGGTGGCCTTCAGGTTGTAGCCGACGTGCGAGAAGATGTATTTGTGGTCGTACCCGTGCGGCAGGTCGCCCATCTGGTAGTTGAAGCGCTTGAGGCACTTGTTGTCCTCGCCCGGCTCGCACCAGCAGTCCCGTCCCCAGTCCCGCATCGACTCGGTGATCCGGGCCAGCTCCAGGGTGTTGGTGAGGACACAGCCGCCCTCACCGGTGGTGAGGTGGTGGGCCGGGTAGAAGCTCACGGTGGCGTAGTCACCGAAGGTGCCGGTGTTGCGGCCCTGGTACGTGGAGAGCACCGCGTCGCAGTTGTCCTCGATGAGGAACAGGTCGTGCTGCGCTGCCAGTTCGGCGACCTCGGCGACCGGGAAGGGGTTGCCCAGGGTGTGCGCCAGCATGATGACCTTGGTGCGCGGGGTGAGCGCCGCCTCGATCCGCTCGACCGTCGTGTTGTACGTCGCCAGGTCCACGTCCACGAAGACGGGCACCAGACCGCACTGGATGATCGGGTTGACCGTGGTGGGGAAGCCCGCCGCCACGGTGATCACCTCGTCGCCCGGCCGCAGTCTGCGGTCCTCCAGCTCCGGCACCGCCAGCGAGGAGAGCGCGAGGAGGTTGGCGGACGATCCCGAGTTGGTCAGGTGTGCCTTGCGGACACCGATGGTCCTGGCGAACTTCCGCTCGAAGAGCAGCGCCTGGGCACCGGACGCGATCCGCATCTCCAGGGCCTGTTCCACGAGCGCGGCACGGTCGTCCTCGTCGAGGACCGCACCCGACGGCAGGATCGGTGTGACCCCGGGAACGAACTCGCTCCCGGCCGAGGCCCGGTCACGGTGAAGCTTGCGGGTCTGCTCCAGTATGGACTGCACATCGGGGTCAGCCATGAATGCTCTCTCCGTCCACTGCGAGGGTCGTAAGGGGTACGCCGGGGCCGTCGGCGGGTGGGGCGACGCTGTCCCACAGGGCCCGCAGCGCGTCCGCCGGCGTCCGCGCCGGGGACCATCCCAGCTCCCGCAGCGCCAGGCCGATGTCGAGCGGCTGCTCTCCGGTCCCGGCGTCGCGGCGTACGGTCGGCGCCGGGGTGCGGACGACCGCGGCGGTCGAGCCCGCGATCCGGATCAGCGCGTCCACGGCGTCGGTCAGTGCGACTCCGGTACCCGCGCCGATGTTGACGACCGGCGGGACCTCCGGCGCGTCCGCCGCGGCCAGTACGGCGTCGGCGACGTCCCGGACATCGATGAGGTCCCGCACCCCGTAGATCGGCGGAAGCTTCAACTCACCTGGTTGTTCAGCGAGTTGCAGGGCCAGCCCGCCGAGCAGGCTGTGCCGTGAGGCGTAGGGGCCGACCGAGACGGTGACCCGCAGGACGACGGCGTCGATACGGCCGTCCCGGACGGCGCCGGTGACGGTGCGGGTTCCGGCGAGTTTGGTCCTGGCGTACCCGCTGGCCGGGGCGCACGGGGCGGACTCCGACAGGGCGGTGTGCCCGGGGACGCTGCCGTACTCGTAGGACGAGCCGATGTGCACCAGCCTGACCGGTCCCGGCAGGGCCGCCACCGCCGACACCAGACGCCCGACCAGCGTCACATTGCCCTCGGTGAGTTCCTCGTCGGTGACGTCCCACAGGGCACCCGCGGCATTGACCACCAGGGTGGGCCGCAGGCGTGCCAGCGCCTCGGTGAGCGTGGCGGCGTCCGCCCGTACGGCGTCGATCCGGAGCGTTCCGCAGCCGGGGGGCGCCGCGGCGGCCCGGCGCACCACGGCGGTCACCGCCCAGCCCGCGGCCCGCAGCACCGTACAGACATGGCGGCCGACGAATCCGGCGCCACCGAGCACGACGGCGACGGGCGGCGCCGGGCCGTCGTTCCCCACTGCGCGCATGGGCAGCCTCTCTGGCTCGCTGGACACTCGGACCCTCACTGGACAACCGGGGCTCGCGGACCCCGGGGCCCGTCGCTCACTATTCACACGGATCGCCTTCCCGGGCACCCGCGTCCCCCCTTGCCGGACCGAACTCTGGGTGTTTCCCCCGACTCCGCGGGCCACCGCCCCCGTCGGCCGGGGAGCGGACGAACCTGGACCCGCACCGGATCACCCGTCCACCCAGGAGTCCACCGTGCGCGTGCTGTTCGCGACCATCCCCGAGAAGTCCCATCTCTTCTGTCTGACCCCGCTCGCCTGGGCCGCGCGGGCCGCCGGTCACGAGGTCCGTGTCGCCAGTACCGCGGAGTTCGTCGACGTCATCGCCCGTACCGGCATGACCGCGGTGGCGGTGGGCAGCAACGACGGCATCAGCGCGGCGATGAGCGCGAACCGCGAGACGCAGCAGTGGGACTCGGTCAACTGGAGTGAGCTCGATCCGCCGAACCCCACCTACCAGGAGGAGTTCGACCGCGCCCAGCTCGGGGCGTACGGGTGCGCGATGTACAACGAGCCGATGATCGACGACCTGGTGGCGTTCGCCCGGGACTGGCGGCCCGATCTCGTCGTCTGGGATCCGCTGACCTACGCGGGGCCGATCGCCGCGGGCGTGGCGGGTGCCGCGCACGTGCGGTCGCTGTGCTTCGCCGACGTGTGGGTGAAGAAGCGCCAGCTGTTCCTGAAGCTCGCCGCCGAGGCCCCGGCCGACGAACGGGCCAGGGACCCGCTGGGCGGCTGGCTCACCGAGCGCACGGAGCAGTTCGGAGGTACCTACTCCCCCGAGTCGACCACCGGTCAGCTGACCCTGGACCCGCTGCCCGACAGCCTCGCCATCGACACCGGGGTGGCGCGGGCCCCGGTGCGCTTCGTGCCGTACAACGGTCCCGCGGTGGTGCCCGCCTGGCTGCGGACGCCGCCGGAACGCCCCCGGATCTGTCTGAGTCTCGGCGCGTCGAACACCGAGCGCTACGGCGGTGACTACGTGTCGAAGTCCGACATCCTGGAGTCCCTGGCGGAGCTGGACGCCGAGGTGGTGGCCGCGCTGCTGCCCTCGCAGGTAAGGGAGTTGGGGGCGCTGCCGGCGAACGTCCGGGTGGTGGAGTCCGTGCCGCTGCACGCGCTGCTGCCGAGCTGTTCGGTGCTGATCCACCACGGCGGTTTCGGCAGCTACGCCAACGCGCTGGTCCACGGCGTCCCGCAGCTCACCGTCACCACCCCGGTGGCCGATCAGATCTACCGCGGGGCCGGTCTGGAGAGCCAGGGCGCGGGGCTGCTGCTCGAAAGCGCCAGCGCCACGGCGGGGCAGGTGCGGGAGAGGACCGCGCGGATCCTGTCCGACGCGGCCTTCCAGGAGAACTCCGACCGGCTGCGCGAGGAGGCGCTGGCGCGTCCGGCACCGGCCGATGTGATTCCGGTACTGGAGAAGCTGGTCGCCGAGCGCCGGACCGATCCCTGGACGGTCTGACGCGGCAGGCTCCGGCTGCCCCTGTCCCCGGGCCGGGTCAGGGATCGACCGGGCCCGGGATCACTGCTCCTGGGCCGGGACGACACCCGCCTCGTGCGCGATCAGTCCGGCCTGGGTGCGGTTCGCGCAGCTCAGCTTGTCGAGCATCCGTGACACATAGCCCTTGATCGTCGCCTCGGAGAGGTGGAGCCGGGCCGCGATCCGCGCGTTGGACAGGCCCTCGCCGAGGCAGGCGAGCACCTCGGTCTCCCGCTCGGTCAGCGTCGCGACGAGCTGCCGGGCCCGGTCCCGCGCGGACGAGGTGTCCGTCGACGCGGCGACCAGCCTGCGGGCCGCCACCGCGGACAGCACGGTGTGGCCCTCGGCGGCCACCCGTACCAGTCCTATCAGGTCCTCCGGCGGGGTGGACTTGACCAGGAAGCCCGCCGCACCGGCCCGCAGCGCGCGCATCACGTACTGGTCGGCGTCGAACGTCGTCAGCACCACGATGGGCGGCGGGTCGGGGAGCCGGCCGATGCGTTCGATCGCGGTGAGCCCGTCGACGCCCGGCATCCGCAGGTCCATCAGTACGACGTCCGGCCTGCTGCGTACCACCGCGTCGACACCGGCCGCCCCGTCGTGCGCCTCGTCGACGACTTCGATGTCGGGGGCGGAGCCGAGGATCGTGCGCAGGAACACGCAGACCATCGGCTCGTCGTCCACCACCACTACCCGGATCATGACTCACACCGCCGATTCCGCAGTAGGTACGTAGGCGGGCAGGGTCGCCGCGAGGCAGAACCCGCCGTCCGGCGCGGGTCCGGCGCGCAGGGTGCCGTGGACCAGTTCGATGCGCTGCCTGAGGTTGACGATGCCGAGGCCGGACCCGGTCTCGACCAGGGCGCTGCTGGGTCTGCCGGTGGGGGGCGTGTTGTGGATCGTGACCCGCAACTGGGCCTCCTCGTACTCGACGCGCACGGTGACCCGCGCGCCGGGCGCGTGTTTGCGTACGTTGGTCAGCGCCTCCCGCACGATGCGGTACGCGGTACGGCCGACGACCGGCGAGGCGAGCGACCGGTCGCCCTCCTCGACCAGTTCGGTGGGTATGCCGACCGCGGCCGACTCGGCGATGAGCGTGGTGAATCCGTCCGCCGACGGTGTGGTGTCCTCCTCCGGGGCGGTGCGCAGAATGCCCACCAGGTCCCGGAGTTCGTCCAGTGCCTGGCAGCCCGCGGCGCGCAGTTCCTCCGTGGCCCGCCGGGTCGCTTCGTCGCGCGCCGTCATCTGCAGTGCACCGGCCTGGAGCACCATCAGACTCACCCGGTGGGTGACCACGTCGTGCATCTCCCCCGCCAGCCGGGCCCGTTCCTCGTCGCGGGCCTGCTCGGCGAGCAGATGGTGTTCCCGCTCGGCCCGCTCGGCCCGCTCGGTCAGCGCGAGCACCAGGCGGCGTCGGGCGTCCAGGTACAGGCCGAGCAGCGGCCCGGACACGGTGCGGAGCAGGCCGATCGTGATGATGGTGGCCGTGGGCTGCCAGACCCGCGCGACGATGAGCGTGAACCCGGTCAGAGCGACGAACGCGGTCCGGCGGCTCGTCCCGTAGAACAGCGGCCCGGTGGCGGCGAGCGCCGTCGCGTAGGGCGCCCACACGTTGCCGGGGCGGGCCGGGGTCAGCGCGTGCGCCGGGGAGATCAGCAGCGTCACGGCCAGGGTGAACGCGCCGAGCACAGCGACGACCGTCAGCGGGGCGCGGCGGCGCAGGACGAGTGAGCCGCAGGCGAGGGCCTGCACCCCCAGTAACACCTCGGCGAGCGGCCCCGGGTGGTCCGGCCACCAGGTCGCGCCGGCGAGCGTGGCCCCGGTGTCGAGCAGTACGAAGAAGACCGCGATCACCACGTCCACGGCGACCCGGTGCCGACGGTGCCAGCGCTCTTCTCTCACGCGGCACACGTTATGCCACGCGCGGGTCCGCGGGGTGTGCCTCCGCCGACAAGCAGACCCCCGGCCGGGGCGCAACCTACGAAAGTCGCATCCCGCCCCGTACGACCGGACGTTCGTCTCCTTCACGACCGACCGGCGGCCCTGCTGTTCGCCGTCCGGACGCCGTGTAATGGGTGCATGGAAACGAACCGGGGCAACGGGGCCGCGACTCCCCAGCTGGGCCGCTACGAGATCGACACCAGCAGTTCGGTCATCAAGTTCAGGACCAAGCACATGTTCGGTCTCGGCTCGGTGCTCGGCACCTTCGCGATCCGCGGCGGGACGGTCGATGTCGCCGAACCGCTCGGGGAGTCGAGCGTCCGCGTCGAGATCGACACGGCCAGCTTCGAGACGGGGACCGAGAAGCGGGACTCGACCGTACGGTCGAAGACCTTCCTCGACACCGGCCGCTATCCGACGATGACCTTCGTCTCCGAGAGCGTCGACGCCACCGGCATCACCGGGCAGCTGACCGTGCGCGAGGTGACCAGGCCGGTCACCCTGGCGATCCAGGAGTCGCGGACCGCCCCCGGTGCGTTCAGCGCCGTGGCCACGACGCGGATCGACCGGCTGGAGTTCGGGGTGACCGGGTCCCGCGGGATGACCGGGCGCTACCTCGATCTGACGCTGGAGATCCAGTGCACACGCACCTGAGACCGTCGCACGTCCGCCGCCACCCGCACCCGGGCCGGGTCGCGCATGTCTAGCGCGGTGGTGGTCGAGGACCTGCACAAGACGTACGGCACGCTGCGGGCCGTGCACGGGGTGAGCTTCTCCGTCGAGCACGGGGAGATATTCGCGCTGCTCGGCCGCAACGGCGCCGGGAAGACCACCACGATGGAGATCCTGGAGGGCTTCCGCACCCGGGACAGCGGTCGCGCCGAGGTGCTGGGGCTCGATCCGGGTGACACCTCCACGGAACGGGCTCTGCGCGAGCGGATCGGCCTGGTGCTCCAGGACATCGCCGTGGAACCGTATCTGACGGTCCGTGAGACGATCGCGCGCAATGCGGGGTACTACCCGTCGCCGCGTGACGTCGCCGAAGTGATCACGCTGGTCGACCTCGCCGGTCAGGAGAACCGCAAGGTCAGAGCGCTGTCCGGCGGTCAGAAGCGGCGCCTGGACCTGGCGCTCGGCATCATCGGCAACCCGGGCGTGCTCTTCCTCGACGAGCCGACGACGGGCTTCGACCCGAACGCGCGCCGGGGTGCCTGGCAGCTCGTACGCGATCTGCGCGACGCCGGGATGACCATCGTGCTCACCACGCACTACATGGAAGAGGCCCAGGAGCTGGCGGACCGGGTGGCGGTGATCTCCAAGGGCGAGATCGTGGCCGAGGGGACGCCGGAGACGCTCGGCGGCCGGGACACCGCCAAGGCCCGGATCAGCTTCGCCCTGCCCGAGGGGTGCGCGCTCTCCGACCTCCCGGTCGACGCCGCACCCGCGCACGGGATGTCCGAGCCCGCACACGGGCTGATCGTGGTCGAGTCCGCCGAACCGACGCGGACGCTGCACCAGTTGACCGGCTGGGCCCTCGACCGGGGCACGGTCCTCGACCGGCTGTCGGTCGACCGGCCGAGCCTGGAGGACGTCTATCTGCATCTGACGGACCAGGGCGCAGGCGCACCGGAACACACACTGGAGAGGAGCGCACGGTGAGTACCGTCACCGCCGCTGCCGACGTCCGCCGGTCCCCGCACCGTGACTGGGCGTTGCTGTGGCACCAGATCCGCTACGAGCAGCTCACCTTCTGGCGTAATCCGCAGAGCGCGTTCTTCACCTTCCTCTTCCCGGTCGTGGTCATCGCGATCTTCGGTGCGCTGTTCGGCGCCGTGGGCAGCAGTGACTTCTTCTACGGGCGGTCGGCGCTCCAGTACTACGTCTCCACCGTCGCCGCGGTCTCCGTACTGGGCGCCTGTTACAGCCAGTTGGCGATCGTGCTGTCGACCCGCAGGCAGAACGGCATCCTCAAGCGCGTGCGGGCGACGCCCCTGCCGACGTACATCTACTTCCTGGGGCTGCTCGCGCACTGCATCGTCGTCAGCATCGTGGACGTCGCGCTGATCATCGGTGTCGGCAGGCTCTACGGGGTCCCGTTCCCGGCGGGCTCCCAGTGGCCCGCGATCGCGGTGACCCTCGTACTGGGGTCTGCCAGCTTCTGCGCCCTGGGGGTCGCGGTGGCCTCCCTGATCCGCAACGCCGAGGCCGCGCCGTCGGTCGTGCAGCTGATCCTCTTCCCGCTGGTCTTCATCTCCGGCACGTACATGCCGATCCACTCCGGCACGCTGAACAGCATCTCGGCGGCGCTGCCGGTGCGGCCGTTCAACGAGGCCCTGCTCAGTGCGTTCGCCGAGCACTCGGGGGTGCCGTGGAAGAACTTCGCGGTGCTGCTGATCTGGGGCACGGCCGGGGCGGTCGTCGCCATCCGCCGGTTCCAATGGGCCCCCCGGCAGGAGTGACTCCGGTCAACTCCGCTGCTGTACCGGCCGGTTGATCCGGCCCCCACGAACGGCCGTCCGCACGGCCGAAAGAGCCGTGTCGCTGCGACTTCCCCCGAGCAGCGACACGGCTCGCCTCGTTGTCCCGGTCCGGTCGGGTCCGGTCCTGTCGGGTCCGGTCGGGTCCGGTCCGGTCCGGTCCGGTCGGGGTGGGCTGCGGGGTTCGGCCAGAGCCGTCACGCCTCCAGGGTGCGGAGCCAGTCGTCGACCACCCGGGCGGTCGTGCCCGCCAGGTCCTCCATCATCGTGAAGTGGTTCCCGGGGACGTCCACGACGGTGTCCGCCGCCGTCCACTGCGTCTGCCACTGCTCCGGTGCGAGCGACTCCCCGCCGGCCATGGGCTCCCCGGCCCGCACCAGCAGTACCGGCGCCGCGAGTTGCTTCGGGGCCCAGTCGCCCAGCAGGTTGAAGTACCAGCTCATCGCCGACAGCCTGGCCGCGTCCATCCGGGCGAAGCCGGCCTCGCGCTCGAACATCCCGCCGAGGAGCTGGTCCTCGAACTGGCCGAGGGAGTCGTCACCCGGTACGTAGGTGTCGAGCAGCGCCACACCCCGGGGGGCCCGGCCCTCCTCGCCCAGCCGGGCGGCCGTGGCGTGCGCCAGGATGCCCCCGGAGGAGGACCCGAGCACGGCGTACGGCTCGTCGCCGACCTGCTCGCGCACCATCCGGGCCAGCAGCCCCACCAGCGCCTCGTCGGTGGCCGGCAGCGGCTCGCCGTCGGCGAACCCGGGGACCGCGAGGGCGACGACGTCCCGGACATCGCGGAACGCCGAGGCGAACCGCGCGTACTGGTGCACACCTGCGAGCGCCACCTGGGAGCTGAAGCAGACCAGCCGGACCGGCGCCGGACCTCTGGCGAGGCGGACCGAGGTGGGCAGTTCGCTCACCTCGGCGGCATCGGTGAAGGTGGGGCGCAGATTGGCGACGCTCTGCAGCAGCTCGAAGCCCTCGCGCAGCCGCCGGTCCTCGCAGGCCTGACGGAACAGCCGTCCGATGATCTCGTCCGGTGCGGACCGGCCGGGCCGCGCCACCGCAGCGTCTCCTGCTGTCTCCGCCCCGGTGATCCCCGCCCCCGTGGTCTCCGACGTGTCCCCGCCGCCCAGTTCGGCCTCCAGATGCACGGCGAGGGCGAGCGGGGACGCGTGGTCGAAGGTCACGGTGACGGGCAGCCTGAGGCCGGTCGCCGCGGCCAGTGCGTTGCGCAGTTCCACGGCGGTCAGTGAGTCGAGGCCGAGTTCGAGGAACGCCTGGTCCGGCTCGACCGCCTCCTGCGAGGCGTGCCCGAGCACGGCCGCGGTGGCACCGCGCACCGCCGCGAGCACTTCGCGCCGCCGCCCCGCCCGGTCCAGCCCGCGCAGCCGCCCGGCCAGAGAGGGCCCGGTCCCGCCCGTGGCCGCGACGCGGCGCGCCGCCGGGCGGGCGAGGCCGCTCAGCAACGGGGCCGGGTGGGCACCGAGGGCCGCGGTGTCGATGCGTACGGGGACGAGCGACGCGGCGTCGACGCGCAGCGCCGCGTCGAGGAGCGCGAGCCCTTCCTCGTCGCCGAGGGCGAGCACTCCGCCGCGGGCCATTCTGTTGCGGTCCACACCGTCCAGCCGCCCGGCCATCCCGTGCTCCCAGGCACCCCAGGCGAGCGAGGTGGCGGGCAGGCCGTCGGCGGTCCGCTGTTCGGCCAGGGCGTCGAGGAAGGCGTTCGCAGCGGCGTAGTTGGCCTGGCCGGGTGTGCCGAACGTCGCCGCCGACGAGGAGAAGAGGACGAAGTCGGCGAGCGGCGCGGACCGGGTCAGCTCGTGCAGGTTCAGCGCCGCGTCGACCTTGGGGCGGAACACCGTGTCGAACCGGTCCGGGGTGAGCGAGCCGATCACCCCGTCGTCGAGTACGCCCGCCAGATGCAGCACCGCGGTGAGCGGGTGCTCCTGCGGCACGGCCTTCAGTACGGCCGCGAGGGCGTCCCTGTTCCCCGCGTCGCAGGCGACCAGGGTGATGTCCGCGCCCAGCGCGGTGAGTTCCTTCCGCAGGCTCTCGCCCGCCGGGGAGGCCGGCCCACTGCGGCTGAGGAGCAGCAGGTGCCGGGCGCCCCGCCCGGCGACGAGGTGCCGGGCGACCAGTCCGCCCAGGGCGCCGGTGGCGCCGGTGACGAGGACGGTGCCTTCCGGGTCCCACTCGGAGCCCGGTCGCCGCTGCTCGGGAACGGCACACCGGACCAGCCGCGCCTTGTTCAATACGCCGTCTCTGACGGCGAGTTGGGGCTCAGCAGTGTCGAGTGCGGCGGGCAGGGCGAGCACGGAGCCGGTGCTGCCGTCGATGTCCACGAGCACGAACCTGCCGGGGTTCTCCGACTGCGCGGTCCGTACGAGGCCCCACAGGGGTGCGGACGCGAGGTCGTCGGGCCGCCCGCCGTGCGTACCGAGTGCGCCCCGGGTCACGAACGCCAGCCGGGAGCCCGCGAACCGTGTCTCCGCCAGCCAGGAGTGCACCGTGGTGAGCGCCGTGGCCGTGACCTCCCGTACCGCGTCGGCGGGGTCGCTCCCGGCGCGGCCCGCGCAGCAGACCAGGACGATCTCGGGGAGCGTCATCCCGGTCGACACGGCGGCCGTCAGGGCATCGAGATCCACGAAGGACTCCACCGGAACGCCCGCTTCGGCGAGCGGACCCGCGATCCCCAGGACGTCTGAGCCGACCAGCACACAGCGCCGGGAGTCCCGGACCGCGCTGCCGCTGTCGCTTCCTTCGGGCACTGCCCGGGTCCACTCCACGCGGAACATCGAGTCGCCGGTGCGGGAGTCGGTGGGAGCGGCGGCACGGGAGCCCGTCCGGGAGACGGTTCCGTGGGCCGGGGCAGCCAGCGGGCGCAGGGTCAGCGAACCGGCCGAGAGCACCGGCCCGCCGGAAACGTCGGCGGCGCTGACGGCCACCTGTTCGGTACCGGTCGCCGTCAGCCGTACGCGCAGTACGGCGGCGCCCTGGGCGTGCAGCTCGACATCGCTGAAGGAGAACGGTACGAGCCGTCCGGCCGCGCCCGGCAGCAGGTACGCCAGGCCGTGCAGGGCGGCATCGAGCAGGGCGGGATGCAGACCGTAGCGCGGTGCGTCGTCGTGTACCGGTTCGGGCAGGGCGACCTCCGCGTACAGCTCGCCCTCGCGCTGCCAGGCGGCGCGCAGCCCCCGGAAGGCGGGTCCGTAGGCCACACCGGTCACGGGACGCGCGGGCTCTCCGCCGTGGTCCCCGTCGCGGTCTCCGTCGCGCTCGCTGTCCTGCGTGTCGTAGAGGCCGTCGACGGGCACCTCAAGGGCGCCCTCGGGCGGCCAGACCGTGGCGTCGAACGGGTCGGGCTCCGTACGGGCCTTCGTACCGGGCTCCGTACCGGCCGTTGTGGCGGCGGCTGTGGCGGCGGCTGTGGCGGCGGCTGTTCCGGCAGCTGTCAGGGTTCCGGTCGCGTGGAGGGTCCACGGTTCCCCGTCCGCCGAACCGCCGTTGGCGTCGCCTTCGGTGAAGTGAGAGAAGAGCTGGACCGTACGGTCTCCGGACTCGTCGGCGGGCCCCGTCACCAGTTGGACCCGGCGGGGACGCGAGTGGTCGAGGGAGAGCAGCGCCGCCAGGACCAGTTCGTCCACGCGGGGGCAGCCGGTGTGATCGCCCGCGTGAATGGCCAGTTCGAGCAGCGCGGTGCCCGGTACGACCGCGGCTCCGTCGACCAGATGGTCGGCCAGCCACGGGTGGGCGGCCGACGAGAGGTTCCCGGTGCAGACGAATCCCCCGTCGGGCAGCGGCATGCACGCACCGAGCAGCGGATGTGTGCCACCTGCGGCACCGGCCGGTGCCGCAGGAGCCGGACCGCCTTCGGCCCAGTAACGCCGGTGCTGGAAGGCGTAGGTGGGCAGGTCGACCTGCCGGGCGCCGCTGCGCGCGAAGAGCGCCGTACGGTCGACCCGGGTGCCGTACGCGAGCAGCCCGCCGAGCACCGTCCCCAGTGTCCGGGCCTCGGGGCGGCCACGGCGCAGCACCGACGCGGCGAAGAACGGCGGGGTCCGGCGCAGCCCGTCCACCGACGCGTCACCGGCCCCGTCATGGGTGCCGTTGCCGGTCCCTGTACCCGTACTCGCACCCATACCCGTACCGGCGTCCTGTCCGATGCCGGTGGTGGCCTCTTCGAGTTCCTGGACGGCCGCTGTCAGTACCGGGTCGGGACCGAGTTCGACGAAGCCGGTGACGCCCTCCGCACGCAGGTGGGCGAGCGCGTCGTGGAAGCGCACGCCCTCGCGTACCTGCCGTACCCAGTAGTCGGCCTCCCCGATCCGGCCGGCGAGGTCCGCACCCAGCGTCGGCACGATCGGGATCCGGGCCGGATGGTAGGTGACCGACTCGGCGACCGCGCGGAACTCCTCCAGCATCGGTTCCATCCGGGCCGAGTGGAAGGCGTGGCTCACCCGGAGCCGCTTGCTCGCGCGGTCCGCGAAGTGCCCGGCCACGGCCAGTACCGGGGCCTCGTCACCGGACAGTACGACGGCGTCCGGCCCGTTGACGGCGGCGATGCTCACCCCGTCCCGGAGCAGGGGCAGGACTTCGGACTCGGCCGCACGCAGCGCGACCATCGCGCCGCCCGGCGGCAGCGCCTGCATCAGCCGGCCACGTGCCGCCACCAGCCGGCAGGCGTCCTCCAGCGTGAGCACACCGGACACGTGCGCCGCCGCCAGCTCGCCGACGGAATGGCCCACGAGGTGGTCGGGGCGCAGACCGCAGGATTCGAGCAGCCGGTACAGCGCCACCTCGACGGCGAACAGGGCGGGCTGCGCGCAGCCGGTCCCGTCGAGCGCGTGGGCTCCGGACCCCGATGGCTCCTCGTCCCACAGCAGTTCCCGCAGCGGCCGGTCGAAGTGCGGGGCGAGGAGCGGGTCCAAGTGCGCACACACGGCGTCCAGCGCCTCGGCGAAGACGGCCGATGAGGCGTACAACTCCCGTCCCATTCCCGGGCGTTGACTGCCCTGCCCGGTGAAGAGGAACGCGATGCGCCGCTCGGCGGACCGGCCGCGCGTCACCTCGGGCACGGTGCCACCGGCAGCGATGGCGCCCAGGGCGGCCAGTGCGGTGTCCCGGTCGGTCCCGAGTACGAGGGCGCGGTGCTCGAAGACCGTACGGGTGGTGGCGAGCGAGAACCCGACGTCGAGCGGTGTGAGCCCGGGATGGCGCGTCAGGTGCTCTCGAAGGGCCGCCGCCTGCGCCCGTACGGCGTCCTCACTCCGACCGGAGACCAGCAGCGGGACCACGGGCGGCTCCTGCACCGGGCCCTTGTACGTAACTGCCTTCTCCGGGGCGGCCGTTGAGGCGTCGTCCGGGGCTTCCAGGATGACGTGGGCGTTCGTTCCGCTGATCCCGAAGGAGGAGATACCCGCCCGTCGGGGGCGCCCGGCCGGGTTCCACGGCACCGCCTCGGACAACAGCTCCACCTGGCCCGCCGACCAGTCGACCTGCTCGCTCGGCGAATCGACGTGCAGGGTCGGCGGCAGTACTCCGTGCCGCATCGCCTGCACCATCTTGATGATCCCGCCGACACCGGCCGCCGCCTGGGCGTGGCCGATGTTCGACTTGATCGACCCCAGCCACAACGGCTCACCGTCCGGGCGGTCCTGGCCGTAGGTGGCGAGCAGCGCCTGCGCCTCGATCGGATCGCCGAGCACCGTACCGGTGCCGTGACCCTCGACGGCGTCCACCTCGGCCGGGCGCAGCCCCGCGCGGTCGAGTGCCTGGCGGATCACCCGCTGCTGGGACGGGCCGTTGGGTGCGGTGAGCCCGTTGGACGCGCCGTCCTGATTGACCGCGCTGCCCCGGACGACGGCGAGGATCCGGTGCCCGTTGCGCCGCGCGTCGGACTCCCGCTCCAGGAGCAGCATGCCGACGCCTTCCGCCCACCCGGTGCCGTCGGCCGCGGTGGCGAACGACTTGCACCGGCCGTCGGGGGCCAGCCCGCGCTGGCGGCTGAAGTCGACGAACGTACCGGGGGTCGCCATCACCGTCACACCACCGGCCAGAGCCGTCGCGCACTCGCCCTCCCGCAGCGCCTGCGCCGCCAGGTGCAGTGCGACCAGCGACGAGGAACAGGCGGTGTCGATGGTCACCGCGGGCCCTTCCAGGCCGAGCAGGTAGGCGACCCGGCCGGTGGCGACACTGCCCGCGGAGCCGGTGCCGAGGAAGCCCTCGGCCCCCTCGGGAACGGTCTGCAACCGGGCGAGGTAGTCGTGGTACATGACACCGGCGAACACTCCGGTGCGCCCGCCCCGCAGCGTGGAGGGGTCGATCCCCGCCGACTCGACGGCCTCCCAGGAGGTTTCGAGGAGCAGGCGCTGCTGGGGATCCATGACCACCGTCTCGCGCGGCGAGATCCCGAAGAAGGCGGCGTCGAAGTCTGCGGCGTCGTGCAGGAATCCGCCCTCGCGGACGTAGCTGGCGCCACCCGCGTCGGGGTCGGCGTCGTACAGCCCGTCCAGGTCCCAGCCACGGTCCTCCGGGAAGGGGGTGACCCCGTCGGCGCCGGATATCACCAGGTTCCACAGGTCGTCGGGGTTCCGCACGCCGCCGGGGAACCGGCAGCTCATCCCGACGATGACGATGCGGTCCTCGGTTCGCCGTGCCGCCGCCCCGGTCGGGGAGGGGGCGGGGCTCGCCGGGTCCTGCTCGGCGCCGAGCAGCCGTTCCAGGACGTGCGTGCTGACGGCCGCCGCGGTCGGATGGTCGAACACCAGCGTCGCGGACAGCCGGAGCCCGGTGATGGCGTTCAGCTGGTTGCGCAATTCGACTGCGGTCAGCGAGTCGATGCCCAGGTCGCGGAACGGCTGGTCCAGGGCCACGTCGTCAGCCGTGTCGTGGCCGAGCACGGTGGCCGCCTGCGCGCGGACCAACTCGCGTACTGCTTCCGTGCGTTCCTCCACGGAGAACTGCCTCAGTCGCTCGACCAGCGAGGCGGAGGTGGCCGATGCGGCCTCCGCGGCCCGCCTGCGGGGCCTGCGGACCAGGGCGCGGAACACCGGGGGGAGGTGGTCGGCCGTGTCCCGCAGCGCGGCGAGGTCGAGCCGTACGGGCAGGAGCGCGGCTCGCCCGGCCGACGGCGCGAGGTCGAAGAGCGCGACGCCGTCCGTCGCGGACAGCGGGACGACACCGCCACGCGCCATCCGGCGCAGATCCGCCTCGTCGAGACCGCCGGTCATGTCGCCCGCCCCGGCAGGGGCCCACAGGCCCCAGCCGAGGGAGAGCCCGGCGAGACCTTCGGCCCGGCGGTGGGCGGCGAGGGCGTCCAGGAAGGAGTTCGCGGCGGCGTAGTTGCCCTGTCCCGGTGCGCCGAGGGCGGCGGAGACGGAGGAGTACAGGACGAATGCCGACAGCGGTGCGGTACGCGTCAGTTCATGCAGGTTCACCGCCGCGTCGACCTTGGGGCGCAGTACCCGCCGTACCTGCGCGGGGGTCAGCGAGGTCACCGTCGCGTCGGCGAGCACTCCGGCCGTGTGCACGACGCCGGTCAGCGGGCGGTCGGCGGGGATGTCCGCCAGTACGGCCGCGAGCGCCGGGCGGTCGGCCGCGTCGCACGCGACCAGGGTGACGTGCGCACCGAGTTCCGTCAGGTCGGCGACGAGTTGGGCCGCAGCCGGCGCCGCGGATCCCCGGCGGCTGAGCAGGAGCAGATGCCGTACGCCGTGCACGGCCACCAGGTGGCGGCAGAGGACGCCGCCGAGTTGGCCGGTCGCGCCGGTGACCAGGACGGTGCCCGTGGTGTCCCACATCGGCGTCGGCTGATCCTGCGGCGGCCGGCCCCCCTGCCGCACCGAGGCCCGGCCGAGTCTGCAGGCGAACAGGGCGCCGTCCCGCACGGCGATCTGGGGCTCGGCGGAACGGAGAGCCGATGACGTGGCGGCTGCAGAGAGGGTCGGGACAGCGGTCGGAGTAGTGGTCGGGGACGAGTTCGGGGCCGCGTTCGGGGCTGCGTTCGGGAAGGTGGTTCCGCGCAGTGGGGTGTCGATGAGCTGGAAATGCCCTGGGTGCTCGGACTGCGCCGACCGTACGAGTCCCCAGACCGCCGCTCCGGGCAGGTCGGTGACCCCGTCCCCGGCTCGGACCGCCACCGCGCCGTCCGACACGAAGGCCAGCCTGCTCCCCTCGAACCGCTCGTCTCCCAGCCATCCCTGAATCAGCTCCAGGGCTCGCAGTACCGCGTCGTGCGTGTCCTGTACGACGTCGGCGCCACCGTGTTCCGTCGCTGTTCCGATCCCGGTCAGCACCACGTCCGGCACGGGAGCGCCCGCGTCGAGCGCAGCACGCAGCGCGTCCAGATCCGCGTACCGGTCGCCGCCCGGCCCCGGCGAGTCCTCGTAAGTGTCCGTATCGATGACCGCCCAACTGGTCGGGGCGGTCTCCGGAGCCGGGACCTGGGTCCAGTCCAGTTGGAACAGCGCGTCACGCACCATGCCGTCGGCCGGTCCGGCTGCGAGGGTATCCACGGCCATCGGCCGGAGCGTCAGCGAATCCACCGTGGCCACCGGCCGACCGGACGCATCGGCGACCTGAAGGGTTACCGTCTCGGGCCCGGTGGGCATCAGACGGGCTCGGAGCGCGGTGGCACCCACCGCGTGCAGCGCCACCCCTTCCCACGAGAACGGCAGTCGCCCCGGCTCACGGTCACCGGTGTCGTATCCGGCACCGGATACGGATGCAGATGCGGATGCGGCCTCCCCGAGAGCGCCACCGAGCGCCATCGAGTGCAGCACGGAGTCCAGAGCGGCCGGGTGGAGATTGAAGGGATCCTTGTCCCCCTGCTCGGGATCGGGCAGCAGGACCTCCAGGAAGAGCTCGCCATCACGCCGCCACGCCCGCTGCAACCCACGGAAGACCGGCCCGTACTGAAGTCCGACGCCCGCCAGCCCCTCGTACAGTTCGGTCGCATCGAGGGATTCGGCATCGGCCGGTGGCCACTGGGCGAACTCGAAGGCGGCCTCGTCCGCCGCAGGAGCGAGCATCCCGCCGGCGTGGTGGGTCCACTGCTCAGCCGGATCGTCGTCGTGGCGCGACGACACCTGCAACGGACGGTGCCCCTCGCCGTCCGGCGGGCCGACCAGGAGCTGGAGATGCACGGCGCCGGTCGGGGGAATGACCAGAGGCGTCGTGATGGTCAGCTCTTCGACCCGCTCGCAGCCGACACGGTCCCCCGCACAGAGCGCGAGTTCCAGGAAACCGGTCCCGGGGAACACGATCCGGCCCGCCACCTGGTGGTCGACCAGCCAGGGCTGCGCCTGAGTCGAAAGCCCGCCGAGCAGGAGCACATCGCCCGAGCCGGCCAGCGAGATCACGGCCTGAAGCAGGGGGTGCCCGGCGCGGGTGGATCCGAACCGGTGCGGGCCGACGGACAGACGAGCGGTCGGCCAGTAACGCTGGTGTTGGAAGGCGTACGTGGGCAGCTCGGTACGGCAGGCACCGGTCGGCGCGTAGAACGCCTCCCAGTCGACGGAACAGCCGTCCGCCCACAACCGGGCGAGCGCGGTGACAACCGTGCCCGGCTCGGGACGCTTACGGTGCAACAGCGGAACGGCCAGCGCGTCATCGCCGCAGGTCTCGCCGACCGCGCCCACCAGACTTGCGTCAGGACCGACTTCTACGAGCCGGGATACGCCCAGGGCCTGGAGTCGGGTCACCGCATCGGCGAACCTGACTGTGCCGCGTACCTGATCCACCCAGTACCGGCCGGTGAACTCCTCCACCAACTCACCCGTCAGGGTGGACACCACGGGGATCTGCGGGCGATGCATTTCAATGCCAGAGGCAGCGTCGCCGAACGCCTCCAACATGGGATCCATCAGAGCCGAGTGAAACGCGTGACTCACCTCCAGCCAACGCCCTTCATGACCCGGGAGAGACGCGGCAACAGACTCGACAGCCGCGCGCTCGCCGGACAGAACCACCTGACCAGGAGCGTTCACCGCCGCGATGGACACGCCGTCGACGAGAAGCGGCGTGACCTCCTCCACAGACGCCCGCACCGCCCACATCGCACCACCCTCAGGCAACGCCTCCATCAGCTGGGCACGCGCAGCCACCAAACGGCACGCATCCCCCAGGGACAACACACCGGCCACATGCGCGGCAGCCAACTCGCCCACCGAATGGCCCACCACATAATCGGGGACCAGGCCCCACGACTCCACCAGCCGGAACAACGCCACCTCGATGGCAAACAGCGCGGGCTGCGCCCATCCCGTCCGCCGCAGCGCCTCCCCGTCTCCGTCCCCGAACATCACCTCACGCAACGGACGGTCGAGCAGCACGTCGAAATGCCCACACACCTCACCCAAGGTCTGCCCGAAGACCGGAAAGTCGGCGGCCAACTCATGCCCCATGCCCAGCCGTTGGCCTCCCTGTCCGGAGAAGACAAACCCGGTGAGACCAGATCCCGCGACTCCACGCACCACACCAGGCGAGGACTCACCAGCAGCCAACACACCCAGACCCGAGCACAACTCGGCCACATCCGAACCGAGCACCACCGCACGATGCTCCAACGCCGTACGCGTCGTCGCCAACGAGAAACCGACATCCGTGCCGGTCAGCCCGTGGGTGCCGCTCAGAGCGGAGAGCATCTTTGATGCCTGCGCAGCAACACCCGAAGGCGCCTTCGCCGAGATCGCCCACGGCACGACCGGCAGGACCACAGCATCATCGGTCGAGTCGCCCGCGCCCTCCGTGTCCGACTTCGCGGGAGGGGAAGCAGGCGCAGGCGGCTCCTCGACGATCACGTGTGCGTTCGTCCCACTGATGCCGAAGGATGACACACCTGCCCGGCGCGGCCGGTCCACATCCGGCCACTCCTGCGCCTCTGCCAGCAACTCCACCGCACCTGCTGACCAGTCCACGTGCGACGACGGTGTACCCACATGCAACGATGCGGGCATCAGGCGGTGTTGGAGCGCGAGGATCACCTTCATGACACCGGCCACACCTGCTGCGGCCTGGGTGTGACCGATGTTCGACTTGACCGACCCCAACCACAACGGCCGCCCCTCCGGCCGCCCCTGCCCGTAGGTGGCCAGCAACGCCTGCGCTTCGATCGGGTCGCCCAGAGAGGTACCCGTGCCGTGCGCCTCCACCAGATCCACGTCCGACGCCGACAGACCGGCATCAGCCAGAGCCTGCCGGATCACCCGCTGCTGGGAGGGGCCGTTGGGCGCGGTGAGGCCGTTCGACGCACCGTCCTGATTGACCGCACTGCCCCGTAGCACAGCCAGTACGGGATGCCCATGGCGCCGAGCGTCCGACAACCGCTCCAGTACGAGAACGCCGGCGCCTTCCCCCCAGCTGGTGCCGTCCGCGTCGTCGGAGAACGCCTTGCACCGTCCGTCACCGGCCAGGCCGCCCTGGCGGGCGAACTCGACGAAGGCGCCCGGCGTCGACATCACCGTCACACCACCGGCCAACGCCAGCGAACACTCCCCCGAACGCAACGACTGAGCCGCCAGATGCATCGCCACCAGAGACGACGAACACGCCGTATCCACCGTCACCGCAGGACCCTCAAGCCCCAACACATACGACACCCGACCCGAGAGCACACTCCCCGAACTCCCGGTCCCCCCATAGCCGTCGACGGGCTCGCCCGTCATCGCCAGCAATCCCGGATAGTCCTGGCCGTTCGTCCCCGCGAACACACCAACCGGTCGTCCGCGCAGGGACATCGGGCCTATCCCCGCACGCTCCAGGGACTCCCACGCCACCTCGAGCAGAAGACGCTGCTGCGGATCCATCGCCAACGCCTCACGCGGCGAAATCCCGAACAAAGCAGCATCAAAGTCCGCCACACCTTGCACAAAACCGCCGATACCACTCTCGGTACCCCAACCCCGGTCCGCAGGGAAGTCGCCCATCGCGTCGACTTCGCCCGCAAGCAGACCCCACAGACTCTCGGGCGAATCCACTCCGGCCGGAAAGCGGCATCCCATCCCGACCACGGCCACCGGATCATCTCCGGTGGACTCCACCTCACGGAGCCGCTGCTTGGTCTCGTGCAGTTCGAGGGTGACCTTCTTCAAGTAGCCGAGAAGCTTGTCCTCGTTGCCCATCAAGCTCACCGCGTCCCGATCTCGTTATCAATAAGGGCAAAGATGTCGTCGGATGTGGCGGCTTCGATCTTTGCCGAGATGTCACCGGAACTGCCCTCGCTCGCGCCGGTCTCCAGGCGTTTCATTAGCTGTTGCAGACGCGAGGCCACCCGCATGCGAGTAACTTCCTGTGCGGGCAGGGCCAGCAGTGTCGCTTCGAGACGGTCCAATTCGGCGTCGGCGTCGCGACTCCCGTCGGACGAGTCGTCGACCAGCTCGCCCAGCAGGAACTCAGCAAGGGCCGAGGCCGTCGGATAGTCGAACACGAGCGTCGATGGAAGGCTGAGTCCCGTTGCCACTGCCAGGCCGTTACGTAGTTCGACAGCGGTGAGGGAGTCGAACCCGAGAGCCTTGAACGGAACAGCCGCCTCGACAGCGGTGGCGTCGGCGAAGCCGAGTACGGCGGCGACCTGCGCCCGTACCAACTCCCCGACGAGGGACCGGCGTGCCACTGCGGACTCCCCAGCCAGGCGGTCTCGTAGTCCGTCCTTCTCCGGGGCAGCCTCGATAGCGGGGAGGGCGCGTGG
>NZ_CALNVW010000051.1 GCF_940670765.1 Streptomyces sp. A 4/2
TCCTAAGCGGACTCGCCGGGCGGCGGATCCCACACCAGGTTGAGCTCGCGCTCGAAGTTGGCGTAACCCGCCCGCTCGAAGGCCCACGCCATGGGGACGTTGCCGAGGTCCGTCGCCGCGCGGATGCGCGGCACTCCCTCGGCGGCCAGGATCCGGGTGCCCTCGGCGAGGATCTCGTCGATGTGGCCCCGGCCGCGGTGGCCGGGCAGTACCCCGATGTACGCGATGATCGCGTGGTAGTTGTTGCGCGCGGGGATCACGAAACCGACCGGCTCGCCGTCCGGCAGCTCCGCGATCCGCCACCACTCGCGCGGCGACCGGTACCCCGTCAGCTCCTCGTCGTACTGCTGCTCGGCTGCCGCGCGCGGGCTCAGCCCGGACGCCTGAGCGGCCAGGCTGTGCGCGTCCAGGGTGCCCTCGACGACCCGCGCCATCAACGACACCAGGTCCTCCCGGTCGCGCACCGCACGGAAGACCAGCCGCCCACTCGGTCCCGGGACAGCGGTCCCCGGCGTCCACTCCAGCCGGAGCCGCTCCACCAGCAGCCGCGCCCCAGTCCGTTCCAGGACCCGCTTCCTGGCCTCCACGGTGTCCCTGGCCACCGGGTCCGTCCGCCAGTCCGGCGGTACGTAACGGCCGTACTCGGGGCGTTCGGTACCGCCGGGGAAGAGCCGCGCCATGGCCGTCTCCAGCAACTGGAGCCCGGTCTCGCCGCGTTCGGGTTCGGGCAGCGAGTCGTCCAGATCGAAGAAGTCGAGCATGTACGGCGCCGCGCTGCCGGGGCCGGGCGCCCACCAGGCGGCCCGCGCCAGCACGCGGTCACCGCGCAGCGCCACCCACATCCACTCGGGACGGCGCAGACCGTTCGCCAGGTCGTCGGCGAGTTCGTGGTCGAGTACGTACGGCAGCGTACGGAAGAGTGCGAGCTCGTCCGGCCCGGTCAGCGGGCGGATCACCAGCTCGCGGTCGTGCGGTGACGCGGTCAAATCGGCTCCTGGAGGCAGGTGATGTCCGCGGACCGTAACAATCGCCGTCCGTCCCCGTCACACGGATATCGGAAAGCGGGGACCCGTCTGGACACCTCCGGCGGGGCGGCCCGACAATCATCCGTGTGACGTCCTCCTCCGAATCTCCCACGCACGACCCCAGTACCTCTCCCGTCCGGCTCTCCGACGCCGAGCGCGACCGGGTACTCGTCGTGCTCAGGGAGGGCGCGGTGCAGGGCAAGCTGTCGCACGACACCTTCATGCGCCGGATGGAACTGGCCCTCGCCGCCCGCAGGTCCGACGAGCTGGAGGTGCTCACCGCGGACCTGGAACGGGACAGCGGCTGGACGCAGCGGCTGGTGGGCGCGGTGGGCCAGGTCTCGGCCTTCCCGGGGCGGCTGCGCAGGGCCTGGACCGCCGAGCGGCTGCCCAAACTGCTGCTTCCCGCGCCCGGCCCCTACCCGTTGCGCATCGGGCGCGACCCGCTCAACGGCCTGCGGCTGAACCACGAATCGGTCTCCCGGATGCACGCGGAGCTCGGGGTACAGGCCGGGGCGTGGGTGCTGCGCGACCTCGGCTCGACCAACGGGACGACCGTCAACGGGCGGCGGGTCACGGGCGCGGTGATCGTGCACGACGGCGACTCGGTCAGCTTCGGACAGATCCAGTTCCGGCTGTCCTCCGCCTGACCGGCCGGACAGGTCCTGGCTCACCGCTGGTGCAGCCCCCGTCCCGCCAGACCGAGGAAGGTCTCACCGACCGCCTCGGAGAGCGTCGGGTGGGCGTGGATGTGCTGCGCCACATCGGAGGGTTCGGCGTCCCAGCCGACGATCAGCTGACTCTCGGCGATCATCTCCGAGACGTTCGGCCCGACGAGATGCACGCCCAGCACCCGCCCGTTCCGCTCGGCCACGACCTTCACCATGCCGCCCCGGCCGTGCACCATGCCCTTGGCGACCGCCGTCAACGGCATCGTGCCGACCACCACGTCGTGGTCGAGCTGCCGGGCCTCGGCCTCCGTCAGACCGACCGCGGCGGTCTGCGGTGAGGAGTACGTGACCCGGGGCACCGCCGCGTAGTCCACCGGCGGAGTCCGCAGCCCGGCCAGCGTCTCGGCGACCAACAGGCCCTCCGCGAACGACGCGTGGGCCAGCCCGAGCGCGGGCGGCGGCAGCAGATCGCCCACCACGTGGATGCCGGGCACCGCGCTCTCCAGCCGGGACCAGTCGGCGGGCGCCACGAAACCGCGTCCGTCGGTGGCCAGTCCGGCCGCCGCCAGATCCAGCCCGTCGGTCACCGGCACCCGGCCCACCGCGACCAGCAGCCGCTCGGCCCGCACGGTGCGGCTCTCACCGCGCGCGGTGCGGACCGTGGCCCGTACACCGTCGCCGTCGACGGCCGCGTCCACCAGCCGCGCACCCACCTGCACGTCGATGCCGCGCTTCTTGAGCCCGCGCGCCAAGTGGCGGCTCACCTCGGTGTCTTCGAGCGGAACGAGCCGGTCCGCGGCCTCGACGAGTGTGACGTCCGCGCCCAACGAGCGGTGCAGGGAGGCGTACTCGACCCCGATCGCCCCACCGCCGAGCACCAGGACGGACCCCGGCAGCCCCGGCGCGAACAGGGCGTCGTCGCTGGTGACGATCTGCGGGCTGCCGTGGTCCAGTCCCGGCAGCGTACGGGGTCGGGAGCCGGTGGCCAGCACGATGCCGCGCCGGGCGGTGAAGCCGCCCGCGCCGTCGATCCGTACTGTCCGCGTCCCCGTCAACCGGGCGCTGCCACGCACCACATGGACCCCGGCTTCCGCGAGATGCCCCTCCACACCCTTGTGGTTGCGGGAGACGACGTCGTCGCGGGTGGCGACCAGCGCGGGCCAGTCCACCGAGTCGAGCGTCGCCCTCACCCCCCACCGCTCGCGCGCCTCCGCGATACCGTCGACGAGTTCGGCGGCGTGCAGCATGGCCTTGCTGGGGATGCAGCCCCGGTGCAGGCACGTGCCTCCGACCTTGTCGCGCTCCGCGAGGACGACATCGAGGCCGAGGGCCGCGGCGCGCAGCGCGGTGGAGTACCCACCGGTGCCGCCGCCGATCACGATCACGTCCGTAACTGCCGCCGCCGTCACCACTGTTGCTGCCTCTGCCGCTGTCATGGCTCCACCCTCCGGCCGGACCTTGTCATGAGTCCAAGGCAATGTTTGTGTGGAGTCCATGCACAGCTTCTATGGCGGCGCCGGGAGCGCGGACGCATGAGCCTGCGACAGATGGAGTACTTCGTGACCGTCGTCGACACGTCCTCCTTCACCCGCGCCTCCGAGCTTCTCCACGTCACCCAGCCCGCGCTCTCCCACCAGATCAAGTCACTGGAGAAGTCCGTAGGCGGACCGCTCCTGGAGCGGCTGCCGCGCGGCGTCCGGCTCACCCCGATGGGCCGCGCCTTCCTGCCGCACGCGCAGCTCGCCGTGCGCAGCGCCGTCCAGGCCCGGCGGGCGGCCCGCGCCGCCGCGGGCGCGGAGGGCGGGGAACTGCACATCGCCACCGTGCACGCCATAGCCGTCGGTGTCCTGCCCGAGGTCTTCGCCCGGTGGCAGCGCGCACACCCGGGCGTCGCGCTCTTCCTGCACGAGTACGCCTCCACCGACGCCCTGGAGGAACAGGTCGAGCGCGGCACCGCGGACCTCGCCGTCGGCCCGTCGCCGCAGTACTGGCCGGGTCCCGTCGTCCCGGTGGGCGAGGAGGAGATCATCGTCGCCGTCCCCTTCGACGACCCCCTCGCCGGGCGCGGCACGGTCGGCCTGACGGAACTGGCCGACCGGACCTGGGTGCGGTGCGCGATGGAACCACTGGTCGAAGGGCAGCCGTTCCTGGACCGGGCCTGCGCGAAAGCGGGCTTCGCACCGCGCACCGCCGTACGGACCGAGCACACCTCGACAGCGGTACGGATGGCGGCGGCGGGCGTCGGGATCACGGCCGTCCCGCTGCACGTGGTGCGGGGCGCGGTCGGCGAGGACTGTGTGGTGCTGCGCGTCGACCCGTCGTGGCGACGCGAGCTGACGGTCTTCTCCCGCGTCGCGCTGACCGGCGCGGCAGCGGCCTTCACCGAGCTGCTGCGCACCACGCGGTCACCCGTACGGGCGCACGCCGACTGCGTGGCCGGGCCTCCGGTGGTCCGCTGAGAGGAACAGCGCCGCGCGGCGGGGCACCGAGACCGGGCGGGTGACACGATGACCGCTGATCCGGCCGCCGAGGAGTCCGCTCCGGTGCCGGTGCGCCCGGCTGCGGGACCAGCCGCCCCGCAGTGTTCCCTCGCCGCCGCCCCCGACCCGTACCCCCTGTACCGCACGCTGCGCGAGCGCCACCCGCCGGCCTACGACCCGCACCTCGGCGCCTGGCTGGTCAGCCGGTACACCGATGTCGTCGGCGCGCTCCGTGACGCGCGTCTGGGCCGCCCGCGCTCCGTCTCGTGCTGCGAACCGGGCGACGACCGGTGCGGGGCCCCGCACCTCCTCGCCCCGCGGGCGGTCCGTGAGCATGCCACGGGCGCGTTCCGGGAGATCGCCGAGCGGACCGCGTACGTCCTGGCCAGCCGGCTCGCCCGCCGCCCCGAGGCCGACCTGGTCGCCGAGTTCTGCCGTTGGCTGCCGTCCGGAGTGGTCGCCACCGCCGCCGGGCTGCCCTACGACGCGCTCGCCCGCGGGGACCGCGGCCTGCCGCCCACCCGTACCGGACCCGGGCGGCGCGGGCGGGGCGGGCCCGGCACCGCCGCGCTGGCGGGTCTCCTCGCCGACCGGGCCGCCCTGACCGAGAAGGCGCTCGCCTCACTCATCGCCAACCTCCTCGACCACCCCGCGCAGCTGGCGGCCGTCCGGGAGGACCCCGCCCTGATCCCGCGCGCCTGGGCGGAGACGCTGCGCCGGAACCCGCCGGTCCATGTCCTGGTCCGCAGGGCCGTGCAGGACGTACCCCTCGCGGGCGGCACGGTCCCGGCCGGCGCCGCCGTCGGCATCCTGATCGGCTCGGCCGGCCGCGACCACGAACGGTTCGCGGCAGCCGACGACTTCGACCTGTTCCGCCCCGACCCGGGCCGTCTCGCCCTCGGCCCGCCCGGCTGCCCGGTGGCCGAGGTGGCCGCGCTCCAGGCGCAGTACGGGCTGCGCGCACTGCTGGAGGCGATGCCCGGCCTCCGCTGGGCCGACGGCTTCCGGCCCGTCGAGACCGGGCTGCTCACCCGCGCGCCCCGGGCGCTGTGCGTACGACCCGCTTGAGCAGCGCCACCGGCCGTACGGCGAACAGCTCCCGCACCGCCACCCGGCCGGTGAACTCCCGCTCGGGCGCCAGCAGATCCAGCCACACCCCGGCGGGCAGCGGCAGCTCCGTGTCCCGCCAGCCGCCCGCGTCCGCGAGCCGCAGCGACAGTCTGGTCACCGCGGTGACGACCTCGCCGGAGCGGCAGAACGCCAGACAGTGCGCGGCGGCGGCGCCCTCGGGGGACAGCGGTGCGTACGTCCCCGACTCGCCGAAGACGTCCGGGAAGTCACGGCGCAGCAGCAGCGCGGTGGTCGTCACGGCGAGCTTCTCGTCCGACGGGTCCACCGGGACCGGAGGACGGCGGTTGTCGGGATCCACCAGCGCCAGGTAGGTGCCCTCGGTGCCCTGATAGAGGTCCGGCACCCCCGGCATGGTCAGGTGGACCAGGGCCGCCCCGAGCGTGTTGGCCCGTACGTACGGATCGAGCGCGCGCGCGAGCCGGGCGACCGCGGAGTACGGAGGCCCCGCGGGCCCCGCCGCCACGAAGTCGGCCACCGCCTGCTCGTACGCCGGATTCTGCTCGGTCCAGCTGGTGTGCAGCCCCGCCTCCCGGACGGACTTCAGCAGCGCGGGACCCAGCCGTTCCGGATCGGGCCGCCCGAAACCGAACGCGGTCTGCCAGGCGATCCACGCCAGATGCGGATCGGGCGCCGGAGTGGTCAGCAGCCCCAGCAGCTCCGCCCACCGCTCGGGGCACTCGGTCAGCACCGCGATCCGCGCCCGGACGTCCGCGCTGCGCTTGGTGTCGTGCGTGGTCAGTACGGTCCCGCTGCCCGGCCAGTCGCGGGCGAGCCGGGCGCAGAACGCGTGGAACTCCGACGGGCTCACCGCGGGCGCCCCCGGATCGCCGCCCACCTCTCCCGCCGACACCAGCGGGGCGTAGCGGTAGAAGGCGGTGTCCTCGACGGACTTGGCGCGCAGCGCGGACGACGTCTGGGCGAAGCGGGCGCAGAAGGCGGCGTGGGCCGGACCGTCGCCGAGCTTGCCGAGCGCCAGGTCCCGTACGACCCCCACGGCCGCCGCCTCCTCCGCCACCGGGAAGGAAGCGGCGGCCTGCCGGACCGTCTCGGGATCCAGCGTGGCCTCGGCGGTGTCCGGCGTCGGCCCGCCCGCCGTCGCGTACGGCCGGTACACGGGCAGCCGCACGAGCAGTTCGCGCAGCGCGACCCGCAACGCCCACGGCGCGTGGTCGCGCAGTGCCGGGTCGGCCGCGCAGATCTGCTCCGCCGTACGGACCAGGAACGCCGTCTCGGCCGCCAGTTCATGGGTGAGGACCTTGTACGCGGCCCGGCGCACCGTCGACTCCCAGTACCCGCCGCGATCACCCGAGGGGCCCGCGTAGTCCCGGTAGTGGCGGAGCAGTTCGCCGACGCCTGCGGGGTCGGTGAACAGGCCGTCGATCCGGTGCAGCGCGTCGTAACCGGTCGTCCCGGCGACCGCCCAGTCGGCGGGCAGCCGCTCGTCGCCGGTGAGGATCTTCTCGACGACGGTCCAGCGTCCGGCGGTCGCCTCACCGAGCCGGCGGAGATACGTACCCGGATCGGCCAGGCCGTCCGGGTGGTCGATGCGCAGCCCGTCGATCACGCCGTCCTGCATCAGCTCCAGCACCTTGGCGTGGGTGGCGACGAAGACCGCGGGGTCCTCGACGCGGACCCCGATCAGATCGGAGATGGTGAAGAACCGGCGGTAGTTGAGCTCGGTACGGGCCAGCCGCCACCAGGTGAGCCGGTACCACTGGGCGTCGAGCAGCTCGGGCAGCGGCAGCCCCGCGGTTCCCTCGCGCAGCGGAAACAGATGGTCGTAGTAGCGCAGCATCTCGCCGTCGACCTCCAGCCGGTCCAGCTCGTCGCCGATCCGGTGGCCCAGGACGGGCAGCAGCACCTTGCCGCCGCCCGACTCCCAGTCGATGTCGAACCAGCGGGCGTACGGCGACACGGGCCCCTCGCGCAGGACTTCCCACAGCGGCCGGTTGTAGCGGGGGGACGCGGCCATGTGGTTCGGCACGATGTCCAGGACGAGACCGAGACCGTGCGTCCTGGCGGTGTCCGCGAGCGCCCGCAGCCCCGCCTCGCCACCCAGTTCGTCGCGCACCCGCGCGTGGTCGACGACGTCGTAGCCGTGGGTGGAGCCGGGCACGGCGCCGAGGACCGGCGACAGATGGAGGTGCGAGACACCGAGGGCAGCCAGATACGGCACCGCTTCCCCGGCGGCCGAGAACGGGAACTCCGGCTGGATCTGGAGCCGGTACGTCGCAGTGGGCGTCATGGGAGCGTACGTACCCCGTTTCCGCGACTCCCTGTCACTTTCCGCCCCGACCCGCTCGCCTCTCCTGCTGTACGGGCCTGCCGTACGGGCCTGCCGTACGGGCCTGCCGTACGGGCCGGTCGGACAGGCCGGTCAGGCGGGCCGTTTCAGCACGGTCAGGCTCCGCCCGATCAGCGCCAGCCGGTCACCCGCGTCGACCTTCGGCCCCCGGCCGGGCGGCACACCGTCCTCATGGGCCGTGTCGACGACGACCTCCCACTGCCTGCCGTGGCTCACCGGCACCACGAACTCGATCTCGTCCGCACTCGCGTTGAACATCAGCAGGAACGAGTCGTCGGCGATCCGCTCGCCCCGCGTACCCGGCTCGGAGATGGCGTTCCCGTTCAGGAAGACCGACAGTGCCTTGGCGTGCGCGGCCTGCCAGTCCCGCTGGACCATCTCCTCGCCCTCCGGGGTGAACCAGGCGATGTCGGAGAGGTCGTCATGGGTGCCCTCCACCGGACGCCCGTGGAAGAACCGCCGCCTCCGGAAGACCGGATGCTCCCGCCGCAGCGCCACCATCGCCCGGGTGAAGGCCAGCAGCGAGCTGCGCCCGCCGTCCTCGGAGCGGACCTGCTCGGGATCGGGCCAGTGCACCCAGGCCAGCTCGCTGTCCTGGCAGTACGCGTTGTTGTTGCCGCGCTGGGTACGGGCGAACTCGTCGCCGTGGCTCAGCATCGGCACCCCCTGCGAGAGCAGCAGGGTGGCCACGAAGTTCCGCATCTGACGCTCCCGCAGTTCCAGCACCGCGGGGTCGTCGCTCGCGCCCTCGGCGCCGCAGTTCCACGACCGGTTGTGGCTCTCGCCGTCCCGGTTGTTCTCGCCGTTGGCCTCGTTGTGCTTGTCGTTGTACGCGACCAGGTCGTGCAGGGTGAAGCCGTCGTGGCAGGTGGTGAAGTTGATCGAGGCGAGCGGGCGCCGCCCGTCGTCCTGGTACAGGTCGGACGAGCCGGTGAGCCGCCCGGCGAACTCCGCGAGCGTCCGCGGCTCTCCGCGCCACAGGTCCCGCACGGTGTCGCGGTACTTGCCGTTCCACTCCGTCCACAGCGGCGGGAAGTTCCCCACCTGGTAGCCGCCCTCGCCGACGTCCCACGGCTCGGCGATCAGCTTCACCTGCGAGACCACCGGGTCCTGCTGCACCAGGTCGAAGAAGGACGACAGCCGGTCGACCTCGTGGAACTGGCGGGCCAGGGTGGCGGCGAGGTCGAAGCGGAAGCCGTCGATGTGCATCTCGGTCACCCAGTACCGCAACGAGTCCATGATCAGCTGGAGCACGTGCGGGGAGCGCATCAGCAGACTGTTGCCGGTGCCCGTGGTGTCCATGTAGTAGTGCGGATCGCCGGTGAGCCGGTAGTACGAGGCGTTGTCGAGGCCGCGGAAGGAGAGGGTCGGCCCCAGGTGGTTGCCCTCGGCGGTGTGGTTGTAGACGACATCGAGGATGACCTCGATCCCGGCCTCGTGCAGGGCCCGGACGGCCTGCTTGAATTCGAGGACCTGCTCACCGCGGTCGCCCCACGAGGCGTAGGCGTTGTGCGGGGCGAAGAAACCGATGGTGTTGTAGCCCCAGTAGTTGGAGAGCCCGGTGTCCTCAAGACGGTGGTCGTTGACGAACTGGTGAACGGGCATCAGCTCCAGGGCCGTGACGCCCAGTTCCGTCAGGTGCTCGATGACCGCCGGATGCGCGAGCGCCGCGTACGTCCCGCGCATCTCGTCGGGCAGAGCCGGATGGAGCATCGTCAGGCCCTTCACATGGGCCTCGTAGAGCACGGTCTCGTGGTACGGCGTCCGCGGCAGCCGGTCGTCGCCCCAGTCGAAGTACGGATTGACGACCACCGAGGTCATCGTGTGCGGGGCGGAGTCCAGGTCGTTGCGCGAGTTCGGCCGGCCGAAGTGGTAGCCGTACACCGACTCGTCCCACTTGACCTGCCCGCTCACCGCCTTGGCGTACGGGTCGAGGAGCAGCTTCGCGGAGTTGCAGCGCTGCCCGTTCTCCGGAGCGTACGGGCCGTGCACCCGGAATCCGTACCGCTGCCCCGGCATGATGCCCGGCAGATAGGCATGGCGTACGAAGGCGTCGGTCTCCCGCAGCTCCACCGCCGTCTCTGAACCGTCGTCGTGCAGCAGGCACAACTCGATTCGGTCGGCGGCCTCCGAAAAGACCGCAAAGTTGGTCCCGGCGCCGTCGTACGTGGCACCGAGGGGGTATGTCTGTCCCGGCCAGACCTGCATGGGAAGGACTCTTCCACACTCCGTGCCAAGTCGGGCGTGTCAGCGCCTTCTCGCCACGAACCACTACGAATCCCCTCACCCGGCCGCAACTGTCGTGAGAACGGTCACCACGAATAGGGGAGTTGAGAAAGGAGCCTGTGCAAGCGGCTGCACCGGCTCCCGCCCGCGGAGTACCCTTCCTTGATCGTTGCAGGGGGAGTGAGAGGCGGTACGCGGGTGGGCTCGGGAGGGCTGGAGCTACCCCCAGGTGACCCAGGTCACGACGGGGGCTCCACAGGTGTCTCACCCGGAGCGGTCTCGCTGGCGCGGCCCATGGAGATCGGGGCGGAACTCGACTGGGGAGCGGACGCCTGGAACGAGGTGCGCACCCGGGCCCAGCGGGCCGGGCGCGCCTACATCTGGCTGAACCTCGTGGAGCAGCGGCTCCGCGCGGTGGTGGCCGCTGTGCTGCGCCCCATCTACGAACCGGTGCACGGCGACGACTGGGTGGTCGCCGCGGCGGGCCCGGCCGGTCAGGAGTGGGTGCAGCGTGCCGTCGCCGTACGGGAGGTCTCGCGCCGCAAGGGCTATCTGCTCGACCCGGCCGACGACAACGTGCTCAGCTTCCTCACCCTCCCGCAGCTGCGGGAGCTGATGGTGCAGCACTGGCCGTGCTTCGAGCCGTACTACGACGACCGGCGCGACGTGGAACTGGCTCTGGACGAGCTGGAGGTCACCCGGAACGTCGTCTCGCGCAACCGCGCCCTGTCCCAGGCGGTGCTGGCCCAGGCCGAGCGGGCCTCCTCGCGGCTGCTCGACATCCTGGGGGCGGGTTCCGGCGCGCCCACCGCCGACCGGCTCCCGGTGGACGCCGTCGAGGACCTGGTGGGCGACCGTTACGCGGACGTCGTCAGCGTCCACCCGGACCGGGTCCGCCTCCAGCGGCAGATCCCGGCCGAGGACCTCTTCGGCGGTGCCCGCCGGCTCGACGCGATAGGGATAGGCCTGAACCTCCTCGTCCAGAACTTCTCGGGCCGGCGGCTGATCCGGCTGGCCGAGTCGGGCTGCCGGGTCCGGCTGCTGTTCCTCAACCCGGCGAGCAGCGCCGTGAAGCGGCGCGAGCGGGAACTGGGACTGAAGAAGGGCGAGCTGAGCCGGTCGGTGGAGATGAACATCCTGCACATGCGCCGGGTCCGGTCCCGGCTGCGGGACCCGGGTGCCTTCGAGATCCATGTCTTCGACGAGACCCCGCGTTTCATGGCGTGTCTGGTCGACGGCGACGGATCGGACGGCCTCGCGGTGGTCCAGTCGTATCTGCGCAAGGCCCGTGGCATGGAGGCCCCGGTGCTGGTGCTGCGGGGCGGCGGCCGGGCGGTGGTCCGGCACGGTCAGGACGCCGAGCACGGCCTCTTCGAGACGTACCGCGACGAGTTCGAGTCCGTATGGGCCGATTCCCGCCCGGTCTCCTGACGGAGGGTGCGCCACCGGGTCGCGCCGGGGGCGTTGTCAGTGGCGCATGCGAGGGTGGTTCCCACTTGGGGGAAAGCACCACGAAGGAGGGCCGCCATGAGCTGGCATCGGGGACCGCTGGTCGGCTTCGACCTGGAGACGACCGGCACGGATCCGCTTCAGGCGCGGATCGTGACAGCCGCGATCGTCGAAGTACGGGACGCGGAAGTGGTGCGTCGCCACGACTGGCTGGCCGACCCGGGGGTGCTGATCCCGGCGCAGGCGTCGGAGATCCACGGCATCTCCAGCGAGCGGGCGGTGGCGGAGGGCAGGCCGGTGCGGGAAGTGGCCCGTGAGATAGCCGAGGTGCTCGCCGGGTACTGGGCGCTCGGCGTGCCGGTCATCGCGTACAACGCCGCGTTCGATCTGTCGCTGCTCGCCGCCGAGTTGCGCCGGCACGGCCTGCCGCGCCTGGCGGAGGCCGCGCCCGTCATCGACCCGCTCACCATCGACCGGGCCGTCGACCGCTTCCGCCGGGGCAAGCGCACCCTGGAGGCGGCCTGCGGCGAGTACGGAGTGGTCCTCGAATCGGCGCACGAGGCGTCGGCCGACGCGCTGGCCGCGGTGCGGGTGGCGATCGCGATCGCCGAGCGGCATCCGCAGGTCGCCGCGCTGGACCTCGCCGACCTGCACCGCAGCCAGATCGGGTGGTACGCGGAGTGGGCCACCGACTTCCAGAAGTTCCTGCGGCGGAAGGGGAACGCGGACGCGGTGGTGGACACGGCCTGGCCGCTGCGCGAGGCGCCGCCGACCGCCGTCCGGGCTCCGGCCGGACCGGCAGCCGGGTCCTGAGCCGTGGACAGGGTCTTGCGGGCAGGTCTCCCGGGCAGGTCTCGGACGGGTCCCGGACGTCCTAGAAGGGGTACCAGCGGACTTCCGGGTCGTTGTCCCGCAGCGAGGCCACCCTCCGGCGGAACTCGGCCAGCGCCTTGGGGTTGGCCGGGGCGTGCTGAGCCACCCAGGCGCAGCTCGCCGTCTCGCGGGCGCCGCGCAGTACCGCGCAGCCGTCCCACTCGCGTACGTCCCAGCCGTAGCCACGGGTGAAGGTGTCGTACGCCTCCGGGGCCAGGCCGTAGCGGTCGCGGGAGAGGGCCATCACGACCAGGTCGTGTTCCCGCAGGTCCGAGGAGAAGGTCTCCAGGTCGACGAGGACCGGCCCCCCGGGGCCGACATGGACGTTCCGGGTCAGCGCGTCGCCGTGGATCGGGCCGGGCGGCAGGTGAGGTGTCAGCACGGCTGCCGCCGAGGCGAACCCGTCACGGCGCTCGCGCAGATAGTCGGCGTCCGCCGGATCGATGGCGTCCCCGGCCAGCCGCAGCCAGCGCTCGACACCGCCGAGGAGCTCGCGCCGGGGGAGCGGGAACGCGGGGGCGGGCAGCGCGTGGACGGCGCGCAGCAGTACGGCGAGGTCGGCGGGCCCGGCCGGGCGGACCGCGTCGGGGAGCCGGTGCCAGAGCGTCACGGGGTGACCGTCGACCAGCCGCGCCTTCGGCTCGGCCGCGCGGACCGCGGGGATGCCCGCCTCCGCCAGCCAGTCGGCGATGGACAGTTCGCGCTCGGCCCGCTCCAGCAGGGCCGCGTCCCGGCCCACCTTGACGACGAGCCCGCCGGACGCGAACACCGCGTTCTCGCCCAGGGCCAGCAGCGCCGCGTCCTGCGCCAGACCTGCCGCCGCCAGTACGTCCCGCGCCCTGGACTCGTCCATGTGATGTCTCCCGCTCTCGTTGGAACAGGCCAAGTTTCGCATCCGTGCGGGCAGGCCCGTTCGGCGGAGGGCAGCGGGCGGGCGGTCGGCGACGGGCGGCCGGCGGTCGGTGGGCGCACCGCGGGGTGCCCCGTGGGCTGCCCCCGAATATTAAGTGTACGAGACGTCTCGTCTCGCCTACCGTGAAGGCATGACTTCTCCGAAGCGCGCCCATATCGCCATGTTCTCCATCGCGGCCTCCGGTCACGTGAACCCGAGCATCGAAGTGATCCGGGAACTCGTCGCCCGTGGCCACCGCGTCACGTACGCGATCCCCGAGTCGTTCGCCGGCAAGGTCGCGGAGACCGGCGCCGAGCCCGTCGTCTACACCTCGACGCTCCCCACCGACGACGACCCCGAGGCCTGGGGCACCGAGGTGATCGAGCACGTCGAGCCGTTCCTCCGCGACGCCATCACCGTGCTGCCGCAGCTGATCGACGCACACGAAGGGGCGGACGGAGTCGGCGTGCCCGACCTGATCGTCCACGACATCACCTCCTACCCGGCGATCGTCCTGTCCCGCCGCTGGAACGTCCCCGACGTCTCGCTCTCCCCCAACCTGGTCGCCTGGCGGGGGTACGAGCAGGAGGTCGGCGAACCGATGACCGCCCAGCTGATGGCCACCGAGCGCGGCCGGGCGTACTACGACCGCTTCCACGCCTGGCTGGAGTCCCAGGGCATCGACGAACACCCCGACCCGTTCGTCGGCCGCCCCCGCCGCAGCATCGTCCTCATCCCCCGCGCGATGCAGCCGAACGCCGACCGCGTCGACGAGGACGTGTACACCTTCGTCGGCGCCTGCCAGGGCGACCGCGGAGAACAGGGCGGCTGGCAGCGGCCGGACGGTGCCGAGAAGGTTCTGCTGGTCTCGCTCGGGTCGACGTTCACCAAACAGCCCGGCTTCTACCGCGAGTGCATCAAGGCCTTCGGAGACCTGCCCGGCTGGCATGTGGTGCTCCAGATCGGCAAGTTCATCGACCCGGCCGAACTGGGCCCGGTCCCGGCCAACTTCGAGGTGCTGAGCTGGGCGCCGCAACTCGCGATCCTCAAGCAGGCCGACGCGTTCATCACGCACGCGGGCGCGGGCGGCAGCCAGGAGGGCCTCGCCACCGGCACACCGATGGTCGCCGTCCCACAGGCCGTCGACCAGTTCTCCAACGCGGACATGCTCCAGTCGCTGGGCGTCGCCCGGCACGTACCGATGGCGGAGGCCACCGCCGCGACCCTGCGCGACACGGTGCTCGCCGTGGCCGGTGACCCCGAGGTGGCGGAGCGGCTGACGCGGATCCGTGAGGAGATGGCGGGGGAGGGCGGTACGAAGCGGGCGGCCGACCTCATCGAGGCCGAACTGCCCGCCCGGTGAAGCGGACGGCCCGCCCGGTGAAGCGAACTGCCCACCCGGTGAAGCGGACGGCCCGTCGCGGCACGGGACCCCTGTCCGTGCCCCGCACTATGTTCGTCCCATGACGAACAAGTACGCGGTTCTGCTGCGCGGGATCAACGTGAGCGGGCACCGGAAGGTACCGATGGCCGAGCTCAGAACAGTGCTCGCCGAACTCGGCCACGGCGATGTCCGTACGTACCTCAACAGCGGGAACGCGGCCTTCAGCAGCGACGCGACGGACGAGGACGTGCTCGCCGCAGGAGTGGAGCAGGCCATCGAGGACCACTTCGGTTTCCACGTCGACTGCCTCGTGCGCGGCGGCCCGTACCTGCGGGCCGTCGCCGAGGCCTGTCCGTTCCCGGCGGCGGAGCTGGAAGGCAGGCAACTCCATGTCACCTACTTCTCGGGCCCCGTCACCCCCGAGCGGTTCGCCGCCCTCGACCCGCAGACGTATCTGCCGGAGGAGTTCAGGCTCGGCGACCGCGCCCTCTACCTCTACGCCCCGGACGGACTCGGCCGCTCCAAGCTCGCGGAACAGCTGAGCCGGCCCGGCCTGAACCGGGGGATCAACGGCACGTCCCGCAACTGGAACACCGTCGTCAAACTGCTGGAGATGACCGCCGACTGACGTCGCCCATCGCCCGTGCCGCCCACCGCCCGTCCGTGCGGGTGATCCGTACCGGGTGGTCGAAGCACTTGCTGACCTGGTCGGTCGTGAGCACCTCGTCGGCGGGGCCCGAGCCCAGGCACCGGCCACCGCTCAGCAGCATCGCGTGCGTGGTGGACGCGGGCAGCTCCTCCAGGTGGTGGGTGACCAGAATCGTCGCCAGCTCCGGATGCTCACCGCGCAGTTCGTCCAGGCTGCTCAACAGCTGTTCACGGGCGGCGAGATCCAGGCCGGTGGCCGGCTCGTCGAGCAGCACCAGCCGCGGGCTCGGCATCAGCGCGCGGGCGATGAGCGTACGGCCCCGCTCACCCTGCGAGAGCGTCGGCCAGCGGGACTCGGCCTTCTCGCCGCCCATGCCGAGCATCCGCAGCAGCCGCTCGGCCCGGCCGATCTGCTCGGCCGTCGGCGACCAGCGCGGGACCGGCTCGATCGAGTTGGTCAGCCCGGTCAGGACGACGTCGCGGACCCGCAGCGGCGAGTGCAGCGGATGGCGCGGATTGATGTGCCCCAGATGGGACCGGAGTTCCCGCAGATCCACCCGGCCGAGGGTGCGCCCCAGGATCTCCACCGTCCCCCGGGTCGGATGGGTCACCGCGCCCAGCAGACCGAGCAGGGTCGACTTGCCCGCGCCGTTGGCACCGAGCAGAGCCCAGTGCTCCCCGCTGTGCACGGTTATCGAGACCGAGTCCAGCAGCAGATTCCCGTCCCGTACGAAATCGACGTCGTCCGCCCGGATCACGACGGTACTCACAGGTCGTTCAGCTCCTTCATTTCTTCCTCGGACAGGCGCAGCTCTGCCGCGTCCACGTTCTCGTCCAGATGTCCGAGCGAGCCGGTGCCGGGTGTCGGGAGCAGGACGGGGGAACGGTGCAGCAGCCAGGCCAGCGCGAGCTGGCCCCTGGTGGCGCCATGGCGTTCGGCGATCGCGGTCAGTGCCGATGAGGCCTCGCCGGTCAGAGCGCCGTTGGACAGCGGGAACCAGGGCAGAAACGCGAGGCCGTGGCGCTCGCACGCCGCCAACACGTCCGCCGACGCGCGGTCGAGGAGATTGAAGCGGTTCTGCACCGAGGCGATCCCGGTCAGGGAGAGCGCCTGCTCGAGCTGATCGGCGGTAATGGTGTCCAGGCCGATGTACCGGATCTTACCCTCCTGCCGCAAGGCATCGAGGGCGCCCAACTGCTCGGCCATCGGGACGTCCGGATCGAGCCGGTGCAGCTGGTACAGGTCGATCGTGTCCACCCGCAGCCGCCGCAGACTCGCCTCGCACATCGCGCGCAGCTGCTCGGGACGGCCCGCGATGTGCCAGGCGTCGGGGCCGGTACGGACGACTCCGCCCTTGGTGGCGATCACCAGGCCGGCCGGGTACGGGTGCAGGGCCTCGGCGATCAGCTCTTCCGCGATGTCGGGCCCGTAGTTGTCGGCGGTGTCGATGAGGGTGACGCCGCGCTCGACCGCCCGCCGCAGTACGTCCCGCGCGTCCTGCCGTGCGCCGCGCGGGCCCCAGTACCCGGCGCCGGTCAGCTGCGCCGTACCGAAACCGATGCGCCGTACCGGCAGCTCACCGCCGAGCCGAAAAGTGTCCCTGATCATGGCTGGACGCTATCCGACTGTGCCAGAGTCGCCCGTATGCGCTACATCATCATCGGAGCGGGAGCCGTCGGCGGCATCATCGGCGGCCGGCTGGCCGAGAGCGGCAGCGAGGTGGTCCTCGTCGCCCGTGGCGCGCACTACGCGGCGCTGCGGGACGCCGGACTGCGCATGGCGACCGCCGAGGGCACCCGCACGCTCGCGCTCCCGGTGGCCGACGGGCCGGAGGCGGTCGAGCTGCGCGCCGACGACGTACTCGTACTGACGGTGAAGATCCAGGACAGCGCCGCGGCCCTCGACGCCTGGGCCCCGCGCCCGGTGGCCGGTACCGGCGCGACCGCCGCCGAGGTGCTCCCGCTGGTCTGCGCGCAGAACGGCGTCGAGGGCGAACGGCTGGCACTGCGCCGCTTCCACCACGTCTACGGCATGTGCGTCTGGCTGCCCGCGACGTTCCTGGAGCCCGGACTGGTCGCCGCCGCAGGCTCCCCGCTCACCGGGATGCTGCACATCGGCCGCTATCCGTCGGGCACGGACGAAACGGCCCGGCAGATCTCCGGTGATCTGGAGAAGGCCCCGTTCGAGGCACCGGTCGTCCCGGACGTGATGCGCTGGAAGTACGCCAAGCTGCTCTCGAATCTCGGCAATTCGATCCAGGCCGTCTGCGGTTCCGACCCCGGCGAGGTACGGGCCGGACTCGCCCGGCAGGTGGTGGCGGAGGGCGAGGCGGTCTACGCTGCGGCCGGGATCGAGGCCGCGAGCACCGAGGAACAGCAGCGGGCCCGCGGCGAGAAGATCGTGCTGCAGCCGCTCGAAGGGCAACCGCACGCCGGCGGCTCCTCGTGGCAGAGCCTCAGCCGGGGGACCGGCACGATCGAGGCCGACTTCCTCAACGGTGAGATCTCGCTCCTCGGCAGGATGCACGGTGTGCCGACGCCGGTGAACGACGTACTCCAGCGCACGGCCAACGCCTTCGCGCGCGAGCGACGTGCCGCGGGCTCCCTGCCGGTCGCGGAACTGGCCGCCCTGGTCGCCGCCGAAGCGGCCCGCTGAGCGCGGCGGCTCACTGAGCTGAACAGGGCGGTGCCCGGCGCGAGGCGGTCCCGGCACGGGCCCGTCCGTGGCGTGGTCCCGCGCGCTTCCGATGCTCTGTGACGACGTGCCACGGCTGACCTGACTGCTGACCTGACTGCTGAACCGACGACGGACCCGTACGGACCCACGCCGATTGCTCCGATGACTCACCGTCAAGTCTCGGACCCGTTGCGAAGTTATTGGCATAACCGTTGACCGTTACACGCCAGCCCTCCTACCTTTCTCCTGCTATCTGAAACTGATTCCATGAGAGGGAAGATGCTCGCACCCCGAAGAGCCGCACTTGTCGCTGCTCTCTCCGCCGTCCTGGCGCTCGGCGTCCCTGGCAGCGTGACCGCCGCCGGAGCCGACGCAGGCAACGGCCACCCCGCTGATACGCACGCCTCGGACGTCTACGTGACCCCGACCGGCGACGACCACGCACAAGGCACCGCCCGCCACCCCGTCAGGACGCTCCAGCGGGCCCGCGATCTCGCCCGGACCAGGGCCGCCCGCGCCAAGGGCGATCTGACCGTCCACCTCGCGTCCGGTACGTACCGGACGGACAAGCCGCTCGTACTCGACGCCAGGGACTCCGGTCGCAACGGCCACACCATCGTCTGGCAGGGCACCGGATCCACCGTCATCAGCGGCGGCAAGCAGGTCCAGGGCTGGCAGCCGGTCCACGGACGCCCCGGCCTCTACTCGGCGCCCGCGCCCCGCGGACTCACCGACACCCGGCAGTTGTACGTCGACGGGGTGCGGGCCCAGCGCGCGCGGGGCGAGGTACCCGTCGGCCTGACCCCCACCGCCACCGGGTACACCACCACGGCGGACACCCTCGCGCACTGGCGCCACCCCTCCGACGCCGAATTCGTCTACTCCAGCGGCGAGGAGCTCTGGAACGTCGAACGCAACGGCCTCGGCCAGTGGACCGAACCGCGCTGCCGGATCGCCGCGGCCAAGGACACCACCCTCACCATGGTCCAGCCCTGCTGGGACAACTCCAACAAGCGGGTCGAGTTCCCCGACATCCCCGGGCGCACCGTCTCCATGGTCGGCCCCGGCCACCTCACCAACAACGGCAAGGCCTCGTACATCGAGAACGCCTACGAACTCCTCGACCAGCCCGGCGAGTGGTACCTCGACCGCTCGGCCCACACCGTCTACTACATGCCGCGCAAGGGCGAGAACATCCGCCACGCGGACGTCGAGGCGGCAGCCGCCGAGAAGCTCGTCGACGGCCGCGGCACCGCTGCCGCCCCCGTGCACGATGTGGCCTTCCGCGGGCTCCAGTTCAGCTACGCGACCTGGCTGACGCCCTCCAGCTCCGAAGGGTTCTCCGAGATCCAGGCCGGATACACCGTCACCGGCCCGACCGGCTGGGCCACCCAGGGCCTGTGCGGCTTCGTCGAGGGCGGCACCTGCCCGTTCGCGTCCTGGACCCCGATGCCGGGCAACGTCTCCTTCGCCTACGGCACACACATCGAATTCAGTGACGACGCCTTCACCCACCTGGGCGCCGCCGGGCTCGAACTCGGTACCGGCACCACCGATTCCCAGGTCAAGGGCAGCACCTTCACCGACATCTCGGGCAACGGCCTGGAGATCGGCGGGGTCGACGGCCGGACCCCGGCGAGCGGGGTGGAGGTGACGGACAATCACCTGTACGCGCTGCCCCGGGAGTTCCACGGCTCCGTCGGCATCCTCAACGGCTACACCCAGCACAACACCCTCGCGCACAACCAGCTCGACCACCTCGGCTACAGCGCGATCTCCATGGGCTGGGGAGGCTGGCCCGACAAGGTCGGCTCACCCGCGACCCCCAACTCCAGCCACGACAACGCGGTGCGTGACAACCTCATCTTCGACTACATGCAGATGTTCGACGACGGTGGTGGCATCTACACCCAGGGCCTGACCGGCACCTCACAGGCCGACGGCGAGAAGGTCACGGGCAACGTCATCCACGACCAGTGGGGCCTGGGCAAGAGCGTCTACACCGACAACGGCTGCACCTACGAGACCGTCGAGGGCAATGTGCTCTACGGGGCCTCGTACGCCAACGTGGCCAGCAGCCACACCGACTACCGCGACCAGCTCGGCAACCACGACCCGACGCTCATCAAGGACAACTGGTGGGAGGAAGGCACCGCCGACGGTGACAACAAGGGCCTGGTGACCACCGGCAACCACATCATGACGGCCCCCTCCGACGCCCCCGCGGCGATCGTCGGCAACGCCGGGATCGAGCCCGCCTACCGCGGGATCCTCAGCCGTACGGCGGGAGCGGTCTCCGCGCCCGAGGCGCCGTCCCGGGTCGGCACGAGCACGGCCGGGGCCGACGCCCTGTACGCGATCTTCAACCCGTCCTTCGTCGACGGCGGTTCGCCGGTCCTCGGCTACACCGCGCACGCCCTGCGCCCCGACGGCACCGAGGCCGCCACGGCGACCCTCTCCGCGGCCGACTACAAGCGGCAGGCGTACATCCGGATCAGCGGACTCCGCGCGGACGCGGGCCCCTTCACGGTCACCGTCACCGCGGCCAACGCCCACGGGATCAGCGCCCCGTCGCTGGCCTCCGCCCCGCTCCGGCCCACCGCGGCGACCGTGCTCCCCGCCGCGCCCACCGGGCCCAAGCTGCGCACCGAGGCCAAGGCGGCGACCGTCGCCTGGACACCGCCCACCGACATGGGCGACGCCAAGGTCATCGGCTACCGGCTGACCGTCTCCGACGGCCGCACCATCGAGGTCACCGGACGTGACGCCCTGGTCGGACAGCCTTCGGGCAAGGGGATGTTCCGGGTGATCGGCGGACTGACCCCGGGCACCTCGTACACGGTCACGGTCGCCGCCGTCACCGCGGCCGGCGTCGGCCCGGCCGCCACGGTCAAGGCGACGACCAAGGCCGGATAACAACCGGCAACAGTCTCGGGCGGACGCTTGCACGACGCCCGCCCGAGGCCGTTGCCGCACAGCTGAAGGCCCTGGGGTCCCGTACCCGTGCCTCGTCGTAACGAGTGAGCAGCAACCGGGCCAACTCCAGGGAATCGCCAAGCACTTCGGCCAGCACATCCGCCCCCGCCTCCCGGGAGCCCGCGGCTATGCGGTCCGGGAGGCGGCCGGGTGCGATGACGTACGGGGCCACCGCGACGCGGTCGCACCCGGACGCCCGCAACTCCCGTACCGCGTCCTGGGTACGGGGCAGAGCAGCGGAGGCGAACGCAGGCCGCACGGCGCACCAACCGGTGTGCCGCAGCTCCCGCGCAATTTCAGCGATCACTGCGATCGCCTCCGGGTCCGTGGAGCCCGCCGAGGCCAGAACCAGCCCGGTCGAGCGTTTGTGGTGCGGGTCGAGGCCCGCTTCGTACAGCCGTCGTTCCAGCGCGGCCAGCAGCAGCGGGGACGGGCCGAGCACCTCCGCCTGGCGGACCCGCAACCCCGCCGGAGCCTCCCGCAGCACCGCGGGGATGTCCGACTTCGCGTGGAAGGCGCGGGTCAGCAGGAGCGGCAGCGCCACCACGTCCCGTACCCCCTCCGCCGCCAGCCGGTCCAGCACCCGGGGGGCCGACGGGGCGTCGAAGTCCAGGAAGCCCGTCTCCACCCGGACCCCCGGGCGCAGCGACCGCACCCGGCGGGTGAGCGCGTGCACCGTCGCCGCGTGCCGGGGATCGCGGCTGCCGTGGGCGATGACGAGGAGGACCGGACGGTGGTCGTGCACGGCGGGTCAGCTCCTGACCAGGAGACCGCGGCTGCGCAGCACCCGCCGCTCCAGCGGGCTGAAGACGAGCAGGTCGATGGCGATACCGACGATCAGGATCAGGAAGATGGCGAGGAAGACCATCGACATGCTGCTGGTCTCCCGGCCCTGCTCCAGCAACTGCCCCAGCCCCACGCCCAGATCGGGCGAGGACGCGATGATCTCCGCGGCCATCAGCGAGCGCCAGGAGAACGCCCAGCCCTGCTTCAGCCCCGCCAGATAGCCGGGCAGCGACGCGGGCAGCACCACGTGCCAGGTGCCGCGCAGCCCCGTCGCGCCGAGCGTGCGCCCGGCCCGCAGATGGAGCGGCGGGATCTGGTCCACGCCGGAGACCAGACCGTTGGCTATCGAGGGGACCGCACCCAGCAGGATCACCGCGTACATCATCGTGTCGTCCAGCCCCAGCCAGATCACCGCGGGCGGCACCCAGGCGACGGAGGGCAGCGACTGGAGACCCGAGAGGATCGGGCCGATCGCCGCCCGCACGAACTTCACCCGCGCCACCAGCAGACCGAGCGGCGTCCCGATCACCAGGGCCAGGAGGAAGCCGAGCAGACCGCGCGAGACGCTCGTCCAGATGTAACCGAGCAGCGTGCCCTGCGCCCAGGAGTCCGACACCTCGCCCCACACCTGGGCGGGCGAGGGCAGCTTGTAGTCGTCGGTGACCTTCGCCCAGATCAGGATCTGCCAGACCACCAGCACCAGCGCCACCGCCACCACCGGCGGCAGCACCTTCCGCACCAGCACCTCGCGGACCGGGACCCGGTCGACCCGTACGGTGTCGAGCGCGTCCAGGCCCGCTCCGAGCCCGGCCAGTTCGTCGGCCCTGATGTCAGTGCTGTCCATGGCGGCGGATCTCCCCACGCAGTTGTTCGGTGATCTCCACCGAGAGTTCGGCCACCGCGGCGTCCTCGATCCGGCGGGGGTGCGCGATGTCCACCGTCCACTCGTGCGCCACCCGGCCGGGACGCGAGGACAGCAGCACCACCCGCTCCGCGAGCCGGACCGCCTCGCGCACGTTGTGGGTCACGAAGAGCACCGAGACCTTCGTCTCGCGCCAGATGCGGGTCAGCTCGTCGTGCAGCACGTCCCGGGTGATGGCGTCCAGCGCGGCGAACGGCTCGTCCATCAGCAGCAGTTCACTGTCCTGCGCCAGCGCGCGGGCCAGCGCCACCCGCTGCCGCATACCGCCGGACAGCTCGTGCACCCGCTTGGCGTACGCCCCCTCCAGCCGTACGAGAGCGAGCAGCCGCTCCGCCTCCCCGCGCCGGTCGGCCTTCGGCACGCCCCGCAGCCGCAGCGCCAGTTCGACGTTCTTGCCCGCGGTCAGCCACGGGAACAGCGCGTGCTCCTGGAACATCAGCGCCGGCCGCCCGCCGGGCGTCTCGATGGAGCCCGCGGTGGGCGCGTCCAGCCCTGCGACCAGGTTGAGCAGGGTGGACTTCCCGCACCCCGACGCCCCCAGGAGCGTGACGAACTCACCCGGTGCGACATCGAGGGTGATGTCGTCCAGGACGAGCTGCTGCCCGGCGGGTCCGCCGAAGGACTTCGAGACGTGCTCGATACGGGCCGCGTGCGTCACCGCGATGCGGTCGTCGGCCCCGGCGAGTGCTGTGGCCATGGTCGTCACCTCCTGGGGACGGTCGGGGAATCCGGGCTCGGACCGCCCGGCAAACGGGATCGGACCTACTTGACGCCGAGACCGGCGTCGGAGACCTCGGGCCGGCCGGCGGCCTTGAGCACCTTGTCGAGCGGTCGCAGGTCGTAGATGCCCTTCAGGTCGGGCTGCTTCAGCAGTCCGGCCTTGACCGCGTGGGACGCCTCGCTGTCGAGGGTCGCGGCGAGCGGGTCGTCGGTGGTCTCGATCGACTTCCACGCCGGGTCGAGCACCGCCGCGGGCAGCGCCTTCCCGGACAGCCGCTTCAGCGCCGCGTTGGCCGAGGCCTTCGCGGCGTCGGGGTGCGCCTTGATCCACGCGTTGGTCTTCACCGAGCCGCGCAGCACGGCCTCGACGACGTCCGGGTGCTCCTCGAGGAACTTCTGCGACACGATGATGTTCGTGATCACGAACTTCTTGTCCGGCCAGAGGTCGCTCTCGTCGAGCAGCACCTTCGCGCCCTGCTGGACCAGCTTGGACGCGGTCGGCTCCGGGACCCACGCGCCGTCGATGGACCCGGAGGCGTAGGCGTCCGGGGTCACCTTGTTGTCCGTACGGACGACGGACACGTCACCCTTGCCGCTGTTGGCGTCGACCTTCCAGCCCCTGCCCGCGATCCAGTTGAGGAACGCCACGTCCTGCGTGTTGCCGAGCTGAGGGGTGGCGATCTTCTTGCCCTTGACGTCGTCCAGGGTCTTGATCTTCTTCGGGTCGACCACCAGCTTCACCCCGCCGGACGCGGAGCCGCCGATGATGCGCAGGCTCTTGCCGCCGGACTTGGTGTAGCCGTTGATGGCCGGGGACGGGCCGATCCAGCCGATGTCGATCGAGCCGGAGTTGAGTGCCTCGATCTCGGACGGGCCCGCGTTGAAGGTCGATGCCTTCAGCCGGGTGCCGCCCAACTCCTTCTGGAAGATGCCCTGCTGGTCGCCGACGAGCGCGGTGGCGTGGGTGAGGTTCGGGAAGTAGCCGATCTTCACCGTGTCGGCGGAGAGCTTCTTGGCCCCGGCGGCGACCTGGGACTTCCCCGAGTCGTCCGTGGCCTTGTCGGATCCGTAACCGCAGGCGGTGAGCGCCACGGCGAGCAGCGGTACGGCGGCGGCAGCGGCCAGGACGCGGCGCGGGAGAAGGGTGGCAGGCACGGGAGGGTTTCCTCTCGTCGGCCCGGTGCGGGTGTCCCTCAGGACACGACCGGGCGGTCGGCGGGTTTTCGGGGTCTTCGCCGGTGGGGTGACGGCGAGCGGAGCTTCCGGGCGCGCAGGCAGTGCGCGTACGTCATCGCGCACATCGCGCGACCCCGCCCTGGCCGCTGCCGAGGGCGCCGCTGCCGATCCGGCCGCCCTCCTTCGCGAAGGTGCCGTAGATGTCGAAGGACACGGCTAGAAGTCCCATCCCGCGTCGTCCGGTGCGGTCTCGGCCGCCGCGGCGACGTGCTCCGCCGTCACCGCGAACGCGTCGCCCGCCATACCGGCCGCCAGCGTGGTGCCGTCGGCCGGGTCGATCAGCAGGAACGAACCGGTGCGCCGGGAGTCGGCGTACGCGTCGAGGGCCAGCGGCTCGGCGGTACGGACGACGACCCGGCCGATGTCGTTGGCGACCAGCTGCCCCGGGTCCGGGTGCTGGGAGAGGTCGTCGAGGGTCAGCCGGGAGGGGATGTCCTTGACGATCGCCTTGACCGTGCGGGTGGTGTGCTTGAGCAGCACCCGCTGACCCACCACCAGCGCCGAGTCGGCCACATGGCAGACGGTCGCCAGGACGTCCTGCGTCGGCACGGGTGCGTGGGCGGTCGGCGCGATCAGGTCGCCGCGCGAGATGTCGAGGTCGTCGGCCAGCCGTACGGTCACCGACTGCGGGGCCCAGGCGATGTCCGCGCTCTGCCCCAGCACATCGATCCCGGCGATGGTGGACGTACGGCCGGACGGCAGTACCGTCACGGCCTCGCCGACCCGCAGCGCGCCCGAGGCGATCTGGCCCGCGTAGCCCCGGTAGTCGGGGTGCTCGGCGGTCTGCGGCCGGATCACGTACTGGACGGGGAAGCGAGCCTTGCACGCGGTGAGGTCGTGGCTGGCCGGGACCGTCTCCAGATGTTCCAGAACGGTCGGGCCGCCGTACCAGTCCATGTGCGCGGACGGCTCCACCACATTGTCACCGGCGAGCGCGGAGATCGGGATCGCGGTGATCTCCGGGACGCCGAGGGAGGCAGCGTACGCGGTGAACTCCTCGGCGATGGCGGCGAAGACGGGCTCGGCGTAGTCGACGAGGTCCATCTTGTTGACGGCCAGCACCACGTGCGGCACCCGCAGCAGCGCGGCGACCGCCGCATGACGGCGGGTCTGCTCGACGACACCGTTGCGGGCGTCGACCAGCACCACCGCGAGCTCGGCGGTGGAAGCCCCGGTCACCATGTTGCGGGTGTACTGCACATGCCCCGGGGTGTCCGCCAGGATGAACCGGCGCCGCGGCGTGGCGAAGTAGCGGTACGCGACATCGATCGTGATGCCCTGTTCCCGCTCGGCGCGCAGCCCGTCGGTCAGCAGCGCCAGGTCGGGGGTCTCCTGGCCGCGGCCCAGCGAGGCCTGCGCGACGGCTTCCAGCTGATCCGTGAAGATCGACTTGGAGTCGTGCAGCAGCCGGCCGACCAGCGTGGACTTGCCGTCGTCGACGGAGCCCGCGGTCGCGAAGCGCAGCAGGGTGGTGGCCGACAGCTGATCGGCCAACTGGTCAGTAGGGCTGGTCATTTAGAAGTACCCCTCGCGCTTGCGGTCTTCCATCGCGGCCTCGGACATCTTGTCGTCGGCGCGGGTCGCGCCCCGCTCGGTCAGCCGGGACGCGGCGATCTCGGTGATCACGGCTTCGAGCGTGGTGGCGTCGGAGTCGACGGCGCCGGTGCAGGACATGTCACCGACGGTGCGGTAGCGCACCAGCCGGGTCTCGACGCTCTCGTCGCCCTTGGGGCCGCCCCACTCGCCCGGGGTCAGCCACATGCCGGAACGCTTGAACACGTCGCGCTCGTGGGCGAAGTAGATCTCGGGCAGCTCGATCCGCTCCCGCTCGATGTACTGCCAGACGTCCAGCTCCGTCCAGTTGGAGAGCGGGAACACCCGGACGTGCTCGCCGGGCGCGTGCCGGCCGTTGTACAGCTGCCACAGTTCCGGGCGCTGGCGGCGCGGGTCCCACTGCGAGAACTCGTCGCGCAGCGAGAACACCCGCTCCTTGGCGCGCGCCTTCTCCTCGTCCCGGCGCCCGCCGCCGAACACCGCGTCGAACCGGTGCTGCTGGATCCCCTCCGTGAGCGGGACCGTCTGGAGCGGATTGCGCAGCCCGTCGGGGCGCTCGCGCAGCTTCCCGGCGTCGATGTACTCCTGGACCGAGGCGACATGGAGCCGCAGCCCGTGCTCGGCCACCACCCGGTCGCGGTAGGCCAGTACCTCGGGGAAGTTGTGCCCGGTGTCCACGTGCAGCAGCGAGAACGGCACGGCGGCCGGGGCGAAGGCCTTCAGCGCCAGGTGCAGCATCAGGATCGAGTCCTTGCCGCCGGAGAAGAGGATCACCGGCCGCTCGAACTCGCCCGCGACCTCGCGGAAGATGTGGACCGCCTCGGACTCCAGGGCGTCCAGGTGGCTCAGCGCGAACGGGCTGTCCGTACCTTCGGTGACAGCGGCAGCGGTCGTCATCGGGCCAGGCCCCTCTCGGTGAGCAGCGCATGCAGCGCGGCGGCGGACTCCTGCACGGTCTGCTGGTGCGACTCGATCCGCAGGTCCGGGGCCTCAGGCGCCTCGTAGGGGTCGTCGACCCCGGTCAGCCCGGAGATCTCACCGGCCGCCTGCTTGGCGTACAGACCCTTCACATCGCGTACGGAGCACACCTCCACCGGAGTGGCGACATGCACCTCCAGGTACGGGGTGCCGGTGCTCCCGTGCCGCTTGCGCACGGCCTCCCGGCTGTCCGCGTACGGCGCGATGACCGGCACCAGCGCCGTCACGCCGTTGGACGCGAGCAGTTCGGCGACGAAGCCGATGCGCTGGACGTTGGTGTGCCGGTCCTCGCGGCTGAAGCCGAGCCCGGCGGACAGGAACTCGCGGATCTCGTCACCGTCGAGCACCTCCACCCGGCGGCCCTCGCCGCGCAGCCGCTCCGCGAGGGCATGGGCGATGGTGGTCTTGCCCGCGCTCGGCAGACCGGTGAGCCAGACAGTGGCTCCCTGGTCCGTCGTCATCTGGTTCTCCTGAACACTCGTCATCAGCCGTGCAGCCCGCACTCGGTCTTGTTCCGTCCGGCCCACCGGCCGGCCCGCGCGTCCTCGCCCTCGGCGACCCGCCGGGTGCAGGGCGCGCAGCCGATGGAGGGGTATCCGTCGGTGAGCAGCGGGTTGGTGAGGACGCCGTACTCGGTGATGTACGCCTCCACGTCGTCCTGCGTCCAGCGGGCGATCGGCGAGATCTTGACCTTCTGCCGCTTCTCGTCCCAGCCGACGACCGGGGTGTTCGCCCTGGTCGGCGACTCGTCGCGGCGCAGGCCCGTGGCCCACGCCCGGTAGTGCCTGAGCCCGTCCTCCAGCGGCTTCACCTTGCGCAGGGCGCAGCACAGGTCGGGGTCGCGGTCGTGCAGCCGGGGGCCGTGTTCGGCGTCCTGCTCGGCGACGCTCTGCCAGGGCAGCAGCGTGATGACGTTGACGTCCATCACGGCCTCCACCGCGTCCCGGGTGCCGATGGTCTCCGGGAAGTGGTAGCCGGTGTCGAGGAAGACGACGTCCACCCCGGGGAAGGCGCGGGACGCGAGGTGGGCGACGACCGCGTCCTCCATCGAGGAGGTCACGCAGAACTGCCTGCCGAAGGTGTCGGCGGCCCAGCGGAGGATCTCCAGCGGGGAGGCGTCCTCCAGTTCGCGGCCGGCCCGCTCGGCGAGTGCCCTCGGATCCTCGGTCTCCGGATCTTCGGTCTCCGGATCCGCGGTCTCCTGAGTGTCGGTCATATCCGGTCTCCTTCAACGCTGTTGGCGGAGTCGCGCTGGAGTCCACGGGCCAGCAGCCCGAGGAACTTCAACTGGAATGCGCGATTGCACGCCGCGCATTCCCAGGCGCCGTGTCCGGCCTCGGAGGGGCGCAGGTCCTCGTCGCCGCAGTACGGGCAGAAGAACGGTGCGGCACGCTCGCTCACGAGAGGGACTCCTCTGCGGCCCGCGCGGCCCAGGTGGCGAACCGCTCACCGTCCGCGCGCTCGGCCTGGAACCGCTTCAGGACACGCTCGACGTAGTCGGGCAGCTCCTCCGAAGTCACCTTCAGGCCACGGACCTTGCGGCCGAAGCCCGCCTCCAGCCCGAGTGCGCCGCCCAGGTGCACCTGGAAGCCCTCGACCTGGTTGCCGTCCTTGTCCAGCACCAACTGGCCCTTGAGGCCGATGTCGGCGACCTGGATACGCGCACAGGCGTTGGGGCAGCCGTTGATGTTGATGGTGATCGGCTCGTCGAACTCCGGGATCCGGCGCTCCAGTTCGTCGATCAGTGCGGCGCCGCTCGCCTTGGTCTCGACGATCGCCAGCTTGCAGAACTCGATGCCGGTGCAGGCCATGGTGCCGCGCCGGAACGGCGAGGCGTCGACCTTCAGGTCCAGCGCTTCGAGACCGGCCACCAGCGAGTCGACCCGCGACTCCTCGATGTCGAGGGCGATCATCTTCTGCTCGGTGGTGGTCCGCAGCCGCCCCGAGCCGTGTGCCGCCACCAGCTCGGCGACCTTCGTCAGGGTCGTGCCGTCCACGCGTCCGACGCGGGGGGCGAAGCCGACGTAGAACCGTCCGTCCCGCTGCTCGTGCACGCCGAGGTGATCGCGCCAGACCTCCGCGGGCTGCTCGGGCGCGGGCCCGTCGAGGAGCTTGCGCTCCAGGTACTCGTCCTCCAGGATCTGCCGGAACTTCTCCGGGCCCCAGTCGGCGACGAGGAACTTCAGCCGGGCGCGGTTGCGCAGCCGGCGGTAGCCGTAGTCGCGGAAGATCGAGATGACGCCTTCCCACACATCGGGCACCTCGTCCAGCGGAACCCAGGCACCGAGCCGCACGCCGAGCTTCGGGTTGGTGGAGAGACCGCCGCCGACCCACAGGTCGAAACCGGGGCCGTGCTCGGGGTGGTCGACGCCGACGAAGGCGATGTCGTTGATCTCGTGCGCGACGTCGAGCTGCGGCGAGCCGGAGATCGCGGTCTTGAACTTCCTTGGCAGGTTGGAGAATTCGGGGTTGCCGATGAAGCGTCGCTGGATCTCGTCGACCGCCCACGAGCCGTCGATGATCTCGTTCGCGGCGACGCCCGCCACGGGTGAGCCGAGGATCGTACGGGGAGTGTCACCGCACGCCTCGGTGGTCGAGAGGCCGACCTCCTCCAGCCGCCGCCAGATCTCCGGGACGTCCTCGATCCGGATCCAGTGGAACTGGACGTTCTGCCGGTCGGTGAGGTCCGCGGTGCCGCGGGCGAACTCCTGCGAGATGTCCCCGATGACACGCAGTTGCTCGGTGGTGAGCCGACCGCCGTCGATCCGGACCCGCAGCATGAAGAACTCGGCGTCCAGCTCCTCGGGTTCCAGGATCGCGGTCTTGCCGCCGTCGATCCCTTCCTTGCGCTGGGTGTACAGCCCCCACCAGCGCATCCGGCCGCGCAGGTCGCCGCCGTCGATCGAGTCGAAGCCGCGCTTGGAGTAGATCGTCTCAATGCGTGTCCGCACATTGAGACCGTCGTCGTCCTTCTTGGTCTGCTCATTGCCGTTCAGCGGAGTGAAGTGGCCCTTGGCCCACTGGCCTTCGCCACGGTGACGGCTCACCTTGCGGCGGGGCGCGGCTGGAGGGGGCGTTTCCGGGCTGGCGGCCATGATGGTTCGTCCTTCTGTGGCGGCTCGGGGGCGGCTCGAAGAGCGGCTCGGGGCGGCGAATCAGGCTGAAGGTACCCCTGTGACCTGCCAGTTCATGGCAGGGCGCGGTGGCTGAGAGAAAACAGGACCCCAGCAGGGGACTTCGCTCGTCCGCAACGACGGGGACGGCGGAAAACGGCGTGGCTGGTGAAGATCAGCGCGCCGGACAGATGGCGCTGGACATGCGGCAGAGATCGACGTGGCGCCGACTCACCAAGGCAATTCCAGTTCCAGGCATGGCGGAAGCGTGGCACGGCACTCTCGCGCCAGTCCACCACTATCCGTCATGTGGACGAGATGGTCCCGCATCATGAGACGATGTGGTGTCGGTCACGCACCGGACGTGTGCTGCGCCCCGGGCCAGGGCCCCGGAGTCGCCACCTCCGCTTCCTCTTCGGTCTCGGTCCGGAAGAGCCGGAAGCCGCGGCGCAGATAGTTGTCCATCGCGTACGGACCGTCCTTGCTGCACGTGTGCAGCCAGACCCGCTTCGTCGGGGGACGCCCGGGGGTGCGGTCGGCGAGATCCCATGCGCGCCGCACGCCGTACGACAGGAGATGGCCGCCGATCCGCCGCCCCCGGAAGGCGGGGATCAGCCCGAAGTACATGATCTCCACGACCCCGTCGTCCTGCGGGTCCAGCTCCACGTACCCGGCCGGAGTGCCCCGGTCGTACGCCACCCAGGTCTCGGCGCCCGGCCGGTCCAGGATCTCCTGCCACTGCGCGTACGAGAGCGGCAGCCGGTCGGTCCAGCGGATGTCCCCGCCGACCGAGGCGTAGAGGAACCGGCTGAACTCGGGGGAGGGGACCTCGGCCCGGACGATCCGGATGTCGCCCGCGGGCTCGGCGGCGGGCTTCAGATCGGCGGGCGAGGTCTGTTCCAGGGACCAGGTGGTCACGGTGACGGTGCTCATGCGGGTCAGAGAATCACGAGGCGGCGGCGGGCCGCGCGGCGGGTCCGGCGCCACCGGCGGCTCACCGGCCCCGGCTCACGCTGTCCGCTCCCGCCCCTGCTCCCCGTCCCGGAGCAGAAAGGTCAGCCTGGCCCGCTTCTCCGGCTTGTCCACCTCGGGACCGAGCACGAACCCGGAGCGCAGCAGGCGGTCGACCGCCCTGGTGTTACGGGCGTCCGGTTCGGCCACGACGCGACGCACGGCCGGGTCGGACAGCACGAAGGCCAGGAACACGGACAGCAGCTCGCCGGTGAAGCCCCGCCGCTGCTGACCGTCGGCGGGGCCGATCAGCAGATGGATGCCGAAGTCGCCCGGCTGGACGTCGTAGCACTCGCCCAGCGGATCGGCCTCCGGTTCGTACGTCTGGAAGAGCGCCACCGGTGTGCCGTCGAGGTGGAGCAGATAGGCGTGGTGCGTGTCCAGCGAGTCGAGAAAGGTGTAGGTCTCCAGGACGTCGTCGGGGCTCGCGTCCCGCATGCCCCAGAAGCGGGCCCGTTCCTGGCCGACCCAGCGGTGGATCAGGGCGGAGTCCTGTTGCGGGTCGACGGGGACGACACGGACGGTTCCGAAACCGTCGACCTGCTGCTCGTACACGGTCGGCACGGGGCTCCTCAGCCGGTTCCAGTCGCTGACCACCGGGACGAGTCCGCCTTCGGCCCACAGCGGCAGCTGGTCGCGGTGATGGGGGTGGCCCGGTACCCCGGAGGCGCCGAACGGCACGGCCCAGAGGCTGTTGTCGCGCCGGGCGAGGTCCCAGACGTAGCGGGCGGCCGGGCCGCGGACGGTGCGGTGGGTGAGTCCGGGGATGCTGGAGGTGGACAGGACGCAGTCGTGGTCGCCCGACAGGCCGGGCCCTTCGCCGGCCTGCTCGTCGGGGAGTGCCTGCCAGGGGGCGAGCCGGTGCAACGCGCCCCAGGACGGCCCGGATCCGTCCGTCTCCCCGGTCTCCTCGGCCGCCGCCCTGACCACGGCGGCCCGGTCGATCTCCGGCAGCAGCTCCGTCGTCAGCAGTCCGTCCAGCGCGAAGGCCACCCGGGGGGTCAGCGCCAGCCACGGCCGGAACACCTCCGGGTAGGCGTCGGCCACCGCGGGTTCCGCCAGCGCGGCCAGCGCGGGATGCGCCGCCAGCCGTCGCACGACGGCTGCCCGCAGCGCGGCGTACGCGGCGGCGTCCGTACTGCCGGCGTCCATCCTGCGGTCCCACCCGAGCAGCCGTTCCCGGAGCCGCGCGGCGCCGGGGGTCAGCCCGTCGAGACCCGCGAGCAGGTCCAACAGCGGCTGGGGTGCGGGCAGTTGGCTGTCCATGTGGAGGGCGGCCATGTCCGGGGCCGTCCAGTCCGCGGCCCCGCCCAGCAGCTGCCGGATGCGCCGCGCGCGGTGCGGCGGTGCGAACTCGACCCCGAGCGGGGCGGCCAGTTCCCGCTGGTTGGCCATCACGGCGAAGCCCTCGACCGCCTCGCGCGGCAGCGACTCGTGCAGCCCGCGCCAGGCGTGCCGCGCATCCCAGGCCCGGACGGTACGCAGGCCGTTCGCCGGGTCGCGTACGGGTACGGTGCCCGCGACGCGGTGCAGCAGACCGCCCTCGGTGTCCGCCGCCTGTACGACGTTGACCGGCTCGGCCCAGCGGTCGAAGGCCCGGTCCACGTCGTCGACCGTGCGGGCCCGCAACAGCAACGGCAGGGCGTCGAAGCCGAGTTCACCGCTCACCCGTGGCGGGTGGCGCAGGCTGACGGCCGACGGCGCCTCCGGACCGCCGACGACGACCGGGCCGCGGACGGTCTCGATCACCTCGATCGTGACCGGATCGGCCCCTGCCACCTCGATGGTTTCCAGGTGTGCCGACGCGGGGCGCCAGCCGTCCGGCCCCAGTGCCTCCACGGACCCGCCCCGGCGCCGCAGTTTCTCCTGGTAGAGGTCCTGGTAGTCGGCCATGGCGTTGGTGATCGACCAGGCGACGGTCGAGGTGTGTCCGAAGTGCGCGATGCCGGGGACGCCGGGAACGGCCAGCCCGACGACGTCGAACTCCGGGCAGGCCAGCTGGATCTGCTGGTAGACACCGGGGGCTTCGATGAACCGGTGCGGGTCGCCCGCCAGGAGCGGTGCGCCGCTCGCGGTGAGTTCCCCGGTGACGAGCCAGCCGTTGCTGCCCGCGGTGCCGGGACCGTCGGTGGCGAACAGGTCGATGGCGCCCTCCCCGAGGGCGCGGGCCGCCTCCTCGCGCCACAGTTTGGTGGGGAAGCCCGCGAAGAGGATGTGGGTGGACAGCCAGACGGCCAGCGGCGTCCAGGGCCGCCAGCTGCCGGGGGCCAGTCCCGCGGAGGCGAACTCCGGTGTGCGGCGGGCCCCTTCGGCCAGTCCGGCGTTGACCCCCGCCACGTACGCGCGGACCCAGTCCGCGGTCCGCGCGTCCAGGTTCCCGAAACAGCGCCGGGCCGTGTCGTCCAGCCGGGACTGCCGGGCGAAGCTGTCCCAGCCGACGGCCGCCGCGCCCAGGAACGCGGCCGTGGTCCCCTGCGACCTGTGGCGTTCGAACTCGATCTGCCAGGCGCGGTCCACGGCCGCGTTGTGTCCCTGTGCGTGCGCCAGCGCGTGCGCGCTGTCCGCGCGCAGATGCGGTATGCCCCAGTCGTCGCGGCGGACCTCGGCTGTCACCTCGGGCTCCCTTCTCGGCGGCCCCGTGCGGGCAACCTCATTAGGTAAGGCTGCCCTAACCTAATGTACGTCTGGCGGGGAGACAATTCCGAGCGGGGCGCGGCGCAAGCCGTCAGGGCGGTGTACCCGGACCCCGCACCGCGGGCGCCGTGGAGTGCGGCAGCAGATCCGTCGGGTCCGCCGGGCGGATCACCTCGACCTCCACCCCCTCGGCGAAGCGGTACGGGCGGTGCGCGAGGATCTCGGCCAGCCGGCGGCGCACCCGGGACATCTCCGCCCGCACCGTCACCGTCCGCGTCGCGTCGCCGAACAGACCGTCCGCCAGTTCGGCGGCGGTGCGCCCCTCGCGGTGCAGGCTCAGCACGTACAGCAGTTCCGCGTGGCGCGGTGTCAGCTCCTGCGTCCAGCTCCCCGACGCGCCCGACACGGTCACCGACCACCGCCGGCGCCCACTCAGATCGAGGACGACGCGGCTCGTCGGCGTGCCCCCGCCCGGCTCCGTACCCTCCTCGTCCAGCCGGATCAGCCAGCCGCCGGGCAGCGGCTCCACCGTGCACATGCCCAGCGAGGGAAGCCAGACCCGCCCCGCGGCGAAGGACTTGGGCAGCGGCAGCCGGTCCGTCGGCGGCATCCCGGTCACCGCCGCGGGCCAGCCGTGCGCGTCCACCACCAGGGCCCGGCCGCCCACTCTGCTCAGAATCGGCGAGCCCACGGAGCGCAGCCGGTCGACCGTCACCAGATGCCGCTTCTGCAGTTCCGCCGTGGCCAGCCGGGCCACCGAGTCGACCAGCGCCAGCATGGCCGGATGGAAGGTGGAGTCGGGCCCACTGACATCGAGGACACCGATCAGCCGCCCGTCACGCGGATCGTGGATCGGCGCGGCGGCGCAGGTCCAGTTCCGCAGCGTACGGACGAAGTGCTCGGCGGAGTGCACCTGGACGGCCCGGCCCGTCGCCAGCACCGTGCCGACCGCGTTGGTGCCGGTGGCGCCCTCGCTCCAGGCGGCGCCCTCCGCCAGACAGATGCGGTCGGCCTTGCGCATCGTCGCCCGGTTGCCGCTGCGCCACAGCACCCGGCCCTCGGCGTCCGTGACCACCATGACCTGCATCGACGCGTCGACGGCCGGGGCCAGCTCCTGACTGAGCGTCGGCAGCAGGCCGCTGAGCTGGGTGGCCCGGCGCCGGTGCTCCAACTCCTCCGTGCCCAGCAGCACGCTGCGGGTGTCCTGCTCCGGGTCGATGCCTGCCCGGAACATCCGCTGCCAGGACGCGTCGATGACCGGACGCGCGGCGAGTTCGGGACGGCCGCCCGCCAGCGCTGCCTCACGCAGGCCGTGCAGCGCGCGCGCCGTCTCCTGGGTGTGCCGGGCGTCCAGACCAGCCGTACGGGGGGCTCCGGTCCTCATGAGGTACTCCCGAATCGGTCCAGCGGGGCAAATCGGTGCGGGACGGTGCGGACACCGCCCCGGTGGGTGCCCCATCGTGCATCCCCGGACGCCGACGCGCACCGCTCTCGACACATCCGGTTCCAGGTCTGCAACTGTCTGCAACTCTCGCGCGCACCCGGCCGGTCGTACGAGGATGGGTGGACCAGCCGGGGTGGTGCCGTGTCGGCGCAGCACCAACCCCGGCTGATATCCGTGTCCCTACGCCTCGACCCTCGCGCGGTCGACGACCGTCGCCAGGTCCAGCGTGTGCGGCAGGGTACCGAAGGCGCTGCCCCAGTCACCGCCCAGCCGCGACGCGCAGAACGCGTCAGCCACCTCGGGCGGCGCCCAGCGCACCAGCAGCGAGCCCTGGAGCACCAGCGCGATGCGCTCGACCACCCGCCGGGCCCGCGCCTCGATCCCCTCCAGATCGGCCAGTTCGCCCAGCAGGTCCTTCATCGCCCGGTCCAGCCGGTGATCCCCGCCGCGCGCCTTGCCGACCTCCTGCAGAAAGGCGTTGAGCGCCGAAGGCTCGCGTTGCAGGGCCCGCAGAACGTCCAGCGCCTGTACGTTGCCCGAGCCCTCCCAGATGGAGTTGAGCGGGGACTCGCGCAGCAGCCGGGGCATCCCCGACTCCTCGACGTAGCCGTTGCCGCCCAGGCATTCGAGTGCCTCGGCGACCACGGGCGTGGCGCGCTTGGTCACCCAGTACTTGGCCGCCGGCACCGCGAGCCGCAGGAAGGCCCGCTCCTCGTCGGTGTCGCTGTCGTACGCCGCGGCCAGCCGCATCGCCAGCGTGCTCGCGGCCTCGGACTCCAGCGCCATGTCGGCCAGTACGTTGCGCATCAGCGGCTTGTCGATGAGCTCCCCGCCGAACGCGCTGCGGTGCGCGGCATGGTGCACGGCCTGGGTCACGGCCTGCCGCATCAGCGCGGCGGAACCGATCGTGCAGTCCAGCCTGGTCGCGGCCACCATCTCGATGATGGTGCGCACCCCGCGGCCCTCCTCGCCGACCCTGCGCGCCCAGGTCCCGTCGAACTCGACCTCGCTCGACGCGTTGGACCGGTTGCCCAGTTTGTCCTTGAGCCGCTGGATCGCGAACACATTGCGGGTCCCGTCCGCCAGCACCCGGGGCACCAGGAAACAGGTCAGCCCGTCCGGTGCCTGTGCCAGGACCAGGAAGCCGTCGGACATCGGCGCCGAGCAGAACCACTTGTGCCCGGTGAGCAGGTATTCGCCGTCCGCGCCGAGCGGTACCGCGCTCGTCGTGTTGGCCCGGACGTCACTGCCGCCCTGCTTCTCCGTCATCCCCATCCCGAACAGGGCGCCCGGTTTGAGCGGTGCGGGCCGCAGCTCCTGCTCGTACAGGTGCGAGGTGAGCCGCGGCTCCCACTCGGCGGCGAGCGCCGGATCGGCCCGCAGCGCGGGCACCGCCGCGTGGGTCATCGACACCGGGCAGCCGTGCCCCGCCTCGACCTGGCTCCACACCAGGAACCCGGCCGCGCGCCGCACATGACCGGCCGGTCTGCCCCAGGCGTCCGTCAGGCCCGCCGACACGGCCTTGCCGAGGAGCCGGTGCCAGGCCGGATGGAACTCCACCTCGTCGATCCGGTGCCCGTAACGGTCGTGCGTACGCAGGCGCGGTGGATTCTCGTTCGCCTGGAATCCCCACTCCTGGGCCTGCGCCGATCCGGCGCTGCGGCCGAGCAGAGTCAGTTCCTCCCTCACCCCGTCGATGAGCTCGGGTGCGGTGTGCCGGTCCACCGCTTCGGCCAGGACCCGGTCGGATGTGAAGACGTCATGTCCCACCAGGGGTGGAGGCTGGTTGGTCACTGTGTGAGTGCTCGCTGCCATGGAGCTACGGTAAGGAGGTGCAGGCAGCAAAAGAAACAGGCGAGCGGCAACCAGGCCTGCTCCACAGGGCCAGAGCCCTCTACCGCAATGTCTCCAAGCGCAAGATGGCGTGGTTGCTACTGAAGGACACCGTCAACTCGTGCATGGAGTACCGGATTCTGGGACTCGCCGCGGAGGCGGCGTTCTTCACGCTGCTCTCGCTGCCGCCGCTGCTGCTCAGTCTGATCGCCCTGCTCGGCTACGTCGACGGCTGGACCGACACCCACACCGTCTTCAGTCTTGAGCAGAACCTCCTGCACGCCTCCCGGACGATCCTCTCCGACCGGGGCGTCCACGACTTCGCGACACCGCTCCTGGAGGACGTCACCCACGGCAAACGCCCCGACATCGTCTCGATCGGTTTCGCGTTCGCGCTGTGGTCGGGGTCGCGGGCGGTCAACGTCTTCATCGACACCATCACCGTGATGTACGGACTCGACGGCCGGCGCGGCATCGTGATGACCCGGCTCCTCTCGATCCTGCTGTACGTCGTCGCCCTGGTGATCGGCGCGGTGGTGCTGCCGCTGGCGGTGGCGGGCCCCGACCGGGTCGTCGAGTTCGTTCCCGGCGGCGAACAGCTCGTGGCGTTCCTGTACTGGCCCGTGGTGATCCTGCTGTCGATCGCCTTCCTCACCACGCTCTACCACGTCTCCGTACCGGTGCGTTCGCCCTGGGTCGAGGACATCCCCGGCGCGCTGGTGGCCCTCGCCATGTGGTTCGTGGGGAGCTTCCTGCTGCGGATCTACCTCACGAGCACCGTCGAGGGCCCGACGATCTACGGCTCGCTCGCCGCCCCCGTCGCGGTCCTGCTGTGGATCGGGGTGTCGGCCTTCGCCGTCCTGGCCGGGGCGGCGGTCAACGCTGCCATCGACCGGGTCTGGCCCTCGGTGGCGACCGCGGCGGCCCGCGCCGCGAACGAGCGGCTGCGCGCCGAACAGAACGCTCGCGCGGGCGTCGGGCACCACCCGGACGCCCCGGACCACACCACCGACGAGGACGACGACGAGGACGGCGGGTCGGAGATGCCGTCCGAATTCCCCGAGCGCTGGTCGCGGTTCCTGCCGCCCGAGGACGTCACCTCACGCCTGCGCTCGAAGAAGGGCGGGGAGTGAGCTGCGGAACGTGCACGCGGTGGCCCTCCCGACGCGCACGCGGCGGCCGTCGTGACGTACACACAGTGGCCGTCCCGGCTGGACGGGGCCGTGATGTGGACGCGCACCGCGCGGGCCGGTGACACGTATCCGGTCCTGCCCGACGGGTGCATCGACCTGCTCTGGACCGAGGGCAGGCTGCTGGTCGCCGGGCCGGACACCCGGGCGTACGCCCCGGATCCGGCGCTCGCCGGGCGGTACGCCGGCGTGCGTTTCGCACCCGGAACCGGGCCCGCGTACCTCGGCGTACCCGCACACGAACTGCGCGACCGGCGGGTCGAGCTGAGCGACCTGTGGCCCGGTGCGGACACCCGCAGGCTCACCGAGCGCATCGACGCGGCCCCCGACCCGGCCGCCGCCCTGGAACGTCTCGCCCTGCACCGGGCGGCCCGGACCGGGCCGCCCGACCCGGTACTGCGGGCCGTCGCCGGGCACCTCGGCGCGGGCCGTTCCGTCGCGGCCACCGCACAGGCGGTCGGCCTCGGCGCACGCCGGCTGCACCGGCGGTCCCTGGCGGCCTTCGGCTACGGACCGAAGACCCTCGCCCGGGTGCTGAGGCTCCAGCGGGCGCTCGCCCTCGTCGCGGGCGGAGCGCCGTACGCCGAAGCCGCCCTGACCGCGGGCTGCACCGACCAGGCGCACCTCGCCCGTGAGATGCGCGACCTGGCGGGGATGCCGCTGAGCGCCTACGTGGCGTCGGCGAACAGCGACACCTCACAGCCGTCCGGGTCCCACAGCGTCGCGTAACGCTGCCCCCAGAACGCGTCCCAGGGCTCGAGGTGTCCGCGGTGGCCCGCCTCCACCAGCGCCGCGTACGTGGTGTCGACCTCGGCGGGCGAGTCGCAGCCGAAGCAGGGTCCGGCCCGGCCCCCCGACTGCGGCGGCTGCCACCCCGGATCGAAGGACCGGACGGTCTCCTCGGTGTCCCAGAGGATCCGTGTCCCGCCGGGCAGCACCGCCTCGGCGTGCGGCCGGGTGTCGGCGTCGGCGGGGATGTCCACGCCGAGGAGCCGGTAGAAGGAGAGGGATGCGGCCATGTCGGCGACGACGAGGCCGATCGCGTCGAATCGTGGAGTCATGCGCTCACCGTAAACAGCGGTCGCGCCGACGGTCTTGTACGAATCGGACACCCCGACCGGGCACGTCCCGCCCCGCCCACCAGGCAGCTTCCCGCCACCCGGACGGCGACGGCGTGCCGGGGCGAGGGCACCATCCTCGCCCCGGCACGCCGCCGCACACCGGACCGAAAGCCGCCGCACGCCGATCCCGCGCGGCCGACCCACCCGGCGTAACGGACCAGGTGGTACCGCGGGTTACGGCTTTTGGCGAAGGCTTGGCGCCGTCCTTACGAAAATGAGCGCCCGGGGCCACAGGGGTCGCCCGTCCGGTGGCCATGTCCGCCGACGGGTGTCACGAGCCGTTGCGCAGCCCTTACGCTGAGGTGCGCGGCAGACACGCGCAGTGCGCGCGGAGGAGTTCGCCGTGCACACAGGAACGCTCAGGAAGCGCGGCGGGGGCGGCATGGCACTCGGTTACAGTCGGCGCACCGGCGAACTTCCCGTGGAGGTGACCGGCTTCGTCGGTCGTACGGCGGAGCTCGCCCAGGTCCGCGAACTGCTCGTCCGGGCACGGCTGGTCACCCTCGTCGGACCCGGCGGGGTGGGCAAGAGCAGGCTGGCGATGCGTGCGGCGTTCACTCTCAAGGGGGAGTATGCCGACGGGGTCGTCCTGGCCGAACTGTCCTCGCTGCACGACCCCGAACTGCTGCCGCAGGCCCTGGCCAGCGCCCTGGGGATGGCCGAACAGAGCGGCCGGATCCTGCTGGACGTCCTCATGGAGCACCTCCAGGACCGCAGGCTGCTGCTCGTCCTCGACACCTGTGAACACCACCTGGACGCCTGCGCGTTCCTCGCCGACCTGCTGCTGCGCGAGGCGCCCGGAGTGACCGTGTTCGCCACCAGCCGGCAACCCCTGGACGTCCCCGGTGAGCACACCCTGCCCGTACAGCCGCTGGGGTACGACGACGCGACGACGCTCTTCGAACAGCGCGCGGCGGCCGTCGTCCCCGGCTTCCGGGTCACCGCTGCCAACCGCCACCACGTCCTGGCGCTGTGCCGCAGGCTGGACGGCATACCGCTGGCCATCGAGCTGGCCACGGTACGGCTCAGGGCCATCCCTCTCGACCAGTTGACCGCCCGCCTCGAACACCGCTTCCGGGTGCTCACCGGCGGACGCCGCAGTGCCGCTCTGCCCCGGCACCAGACCCTGCGCACCGCGATCGACTGGAGCCACGACCTGTGCTCGGCCGAGGAACGGCTGCTCTGGGCGCGGCTCTCGGTGTTCGCCGGGCCGTTCGATCTCACCGCTGTCGAGGAGGTCTGCTCGGGCGAGGGCCTGCCGCGCGACGAGATCCTGGAGCACCTCATCGGCCTGGTCGACAAGTCGGTGGTGCTGCGGGACAGCGCGGACGGCTCCCGGTACCGGCTGCTCGACACCATCAGGGAGTACGGAGCGGACCACTGCGGCACGCTGGGCGGCGACGAGCAGGAACGCTGCCGCCAACGGCACCGTGACCACTACCTGGCCCGCGTCCAGCACTTCTACCAGACGGTCCTCACGTCCGAACAGGTGCCGTTGTACTGGCAGTTGTACCGGGATCTGGCCGATCTGCGGAGCGCGCTCGACTACTCGCTGGCCCGCCCCGACGGCGTCCGGCCCGGTCTGGAGATGGCCGCCAGGCTGTGGCCGTTCTGGGTGACGGCCGGGCTCTCCAAGGAAGGCCGGTACTGGCTGGGCCGAGGCATCGACGCAGATCCGTCCCCCTGCCGGGAGCGGGCCCTGGCGATGCTGTGGCGCAGTCTCCTCGCGCTGGTGCAGGGCGATCTCGAACCGGCCCTGGAGGGCTTCGAGGAGGCCCGGCAGGTGGCCGTGGAAGCCGGTTCCGACCTCGAACTCGCCCTGGCCACCGGCTATGTGGGCGGGGTCCGCTGGCTGCTCGGCGACCCCGAGAGCGGACAGCAGCTGATGGACGACGCGCTGGCCCGCCAGCACCGGCTGAACGACCGCCTCGGACTGGTCGTCTTCCACTACCAGAAGGGCTACATGCACGCCGTGCTCCGTGACTCGGTCTCCGCGGTCGAGGAGTGCGAGAGGGCACTGGTGCTGCTCGGTGACGAGAGCGGCGAATGCATCATCAAGGGACAGATCCTGGTCGTCGAGGCGATGGCGGCCTGGGCGCGCGGCGAGCCGGTGGAGTGCGTCTCGCTGGCCAGGTCGGGCCTGCGGAGCAGCCGCGAGGTCAGCGAGATGTTCGGTGCGGCGAACAGCCTGGAACTGCTGGCCTGGGGCGCCGCGGAACTCGGGAGTTCCAGCAGGGCGGCCTGGCTGCTGGGTGCGGCCGGAGCGCTGTGGCGCAAGGTCGGGTCCCCGATGGTGGGGGCCGCGGTGTACCTCGACGACCACACCCGGGTGGAGTGCGCCGTCCGCTCCGCGCTGGGCGACGGGGAGTTCGCCGCGCTCTTCGCGCAGGGCGCGGAACTCCCGCTGGACCGGGCCGTGGAGCTGGCGCTCGCCGACGCCGACACCCCGACCCCGGCCCTGACGGGACCGGCCGACTCGACGCCCGGTGACGTCCTGACCCGCCGGGAGCGGCAGGTGGCGGCACTGGTCTCGCAGGGGCTGACCAACCGCGAGATCTCGGAGCGCCTGGTGATCTCCAAACGCACCGCCGACGCCCACGTCGAGCACATCCTCGCGAAGCTCGGGTTCTCCTCCCGGGCACAGATCGCCGCACTGGCGGGCCGCGCCGACGGCGCCCGGGGCACGACGTGACCTCCACCGGGCCGCCGGTCACGGCCGCCGGTCAGGGCCGCAGGTCGCTCTGGCCGCAGATCCAGGCCAGGGCCTCGTACACCCCGCGGGCGTGGTCGTCCGGCACATCGCGCTGCGCCGTGTCCTCCAACTGCACGGCCACCGCGTCCACTTCGGCGGTCAGCAGCCCCAGGTCCGGCGCACCCGCGTCCGTACCGCCCGTGACCGGGGCGGCGTCCGCCCGGCCCAGGGCCCAGCGGTAACCGGTCAGCGCACCGCGGGAGAACGGTGTCCGCCCGTCCGGCCCGGCGGTGGCCGCCTCCAATTTCCGGTACGCCGCTTCCACCTCCGCGCGGTATCTGGTGCCCACGTGCTCGTCCTCGAATGGTTCTCTCTCCGGCGTGCTCATACCTCTGCGTGTGTCCCGTTCCGTGGTGGTGATGTCTCTTCCGGGGCTCCGCTCCCGCGGAGCCGTCCGTCAGACCGAGTGCGCGCCGGCTCCGTCGAGATGCCGGGAGACCGACTGCCCGATCCGGGCCAGTGGCGCCGCCTGTGTCATGGCGTGGTGGGTGCACGCGATGTCGTGGGACTCGATGCGTCCCGTCACCCAGGGCCGCCAGGCCTCACCGTCCAGGGCCTGCGCCGACTTCCCCTGGGTCGCGTGGAAGTACAGCAGATCCCCGTCGAAGACGCCCTCGACGAACGTCGGCTGGAGCCGGACCGAGTTGGTGAGGACGGAGGTCATCGCGGCCACATGGTGCTCCGCGAGGCCCTGGTGTTTCCCGAGCCCCCGGTACTCCGCCAGGGAGGCGGACAGCGGGCCGTTGCCGCCGTCGCTGCTGAGGATCGCCGCGACCTCGGTGGCGGTCAGCGCCGAGAGACCCGGTCCCGGCGGGGTGTGCCCGGCGGCTTCGAGCAGGAGCGCCAGGGCCGCACGGTCGTCGGGCAGTGAACGGAGCCGGCTCCGCGGGTCGATGGGACGGGAGTCCAGCATGGCCAGCAGGGCCACCCGCTCGCCCCGCTCCTGGAGCCGTACCGCGATGGCGTGCGACAGGGCACCGCCCAGGGACCAGCCCAGCAGGTGGTAGGGCCCCGACGGCTGCACGGAGCGGATGTGCGTCACGTACTCGGCGACCATCTCCTCGAAGGTCGCGGGCAGCCTGCCCGGCCCCGAGAGGCCGCGCGCCTGGAGCCCGTACACCGGGAGGTCGTCCGCCAGATGACGGGGCATCCCCGCGTAGCACCAGCTCAGCCCCCCGGCCGGATGGACGCAGAACAGCGGCGGCCGGGAACCGTCGGTGCGCAGCGGCAGCAGCATCGCGAACGGGTCCTGCGCGCTGCCCTCGTCGAGCAGCCGGGCCAGCCCGGCCACGGTCGGCGCCTCGAAGACCGCGCCGATGGACAGCGCGGTGCCCAGCGACGACCGGATGCGGCCGATGAGCCGGGCAGCCGGCAACGAATAGCCGCCCAGCGCGAAGAAGTCGTCGTCGATGCTGATGTCCACGACACCGAGCACCTCGGTGAAGAGCGCGCAGAGCGCCTTCTCCCGCGCGCTGCGGGCGGGCCTGCCTACCCGGTCCGCCGCCGCTTCCGGCGCGGGGAGCGCGGCCCGGTCCAGCTTGCCGTGGGCCGTCAACGGGAGCGTGCCGAGCGTGAGATAGGCGGAGGGGACCATGTAGCCGGGCAGCCGCGCGGTCGCCCAGGCGCGCAGCGAGGTGGCGTCCACCCCCTCGCCGGCGGCGGCCCGCTGGGATGGCAGGGCTCCGGGCGCGGGGCGCGCCGCGGGTACCACGTACGCGGTCAGGACCCGTTCACCCGACGGGGTTTCCCGTACCGCGACCGCCGCACGGGCCACCCCCGGGTGCCGGGCGAGCACCGTCTCGATCTCACCCGGCTCGATCCGCAGGCCCCGGAGCTCGACCTGGTCGTCGCACCGCCCGAGGTACTCCAGCGCACCCCGGTCGGTCCACCGCACCTGGTCACCGGTGCGGTACATCCGGTCGCCCGGCGCACCGAACGGGTCTGCGACGAAACGCTCGGCCGTGAGTTCCGGCGCGTTGAGATAGCCACGTGCCACCTGGGCACCGGCCAGGTGGAGTTCGCCGGGCACCCCCGGCGGCACCGGGCGCAGCGACGCGTCCAGCACATGGGCGCGCACATTGTGGCCGGGGCGCCCGATGACCGGCGTGCCGCCCTCCTCGTCGAGCCGGCAGTACACCGCGTCGACGGTGCACTCGGTCGGCCCGTAGTAGTTGTACGAGGTGGTGCCGGGGCAGTCGCGCAGCGTCCGCCAGAGCGCGGCGTCCAGCGGCTCACCGCCGACCATCAGCAGCCTGGGGCGGTGCCGGTCACCGGTGAACAGCCCGGCCGCGATCAGCTGGTGCAGGTACGAGGGCGTGACGTCGAGGAAGTCGATCCCGTGCTCGGCGATGTAGTCGACCAGGGCCCCGGGATCGAGCCGTACGGAGTCGTCGATCACGTGCAGTTGCTGGCCCGCGGCCAGGAAGAGCGGACCCTCCCACGCGGTGTCGAAGGTGAAGGTCGCGGTCAGCGCGGACCGCAGCGGACGGCCCGCCGACCGGGCGGCGGGCGCGATCAGTTCACGGTGGTGGTCGAAGCAGAGGTTGGTGAGAGCGCGGTGCTCGACGACGACACCCTTCGGCAGGCCGGTGGTCCCCGAGGTGTAACTGACGTACGCCGCGTGGTGCGGCAGCAGCGGCGCCGTACGGTCACGGTCGGCCGGATCGGTGTCGGGCCGCCCCTCCAGGTCCCGGACGGTGTCCAGGGCGTCGAGCCGCAGGACCGGTACGGCGGACGGCAGTCCGGGCGCGCCCCCGACGGTGCTGATGACACAGAGCGGATCCGTGTCGTCGAGCAGATACCGGATCCGGTCCGCCGGATGCTCGGGGTCCACCGGCACACAGGCCGCACCCGACTTCAGTACGGCGAGCAGCGCCACCGGGTAGTCGGCGGTGCGCTCCAGCGCGAGCGCCACGAACGTCCCCGGACCGGCTCCGCGCGCGATGAGCAGCCGGGCCAGCCGGTTGGCGCGGGCGTTGAGTTCACCGTACGAGAGCACGGTCTTCCCGCACACCAGGGCGATGGACTCCGGCGCCCTGCGGGCCTGTTCCTCGAACAGCTCGGGCAGCGTCGTCGCCGGCACGGGCCGCGCCGTGTCGTTCCAGGCCGTCACCACGGTGTGCCGCTCCGCGGCCGTCAGCAGTTCCAGTTCGGCGACCGGCCGGTCCGGCCCGACCGTGGCGAGCGTGTCGAGGAGCTCCAGGAAGCGGCGGTGGTGCGCGGCGGTGACCTCGGCGCTGTACTTCGCGGGGTCGGCGTTGAAGTCGATCCGCAGCGACCCGTCCGACGGCCGGTCGTAGACGTTCACCCCGAGACCGGTGACGGGGCCGTTGGAGAGGTTGTGCAGGACGGCCGGGAGCTGCCCGAAGGTCAACCGGGGGTCGAATCCCATGATGTTGATGCCCCAGTCGCCCAGATACCCGGTGGCGGGGACACCGCCCAGGTCCTTGACGAGGTACGGCGCCGGATAGCGCTGGTGCCGCAACAGCCCCCGCGCCTGCCGCGCGGTGTGCCGTACGAGATCGGTCACGGTCGTGCCGGAATCCAGTCGCACCGTCAGGGGCAGCACATTGGCCAGCATGATCGGCACCCCGCGCGCCACCGCACCGGCACGGCCGGTCACCGTGAGGTCCAGCGTCACCGCGTCCCGGCCGCTGAGCCGGTGCACGTACAGCGACAGCGCGGCCATCGCCACCGACGGCAGACCCGTTCTGGCCTGCCGGGCCAGGGCGCGCAGACCGGTGGCCGCGACCGGGCCGACATGGCCGGTCTTCCGGACGAAACGGTGCGGGACGGACTTCAGCCGGTCGGCGGCGTCCGGGCCGACGGGATGGCCGGCCAACTGCGCCGCCCAGTACTCCCGGTCCTCGGTGAACCGCTCCGACCCGTGGTACGCGGCCTCGTCGGCCAGCAGTTCGGCCAGCGTTCCCCACGCGGGGGCCGGAAGACGGGTGCCCGTCTCCAGCGCCGTGTAGGTCTCGGCGACCCGCTGGATGAAGAGGGAGAAGCCGTACCCGTCCAGCGCGATGTGGTGCACGCTGATGTACAGCAGGAAGCATTCGTCCGAGGTCCGGAGCAGTGCGAAGGTGAACAGCGGTGGCCGCCCGAGATCCAGGGGCAGGCGCATGTCCGCCCACATCCAGGCGCGGGCCGCGGCCCACGGGTCGTCGGCGCCGCGCAGATCCACCAGCGGCAGCTCCCACCGGGGGGAATCCCCGGTCAGCTGCCAGGCGTTGCCCTCGTCATCGGCCTCGAAGCGGACCCGGAGCGCCTCCGTCTCGTCGACTCCCCGGCGCAGTGACTCCTCCAGCAGAGCCCGGTCGAGCGGGCCCCTGATCTCGACGAACTCGGCGGCGCGGTAGTTGGTGTTCTCCGCGTCCAACTGCTGGGAGAACCACATCCCCGTCTGCGCGGCGGTCAGCGGCAAGCGACCGTTCCGGCTGCCGGACTTCCTGTTCATGCGTGCCGTCTCCTGACGCAGGTGCTGGTCTCCACGCGTGCTCGGTCTCTACGCGTGCTCGGCCCCTACGGGCCGTCTGCTCGGCCCCGACGGGCCATCAGGGCCAACGAGCGTCACCGGACAGGTGTATTGGTCCGAAGCGAAACTCTTTGCGGGCGACCCTCGCCGAGCAGCTCCGGAGAGGCCGGTACGGCCCTGGCCGGAGGCCCGGTCGCACCCGTCGGCAGACTTGGCCTGTGCTTTACGAAGGCCCTGCAACCGTTTCCCCGGTGTCCCTGTCTCTAGTGATGTTGTATTCAGCGGGAAGTGACGTGAGCGGAGCATGGGCATGGGCCGGGTCAAGGGCAGCATAGGGATCGCACTGCTGGTCAGCGCGGTACTGGCGGGCACGAGTGCCTGTGGGGGAGACGCCTCGGCGTCGGCCTCCGGGAGCGGCTCCGGAGCGGCCTCGAAGCCGTCGGCGAGCGTGCACCCGAAGCCTTCGCACCCCGCGGGGCCGCCCATGCTGCTGGAGACGATCGCCCCCAAGTCCGGTGCGACGGTCGGCGTGGCCATGCCGATCTCGGTGGTCTTCACCAATCCGGTGGCCACCTCGGCCCGTGCCACCATCGAGAAGCACCTGAAGGTCTCCGCGTCGGAACCGGTGGTGGGGGCCTGGCACTGGTTCAGCAGCACCCGGGCCGACTGGCGGCCGGAGAAGTACTGGCACCCGGGCACCAAGGTGACGCTGGACGCCGATCTGACGGACGTCGGCAACGGCTCGGGCCGTTACGGCACCCACAACTACCAGCACAAGTTCACCATCGGGGACGACGTCGAGGCCACCGCGTCGGTGCCCGGCCACTCGATGAAGGTCATGCGCGACGGCAAGCTGGTACGGTCCCTGCCGATCGACGCGGGCAGCCCGAGCTTCCCCTCCTGGACCGGCACGATGGCGGTGATCGACAAGGAGCGTGAGGTGCACATGACCTCGTGCAGCGTCGGCATCAGCTGCACCAAGGGCAGCCCCGACTTCTACGACCTGACGCTGCCCTGGGACGTCCACCTCACCACGTCGGGCACCTACGTCCACTACTCCACCGGCGACCCGTACCCGGGCCACAGCTACGGCTCGCACGGCTGTGTCCACCTGTCGATGGCCGACTCCAAGTGGTTCTACGACTTCGTCAAGCAGGGCGACCCGATCACCATCACGGGTTCCCCCCGAGGCAAGGCCGCCGCGGACAACGGCTATGCCTCGTTCAACCTCTCCTGGGCGGAGTGGCTGAAGACCAGCGCCACCGGTCAGCAGACGACCGCGAGCTGACCCGTCCCGACACGGACGCTCCCGTCCGAGCTGGACGGCACCCCGGCCCGGCAGTCACGTAACATGTAGGCCATGAATCCTGCTGTTGACCCTTACGTGATCCGAGTCGGAGTGCCGTCCGTCGAGACCTACCGCCACTTGCGGTCCGTGGCCGGTCTGAGCGCGAAGACGGCCGAGGCCGCCGAGGCCGGACTGCCGAACAGCTGGCACAGCGTGGTGATCATGGACGGTGACGAGCCCGTCGGCATGGGGCGCGTCATCGGTGACGGCGGCTGCTTCTTCCAGATCGTCGACATCTGCGTCACCCCCGCGCACCAGGGCCGTGGCCTCGGCAAGCGGATCATGAACGAACTGACCGGGGAACTCGGCCGCCGCGCACCGGCCAGTGCCTACGTGTCCCTCATCGCCGACGGCGCCGCCCGCTACCTCTACGAGAAGTTCGGGTTCAGGGAGACGGCACCGGAGTCCGTGGGCATGTACCGCGCTGTCTGACGCCCACCTCCTGGCGCCCGCCTCGCCTGGCGCCCGCCTCGGCGTCGGACGTTTCGGGGACGTCACCCGTGGCGAGGGCGCGGCCCCGCACGATCTGCGCCATTCTGAGGAGCGATGAAGATCCGGCCGGGTGTGAGTGGAGGATCGGCGCGCCGATGAGCGAGGAAACCTCTGCGGGAGCCGCGGGACAGGGCCGGGCCGTTCTGCCGGGCATCCGGCTGCGGGCCCGCGACCGCGACGAGGCGCACCGCGCCTCCACCCCGCTGGAACTCTTCTTCGACCTGTGCTTCGTCGTCGCCGTCTCCCAGGCGGGGTCGCGACTGGTACACGCCGTGGCCGGAGGCGAACCGGTCCACGGGATCACCGGCTATCTGCTGGTGTTCTTCGCGATCTGGTGGGCCTGGGTGAACTTCTCCTGGTTCGCCTCCGCCTACGACAGCGACGACATCCTCTACCGGATCGCCACCCTCGTCCAGATCTCCGGCGTCCTCGTCCTGGCCGCCGGAGTCCCGCGCGCCTTCGACGACGCCGACTTCACGGTAGCGATCGTCGGCTACCTGATCATGCGCCTCGCGCTCACGTTCCAGTGGCTCAGGGCCGCACACGGGGAGACCGGGCCGGCCAGGACCACGGCGCTGCGCTACGCGGCAGGACTGCTGGTCGTCCAGATCGGCTGGGTCGTGCTGCTGTTGCTGCCCCACGCGGCCTGGGAATGGGGCTTCGTCCCCATGGCGGTCGCCGACCTGGCAGTGCCGGTCTTCGCCGAACGCCACCACCGTACGAGCTGGCACCCGCACCACATCGCCGAACGCTACGGCCTCTTCACCATCATCATGCTCGGCGAGACGATCGCCGCCGCGACCGTGGCCGTGCAGTCGGCGGTCGACGCGTCAGCCGCGCTCGGCGAGCTCCTGCCCATCGCGGCGGGCGGGCTGCTCATCGTCTTCGGCGCCTACTGGATCTACTTCGCCGTCCCGATCCACGAGTACCTGGTCTCCAACCGGCAGGCGTTCCTGTGGGGTTACGGCCACTACCTGGTCTTCGCCTCCGCCGCCGCGATCGGCTCCGGCATCGAGGTCGCGGTGGAACAGGTGACGCACCACGCCCACCTCTCGACGCTCGCGGCCTCGATGGCCGTCACCGTCCCCACCGCGCTCTTCCTGCTCACCGTGTCCCTGCTGCACACCCGCCACTTCAAGCAGGGCACCGCCCAGCGCCTGGTCCTGCCCGTCAGCGTGCCCCTGGTGCTGGCCGCCGGCTTCGCCGGGCACCGGGCCGTCCCGCTGGCCGGGCTGGTGGTCGCCGCGACCGTCGCGGTCGGCGTCCGGCTGTCGCGGACCGCCGCCCGCAACGGGGCCGCCTGAGACCGTGGGATGAGACTGTCGGATATGCGCCGTACAACTCGGCCTGCCCGACTTCGACTTCTGGCGCGCTCCACCGCCGAAGATAGGTACATGACCTGTGCCAAGTGCGGAGCCCGGATGACGAGGAACCAAGACGGCTGGTACATCTGCTATGCCTGCGGCAACAGTTCGCCGGGGTAGCGGCCCGTCCGACGCGGGCCGCTGCCCCGGTCGGCTCGGGCCGCCACTCCGGCGGGGGTGTCAGCCGCGCGCGGTGAAGGCGTAGAGGTTGCCGTCCCAGGCGCCGGTCAGCAGCGTGTTACCGGTGACGGTCGGGGTCGACAGGATGGGCGCGCCGACGTTCAGGTCCTGGAGCTTGGCGCCGGTGGCCTTGTCCAGCCCGTACAGGTGGCCGTCGGTGCCACCGATCCACAACGTCCCACCGCTGATGGTCGGCGAGCCGACGAAGGCCCTGCCGCTCTGGAACTCCCAGAGCTTGGTGCCGGTGCTGGTGTCGAAGGCGGCCACCCGGCCGTTGGTGAAGCCGGCGTAGACGGTGTGCCCGTCAACGGCCGCCGAGCCACCGGGCTGCGCGGCGTCGTCCTTGGATACCCCGTCGCTCTGGTAGTGCCACAGTTCCTTGCCGGTGGAGGCGTCCCGGGCCAGGAGGGTGTTGCTCATGTCGGTGGTGAACACCTGCCCGTCGGCCACCACGGGAGTGGAGTGGTGGACGCCGCCGACGCCTCCGGCCGAGACGAGCTGCTCACCGGTGGCGGCCTCGTAGATACGCAGGCCACCGCGGCTGTCGTGGACGTAGACCTTGCCGCCGACCACGGTGGGGGTGCTGCTGTTCCACCAGCCGCTGTCCACCGGGGAGTCCCACAGCTGCTTACCGGTCGCGGTGTCCAGGGCGACGAGGTGGCTGCCGGTGGTGGTGTAGCCGAAGTAGTAGACGGTGGAGCCGGAGACGGTCGCGCCGCCGTAGCCGTAACCGTCGTAGGCGCCGGTCGTCGAGGAACCGGGGAGGGCGTGGCGCCACTTCACCGCGCCGGTCGCCGCGTCCACCGCGGTCAGGGTGCCACGCATCTCGGTGAGGTAGACGGTCCCGTCGTGCACCACGGGCGTGGACTGGACGAGGCTGTCCGTGGCGAAGTGCCACTTCGTCCGGCCGGTGGCGAGGTCGACGGCGTCCACGCCGTTGCCCTTGGCCCCGTCGGTGTCCCAGGTGCCGATGTACGCGATTCCGTTCGCGACCACCGGGGAGGACATGCCGATGGTGGCGCCGCTGCGGTGGGTCCAGGCGTTGGTGAGGTTTCCGGAGCCCAGGTTCCCGGGCTGTACTCCGGTGTGCAGGGCGTCCCCGTGGAACTCGGGCACGTCCGCGCCCGCGCGCACCGGTTCGGCCTTCGGCACGACGGTGAAGCGGCTCGTGGTCGACCAGCTCCTGCCCGCGTCGTCGAACGCGGTGACCGCGGCGGTGTGTGCGCCGGGCTTCAGCCGGCGGGTGTCCCACGGCGCCGACCACGAGAACTTGCCGGTCCGGCCCAGCTTCTGGCCCTTCTGGCCGTCGACCCGGACCTCGACCCGCACCACATGGCTGGAGGTGTGGTAGGCGTCCACCTGGAACTCGGTACGGCCCTGGCCGACCTGGGAGCCGGGCGCGGGCGAGGTGGCCGCGATCGTGTGTTCCTGGTTGAACATCCGGAATTCGGCGGTCAGTTCGGCGTGGCGCATCGCGATCTCGCGGAAGCCGATGGGGGAGTGGTCGTCGTTGTAGGTCGCCGAGGCCGTGTTGTACTCCACCGCGCCGTCCAGCAGGTGAGGATCGGTGAAGTTGGTGTGCATGTGGCCGTTGAAGAACGCCTTGACGTCGTACCCCTTGAGGAGTCCGAGCAGGGCGTCGATCTGTCCGGCGGAGCCGCCGGTGTCGGGGGTGTCCAGCGGCTCGTGGGAACTGACCACGATCTGCTTCTTGCTGCCGTTGGCGTTCTTGCCGTTGAGCGCCAGGTCCTGCTTCAACCAGGCCATCTGTACCGGATCGCCGAGGCCGCCGTTGTTCTCCAGCTGGATGAAGTGGGTGTTGCCGTAGTCGAAGGAGTACCAGGAAGGCCCGAGCAGCGAACGGTAGTTGCCGACGCCGTCGGTGTCCCCGCCGCCGTGGTCGTGGTTGCCCGTCACCGGCCAGATCGGCAGCTTGGAGTTCGCGGTGCCCTTGAGCCACGCCTGCCAGTGGGAGGACGCACCGTCGCCGCTGAGGTCCCCGGTGGCCAGGACGAAGGCCGGCCGGGTCGGCAGTGCGGCCATGTCGTCCAGCTGCTTGGCGAGCTTGCCCGGCGTGACCCCGTCGCCCTCCGCGGGTGATTCCGGACCGTCGGGGCTGGTCAGGTGGGTGTCGGTGATCTGGGTGAAGGTGAAGTCGGGCCGCTCGCTGCCCTTGTCGCGCCGCAGATCGAAGTTCTGGGTGACGGTGGCGCCGTCCTCGGGCGAACCGAGATCGTAGTAGAAGCGCTGGACCCGGTTGCTGCCGAGGGCGGCCGAATAGCCGCGCGGCATGGTGATGTTGACGATCGTGTGGTTCCACTGGTTGAGGTCGGCGGAGAACGTGTAGTGGCCGTTCCGGTCGGTACGGACGATGACCGCGCCGTCCGAGACGGACACCCCGGCCAGCCCGTGCTCACCCTTGCCCTGGGTGCCGTTGCCGTTCTTGTCGTCGAAGACGGTGCCCTGGACGGTGGCGTGGCGCGCGGGGCGGGGGGCCATGTCGAAGTTCACCGGCGCGGCGAGCGCCTGGTACCCGTCGTTGGCCAGCAGCCACGCGGAGTAGGAGCCGGCGGGCAGGCCGGAGGTGTCCAGGTCCACGGTGCCGGTCGCGTTCGGGACGTAGACCCAGACGAGCGCAGCCCCGTCGCCGGGCTTGCGGTTCGCGGGATAGATGCCGATCCAGTTCGTGGCGCCGGGCGCGTCCGTGGTGTAGCCGAAGCTGAGTTTCTGACCGACCTGGGGCTGCTGGGTGACCAGGGTGAGAGTGGACGCACTCACGGCCGACGGGGCCCCGCCGACCGGCGCGGCGGACGAGACGGGTGCGCCCACCACGGCGAGAACAACGGCGCAGGCCCCAGCCGTCAGTGCAGATCGGAAGCGGGAAGGTGGCATGCTGCACTCCTGGTGAACGGGAAACTTGTCTGGACAACTTTGCTGACCGCAGGACATCCGTGGCAAGTGTCCGGTAGGTGTTGCAGCGGCGTACTGCACACGATGATTGGGTGTCTCCGTACGGCCCTACCCTCGTCAGTGCCAGGACGAGCCGGAGTCCCTGGCGACGGGCGATATGGCCGTACACGTCAGCCCCGCTCCGTGCACGCCTTCTGTTTCGCCAGCCCCGACACTGCTGCGGACAGTTCGCGGACGACGGCGTCCTTGTCCTTCACCCGTTCCGACACCGCGATCTCGGCGGTGGGAGCGCGCCCGTAGGAGAGCACCGTCTTCTTCCCGTCCTGGCTCTTCTTCTCGTTCACGACCCAGTCGACGCCGTCCACCGACGTGCAGGGAGCCGACTCGGGGACGTCCGAGATGTTCCCGCACCGCAGGATCACGTCGCCGTCACCCCACACGGCCGTGCCCTTCGGGCCGGAGTCCTCGCGCCCGTGGCCCCCCACTCTCTGCGGCGCCTTGTCCATCAGACGGGAGCAGGCCGCGCTGTCGCCACCCGGAGCTCCCGAGACGTTGTAGGAGCGCGATGAGGTCCCGCACGCCGCGAGAGCGGCGACGCAGACGGTGATCACGCCGGCCTGCGTCAGACGCCGGACAGGGGTTGTCTTCATGAGTCATCCCTCGTTCGAGTTGTGCAATGGTCGGTTCGCGGAACGCGAGACGCGTTCTTCGGTCGCGTCGGCGGCCCGGGACGCCGTGCATGGGGTGGCGATCAGTCGGTGCGGACGCTGAGCAGGCCGCCGGGCTCGGCCGGGGCCTGACGCCGGACCTGTCCGCGACTCCGGACAGTGCCTTCGTCCCGACGCGATCGGTAACGGCTGTGCGAGACAAGGCTGTTGAGGTCGATTGGCCCCCCGCATCAGGGAGTCATCGCTCAGTAAAGGGAGAGGGCGGAGTCAATTGCGGCGAGTTGAGGGAAATCTGAGGTTGCCACGTGGCTCGTCGTCGCCATGACGATGCCTGGCCGGTCGGCGTCGCGCCGTGTCCAGGAGCAGAAGAACTGGCGCCGCGAGCACGGCGGCTCTGGCGTGATCCGAGCGCACGCACAGCCCCGCTCCCGGCCGAGCGCCGCAGTAACGAACGGCCGTCACCCCTTACGACACCACCAGTTCAACCTCAGTAACTATGAGTACCGGCCCGGACTTTCACTCTCTGGCAGGTGGCCGATGAAGGCGATCGTTATGGCCTGCAGCATCGCTCTGCCGCCGGCATGGCCGAGCTGCTGTCCGGCATCTACGCAGTCGGCGAGCAGGGCGAGATCTGGATGAAACAGCTCCTGAAGGGCGAACTGCCCCCGGAGGACGAGATCCCGAAGGCTGAGGATTTCCTCACCGGGCCGGGTTCCATTGAGGACCTTGAGCTCTTCTTCTACGACTGAATGGCCGCCGCGTCGTCACCGCCTGGTCCAGATGAAGATGGCGGCGAGATGGAGAGCTGCCTGGTAGGTGATGGCGAGTGTGTCCGTTCGCATGGCCGGACCGCGCCACTGCTTGAGTCGTGCGATGCGGCGTTCGACGGTGTTGCGCTCTTTGCATGTCTCGGTATCGAAGCGGGGCGGACGGCCTCCGGCACGGCCGCGCCGGAGAGGTTCCGGCCCGCTACGCCCGGCTGCCTGGTGGGACACACCGGACTGCCGGGGCCTGCTCCGGATAGCTCCACGGGTCACGGACCGAGGGCCGAGGGCCCGGTCGTCCGGCGCCGGTCAGACGTGCTGCGGAGCCTCGTCCTTGAGCGCGGCCTTGATCTGGTCCCGCAGCTCAGGGCTGTCCTCGTGCCCGTGTACGGACACAGCGTGTTCACTCGCGGCGCGGACAACCTCGTCCTCCTCGCCGGTGATGGCGAGGGTGCACTTCGTCTCGCTGGGAAAATCTCGGCAGTCGGCTATTTTGCGCATGTCACACACCTCCTTCTCCCAGTATCCACCCGCCGCGTCCGCTGGCGAGCGTCGCACCGGAGACCCCCTCCCGAGACAGAACAGCTAGGGTCTGTCGTCAAATGATCTTGTGTGGTGGATCATGGTCGGGTGGTACGCCGCCATCAACTGTCCGATGCCGAGCGGGAGTTCGTCTGTCCTCTGCTGCCCCGGTCGGGGCGGGGGCGGAAGCGGCTGGATGACCGGGCGGTCCTCAACGGGATCGTCCGGAAGTTCTGGACGGGCACGGCCTGGCGGGACGTGCCGGAGTGGTACGGATGCCGGGCCACGCTGCACACCCGCTTCCGCCGGTGGGTCAGGGACGGCACCTTCGAGCGGATGCTCCGGGAAGCCCAGGCGCGGGCTGATGCGGCGGGTGAGGTCGACTGGCCGGTGTCGGTCGACTCCACCGTCTCCGGGCCCACCAGCACGCTGCCGGGCCCGAAAACGGGGCTCCGAAATCCGGCGCTCGGCCGCTCCAGAGGTGGGCTGACCAGCAAGATTCATCTGGTCTGCGATGCCCTTGGCGAAATCTACAAGCAGTGCAACGTTGTGGAACGGTACGTATCGGCGACCTCCCGCAGCGCGTTCGGTGCGGGCGCCTGGTGGTGCTCGCAACTCCTCGTGCAGGGGGTTGTCGGGGATGGGCGCCACCCCCGACAAGGCGGCCCGGTAAGCCTTCCTGTGTCGTGCCACTGTTCGCGATAGGGGCGGGTCTTGTGATGGTCGCCGAAGGTAACCGGAATCTCTATAAACTCCCCGCGTGCCGATCACGCGCGAGTTGTCCACGAATGCAAACCAGCAACTGCGGTTCGCTCTGCTCGGTCCGCCCCAGGCCTGGAGCGGCGAAGCGTGTCTGGAGCTCGGACCGGTTCGCGAACAGGCTCTACTGGCCGCTTTGCTGCTTCGACCAGGCAGGACGGTCAGTCGGCAGCAGTTGCTCGACGGGGTTTGGGGTACGCAACCCCCGGGCACGGGCGCCAGGGTGATTCCGGTCTATGTGCACCGGCTACGCAGACGCCTGGATGCTCCCGGAAAGGGCCTGGAGGACTCAGTGATCACCACCGTCCGCGGTGGCTATCGCTTCGTCCCACGAAGCGCGTGTGTGGACGTGCCACGGTGGGAGGAGATCACCGCCGAAGGGCGTTCGGCGAGAAATTCCGGAGACCTGGACGCCGCGGTGGACGCGTGGTCCAAGGCGCTGGGGCTGTTTCGCGGAGAGCCCTTGGCCGGAGTCCCCGGGCCCTTCGCGGAGAGTGAACGGTTACGGCTGGCGGAGCACCGGCTCGTGCTGGTGCAGGACAAGGTGGACTGCCAACTCCGTTTGGGACGGCACCATGAGGCCGTGGGCGAACTGTTCTCCCTGACGGCGACCCATCCCTACAACGAGGCGCTGGCCGCCTTGCTCATGCGTGCCCTCTGCGCCGGCAACCGGCAAGCCGACGCGCTGGACGTCTATGCCACGGTGCGCCGCCGTCTGGTGGGCGAGCAAGGAGTGGAACCCGGCGCTGAACTGCGACGAGTACACGAGGCGGTCCTCCGTGGCGACGACGCGTTCTTCCTCGGCACCACCGCACGGCAGGGCCGGACGATGGCCCAACCGGCGAAACAGCCAACCGAACCGCGGCATCTGGGTCCTGCTCACCACAGGCGCCGAGTACGCCATGAACTCCCCGTCGAAATCGGCAACTTCACGGGCCGGGACCGAGAGCTCGAACTTCTCGTCGCGCCCGCCGAGGCGCGGGTGGTCACCGTCCGGGCGGTGGACGGCATGGCCGGGGTCGGGAAGACCGCCCTTGTGGTGCGCGCGGCGCGAAAGCTGTCGGACCAGTACCCCGACGGCTGCCTGTTCGTGGAACTGCATGGGCACCGCGAAGACCGTGAGACGGTGGGGCAGCAACGAGTACTGCGCCGGTTGCTGCGGGCGGTGGACGCCGGTGAGGGGGAAGACTTCGAGGATCGGGACGAGTTGGCCGCATCCTGGCGGGCGGCGACCGCTCCCCTCCGACTGCTCCTCGTACTCGACGACGCCTCCTGCGCCGAGCAGGTGCGACCGTTGCTACCCGCCGGTTCCGGCAGCATGGTGCTGATGACGAGCCGTCAGCGTCTGACGGGGGTGGACGCGGACCGCAGGATCTCGCTGTCCCCTCTCGACATCGACGAGGCGACGGGACTGCTGACCCGTATCGTCGGCGGAGAGGGATCCGTCCGCGAGCATGTGGCCATACGTGAACTGGCCACGTTGTGCGATCGGCTTCCGCTGGCGTTGCGCATCGTCGGGGCACGGATACAGGACCGCCCGTTGTGGGCGGTGGAAGCCCTGGCAGCGCGGCTGACCGACGACGAGCGTCGACTCGACGAGCTCACTGTGGAGGACCGCAGCGTCGAAGTTGCGTTCCAGATCTCCTACAGTCAGCTTCCGGCCGCCGAGCAGTGTGCCTTCCGCGCCTTGGGCCTGTCGCCCACGGTGCAGCTCGACCGCCTGGCGCTGGCCGCCATGCTCGGCTGGACGCCCTCCGACGCCGAGCAGACCCTTCAAAGCCTGGCCGACGCGAATCTGGTGCAGCAAGTGACCGCCCACCGCTACCGGTTGCACGACCTGATGGCGGTCTACGCCCGCCGTGTCGCCGCCGCGTTCCCCGACGAGGTCGCGGCAGCCCGGAGCGGTGTGTTCCGGCTGTACGTGGCCGCTGCCCGCTGCCCGCTGCTCCAGCGACTGGGGCACGTCGTCCTCCCCGGCCGGCCCGCAGGGCACCGGACCATTCGCGGACTGGGAGGAGGCCGTGACCTGGCTGGACGCGACGGGCGGTGAACTGGTCGACGTGATCGGTCAGGCGGCGGCCGTGGGCCATCTGGACGAGGCCTGTTGGATCGCCGAGGGCCTGGTCGACTACCTCACCCGACAGGGCCGGTTTCACGAGTGCCGCACCGCCCTGGAGATCGTGCTGCCCATGGCCGGTCAGGCCACCGACCGGCGGATGGACTCCGCACTGCGCACGGGTCTGGGCATCATGTACGGCCTGCAGGGCCGTTACCAGCAGGCCCGCTTATGGTTCGCAGAAGCGCTGGACATCAGTCGCCGGGCGGGCGACCCGCATGAGCAGGCCAGAGCCGCGGCCGGTCTCGGGACATTCGCCAATCTGGAGGGTCGCATAGCCGAGTCCATGACCCATTTCGCCGAAGTCATCCGCCTGGCAGGGAAGTTGGAACGAGACGACTGGCTCACGGGTTCGATCATGAGCCGTGCCGGTGACATGCACCACCAGCTCGGCGAGTACGACAAGGCATACGACCGGTACACGGAGGCGATCGACCTCGCCGACAGGACCGGTAGTCCCAGGCTCCTCGGAAAGACTCTGCTCCGCCTCGGGAGTCTCCAACTCGGCCTCGGCCGACCCACCGAGGCCGTCGGCACACTGGGGAGAGCCGAGGACCTGGCCAGGCGTCTCGGGGATGTCCCCCTGTACTCCGCCGTCCTCGGCCGACTGTCCACGGCCGAAGCGAACCTGGGCAACCCGGAGGCGGCTGCCGAACTCCGCCGCCGGTCACGCGCGGTCCTGGACGAGCAGACCGGCACCGAGTCGGAGATCGCCATACGCCATCGGCTGATCTGGCACGGCGCCGCGGTGGAAGACCTGGCCGGGGCACGCGACTTCTTCGAACGGGCCACCGCCCTCCCCGATACCGGCGCCAATCACGCGAGAATCTCCCGCGCTTTGGACGACCTCGGCCGCAGGCGCCGGCCGAGTGCCGACGGCACGTAGAGACCGTCTTGGACGAACAGGGGATTTCCGGTCGCGAGTCGGCCCGGCTGAAGCGTGGTCGGCCGGGCCCTGTCTCGCTCCTGCCAGGGGTCCTACGCGGAACTCCCGTCAGGACTTCCTCATTTCCTACCCGGCGTTCCCGTCAGGATTCCTCCACTGGATCCCGTCGGCGTGGCCGACGTCGGCGAGGGTCTGGGCTATGACGTTCCCGGGCGCCGGGTATTTCGGGTGCAGATCGAAATAGTGGGGCGCGTTCACGAGGGACACGTCGCACACCGGGTCGCCGTGGATGCAGTACCGCGTGACCGGAATGCCGTTGAACTCCGCCGGGCCGGCGCCGGGGGAGGTGAACCCGGGCACGCCCAATCCCTTCGGGAACTGGGCTGTGAAGCCGGTGCCGGGCGTCATGGGATCGGCGTAGAGCATGCCGTCGACCTGCGAGAGCGGAATGCCGGTGGTGTCACCCGCGATCGTCTGGAGCACCTGGTCGGCGGCCTGCGCGCCCTGGGAGTAGCCGGTGATCGTGATGCGCGCGTCGGGGTGGGCGCGGTGGGTGTCCTCCGCCGCCTGCAACCCCTTCTGGTAGCCCTGCTGGACGCTGGAGTCGTAGTTCGGTGCGGTGAGGGCGTCGGGGTGGACCTGCAGGCCCGGCAACTCGATGAGCGAGCCGCTGTAGCCGATGAACGGGCCGGCGGTGTGCGGATAGCACACATCGACCGCGGTGGAGCCGGGCGGGAGAGCCTTGTTCCCCTCGTCGTAGGAAGTGTCGCAGTGCCCCTGCCCCGCGTCGGCCGGCGTCGGGCCGGTGCCGCCGATCTACGATGTAGTAGTGCTCCGCGTCGGCCGCGTGCGCGGCGGCGGGGAACGCGACAGCGGTGCCGGCGGCCAGCGCCGCCGTTATGACCGCGGTGCGAACAGCCCGTGCCATCCTGCTCGATTTCGACATTGCCTGATCTCCCCCTGGAGTGTGGACGTGTCCGGCAACGAACGCATCAGACGCTAGGAGCGGCTGTTGACATTGCGATGACATACCGATGACTGCCCTGGTGCCCTGACTGTTGCGCCACGTGGTCAGAGCCTGGCCGAGGGGAAGCGCGATCGGCGGGCACCCGCTGCGTGCTCTCCCTGACCGCATGCGGGTCCGAGCAGAGGCCGCGCCGGTTTGCGCGACAGCGTGACGGTCGTCCTGAGGCCGTGCGGGCTCGGAGGGTGACGCCGGGCGCCGGAGCAGGCTCGTTTACGCCTGGCGGCATGACCGGGTTCGGCGGGAGAAAAGAGCTGGTGCGCTACCGGAGCCTGTGGTTATGGTTTGCAGCGTTCCTCCGGCGGCCGACCGCTGCCGGGATCAGCTGAAGCAAGGCAGGAGGGGTGACCGATGACTGTCGCCATGGTGGGTGCCGCGCGCACCCGGAAGCTCATCCACTCCACCTCCGTGGCCTCCGGCTGATCTCTCTTCCTCCACGCCAGTGAGCGTGGTGCCGGGGCCGCCCTTGTGAAGGGTCACCCCTTGTCTTTCTCTTCTTTCCCGCAGGCTTCCTCCGCGTCCTCGCACCCGCTCGCGCCGTACGGGTGGGACGCGGCCTGGGAAGCCGAGTTCACCCCGTACGCCGAACGCGGTCTTGTTCCCGGCCGGGTCGTGCGGGTCGACCGTGGGCAGTGCGACGTGATCACCCCGGACGGCATCGTGCGGGCCGACACCGAGTACGTCGTGCCGCGCGACCCGATGAAGGTCGTCTGCACCGGCGACTGGGCGGCGGTCGACGCCGTGGGTGATCCGCTGTTCGTGCGGACGCTGCTGCCCCGGCGGACCGCCTTCGTACGGTCGACCTCCTCGCAGCGGTCCGAGGGGCAGATCCTCGCGGCCAATGTCGATCACGCGATCATCGCGGTGCCGCTCTCCGTCGAGCTGGATCTCGGCCGGATCGAACGGTTCCTCGCCCTGGCGTGGGAGTCCGGCGCCACACCGCTGGTCGTGCTGACCAAGGCCGACCTGGTGCCGGACGCCACCGGGCTCTCGTATCTCGTCGAGGACGTCGAGACGACCGCACCGGGTGTGCAGGTGCTGGCCGTCAGCTCGGCCACCGGCGCCGGGGTCGACATCCTCGCGGCGGTGGTGGCGGGCGGCACGAGCGTGCTGCTCGGGGTCTCCGGTGCGGGCAAGTCCACGCTGGCCAACGCCCTGATCGGCGAGGACGTCATGGAGGTGCAGGCCATCCGGGACGTGGACGGAAAGGGCCGGCACACCACCACCACCCGTAATCTGCTCGCCCTGCCCGGCGGGGGAGTCCTCATCGACACCCCGGGGCTCCGCGGGGTCGGCCTCTGGGACGCTTCGAGCGGGGTCACCCAGGTCTTCTCCGAGATCGACGCGCTCGCGCGGGAGTGCAGGTTCCACGACTGTGCCCATGAGGCGGAGCCGGGGTGTGCGGTGCTCGCGGCGATCGACGACGGCTCGTTGCCGGTCCGCCGGCTGGAGAGCTACCGCAAGCTGCTGCGGGAGAACCAGCGCATCGTCGCCAAGACCGATGCCCGGATGCGCGCCCAGATCCGGCGGGACTGGAAGATGAAGGGTGCGGAGGGGCGGGCGAACATGGAGGCCAAGCGGGGTAAGGTCCGCAAGCCGTAGGGCCTGCCCCGCGGGGCGGGTCCGCGGAGCGTTCGGTGTGTGTGCGCGTGTACGTGTGTGTACGTGTGTGTACGTGTGTGTACGTGTGTGTACGTGTGTGTGGCGGGCCCGGTCGACGCGTGTCGGCCTGGCCCGGTTCCGTGACGATCCTCACGTCGGTTTCTCGCTGCCGGTGTCGGCCGGATGCCCCGCGCCGTGCGTATGCCTGGTGAAGCGAGAGATCCGGCAGTGCGGACGTCAGGGAGTGGCGAGTGGTGCGTGACCGTCCGGGGGTGCGGAGGCAGCAGGCCGACGCAACCCCCGCCGCGCGGGATCCGTCCCTCACAAGGCCGTTCCTTTCCGTACCGCGGCCGGGCGGGCGCCGTCGGCCCGCGCGTCCGGATGCCACCGCACACCTCGACGTTCGCGCATACCCGCACACCCAGGAGAGTTCTCTATGCCCGCTGTGTCGCCCGAGCTGCGTGCGAGCGGCGTTCCCGTACCCACGCAACCCCCGGGGACGCGGGAACAGCCGTCACCGTCCGGCCACGGGGGAGACGGGTCCGGGCCCCGCAAGCGAGCGGTCCTCCCCGGCCCCCTGCGCCTGCCCCTCCGGCTGGGCCCGGCCGACCGCGAGGTGCTGTGGCTGTACCTGTGGACCCGCATAGGCATATGGACCACGGCCTACTGCGTCCGATGGGTGTTTCCCCCCACCGGTGACTCCCGGGACGTCAAGCCCGTCCTCGCGCCCTTCCAGCAGTGGGACTGGTACCACTACCTGCACATAGCGCAGCAGGGTTACTTCCCCGGGCAGGCCGGCCCCTGGCAGAGCGGCTGGGACAACCGGGAGGCCTTCTTCCCCGGATTCCCGCTCGTGCTCCGGGCCGTACACGTCGTGGTCCCGAGCTGGGCCGCGGCGGGCCTGCTGGTCTCCTTCGTCGCCGGAGCCTTTGCCGTCCTGGCACTGGCCCGCATCGCCCGGCTGTATCTGCCCGACCCGGGCGCGGGCACGCGCACCGTGCTGTTCCTGCTGCTCTCACCGTGCGCGATCTTCCTCGCAGTCGGTTACACCGAAGCCCTCTTCCTCGCCTTCGCGCTGCCCGCCTGGCTCGCCGCCCAGCGGCGCAACTGGCCCCTCGCGGCCGTCCTGACCGCACTGGCCACGTCGGTCCGCATCAGCGGCCTCTTCGTCGCCGCCGCCATCGCCCTGCACTTCCTCCTCACCACCCGCACCCGCAAGGAGTGGCGCTCGCTGCCCTGGCTGGCCCTGCCCGCCCTGTCCGCCGGCATCTACAGCTGGTACCTGCACGGGCACACCGGCGACTGGATGGCCTGGAAGCACGCCGAGGAACGCGGCTGGTACCGCGATTTCCACGCCCCCTGGGACGCCTGGACGACCACCTGGCACTCCGCCTTCGGCCACACCCAGGCCAGCGGGTACGCCTTCATGTTCCAGGCCGAACTCGCCGCCATGGTCGTCGGGCTGCTCCTGGTGGGACTGCTGGCATGGCGCCGCCGCTGGGCCGAGGCCCTCTACATCGGCCTCAGCCTGTGGGCGCTGGGCACCTCCTACTGGTACACCTCCATCCCGCGCGCCACGCTCCTGTGGTGGCCCCTGTGGATCGGCCTGGCCGGATGGTCCCTGCGGAACCCGCGGGTCAAGACCGTCTACCTGAGCCTCGCCGTTCCCCTGATGGGCGCGTACTCCCTGGCCTTCCTGTCCGGGCGCTGGGCGGGCTGACGGCACCCGGACTGTGAAGGCAGTGCCGTCCGAATCCCGCCAGCCGGGTGCCCGGACCAGGGGCACACTGGTACCCGTGATGGATGAAGAGACCAGGTACGAAGCGGTGAGCAGCCGCGACGCGCGCTTCGACGGCGAGTTCTTCTTCGCCGTCCGCACCACGGGCATCTACTGCCGGCCGAGCTGTCCCGCGGTGACCCCCAAGCGTAAGAACGTCCGCTTCTATCCGACCGCTGCCGCGGCCCAGGGGCAGGGGTTCCGGGCCTGCCGCCGCTGCCGGCCGGACGCCGTGCCCGGATCGGCCGCCTGGAACGTACGCGCCGATGTCGTCGGCCGCGCCATGCGGATGATCGGCGACGGCGTGGTGGACCGCGAAGGCGTGCCCGGTCTCGCGGAACGGCTCGGCTACAGCACCCGGCAGGTCCAGCGGCAGCTCACCGCCGAGGTGGGCGCGGGCCCGGTGGCGCTGGCCCGCGCGCAGCGCTCGCAGGCCGCGCGTGTGCTGCTCCAGACCACCCGGCTGCCCGTCACGGAGATCGCGTTCGCGTCCGGGTTCGCGAGTGTGCGGCAGTTCAACGACACGATCCGGCAGATCTACGCCCGCACGCCGAGCGACCTGCGCGCGGAGGCCGCCGCCCCGGCAGCGGCGACGGCCGCGGGCATCCCGCTGCGGCTCGCGTACCGCGGTGCCTACGCGGCGAAGGACGTCTTCGATCTCCTCGGCCGGGAGGCCCTGCCCCGGATCGAGGAGATGACCGGCACGCCGGGATCCCGTACCTACCGGCGTACCCTGCGGCTGCCGCACGGCTCCGGCGTCGTCGCCGTCGGTGAACGGTCCGCGGGGCGCTGGCTGGACGCGCGGATCCACCTCACCGATCTGCGCGACCTGACCACCACCGTCCAGCGCCTGCGCCGCCTCTTCGACCTGGACGCGGATCCCTACGCCATCGACGAGCGGCTGGCCGCCGACCCCCGGCTGGCGCCACTGGTCGCGCGGCGGCCGGGGCTGCGCTCGCCGGGCGCGGCCGAACCCGAGGAGTTCGCGGTACGGGCACTGGCCGGGCGGGAGAAGTCCGCATGGCTGGTGGAGCGGTACGGGACCGTGCTCGACCGGCCCAGCGGCGGGCTCACCCACGTCTTCCCCGCGCCCGCGGAGCTGATGGCGGACGAGCCGTCGCTGGGCGCCGTGGCCGGTGTACGGCTGGACGTCGGCGCCGACCGCGACGGGACCGAGCAGGCACTGCTGGCGCTGCCCGGCATGACACCGAGGGCCGCGGCCCTGGTCCGGATGCGCGCGTTGGGTGATCCCGATGTGGCGCTGCCCGGCGAACCGGACGCGGAACTCTGGCGGCCCTGGCGCTCGTACGCACTGCGGCATCTGTGGCTGGAGTGAGCCGTTCCTCGAAGGGCCATGGACGGCGAATTGCCCTGTGCAGCAAGAGAGCTGATGGTACGTCAGGCGACGACCGTGCCCCGCCGGGTCACTCCAGGCCCCAGCTGTGGATCTTCTTCGGGTGGATCCGGATGAGTTCCTCGCTGAACTGCGGGCCCAACTCGTGCGGACCCGTCAACAGCTCGGCCTCGCCCCTGATGTCCACCCCGCGCACCTCCCACGGCTGCACGCTCACCACGTCGTCGACCACCAGCGCGACCTTCGGATTCGCCTGCAGATTGCGCCACTTCTTGGTGGTGCCCAGCGCGTACCCGCCGATCAGGATCGTCCCGTCCTTCTGCGGGAAGAAGCCGACCGGATTGGCCTGCGGCTGGCCCCGGCGGTCCACGGTGGCCAGCCGCCCCAGGCGCTGGGTGGAGAGATACGCGCGCTCGGCCTCGGTGAATTCACTCATGCCTCCAGCATCGCGCGCCCAGCTCCCCACCGCATCGTCACCCGGTGTCAGGCCCTCATGCCGGCAGACCCCAGTGAGCGGCCGGTTCGTTGGGTGTGACGGGCCTGATGGTCAGATCCGGGCGGTCGCCCGCCGCGGTGATCAGCGCCGACTCGCCCTTGCGCAGCGGGATCCGGACCGTGCCGTCGCCCAGGTCCTCGTACCGCAGCGGGCGCCCGTGAGAGTCGTGCACGTCGATCCGGCCCGCGATCCCATGGCGTACCGCACACGGCGCGCCCGCCTCACTGGTGACCCTGACCCACCGGGTCGCACCCTTCTCCCGTACCGCGCTGAGCAGGAACGCGCCCTGCGTACGGAAGTCGTGCAGGGCGAGGTCCTGCCAGGCCGCCGGTATCGCGGGGAAGACACGGACCACGCCGCCCCAGGACTGGCAGAGCATGTCGTGCAGTGACTGGGCCGCGGACAGCGGCGTCTCGATGACCGGCCCCGACTCCTTGTACATGGTGTTGGGCTGGATGAAGCGGGCCATCAGTTCGCCGAGGTACTTGAGCGCGTCATCACCCTTGCCGAGCAGCGCCGACATGGAGGCGGCACCCGTGAACGTGTAGCCCTGGAGGGCGCCCTCGAAGCCGACCCAGTGGGCCAGCGACTTCTCGATGAGGGCGAGTTCGTCGGGTGTGCGGCCGGTGAGCTCGTACAGCGGGTAGACCGCCAGGAGGTGCGAGTAGTGGCGGTGGGACATCGCGAAGGGGACCCCCGCGCCGATCATGAAGCCGTTCTCGTCGACCGGGTACGGCGTGAGCTTCGTCAGCACCTCCTGCCAGCGGGCCGTCAGCGGGTCCTTGATCTTGAGGATGCCCGCCGATTCGACGAGGGTGCGGCAGCCCCAGCGCAGCAGCATCAGGTCGTAGTTGGTGTCCGGCGCGTTGACCCCGTACTCCGGCGAGAAGGTGGCCGGGAGGTGCAGTTTGCCGTCCGGGCCCGGTGTCAGGAAGTGCAGGTAGTAGTTGACCGCCTTGCGCAGCAACGGGAAGAGGGTGTCGCGCAGGATGCGCTCGTCCATGGTGTGGCGGTAGCTCAGCCAGACGTTGTGCAGGGCCCAGGTGAGGTTGCCGACCTCGGGGGTCGGCGGGTCCTGGCCCGGGATGCCCACGCCGAAACCGCCGTTGGGGACATCCGCGCCGTTCATCAGCTGGGGGTCGGTGGTGCGGGGGATACCCGCGGAGTCCTTCTGGTACGGGCCGGCCAGCTGGTTGGAGAGGTTGTCCCGGAATTCGCTCAACGCCCGTGTCACGGCGTCGAGTTCGAGGTGGTTGGAGCCGTGGATCAGCCAGTACTCCAGCTGGACGTTCAGATTCCACCAGGTGTTGGGCCACGGCGTGGGCTCCAGCCACGGGCCGGACGTCGCCATCACCGGAGCGTCCGCGCGGGCGGCGGAGGCCACCTTGTAGAGCTGGATCCAGTAGAAGCGCTGGATCCGCGCGTCGGGCACGGAGAGGAAGCTCTTGCGGTAGTAGCGGTGCCACCATGCGCGGTGGGTCAGGGCGTGCACGTCGTACGAGGCCGTGGCCGCGCCGCGCACCACCCGGACCGCGCGGTCGCGAGCCGTGGTCTTCGGGTGGGAGTGCGCCACGGTGGCATACAGCGTGCGCCGCGCGCCCCGGGTGCGCTCCTGCCAGGCGGTGACGTGCTGGCCGCCTGCGAGCAGCGGCTGTACGGCGGCCGTCACCCCGCTGTGCTGCTCCGTCACGGCCGGCGGGTTGGCCGCGTACCCGTCGGGAAGGGGCTTCGAAGCGGCGCGCGGGCTGATGGACTCGGCGGGGTGGAAGACCCAGCGGAAGTCCTTCTCGCCCGCGCTCGGGGTGATCTCGACGGCGAGCACCGAGAGGGAGTTGTGGACCAGGGCGCGCACCGTCAGCGTGCCGCGGTCGGTCGTCAGCGTGCCGGTGAGTTCGGCGTCGCGCAGGCCGAGGCGCCAGTCGACGGCCGTGATGGTGCCGACCGGCTCCAGCGTGAAGTAGCCGATCGGCAGCCGCGCGAGGCCGAAGAGCGAGCCGAACTCCGGGCGGTGGTCGGTGACCTCGGAGTGCTGGACGTTGAACCGCACCGCGTTCTTGCCGGGTTCGGCGTAGATGCCGGAGCCGAGATAGCCGTTGCCGAGGTACGGGCCCTCGTACCAGGTCTGCGGCATCTTCTGCCAGACGAGATCGGCGTCGGAGAGAACCGTGGTCCAGCTGTCATCCGATGACTTCACCGACGTCGCCGGGCGAGGTGTGGCCGGGTGCGCGTTCCCCGGCGCCGGGGCCGCCTGCGCGGGCACGGCGGCCAGGCCGCCGGTCAGCAGCGCTCCGCCGAGGGCGGTGCCCGTGGCGAGAACGGTTCGTCGTTTCGGTGGTTCAGGTACAGCGACCATGACGCCTCCCGGCGGCTCGTATCCAGACATTCATCCGAGCTATTCCCTGAAGAAAGGTAAGCACGGTGCCCGGGTGCGTCAATGAGTCGGGAGAGATCCCATCTTTTGGTCGGTCCGGCCCTCTGTGCTGCGAGGGCCTGCCTCCCCCCGCGCCGCAAGGCCTGCTCCCCGCGTGCTGCGAGGATCTGGCCGGGACCCGTACACGGCGGCCGGTGTTCAGCCCCGGATGAGTGCGCCCACCCAGGCGCCCACGACCATGAGGCAGGCCGAGAGCTCGACGAGGATCGAGGTGCCGATGGCGCGCATGACCGTACGGGTGGAGGCCCGGCCCGCGCCGTGGCCGCCGAGGCGTACGCGCTCGGCCCCGTAGATTCCTCCGATGAACCCGACGATGCCGCCCAGTACCGGCACGATGAAGAAGCCCACGATCCCGGCGGCCCCGCCGATGTACACGGTCTTGCGCGGGGCCCCCGACTCGCGGGGGCGGCGGGCGGGCAGCAGCGGGCGCAGGGCCTGGTTCAGCAGGAGCACGGCCGTGGCCCCGGCCAGGATTCCCCAGGCCAGGCCTGTGGTGTCGGTCAGCGCCCACCAGGCGAGGGCCGCCCAGACGATCGCCTGTCCCGGCACACCCGGGACCAGGACCCCGACCAGACCGAGCAGCATCACCAGGGCGACCGCGACGAGCTGCCACACACTCATCTGCCAAGCGTGCAGGAAGTGACCGGACACCGCAGCATGGAATACCGCCCCGGTCCGGACGGGAAGAACCGCGGAGCGGATCAGCGGTCCCTGGTGACCCAGCCCTTCTCGTACGCGTGCCAGCCGAGCTGGAGCCGTGTGGTGACCCCCGTCAGCTCCATCAGTCTCTTCACGCGCCGCTGCACCGTCCGCAGTCCCAGCTCCAGCTGTTTGGCGACACTCACGTCCGTCATCCCGGCGAGCAACAGCGACAGGATCTGCAGATCGATGCTGTCGGGGCCGGGTTCGGTCACCTCCGAGAGCTCCCCCTGATCGCTGAGCCGCAGGGGCAGCGCCTGCCGCCACACCGCTTCGAACAGTCCCCGCAACGACTCCAGCAGCCCGCTCTCGTGGACGACGAGCGCGGCGGGCTCCGCGCCCCGGCCGGTCAGCGGCACCATGGCCAGGCTCCGGTCGGCGATGACCAGTTTCGTGGGCACCCGGTCGGTGACCCGTACCTGTTCCTTGCGGCCCAGCGCCGCCGCCAGCCCGGCGATCCCACCGGGCGCTTCGAGTACCACGCGCTCCAGTACCACCCGGTAGGACACCCCGCGGGTCGCCGCCTGGGCCTCGGCGTCGTTGTCGTCGCCGGACACCGCGATCGGGTTGCCGCCCGTCACCAGGGCGCAGACCTCCTCGGACGCGCCGAGCTGCAACTGCAGGAAGCGCTGGGAGACGGCGTTCGCGCCGGTGACCACCTCGACCAGATCGAGTACGGCGGGCTCCCTGGCCTCGGCCCGGAACTCCTCCACCAGCAGCGCCGCCGCGATCTCCGCCTGCTCCAGCTCGTGGCGGTGCTGGGTGAGCAGCGCGCCCAGCGCCACACCCGGCGGCGCCGCCACCCATCGGCCCGTACGGGCGGAGGACTGGGCGGCGAGACCGTGCCGTTCCAGTCGGCGCAGGGCCCGTTCGGTATCGGTCTCGGAGAGCGCGAGGCGGTGCGCGAGATCGGCGACCTCGGCCGCACCCAGTGCGACGAGTGAGCGGTACGCCGATTCCTGGAGGTCGTCCAGACCTATGACGCCGAGCAAGAGGACCTCGATCCGATGGCGGGATTGAGCCACGGCGGATACCCGCCGCGGCACATCATCGCCGTTGGAGTGCTGTTTCTGCCAGGGTGATCGAACCGAGTGAGGAGACGGGTGAGCGAACCGGCGTGGCAGTCCGCATCGGACCACGCGCCAAGCCGACCGCATCGACGGCGGCAACCGGCCCGGACCTCGGTTCCGTTGGGCCGTACCCCCGTGGGGGGCGGTACGGCCCAACGGCTATTTCGGCGCACCCTGTACCAGGACCACCCCATCGATGGACAATAGGGGCATGAGTCAGCAGGGGGAGAGGCCCACCGCCGCCGAGGACGACTGGTGGAGCCGGCTGTACGACGAGACCGCCGAGGACCAGGGGGCCGCCGCCACGGGCGAGAGCCTCGACGACCGATTCGACTCCGTGGCGGGGACGGTGAGCGGTTCGCGCGAGCCGTTGCCGGAGCCGCTGCTCGGGCCGGGGCCACTGAGGGAACCGGAGCCGCTGATCGAGTCGGAGCCGAAAATGGAGCCGGAGCCGGAGCCGGACCCGAAACCGGAGACCGAGCCGGAGCCGTACGACGAGCCGGTGTTCGCGCGCGACCCGGCCCCGGCGCCCGCTCCGGTGTCCGAGCCGGAGGACGCCCGGGAGGACGCCCCGGTGTCCGAACCGGAGGGCACTCGGTGGCCGGGCGCCGAACCGCGGGCCGGAGTCCCGTGGGAGCCACCGACCAGAGACCCGTGGGAGCCGACGACCAGAGACCCTTGGGAGCCACCGGCGAGAGCCCCCTGGGAGCCACCGGCCGACGACGCGTTACCGTCGCGCACCTTCCCGTTCCGGCCGGGTCCGCACCGTCCGCCCGACACCGTTCTGCCGCCTCCGGCACCGTCTCCCACACCGCCTCCGCCAGCGTCCCCTTCTGTTCCCTCACCACCGTCACCACCACCCCCGCCCCTGGAGACCGCGCCGCCCGCTCAACTGATCTACCCCGCCACGCGATTCGGCGCTCAGCAGCTGGGGCCGCCCGCCGCACCGCCCCTGTCGCCCCGGCCCCTTCCCGCTCAACCACAGCTCCCCGCACAGGAGTTCAACCGCTCCGAGCCGGCTCCGCAGCCGGGTGCCGGGCCGGTTCCCCGCCCCGCCGTGGTCCACGTCGGTGACGGCCCGCCCACCTACGACGCCGAGCCCACCGCACTCCCCGGCGCGCACCCCGACGCCCTCGCCGAACTCACCGCCGACACCGTCCTCGACGGCGCCCGCTACGGCTCGTACACCCTGCGCACCATGTCCGTACGGGGAGACTCCGCCCGCTACCGCGGAGAACCCCGCCGCGACGCCCTGCTCACCGCCCGTTTCGGCAGCGGCGACAGCGCGCTCGTCCTGGTGGCCGTGGCAGGCGGCGCCCGCCCGGCCGACGGCGCGCATCTCGCGGCGGCCGACGCCTGCCGCTGGATCGGCGGGGCCGTCGGCCGCAGCCGGGCGCGGCTCTCCGAGGACATCCGGGCCGACCGCCGGGGTGACCTCAAATCGGGTCTGCACCGGCTCACCGGACGGGGCTTCGGCAAACTGCGTGCCCGCGCCGACGAACTCGGCCTGGAGCCGCACGAGTACACCACGAGCCTTCGTTGTCTGCTGCTCTCCGGCGACCCCGAATGCCGTACCCGGGTCTTCTTCGGCGTGGGAGACGGCGGGCTCTTCCGTCTCCGGGACGGCACCTGGCAGGACCTGGAGCCATTACCGCCCGAGTACGTCACCGACCCGCGAGCGGCTGTCGCGGGTTTCCCCCAGGCGCTCGCCGAGACACCGGAGGGTGACAGGCTGACGATGGACCTCGGCAGGGCCGCGGCTGGTTCCCCGTACGCCTCCGCCGAGCGGCCGGTGCCGCCGCTCACCGCCGAACCCTTCCTCTTCCGCGCGTCCACGGCGCGGCCGGGGGACACCCTGCTGCTGTGCAGCGCGGGCCTCGCCGAACCGCTGCGCGGCGAACCCGAACTGGCCGGAGAACTCGCCGAGCGCTGGGCGTCCGCCGAACCGCCGGGCCTGACGGAGTTCCTGTCCGACGCGCAGATCCGGGTCAAGGGGTACGCGGACGACCGTACGGCCGCCGCCGTCTGGGAGGCGTAGACCGACCGGCAAGCCGGGGGCATGGCCGGGTTCCGCAGATGGGCCTAACAGCGCAGGCGCAACGGACCCGGCCATGGCTTGATGGAGCCATGGCCAAAGAGAACGTTGCCGAGCAGTTCGTCGACATCCTCGTCCGCGCAGGCGTGGAGCGCCTGTACGGAGTCGTCGGCGACAGCCTGAACCCGGTCGTCGACGCCATCCGGCGCAACTCGGCCATCGACTGGATCCAGGTCAGGCACGAGGAGACCGCCGCCTTCGCGGCCGGTGCCGAGGCCCAGATCAGCGGCAAGCTCGCCGCCTGCGCGGGCTCCTGCGGTCCCGGCAACCTCCATCTGATCAACGGCCTGTACGACGCCCACCGTTCCATGGCGCCGGTCCTCGCCCTCGCCTCGCACATCCCGTCCAGCGAGATCGGCCTCGGGTACTTCCAGGAGACCCACCCCGACCGGCTGTTCCAGGAATGCAGCCACTACAGCGAGATGATCTCCAACCCGGAGCAGATGCCACGGCTGGTCCAGACGGCTATCCAGCACGCGATCGGCCGCAGCGGGGTCAGCGTGGTCACCCTCCCCGGCGACATCGCGGCGGCGCAGGCGCCCGACAAGGGCATCGAACACGCACTGGTCACCTCGCGCCCCTCGGTACGCCCCGGTGACACCGAGATCGACAAGCTCGCCCGGCTGGTCGACGAGGCGGAGCGGGTCACGCTCTTCTGCGGCAGCGGCACCGCGGGCGCGCACGCCGAGGTGATGGAGTTCGCGGAGCGCGTCAAGTCCCCGGTCGGGCACGCCCTGCGCGGCAAGGAATGGATCCAGTACGACAACCCGTACGACGTCGGCATGAGCGGGCTGCTCGGCTACGGCGCCGCCTACGAGGCCACGCACGAGTGCGATCTGCTGATCCTGCTGGGCACGGACTTCCCGTACAACGCCTTCCTGCCCGACGACGTCAAGATCGCCCAGGTCGACGTCCGCCCCGAGCACCTCGGCCGCCGCACCACACTGGATCTGGCGGTGTGGGGTGACGTCCGCGAGACGCTGCTCGCGCTGATGCCCCGGGTGAAGGCCAAGACCAGCCGCAAGTTCCTCGACAAGATGCTGAAGAAGCACGCTGACGCGCTCGAAGGCGTGGTCAAGGCGTACACCCGCAAGGTCGACAAGCACGTCCCGATCCACCCCGAGTACGTCGCGTCCGTCCTGGACGAACTGGCCGACGAGGACGCGGTGTTCACGGTCGACACCGGGATGTGCAACGTCTGGGCCGCGCGCTACCTCTCGCCCAACGGCCGCCGCCGGGTGATCGGTTCGTTCAGCCACGGATCGATGGCCAACGCGCTGCCGCAGGCCATCGGCGCCCAGTTCACCGATCCGGGCCGGCAGGTCATCTCGATGTCCGGCGACGGCGGCTTCTCGATGCTGATGGGCGACTTCCTCACGCTGGTCCAGTACGACCTGCCGGTGAAGATCGTCCTCTTCAACAACTCCTCACTGGGCATGGTCGAACTGGAGATGATGGTCTCCGGCCTGCCCGCCTACGGAACGACCAACCACAACCCCGACTTCGCATCGATCGCGCGGGCGGCAGGGGCGTACGGCGTACGGGTGGAGAAGCCGAAGCAGCTGGCCGGAGCGCTGAAGGACGCCTTCAAGCACAAGGGGCCCGCGCTCGTGGACGTGGTGACCGACCCCAACGCGCTCTCCATCCCGCCGCGGATCAGCGCCGAGATGGTGACCGGGTTCGCGCTCTCCGCCTCCAAGATCGTGCTGGACGGCGGGGTGGGCCGCATGGTGCAGATGGCACGCTCCAACCTGCGGAACGTGCCCAGGCCGTAGGGCCTGTCGGAGGCGTGGCGGCCCCGTCCGGGATGCGTCGGGCCCGCTGCCTCACCCGCGTGGGAACCGGCGTACGCAACCATCCCTCGGTCGGCCGGAGTTGAACACGCCGACCGCCGCAGGTGGCGCGCTCCGACCTGCGGAACACGCCCAGTTGGGAACCGCTGTCAGGCGCGCGGGCCGGCGCCGCGCAGCAGGGTGTCGATGATCCGGGCGGCGAGGGCGTCCGGATCGGTGTTACCCGGGTAGGAGCCGGTGGTGTCCGGGTCGGTGGCCGCCGCGCTCTCGCGCAGGGATTCGCCGATGAGTGCGTAGTAGACGCGGCGCACCCAGTCGAGGTCGGCCGCTTCGTCGATGAGACGGTCGGCCCGCGCCCGCTTCAGTACGGCGGTGCAGCGGTCGTCGATGTCCCGGTGGAGGGCGGCGGCCTCGCTGTCCGGGGTGGCCGGAAGCTCCAGGGCGAAAGCCCAAGCACCCTTCACCTGGAGCACGTTGGCCGTGATCCGGTGCATCGCCACCAGGGGCGGTGCGGTGTCGGGCCTGCCGTCGTCCACCGCCTGGGCGAGCTGGCGGGCCGCGGACGACGCCAGCGCCTCGATCAGCGACTGCCGGTTGGCGAACCGCCGGTGGATCGTCGTCCGGGCCACCCCCGCCGCCGCGGCGATCTGTTCCATGGACGCACCGGGATCCTCGGCGAGCACCCGCTCGGCCGCTTCCAGGATCGCGCGCACGCTGCGCTCCGCGTCCGCCCGCAACGTTCGTGCCGCTGTCTCGCCCATTACGCCTCCAGCTGGACCACTTGACCCATAACACAGTACAGCAGGGATGCAATCCACTTATTAATTGCATCAGATCTGTTGCGTTTGTGAGTCGTACCGGTACTCTCCACTCTCAGTTGGTATCTGACTGAGGAGGACTCATGCACGGCACTGCCCTCATGCACCGCACCGCCCTCGTCACCGGGGCATCGTCGGGTCTCGGCGCGGAGTTCGCCGCGCAACTCGCCGCCCAGGGGCACGAGGTGATCCTGGTCGCGCGGTCCGGCGACCGGCTCGCCGCGCTCGCCGAGCGTCTGGTCGCCGAGTACGGAGTCCGCGCGCACGTACTGGTCCAGGACCTCGCGGAGCCGGACGCGGCCCGCCGCATCGCCGAACAGCTGACGGCCCGCGGGCTGAGCGTCGACCTGTTGGTCAACAACGCCGGCTTCGGTACCTGCGGCCGCTTCGAAGAGATATCCGGGGCCCGCGACCACGACCAGCTGATGGTCAACGTCGTCGCGCTCGTCGACCTCACCCATGAACTGCTGCCCGCCATGCTGGAGCGGGGCCGCGGCGCGGTCGTCAACGTCGCGTCGAACGCCGCCTTCCAGCCCTCCCCGTACTTCGCCGTCTACGGCGCGGCGAAGGCGTTCGTCCTCAGCTTCGGGCTCGCCCTGCGCCAGGAGTACCGGCGGCGCGGCATCAGGGTGCTCACCTTGTGCCCCGGCCCGGTGGAGACCGCCTTCTTCGACACCATCGGCACCCGCGAAGCGGCCGTCATGGGCTCGATGACCACTCCGGAGCCCGTCGTACGTGCCGCGCTGCGGGCGCTGGACCGCGACCGCGGCTATGTCGCTCCCGGGTTCGGCAACGCTCTCGCCGCGCATCTGACGCCGCGCCGTCCCCGCACCGTGGTCGCCGCCATCGCCGAACGCATCACCCGCAAGGTACTGTCCACACCCGCCGCCGCCCCGACCCTTCAGGAGCGCACCGTATGAAATCCGCCCCCGCCGGAGCGGCCTCGGCGATGCTCCTCGTCGGCACATCCACGGCCGTCTCCGCCACCGTCGCCGACTATCCGGTCTTCGCCGGGCAGGCCCTGCGCTACGCGCTCGCCGCGGTGATCCTGCTCGCCGTGGTACGCCGACGGCGGCTGCCCCGCGTCCGTCTGACGCCGCGTGAACTCCTGCTCCTGGTGGCGCTGGCCGCCACCGGTCTGGCCGGCTTCAACCTCTTCCTCGTCGAGGCCACCCGGCACGCCGGACCCGCGATGATCGGCAGCGTGGTCGGGGCCGTCCCCCTCGTCCTCGCCCTCGTCGGGCCGCTCCTCGAACGCCGCCGACCGTCCCCGCGCACGGTCGGCGCCGCACTCGTGGTCGCGGTCGGCGCGGCCGTCGCCGCCGGCCTCGGCTCGGGCAGCCTGCCGGGCCTGCTCCTCTCACTGGGCGCGCTCGCCTGCGAGGTGGCGTTCTCCCTGCTCGCCGTCCCGCTCCTGCCCAAGCTGGGTCCGCTGCGGGTCGCCGCGTATCCCGCCGCGCTGTCCGTCCCCATGCTGCTGGCCGCGAGCCTCGCCCTGGACGGAACGTCCGCGCTGCGTCTCCCCACGCCCGGCGAGGCGGCAGCCTTCGGCTACCTCGGGGCGATCGTGACGGCAGCCGCCTTCTTCCTCTGGTACGACGCCCTGCGCCGCCTCGGCACCGACCGCGCAGGCCTCTTCGCCGGCCTCGTCCCCGTGGGCGCCCTGCTCACGACCGTCGCCCTCGGCCTGGACAGGCCGGGCCCCGCAGACGTCGCCGGCGCGCTGCTCGTCGCGGTGGGCGTGGTCATGGGGCTGCGCCGGAGCGGCGACACCGGCCGGGTGTCACAGCCTTCGGAGGTCGCGGTCGATCGCGAACCCGCCGCGTCACAGGCCTCCGTGGCGTCATGACTGCCTTCGCCCCCGGGCCCGTCCCCTTCGCGGACAGCAAGTACTGCTTCCAGCTCCACAAGGCCTCGCGCGTCCACTGGGCGATGATTCACGTCATGGTCCGCCGCCTGACCGGAGCGACCATCCCTGACCGGCGCGATGCGAAGCGGTGACCGCGTGCAGATCGAGCCCCCGCTCGACACGCTCGGCCTTGCTCCGATCCCGCCCAGAAGCTGATCCGCGAAACGCTCCGGCCTGGCTGGCTGGGCCCAGTGTCAACGGACAGCGGGCCGTCCGGGTGAGCGGACATCTCAGATCCTTGTGCGCGGACAGTTGACCTCCCTGCCCGGTACGACTATTCGTCCCTCGGATGGGGGCGTGTGAGCGTTGGGGGATATAGCGTCGCGATCATGGGACCGCTGACTGACATCACCACCGACCAGGCGCCGGCTGATCCGGCCGCCACCGACGACATGCTGGCCACCCAGCCCATTGGGTACTGGAGTGGCCTCGCCCACGTAGCCGTCACCCGGCATCTGCGTGACGCTATGGCCAGGATCGACGTCACGCAGCCGCAGTACTGGGTGCTCAACCGGGTAAACGGCGGCCCCGCGGCGCCGAGTCGCGAGGAGGTCGTCATCCAGCTGACGCCCCTCGCGGACGGGCCGCATGAGATCGCTCGTGTCATCGACCAGCTGTTCCACCGAGGCTGGCTCCGGACCGACGCCGGGCAGCGCCTGCAGCTTACCGATGCCGGGGAGGCCGCCAGGGTGCGGCTGCGCGAGATGGTGACCGAGCTGCGCGCCGTGGTCCACGAGGGCATCAGCGATGAAGAGTACGTGGCCGCGCTCAAGGTGCTGCGCAGGATGGTCGCCAACGTCGAGGAGGCCGGGGAATCCTAGGGCAATGAGTTCTGTGTCATCGAGCCGGGCAACAGCTTCCTCGCCGAGTGCGGATTCATGGGAGCGCTGGCGGGCGATGGTTCGCAGGAGACCGGGTACTTCTGGAACCGAGCGCTGGGCTGGCCATTGGTCTGGGACCAGGACCAGGAGACCGCGATCCGCTCACCGCACGGTGGTCCGAAGGCCACGTGGGGTGGTCCACCCCTGATGCCGAAGACGGGGAAGGAACGGCTGCACATCGACCTCGCTCCACCGGCCGGCAGTGACCAGCAGACGGAGGCCGACCGGCTCGTCTCCCTTGGGGCAACGCGCATCGACATCGGCCAAGGGGACGTCAACTGGGTGGTGATGGCCGGCCCCGACGGTCACGAGTTCTGTGTGTTGACCCCCCGATAAGCCCCGGAGCGAGGTTGACCGGCGCGATGCGAGCCAGCCGCTGGCTCTCTTCGCGTTTCTGACGGAGGAAGGTGAGGGTGAGGTCGATTCCCTCGATCTCTCCGAGCCAGCCCTCCTGCTCGGCAAGGGCCCGGCGAGCCAGGAGATCGGTGTCCAGGTGCGAGCGCACCGAGCACCCCATGGCCGTCATTGCTTATCGGAGCTCAGGCAGTGGTCCGGAGCTCTTCGGGTAGCAGCCCTCTTCAAGCCGGAAGAGGTACTTCCGGAGGTCCGCGTCGAGCCCTTCAGCGGTGTAGGCGGCAAAGTCCCTCAGTCCCTCCGCGGCTTCCCGCTCGTCAGACCTGTCGCTGGACGACCATCTGGGTAGGAGGGACTCCAGGTACTCGGTGACCCGCCCACGGTCGCGCCACCAGTCCCGAACAGCCTCCGGTGTCCATCGGCTGTCGCCGTCGCAGGCATAGCCGCGGTACGGATCTTCCTGGGCCGCTGTCACCAGGTTCAGGACCTCGGCCGTGGTCGCCGGCTGACGATACACATATTCACCGAAGTACTCGCCGCCGTAGAGCACATGACGCGGTGCGTGCAGCCGGCCCGTCCAACAGTTGTCGGCGATGCCGGTGTAGAAAGGGCCAGGAACGTTCAACCAGAGCCGGTCCTCCCAACGCCCACCGAAGGACGTCTCGGGCTCGCCTTCTGGAAGCGCCGCTAGCGGTTCCCAGCACAGCTCTTCGTAGGTCACCCGCGAAGCTTAGGACCCGATGGGAAGGATCTCTCCGTCGGCGCGGCTGCGTCCGGTGCCGCGGCTGAGGCCGATCCGCTCCTGTCCCGTAGATCGTGCCAACTGGTCCCTGCAACTCGGGTGCGACGTCCATGGTCTGGCCGCTCACTTGTGGTCACGGAGGAAGGCCGGGATGTCGGCTCGGGTCGGGTAGTCGGGCAGCGGTGCGGGCTTGCCCTGGAGGAATGCGGTGATGACAGCTGCTGCGCGTCGGTCGTTGTCACCCAGGCCGTTCCACATGTGGTGGCCGACACCGGGCATGTACTGAGTGCGCTGGATGGCGGGGTTGTCTGCGAGGACGGTTGTCTCCCACTGGCGGACCTGCGAGGAGCATTCGGCGATCATCAGCATCGCGGGCGTCCGGGAGCGCCTCAACTGAGGGGCCATGGACGGGGAGTCCTTGACTGTCTGCTGGATGCGGAGACTGGCAGCGGCACTGAAGGAGAAGTTCTCCGCAGTGTCCTCGACCGGGATGCGGTGCGCGTCCCGCGCGCAGTAGGCGGACGCGGTGTCGCTGCCGAGATCGGCAGCGGTGAAGGCATTGTCGCCCTCCGCCTGCCCTACCAGCCCGTTGTCCGGGCCGAGCAGTCCGAGCCGCATCAGGCCAAAGGCGACCGCGTACCGCGGGACGCGTGTGGAGCGCGGTCCGGTCATGGCCGGCGCGATGTCGCGGGCCGACGGCCGACCCTTCTGCCCGGCCATCCGGGCGGTGGGGCCGTCCATCGGGCCCGGCTCGGCGATGACCGCCCGGTGCAGGTGGTCGGCGATGGCCGGGTCGGCCAGTGCGCGGGTGAGCACGACCGCGCCCGAGGAGAAACCCAGTACGTCGGCGCGGCCCTTGCCGAGTGTGCTGACGAAGGCGCCGAGGTCCTGGACGGACCGGGTGATCGAGTACTGGTTCATGGGCAGCAGGTCGCTGCGTCCGCCACCGGCCTGTTCGTAGGCGTACACGTCGTAGCCCTGTCCCGCGAGCCGCTGCAGGAAGCGGTGGTCGAGCACTGAGATGCCGCGCACCGGGCCGCCGTTGAGATAGACGAGCGGGGTGCGTCGCCGAGGGCTGTTGCCGGTGGGCGGGTAGTGGTAGACCGCGACCCGGCTGCCGGTGGACAGGCGCACGTGCTCGGTGGTCACGAACGACAGGGCGGGCGGGCGGTGGCGCGTTGTGGGGACGGTGGGGACGCACACCGACAGGGCCAGGGCTGCCGCGACGAGGACCGGCAGGAATGGCACCAGCCGCCCCCGCCAGGAGCGGCGGCGGCCCCGCCACAGCGCCGCGATGACCGCGATGCCCACAGCCACGGACCATGCGGCTAACCCCGACCCCGTGCCATCGGTGGCGACGATCAGCGCGAGGAAGAGGGCGACCAGCCCCACTACCGCGGCGGTGGCCGCCAGCAGGCGGCCGACAAGGTGCAAGGGACGTATGACGGACGGTGGCACGGTGAGCTCCCCCGAGTTTTGGAACGCTGTTTTGAAACGATGTTATCAGCATGGGTAGACTGCTTTCCATGGGAAGGCCGAGAACGAACGACGCCGACGTCAGAGAGCGGCTCATCGCATGCGCGACCGAGATGTTCGCCACCCGCCCGCAGGAGTCGGTCACGGTCCGCGCGCTGGCCACCGCCGCCGGAACGTCGACGGCGGCGGTGTACACGTTGTTCCAGGGGAAGGACGGAGTGATCCGCGAGGTGCGCGACCAGGCGGTCGCCGGCCTGTTCCAGGACCTGACGGCCGTTCCCCGCTCGGAGGCCGCCCTGGAGGATCTGTACGCGTTGGCCGTGGCGTATCGCCATTGGGGACGCGAACACCGCTACCTGTACGCGGTGTTGTTCGGTGGCGCTCAGTCCTTCGTACCGTCGGCCCGGGTCGGCGACCGAGACCCGGTGCGACCGCTTGTCGCGGCGATCGACCGTGCCGTGGCGGACCAGATCCTCGCGGGCGACACCACGCTGATCGCCGTCTCGTTGTGGGTCGCCCTGCACGGGCTCGTGACCCTCGAACTGGCCGGCGGCCTCAACGGCGCCGCGGCCGAGGCGGCGTTCTGGTCAACGGTTGATGCCGTACTGCGGGGCTGGGCAACCCCCGCCGCCTTCCCCGGCCTTCGACGCCCGGACCCGGAGGCGTAGAGCTTGCTCTGATGCCAAGGCCGTAGGGGCTGTCGGAGGCGCGACGTCCCCGTCCGGGATGCGTCGAGCCCCCTGCCTCACCGAGAGACAGGGGGCTCGTTGCGTCGCTGAACTAGACGAGGCCGCCGGCCTTCACGCCGTCGACGAAGACGCCCCACGTACTGTCGGAGATCAGCAGGACAGAGCCAGTAGGGATCTTGCTGTCGCGCACGGGAACAACGCCGTGTGAGGCGACCAGGTCGGCGGCGACCTCAACGCACTGGCCACCGTTGGAGCTGTAGGAGGACTTGAACCAGCGGAGCGAATCGGTTGTCACAGGATGCCCTTTCTCACCTGACTGATCATGGCCACGGACTCTGTCTGGGAGAGCGCCTCAGCCTGTAGCTGATGGTAGGCCGTGAAAAGCGGCCGGACCAACCGCGTATCGCGCTCCAAACGGCCGGAGTGCGCGGACTCCGCGTAGGCCATGCAGGACCCGTCGGGGAGGGTGACGAGCGTAACCGGCGAATCAAAGGAACGGCGTTCGCCCAGTTCGTACGTGGCCACCTGCACAACGGTGTTGGGCATGTCCGCGATATCCAGGAGTCGCCCCAGCTGATCGGCCAAGACCCTTGGCCCGCCTACGCGTTGCCTGATGCAGCTCTCGTCGAGCAGGACATACATCTGCGGAGGCGGTGTCCGCCCGACCGACTGCTGCCGTCGGGCCAGCAGCTCAAGCCGTTCTTCTGCCTGCTGCTCCGTGATCGCACCGCGCCGCACGGCCCCCGTGGTGATGGCTGCGGCGTACTCCGGCGTCTGGAGCAGGCCCGGGATGATCCCCAGCTCGAACAGGCGGATCTCTGAGGCCTTGCCCTCGAACCCGACGAACTCCGGGAAGCCGTCGAGTATCGCCGAGTCGCGGACGGCTGCCCCCTGTCGGACGAGTGCTTCCCCGGTGCCGAGCGCCTTGTCCGCACTCGCAGTGAACTTGGCAGTTGGATTTCGGGCCCCGGTTTCTACGCCCGAAATATGTGACGGGGAGTATCCCGTGCGGTCTGCCAAGTCGTCCTGGGTCCAGCCGCGCTCTTCTCGCAGCCTGCGGAGACGGTCCCCGAACGCAGCCCTCGGCCCCCCATCGGGGTCAAGCTCCTTACGGTTAGCCACACTTCACCGCTCTTTCATTCAACTATGTGGAGGTTGAAGGTCTCTTGAGAGTAGGCCACGCTGAACCCCCTCGGTAGCGGAATGACTACAGAGGGGAGTGAATATTGAGCGGGGAACGGATTCCCCCCACTGCCCAGCCCGCTTCCGGTGCTGCCCAGTTGGCAGCCCTGGTGGCGGCTGGCGGGTTCTGGCACCTGGCCCCGGACCGGGTGCCACGCACCGGATACGTACCCCTGACCAAGGACGTCCTCCGTGAGGTCGTCACCGGGCTGGAAAGGCAGTTGAACGACATGGGCGAGCAACCCGAACCGGATCTCTCCGTACACAAGTGGCCGCCCTGCCGGTGCGGCAACCCGGTCTGTCCCGACGCCCCGAAGGGCGACGCCGGGGAGTCGTCCACGATGACCCGGGCTCGCGCACAGCTCCGGGAGAACAGGGAGACCCACGCATGAACGACTTCGGCCCTGTTGACCGTGGGTACTGGACGAACAACGACCGGGAGAACGCCGAGGACGCCGCCACCGCGTTCGTCAACGCTCTCCGGCGGCTCCAGGTCGACTTCGACGACATCGGCATCGAAGAGCCGTGCGCGGCCTGCAATCACCCGCTGCACAAGATCTCTCTGGGCTCCATCTCGGTAGCGGAAGCAACCCGGTTCGCCTACCGCATCGACCGCCGACTCGACGAACTCACCGAGGGTGCTGAGCCGTCCACGGCCCCTGGGAACGAGGCACTCCCCATGCCCCACGCCGACATCGACTCCGTGAATCCGCCCCGCCGACACATCGGCGCCGTCACGGTCCTGCGCAACAGCGAAGGGGCCGTACTCCTGGTCAAGACCACCTACCGCGAGGGCTGGCAACTGCCCGGGGGTGGATCCCATCAGGGGGAACGGATCGCCACCGCTGCATCACGCGAACTCGCCGAGGAGACCGGCCTCTACCGCCGCCTCACCCACTTCCTCGCCCTCGACCACGTCCCCGCACCGACCGAGGGCAAGAGGTCGGCCGAGGGGTTCACGATCGTCTGCGACGGGGGACGCCTGACCCCCGAAGAGGAATCCGCGCTCGCCGTACCCGAAGACGCGGCCGACGAGATCGGCGCCCTCACGTGCGTACCGCTGGCCCAACTCGGCGAGTACACCCCGCCCTACCAGGAACGACGCATCCGCGCCGCCGTAACCGCCCTCGAAAGGGGCTTGCGGCTGCCGCTGCTGGTACTCGGCGAGTGACGCGATGGTGCTGAATACGCCCTCGGGGGCGGAAGCTCGGGCGCGTGCGGAACAGACGTACCGCGAGTACCTCAACCACCTCACCCAGTGCGCCGACTGCCACCAGGCAGGGGTCAACTGCGCCCCGGGTGAAGCGCTTCGGGTGATCCACCGCGAAGCGAAGCGGGCCACGTGGCCGGACTGCCGGTGCCCGATCCACACGGGGACGTCGGCAGCCCCGCGTGAAACCGCTGAAGCTCCCACGCGCGCAATGCTCCCCCCTGCGCGTGGGACCGGGCAGGCCGCGCCCTGACGGTCCGTGGCCTGCCCACCCGGACCCGCGCGCTCGCTCGTCACAACAGCCAGCGCACGGAAGGGCGGTGGGGGCGTGCGTTCGGCCGACCGCGCTCCCACCGTTTGCACCTGCGAGAGACTTGGGCGTCCCGAATCGCGTTCCGAGCAGAGGAATTAATTGCGTGTACGACGCCTACGGCACAGGGCCGGTGAAGCCCGCTCTCCGGTGCTTGAAGTGCGGTGACATCCACGTCGTCATGTCGCAGGCGCGGGACCCCATCGCCGATGGCCTGCGGTGGCGGTACACGTGTCTGGACTGCCGCATCGCGTGGTGGTGCGACGAGCACGGCGGGGAGATCGATGAGTATCTTCCTCGTGAATACCCGTGAAAGAGTCCGCCCGCCCGTAACCCGCCCATAACCCGCCCGTGGAGGCACACACTCATGAGACCGACCCGCGCCGCGCTCGTCGTCGCTGTCACCGCCCTCACTCCTGCCCTGCTCTTCACCACCCCGGCATTCGCCGCCGCCCCGGCTGCCACGTCCGTTACCGCGACGGTCAGGTCCGACACGCCGGTGGACGAGATGACGGAAGCCGAACTGCGCGCCGCGATAGCCGACATCCTGGCGAAGAACAGCGGCAGGGCGGTCGTCCGAGAAGCCGACAGGGCTCTCGGCGGGACCGTGGAGGACATGCGCGCGTTCCTCGAAACCGGTTACCAGAAGGCTCAGTTCGAGGATGACCAGGTTGCCATCGCCCGGATTCTCAACGGGGCGACGGAGAATGGCGACAAGGCGGTCATCAAGGGGTGCAACGAGGCTCTTGATGCCGGAACTCCCGAAGCGGCGCGAGCCTTCCGGGAAACCGGGTACCGGCTCGCCCAGGCCGAGGACGACGCCGTCTACATCGTTCACATGCTCACGGACCCGAACATCAGCGACGCTCTGCGCGCTGCCGTCAACAAGGTGCTCGACGACGGCTCCCCGGAGGCTCTGCGGTACTTCCGGTTGACCGGTCAGTACGAGGTGAACGGCTAAGACGTGTCCGGCCGATCATGTTGCTGGTCAGGGTGCGAGCATGTCCAGGACGAGCGTGAGCGACGAGCCCGGCAGCATGGTCGGCCTGTGGGTCGAGCCGTGGGGAACCGATCACTGGATGCGTCCGGGGTCTGTCCGGCGGAAGGTTGCGAGCGCTCTGCCGTCAGACGGTGAAATCAGCCACCCTAACGGCGTAATGCCATACAGATGCTGAAACAGTACATTAAGTCTTGTAACGAAGACGGTAAGTGACTGAGCTTGAGTTTGCCCATGTCCGAGCGCCCCACGCGGGTTTGCCCAGCAGCAGACTCTCGAAGAGGGGCCGACATGGCCGCTTCTGTTTCCCACCTCAAGGGCGTGACCAGCTGAGGGAATACGTAGCTGGTTGACGCCCGACGTCATATCAGCCACGGCCCGGTGGACAGTCCGGTAGACGGCCGTCTTCCTCTGCCCGGTCGCGACCGGCTCCGGGGTCGCCGGTATCCCTCAACGTGCCTGCGTCCAGCGCGACTTCCTTCGCGCGGTTGGCGAGCCGGCACACCACCACCCCGGGCGCAACGGCGCCGAAGAGGCATGGCGCACACGCCGCTGCCACCACACCACCCCACCTCACACCAGGAGTTGAACCATGAGTGGATGCGGCTGCAGGCAGTCCCCGATCGTCATCGGCGGCTGTCAGCCCACTGAAGCGGCCTGTCGCCCCGTCGGCGTCCTCTGTCCCGGCTCCGAGCCGTGCCAGCACTGCGAGACGACCCCACTGCGCGATTCCGCACCGTACCGGGTCGCAGCGACCGCCGCCAGCACCGACCCGACGCCCTACTACACCATCGCCAACACCCATGCCGCACTGGACCCTGTCGTCGCTCAGACCATCCTGAACTGCGGTACGGGCACGTTCCCGGCTGACGACGGCACACACAACGGCCAGCACACCTGGCTCGCCGGTGTCGTGCACATCGACCCCGCGTCACTGCGCGGCAACCCCACCAGCCTCACGATCAGTGCCTCGGTCCATGTCCACAACGACGGCCCGAACGCGGCCTGCCAGCTCTACGGTCGCTTCGCCCTGTGGAACGGCACGACCCCGATCCGCACCGATCTCCTGGGCCCACCCGATCTGCCGGCGGGTGGTGACGACAACGGCGTCATCCCACCGACCACCGTGTCCCTCGCGGACGTCCTCGCGGGAAAGATCGTCGTCGAGCTCAACCTCGAAACAGGCAACGACGACACCTGCCGGGTCGGCCCCAAGCAGTGGACCGTCGACAGTCTCGTCCTCACCGTCCAGGCATCCGCCCCGGGCTGCGGCAGGCCGTTCCTCCGTACCACCTGTCGCAACTGTGAGGGTGTGGTCACATGCACGACCGACACCCTCGACGGCGCAGCCCCCTACGCCCCGGTCCCGCCGGTCATCCCGGTCTCCTCCTGCCAGGACGGATGCTCCACCGCCCGGCCCCCGTGCATCTCCACCGACCTGGGCAACGCCATCACCCGGGGCAGCGACGGGTGTCTGTACGCGCCCGACACGCCCGCTCTGGACCCGTCCCCGTGCAACGCCGCGCGGAACACGGCCGGCGGGCTGCTCGTACCGCGGGTCGACCTGACGGGCATCGCACCGGGCGGCAACACCAGCCTCGAACGGTCGGTGGACATCGACATCGCCGAAATGCCCGGCTGCCCCGAAGAGTGGAGGATCGGCGCCCGCCTCACGCCGGTGAGCGGGTTCCTCAACGCCGAGCGGCAGCATGCCAACCTCCTGGCCAAGACCGGTACCGATGTGCCGATCCCCGAGTCCGACGTCGTGCTCCCGGAAGCCGGGGTCTACCACATCGACAGCGATGTGCGGTACGCGCTCGGTACCGCCACCGGCGGCAGCGGCTACATCATCGGCTGGCTCAGGGACGAGACGACGGACACCCTCCTGACGAGCTTCACCCAGATCGCGGCGATCAACGCGGCAGGGCAGGAGGAGCAGGGCGGAACCACACACATCATGACCGAGTACACCGTCACATCGGGCCCCCGGACGGTCCGCCTGCACCTGATGTTCGTCCTCACCGGCGGCAGGGTCACCGACGCCGAGGCCGGCGGTACCGACAGCAACGGGGCGACCCGGATGCGTTTCCTCAAAGTCAGGGATTGAAGAAGGCCGTTGACCGGATGCGAGGCGGACGTGCTGCGCGCCGCCTCCGAGGGCGGCACCGTGGCCGACATCGCCACGGCGCTCGTCCGCCCGTCCCGGGACCGGTCCGGGGCGGGCGGACGGACGGGCTGCGACGGTCAGGCCGGCCGGATGCGCAGCGTCAGGATCTGGAAGGGGCGCAGACTCACCGCGAGCTCCTCGGAGTCTCCGTCCGCATCTGCCTCCGCATCTGCCTCCGTGCCTCCCGTCGCGTCCTGGAGCGGTTGCTCCAGCAGGTCGGTGACCTGGACGCGGGCCACGGGGAAGCCGAGACGGAGCGTGGTGTCGGCGCGGCCACCGGCCGACTCGTACAGCCGCACCACGACGTCCCCGCTGCGGTCCTCGGCGAGCTTCACCGACTCGACCGTCACGGCCGGGTGGCCGGTGGAGACCAGCGGTGCCAGTTCCGGGGCGTCGGCCGTCCGCAGCGGCAGGTTGAGCGCGAGCCCCTCCCGGACCGCGTCCGTCACCCCCGCGCCGGGCAGCAGCGCATAGCTGAACCGGTGCGTGCCGAGGTCCGTCCCGGGGTCGGGACTGTGCGGGGCGCGCAGGAGGGTCAGCCGTACGGTGGTGCCCAGGCCGTGCTCGTGCGCCGCACGCGTCACATCGTGGCCGTACGTCGAGTCGTTGAGCACCGCGACCCCGTACCCCGGCTCGGCGACCCGCAGCCAGCGGTGCGCGCAGATCTCGAAACGGGCCGCGTCCCAGCTGGTGTTGGTGTGCGTGGCGCGGTGCACATGCCCGAACTGGATCTCGGCCGTGGACCGTTCGGCGTGTACGTCGAGGGGGAACGCCGCCTTCAGGACCTTCTCCGACTCCTGCCAGTCGACCTCCGTGACGACATCGAGGCGCGGGCTCGCCGCGTCGAGCCGCAGCTCCTGGGTGATACGGGACTTCCCGAAGGTCCGTACGACGCGCACCGCGGCCCGCAGTGGTCCCTGCCCGAGCAGTTCCACCGAGTCGGCCGCCGTGAGATCGGTGTGGCTACGCCGGTAGTGCCGGTCGATGTCCCAGGCGTCCCACTGGTTGGGGTGGTCGGGGTGCAGCTGGAGCAGGTTGCCCCGGCTGCCCGGGGCGAGCACCTCGCGGTCCGCCACCAGGTCCCGTACCGAGGTGAGCAGCCCGTCGCTGTCGACGGTGACCCGCAGCAGCCCGTTGTCGAGCACCGTGTCCGGCCCGACCCGGGTCGCCTGCACGGTAGTTGCGTCTCCCGCCGCGCCGCCGGAGAGCGAGTCGGAGCCCGCCGCTGTCGTGGCGGCCCGGACCGAGGCCGAGACCGGGGCGGACGCCAGTGGCGGTACGTCGACGAAGCCGAGGCCCCCGTCCGCCGTCCCGATCACCTCGCGGCGCGCGTACGGTGAGGCGTTGAGCGCCGTCGCCCGGCCGGGCCCGCCACTCGACGGCCGCACGTCCGGGCCGAGTTCGAGCGCCGCCACTGCTGCGGCGATGATGCCCTCCAGCTCCTCCCGTACCCGCGCATAGGTCTCCCGCGCCTCCCGGTGCACCCAGGCGATGGACGAACCCGGCAGGATGTCGTGGAACTGGTGCAGCAGTACCGTCTTCCAGATCCGGTCCAGATCGTCGTACGGATAGGCGTAGCGCGGCGACCTGAGCGCGGCCGTCGTGGCCCACAACTCGGCCTCGCGCAGCAGGTGTTCGCTGCGCCGGTTGCCCTGCTTCGTCTTCGCCTGCGTGGTGTACGTGGCCCGGTGCAGCTCCAGGTAGAGCTCGCCCGACCAGACGGGCGCCTGGGGCCCGTACTCCTCCTCGGCCGCCGCGAAGAACACCGACGGCCTCTCGATCTCCACCCGTGGCGAGCCCTCCAGATCACTGAGCCTGCGCGCCTTCTCCAGCATTTCCCGGGTCGGACCGCCCCCGCCGTCACCCCAGCCGAACGGCACCAGGGAGCGGGTGGCCCGGCCCTTCTCCGCGAAGTTCCGTTCCGCGTGGGCGAGTTCCGCGCCGTGCAGCTGCGAGTTGTAGGTGTCGACCGGCGGGAAGTGGGTGAAGACGCGGGTCCCGTCGATGCCCTCCCACCAGAAGGAGTGGTGGGGCATCTTGTTCGCCTGGTTCCAGGACAGCTTCTGGGTGAGAAACCACTTGATCCCCGCGAGCTTCGCCAGCTGCGGGAAGGCCGCCGTGTAGCCGAAGGAGTCGGGCAGCCAGATCTCCTCGGTGTCCACGCCGAACTCCTCGGCGAAGAGGCGCCTGCCGTGCACGATCTGCCGGGCCAGCGCCTCGCCGCCCGGCATGTTGGCGTCCGACTCGACCCACATCGAGCCCACCGGCGACCAGTTGCCGTCCTGCACGGCCTTCTTGATCCGCTCCCAGATGTGCGGCTGGTGCTCCTTCACCCAGGCGTACTGCTGGGCCTGCGAGCAGGCGAAGACCAGCTCCGGGTAGTCGGCCGCCAGCGCGGTCACATTGGCGAAGGTGCGGGACGCCTTCCGTACCGTCTCGCGCAGTGGCCACAGCCAGGCCGAGTCGATATGGGCGTGGCCGGTGGCCGAGACGCGGTGGGCGCCCGATTCGGCGGGCCGGGACAGCGCGTCCGCGAGCGCTTCGCGCGCCGCGACCGCGGTCCCCGCCACATCGTGCAGATCCAGCGCGTCGAGCATGTCCTCCAGGGAACGCAGGATCTCGTGGTGCCTGGACCGGTCGGCGGGCAGCTCCCGCATCAGCTCGGAGAGCACCTCGATGTCCAGGACCAGATGCCAGACGTTCTCGTCCAGCACGGCCAGATCCGCGGAGGCGAAGCGGTAGACGGGGTCGTCGCCCGCGGTCAGTACGTCGCCCAGCGGTGTCGGCTCGAATCCGTGCAGCACCGCCGGATTGGCCGCCGCCTCCAGCAGCAGGCGCACCTGCTCACCACCGGCGGCGGGCGCGGCCACGGGCACATGCCGGTTACGCGGATGGATGCCCTTGACGGGGACCCCGTCGGCGTCGTGGACCATGCCCTCGGCCTGGAAGCCGGGCCCGTCACCGGTGAACCCCGGGTCGATCACGGCCTCGACCCGACGGCCCGCCCAGTTCTCGGGGACGGTGCCCTCCAGTCGGAACCAGCTCGTGGACCAGGGGCTTCCCCATGGAGTACCGGTCGTGAACGGCTCGTACGTCGCCCGCAGCGCCTCCGCCACGGGCACCGGTTCGCCTGGGACATGCCAGACAGAAAGGGCGAGGGGCGCCCGGTCCGCGTACTGCGCGGGCCGGATGAACTGGTGCAGGGCCCGCTCCAGGCGGCCCTCCACCAGCGATCGGTCGTCGTGCATCGCTGCTCCTCAAGGATCGGCTCGGCGTGACGTTCTCCGCTTCACTTCCCCGGCCGGGCGCGCGGCACCCACCTGTGGTTCTCCGGGCCCCGAAGGCGTGAGCGACCACCTGCCGGGCATGCATTCCGGTGAAGCTGTTCGAGCACGAGCGAGTACGGCGATGCGTGGGCGGGGGATATGACGGTGTGTCAGAGCGTGGTGGACACCGTGCCGGGCCGGTGCGGCCAGGATTTCGGTGCGGACGGTGAGGACGTCAGGGGGAGCCGACGGCTGCAGCACAGACTCGCGCACGGGGATCTGGCGGCGGTCCGGGAGGTCCGGCGCGGCCTCCGGGAACTGCTCCGGCAGTGCGGGAGTTCCGATGCCGCAGGGTCCGTCGGCGCTTCGGGAGCCATCGGCGCGCCGGATCCCGCCGCTGTCGCAGATCTTGCCGATGTCGCGGAGTTGCTCACGAGCGAGCTGGTGACCAACGCACTGATCCACACCGACCGCGGAGCGGTGGTCACGGCGGGCATCGGCCCGTCCGGACTCCGGGTGGAAGTACGGGACTTCGCGGCCGGGCGGCCCGAGCGGCGCGCCAGGGCCACCTCTGCGGGCACGCACGGCAGGGGACTGGTCCTGGTGGAATCCCTGGCCGACGCCTGGGGCGTACGGACCCACGGGCTGGGGAAGGTGGTCTGGTTCGAACTGGGCCCTGTGCCGGGGGCCGCTCCGGGCGGCGGTCAGCTGTGAGGTGCCGCCTGACCGCCGCCGGTACAGCCGAGAGCTGAGCGCCGTGAACCGAGAGCTGTGAACCGAGTGCTGTGCCGTGAGCCCGGATAGGGCCCACGGCACGTCGCGCTCAGCCGAATTGCTGTTCCAGATCCTTCAGCTTCTGCTCCAGGGAGTCGAGTCGCGGAAGGGTCTGGGTGTCGTCCTCGGCGGTGAGGTCGACCGGCGCGGGCTCCGCGCCTTTCGCGGCCTCAGGGCCGGTCACCGCCTGCAGGGAGGGCCTGGGTCGTAAGGGCAGCTGTCCCGGCTCGGGTATGGCGGGCTCCGCGACGGCCTTCGCGGCGGTCACAGCCGGAGCCGTGCCCGCCACCTCCACCTGACGGCCGCCGCGACCGCGTCCGAAGGAACGGTGCTGCCGGTTGATGGCCTTGAGATGGGCCCGCTCCAGCTTCTCGTGGTCCCGCCTGCGGAGCCGGTCCTCCTCCTTCCGGCGCCGGTCGTCGCGTACCTCGTCGACCGCCTCGTCCAGCGTCCGTACCCCCTCCAGAAGCATCAGCGACCAGGCGCCGAAGGTCTCCCTGGGGGCGCGGAGCCACCGTACGATCCGGATCTGCGGCAGCGGACGGGGCACCAGCCCCTGCTCGCGCAGCGCGGCCACCCGCGTCTGCTTCAGCGCGCGGTCGAAGAGCACCGCGGCCGAGAGCGACATCCCCGCGAAGAACTGCGGAGCGCCCGCGTGGTCCAGCCCGCGCGGTGCGTGGACCCAGTTGAACCAGGCCGCCGCACCCGCGAAGGTCCACACCAGCAGCCGGGAGCCGAGCGCCGCGTCGCCGTGGCTGGCCTCGCGTACGGCGAGCACCGAACAGAACATGGCGGCGCCGTCCAGGCCGAACGGGACGAGGTACTCCCAGCCCCCTGTGAGGTCGAGATTCTGCCGGCCGAAGCCGACCAGGCCGTGGAAGGAGAGCGCGGCGGCGACCGCCGCGCAGCAGAACAGCAGCAGGTAGGAGGCGATCCCGTAGACCGCTTCCTTGTGCCGTCTGCGTTCTTCGCTGCGTTCCCAGGTGTCGTCGGTCGTGGCCTTGTCCGCGGCGCGCTTGCCGCGCGCGAGCACCGCCACCGCGACCAGGACCCCCGCGATCATCACGCCACCGGGAAGCAGCCAGTCCAGAGATATGTCGGTCAGTCGCATGCGGTGTCCCTTGCATCGCGTCAGTGCCTTGCGGGCGCAATGGTTGCTCAGATCCCGGGGCCCTCAGGGCGTTTCGGGACAAGAGCACGCCAACGGAGGGCGGGGAACACCGGATAGGGGTGATCTGGTCGAACTGCCTTGCGTGCGCGTCCTGTTGCGTGCGAATTCAGTCAGCCGAACGGGCGGTGTCAGAGCTGAGCCTCGCGACTCGGTCCGCATCGCACGTCCGGGGACAGGTGACGCAGGTGTCCTCGGGGCGCAGGGTGTAGAAGAGGCAGCAGCTCGCCCGGTCCCGGGTCGGCAGTGGCCGGCCCTGCGGTCCGGTCAGCTCGCGGAAGCCCGCCGCACCGACGTACGGGGCGGTCGCGCCCGGCAACAGCCGCTCCAGCTCCGTCACCCCGCGCTGCTCCTCGCCGAGCAGATGCGCGATGTACCAGAGCCCCTCGACGATCTCGTCGGTCGCCATGCCCCACAGCGCACGCCTGCCGCGCCGCATCCGTGGCCCGAAGCCGTCGAGCACCGGATCCAGGTGCTCGGCGACGGCCGCCCGCACCTCGGTGCGCAGCGCGTCCTCGTCGGCCACCACCCTGGCGCCCGGCAGCGCCGCCGCCGGGTCGTCGGGAAGGCAGGCGAATTCACCGGTCCGGACGGTCATCCGGCCCAGCGTGCGCTGGAAGGCGACGGAACCGACCGGGAGCCGGGGCACCCTGCGGTGCAGGAACCAGGGGACCGTGATCAGCAGACAGGCGGGCCAGGCGTAGCGGTGGAAGCCGAAGCCGGCGATGACATCGGGCCGGGCCGACTGCCCGTAGTCCCGCTGCACCTGCGCCCGGTCCCAGTCGAGGAAGGCGTCGAGCGCCGGACCACCGGCCGCGAGCGCGGTGGCGGTCACCCAGCCACCGGTGACCGGCGGCTGCTCGGCGCCCGCCAGTTCGGTGACGGACAGGCCGGGGAAGACCTCGGCCAGTCGCTCGTAGGCGGCCGAGACCGGGCTGCGCAGCATGGTGGGGAGAGTCATGCAGGGACCACCGAATCGCGATCGTGAGCAGGTAAGCCTTACCTTATCCGATTCGGCGGATGTGTGAACTGACGCCAGGTCCGCCTATCGTGCTGAACAGGACGCAGGAGGAGGACCCAGGTGGAACAGGGCAGAGCGCGCGACGCGGCACGGCCGCACGTCTCCGCGCACCCGCCTGAGCAGGCCCGTATCCCGGGACCTGCCCGCAGCCCCGAGCCGCTCGGCGGCGCCGGGCAGGTCCGCGGCGAGCACACCCACGGAGAGCCGTCGGTGACACCGCCGTTCGCTGGGCCGAAAGTGGTGCAGCGCCACTCGGTGCGCGGCCAGATCCTCGACGCGCTGCGCGCCGCCCTGGTCGGCGGCGAACTGCTCCCCGGTGAGGTCTACTCGGCACCGGTCCTGGGGATGCGCTTCGGTGTCTCCGCCACGCCGGTACGCGAGGCGATGCAGCAGCTCGCCGTCGAGGGCGCCGTCGAGGTCGTGCCCAACCGGGGCTTCCGGGTGGCCGAGCGCAGCGCGCGGGAACTCTCCGAACTGGCCGAGGTGCGGGCCCTCATCGAGGTTCCGGTGATGCTGAGGCTGGCCCGTTCCGTCCCGGCCCGGCGCTGGACGGAGCTGCGGCCCCTGGCCGAGGCCACCGTGTCGGCCGCCGCGGTCGGCGACCGGGCCCGCTACGCCGAGTCCGACCGCGCCTTCCACGGCGCGGTCCTCGGACTCTCCGGCAACCAGCAGTTGGTCGGGGTCGCCGACGACCTCCACCGCAGGGCCCAGTGGCCGCTGGTGAGCGCCCCCGTCACCCGCCGCGCCGACCTCCTCGCCGACGCGGCGGAGCACACGGCGCTGCTCGACGCCCTGATCGCCCAGGACCTGACGGTCGTCCAGTCACTCGTACGGGAGCACTTCACCGGCGCCCACGGCTGAGCGGCTGTCGGGTGCCCTCCGGGAGCCGGTCCGCTCCGGGCGTACGTACCGCACCCCGCGCAGACGCCGCAGGCGCCGCAGCCCCGGCAGGTCACCGCGTCAGACCGCCGCTGCGGGCGGTGCGAGCCGCGCCGCCAGCCAGGTGGGTACGCCGTCCAGCAGCCGGAACAGCCGGGCGGCCTCGGCCCGCAGCCGGGTCGCCTCCGGCTCGGACTCCGCGTCGGCCAGCGCCGCCAACGCCGGGGCCGTACCCACGAGATAGCCCAGCTCCTCCCTGATCCGCAGGGACTCCGCGAAACCGTGCCTGGCCTCCGCCAGCTCGCCTTCCCGCAGCGCCAGCGACGCCAGATGGCGCCAGGTGAAGGAGAGCAGCAAGGTCTGGCCGTGTGCCGTCGCGCCGGCGTGCGCCCGACGGAAGGCGGCGCGGGCCGACTGGGCCGAATCGGCGAGATCCTGTGCGATCAGCCCCCGGCGGAAGTCCAGCAGCGGACGGCCCGGCGAGCCCGGTGCGATCAGTGCGGCGGCCCTGCCCATGGCGGCCCGCGCCTCGTCGGCCCGGTCCCGTACCCCCAACAGCGTGGACGCGTAGCCCAGTTGACCCCGTTCGCAGGCGGCGGCGCCGCGTGCCTCGTCGCCGCGCGCGAGGGCCTCGGCGGTGCGCAGCGCGTCCTCCGCGTCCGTCCAGCCCTGCTCCGTGTAGAGGCACCGCTCGATCAGCAGCGCGGCCCGGTGCAGCGCGGCCTCGGCGTCGTGTTTCGCGTGCGGTTCGAGCAGGGCGGCCGCGTCCGCCCAGCAGCCGCGCGAGCGCAGCCGCCATACCGCGGTCTGGAGCGGAGGATCGTCATCAGCTGTCGTTCCGTAACCAGACATGGCGGTATAGGCCACATTGCCCTCCCCGAGCGCGCCATTGAGCTGTTGAGTACGGGCGCATCTCAGCACGGAAACGCATGCCGGGCCAAGGGGTTGGGTGAATTGATTCACAATCTTGGAGCTACCCGCTGTCCCGGGCGCCCCCCGTCGCGTCAGCTCATCCGCAGCGCGAGGAAGAAATCGAGCTTGTCCTCCAGCCGCGACAGATCACGGCCCGTCAGCTGCTCGATCCTGCCCACCCGGTAGCGCAGAGTGTTGACGTGCAGATGCAGCCGGGTCGCGCAGCGGGTCCACGAACCGTCGCAGTCGAGGAACGCTTCGAGCGTCGGGATGAGCTCGGCCCGGTGCCGGCGGTCGTAGTCGCGCAGCGGGTCGAGCAGCCGGGCGGTGAACGCTTTGCGCACGTCGTCGGGGACGAACGGCAGCAACAGCACATGCGAGGCCAGCTCGTGATGGCCCGCCGCGCAGACCCGGCCGGGCCGGGCCGCGGCCACCCGCCGGGCGTGCCTGGCTTCCTCCAGCGCACCCCGCAGCCCCTCCGCCGAGTGCACCGACGCCGATACACCCAGAGTGAGCCTGCCGTCGTCGGCGAGGCCCGCCGAGAGCGGCTCGCGTACGGCGGTGAGCAGCGCGTCGGCGTGCAGCCCGGCGTCCTGGCCGCCGGAATCCGGCTCTCCCGCGCCGGTCGTGAGCGTCGACAGCGGGACGAGTGCGATGGCCTCGTCCCCGGTGTGCGCCACCGCGATCCGGTCGGAGGACCCGGTGCCCGCGCCACCCGGCAGCGCCTGATCGACCAGGATCTCCTCCAGGAGCGACTGGGCCACCGGTCCCGCGTCGATCGCCGGACCGTCCTGCTGGTCCCAGTCGACCCGGGCGACCACCACCTGCCAGTGCGGCGCGGCCCCGATCCCCGGCAGCAGCACCGGAGCGGCCACCCGCAGCCTGGCCGCGATCTCGGCGGGCGCGGCGCCCGTCTGGACCAGTTCGAGGACTTCCTGGGCGAGCCTGCGCCGAACCGTACGGGCCGCGTCCCGGCGGTCGCGCTCCACGGCGATCAGCTGGGTCACCCCCTGGAGCAGATCCAGCCGGGCGGCCGGCCAGTCGCCCGCGTCCGCCTCGACCGCGAGCAGCCAGTCGGAGAGCACCGTCTCGCGCACATCACGGGCGGCGGGGCCCGCGCCGCGGCCACTGCTGCGGATCGGGAACAGCGAGTACACCGTGCCCTGGACGGTGACCCGGTGCGGCCCCCGACGCCCGGTGCGGGTCGCCGCGAGGTGCCCGGCCGCCAGTACGGCGCCGACCTCGGCCGTCAGCGGGTCACCGGCCCCGGCGATCTGACGGCCGGTGGGGGAGAGCACCCAGGCGTGCAGATCCAGGTCGGTGGTGAGCAGGTCGAGCACCACATCGGGGCCGCCACCCGCCGGACCGGACGTCATCAGCCTGCGGTGCCGGTCGACGACCGCGGCGAGGTCCCCGGCCCGCTCGCCGGACACCTGGCGGACCACGTACTCGGTGATGGTCGCGAAGGCGACCGACTCGTTCACCGCGAACAGCGGCAGCCGGTGGCGGGCGCACGCCGCCACCAGGTCCTCCGGTACATCACCCAGTTCGGCCTCGCCGGCCGCGAGCCCGACGACACCGGCGCTCGCGAGCGTTCGAACGAACGGCTCCGACTCCGCTGCGGAGTGCCGCCAGGCGAGCCCGGTGAGGACCAGCTCACCCCCGGTCAGATACCGGCTCGGATCGCGTAGATCCGTCGTCATCACACCGCGCACGGTGCGGTCCAGCTCGTCCTCGCCGCCGAGCAGCCGCAGGCCCAGCGCGTCGGTGTCCAGCAGTGCGCGCAGCCGCATCTCGTCGCCGCCGATCTGTGTGGTCCGCCGTTCCGATACTGCCGATCGGCGGAGCTTGTCGTTTTCAGGGGGATCCGAAGAGGTATCTCGTTCCCGTCCTTCGTTCGAACATACAAGACGACCAAGGTCACCAGCCAACTCCTTCATGGTTTCGGTGACTGCACCGCACGCCGCACGGCTTGTGTACTTGTGCCGTCAAGCAATGAACAGCAGATGAACGTCCAGTCGAGGGCCGGCCGTCCCGGGCCCCAGCGAACACCCGAATGAGAAGAAGAGAGCCGCTTCATGGACTTCCTTCGCCCCGCCAGCTGGGAGGAGGCGCTCGCCGCCAAGGCCGAGCACCCCACGGCTGTGCCGATCGCCGGCGGCACGGATGTCATGGTCGAGATCAACTTCGATCACCGCCGACCCCAGTACCTCCTGGACCTGAACCGCATCGGCCTCCTCAGCGAGTGGCACGTCGGCGAGGAGACCGTCCAGCTGGGCGCCTCCGTCCCCTACGCCAAGATCATGGAGCACCTGCGCACGGAGCTGCCCGGTCTCGCACTGGCCTCGCACACCGTGGCGTCCCCGCAGATCCGCAACCGCGGCGGCGTCGGCGGCAATCTCGGTACCGCGTCCCCCGCCGGTGACGCCCACCCGGCGCTGCTCTCCGCCGACTGCCAGGTCGAGGCCGAGTCGGTGCGCGGTTCGCGGCTGATCCCCATCGACGACTTCTACACCGGGGTGAAGCGCAACGCGCTCGCCCCCGACGAGCTCATCAAGTCGGTCCACATCAAGAAGGCCGACGGCCCGCAGCAGTACTCGAAGGTCGGCACTCGCAACGCGATGGTCATCGCCGTGTGCGCCTTCGGCATCGCGCTGCACCCCGAGACCCGCACGGTCCGCACCGGCATCGGCTCGGCGGCCCCGACCCCCATCCGGGCCAAGGCGGCCGAGGAGTTCCTGAACGCGGCACTAGACGAGGGCGGCTTCTGGGACAGCGGCAAGATCATCACCCCGTCGATCGCCAAGCAGTTCGCCGACCTCGTCTCCGGTGCGGCGAACCCGATCGACGACGTCCGCGGCACCGCGAGCTATCGCCGTCACGCCGTCGGCATCATGGCCCGCCGCACGCTCGGCTGGACCTGGGAGTCCTACCGCGGCAACGGCCGCAGCACAGAGGGAGTCGCATCATGCGCGTGAACTTCACGGTCAACGGCCGCCCGCAGGAGGCCGACGACGTCTGGGAGGGCGAGAGCCTGCTGTACGTGCTCCGTGAGCGCATGGGCCTGCCCGGTTCCAAGAACGCCTGCGAGCAGGGCGAATGCGGTTCCTGCACGGTCCGCCTCGACGGCGTGCCGGTCTGCGCCTGCCTGGTCGCCGCCGGTCAGGCCGAGGGCCGCGAGGTCGTCACGGTCGAGGGCCTGGCGGACTACGCCAAGCACCGCGACGACGCCCACCCCGGCACCGGTTGCGCCGCCGGATCCTGTGGCACCGGCCTGGACGCCGCCAAGCGCTGGCAGTCCAAGCCGACCGACGGCCGCACCGGCGAAGCGGACGAACTCTCCCCGATCCAGCAGGCGTTCATCGACGCGGGCGCCGTGCAGTGCGGTTTCTGCACCCCCGGTCTGCTGGTCGCGGCGGACGAACTGCTGGAGCAGAACAGCTCCCCGTCCGACGCGGACATCCGTGAGGCGCTCTCCGGCAACCTCTGCCGCTGCACCGGTTACGAGAAGATCCTCGACGCGGTCCGCCTCGCGGCCGCTCGCCAGGAAGAGACGGTCTGATCATGGGCGTCACTGGTTCCCCCACCAACATCCAGCAGGGGTCGAAGACCAAGGGCGGTATCGGCGAGTCCACGCTCCGCCCCGACGGGACCCTCAAGGTCACCGGCGAGTTCGCGTACTCCTCGGACATGTGGCACGAGGACATGCTCTGGGGCTTCACGCTCCGCTCCACCACCGCGCACGCCGAGATCAGGTCGATCGACACCTCGGAGGCGCTCGCCACCTCCGGTGTCTACGCCGTGCTCACCTACGACGACCTGCCCACCGACGTGAAGAACTACGGCCTGGAGATCCAGGACACCCCGGTTCTCGCCCACGGAAAGGTCCGCCACCACGGTGAGCCGGTGGCCATCGTCGCCGCCGACCACCCGGAGACCGCGCGCCGGGCCGCTGCCAAGATCAAGATCGAGTACGTCGAGCTGCCCGTCATCACCGACGAGGCGTCGGCCACCGGGCCGGACGCGCTGCTCGTGCACGAGGGCCGCGACGACCACCACATCGGTCACGTCCCGCACCCGAACATCGTGCACCGCCAGCCGATCATCCGCGGCAACGCGGACGAGGCCGCGAAGCGCGCCGACGTCATCGTCTCCGGGGACTACACGTTCGGCATGCAGGACCAGGCGTTCCTCGGCCCGGAGTCCGGTCTCGCCGTACCGGCCGAGGACGGCGGCGTCGACCTGTACGTCGCCACCCAGTGGCTGCACTCCGACCTCCGCCAGATCGCCCCGGTGCTCGGCCTGCCCGAGGACAAGGTGCGGATGACGCTGTCGGGCGTCGGCGGCGCCTTCGGCGGGCGCGAGGACCTGTCGATGCAGATCCACGCCTGTCTCCTGGCGCTCCGCACCGGCAAGCCGGTCAAGATCGTCTACAACCGGTTCGAGTCCTTCTTCGGCCACGTCCACCGCCACCCGGCGAAGCTGCACTACGAGCACGGGGCCACCAAGGACGGCAAGCTCACCCACATGAAGTGCCGGATCGTGCTGGACGGCGGGGCCTACGCCTCCGCCTCCCCGGCCGTCGTCGGGAACGCCTCCTCCCTCTCCGCGGGCCCGTACGTCATCGAGGACGTCGACATCGAGGCCATCGCGCTCTACACCAACAACCCGCCCTGCGGCGCCATGCGCGGCTTCGGCGCGGTCCAGGCGTGCTTCGCGTACGAGGCGCAGATGGACAAACTCGCGGCGAAGCTGGACATGGACCCGGTGGAGTTCCGCCAGATCAACGCCATGGAGCAGGGCACGCTGCTGCCGACCGGCCAGGCCTGTGACTCGCCCGCACCCGTCGCCGAACTGCTGCGTCTGGTCAAGGCGCGTCCGCTGCCGCCCGAGCAGCAGTGGCTCGCCGCCGGCGAGGCCGCGGACGTCCGCGCCCTGCCCGGCGGACTCTCCAACACCACGCACGGCGAGGGCGTCGTACGCGGTGTCGGCTACGCGGTCGGCATCAAGAACGTCGGCTTCTCCGAGGGCTTCGACGACTACTCCACCGCACGGGTGCGGATGGAGATCATCAACGGTGAGCCGGTCGCGACCGTGCACACCGCGATGGCCGAGGTCGGCCAGGGCGGCGTCACCGTCCACGCGCAGATCGTCCGCACCGAACTCGGCGTCAACCAGGTCACCATCCACCCGGCCGACACCAGGGTCGGCTCGGCCGGTTCGACGTCCGCCTCCCGGCAGACGTACATGACCGGCGGCGCGGTGAAGAACGCCGCCGAGGCGGTCCGCGAGAAGGTACTGGAGATCGGCCGGGCCAAGCTCGGCACGTACCACCCGGCCTGGGCGACGGCCGAACTCCTCCTGGAGGGCGGCAAGGTCGTCACCGACGGCGGCGAGATCCTGGCGGACCTGGTCGACGTACTGGAGGACGAGGCGGTGGACCTGGAGCTCGAGTGGCGCCACCGGCCCACGGTCGCCTTCGATCTGAAGACCGGTCAGGGCGACGGCCACGTCCAGTACTCGTTCGCCGCGCACCGCGCCGTCGTCGAGGTCGACACCGAACTCGGCCTGGTCAAGGTCATCGAACTCGCCGTGGCCCAGGACGTCGGCAAGGCGCTCAACCCGCTCTCCGTGGTGGGCCAGATCCAGGGCGGCACGATCCAGGGCCTGGGCATCGCGGTCATGGAAGAGATCATCGTCGACCCGAAGACCGCGAAGGTACGCAACCCGTCCTTCACGGACTACCTGCTCCCGACGATCCTCGACACACCGACCGTCCCGGTCGACGTGCTCGAACTCGCCGACGAGCACGCCCCGTACGGCCTGCGCGGCATCGGCGAGGCGCCGACACTCTCCTCCACCCCGGCCGTCCTCGCGGCGATCCGCAACGCGACCGGTCTGGAACTCGACAGGACGCCGGTGCGACCCGAGCACCTGACCGGCGTCTGATTCCCGAACTCTCCGGGCGGCGTGTGCCTCCTGGGAACGTCACACTTCCCAGCGCGCGCCGCCCGGAGCACCGCAGTACCGCCCCGCTCGCGGTCCTTGCCCCCACATCGCAGTACGCAACATCGCAGTACGCACACGGCAGTACGCACGACGCAGTACGCACACGGCAGTACCCAGTTCGTCTCGGGCCGTCCCCCGGGTCGTGCAGCACATCCCAAAACCCGCAGAGCCGGCCTTCTCGCGGGTGCCCCTTTGAACCTTGGGAGTAAGCACCATGACCCAGCAGTCGATTGACCCGGAAACGGTGCCGGAAGACGCGGGCGAGGGCGCGCGCCAGCCCGCCGGCAGATCGTGGCTCGACCGGTACTTCCACATATCGCAGCGCGGTTCGACCGTAGGGACGGAGGTGCGCGGCGGCATCACCACCTTCATGGCGATGGCGTACATCGTCCTGCTGAACCCGGTGATCCTTTCGGGGGCCGATGTCACCGGCCACCATCTCAACGGCGGCCAGATCACCACCGCCACCGTGCTCGCGGCGGCCGTCACCACCATCGTGATGGGCTTCGTCGGCAACGTGCCGCTGGCCCTCGCCGCCGGACTCGGTGTCTCCGCCGTCATGGCCTACCAGGTCGCCCCGGAGATGACCTGGGGCAACGCGATGGCGATGTGCCTCATCTACGGGGCCATCATCGTCCTGTTGGTCGTCACCGGCCTGCGGGAACTCATCATGAACGCCATCCCCCTGGCGCTGAAGCACGCCATCACCATGGGAATCGGCCTCTTCGTCTGCCTCATCGGCCTCGTCCAGGCCGGATTCGTCACCGGTATGAAGGGCCCCGGCGGTGTCACCGGCGCGAAGCCGCTCCAGCTCGGCACGGCCGACATGCTCACCGGCTGGCCGGTGGTCTGCTTCGCCGTCACCGTCCTGCTGATCTTCGTGCTGCAGGTCCGCAAGGTCCCCGGCGCGATCCTCATCGGCATCGTCGGCGGCACGGTCTTCGCAGCGATCGTCCACCAGGTCGCGGGTCTCAGCCAGAAGGACTGGGGTCTCAACGCCCCCGCACTCAAGGGCTCCGTCGTCAGCGCACCCGACTTCGGCCTCCTCGGCAGCGTCTCCTTCCACGGCCTCGGCAACGTCGGCGGCATCACGGTCGGTGTCATCGTCTTCACCCTGGTCCTCGCCGGATTCTTCGACGCCATCGGCACCATCATCGGCGTGGGCCAGCAGGCCGACCTGGTCGACCAGGACGGCAAGATGCCGGGCCTCAACAAGGCCCTCACCATCGACGGGGCCGGCGGCATCGTCGGCGGTCTCGCCGGGGCCTCGGGCCAGACCGTCTTCGTCGAGTCCACCGCGGGCGTCGGCGACGGCGCGCGCACCGGCCTGGCCAGTGTCGTCACCGGCCTCGGCTTCGCGCTCTGTCTGGTGTTCACCCCGCTCGCCCAGCTCATCCCGACCCAGGTCGCGGCGGCGGCCCTCGTCGTCATCGGCTCGATGATGCTGACCAACGCCAAGCACATCGACTGGAACGACCAGGCCACCTCCATCCCGGTGTTCCTGACCACCGTCCTGATGCCGTTCGCCTACTCCATCACGGTGGGCATCGCGGCCGGTGTCATCTCCCACGTCGTCATCAAGCTGGCGCAGGGCAAGGTCCGCGAGATCGGCTGGCTGATGTGGGTGCTCGCCGCCCTGTTCCTGGCCTACTTCGGGCTTCATCCCATCGAGAGCTGGCTGGGCGTCAAGTAGCCCTGTCCCGTTCACACACCCGTTAAGGAGACCGACATGCTGGACATCGCCGAGGAACTCAACCGGTGGGTCGAGCAGGGCCGCGAATTCGCCGTCGCCACCGTCGTGGCGGTCGGCGGGAGTGCGCCCCGGCAACCGGGCGCCGCCCTCGCTGTCGACAGTGCGGGCACGGCGATCGGGTCGGTCTCCGGCGGGTGTGTGGAGGGGGCGGTGTACGAACTGTGCCAGCAGGCGCTCGAAACGGGTTCCACCGTTCTCGAACGCTTCGGCTACAGCGACGAGGACGCCTTCGCCGTGGGTCTCACCTGCGGCGGAGTCATCGACATCCTGGTCACCCCGCTCCGCGCGGACGCACCGTCGCGGGAGGTGTACGTGGCCGCGCTGGCCGCCGCCGCACGGGGGGTGTCGGCGGCCGTGGCCCGTATCACCGACGGCCCGGACGAACTGCTCGGCCGCGCACTCCTCGTCCGGGCCGACGGCTCGTACGAAGGAACGCTGGGCGGCCACCCGGAACTGGACCGCACCGCGGTGGGCAACGCGTCCGCCATGCTGGACGCGGGCCGGACCGGCACCGTCGAGATCGGCGAGGACGGCTCACTCTGCGGCCGGCCGCTCACCCTGCTGGTCGAATCGAGCGTCCCGCCACCCCGGATGATCGTCTTCGGGGCGATCGACTTCGCCTCGGCCCTCGTCCGGGTGGGAAAGCTGCTCGGCTACCAGGTCACCGTCTGCGACGCCCGGCCCGTCTTCGCGACCGCCGTCCGCTTCCCGGAGGCCGACGAGATCGTCATCGACTGGCCGCACCGCTACCTGAAGTCCACCGAGGTCGACAGCCGTACCGTGCTGTGCGTCCTCACCCACGACGCCAAGTTCGACGTCCCGCTGCTCGAACTGGCGCTGACCCTGCCGGTCGCCTACGTCGGCGCCATGGGGTCGAGACGCACGCATCTCGACCGGAACGCCCGTCTCCGTGAGGTCGGCGTCACCGAGCTGGAACTGGCCCGTCTCCGCTCGCCCATCGGCCTGGACCTCGGTGCCCGTACGCCCGAGGAGACCGCCCTGTCGATCGCCGCGGAGATCGTCGCCCACCGCCGCGGCGGCACCGGCGTCCCGCTCACCGGCGCGCACACCCCGATCCACCACAACGGCTCGCAGGGCCCGATCGGCCGGATAGGGTCCGTCGCCTGACGCGTGTGTGTGGAATCGACCTGAGTTCACCCGATCGGGGGTCATATCGGTCCTGTTGCGCCACGTGGTGGAACGCCGACCCGAAGAATCACGTCTTGGGGACCGACCGGAAGAATCCCCGAGAGGCAGTGGTGCACATGGCCGTCGACGCATCGAGCGTCACCGTCCCCAGACAACCGGGCGACGGAGCCCGGCCGACGAGAGAGCGGGGTCCCCGCGGTCTGGTCCGGGAACTGGTGAACTCCTGGGCGGCGGTACTGTCCCTGGTGCCCCTCGGACTGCTCGCCGTGGCGTGCTGGTTCGGGCAGTACGTGCGCCCCAGCGCGGACGAGTGGTGCTTCCTGCCGTACGTACGGGACCACGGCATCTCCGGACTCACCGGCAAGTTCTACTTCAAGGACAACGGCCGCATCGCCAACGGCTGGCTCGTCGGGCTCTACGCCAAGCCGGGCGTCGCGGGCCACCAGTGGTACGCACCGGTCAGCGCCGTCGTCATGGTGGGCCTGCTGTGGGTGGTGATCGCCCTCGTGGTGCGCAGGTCCGGCCGTACGGCGCCCCGCGGAGTGCCGCTGCTGGTGGCGTCCATGGTGTCGGTGGTCTTCTTCCTCGCCTCCACCAACACGTACAAGACCTTCTACTGGCCCGCCGCCTCCGTGTCGCACACCCTGGCGCCGGTGCTCGCCTGCGCGGCGCTCATCCCGGTCCTGCTGGTGCGCGGGCCGCGCGGCCGGATCGCCGCCCTCGCGTTCGCGGTGATCGCCGGGACCTTCCTGGGGACGCTGTCCGAGGAGACCTCGGTCGTCCTGCTGGTGGTCCTCTCCGCCGTCGTGCTCTTCGCCGGCCAGGTCTTCACCGAGCAGGTACGGGGCTACGCCCGCCGCTGGTCCCTGGCCACCATGGCCGGGGTCGCCATCGGGATCGTCCTGCTGGTGACCTCCCCCGGCTCACGCAACCGCCGCCAGCGGTACGGCGCGGGCACCTCGATGCTCGACCCCCACTCGCTGTCCGCCTCCATGGCGCACTACCTGGACATCCTGGGGACGGTCTTCTCGACCTGGCAGTACCTGGGCGCGGTCGCCGCGGGACTGCTGCTCGGGCTGCTCGTACGGGAGAGGTCGTCCGGACCGCTGCTGCCCGTCCGGCCGTTCCTGCTGGCCGGGGTGGGCGTGCTGGCATTCCTCGTCTCCGGGTACCTCTGCACGGTCATCACGTACCCGGTGTTCGGCGCGAAGGTGGAGCTCACCGAGCGGACGTGGAACGACTACCTGCTGCTCTACGTGCTGCTGCTCGCCGGGATCGGCGCCCTGCTGGGGCGGGCGATGCGGCGGCGACCGCTCGGGACGGTGACGGTGGCGGCCGCCGCGGCCGTGCTCTGCGCCGGTGTCTGCTTCTCACTGGCCGGTCCGCTGCACACCCTCGGGCACCAGATGCACGTGAGGGCGAAGCAGTGGGACCGTCAGGACGAGTGGCTGCGGCAGCAGGCGGCGGGCGGGGCCAAGGTCCTCCCGTACAAGCCGACGCACGTGGGGAAGATGCTGGAGCCGTTCAGCCACAAACCGAACGGCTGGCCCGCCAGTTGCGTCGCCCAGTACTACCACCTCGACCGTGTCACCCACGGGAAGCGGTTGCCCTGACCGGTTCCTTCGGGCCGGACGTCCCGGAGTCGATGGCCCACCTGGCCAGCAGGAACGAGAACGGAGTGACAAGGACACCCGCGGCGAGAGCGGCGATGTCCTTGTTCATCCCGAGCAGGCTCACGGCCAGATAGAGCAGGATTCCGCTGCCCACGACGTTCACCGCGCCGGACAGCGGATACCGCGCGAAGGCGCGCCAGGTGGGCCGGGTGCGGCAGGTGATGTACGAGTTGAGCAGGAACGAGAACGTGATGCTCACCGCCCACCCCAGTACATGGGCCTCCAGGTAGGGGATCCAGCGGTTCAGCGTGGCGTAGACGGCGTAGTAGACCGCGGTGTTGGCGACCCCGATGGCCGCGAAGGTGAGGAACTGCCCGAGCGTACGGGTCTTCGTGGGCGGGGCCTGCGGGGCCTGCGCCCGGGTGTCCTGCGACTGCTGCGGGTTCATGAAGCCGGCCGCGCCGGGACCGCGGACTCCAGGGCGGAGCGGGGCGAGAAGTCCTTCGGGGCGGTGTCCGTCTCGCGGACCACGTAGTGCGGCCGGCGCTTCGACTCGTGGTAGATCCGTCCCACGTACTCACCGATGACACCGAGGGTGGCGAGCTGGATGCCGCTGAGCGCGACGATCGCGGTGAGCAGGGTCGTGTAGCCGGGGGTGTCGACGCCGTCGAACGCGACGTTGCCGATGATCCACAGGGCGTACGCGAGAGCGGAGAGGAAGAGGCAGAGCCCGGTGTGGATGGCCAGCCGCAGGGGCTTGCTGTTGAAGGAGAGCAGCCCGTCGATGCCGTAGTTGAGCAGTCGGCGGCCACCCCACTTCGACTCGCCCGCCGCCCGCTCGACATTGCGGTAGGTGAAGCTGACCGTGTCGAAACCGATCCAGGAGAAGATCCCCTTCGAGAACCGGTTGCTCTCGGGGAGCGAGAGCACGCTGTCCACCGCCCGGCGCGAGAGCAGCCTGAAGTCCCCGGCCCCGTCGATGACCTCGACGTCCATGCAGCGCCGGACGATCCGGTAATACGTACGGCTGAGCGCGGTCCGCAGCTTTCCCTCGCCCGCACGGTCGCGCTGGGCGACGACCTGGTCGTAGCCGTGGCGGTGCAGATCCAGCATGCGCGGAAGCAACTCCGGCGGGTGCTGGAGGTCGGCGTCCATCAGAACGGCCGCGTCGCCGCCCGCCATCCGCAGCCCGGCGAGCATGGCCGACTCCTTGCCGAAGTTGCGGCTGAAGGAGGTGAAGCGCACCCGGGGGTCGTCGGCCGCGAGTCGACGCAGCTGACGCAGGGTCTGGTCACTGCTGCCGTCGTCGACGTAGCAGATCTCGAAGGTCTCCCGGGTCGGTTCGAGAGCGGCGACCAACGCGGTGTGGAACGCGTCGATCACCTCCGCTTCGTTGAAGCACGGTACGACAACCGAAAGGTGCACCATCGTCATTCACTCCGTGTCTGTGTGCGAACGGCGATCCCTCTTCGGGAATCGCTACTCATGAAGAACGGTGAGACGACGGAGTGGTTGCCTGTCGTGACCAAACCGATTCAGACTTTGCACCAATGGGCCATGCCACTCGAAAAGGCTCCGAACGGCGTGAGCCGGACTTCGTGGCCGAAAACCTACCTGTGGCAGTACGGTCCGGTGCCGGGTGCGGGCACCGCGATCAGCCCGCGCGGACCTCCTCGGGGACGCGGTGGCGCATCGGCGTGCGACCCCAGAACTGTGCCGGGTCCGCCTCCAGCAGCGCCTGGTCGGCCAGTTTCCGGGCCTCGGCGAGCACGTCGCCGTGTTCCCGGACCAACTGGTCGTATATCGGCGAACCGGGGGTGGGGAGAGAGTCCACAGTCGTACGTTCCTTCGCTCTTGGGCGGTCCCTTCCAGCCGCTGGTGCCCGGAAAGCGACGGACCATGCGCGATCGGGCCCGGCCGATGGCGGGGTCAGCCCAGCAGGCTGCCCAGCCGCCCTTCGAGCAGCACGAGCAGTTCGCCCAGCGACTCGGACAGCTCCTCCCGGCGCTGCTCGTCGATTCCGTCCAGCAGGGCCGCCTCGTACCGCAGTTGTTCGGGGAGCAGCCGGTCCAGGAGGGTGCGTCCCTCCTCGGTGAGCGACAGGTGCGAGACCCGGCGGTCGCGGTCGTCGGGCCGCCGGGCGACGAGCCCCCGCTCCTCCAGCTGCCGTACGCGCTTGGTCACCGCGGCGCCGGAGGCGAAGGTCTCGCGGGCGATCCGGCCGGGCGTCAACTCGTGGTCGACGCGGCGCAGGGTGCCCAGGACGTCGAACTCCGGGCGGGAGAGCCCCTCCCGCCGGAGCGGGGCGTCGGCGGCCTGCTGCAGCAGTGCGGAGCAGCGGTTGAGCCGTCCGATCACGGCCATCGGGCCGGTGTCGAGACCGGGCAGCACCTGCCCCCACTGCCGGATCACCCCCGCGACGATGTCCTCGGCCATGTACCCCTCCTCGCTCTCGGTCCGGGACGATTCTGCCTCCCGTTCGCCGGGCGGCCTAAGCCAGTACCGGCGGGGCGGTGTGGCGGACCAGGAGCGACAGCGTGTGGTGACCGTGCAGCTCGGCCGAGGCGACGTGCTCCGAGGGCAGGGCCCGCTGCCACCACTCGCCCGACGCCACGTCGACGGCCTCGCGCAGCTCCACGAGCGCCAGCGCCAGGCGGTCGCGGGCCCATCCCGCGGTGTGGTCGGGAGCCCCGTCCGGGGCGAGTACGCCGCGGGCCGTGGTCTCCGCTGCGGTGACCCGGTCCAGGGCCTGGTGGATACGGTCGGTGGCCCGGCGGTTGGTGACCAGCAGGCAGCAGGCCAGCCCCACCAGCGTCCCCGCCAGGGTGTCCAGGGCGCGGTCGGAGATCAGGGTGCGGGCCGGCACGGTGGTGCCGAACTCGGTGAGCAGCAGCGCCATCGGGGTGACACAGATCGAACCGAGCCAGTAGTTGCGCGTGATCAGCGCCTCCGCGCCGATCTGGAAGGTCAGGGCGAGCAGCACCATCGCCAGGTGACCGGTGTGGATCAGCGGCAGCAGGGCGAAGAAGAGGGCGAGCCCGAGCAGGTTGCCGATGAGCCGTTGGACGGCCCGCTGCCAGGTGAGCGTGGTGTTCGCCTGGAAGACCGAGGCCGCCGTGACGACGGCCCAGTACGGGTGCCCGACGCCGACCGCCAGCGAGGCCCATCCCGCGAGCGTGCAGCCGACGGCCACCCGGGCTCCGATCGGCAGCAGCGGAGATCCGGGCCGCAGCCGCGCCAGGACGGCCCGCACGCCACCGGCCCGGTCCGGCACCGGAAGCCTGGGCGGGTGGCTGACCCCGTTGCTCCCGGCCGCGGTCCGGGAAAACGCAGGCAGGGACCGGTCGCGTCGCAGGGAGCGGGCCAGCTCCGCGCACCGCTGGGCCTCCGCGGCCGGATCTGCGGCCGGACGGCCGGTGGCCGGTTCCGCCGCGGGCGCGGCCAGCGCGGATTCCGCGTGGACGAGCAGCCGTTCGAGACCGGCCCGGTCCGTGCTGCCGGAGGGAACGAGGAAGAGTGTGTGCCAGGCGGCGTTGACCGCGGTGGCGGTGGCCCGCCGGCCGGGGAGCGCGCCCGTCCGTTCCGCCCGCCACAGTCCGGCCGCCGCTTCCAGGGCGCGGGCGACCGCGATCCGCTCCGGCCCCTGCGGCCGGACCAGCGCGGGCGCCATGCAGACGAGCCAGGCCACCGCCCCGCCGCCGACGGCGAGGGCCAGATGCAGGGGCAGCTGGCCCAGGTGCTGGGGTACGAAGAAGGCGGAGGCCGCGATGAAGGTGAGGATGAGGCTGCCCGGCGGACCGATACGCGTCGCGTCGCAGACCATCTTGTGAACGGCGGCGAGCAGCGAGGCCAGCAGGACCAGCAGCGCGGGCGAGCTGATCAGCGAGCCGGCCAGCAGGGCGGCACCGAGGCTCGCCACCATGCACAGCACCACCCGCACCAGGGTGCGGGCCCGCGCGGCGTAGGGCAGGCCGTGTGCGTACAGCGCGCACATCGCACCGGCCGAGGTGTACAGGACGAGGTCCATCCGGCCCAGCGCCAGGAGCGTCACATCGGGCACGGCGAGCGCCGCCGCCGCGCTCAGGGCGGGCTTGTGCCAGCCGTCGACGGGCCGTCGCAGCTGCACGGTGGTCCGCAGGGGCAGCGGACGGACCCGCTGGGGGCGGGGCGGCGCGCCCGCGTGCGGGCTGCTGGCGTGTTTCGGCATGCAAAAAGCTTAACAGGTGTTTTACTCGTAAAAGAATGTCGGGGGCGGGCTACTGGAGTGCCCGGACGGCAGCCGCGAAGACGGCCGGTACGCGGGCTGCCGCGGGCACGACGAGGCGCGCGGTCCGGGGGCGGCTGCTCGCGGCCAGGAGGGCTCCGGTCAGCAGCCGGTGGCGCCGGGTCAGCCGGGCCCAGGCGCTCTCGTACGCCTCCGGGCGGCCCGCGGCCAGGCACCGGACGGCCGCTTCCGCGGTGGCCAGCGCCAGGGCGATGCCCTCGCCGGTGAGGGCGTCGACGTACCCCGCGGCGTCACCGACGAGCAGCACCCGCCCGGCCGACCGGCGCTTCGCCCGCTGCCGCAGCGGGCCCGCGCCGCGGACCGTGCTCGCGTGCGGACCGCTCAAGGCGGCGGCCAGGGCGGGGAATCGGGTCAGATGGTCGTCGTACCCCCGGCGGATCCGGCTCAGTACGGCGACCCCCACCAGGTCCTCGCCGACCGGAGTCACATAGGCCTCGCCGTACGGGGACCAGTGGACCTCGACGAAGTCGGTCCACGGCGCGCAGTGGTAGTGACGGCGCAGCCCGTACCTGGCCGGGGAGCGGTCGGGCAGCTCCAGGCCGAGGCCGCGGCGCACCGGCGAGTGCAGCCCGTCGGCGGCGACCAGCCAACGCGCGGTGAGACCGGCCGCGCCGACGGAGTCCCCGGTCTGGGTGACCGCGCCGATCCGGCCCGTGACCATCCGTACGCCCAGTTCGCGGGCGCGCCGGTGGAGCGCGGTGTGCAGCACGGTCCGGCGGATGCCCAGCCCGGCGGCGCCCCGGAACGGTGCCTCGGCGCGGGAGGCCCCGTCCAGATAGCGGATGCCGCGCAGCTCACGCCCCGTCACCTCGACGCCCAGGTCGCGCAGTGCGGCGACCCCGCCGGGCATGACGCCTTCCCCGCAGGCCTTGTCCACGGGAGTGGTCCGCGGCTCCACGACGACCGCCTCCATACCGGCCAGCGCGGCCCGCACCGCGGTGGCCAGACCGGCCGGACCGCCGCCCGCCACCAGCACATCGATCACGCCGTGACGTCCTGTCCCGTACCGGGCCGTGGTGCCTCCGCGGCGGTCAGCGCCCCGTTCTCGCAGCGGATGCGGACGGACAGCAGTACGGCGTCGAGCGCGGTGAAGGCCAGCGCGGTCACCCACGCGGTGTGTACCAGCGGCAGCGCGATGCCCTCGGCGACGACGGCCACGTAGTTCGGGTGCCGCATCCACCGGTAGGGCCCGCCCCGTACCAGTGGCAGTCCCGGAACGACGATCACCTTGGTGTTCCAGCGCGGCCCCAGCGTCCCGATGCACCACCAGCGCAGGCCCTGCGCGGCCACCAGCACGGCCAGCATCGGCAGGCCCAGCGCGGGCAGGAACGGCCGGGCGCCGAGCCAGGTCTCGGCCACGCAGCCCGCCAGCAGGCCGGTGTGCAGGGCGACCATCGCCGGATAGTGGCCGCGCCCCGCGACGGTCGCACCGCGCGCCGTGCTCCAGCGCTCGTTGCGTCGGGCGACGGCGAGTTCGGCGACGCGTTCGGCGGCGACCGCGGCCACCAGCAGCACGTACCAGATCATGGGGTCCTCCGGACTACCAGCGCAGCAGAACCATTTCGCACGAGAACCCGGGGCCCATCGCCAGCAGCAGCCCGGGGGTGCCCGGTGCCGGACGGTCCCCGGCGAGGGTGTCGCGCAGCACATGGAGCACCGAGGACGAGGACAGGTTGCCCACGTCGGCGAGGTGACGCCAGGTGATGTCGAGCGCCCCGTCCCGCAGTTCGAGCGCGTCACTGACGGCTTCCAGGACCTTGGGGCCGCCGGGATGGCAGACCCAGGCCGCCACGTCCTTCGGCTTCAGCCCGTGATCGCCGAGGAAACTCCGTACGTCCGGGGCGAGATGACGGCGGATCATGTCCGGTACGGAAGGGTCGAGCACGACCTGGAAGCCGGAGCTCTTGATGTCCCATCCCATGATGTGCTCGGTGTCGGGATAGAGCGTGCTGCGGGTGTCCACGACGGTCGCCCCCGGACCGCCGGTCGCCACGTCGGAGCGGTCCGCACCGCAGGCGACGACCGCAGCCGCGCCGTCCCCGAAGAGGGCGGAGGCGATCAGGTTGGTCATCGAGCTGTCACCGCGCTGAAGCGTGAGCGAGCACAGCTCGACGGAGAGCAGCACCGCCACCTGGTCCGGTCTGCCGACCAGGAAGTCGTGCATCCGGGCCAGCCCCGCGGCGCCCCCGGCGCAGCCGAGACCGAACAGCGGCAGCCGCTTGATGTCGCGGCGCATACCGAGACGCACGGCCAGCCGCGCGTCGATGGAGGGCGTCGCGATGCCGGTGACCGAGGTGAAGATCAGCAGGTCCACGTCGTCGGCGGCCAGCCCGGCCGCGTGCAGGGCGCCCCGGACGGTCTTCGCGCCCAGCTCGGTGGCGCCGGTGATGAACGCGTCGTTCGCGGCGCCGAACCCGTCGAGTTTCCCGTACTCCTCCAGCGGCAGCGTCATGTGCCGTGAGTGGACCTTCGCACTCCGGTGCAGCCGGTCGAGCGCCCGCCGGTCGGCGCCCGCGGGCAGGCAGGCGCGGGCCACCATGTCGGTGATCTCGTGCTGGGGATGGCGGTGCGGTGCCAAGGTGCCGTGAACGGCTGCGATCCGGGTCATGTGCTCTCCCGCCTCGGGGATGGCTTGCCCTGCATTGCAGCATCCCCGCCCCCTCGGCGGAGGTCCCGACACACCCGGTGCCCCGACGGTCGGTTCGCCCGTACGCGCGGGAGCGGCGCAGCGCCACCGGGCAGGGGGCCGACCCTACGATCGCCGGGTGGGAACTCCCGAACAGCCGCCGGCCGGTCTCCCGGCCGGTCGACGCGGCGGTGTGACGGCCGCTCTGGCGGGTTCGTGTCACCCCGGCCCCGTGCTGGCGGTCACCGCCCTGATGGCCGCGCTCGCCGTCACCGCCGGGCAGAGCGCGCCGCGGTGTGCGCTGACCGTGGCCGCCGTGCTCACCGGCCAGTTGTCGGTCGGCTGGTGCAACGACGCGTTCGACGCGCCCAGGGACATCGCCGCCCGGCAGCGCGGCAAGCCGCTGGTCGACGGCGCGGTCGGCGTACGCACCGTCTGGACTGCCGCGTTCCTCGCGCTGGCGCTGTGCGTGCCCCTGTCGTTCGGCTGCGGGCCGCGGGCGGGCGCCGTGCATCTGACCGGGGTCGCGTGGGCCTGGGCGTACGACCTCAAGCTCAAGGCGACCGCCTGGTCCTGGCTGCCGTACGCGATCGGGTTCGCGGGCCTTCCGGCCTTCGTCGCGCTGGGGCTGCCGGGGCAGCCGTGGCCCGCGTGGTGGATCGTCGTCGCGGGCGCGCTGCTGGGGATCGGCGCCCATCTCGGGGATGTGCTGCCCGACATCCGCAGCGATCTGGAGCTGGGGGTACGGGGCTGGCCGCACCGGCTGGGCCCCGACGGCGCGCGGCTGCTGCTGCCGGTCCCGCTGGTGGCCGCGTCGGCCGTACTGGTGCTGGGACCCGCCGGAACGCCGGACAGCTGGGCGCCGGCGGCTCTCGGAGTGGCTGCCGCTGTCGCGGTGGCCGGGACGGTCGTGGGGCGCCGCCGGGAGCGGGCGGCGTTCGCCGCGGCGGTCACCGTCGCGGTGGTGGATGTGGCGCTGCTGCTGTGGAGCGGCGCCACCATCGCCTGAACGGACCGCCGTACGACGCGAGTCGGCGGTCGAGACCGGGGTCCGCGGAATCCGGTGCCGTGACGGGGCACGGCTCGCCGTGACAGGTCCTAGCGGCGCATCCGGCGCCGCAGCAGCCACAGCGAGCAGGCCAGCGAGGCGAGGAGGGCGCCGACCGCGGCCACCCCCGCCAGCACCGAGAACTTCTTCGTCGTGGTGTGGTGACCGGCCGCAGCCGCCGCTGCCGCCGGGGGTGCCTGCGCGCCCTTGGCGTCGGAGGTGGTCTTCGCCGCGGCGGGCTGGAGGGTGCCGACCGGCCTGACCGCGCCGTCGGCGGCGAAGCCCCAGTCGAGCAGGGCACGGGCGTCCTCGTACACCGAGCCTTCCTGCGGGTTCATCACCGTCACGATCAGGGTGCGGTCCCCGTGGCGGGCGGCGGCGACCAGGGTGTTGCCCGCGTCCGTGGTGTAGCCGTTCTTGACCCCGATGAGGCCGGGGTAGGGGCTGACGTCCTGGGTGCCCGCCAGGAGACGGTTGGTGTTCTGGATCTCGAAGGACGGGCCGCTCCGGCCGTCCTTGTCCAGGCCGCCGGGGAACTGGGCGACGCTGGTCGAGCAGTACCGGGCGAACGCCGGGTCGGACAGGCCCGCCCGGCCGAAGACCGCCAGGTCGTAGGCCGAGGAGTACTGGCCCGGGGTGTCGTAGCCGTCCGGGGACATGACCTGCGTGTCGTGGGCCCCCAGCTCGACGGCCCGCTTCCGCATCTCGTCGGTGGTCTTCTGCCAGCCGCCGTTCATGGCGGCCAGCACGTGTACCGCATCGCCCCCGGAACTCAGGAACACCCCGCGCCACAGGTCCGGTACCCGGTACGCGCGCCCCTCGACGAGGCCGACCCGGCTGCTGCCCTCGCCCATCCCCGCGAGGTCCTCGTGCGACACGGTGTGCAGCCCCTGCCCGGACAGCTTGGGGAGCACCGTGAGCGCGAAGAGCGTCTTGAGCGTGGAGGCCGGGGGCAGATGGCGGTGCGCGTCCTTGGAGGCCAGCACATCGCCCGTAGCGGCGTCCGCGACCACCCAGGACAGGGCCGACACCTGACTGGGCAGGGCGGGGGCCCGGGTCTTGTGCCCGGTCTGTCCGGCCGGTGCGTGCGGGCCCGGAAGCGGGGCTTCGGCGGCGCAGGGAGCGATCATGGCGGTGCTCGCCGCCAGCACCACAGCTCCCGCGCAGAGACTACGTACGGCTGGTCTGAAGATCATTCCGTCACGTTAAGAAGGGGCGGCGCCGCTCGCATCCCAGGAGTCGCCGCAGGGTTGACCGCGGAGTCCGAACGGAGCAAGGGCGCTGCGGAGGAGCCCTGTTGCCGTGCGGCGGACGGCTGGACCGTCCAGCGCAACCGGCTTACCCGTTCGGGTGGCCGGGCTCGCACGGTGATCACTCCCGGCCTAGCGTTGCTCGCCAATGGGGTGCATTTCCTGCTGAGCGTCGGCAATTGCCGCACATGCATTCCTGTGCCCGGAGGTACACCCATGCGTTTGACGAGTGTCGGGTCCGCCGCCCTGCTGAGCGCCGTCGTCATATCTCTGACCGCCCCGGCAGCCATGGCGGGCGACAACGGAAACATCACGTCCTTCGGATTCAGCGTCTCGCCCGCATCCGTCGCCCCGGGCGGCACGGTCACCCTCAGCGCCAACGGCTGCGAAGTGCCCAGCGTCACCGCTTCGTCGGGGGTCTTCGACACCGTCACGCTCGAAGAAGGCCACTCCGCCACCGCCAGGGTCGATCCGGACGCCAGGGTCGGCGCCCAGTACGACGTGACGTTCGAGTGCAAAGGCGAGACGGGCACCACCCCCCTCACGATCTCCAGCCCCTCCAAGGGTGTCAGGGCCGGTCTCGGCGGATCGATCACCGGGATGAACACCATGGAACTGGCAGCGGGCGGCGTACTGATCGCCGCGGCCCTCGGCGGCGTGATCCACCTGCGCCGTCGCGCCTCCCGCGCCAACTCCTGACCGGGAGCGGGAAGCTGTTCACCGCGGTGCCAGGCGGTACGCGATGAGCGTGAACGGCGACTGTGCCCGGTCCGGCCGCTCCCGGTGGGGAGCCGTGGCGCTCGCCCTGGTCACCGGTCTCGCGCTGGTACGCCACGGTGCGCAGACCGGCGGTCCACCGCAACCCTCCTCCGCTTCGGCCGCCGCCGGGCTCACCGGCAACCCGACGTTCCCCCCGGTACGGGCGCTGCCGGCCGCCCGGGTCCAGCGCATCCGTATCCCGGCCATCCAGGTCGACGCCCCGGTCGCCGACGTGGGGAGGGACCCGCAGGGCTGGATAGACGCGCCGCCTCCGGCGAGCAGGAACCTGGCGGGCTGGTACACCGGTTCGGTCTCGCCGGGGCAGAGCGGTACCGCGGTCGTCGTCGGGCACGTGGACAACCGGACGGGGCCGGGGGTGTTCTTCAACCTGGGCGCCCTCAGGCCGGGGCTGCGCATCGAGGTGTTGCGGACGGACGGCCGTACCGCCGTGTTCGACATCTACCGCATCAGCGTGTTCACGAAGGACGGCTTCCCCGCCGGACGGGTCCACGCCGACACCGGCAGGCCCGAACTCCGGGTCATCACCTGTGGCGGCGCGTACGCGGAGAAGACCGGGTACGCCGGGAACGTCGTCGTCTTCGCCCGTATGACAGCGGCGCACTGACGCCCGGCACACGGCTCGTTCCGCTCCTGCCGTACGTCCCGTGCGGTGGCCCACGGCCCGGCCTCGCGCCCGGCCTCCCGCCCCGTCCTCCCGAGAGGAAGCACCCATGGCCACCCGAGGAGAGATCACCCGGGTACTGCTCGACGAACACGGCCGTACGTTCGCCGCGGAGGCGGGCATCCGGCTGCGTGACACCCCTCAGCCGCTGTACCAACTCCTGGTCCTCGCGTGCCTGCTGAGCGCCCGGATCCGCAGCGGCGTCGCCGTCGCGACGGCCCGGTCCCTGAGCGAGGCGGGGCTGCGTGACGCCCGCAGGATGCGCGCGGCGTCGTGGCAGGAGCGGGTGGACGCCCTCGGCCGCGGCGGCTACCGCCGCTACGACGAGCGCACCGCCACACAGCTCGGCGACGGCGCGCAGTTGCTGACGGACACGTACGGCGGGGACGTGCGGGGTATGCGGGAGCGGGCGGACGGGGACCTCGGCCGGCTGCGCACGCTGCTGCGGGACGTGCCCGGCCTCGGTCCCACCGGCGTGAACATCTTCCTGCGGGAGGTGCAGGGGGTGTGGCCCGAGGTGGCGCCCCTGCTGGACGTGAAGGCCCTTCAGGGAGCGGCGGCCGTGGGCCTGCCGGACGAGCCGCGGGGGCTGGCCCGGCTGGTCGGGGCCGAGGAACTGCCCCGGTTCGCAGCGGCGCTGGTGCGGGTCGCCCTCGACCGGAAGGCCGCGGCAGCGGTCGTCGAACGGGCGAACGCGCATGGGTGAGCGGGCCCCCGCAGGAACCCGTGGCGGGAGCGGCGGGAGCGGCCGGGGCGGCCGGGGTAGCCGTGCCGGTCGACGTGATCGGCGCGACCGCCGCCGGAGTGCCGGGCCTCCGGACCGGGAAGGGCTGTGAAATGCCCGATGTATCCGCACCCGTGGTCAAACTGGTCCGGCGTACCACCGAACCCGTCGCGGCACAGACCCTCCGGTCCACCGCCGCCGCGGTCATCGCGTACGTGGTCGCGCTCCTGCTGCTGCCGCAACAGGCACCGCTCACCGCGCCGCTGACCGCCCTGCTGGTCGTCCAGGTCACGCTCTACGCGACGCTCACCACCGGGATGAAGCGGGTGAACTCCGTGGTGGTGGGGGTGCTCATCGCTATCGGCTTCAGCACCCTGGTGGGGCTGACCTGGTGGAGCCTCGGGCTGACGATCTTCACCGCGCTGATCGTGGGACGGCTGGTCCGGGTGGACGAGTTCGTCCCCGAGGTCGCGATCAGCGCCATGCTGGTGCTGGGCGTCTCCCAGGTGGCCGACACGGCCTGGGACCGGATCCTGGAGACGCTGATCGGCGCGGGCGTGGGGCTGCTGTTCAACCTGCTGTTCGCACCGCCCGTCTGGGTCCAGTCCGCAGGTACGTCGATCCAGGGCCTGGCGGGCGACATGGGCCGGATGCTGCGGGCCGTCGGCGCCGAGATCGACGCCCCGGTCCCCGTCGCGCGGGCCGCCCGGCGACTGCACGAGGCCCGCCGCCTCGACCACGACATCGCCGAGGTGGACGCGTCCTTGCGGCAGGCCGAGGAGAGTCTGCTGCTCAACCCCCGGGTACGCCAGGGGTTGTTGTCCCGGGTCGTACTGCGCACCGGCCTGGACACCCTGGAGATCTGCGCCGTGGTGCTGCGGGTGCTGACCCGGACCATGACGGACCTGTCGAAGGCGCGCACCGACGAACTGCTCTTCCCCGCGGATGTCACGTCCGGCCTCGAAGTACTGATGGGGGACCTGGCCGACGCCATCGAGAGCTTCGCGGTCCTGGTCACCACGCCGGTCGCGGCCAGCGCCGAGGAGGCCGAGACGCGGCTGTTCGCGGCGCTGGCCGAGGGCCGGGCCACCCGGGACCGGGTCGCTGATCTCCTTCTGGAGAACGTGCAGAGGCACCCGCGGCAGTGGCAGCTGCACGGCGCGCTGCTGGCCGAAGTGGACCGGATCCTGGACGAACTCGATGTCGACAAACGCACCGAGCGTCTCATCGAGGAACTGAACAGCCGGACCGATGCCGTGCGCGAGCGGCATCCCCGACTTGTCGCCGTGACCCGCCGGCTGCGGGGGAGCGCGGCGGCCGTCAGACCAGGACCCGATTCCTGACCGGCGCTCGGCTGTCCGCGCTCGGCTCTCCGCGCTCGGACGTCGGGAGGTCACGTTCTGTCTGCTCTGTTAATTTGCCCCTTATGCGTGAATTATCGGTCTCTGATCAGTTGGGCGGGTGAGGCCGGATGGGCACGATCCGCGACCATCCCGAACTCGCCCTGTTCCTCTGCGTCGCCGCCGGATATCTGGTGGGGAAGCTACGCATCGGCCCGATCACCCTCGGCGGCATCTGCGGCGTACTGATCGTCTCGCTGCTGCTCGGCACCCGTCATGTCACCGTCGACGACGACGTGAAGACGGTGTTCTTCTCGCTCTTCATCTTCTCGCTGGGATACATGGCGGGGCCGCAGTTCTTCTCCAACCTGAACCGCAAGAGCCTGCGGTTCTTCGCCCTGTGCGTGATCGAACTGGTCTGTGTCCTCGGCATCGCCTACGGCCTGGCGAAGGGCTTCGACCTCGACGTCGGTACGGCCTCCGGCATCCTGGCGGGCGCCGCCACCGAGTCGGCCGTCGTCGGTACCGCCACCGAGTCCATCGCCAAGCTGAGCGGGCTGACCGCCGACCAGGTCTCCCGGTACCAGGGCCACGTCGCCACCGCATACACGGTCTGCTACCTCTTCGGCCTGATCACCATCGTGCTCTTCACCAGCCAGATCATGCCGATGCTGCTGCGCATCAACCTGGCCGACGCCTCCCGCGAGCTGTGGGAGAAGTTGCGGGGCGGTACCTCCGGTCTGCAGTCCGACGAACGGGAGGCGCTGCCCGGCACCGTCGGCCGTACCTACCTCGTCACCGTGGCGGACGGCAGTACCGTCGGCGAACTGCGAGCCGCCCGCGGCGGGCAGATCACGGTGGAAGGCATCAAACGCGGCAGCAGACTGCTCACCCCCACCCCAGGCCTGAAGCTGGTGCTCAGCGACCTCGTACAGATCGTCGGCCGCCGCTCCGCCGTCATCGCCGCGGGCCGCGAGATCGGCCCGGAGACCCCCGCCGTTCCCGGACTCGACACCCCGCTTGCCATGCAGCAGGTGGCGGTCACCGAGAAGGCCACCCACGGCATGACCATCGACCGGGTGGAGCAGACGCACCCGGAGTTCCGCGAGGACGGGGTGTACATCACCGACGTGCTGCGCAACGACCAGCATCTGCCGGCCTCCGCCGACACCGTCGTACAACGCGGTGACGTCCTCACCCTCGTCGGTGCGCGTGGCGGGCTGAACAAGCTGGTCGCCAGGGTCGGCGCGGTCGTCAAGAATGACACCACCGACTACATCTACCTCGGCCTCGGCATCGTGGTGGGCTCGCTCCTCGGCCAGATCGTCATCCGCGCCGGTGACATCCCGATGTCTCTCGGCACCGGTGGCGGCTGTCTCATCTCCGGGCTGGTCTTCGGCTGGTTCCGCTCCCGCAGGCCGACGTTCGGCGCCTTCCCACCACAGGCCGCGACCCTGCTCAAGGACCTCGGCCTCGCCGTCTTCATCGCCTGCACGGGACTCTCCGCCGGTCCGCAGGCCTGGCCCTTGCTCAAGCAGTACGGGGCGCTGCTGCCCTTCGCGGGCATCGCCATGGTGCTGGTCCCCGCGACGATCTCACTGATCGTCGGCCGCAAGCTGCTGCACATCGAGAAGCCGCTGCTGATCGGCGCCATCGCCGGGCAGCAGTGCTCCACCCCGGCCATCACCTCGATCACCCAGGTGGCGCAGAGCTCCGTACCGCTCCTCGGCTACACGATCACGTACACCCTCTCGAACTTCCTGCTGCCCCTCACCGGCCCGATTCTCGTCGGCGTCCTGGGCAGCTGACCCGGCTGTCCGTCATCCCCGACCACCGGTACCCCACGAATTTCAGGAGCGGACCAACCGATGACCCAGAGCAGCTTCAGCCGTGCGGAGATCAAGTCGTTCGCCCGGCTCAGCCCGTTCGAGCTGAAGGACAAGTTCATCGAGATCGCCCGGTCCGCGCAGAGCGACAAGCCCGGCCAGAAGGGCAAGACCACCCGGGCCATGCTCAACGCGGGACGCGGCAACCCCAACTGGGTGGCCACCGGCCCCCGCGAGGCCTTCCACGCCCTCGGCTACTTCTCGCTCGCCGAGTCCCGCCGGGTGTGGACCGCCGACAACCTCGGCGGGATGCCGGAGGAGAGCGGATGCGCGCGCCGCTTCGCATCCTTCGTGCGTACGCACCCCGAACTGCCCGGCATCGAGCTGCTCAAGGCGAGCTTCGACCTGGCGGTCGAGCGCTTCGGCTTCGAACCCGACGCCTTCGTCCATGAGATGACGGACTCGTCGATCGGCGACAACTACCCGGTGCCGGACCGCATCCTGCACCACACCGAGGAGATCGTGCGCGGCTACCTCGCGGACGAGATCTTCGACGGGCGCCCGCCGGCGGGGCAGCGGCTCAGCCTGTTCGCCACCGAAGGCGGGACTGCGGCGATGTGCTACATCTTCGACTCGCTGATGAAGAACGGCATCCTGAAGAAGGGGGACCGGATCGCCCTGATGGTGCCGGTCTTCACGCCGTACGTGGAGATCCCCGAGCTGGACACGTACGGATTCGACGTGGTGCGGATCGAGGCGAGTCTCTTCGCGGAGACGGGGGTCCGCCAGTGGCGCTACCCGCCCGAGGAGATCGCGAAGCTCGCCGACCCGGCGGTCAGGCTGGTCTGCTGCGTCAACCCGAGCAATCCACCCTCGCTGGCGCTCTCCCCGAAGGTCACCGAACAGATCGTCTCCATCGTCGACGGGCCGAACCCGGAGCTGATCGTCGTCACGGACGATGTGTACGGCACGTTCGTGGAAGGCTTCCGCTCACTGGCCGCCGATCTGCCACGCAACACGCTGCTCGTGTACTCGTACTCCAAGCACTACGGGGCCACCGGGTGGCGGCTCGGCGTCATCGGGCTGCACGACGACAACGTCATCGACACGATGCTGGCGGAACTCGGCCCGCAGGAGAAGGCCGCGCTGAACAGGCGGTACGGGACGCTGTCCCTGGAACCGGAGAAGATCAGGTTCATCGACCGGCTGGTCGCCGACTCCCGCCAGGTGGCGCTGAACCACACCGCCGGACTCTCCCTGCCGCAGCAGGTGATGATGGCGCTCTTCTCGCTCTTCGACATGCTCGACGAGGGGCAGGCCTACAAGGAACGGATCCGCGCGATCGTCCAGCAGCGGCTGCAACTCCTGCTGGAGGGCGCGCACATGAAGATCTCCGAGGATCCGAAACGAGCCGGCTACTACATCGAACTCGATCTGCTCGCGGAGGCGGAGCGCATCCACGGCAAACCGTTCGCCGAGTACCTCGAAGCCGCCTACGAACCGGTCGACCCGCTGTTCCGGCTGGCCGCGCAGACCTCCGTGGTCCTGCTCAACGGCGGCGGCTTCGACGGACCGGAGTGGTCGGTCCGGGTGTCGCTGGCCAACCTGGACGACCTGGACTACCTGAAGATCGGCCACCACCTGAGGTCGATCTTCAACGAGTACGCACAGGAGTGGCAGGAGTCGAGCGGGCGGCTCTGAAGGCGGGGCGCCGGGGACGCATGGACGCGGACGGTTCGACCGTGGTGACCGCATGGGCGGCGCCTTCGTAGGATCCGGTTCCCGCGCCGACGTGGAGAACGCCGTGCGGCAGAGGGCAGTTCGACGGCAGGGCAGAGCTTGCCGGGAACGGCACTAGAGTGCGCTGTGTGCCGTCGTACAGCATTGGGCAGGCAGCGAGGCTGCTGGGCGTGAGTTCGGAGACCGTCCGGAGGTGGGCCGACTCCGGACGCCTGCGCATGGACAGGGAAGGGCCGGGAAACCGTGCGATCGACGGGGTGAGCCTGGCGGCCTTCGCGAAGGAGCGGGCGCAGGGCATGCACGCGCTGCCGGAGAGCGCCGTGGCCACTTCGGTACGGAACGCCTTCCCGGGGATCGTGACGCGGGTGGCGCTCGACGACGTCGCCGCGCAGGTCGAGATCCAGTCCGGACCGCACCGGATCGTCTCGCTCGTGACGCGGGAGTCCGTCGAGGAACTCGGCATCGAGGTCGGTGTCACCGTCACCGCGCGGGTGAAGTCGACCAACGTGCACATCGACACTCCTTGAACCTGCGCTGTCCCAGTGGCATCTCGGTGCCGTCTCAGCGGCACAGCAGCGCGGCGCGCAGGTCCAGCTTGTGGTCGAGGCGGGCGAGATCCCGTCCCGTGAGGGCCTGGACGCGTTCGATGCGGTAGTGGACGGTGTTGACGTGCAGATGCAGGGCTTCGGCGGTGCGGGCCCAGGAGCAGTTGTGCGCGAGGAAGACCTCCAGGGTGTGCAGCAGCATGTGGTGCGAGGCCGTGTCGCTCCGCGCGAGCGGCCCGAGGGTCGTGCCGCTGAAGATCGCCCGGACGTCGGCGGGGATGCCGGCCAGGAGTGACTCCAGCGAGGAGAGTTCCTCGACGCTGGTCACGCGCCCGGTCGTCGGGGAGCTCTGCCGTGCCGCCGCCAGCGCGTAACGGGCCTGGGTGAGGGCGGCGTGGAGTCCGGTGGGCTCCGTGGTGACGGCGCTGACGCCGGCGTACAGGGGAGTCTCGGGCCGACAGCCGTGCAGCAGGGACCAGGGCTCGCCCAGCGAGAGGGCGCTCTCGACGTCACTCCGTACGACGGCGACGGCTTCCGCGTCCGGCGTGGTGCCGACCGCGAAGACCGGGGAAGGGAGGTGCTGAAGTGCCTCTCCGAGCGCCTCCTCGGCGCCACTGCCCGCGAGCCGCCCGCCGGTGGTCGTGACCACCACCCGCCAGGGTCCCCGGGCCAGCGGCCCACAGGATTCAAGGGCGTTCGCCAGAGCTCCGGTACCGGCGTCCCCCCTGCCGACGAGGGCGACCAGGTCCTGCCCGGTCCGGCGCCGGCCCGAGTGCCTGCGGTAGTGATGGTGGCGGTACTGGCCGATGACCTCGGCTGTCTCGTGCAGGGCCCGGGGAGGCACCCCGCCGGCCTCCGGCACATGGAGGTACCAGGCGTCGTACGGGGTGGTCTCGGCCTGGACCCGCAGCGTTTCGCCGGTGAGGCTGCGCAGGTTCTCCACGGCCCGCGCCGCCGTCAGCTCGGGGGCCGACGCGGTGCGGGCGATCGTGCGCCCGGTGCTGGTGAGCACGTAGCACGGCGGCGTACCGAACGGGGCGAGCGCCCGCCCGAGGATCTCACCGGCGTCGGTGCCGAGATCGACGAGGCGGCCGAGATCGCTGCGTACGTTCTCCGGCAGGGCGAAGTGGTCCGCCGGGCGGCGGCTGAGGTCGCCCCACTGGCGCCGGTACACGACGTCGGTGACGGCCCGGAAGCTGGTGCGCGCCGGCACGGCCAGCAGCGCGATGCCGTGCTCACGGCAGGAGTTGACGATGTCGACGGGGACGGCGCCGTGGGTCTCCTCCCCGGCGAGCAGCGCGGTGGCTCCGGCCTCCGCCAGTGCGGAGACGAAGCGCTCGGTCCTCACCTGGCCGTCCGCTTCGTTCCACCACACCAGACCGCTGAGCACGATCTCTCCGGGCTGGAGAAAACGGGCGGGATCCTCCAGGTCGGTCGCGGTCACGCCGCTGATCACCTGGCTGAGTAGATTCTCGCCACCCCAGACGAGGGTGAGATCGAGCCCCTCGATCTGGAGGAGGTCTCCGACGTGCATGCGCTGACTCCTTGTACGGCCACCGGACAGTGCTCCGGCTTCTCACATCCACGAGGTGGACACGAGTCGGGCCATCGTAAATGCAAGGGACAAGAAGGAGAATCCTCTTGGTTGATCCACCAGGACGGGGTCGGCCGGGCTGGAGATTTTCCGTGTTGCGCACCAGTCGTTTTCGGCCTCCGGTCCCGCTTCACTGAGCAGGCAAGCAGCAGCCGACGGCGGTGGAGACATGGATCTGAACACGGTTCTCGACATCCGGGACGCACGCGGTCACGAGCCCTGGCGACCGGGCGACGCCTGGCTCGGTGGCGGAACGTACCTCTTCTCCGAACCCCAGCCGCATCTGCGGCGGTTGGTGGACCTGAGCCGGATGGGCTGGGAGCCGCTCCGGACGCTGCCCGACCACTCGGTGGAGATCGCAGCCACGTGCACGATCGCGCAGCTGTCCCGGTTCGGGCGGACGCTCGATGCGACGGCCGCCCCTCTCATCGAGCAGTGCTGCCGGGCCTTCCTCGCCTCGTTCAAGATCTGGAACATGGCGACCGTCGGCGGGAACCTCTGCAACGCCCTGCCAGCCGGCCCGATGATCTCCCTCACCGCGGCCCTCGACGGCGAGTGCCTGCTCCGGGCCCAGGACGGATCGGTCCGGCAGGTGAGGACCACCGGCTTCGTCACCGGAGCCGGCCGCAAGGACCTGGCCGAGGGCGAGTTGCTGCGCTCGGTGACGATTCCCGCCCGCTCACTGCGGTGCCGTACGGCTTTCCGGCAGGCGTCGCTCTACGGTCTCGGGCGTTCCGGCGCCCTCGTCATCGGGACGCTGGATCCGGTGGACGGTTCGCTGGCCGTGACCCTCACGGCCGCGACCCGACGGCCGTTCCGTCTCTGGTTCGCCCTGCCGCCGGACCGGGCCGAGTTGCGTGCGGCGATCACGTCGGCCGTGGGCGACGCCGACTGGTTCGACGACATCCACGGGCTGCCCGAGTGGCGGCGGCACATGGCCTTCCACCTCGCCGAGCAGGTCCGTCACGAACTCACCCGGGACGGTGCGCGATGAGCTTCCACATCCAGGTCAACGACCAGCCCTTCGCAGCCGAGCCCCGTCCCGGCCAGTGTCTGCGTACGTATCTGCGCGAGCGCGGCTGGTTCGGCGTGAAGAAGGGCTGCGACGCCGGAGACTGCGGCGCCTGCACGGTCCATGTGGACGGCGAGCCGGTCCACAGCTGTCTCTATCCGGCCGTACGGGCACAGGGCCGGTCGGTCACCACCGTGGAGGGCCTGGCCGGGAAGGACGGCGAACTCCACCCCGTACAGCAGAAGTTCCTGGACGCCCAGGGCTTCCAGTGCGGGTTCTGCACCGCCGGGTTCCTGATGACCACGGCCGCCCTCGAACAGGAGAAGGGGTGCGCCCACGACGACGGCAAACTGGACGACCTCCCTCGGGCCTTCAAGGGCAACATCTGCCGCTGTACCGGATATCGCGCCATCGAGGACGCGGTCCGCGGGGTGAAACACACCGAACGCCCCTGCGCCGGGCAGGCGGTGGGCAAGAGCCTCGGCGCCCCGGCCGGACCCCAGGTCGTGACGGGCACCGCCCGGTACACCTTCGACGTCGAGGTCCCCGGCCTCCTCCACATGAAGCTGCTGCGCTCCCCGCACCCGCACGCCCGCATCCTGGCCATCGACACCTCCGCCGCCCTCCGTGTCACCGGCGTCCACGCCGTCCTCACCCACGAGGACGCCCCCGCCACGCTGTACTCCAGTGCCCGGCACGAGCACCCCACCGCGGACCCCGACGACACCCGGGTCCTGGACGACACCGTCCGCTACATCGGCCAGCGCGTCGCCGCCGTCGTCGCGACGAGCGAGCAGGCGGCCGAAGAGGGCTGCCGACGGATCGAAGTGACCTACCAGGAGCTGCCGTTCGTCACCGATCCCGAGGAGGCCATGCGCACCGGCGCGCCCGTCATCCACGCCGGCAAGGGGCCGGAGGCGCGGATCGCCCGCGTCGAGAACAACGTGGCCGGTGAGGTGCACGGCGAGATCGGCTGCGTCGACGACGGATTCGCGGAAGCCGCGGTCGTCCACGAGGAGACCTTCCGTACACAGCGCGTCCAGCACGCCAGCCTCGAAACCCACGGCTGCGTCGCCTACTTCGAGCCGAAGGACGACAGCGCCGACGGCGCCGGCGAGCGGCTCACCGTGCGCTCCAGCACGCAGACCCCGTTCCTGACCCGGCGCGCGCTGTGCGCGCTCTACGGCCTTCCGGAGGACGAGGTCCGGGTGGTCGCGGGCCGGGTGGGCGGCGGCTTCGGCGGCAAACAGGAGATGCTGACCGAGGACATCGTCGTGCTCGCCGCGCTCAAGCTGCGCCGTCCGGTCAAGCTCGAATACACCCGTGCCGAGCAGTTCTACGGTGCCACCACCCGCCATCCGTTCACGATCCGCATCAAACTGGGCGCCCGTGCGGACGGCACGCTGACCGCGATCCAGATGCGCGTGGTCTCCAACACCGGCGCGTACGGCAACCACGGCCCTGCCGTGATGTTCCACAGCGTCGGCGAGTCCTTCGCCGTCTACCGGGCCCCGCACAAGAAGGTCGACGCGTACTCCGTCTACACCAACGGCGTCCCCGCGGGCGCCTTCCGTGGCTACGGCCTGGGCCAGGTCACCTTCGCCGTCGAGTCCGCCATGGACGAGCTGGCCCGCCGCCTGGACATGGACCCGCTCGCCTTCCGGGAGAAGAACATCATCGGCCCCGGCGATCACATGGCCAGTCCGATCGGCGAGGAGGAGGACCTGCACGTCGCCTCGTACGGCCTCGCCCAGTGTCTGTCGATCGTCCGCCAGGCCATCGCGGACGACCGGAGCGCCGACGACGTACCGGAGGGATGGCTCACCGGCCAGGGCACGGCCATGGCGATGATCGCGACCGGCCCGCCCGGCGGCCACTACGCCGACGCGACGGTCAGCCTCCTCGCCGACGGGACGTACGACATCGCCGTCGGCACGGCGGAGTTCGGCAACGGCACCACCACCGTCCACAAGCAGATCACCGCGGGCGCCCTCGACACCACGGTGGACCGGATCGCCATCCGCCAGTCCGACACCGACGTCGTCCGCCACGACACCGGGGCCTTCGGCTCGGCCGGTACGGTCGTGGCCGGCAAGGCGGTCCTGCTGGCCGCGGAGGCCCTGGCCGGGCGCCTGAAGACCTTCGCGGCCCGGTACACCGGAGTGGCCCGCCACCTGTGCACGCTCGGCGCGGAGGCGTTCGACTGCGCCGGCCGCACCGTCACGCTGAAGGAACTCCACGAGGCGGCCCGTGCCCAGGGGGCGCAGCACGAGACCACGGCGGAGGGCCACTGGGGCGGCAGCCCGCGTTCGGTGGCCTTCAACGCCCAGTGGTTCCGGATCGCCGTCGACCCGGACACGGGCGAGATGAAGATCCTGCGCAGCGTCCACGCGGCCGACGCCGGCAAGGTCATGAACCCTCTGCAGTGCCGGGGACAGATCGAGGGCGGTGTCGCCCAGGCGCTGGGCGCCACGCTCTTCGAGACCGTACGGCTCGACGAGCGCGGTGAAGTGACCACGGCGGCGTTCCGGCGCTATCGCCTCCCGCAGTACGCCGATGTACCACGGACCGAGGTCCACTTCATGGAGACGACCGACGCGATCGGCCCGCTCGGAGCCAAGTCGATGAGCGAGAGCCCCTTCAACCCGGTGGCCCCCGCCTTCGCCAACGCGCTGCACGACGCCACCGGCATCCGTTTCACCGAGATGCCCGTGACCCGGGACCGCGTCTGGCTGGCGATGGACCGGCGGGCAGGGCGGCGGGCCGGTCCGGTGGCGTAGCCGAGCGCCGGGTCCGGGCGAGCGGCTCGGCCCGTGCGGTGACAACCGCCGCTCGGTGTTCGCCGCGTGCGGTGAACGTGACAGTGCCCCGGAGCCCACGGGGGCGCCGGGGCACTGCCGGACGGGAGGCCCGCCGGTCAGCGCACGGTCACGTAGAAGACCGGGGAGGCCGTGCTCCCGCTGACGATGCGCAGCTGGTTCTTGCCCTTGATGCCGAGCTCGACGCGCAGCGAGTAGCTGCCGTTGCGGTTGACGGGCGCAGAGGCGGGCAGGGTGACCCACTTGGCGCCCTGCTTCTGCTGCAGGGTCACCTTGGAGCCCGCCTTGAGGCCGGTCGTGGTGCCCGTCACGCGGAAGAGCTGCCAGGCCTTCACGGAGCTCACCGACGGCTTCGCGGTGATGGTGGCCTTCGCGGCGACGGTCTGCTGCGCGACGGTCGCGCTGGGCGCGGGCGAGGAGTCGGCCATCGCGGCGGTACCTGCCAGGGCGACGGTTGCGGCGGCGAGCGTGCTGACGGCAGCGATGCGCAGGGAGTGCCGCTTGGTGATGATCATGAGTGTTCCTTTCGAGGAGCTCTGATTTCACGCAATGGTGAGACAAATACCGTTGGTGTGGGTCTCACATCAAAAGACGACGTGTGGCCCGCATGCGTTGTTGGCGTTGTGTCACCGTCATGTAACAGGCTGGCCCGGCCCTCAGTGCCCGGCTCCCGGCTTCCGGCCCCCGGTCGTGTGAACTTCTCGGAAGTCCCAGCCGCCGTCGGTGCCGTCGGTGTCTTCGGCGTACGGCGGGGCCTCGGCGTACTCGGCGTACTCGGCGTACTCGGTGGCCTTCCGGTGAGGCCGGGGCCGGGGCGCTCGTGAACGCCCCGGCCCTCCTCACGCCTCTCGGTCAGGACGAGGGCAGCTCGCTGCGGACCGTGCGGGCCGCGGTGACCAGGTTCTCCAGAGACGCCCTGGTCTCGGGCCAACCACGGGTCTTCAGGCCGCAGTCGGGGTTGACCCACAGCCGTTCGGCGGGAATGGCCCGCAGTCCCTTGCGGAGCAGCGCGGCAGCCTCGTCGGCGTCGGGCACGCGTGGGGAGTGGATGTCGTACACACCGGGGCCCGCCTCGCGCGGGTAGCCGTGGGCGGCGAGTTCACGGGCGACCTGCATGTGGGAACGGGCGGCCTCCAGGCTGATGACGTCGGCGTCGAGGTCGTCGATGGCCTGGACGATGTCGCCGAACTCCGCGTAGCACATGTGGGTGTGGATCTGGGTGTCCGGACGCACCCCGCTGGTGGTGAGCCGGAACGACTCGGTGGCCCAGTCCAGGTACGCGGCACGGTCGGCGGTCCGCAGCGGCAGGGTCTCGCGCAGCGCGGGCTCATCGACCTGGATGACCGAACTGCCGCTCACTTCCAGGTCGTTCACCTCGTCGCGCAGGGCGAGAGCGACCTGCCGGGCGGTGTCGCCGAGTGGCTGGTCGTCACGGACGAAGGACCAGGCGAGCATGGTGACGGGCCCGGTGAGCATGCCCTTGACCGGACGGTCGGTGAGCGACTGGGCGTACGAGGTCCAGCGCACCGTCATCGGTTCGGGGCGGGAGATGTCGCCGGCCAGGATCGGTGGGCGGACGTAGCGGGTGCCGTAGGACTGGACCCAGCCGTGCCGGGTGGCGAGGTAGCCGGTGAGCTGTTCGGCGAAGTACTGGACCATGTCGTTGCGTTCCGGCTCGCCGTGCACCAGGACGTCGATGCCGGTCATCTCCTGGAAGGAGATGACCTCACCGATCTCGGCCCTGATCCGCTCCTCGTAACCGGCCGTGTCGATCCGGCCCGCACGCAGGTCGGCGCGGGCCGTGCGCAGTTCATCGGTCTGCGGGAACGAGCCGATGGTGGTCGTCGGCAGCAACGGCAGCCCGAGGTGGGCCCGTTGGGCGGCGGCCCGCGCGGTGTACGGCTGGGAGCGGCGGCCGTCGGCGTCGGTGACGGCGGCGGCCCTGGCGCGTACGGCCGGGTCGTGGGTGAGGGGGGAGGCCGCCCGGGAGGCGAGAGCGGCCCGGTTGGCGGCGAGTTCCGCGGTGATGGCGCCGGTGCCCTGGGCCAGCCCCTTGGTCAGGGTGACGATCTCGGCGGTCTTCTGCCGGGCGAAGGCGAGCCAGCGAAGGATCTGCGGTTCGATGTCCCTCTCGGGCGCCGTGTCGAGCGGGACGTGCAGCAGGGAGCAGGAGGCAGCCACGTCGACCCGGTCGGCGAGACCGAGAAGAGTGGCGAGGGTGGCCAGCGACTTCTCGTGGTCGTTGATCCAGACATTGCGGCCGTCGACGACCCCTGCGACGAGCCGCTTGCCGGGCAGCCCGCCGACGGCGGCGAGGTCTTCGAGGTTGGCGGCGGCAGCGTCCGTGAAGTCCAGCGCCAGACCGTCCACCGGGGCTTTCGCCAGTACGGGGAGCGCCTCGCCGAGCCGGTCGAAGTAGGAGGCGACGAGCAACTTGGGCCGGTCGCTCAGGCCGCCGAGCTCGCGGTAGGCGTGGGCGGCGGCGCCCAGCTCGGCCGGGGAACGGTCCTGGACCAGTGCGGGCTCGTCGAGCTGTACCCACTGCGCGCCGGCGGCCCGCAGATCGGCGAGTACCTCGGCGTAGACCGGCAACAGCCGGTCCAGCAGGGTGAGCGGCTCGAAATCGGCGGCCACCCCGGGGGCGGGTTTGGCGAGCAGGAGATAGGTGACGGGGCCGACCAGCACGGGCCGGGCGGTGTGTCCGAGCGCGAGGGCTTCCGTCAGCTCGGTGACCTGCTTGGTGGAGTCGGTGGTGAAGACGGTGTCCGGGCCGAGTTCGGGGACGAGGTAGTGGTAGTTGGTGTCGAACCACTTGGTCATCTCCAGCGGCGCCACGTCCTGGGTGCCGCGGGCCATCGCGAAGTAGCCGTCGAGTGCGTCGGCGGTGACGGCCTCGCGGTGCCTCCGGGGCACGGCGCCGACCATGACGCTGGTGTCCAGGACGTGGTCGTAGTACGAGAAGTCGCCCGTGGGCACCTCGTGGACACCGGCATCCGCCAGTTGACGCCAGTTGGACCGGCGCAGACCGGCCGCAGTCTCCCGGAGGGCGTCGGCGGTGACCCGGCCTTTCCAGTAACCCTCGATGGCCTTCTTCAGTTCCCGGTTCGGGCCCTGGCGGGGGTAGCCGTACACGGTGGCCCGTGCTGCCGCGGCTGCGGACTTCGCTGTCACGGAAATCTCCTTCGCGAGATGACTCCTTGAGATCCCGGAGACGGGACACGGACGCGAAGGGTAGCGAACCGGACAGATCGGTCGCGCCGTTGAGGCGCCCGTCCGTCTGGTGTGTACGCCGACCCGCCCACGAGGTCACCGGGATATCCGTACGCGAGGGGTCGCGTACGGGCAACGGGCAGGTCTTCGGACTCGCGGGCGCGTCCGCCGAGGCGGACACCTACTGGCCGTCGCTTCCCAGGTCCCGTCTCGGGTCCCAGTGCGTATGACGGCGGTCGTTCCCACTCACCGCTGCGGGGCAGTCCCGGATTCCCACCGGGTTCCCTCTTGCGACGCGCCTGCCTGGCGGACAGGGCGAACCAGCTGCACGGGTCAGACTAGAGGGTCGTTCGCTGCGCGGGCACGGTGGTTCACATTCCGGTACGTGAATTGAGACACCGGGCCGGTCCGGCGACCGGCGGGACCTGTGCGAAGAGGTTCCTCGAACTCGGCGTAGAGCGGATCCGGGCTGTCCGGCGAGTCCGCCCGCTCCCCGGACCGCCGTGTGCGGTGAGGGCGACGCGTGGCGGTTCCGCCAGCACCCGCAGGCCAAGGGCGAGGTCCATGAGGGCTACAGCTGCCTGGCTCGGGAACTCGTCGGCGGTCTCATGCGCTCCGTGAGAATCGGGGTGAGACTTCACCAGCCCTTAGAATCCCAGAATTCCGCCAATGATTGCGAATACCAAGGCGATGAAGAAGCATGCGTCAGCGACCGGAGAGATTGTGAACCTAGTCGAAAACGGAGGTGGTACCGCTCCCTTCCGTCGTTTTTTCATGTGCCACTCGATGCGTTCTGCGGCGCGATTTGCCGATCCTACGAAAGTGTCAATCACTGATCCGCCGAATGCGGTAGAGTAGATCTCTTTACCTTCCCGTGTGACCAGATTGAGTGTCCCCCCGTTTCCTCCGCGTACTTCGATGATGCTGTTGTAGGGCACGGTGTGCGTCATCAGTGGATTAATGACCGTCACGGTTACGGAACTCAGCGCAATGCGCGACCTCATGATGCGTCGGATAAGCGCGATGACGAAGAGGGAAACGGCTACGCCGATCGCCATTCCGCCCTCGGGGTGGGAAGCGAAGCCAATGAGCAATCCTACCGATACGAGTCCGAATCCGGTGGTGCTGACCCAGGAGATTATCTTGAAAGACAGCCTCCATAGGATTTCATCCTCGCGTTTTTTCGGCACGGTCGCCTTCCCTTTCTGGTGGTTGCGCGACTGTCGCGCAACTGGTGCGGGTGGGTGAGTGATGTTCATCTCACCCACCCGCACCATGATTTTGATTAGCAAACTCCGCCGTAGGAGCCTGCGCTGGCATTACCTGAGCCGCAGAATACCGTATTGGAAATCGCGTTGACGCTCATGTTGCCGTATGTGGTGCCCCAGCCGATTGCCCCACCTGGGCTATCAGTTGATGTCCAACTCCTGGAGCCCCCGCCGACGCCGCGGGTGCCCGGCACCTTCGTACGGTACGCACGTGGGAGGCGGGCGATCGCGTTTCCTCGATAAGCGGCACCCCAGCTTCTGGCGCCGCCGGCCAGTCTGCCGTAGACGGCTGCGCTGCCGCCGCCAACGGCTGTCCAGGCGAGGTCTTTCGACAACGCGGCAACGTCCCAGTTTCCGGTTCCGATACCGTCTCCGAGGAATTTAGCAGCGGCTATTCCGGCTCCCACAGCGATGCAGGTACCGGCGCTTGCGACGATGCACACTCCAAAGCCGACGATTGCGGAGTAGTTCTTTATGTCATCCCAGTGATTGCCTACCCATTGGGCTGCTCCTGTATTTTTTGCGTTCGTCCAGGCGGCACCCCAGTTGCCCTTCATGATGCTTCCGAAGATGCCGTCCTTCTTCCGCTGTGCCGCCTGGGCAGCCTTTCTCTGGTTCTCTCGTTTGATGGCTTGTGCCTTCTGCCGTGCTGCCTCGGCCTTTCGGCTTTCAGCGGCGTACTTGCGCTGCTGGGCCTTGGCGTTGCCATCGTCGATCATGTAGTGGGCGGGGTTGGCCCGGTACGCGGCGTACTTCTTCTGGGACGCCTTGTCCTTCTTCGGGGTCTGGTTCCAGACCCATTTTCCGTTCTTGTAGGTGTAGCCGGCGTTCATGCCGCGTTCGGCTGCCCAGCGGTCGTCGGACGACTGGCCGCCGTCGGTGGGGCCGAGGGGACGCAGGCCGGTGGGGTCGGACTGGGTGATGGGGTTGTTGTGGGCGTAGGAGTAGGCGTTCATCTGGGCTGGTTCGTCCGTGTCGATGACGGGGTCGACGGAGAGGAAGCGGCCGAGGGTGGGGTCGTACTCGCGTGCGCCGAGGTGGGTGAGGCCGGTGGGGTCGTTGGTGCCGCCCACGAAGCCTCGGGTACCGGGGAGGGTTTCGCTCTCCTCGGAGCGGAGCTGGCCGAAGGGGAGTTGCTTGCGGCGGGTGATGGCCAGGGTGCCGGCTGCGATGGCAGCTGTTGCCGTGCCCTGGTGGTCGTTGATGAGGTAGGAGAAGCCCTTGCTGGTGCGTACGGCCACGGTCTCGTCGCCGTGGCTGTAGTAGCGGGTGGCGTCCTTGACGCCCGCCGCGGTGACGGTGAGCTGGTTGTTCCCGGGCAGGTTCAGGGTCGTACTGCCGTCGGCTTCGTGGGTCAGGAGCCGGTCGCCGTCGGCGTCGTAGAGGTAGTCGGTGCTCTTGCCGTTCTCGGTGAGGGACTTGAGGTGTCCCTCGTCGTCCCAGGCGAGCTTCTGCTGTCTGTCGGCGAGGGTGCGGTCGGTGGTGTTGCCGGCCTTGTCGTAGCCGAAGGTGCTCTTCTTGCCGTCGTCGGCGCCGCCCTTGACGGCAGCGGTCTGCACCGCGTGCGGGAGCGGCTTGCCCGCGGCGGGCTGGGTGTAGGTGGTCGTGCTGTCGGCGCCCGCGAGGACCCCGGTGCCGTGGTCGGTCTGCTTGGTGCGGTTACCCAGGGCGTCGTAGGTGAAGCTCTGCCAGTAGGCGGAGGGTCCGCCGACGCCGGCCGCGGACGGCTTGGCCGTACAGTCCTTGGTCGCCGTCCAGGCTTCGGTCAGGCGGCCGAGGGCGTCCTGGGTGAAGCACTGGGTGTCCACGGTGCGGGCGGCGTCCTGCCCGGAGGCAGTGGTCAGCCCGGTGATGTTCCCGGCGTCGTCGTAGCTCCAGGTGGAGTCGTCGATGCGCTGGGGTGCCAGATCACGGTCCGTGGTCTGCCGGGTGAGTCGGCCGGTCTGCAGGTCGTAGGCGCGGCTGCGGTAGACCTTCTTGCCGAGGGCGCCGTACTCGGTGCGGGTGGGGCGCGACCACACGTCGTAGACGCTGTTCCCGACGAGGATCACCGCTCCCGCGGTGCTCTTGAGCGGCAGGTTGCCCGGTCCGTAGACCGTGGTGACACGTTCGCCGGGGAGGTTGCCGACAGCGGGCTGCTTCAGCCATTCCTGCTGGCCGGTGTACTTGTTGTAGCCGAACGTCCAGTCGTAGGTCCCGGCGACGCTTCCGGCTCCGGACGGGATCGTGACGCTGCTCGCGGTGGGCTCGTAGGCGTCGTTGTAGGCGGTGACGGCGCTGGTGTACTCCGCTCCGTCCACGTAGCGGGTGCTGGTGGCGGGCTGCCCCTTGGCGACGGTGTCGTAGGTGTGGGCGGTGAGGGTGGTGCTCCCCTTCTTGACGGCCGTCTCGCGCCCGAGTTCGTCGTAGGTGGTGGTCAGCGTGGTCCCGCGGGCGTCGGTGACCGTCGCCGCACGGCCGAGCTTGTCGTACGTGGTGGTCGTGGGGCCCTTGTCGGGGTCATCGGTGCTGACCTGCTGGCCACGGGCGTCGAAGGTCCAGGTCCAGGTGTTGCCGGACGGGTCGGTGACCTTCACCGGCTCGCCGTACTTGCCGTAGGTGTATGCCGTCTTCTGCGACGCGGTGCGTGCGGCGTCGGTGTACTCCAGGAGTTCGCTGGTGCGGCCCAGTGCGTCGGTGACCGTCGTGGTCGCCGTCCCGCCCGCCGGCGGGATGACGGTGGTGCGGTCACCGGCGTACTCGGTGCGGGTGCGCCGGGTCTCGTCCCCGTAGGTGCGGGCGACCGCGGCCGTCACACGGCTCATCCCGTCGTACACGTTCTCCGTCATGGACGGAATCTTGTTGTCCGGTGCGCTGGTGAGCACCGTCGACGGGGCGCCCTCCGCGTAGTAGGAGTCGTAGGTCTTCCAGGCGTTGCCCCGGGTGTCGTAGAGCGTCTCGGTGACCAGGCGGTCCTTCGTACCCAGCGCCGGGGCCTGGGTCTCGCGCGGGCGCAGCATGCCGTCGAGCAGTTCGTAGGTGCTCGCGTACGAGCCGTCGTACTGCAGGGATTTGGTGGCGACCGCGTTGGCGGCCGTTCTGGAGACCGTGTACGTGTACGCGGTGGCGGGCTGGTCGGCGTGCGCGCTCTTCGGCCAGCTCGGTGTCCATGCCCTCACGGTGCGGCCGAGGCCGTCGTACTCGGCGTCGGAGCGCTTGCCGTTGGGATCCACGACAGCTGTCGCGAGGCCCCGGGCCGGGTCGTACGTCGTGGTCGCGGCGTGACCGAGCGCGTTGGTCACGGTGCTGGAGGTCGGTGCGGCGACGGTGGCCGGGGTGTAGGCGGTCCTGGTGGTCTTCGCGTCCGCGTCGGTGTCGGTCAGTTCGCGGCCGTGCTGGTCGTAGGTGTGGGTGGCGGTGGTGAGGTAGCCGGTGCCCTTGTCGTCCTGCTCGTCCAGCCGTGTCACGTCGCCCTTGACGGGAGCGGTGTCGAGGCCGGTGGCGTCGTCGTAGTAGTGGCGTTCGACGGAGACGAGGTCGGCGGGCAGGGACGCGGTCGCATCGCAGGCCACGGCGGTGGTCCTGATCTCCTTGACGAGAGTCAGGATGTTCTTGTCCGCGTTCTTCGCGTACGAGGTGGTGGTGCACTCCTCGTCGCCGCTCCCGGCGGTGTCGCCGAGGTTGGACTCGGTCAGGATCTGCCCGTTGTCGTCGAAGGTGCGATCGGTGCGCGTGGTGCGCCACTTGTCGTCGCCCAGGGAGGTGCGGTTGGTCTCCGAGGCGTCCCCGGTGGCGTATGCGTACTGCGTGGGCAGCCCGGTGCGCGTGTGGGTCGCGGTGGCGGGGGAGTGCCAGGGGGTGTGGCTGAGGGTGGATTCCAGCGTTTCGCCGTCGCCGTTGTAGGTGGCCTCCTCGCGGGTCATCCCGGTGAAGGCGGGGTGGTCGGTGACCGTCTTGCCCTCGTGGTCGGTGACCTTGGCCCCTTCGATACCCCTGAAGTAGCGGTACTCGGTGAGGGTCTGCTTGCCCTCGGCCGGGGCCCCGGTGCGGACCTGGACACGGCCGTAGCCCTTGCGGTCGCCGTAGGTGAGGTACTTGGCCTTGGTGAACTCGTCACCCTGCTCCTTGGCCCACGCGAGACCGTCGAGATAGGTGTAGTCGGTCTCCTTGACGGGCGCGCCGCCCGTGTTGTCGCTCTCCAGGATCTGGTCGACGACGTAGGAGTGGAACCAGTCGAGGTACGGCTCGTATTCGGCCGCGGGCGCGTCCGGCGGGGACCACATCACCGGGTAGCAGCGCCGGGTGTTGGACTCCGGCTTCGGTATGCTGCCCGGCTTGCAGTCCGGGGCCGAGTAGGTGACGCCGAGGGTCGAGCCGGACTCGGTGTTCACCGCGTGCACGCGGTAGCGCACCAGCGGCGGGACCGGGTCGGGCCGTCCGCCGGTCGTCGCGCCCTCGACGCGGTTGGCGAGCTGCTGCCCCAGGAACGTGACGGCGGGCAGGCTCACGTCGCCCGTGCCGGTGTGCCCGGTCCGGGTGATCGAGTCCAGCCACAGGGCCGGTGAGGAACCGTCGCCGGTCGAGGGGAACTGCTGGGCCAGCGCCCAGGAGTCGACAGGCTTGTAGGCGCTGCCGACGAGCACCGAGGTGTCGATCTTCGTCAGGCGCTTACGGGTCCAGAAGGACGGTGAGTAGCGGTCCTTGCACTGCTCGCCCTCCTTGCAGTACTGGTCGAACGGTACGTCCGGCCAGTTCTTCGCATGGGTCTTGTCGAAGGTCGCGCAGTCGCTCAGGCAGCGCTCGGACGTCGTGAACGTGACCTTGGCCGCGGCCTTCTTGGTGTACATCGCGTTCGAGCGCAGCCCGTAGTCGATGTGGTCCAGCCAGCCGCCCCGGTCATAGGGCGTGGCGGTGGAGGCGCCGGTGTCCGGATTGACGTCGCGGCCGTAGGAGTTGGACTCCTTGTTCCAGTAGTAGGCCATCGCGTCGGAGTGCGGGTCCACGACGTAGTCGAGGTTCCAGCGCCACGCCTGCTTGCACCACGAGTCCTTGTACGCGTCCGCTTGGCAGGGCTCGCCCTTCTGGTTGCCGTACACCGGCACCGTCCAGGTGGAGTTGGTCTCCGGATCGCCCTCGACCCAGTTGGGGAGACGGTTGTAACCGAAGTAGTAGCGCGTGCCGTCGGGGGTCGTCACCCGCCAGTACTCGCCGTCGTTGTCGCCGTTGCCCCGGTTCGAGCTGGTGAGCTTGTCGACCTTCGTGCCGTCGTCGCTCTCCAGGTGCCAGTCCCCGGTCTTGTCGTCCTTGATCAGGACGTTGGACTGGCCGCCGAGGTTGAGGATCGCGTTGTCGCTCTTCCAGCACAGGTCACCGCTCTTGGCGGTGCCGTTGCCGTCCTTCACGTCGTCGGCGCAGGAGATGTACCGGCGCTCGATGTACCCGGGCTCCATGGACCAGCCGTCGCCGATCCAGTTCGCCTGGTTGTTCGTGGCCGCCGTACGCCCGTCGACCGACTGGGAGCTGTAGCTCAGTGCCAGGTCCGGTTGCGTGCCGCCGGGAACGTCCGGGGTGTCCAGGGCGTAGTTCCAGGAGAAGCCGCCGTTGGAGCCGCCTGCCGACCAGGTGGACGAGGGGGCCAGCGAGGTGGCACCGAAGTCACCCGCGGGGCCGGAGGCGGAGGCCGTCGCGGCCAGCAGTACCGTGCCGCTGGTTGCCGAGAGCCCCGTTGCCGAACGTGCGGAACGCGGCGCCTCGGTCACCGGGGCCTGGCCTGCCGTGGCGGCCCCGTCCAGTGGAACGGTGGCGGTGAGAGTGCCCGCCTCCGTGTCGTTGACGACACCGGGCAGGTCCTCCCCGGTGCCGCAGCCCTTGGTCGCCCCGGTGAGCGCGCAGGCGGGCAGACGACGCAGTGTCAGGCGCGAGGCCCAGTCGCCCCCGTAGGCGCCGCGTACACCCGCGTAGTCCACCCGTACGTCGACCTTGCCCGGGGCTCCGGCCTCGGGGCGGACGGCCAGAAGCAGCCCGTCGACCCCCAACTGCTCGGTTGCCTTTCGGTCCAGTACCTGGACCGTGGCCTTCGTCGGGGCGGAGCCGGTGGAGCCGGAGCGCCTCATCTCGACCGGGAGAGTGCCCGCCTTCGCGCGGGAGCGGTCGGCCTCCGGCAGACGGACCGTGGCCACCCCGGCCTTGGGCCACGACACCTTCGGTGTCTTCCAGGCGTGCCCTTGGGTCTCGTCCTTCAGCCCGAGTTGGTGTGTCCTGGCCTGTGCCGTCGGCACAGGTTTCGGCTTTGTGCTCTCCATCAGGTCCAGCCCGGTCGCTGCGGCTACCGGACCACCGATCAGCCCGGCGCCCAGCAATCCGGCCAGCGTGCCGGCCACCCACCGGGCGCGACGTCCGACTCCTCGCGGAGACGCACCGACAAGGCGTGTACCGCCTCGCCTCCCTCTTCGCCATTCAGGCACAACAGCTCCTCAATCTTCACAACATGGAGAGCAAGGAATTTAGCAACCATAAAGACTGGGTCAACAAGCGCCTGTCTATGTCGACATGGATTCGTTATCGGAACGACGGTTCGACGTACGGTAAATGGCACGGGAGGGCGAGTAATCCGGCCCGAAAATACCGAGTTTGGCACGCTTGCGACCACTGTGGCCTGTGCGTTTCCCGTGCGATTCCACGGCGAAGCGATCAAAGTGTTCAATTCGGACATGCAAGATAAAGTTCACTTAAGAGGGGTGATGAGTCGCCTGGAGCGAGCCAGGGAAGGGAGTTGTATGGTCTTCCAGCTCGTAAAGACAAAGAATAGGAACAGTAATGAAGCGCACTGATGGGCGCAGAAGATGGGCAACTGGAGTGGCCGTAGCGGCTGTTCTCGCCTCGGCGCTGACCGGCCCGGCCGTGCTCGCCGGGCCGGCTGCCGCGGACGACACCGCCCCGGCCGTCGCCACGCCTGAAGCGCGTGCGGCGCAGAAAGCGGCAGACGGCGGCGAGCCGGTCGAGGTGCTGTCACGGCGTACGGAGACCTCGCAGGTCTTCGCGAACCCGGACGGGACCTTCACGGAGGACCGCTACGCCGTCGCTCAATGGACCCGCAAGGACGGAAAGCTCGTCGACATCGACACCCGTCTGAGCCGCGCAGCCGACGGCTCCGTCCGGCCCCGGGCGACCACCGTCGGGCTGGAGTTCGGCGGCGGAGGCGGTGACACCCTGGCCACCATCCGCCGCGACGGGCGCGCCATGACGTTCAAGTGGCCCGCCCCACTGCCACGACCTCTCATCGAGGACGACACCGCGACCTACCCGGAAGTCCTGCCCGGAGTCGACCTCAAGCTGCGTGCCGACGCCTCGGGCTTCGCCCAACTCCTCGTCGTCAAGACCCCCGAGGCCGCCACCGACCCGGCGCTGCGCACCCTCGCGTACCGTGTGCGGGGCGACGGGGTCTCGGTCGATGCCGACGAGCACGGAAACCTGTCAGCGGTCGACCCGGCCGGGCAGACCCTCTTCACGGCCCCCACCCCGCGCATGTGGGACAGCAGTTCCTCCGCGGGCGCCGCCGTCACCGCCCGCAGCGCCGCCGAGCCGGCCGGTCCGCCTCCGCCGGCCTCGGAGTTCGAACCCGCCCACGGGGCACGGCAGTCGGCGATGCCCGTCAAGCTCGACGGCGAGTCGCTGGAACTGACCCCGGACCAGGACCTGTTGACCGGTGAGGGGACCCGGTACCCGGTCTTCATCGACCCGTATGTCGACGGCTCGCGCTACTCGTGGACCATCGCGTACAAGAAGTACCCCAACAGCTCCTTCTTCAACGGGGCGGGCTGGGGCGGCTCCGGCAGCAAGACGACCGAGGCGCGGTCCGGCTACGAGAACGAGACCAACGGGCTCGCGCGCTCCTACTTCCGGATGAACACCAAGAACCTGTGGAGCACGGACAAGCAGGTGGTCAAGTCCACCTTCCGGATCAAGAACACCTGGTCCTGGTCGTGCACCAAAAAACCCGTGAACCTCTGGCGCACGGCGGTGATCGGAGCCTCGACCACCTGGAACAACCGTCCCACCCGGCGGGAGAAGATGGACGCCGTCACGGACGCCAAGGGCTGGGGCTCGGGCTGCCCGGCGGGCAACCTCGCCTTCGACGTGACCAAGGGCGCCAAGGACGCCGCCTCCAGCAAGTGGAACACCATCACCCTGGAGCTGTCCGCCGGCAGTGAGACCGACGTCTACGGCTGGAAGAAGTTCGACGCCAAGTCCGCCGCCATGTCGACGCAGTACAACACCCCGCCCAGCGCTCCCACCGGCCTGGACACCAGCCCCTCCACCAAGAACGACACGGCCTGCAACGTCAGCCCCTTCGGCCGGATCGGCAACACCGACGTCTACCTGAACGCCAAGGTCACCGACAAGGACGGCGGCACGGTCAAGGCCAGGTTCAACCTCTGGGCCACCGGACACCACCCCAACGACGACCCCAAGGGCAAGATCCTCGTCGACCAGACCGTCTCCGTGACCTCGGGCACGGTCGCCCGTCTCAAGGTCCCGAAGGCCACTCTCATCGCCGGTGTCGGTACGGCGAACGGCAACTTCTCCTGGAAGGCCCAGGCACTCGACGCGACCGCCTCGTCGGACTGGACCCCCACCAAGGGCGCGGCCGGCTGCCGCTTCGTCTTCGACCCCGACCGGCCCAGCACACCGCCCACCGTGGTGTCCAAGCAGTTCCCCGACGGCTCCGACGGCGTCCCCACGACCACGGGCCACGTGCGCACCGAGGGGACGTTCACCCTCGGCAGCGGTGGCGTCAAGGACGTCGCCCAGTACCGGTACTGGACCGACACCGACAAGACCAAACGCACCCTGACTCCGGCCACCACCAGCGCGAGCGTGACCGTCAAGCTGACCCCGACCCTCGCGGGCGGCCACCACTTCTACGCCGAGAGCATCGACCAGGCGGGCAACGTCTCCGACCCCGCCGACTACCTCTTCTACGTCTTCGGCCCCGAACGCCCCGACCAGCCGGGCGACATCAACGGTGACGGCAACCCCGACCTGTGGGCCGTGGACAAGGACGGCCTCCTGCACCGCTTCTACGGAGCCGGAGACGGCACCGCCAGCGACGGCACCGCGACCGCGTCCAACTCCACCTGGAAGAACGTGCGGATCACCCACCGCGGTGACTGGACCAACGACGGCTACGAAGACCTCATCGCCCTGCGCCACGACGCCGACACGAACTCCGACCGCCTCTGGATCCACCCGAACAACGGATACGGCTTCGCCTGCACCGCCTGCACGGAAGAGGCCGGAGGCGTACGGCAGGAACTCACCCTCTACGACGAGGCCAACGACCACTGGCAGGGCGCCGATCAGATCCTCGCCATCGGCGACGTCGACGGCCCGCTGGACACCGACGGGGACGGCGAACCCGACGCCCCCGGCCACCCGGACCTCCTCGTCAAACAGGGTGACCTGCTGTGGCTGTACTACGGCACCGACGACAACCGCCTCGACCTGGACCGCGAACCCGTCCTCATCGGCGACGACAACTGGGCGAACATGGACCTCTTCGCCCCCGGCGACACCGACGGCGACGGCCACGTCGACCTCGGCGCACGTGACCGGACCACCGGCGCTCTCTACATCTACCGCGGCACCGGCGAGGACGGCGACGGCCTGGCCGACCAGTCCCAGCGCGTTCAGGCCGGTTCCAGCTTCACCACGGCCGCCAACCCCCTCATCACCTCACCGGGCGACGCCGACCACAGCGGCTTCTTCGACCTCTGGTACACCCGGGTCTCGGGCGGCGCAGCCACACTCATCGGCTACCGCGACCCGGCCACCGACCACAAGGCGAAGGTCGAGATGAAGCAGGACTTCACCGGCTACACAACCATCAGCTGACCCACCACGAACACCCCGGCAGGCCGGCCGAGCACCCGTCCGACCGGTAACTGCTGACGGTGTCCGTGGACGCCGGCACGGAGCGGGCTCGAATCCACCCCATGGGTTCGAGCCCGCAACGGAGTGCGGAACGCTTCAACAACACTCGTATCAAAAACACTCGTACACGCGGCGTTGACCGATGGGTCCGCGCTTGCCGCTACAGCCAGTCCCGCTTCTTGAAGATGAAGTACAGGCTCACGCACACCACCGCCATCAGGCCGATCGCGAACGGGTAGCCGAACGACCAGTGCAGCTCCGGCATGTTGTCGAAGTTCATGCCGTAGATCGTTCCCACCAGCGTGGGTGCGAAGAGGATGGCCGCCCACGACGAGATCTTCTTGATTTCCTCGTTCTGTTCGAAACCCGCCTCGGCGAGTGCCCGCATCTCCGCGTTCTGCTGCTGGGACACCAGGGTCGCGTTGACCGTGAGGATCTCGGTGAGCGCCTGCCGGAAGCCGTCCACCCGTTCGCTCGTGTGCGTCACGTGGTCGGCCACGTCGCGCAGCGAGCGCTGTAGTTCCTCGTGGGTGCCGTACTTCGCGAAGCCCGCCATCAGCGCGTGCAGCATTCCCACCAGGGGGCGGGTGGCGCGCTGGAACTCGACCATTTCGCGGGAGAGTTCGTAGATGCGGCGGGACACCGCCGGGTCGCCGCTGAAGACCTCGGTCTCGATCTCGTCCATGTCGATCTGCACCCCGGCGACCACCGGCGCGTACCCGTCGACGACCGCGTCGAGGATCGCGTACAGCGCGGCCTCCGGGCCCAGCGCCAGCAGGTCCGGGGTCTCCTCCATGCGCCGGCGTACCGCGGAGAGGTCGGGGGCGGCGCCGTGCCTGACCGTGATCAGGAAGTCCCTGCCGACGAAGACATGCAGCTCACCGAAGTCGACCTCCTCCGGGGCGTCCAGATAGCGCGCCGCGCGCAGGACGACGAAGAGCGTGTCGCCGTACCGCTCCAGCTTCGGCCGCTGGTGCGCCTCCAGCGCGTCCTCGACCGCGAGCGGGTGGAGATCGAACTCGGCGGCCAGCGAGAGGATTTCCTCCTCCGTCGGGCGGTGCAGACCGATCCAGGCCATGCCGTCCGGGTACTCGCGCAGCTGCCGGAAGGTTTCGGCGAGCGAGTCGGGCGTGGAGACGCGGCGGCCCTCGCGGTACAGCGCGGCCTGGACGACGCTGGTGTTGTCCAGCTGTACGGGCGCGGGCGCCGTCGGTGCGGGGGGTGTCTCGGCGGGCGGGTTCGGCGCGGCGGACGGGACCGACCTGCGCCAGGAGTGCTTCCGGGAGTTCCGGTTCCTCGGGGACAGCGGCATGGGCTCTCACCTCCCGCTTCTGCTCTGCTTCGGCCGGTGCGATCCGGCCCCGGTTGGCTTCAGTGCAGGATATACGGGCCAAATGGCACGAGCATGACCGGCCGGATGCGGCATCGAGGACAGGAGGTGTCCGCGACCGGGAGTAGCGTCCCGGGCATGGCCCCGATGAGTACCCGCGCACTCAACCGCGCCACCCTGGACCGGCAGCTCCTGCTGCGCCGTGCCCCCTGGTCCGCCGAGGAAGCCGTGACCCATCTGCTCGGTCTCCAGGCGCAGAACACCAGGCCCCCGTACTTCCAGCTCTGGTCCCGGCTCGCCGGTTTCGACCCGCGGGAGCTGTCCGGTCTGCTGGCGGACCGCGCGGTCGTACGCATCGTGACCATGCGTTCGACCATCCATCTGCACACCGCCGACGACGCCCTCACCCTGCGCCCCCTCGTCCAGGCCGCCCGCGAGCGGGAGCTGAGGGCCTTCCGCGGCCGGCTCACCGGGGTCGACCTGGACCGGCTCGCCGACCTGGCGCGCGACCTCGTCGAGGAGCGGCCCCGCACCATGAAGGAGCTTCGCGAGCGGCTGCTCACGGAGTGGCCGGACGCCGATCCGCTCGCCCTGTCCGTCGCCGCCCGCTGCCGCCTGCCGCTCGTGCAGGTCACCCCGCGCGGGCTGTGGGGCAGGAGCGGCCAGGTCGCCCTCACCACCGTCGAGCAGTGGCTCGGCCGCGGGCCTGGGACCGTACCCGCGCCCGATGCGACCGTGCTGCGCTATCTGAGCGCCTTCGGTCCCGCCTCGGTCAAGGACATGCAGATGTGGGCGGGACTGACCCGGCTGGGTGAAGTGTTCGAACGGCTGAGGCCGCAGCTCGTCACCTTCCGTGACAGCGCCGGAACCGAACTCTTCGATCTGCCGGAGGCACCGCGGCCGGACGAGGACACCCCGGCGCCGCCGCGATTTCTCCCCGAGTTCGACAATCTGCTGCTGGCACACGCGGACCGTACGCGGGTGATCCCCGCCGAGTACCGGGGTCGCAACGGCAAGGGCAACCAGAACTTCGGCACCTTCCTCCTCGACGGATTCCTCGCCGGGATCTGGCGGCTGAAGGAGGACCGGGACACCGCGACCCTTCAGCTCGACCCCTTCGCCCGGCTCGGCCGCGCCGACCGCGAGGCCCTGGCCGAAGAGGGGGAGCGGCTGCTCAGCGGCATGACGGGCGCCGGCGCGCACCACCTCCGGTTCGGTGCCTTCACCGGGTGAGACGTCCGGATCGCCGGGAGCCCGCTCTCTGCCGTGCACCAGGTCGTTACTGTCCAGGACATGGAGTTGCGCCAGCTCAGCTATTTCGTGACCGTCGCCGAGGAACTGCACTTCGGGCGGGCCGCCGAACGGCTGCACATAGTCCAGTCCGCGGTGAGCCAGCAGATCCGGCGCCTGGAGCGGGAGCTGGGCGCGGAGCTCTTCGACCGCTCACCCCGGCACGTACGGCTCACCGGGGCGGGGGAGCGGCTGCTGCCCGAGGCGCGGGCCGTGCTCACAGCGGCGGACCGGGCGCGCGCGGCCGTCGCCCCGCGCACCTCCCTGCGCCTGGGGACGAGTACCGGTCTCGGTGCCCATCTGGACCGGGTACTGGCCGCCTTCGCCGCTCTCGCCCCCGACACCGCGGTCGAGTTGGTCTCCGCGCCCACCCGGGCCCGGCTGGAGCAGGTCGCGGACGGTCGGCTCGATGCGGCGTTCGTACGCTCCCCGGAGCCCGCTCTCGGCGTACGGATCATCCCGCTCTGGGAGGAACCCCTGGTCGCGGTCGTCCCGGCCGGGCATCCGCTCGCCGCGCGGCGGGACGTCGATCTGTCGGACCTGGCCCCGCTCCAGCTGAGGATCACCGCCCGCCGTACCAACCCGGCACTCGTCGACCTCGTCGTGAACGCCTGCCACGAGGCCGGATTCGAGCCGCTGCCGGGACCGGTCGGCGGCTCGCTCCAGGACACCCTCGCGACCATCGGCGCGTCCGCGATCCCGCAGTGGACCGTCGTGTACGCCGCGCACGCCCGCCAACTGCACAGCCCACGCGTGGCGTTCCTGCCCTTCCGCGCGCGTCCCCTGGCTCTGTCCACCTCGCTCGCCGTGCGGCAGTCCGCCCCGCCGCGCTGCCTCGATCAGCTGCTGAAAGCCTGCGCTACGCCTTCCACCAGCGACGATCACCAGAACTGATCGCTGCTGTCGCACTCTGCCTGTTGGTCGGAGGCCGCCGGTCGGATGGACTGGGGTCATGCCGGTGAGACACCCCGGGAACAACCGGGAAGCCGCCGTGGGAACGGGAGTTCAGCCATGCCGATCGTCACTGTCCAGCAGGGTCCGCGCGACATCGAGCTCAAGCGCGAACTGGTCAAGCAGATCACCGACGCCTTCGTCGACTCGCTCAAGATCCCGGCCGAGGCCGTACAGGTCTGGATCCAGGAGGTGCCGACCGACAGCTGGGCCATCGGGGGCAGGCTCACCGCCGACAAGTAGCACGTGTCCGGGCGCAGCCGCAGGCCCGCCGCCGCTACCGGGGTGCGGCGGCGGGCCTGCGAGGCCTGCCTCGGACCGGCACTTCTGCCGGATACCGGAACAGCGACGGGCCGGCGGCTCAGGCCGAGTACCCGCTGTATCCGAAGTTGATCCAGTTCAGCAGGTTGGCGGTGGTCATGTTGTAGCGACGGTGGTACCCGCTGCCCGAGGAGGGCGTCCTCGGGTAGGCGATGTCCTCGATGGTCACCCGGCTCGCGTCGTTGTAGTACCCCACGACATCGAGGTAGTGACCGCCCGAGTAGCGCCGGGTACGGCCCTGGGTGTCCTTGGCGCTCCCCTTGACGTTGGCCACGATGACGTAGCCGTGGGTGAAGTCGTAGCGCAGGTCCCGCTTGAGCGTCGTCAGGCTCTTGGACGTCTTGTTCTGGTAGAAGTTCCGGCCTATGTGCTTGTTGAGCGACGTGGTGACCAGCCCGATGGTGGCGGTACCGGCACCGCTCCTGGAACCGCCCGCCCTCTCCTCGGACGCGAGCGTCGACACCGACGGGTACTTGCCCTGCGCGGTGATGGCGAGCCGTGTCGCCGCCGGTCCGCACCAGGCGCCGTTCATTCCGTACGGCTCCGTCTGGAACTGGTAGCCGTGCACCGCGGCCGACGAGGGGTAGGTCCCTGAGCCGGGCGCGTGCTGCTGCGGTGTCATGCCGCCGGCCGACGCCGGGGCCGCCAGGGCGAGTCCGGCCACCGCGGCCAGGGCCGTGACGGCAACTCCGATACGTGTACGCATGGGGTGCTCCGTTCTGCGGAAGAATGGAAGAAGGACCGGGAGCGCCACTCGCTCCCGTGGACCGCGGCGAGCGTGGCCGGGGTGCGCACCCCGGGCCGGTGAAGCCGCGGACCGACCGTGGCAGGGCGCCTCATCACGCCGTCATCACCCGGTCCTCGTGCCGTCATACGAATGCGCGGCCACGGCCGGATGATCCTCGGTACGCTCGAAATCACTGAGGTTTCTGTCGGGGGAGAGGTACTCAGGGATGGAATTCCGTGTGCTCGGAACACTGGAGGTCTGGTCGGAGGCCGCGAGGGTGCCGCTGCCGAGCCAGCGTCATCAGCGTGTACTCGCGGCTCTGCTGCTCGCGCCGAACGCGGTGGTCTCGTTACCGAAACTGGTCGAGGCGCTGTGGGACGAACGTCCTCCGGCCACCGCCACCAAGCAGGTTCAGAACTGCGTCTCGGCGCTTCGGGAGAGGCTGGGCCCGGCGGGGAACGACCTGATCGCCACCGACGGGCCCGGCTACCGGATGACGGTCACCTGCGATCAGCTCGACTCGCTCCGGTTCCACCGGGGGCTCACGGCGGCCCGGCTGTCCGCCGCCGAGGGGCGGCTCGCGGAGGGCGTGGCCGAGGCCCGCGCGGCGCTGCGACTGTGGCGGGGCGCCGCGCTGGACGGCCTCGACACCCCGCTGCTGACCAGTCGTGCGGCGCTGCTCGACGAGCAGCGGCTCAACGCCGTCGAGGAGTGCATCGACTGGCAACTGGCGCTGGGCGAACACCGCGAGGTCGCCGACGAACTGGCGGGGCTGGTCGTCGAACATCCGCTGCGCGAGCGCCTGAGCAGACAACTGATGTGCGCGCTGTTCCGCGGTGGCAGCCAGGTCGAGGCCCTCGCGGTGTACCGCCGGCTGTGCGGCGGGCTCGCCGACGAACTCGGCATCGACCCGGGGCCCGAACTCCAGGAGCTCTACACGCGCATACTCCGCGGCGAGTCCGGGCCCGCGGGCCCCGCAGCGCCGACGCCCGCCGAACGGCCCGCAGCGCCCGCCGAACGGCCCGCGGCGGGCACGACCGACCCCGGTCCCCGCACTGCTGAAACGGTTCGACTGGCCGGAGCGGTACGGGAGTTGGGTGCGGCCATCACCCGCCAGTGGACGGCGGAGGCGGAGATGCGGTCGCTGAACCGGCCCGAGCCGGTCCACCTCGGGTGGTCCAGCACCGGCCGCCCGGTCGCCGCGGTTGCCGGGGCCGTACTGGGCGTGCGGCCGGACGGGGACCGGCCCGAGCGGATGACCCTGCGCGGGGACCTCACCGATGTGGCGGCGAAGTTCCGCAGGCTCCCGGCACGCCAGTTGGTGGTGCTCGGCGAGCCGGGCGCGGGCAAGACGGTACTGGCCATCCAGCTGACGCTCGGGCTGCTCCGCGACCGGGCGCCGGGGGAGCCGGTGCCGGTGCTCCTCCCGCTGGCGTCGTGGAACCCCCGCCGGGAGCATCTGCGCCTCTGGCTGGAGCGCAGACTGGTCGAGGAGTACCCGGGCCTGGCGAACACCGCGGCCTACGGCTGGAACGCGGCGGAACGCCTGGTGGCCGAGGGGCTTCTGATCCCGGTGCTCGACGGTCTCGACGAAACACCGCCGGCCCTGCACGCGGCGGCCATCGACGCCCTGGACCAGGCCGTGGCCGACGGCCGCCCGCTCGTGGTCACCTGCCGGACCGCGGAGTACGAACAAGCGGTGCGTCACGAGGGCGGCATCCTGGCACGGGCGGCGGTCGTCGAGATCGAACCGGTCGGCCTGGAGGACGCCATCAGATTCCTCACCGCCCGCAAACGGCTCGGCGACCCCCGCTGGCAGCCGGTCGCCGACCATCTGAGGGGGCACCCGACCGGAGCGTTCGCGCGGGCACTGGGTACTCCGCTGATGGTCGACCTGGCGCGCACCGCCTACACGGACCCCGCCACGGACCCGGCCGAACTCTGCGACCCGGCCCGCTTCCCGGACCGGCACGAGGTCGAACAGCACCTGCTCGCCGCCTACTTGCCCGCCGTCTACCCGCGCCACCCGCGCCCGGCGGCACCGTACAACCCCACCGTGCCGGTCCGTCACTACTCGCAGGAGGAGGCCCAGCGGTGGCTGACCTTCCTCGCCCAGCACCTCCGCGCCACCGGTACGCACGAGATGGCCTGGTGGCAGCTGGAGGGGGCCGTTCCGCGGTGCGTCACCGGGCTCCTGCTGGGGCTGCCGCCGGGGCTGCTGTTCGCGGCCACCGGCGAACTCGCCGCCGGACCCGTGGTCGGGCTGATCTACGGGTTGTCGTTCACCCTCGCGGGCTGCGTCGCCCACGGGGTCGGGAACCGGCCGGGGCCGCTGCGGGTGGAACTCCACTTCAGGGGTACCGCGGCCCGCTTCCTCGGCCGGTTCGGCATCGGTGTCGCGATCGGCGTCGGGCTCGGAATCAGCTGGTCGCTCACGGCCGTGACGGTCACCCTGCTCGCCGTGATCTTCGGGCTCGGCATCGGGGTGCACGTCTGGCTGGACGCGCCGGTCGACGCGAACCGGGTGTCCAGCCCGCCCAGCCTTCTCCGCCAGGACCGGCTCGCCGCCGTGCTGTTCACCCTGTCGCTCGCCCTGTCGCTCGGACTGTTCTACGCGATGGCGTTCGCCTTCACCCGGCAGGTCAGATTCGTGACCGTGGCGGACGGGCGGTTCGATCTCGTCCTCGCACTGGCCGGTGGCTCCGCGGCAGCCCTGCTGGGGCGCTATCTGCTCGGCGGGGTGGGGAGCGCGGCCTACGGGATCGCCGGAATGATGATCGGAGGCCTGGTGTTCCCGCGGTCGACCGGCATCACCGACGGGCTCCTCGTGGGCCTCACGTTCGGGCTCGCCGTGGGGCTCGCGGTCTGTCTCACCCGGGCCTGGGGCGCCTTCGCGCTGAACCGGCTCTGGCTCGCGGCCCGCGGGAGGACCCCGTGGCGGCTCATGCGGTTCCTCGACGACGCCAGACGCCGCGGCGTGCTGCGGCAGATGGGCGCCGTCTACCAGTTCAGGCACGCCCGGCTCCGGGACTGCCTGGGGGTTCCGCCCGAGCCCGCGTCGACGGGCGGAGCCGACCGTCAGCCGAGTTCCAGCGTGGTGACCCCGTAGACACACTGCTCCGCGACCTGTCGGATCGGCCCGGTGTACATCCGGGCCGTCTCGAAGGAAGGGGTGAGCCCGAGCGAACGCGCGAGCGCCGTGCCCGCGCGGTTGGACTCCGGTACGTCCACCGCGACCGGAGTCGCACCCGCCTCCTGCGCCAGCGCTCCGTACAGCGCTTCGGCATCGGAGGGGGAGTCGGCGAACAGCGGGCCGATACGGAGGGACGTGCGGGCCGGCCGGATCACCGCGAATCCGGTCAGCCGCCGGTCGACGACGCGGACGAACGCGCGATGGCCGTCCGTGGTCAGCCAGTTCTCCAGGAACCGGGGACGGTCGGCCGGGTAGCACGCGCTGTCGTACGCGGCGAGCACCTCGCGGTCCGACGCCACGGCGGGCCGGACCGCCTCGGCGCTGCGGACAGGCAGCGTGCCGGTGTGGCGGACGGTGCGGTGGGACGCCGTGAATCCTGACCTGCGGTAGTTGTCCTGCTGGGCCACCACACCGTCGAGACCGACGGTCCGGTCGCCCGCGTGGGCCAGCGCGGCCCGCCAGGTGGCCAGGCCGTGGCCGCGCCCCCGCATATCCGGGCGGACCAGGTAGAAGCCCAGAAAGGCGTAGCGCGCACCGTAGTTGACGACGGAGATCGCGGAGACCGGCTCCCCGCCCAGCCGGCCGATGAAGAAGCCGTCGGGGTCCTGGGCGAAGAAGCTCCGCGCGTCGCGGACTCCGGGATTCCACCCTTCGTCGTGCGCCCACTCGCTGATCGCGGACCAGTCCTCCTCGGCCGCCCGCGCGACGACGAGCCGGTCGGTGGGTGAGTGCGTCATGCGTGCTCCCGGTATGCGGCTCGTGCTCCGGCTCGTGCTCCGGCTCGGTCTGTGGGCCGTGCTGCTGCTCGTGGCTGCTGCTCGTCGTGCGGTCCCGGCCGGGATGCTACGGCAGCAGACCGGCCCGCCGCGCCGCAACGACCGCCTCCAGCCGGGTGTGCGCCCCCAGTTTGCGCATCGCGGACCGCAGATAGCCCTTCACCGTCTCGGGTTTCAGGCCCAGCCGCGCCCCGGCCGCCGCGTTCGTCGCGCCCGTGGCCACCCAGGCCAGTACGTCCACCTCGCGGGGCGCCAGCACGATCTGCCGTTCCCGCTCCGGGCTTCCGCAGACCAGCCGCCCGCACACCGCGAGGAGTTCGCCACGGAGTTCCGGATCCACGATGCGCGGGGCCAGCGCGCGCAGTTCGCTGTGCGCCTCCCGGACGTGCTCCCACGCGCCGGGTCCGGCCACCGGCTCCCGGGCCGCCGCGAGGAGACGCTGCACCTCGTCCCGTACGACCAGGGACTGCTCCACGTCGCGCGCCGCCTCGACCGCCGCGTTGTACGTACGGTCACCGAACGCCAGTGGTTCGCGCACCGCTCCGTACAGCACCCCGCGCACCTGGCGGCGCACCACCACGGGCACCGCGAGCACCGCGCGCAGCCCCTCCGCGCCCACCGCCGTGTCGTACTCGTGGCTGATGTGGAGCGACGAGTGGTAGTCGGTCACCGCGCAGGGGCGGGACAGCGCGATCGACTTGCCGCCCAGACCGTTGCCCGCGGACACCGCGAGCCCGCGCAGCGCCGGCGTCGCCGTACCGCTCAGCTCGGCGATGCGCAGCTGTCTGGTACCGGTCAGCAGGCCGCCGAAGGCGACCGGCAGCCCGGTCGCGCGACGCATCCGCAGCAGCGCCGCCCGCATCTCCACTGCCTCGACCGGCTCCGGCACGCGGAATTTCCTTTCTGGCGGGGCCCCGGGTGGCTGTATCCCCGGTGACACTCCCCTGGACCCCCGTTCGGGGGTAGTGAGACCTGAGGCACTGATTACACGATGCTGGGCAGCAGTCCCGCAACGAGGAGGACACATGGCGTCGACCAATGCGACGGAGGAGTTCCGGTCCGCACGGGATTTCCTGCTCCGGAACCGCGAGGAGTACCGCACGGCCTACGAGGGCTTCAGCTGGCCGCGGCCCGAGCATTTCAACTGGGCGCTCGAATGGTTCGACGTCATCGCACGGGACAACGACCGGACCGCGCTGCACATCGTCGAGGAGGACGGCACCGGGAGCAAGGTCTCGTTCGCCGAGATGTCCAGGCGGTCCGACCGCGCGGCGAACTGGCTGCGGGCCCGGGGCGTCCGGCCGGGCGACCGCATCCTCGTCATGCTCGGCAACCAGCAGGAACTGTGGGAGACGGCGCTGGCCGCGATGAAGCTGCGCGCCGTCGTCATCCCGGCGACCCCGCTGCTCGGGCCCGTCGATCTGCGCGACCGGATCGACCGCGGCCGGGCCCGCCATGTGCTCGTACGGTCCGAGGACACCGCCAAGTTCACCGGTGTGGAGGGCACTTACACCCGGATCGCGGTCGGTGACGACGTCCCGGCGGGCTGGCTGTCGTACGCGGACGCCGCCGACGCCTCCGCCGACTTCGAGCCCGACGGACCCACCGGCGCCGACGATCCGCTGATGCTGTACTTCACCTCCGGGACGACCGCCCGGCCCAAACTGGTCGAGCACACCCACACGTCCTACCCGGTCGGCCACCTGGCGACGATGTACTGGATCGGTCTGCGGCCCGGCGACGTCCACCTCAACATCTCCTCGCCCGGCTGGGCCAAGCACGCCTGGTCGAACCTCTTCGCGCCGTGGAACGCCGAGGCGACGGTGTTCATCCACAACTACACCCGCTTCGACCCCACCCGGCTGATGGCCGAGATGGACCGGGTGGGGGTGACGTCCTTCTGCGCGCCGCCGACCGTCTGGCGGATGCTGATCCAGGCCGACCTCGGTCAGCTGCGGACCCCGCCGCGCGAGGTCGCAGCCGCGGGCGAGCCGCTCAACCCGGAGGTCATCGAGACGGTGCGGCGCGAGTGGGGGGTGACGATCCGCGACGGCTTCGGGCAGACCGAGACCGCCGTCCAGGTCGCCAACTCCCCCGGGCAGCTGCTCAAAGCGGGCTCCATGGGCCGTCCGACACCCGGGTACAAGGTCGAACTGCTCGACCCGGTCACCGGGGAGCCCGGGGCGAGCGAAGGGGAGATCTCGCTCGATCTCGCCGCGCGTCCGGTCGGACTGATGACGGGCTACTGGGGCGAGCCGGAGCGGACCGCCGAGGCGATGGCCGGTGGTTACTACCGCACCGGGGACATCGGCTCGCGCGACGCCGACGGCTACATCACCTACATCGGACGGTCCGACGACGTCTTCAAGGCGTCCGACTACAAGATCTCGCCGTTCGAGCTGGAGAGCGCCCTCCTGGAGCACGAGGCCGTGGCGGAGGCCGCGGTTGTCCCGGCCCCCGATCCGCTGCGGCTCGCCGTGCCGAAGGCGTACGTCGTACTCGCCGAGGGCTGGGAGCCCGGACCCGACGTGGCGAAGCTGCTCTTCGCGCACTCACGTGCGGTGCTCGCCCCGTACAAGCGGATCCGGCGGATCGAGTTCGGCGAACTGCCCAAGACGGTCTCCGGGAAGATCCGCAGGATCGAACTGCGCGAGGCGACAGCGGCGGGCTCCCCGGCGGAGTACCTGGAAGGGGACCTGAGGTGACGCTCGCCTACGAGCACGGGACCGGCTCGACCCCGCTCCTCGGCGACACCATCGGCGGCAACCTCGACCGCACGATCGCCGCCTTTCCCGGGCGCGAGGCACTGGTCGACGTGGTGTCCGGGCGGCGCTGGACCTACCGCCAGTTCGGCGCGGCGGTGGACGAACTGGCCCGGGGACTCCTCGGTACCGGCGTCGGCAAGGGCGACCGGGTCGGCATCTGGGCGGTCAACTGCCCCGAGTGGGTGCTCGTCCAGTACGCCACCGCCCGCATCGGCGCGATCATGGTGAACATCAACCCGGCCTACCGCTCCCACGAGCTGGAGTTCGTCCTGAAGCAGGCCGGCATCACGCTGCTCGTCGCATCGCAGCGGCACAAGGGGAGCGACTACCGGGCCCTGGTCGACGAGGTGCGCGGCAACTGCCCCGAGCTGCGGTCCGTGCACTACATCGGCGACGCGTCCTGGGACGAACTGACCGCCGCCGCCCGGCCGGAGCCGCTCGAAGCGCAGCTCTCCGGCGTCCGGCTCTCCTGCGACGAGCCGATCAACATCCAGTACACCTCGGGCACCACCGGATTCCCGAAGGGCGCCACCCTCTCCCACCACAACATCCTCAACAACGGTTACTTCGTCGGCGAGTTGGTGGGGTACTCGGAGAAGGACCGGATCTGTCTGCCGGTCCCCTTCTACCACTGCTTCGGCATGGTCATGGGGAATCTGGCGGCCACCTCGCACGGCGCGTGCATCGTGATCCCGGGCCCCTCCTTCGAACCGGCGGCCACGCTGCACGCCGTCGAGCGCGAGCGCTGCACCTCGCTGTACGGCGTCCCGACGATGTTCATCGCCGAGCTGAACCTCCCGGACTTCGCCACGTACGACCTCACCTCGCTGCGCACCGGCATCATGGCGGGCTCGCCCTGCCCGGCCGAGGTGATGAGGCGGGTCGTCGCGGAGATGCACATGGCGGAGGTGTCGATCTGTTACGGGATGACGGAGACCTCGCCGGTCTCCACCCAGACCCGGCGGGAGGACGATCTGGAGCGCCGCACGGGGACGGCGGGCCGGGTCCTGCCGCACCTGGAGGTGAAGGTCGTCGATCCGGCGACCGGCACGACGGTGGAGCGTGGCGAGACGGGCGAACTGTGCACCCGTGGCTACAGCGTGATGCTCGGGTACTGGGACGATGCCGAGAGGACGGCCCAGGTCATCGACGCGGGCCGCTGGATGCACACCGGGGATCTCGCCGTCGTCCGGGACGACGGCTATGTGCAGATCGTCGGCCGGATCAAGGACATGATCATTCGCGGTGGGGAGAACGTCTACCCGCGTGAGGTCGAGGAGTTCCTGTACACCCATCCCAAGATCGCCGACGTCCAGGTGATCGGTGTGCCGGACGAGAAGTACGGCGAGGAGGTGCTGGCCTGTGTCATCCCGCGCGACCCGGCCCACCCGCCGACGCTGGACGAGATCCGGGCGTTCTGCCGGGACCGGCTCGCCCACTACAAGATTCCTCGCGGGATCCGGATCCTGGACGCGTTTCCCATGACGGTCAGCGGCAAGGTACGAAAGGTGGAACTGCGCAGGCGGTACGGGGTGTGACCGCTGGGGGGACCCCGGTATACACCCGGTCTATACATGCTGGGTATAGTCCGGGTCATGTCATTGCTCAAGAAGAAGGCGGCCGGGCGGATCGGATCCGTCGCCGCCCTGGCCGCGCTCATGTCCCTCGTGCTGAGCGGCTGTTCGATGGAGACCACATCCCCGTCCCAGGCGCGGGATCACGCGGACAAGAAGAGTGCGGCCCCCTTCGGGCCGGTCGACTGCCGTAAGGCCAAGTGCATAGCGCTGACCTTCGACGCCGGTCCCGGCCCGAACACCTCCCATCTGCTGGACGTGCTGAAGGAGAAGAAGGTTCACGCGACGTTCTTCCTGCTGGGCCGCGACCACGTGATGAAGTACCCCGAGCTCGTCAAGCGGGAGGCGGCCGAGGGTCACGAGGTGGGTAACCACACCTGGACGCACAAGATCCTCACCAAGGAGAAGGGTGATGTCGCCCGCGAGGAGATAGAGAAGACCGAAGTCGCGGTGGAGAAGATCACCGGCACCCGGCCCCGGGTGATGCGTCCGCCGCAGGGCCGTACCAACGACGACGTCTCCAAGATATGCAAGGAGCTGGGCGTCTCGCAGGTGCTGTGGAGCACCACCGCGAAGGACTACTCCACGAACGACTCCGCGCTCATCGAGAAGCGGACCCTCAAGCAGGCCAAGCCCGACGGCATCATCCTGCTGCACGACATCTACAAGGGCACGGTGCCCGCGGTCTCGGGCATCATCGACACGCTGAAGGAGCGCGGTTACACCTTTGTCACCGTGCCCCAGCTGCTCGCCCCCGCCCAGCTGAAGCCGGGCCAGATCATCCGCCCGTGAGGTGCGGGCCCGAGCGGCTGCGGTGGTGATCCCGTGGCCGCTCAGGGCTCCTGGGCGCCCGCGCCGACGAGTTCGTCGGCCGGGCCGTTGACCGGCTGCGGGGCGCCGGTCGGATCCATCACGAAGAGTGCGACGGCGAGTTCGTCGGCGCGGGCGCGCGCCTCGTCGGCGTACCCCGTGAGTGAGAAGAAGACGCTCGCCGACGAGGTGGTCAGCCCGTTCAGCCAGAGGCACTCGATGTCCCGCAGGACGGCCGGCCCGCTGGTCGCGGCCACGGAGGCGACCAGCCCGGGGCCGTGCAGGTCTATCCCGGACGCGGGCCGCCGCTCCGGCTGAAGGACGTCGCGGAAGCCCAGCCACTCCAGATACCGCGCGGCTGCCGACACCGCGTCGCGCGAGGTGCGGATCGCCGTCGGCCGGAAGGGCGGACGGACGGTCGCCGCCGTGCGCGGCAGGGGGATGTGCGCCGGTGCCCGGGTGTTCCCCGGGGCGGGCGGGGGCGCCGCCACCGGGCGCACCGGAATCCGCAGGACCGTACCGCAGGAGCAGCCGAGTTCCGGCTGCGGCCACTCGACCTGGCGTCCGCAGGAACCGCAGCGCACCGTGACCCACCCGTCGGACCAGGTCCGATGGGTGATCGGCTCCGGTGGTGCGCCCGTCAGCAGTGGTGGGGCGAGCGGGGCGCCACAGGCGCAGGGCAGGGCGGGCGCCGTGTAGGTGTGTTCCTGCAAGCAGTCCGGGCAGCGCACCAGCGCGTACCCCGCCGCTGTCGCCCCCGTCCTCGCGGTCTCGTCCATGCCCTCTCCCATGCGGCCATCGTCCACCAAGCGCGAGGCGTTGGGGAGGGACTTCGCACATTGGGCCGGTTCCCGACATCCGCGGCGCCCTCCCTTGACGGAAAGCGGAGCCAGCTCTTAGATTGCTTCCATATAGCAGAAGTGAATTTCCGTAATGCGGAAAACACTACGGAAGACGACGGAACTGGGCGATCTCAGGTTGGCGCGACAGGAGGCCCACTCCGACTGGCCGAGCAGGAGTACTCAATGCCCCGTATGACCGCTGCCCGAGCGGCAGTCGAGATCCTCAAGCGCGAGGGCGTCACCAACGCGTTCGGTGTGCCGGGCGCGGCGATCAACCCGTTCTACGCGGCCCTCAAGGCCGCCGGCGGTGTCCGGCACACGCTCGCGCGCCACGTCGAGGGCGCCTCGCACATGGCCGAGGGCTACACCCGTACCCACGCGGGCAACATCGGTGTCTGCATCGGCACTTCGGGCCCCGCGGGCACCGACATGATCACCGGTCTCTACTCGGCGACGGGTGATTCCGTCCCGATCCTCTGCATCACCGGCCAGGCGCCGACCGCGGTGATCCAGAAGGAGGACTTCCAGGCCGTCGACATCGCCTCGATCGCCAAGCCGGTCACCAAGGCGGCGACCACGGTGATGGAGGCCGCCCAGGTGCCCGGCGTCTTCCAGCAGGCCTTCCACCTGATGCGCTCGGGCCGGCCCGGCCCGGTCCTCATCGACCTGCCGGTCGACGTCCAGCTCACCGAGATCGAGTTCGACCCGGAGACCTACACCCCGCTGCCGGTCTACAAGCCGGTCGCCTCCCGTGCCCAGATCGAGAAGGCGATCGCGCTCCTCAACGAGTCGGAGCGCCCGCTGATCGTCGCGGGCGGCGGCATCATCAATGCCGACGCCTCCGAACTGCTCGTGGAGTTCGCCGAGTTGACCGGGATCCCGGTGGTCCCGACCCTGATGGGCTGGGGCATCCTCGCCGACGACCACGAGCTGAACGCGGGCATGGTCGGACTCCAGACCTCGCACCGCTACGGCAACGCCACGTTCCTGGAGTCGGACTTCGTCCTCGGCATCGGCAACCGCTGGGCCAACCGGCACACCGGCAGGCTCGACACGTACACCAAGGGCCGCACGTTCGTCCACGTCGACATCGAGCCCACCCAGCTCGGCAAGATCTTCGCCCCCGACTTCGGGATCGCGTCCGACGCCAAGGTGGCACTGGAGCTCTTCGTCGAGGTCGCCCGCGAACTGAAGGCCGCGGGACGGCTTCCCGACCGTACGGAGTGGGCCGCGTCCGCCCAGGACCGCAAGGCCAGGCTCCAGCGCCGTACCCACTTCGACAACGTGCCGATGAAGCCGCAGCGCGTGTACGAGGAGATGAACCGCGCGTTCGGCCCCGACACCCGTTACGTCACCACCATCGGCCTCTCCCAGATCGCCGGCGCGCAGATGCTGCACGTCTTCAAGCCGCGCCACTGGATCAACTGCGGCCAGGCCGGCCCGCTCGGCTGGACGATCCCGGCCGCGCTGGGTGTCGCGACCGCCGACCCGGACGCCACGGTCGTCGCGCTCTCCGGCGACTACGACTTCCAGTTCATGCTCGAAGAGCTTGCGGTCGGCGCACAGCACCACATCCCGTACGTCCATGTCCTGGTGAACAACGCCTACTTGGGCCTCATCCGGCAGGCGCAGCGCAACCTGGACATCAACTTCGAGGTCAACCTGGAGTTCGAGAACATCAACTCCCCGGAGCTCGGCGTCTACGGCGTGGACCACGTCAAGGTCGCCGAGGGCCTCGGCTGCAAGGCGATCCGGGTCACCGAGCCCGACCAGCTGCTGCCCGCCTTCGAGGAGGCGAAGAAGCTGGCCGCCGAGTACCGCGTCCCGGTCGTCGTCGAGGCGATCCTGGAGCGGATCACCAACATCTCGATGAGCGGCACGGACATCGCCGGCGTCAACGAGTTCGAGGACATCGCGACCGAGCCGGGCCACGCCCCGACCGCGATCCTCCCGCTCGTCACCTCCTGACGGACCCACCCGGAGGGGCGGGGCGCCGGTCCACGGCGCCCCGCCCCTCCGGCGTGCTCCCGGCGGACCACCGGAAGCTCTCAGCGTGTACTGAACCGGTCCAGGGCGGCGCGCACCAGGTCGTCCATGGTGGCGCTGCCCTTGTGTCCGGAGTCCTCGGCCACGGTCAACTCGGCGTCCGGCCAGACCTGTGCGAGCTCCCAGGCGGTCGTGTACGGGCTGCTCAGATCGTGCCGTCCGTGCAGCAGCACGGCGGGGATTCCGCTCAGCCGGTCCGCGTCGCGCAGCAGCGCCCCTTCCTCCAGCCACGCGCCGTGCGAGAAGTAGTGGGACGCGATGCGCACCAGGGCCACCCGGGCGGCCGACGGCCGGTCGCCGTAGGGGTGCGCCGAGCCGTGCGGCTCCAGGGAGAGCACCGCGTCCTCCCAGGCGCACCAGTCGGCCACGGCCTTCGCCCGCACCTCCGGGTCGGGGTCCGCGGCGCGGCGCGCGTACGCCGGGACGACCTCTGCCAGGTCCCCGGCCTCGGGCACGCCCGCTCTGAACCGGGCCAGCGCCTCGGGGAAGAAGCGGCCCACGCCCCCGTACAGCCAGTCCGTCTCGTAGCGCCTGGTCATGGTGACCCCGGCGATGACGACCTCCGACACCCGGTGCGGATGTGCCTCGGCGTACGCGAGGATCAGCGTCGAGCCCCATGAACCGCCGTGCAGTAGCCACCGTTCGATCCCCAGGTGCTCCCTGAGCCGTTCCATGTCGGCGATCAGGTGTGCGGTGGTGTTGTGGGCCAGGTCGGTCGTGGGGTCGGCGGCGTGCGGGGTGGACCGGCCGCAGTTGCGCTGGTCGAAGAGGACGATGCGATAGCGCTCCGGATCGAACGGGGCGCGGGAGCGCGCCGAACAGCCGGAGCCCGGACCGCCGTGGACGACGAGCGCCGGTTTGCCGGCCGGGTTGCCGCAGACCTCCCAGTACACGAGGTTGCCGTCACCCACGTCGAGCATTCCCTGGTCGTACGGCTCGGTCGGCGGACGGAGTCCGGTCATGGCACATTCCCTTCGGTGGAAGCGCCGCGAGGCCCGGGGGACTACTGCTCCGTACCGGTCCCGCGCAGCACGAAGAAGCACGGAGCAGAAGACCGTAGTCCCTGCTCCGTGCTCCCGCACCGGAATATGGTGCCGCCCGACGACGCGAGACTGGGCGCGACAGGACATTCGCGCCACCGGGCGGGGCTTGTGGTGGTGCTCGCCGATCCCTGACTCCCGTAATGGATACGGCAGTTGGGGAAGCAGGGGACCGCGGCGGAGGCGATCGGCCCTCGCGGTCCCGAACCTTCAGGTCAGGAAAGGGACCGGTGGGCCTTCACCACCGCACTGGCATCGTCACTCCGCCGCGGTCCGCAGGCTCGTCCGCACCCCGGCCACCCCTCATCGGGCCGGTGGTACGGACTGCGCCGGTGGTCCGACCTCCCGTCGGACCATCGGCGCCGTCTCTCGGTGCTGCTCAGTCCTCGCGCAGGGCGTGGACGGCTTCCTCGACGCGCTTGCCGTACTCGGTGTCCGCGGCGCGGAAGTGCGCGAGGTTCTTCTCGACCACGTCGTCGAGGGTGACCTGCGAGAGGCCGCCCGCGATGTTGGCGACCAGCCGGGACTTCTCGTCCTCGGACATCAGCCGGTAGAGCTCGCCCGCCTGGAAGAAGTCGTCGTCCTTGGCGTGCTCGGCGGCGGCGTGGGCGCCGGTCCAGCCGGAGACGGCCAGTGGGGCGGCCAGTGCGGCGTCCGTCTGGGCCGGTCCCGCGTACGAGTTGGGCTCGTAGTTCTTGTCGTGGCGCGCGCCGTGCCGGGTCGCCATGGCGCCGTCCCGGCCGTAGTTGTCCGCCGTGGCGTTCCGCGGCGCGTTGACGGGCAGCTGCGTGTGGTTGATGCCCACGCGGTAGCGCTGTGCGTCGGCGTACGCGAACAGGCGGCCCTGGAGCATCTTGTCGGGCGAAGGGCCGATCCCGGGAACGAAGTTGTTCGGGGAGAACGCGGCCTGCTCGACCTCGGCGAAGACGTTGTCCGGGTTGCGGTCGAGGACCAGTCGGCCCACCCGCTGCAATGGGTAGTCGCTGTGCGGCCACACCTTCGTGACGTCGAAGGGGTTGAAGCGGTAGCCGGCGGCGTCGGCGGCGGGCATGACCTGGACGTGCAGCGTCCAGGACGGGTTGACGCCCCGCTCGATGGCCTGGAGCAGGTCCGTCTGGTGGCTGTTGGCGTCCTTGCCCACCAGCTCGGCGGCCTGGTCCGCGGAGAGGCTGCGGACACCCTGGTTGGTCTTGAAGTGGTACTTGACGAAGAAGGCCTCGCCCCGGGCGTTCGTCCACTGGTAGGTGTGCGAGCCGTAGCCGTTCATGTGGCGGTACGAGGCGGGGATGCCGCGGTCGCCCATCAGCCAGGTCACCTGGTGGGTGGCCTCGGGGGAGTGCGCCCAGAAGTCCCAGACGTTGTCCGGCTCCTGCTTGCCGGTGAACGGGTCGCGCTTCTGGGAGTGGATGAAGTCCGGGAACTTGATGGGGTCCTTGATGAAGAACACCGGGGTGTTGTTGCCGACGAGGTCGTAATTGCCCTCCTCGGTGTAGAACTTCAGCGCGAAGCCGCGCGGGTCGCGGACCGCGTCCGCGCCGCCCAGCGAGTCGGCCACGGTCGAGAAGCGGATGAACGTCTCGGTGCGCCTGCCCACGGCGGAGAGGAAGTCGGCCCGGGTGAAGCCGGTGACGTCGTCGGTCACCTCGAAGTAGCCGTACGCGCCGGAGCCACGGGCGTGGACGACGCGCTCCGGGATGCGCTCGCGGTTGAACCGGGCGAGCTTCTCCAGCAGGTGCTGGTCCTGGAGGAGGATCGGGCCGCCGACGCCGGCGGTGGCGGAGTTCTGGTTGTCGGCGACCGGGGCGCCTGACTCGGTCGTAAGCACGCGCTTCGACATCGTGGACCTTCCGTACTGGGGCTGCTGACGGCTTGAGGAGCGTAAATATGCTGCGAACGTCACGTCAACAGTTTGTTGAAATTTAGGTTCGGGGGTACCGGGCCGCGGCAGCGCCTGGGCGCGACAGGACAGGTGTCAGCGCTGCCGCGGCCCGGAGTTGAGAGGAGGCCGGAGCCTCGGAAGGAGGAGGAGCGGTGCCTCAGACCTGGGTGCCGGACAGCCGCTCGACCGAGCGCAGCAGCGCCGAGTGGTCCAGGCCGCCGTCGCCCTGGGCGCGGAGCGAGGCGACCAACTGGGCGACCACCGCCCCCACCGGCAGCGCGGCGCCGACATTGCGGGCGGCGTCGGTGACGATGCCCATGTCCTTGTGGTGCAGGTCGATCCGGAAGCCGGGCTTGAAGTCCCGGTTCAGGAAGTTGTCCTTCTTGCGGGTCAGGACGGTCGAACCGGCCAGCCCGCCGTTGAGGACGTCGAGGGCCGCGGCCAGGTTCACGCCGGACTTCTCCAGGAAGACCACGGCCTCGGCGCAGGCCTGGATGTTGACCGCCACGATCAGCTGGTTGGCGGCCTTCACCGTCTGGCCCGAGCCGTGCGGACCGCAGAGCACGATGGTCCTGCCCAGCGCGTCCAGGATCGGCTTCGCGGCGTCGAAGTCGGCCTGCTCGCCGCCGACCATGATGGACAGTACGGCCTCGATGGCCCCGGCCTCGCCGCCGGACACCGGGGCGTCCAGGACCCGCAGGCCCTTCTCGCCGCCCGCCTTGCCCAGGTCGACCGAGGTCTGCGGGGTGATCGACGACATGTCGATCAGCAGCGCGCCCGGCTTCGCGTTCTCCAGGATGCCGTCCGCGCCGTAGGCGATGGCCTCGACCTGAGGGGACGCGGGCACCATGGTGATCACCACGTCGGCGTCGCGTACCGCCTCGGCGATCGAGGAGGCGGCGGTGCCTCCGGCGGCCGAGAGCCGGTCCAGCTTGTCCTGTTCCAGGGTGTAGCCGGTCACGGAGTAGCCGGCCTTGATCAGGTTCTCGGACATCGGGGAGCCCATGATGCCGAGGCCGATCCAGGCGACCTTGGGGAGCTTGCTCATGCGGGGTGCCTCTTTCAACACGCGGGTGGAGACGGTCAGTTGGGGAGCCAGCCGAAGGCCTCGGCGCTCGGGCGGTCGCCCGGCTTGTACTCCAGGCCGACCCGGCCGTCGTATCCGGCCTTGGTCAGCCGGTCGAGCAGGTCCTCCAGCGGCAGCGTGCCCGTACCGGGCGCACCGCGGCCGGGGTTGTCCGCGATCTGTACGTGGCCGGTCTGTGCGGCGTAGGTGTCGATCACCTCGTTGAGGTCCTCGCCGTTCATCGACAGGTGGTACAGGTCGAGCAGGAACTTCGCGTTCCCGAGCCCCGTCAGGGCGTTGACCTTGTCGACCACCTCGATGGCGGCCGGGGCGCTCACCAGCGGGCAGAGCGGCGACTCCGGCTTGTTGAGAGCCTCGATGAGCAGGATCGCGCCCACCCGGTCGGCCGCGCGGGCCGCTGTCGTGAGGTTCTCCAGGGCCAGTGCGTCTTGGACCGCCGGGTCCACGCCCTCGACGCGGTTGCCGTACAGCGCGTTGAGCGCCTTGCAGCCGACCGACGCGGCGAAATCGGCCGCCACGTCGATGTTGGCGCGGAAGCGGTCGGACTCCTGGCCGGGGACGGAGAGTGCGCCGCGGTCCGGGCCGGGCAGCCGGCCGGCGTAGAAGTTGAGCCCCACCAGCTGGGTGCCGGCGTCGTCGAGCGCCTTCTTGAGGGCGTCGAGCTCGGCCTGCGGAGGGGTGGGGGTCTCGATCCAGGGCCACCACAGCTCGACCGCGCCGAAGCCCGCCGCGGCGGCAGCCGCGGGACGCTCCAGGAGCGGGAGTTCCTTGAAGAGGATCGAGAGGTTCACATCGAAGCGCTGGTCCGTGTAGCCCATAAGGCGTTCGGCGCTCCTTCCGTATTGCGGAAGTTAGTTTCTACTTGATGGAAGATTGCCTGGTGGGTCGTGAGGCTGTCAAGAGGGCTCCCGAATTTCGTGGCCTGCGCAGTAGGTTGAGCGCGTGCGATTGAGAGTGGAATTCACGACCGAGCCCTTCGACCTGGACGATGCGCCACCCCATGCGGTGGTGGCTCGCGAGGTCATTCAGGCGGCCGAGCTGGACGCGGTGGACGTCGGACCGTTCGGCAACACCGCGGAAGGCGCATCCGACGCCGTACTGACCGCGGTCGACGCGCTGCTGCGCCGTGCGCTGGGGGCGGGCGCCACCCGTGTCTCGCTCCAGGTGAACGTGATCGGGCCCGACGGCGAGGAGGGGGCGCGGTGACCGCGCCGGGGGAGCACCCGCTGATCGCCGCGGTGAAGCCGCTGGTCGACGCCATGGGCGCCGAGATCCTCGTACCCGGACAGGCGGCGGAGGACGACGTGGTCCTGGCCTGGGAGGGTGAGGACGTCCTGGCCGTGCGGCTGCCGCAGCTCTCCGACTCGCTGGATCACATACTGGTGGCGATGGAGCGCAGGCACGGGATGCCGCTGTCCGAGCTCGACCGGAGGACGAAACAGTCGGTCGTGCGGATACTGGAGTCGCGCGGGGCCTTCTCCGTGCGGCACGGTGTGGAGACCGTGGCAGGTGCGCTCGGAGTCAGCCGTTTCACCGTCTACAACTACCTGAACAGGGAGAACGCCACCAAGGGTGAATGACTGCAGGTTCGGAGCAGTCGGCCGCCGCCCGGTAACCGGGCGGCGGTTTTTGTCTCTCCAAGTTTTCAACAAAGTGTTGACGTGGTGTTTCCGAGGGCGTTAGCTGTCCGCAGCCCGTCCAGCACAAGGCCCCTCACAAGGCCACGGAGGTCCCCGTGACTTCGAGTTCACTGCGCTTGCCGGGGGAGGACCCTGCAACCCCCGAGGGTCTCGCCCGGTTCAACACCCTGCGGGACAGTGCGGCACGAGCCGTACTCCACGAGGTGTGCGCCAGTTCTGCCTGGGGGAGCAAAATCCTCGCCCAGCGCCCTTTCGCCACCGCGGAAGCCCTCTTCCTCGCCAGCGACGCCGCAACGGCCGAACTGACCGCGGAAGATCTGGCCGAGGCGATGGCGGGGCACCCGCCGATCGGCCGCCCGAAACCCGGTGATCCGACATCGTCCCGTGAACAGCGGGGGATGGCCGGGGCCTCGGAGGAGCTCAAGGTCGAGATGCTCGAACTGAACCTGGCCTACCAGGAGAGGTTCGGACATGTCTTTCTGATCTGCGCGACCGGCGCGACCGGCGAGCAGATGCGCGACGCGATGAAGGCCCGGATCATCAACACACCCGAGCGGGAGCGCGAGTTGGTGCGCGTCGAGCTCGGCAGGATCAACCGGATCCGGCTGGACATCGTGGTCGCCGCAGTCGCAGAACAAGGAGAGTGAAGGTCTTGAGCACACAGACCACCGCATCGGTGTCCACGCACATCCTGGACACCAGCGTGGGACGCCCCGCCGAGGGTGTCGCCATCGCGCTCGCGGCCCGCAGCGGCCCCGACGCGCAGTGGGTGGCACTGGGCGGATCGGCGACCGACGCGGACGGGCGCTGCAAGGACCTGCCGGCCCTGCCGGAAGGAACCACCCAGGTACGGCTCGACTTCGAGACCGGGCCGTACTTCTCCAAGAAACAAGCCGAGGCACAGCAGGACGCCCCCCGCGTAAGGGACAGCGGCGCTTTCTTCCCGGAGGTGGCGATCACATTCGCCGTCGTACCGGGTGAGCACTTCCACGTACCGCTGCTGCTCAACCCGTTCGGCTACTCCGTATACCGAGGGAGCTAGCACCGACATGCCCACGATTCTCGGCCAGAACCAGTACGGCAAAGCAGAGAACCGCGTAGTCAAGATCACGCGGGACGGCGACACCCACCACATCAAGGACCTGAACGTCTCTGTCGCCCTCTCCGGCGACATGGACGACGTCCACTACTCCGGCTCCAACGCCAGCGTCCTGACGACCGATGCCACCAAGAACACGGTGTTCGCGTTCGCCAAGGAGCACGGCATCGAGTCCGCCGAGCAGTTCGGCATCCACCTGGCCAGGCACTTCGTGACGACCCAGGACGCGATCAAGGTCGCGCGGATCCGGATCGAGGAGTACGCCTGGGAGCGCATCGCCACCTCCGGCAACAGCTCCCAGTTCATCGGCGCCGACGAGGTCAGGCACTCCTTCGTCCGCAAGGGCCAGGAACTGCGCACCACCGAGATCACCTTCGACGGGGAGAAGTGGCAGGTCATCTCCGGCCTGAAGGACCTGACGGTGATGAACTCCACCAACTCGGAGTTCTGGGGCTACGCCAAGGACAAGTACACGACGCTCCAGGAGACCTACGACCGTATCCTCGCGACCGCGGTCTCCGCCAAGTGGCGGTACAACTGGACCGACGACGCGGCCCGGATGCCGAACTGGGACAAGTCCTACGAGCAGGCGAAGAAGCACATGCTCCAGGCCTTCGCCGAGACATACTCGCTCTCCCTGCAGCAGACCATGTACCAGATGGGCTCACGCATCATCAACAGCCGCAGTGAGATAGACGAGATCCGGTTCTCGCTGCCGAACAAGCACCACTTCCTGGTGGACCTGGAGCCGTTCGGGCTCAAGAACGACAACGAGGTCTACTTCGCGGCCGACCGCCCGTACGGACTCATCGAGGCCACCATCCTGCGGGACGGCGCCGAGGCCCGGATCCCGGTCGACATGACCAACCTCTGAGACCGACCGGTACGTCACCGCCGGCTGAGGCCACCGCCGGCGGTGGCGTACCGGAAACCCACTGAACTGCACTCTTTCGGCACCCGGAGCCACGCGGCTGCGGCACTCAAATCCTCCTGGGTCCTGCCGTGCCCTTCGCCACTGCGAGAGAAGGAATCCTCATGGCACCAACGGCAGCCGCGCGCACGGTCATCGAGAACGTAGCCATCGCGACGGTCGACGCCCACGACACCGAGTACGCATCGGGCCATGTCGTGGTCGCGGGGAACCGCATCGAGTCCCTCGGGTCCGGCAGGGCGCCCGAAGGGCTCACCGACGTCGTACGCCGGATCGACGGCACCGGCCATCTGGTCACCCCGGGACTGGTCAACACCCATCACCACTTCTACCAGTGGATCACCCGTGGGCTGGCCACCGACCACAACCTGTTCAACTGGCTCGTCGCGCTGTACCCGACGTGGGCGCGCATCGACGAGCAGATGGCGCGCACGGCCGCGCAGGGCTCCCTCGCCATGATGGCGCGCGGCGGTGTCACCACCGCGATGGACCACCACTACGTCTACCCGCAGGGCGCCGGCGACCTGTCGGGTGCGATCATCGGGGCCGCCGCCGAGACCGGTGTGCGCTTCACCCTCGCCCGCGGCTCCATGGACCGCAGCCAGAAGGACGGCGGGCTGCCCCCGGACTTCGCCGTCGAGACCCTGGAAGGCGCGCTCGCCGGCACCGAGGAGACCGTCGACCGGTACCACGACGCCTCGTTCGACGCGATGACCCAGGTCGCCGTCGCGCCGTGCTCACCCTTCTCGGTGTCCACCGAACTCATGCGACAAGGCGCCGAGTTGGCTCGCCGCAAGGGTCTGCGGCTGCACACCCACGGCAGTGAGACCGTCGAGGAGGAGCAGTTCTGCAAGGAACTGTTCGGGATGGGCCCGACCGACTACTTCGAGTCGACCGGCTGGCTCGGCAGCGATGTGTGGATGGCGCACTGCGTCCACATGAACGACTCCGACATCGCCGCCTTCGCCCGTACCGGTACCGGTGTCGCGCACTGCCCGTCCTCCAACGCCCGCCTCGCTGCCGGCATCGCCCGGGTCCCCGACATGCTCGGGGCGGGCGTCCCGGTCGGCCTCGGGGTCGACGGCACCGCGTCCAACGAGTCCGGCGAACTCCACACCGAGTTGCGCAACGCCCTGCTCATCAACCGCCTCGGCACCCACCGCGAAGCGGCCCTGAACGCCCGTCAGGCCCTGCGCCTCGGTACGTACGGGGGAGCCCAAGTCCTGGGCCGTGCAGCAGAGATCGGCTCCCTGGAGCCCGGAAAACTGGCCGACCTGGTGCTCTGGAAGATGGACACGCTGGCCCACGCCTCGATCTCCGACCCGGTGACCGCGCTCGTCTTCGGCGCCGCCGCCCCCGTCGCCCTCTCCCTCGTGAACGGCCTCACCGTCGTCGAGGACAGCCACCTGACCACGGTGGACGAAGACGCCATCGCCCGCGCCACGCGGGTCGAGGCGCAGCGCCTCGCGCGGATCGCCGCGCAGGACTGAGCCCGTACGAGCTCCGGCCGGGGAGGACGGTCCCCGGCCGGCGGCCGTGAGCCCGAGCGGGGTTCACGGCAGCCGTGACCGGGGGGTGTGTGCCCAGAGTGCATGCGCCCTCCGGTGCGGTGACCTACCCGGAACCGTCCTGGAACCGACCCGGAACCTCCTCTCCGTACCGTCCGGGCTCCGATCCCCACCTTCACCCGCAGCCGCACCTGCACTCCGCACCACCTCCCTGACACCCACGTCACCGACGACGTGTACCCGACCGGAGGAGCCGTCGTGGCCGCCGAGCCCAGGTTTCGCAATGATGCAGCAGCCGTATCCGTCGACGCGGAACCGTCCGGAGGGCCTGAGACCTCCGTGAAGCATCCGGTCGACGAAGTCCTTCCGCCCGTCAGGATGTTCACCAGCGGCCTCCAGCATGTGGCCGCCATGTACGCGGGAGTTGTCGCCCCGCCGATGATCGTGGGCCCCGCCGTGGGGCTCAGCGCCAAGGAGACCGCCTTCCTCGTCGGGGCGAGTCTGTTCACCGCGGGTATCGCGACCCTGCTCCAGACCCTCGGGTTCTGGCGGGTCGGCGCCCGGCTGCCGTTCGTCAACGGTGTCTCGTTTGCCGGTGTCACGCCGATGATCGCCATCGGCAAGGGCCGGGGACACGACGGCATCGCGGTCATCCTCGGCGCGATCATCGTCGCGAGCGTGCTGGGGTTCCTGCTCGCCCCGTACTTCAGCAAGCTGGTCCGCTTCTTCCCGCCCGTCGTCACCGGTACCGTCATCACCCTCATAGGGGTCTCGCTGCTGCCGGTCGCCTTCGGATGGGCCCAGGGCACCCAGGGAGCGGCGGACTACGGCTCGATGAAGAACATAGGGATGGCCGCCCTCACCCTGGTCATCGTGCTGGCCCTGCGGAAACTGCTCCGCGGCTTCTTCCAGCAGATAGCCATCCTGCTCGGCCTGGTGATCGGGACGGTCATCGCGATACCGATGGGCATGACCAGCTTCGACGCGATGCGCGACGCCGACCCGATCGGGTTCCCGACGCCCTTCCACTTCGGCGCCCCGCAGTTCGAGGTCTCCGCGATCGTCTCGATGTGCATCGTGATGCTGGTCTGTATGACCGAGTCGACCGCGGACATGCTGGCGCTCGGCAAGATCGTCGGCCGTCCCGCCGACGAGCGGACCATCGAGGGCGGGCTGCGCGCCGACACCATCGGCAGCCTGGTCAGCCAGTTCTTCAACGGCTTCATGGCGAGCGCCTTCGCGCAGAACATCGGCCTGGTCGCGATGACCAAGGTGCGCAGCCGCTACGTCGTCGCCACCGGCGGCGGGATCCTGATCCTGCTCGGCCTCTGTCCGATGGCCGCGTCGGCGATCGCCCTCGTACCGCTGCCGGTGCTGGGCGGCGCCGGGGTCGTGCTCTTCGGCTCGGTCGCGGCGAGCGGGGTGCAGACGCTGGCGAGCGCGGCCATGGAGAAGGGGGAGAACGCCCTGATCGTGGCGACCGCCCTCGGCATCGGGCTGATCCCGATAGCGGCGCCGGACTTCTACCAGGCCTTCCCGAAGGACGTTCTGGTGGTGCTCGACTCGGGCATCTCCACCGGATGTGTGGTGGCCATCGTGCTGAACCTGGCCTTCAACCATCTGGGTGCGGGGAAGAGCGTGGAGGAGCCGGAGCAGCAGGCCGTGCCGGAGGCGGCAGCCGCGATCCACTGACCCCGGCGGGACAGATACGGCGCGTACCGCACCGCTGAGGTGCTGTACGCGCCGTTTCCGTGTGCCGGACCGCTGATCAGTTGATGGTGTACGGGTCCCCGTAGACCTTCCAGCTGAGCGGCGGGTTCAGGCCGAGGTTGCCGTTCTTCAGGAAGACGCGCTGCTCGGTGTCGACGCGGCTGGTGTCGCTGTGGGCCTCCTCCTGCTGCATCGCCCAGACCCGGGCGTCGAGGAAGGCGTTGAGGTAGGTGGTCTCGTTGCCGCCCTGGGCCGGGGTCTTGGCCTTGGCGAGAGCCCTCTTGCGGATGGAGCTGAAGCTGGTCTTGTCGTCACCGTCACCGTGCATGACGATCGCGTCGTAGTAGGCGAACTGGCCGAGGGTTCCGATGCCGTCCGCCTTGCCCTGCTTGACGGCCGGGTCGAAGTAGACGCGGTCGCGCTCGTCGTTCTGCGCGGTCTGGAAGACCGTGTCCTTGGCCGCGGTCTTCCAGGCGCTCTCGAAGGCCGAGCCGAGACCCGAGTGCGAGTCGGAGCCGTTGACCTTCTTGAGTGCGGGGAGGTACTTGGCGAGCGGGTTGCCGGGCTCGCGGTTCGTGTACAGCGTCACCAGGTCCAGCATGTCCCCGGTGCCGGAACAGAAGCCGATGATGCCCGCGGTGTAGCCGCGACCGTCACCGATGTCCTCGATGTACTTGTACTGGGCCTTCCAGTCCAGCGAGGAGTTCTCCGCGCTGGAGACCAGCTTCATGGCGATTTCCTTCTTCGCCGGGTCGTCGAGTCCGGTCGCCGCAGCGGCCACCTGATGCGAACTCGTCTGCGGCGCAGGCGCGTTGGCGGCGTACGCGGTGGCGGGTACGGCCACCAGGGCCAGGCCGAGCACCGTGCGGGTGATGATCCTCTTGCGGCGTCCAGGGGTGGTGCGGTGGGGGGCGTTCACCAGTCCTCCAAGGGGAGTTCGTCCTTCAGGTGTTCTGTTAGGAAGCTTTCCTATCAGCTGTCCGGGGGGTCGTACACCCCTTGGGGAGAAAGGAGTTGAGCGAATGCGGTATGGGCAGGGCTGACCTTGATCGTTGATCAACCCTACGAGGGTGGCTGTGGTGGTGCATTTTGTCCGACCCTGTCTCGCCGGGGTGGCCGGAGCCCCGGCGGCGCACCGCGGCGGAGGCAGGGCCCCGGGCGCTGTAGCGTCTTCGGTATGGACGATCACTCTGTAGTCGATGTCGGCGACGTACGGCTGGCCTACCGGACCTGGGGCGACCCCTTCGGGGCGCCGGTGGTGCTGCTGCACGGTCTCGGCGGTTCCTCCGCGACCTGGGAGGCGACCGGGCAGGCGCTCGGCGAGGAGTGGCGGGTGTACGCCCTTGACCTGCGCGGACATGGTGAGAGCGACTGGCCGGACGAGTACTCGTTCGAACTGATGCGGGACGATGTGTTCGGCTTCCTGAACGAGCTGGACCTGGACCGGGTCGGGGTCGTCGGGCACTCCATGGGCGGCGTCGTCGCGTATCTGCTCGCCCAGGAGCATCCGGACCGGGTGGAGCGGCTCGTACTGGAGGAGACCCCGCCGCCGTTCCCCAGCGAAAGGCCCGAGCCCGTCCACCCGGACGCGCCGGTCGACTACGACTGGAACGCCGTGCCCGCCATCAAGAGCCAGGTCCGGGATCCCGAACCGGAGTGGGCCGAACGGCTCGACGAGATCGTGGCACCGACCCTGCTCGTGACCGGCGGCCCGGACAGCTCCATGCCGCAGGACCGGATCCCCGACATGGCCGCGAAGATCCCGGACTCCCGGATGATCACGATCCCGGTCGGTCACCGGGTGCACGAGCTGGAGCCGGGGCAGTTCTCGGCGGCGGTCAGCGAGTTCTTCACCAGCTGACGACCGGCCGGGAGTCGGCTGACACGACCGGCTGACGCGACCAGATGGCACGTCCGGCCGGCACGTCCGGCCTCACACGCGGAGAACGGTGAGCGCCGAGCGCGTCTCCCGAAACGAAACAGGACGCCCTGCACCGGGTACGGCGCGGGGCGTCCTGTTTCGTTGCGTCCCTACGGCCGCCACTCCGGGCTGCGTCCGCTGGAACCGATCACCCGGTCGATGAACGGAGCCCCTTCGGGAACCGCGACCGCCGGGCCGAAGATGTCTGTCTGTCCGCCCTGGTTCATCATCTTCAGCAGCCCGTACGACACCTGAAGGCTCGCGTCGTCCACGGCGTACGGCTGTCCGGTCGCACGGGCCAGGTCCCAGCCGTGCACGACCAGTTCGTTGAGGGCGACCTGCCCGGCCACCTCCGCGGGCAGGTCGACCGCCCCCGCCCTGGTCTGTCCTTCGCGCGACTCCGGGGTGCGCCAGGCGGCGGCGACCTCGTCGAGCTGCCTGGGAAGTACGGTCCGCCAGTCCGCTTCGAGTACGGGTTTCGTCGTGCCGGGGGCGGTGTCGGTGGCCGGCCCGAAGTCCTTCTCCGCCGCGGCGCGGAAGGCCGCGGTCAGTCCGACGACATGGGCCAGGAGCTCCCCGACGGAGTAGTCGGGGCACGGAGTGGGGCCGGACAGCTGCGTGTCGTCGATGGCGTCGAGGAGGTCTGCCACGGAGCGGGCGGCGGGGCCGAGATCGTAGGTATTCACACGCCTCAGACTGGCGCGCCGCCGAGAACTCATCGGTCAGCGAACCACCCGTCCGCGGGTGAACCACTCTCCCGCGCGAGCCGCGGCCCGGCCGGACGGTCATGCCCGGCGCGTCCCATCCGGACGGCCCCGGCCGCCGGGCGGTATTGGTCTGTACCTAGGTGGTCTGTACCTCTTGACGAACTGGTCCAGACCACCTAACTTCCACTGTGCTCCATGGCACCAAGGACATTCGCTCCCCCCTGAGGACCGCGCCTGCGGTCCCTGCCTCAAGGGAGAACCATGGTCGAGCACAGATCGTTCGGATCATTCAGACGCAGAACGGCGACATCCCTGATCGCCGTTCTCGGACTCCTACTCGCGCTGCTGTCCCTCCAGGCGACGCCCGCCCACGCGGCCGGCAAGCTGACGGCCACCTTCACCAGCGCGGACAACGGGCCCTGGTGGAAAGGGACCTACATCCTGCACAACGACGGCGACACCGCCGTGACCGGCTGGTCCCTGGAATTCGACCTGCCCTCCGGAGTGGCCATCAGCTCCTCGTACAACGGGACGGTCACCACCCAGGGCAGTCACATCACCGCCGTCAACGCCGCCTACAACGGCACCGTCGCGGCGCACAGCACCACCGAGCCGTACAGCTTCTGGTTCGTCGCCACCGGCCCGATCACCGCACCGGACGGCTGCCGGATCAACGGTGACAAGTGCGACGGCTCGGCGGACGCACCGCCGACCGCGCCCGGCGGACTCAAGCAGACGGACGTGACCGCCCACACCGCGACGCTCTCCTGGACGGCGTCCGCGGCGGGGGACTTCCCCGTCGCCTCGTACGACATCCTCGCGGGCGGCACCGTCGTGGGCAGCGCCACCGCCGCGACCAGCGGCACCGTCACCGGGCTGACCCCCGCCACCGCGTACTCCTTCACCGTCCGGGCCAAGGACACCCGCGGCAATGTCTCGGCCCAGAGCCCGCCGCTGGCGGTGACCACCGTGGATCCGGCGAGTGACACGTCCCCGCCGACGGCGCCCGGGGCCCTGCACTCCACCGGCGTCGACTCCAGCAGCGTCACCCTGGCCTGGACCGCCGCGACGGACAACCAGCGCGTCGCCGCGTACGACATCTACCGTGGCTCCGCGCTCGCCACGACGGTCTCGGGAACCACCACCACGGCGACCGTCGGCGGACTGTCGCCCTCGACGTCGTACACCTTCACCGTCAAGGCCCGTGACCCGGCGGACAACGCCTCACCGGCGAGCAACACGCTCACCGTGAAGACCGACGACATCGTCGGCAGCGGCAAATACGCCAAGGTCGGATACTTCGTCCAGTGGGGCATCTACGGCAGGCAGTACTTCGTCAAGAATCTCCAGGACTCCGGTGCGGCCTCGAAGCTGAACGTCCTCAACTACTCCTTCGAGAACATCGATCCCACCAACCTCACCTGTATGAACGGCGTCACGAAGGGCACCACGGCCGACCCCGAGGATCCTGACCAGGGGACCGGAGCCGGTGACGCGGACGCCGACTACGCCCGTCCGATGAGCGCCGCCCAGTCCGTGGACGGCGTCGCCGACGACGGCTGGGGCAAACTGCGCGGCAACTTCAACCAGTTGAAGAAGCTCAAGGCCCTCCACCCGGACCTGAAGATCCTGGTCTCGCTCGGCGGCTGGACCTACTCGAAGTACTTCTCCGACGTGGCCGCCACCGAGGCGTCCCGGCAGAAGTTCGTCTCCTCGTGCATCGACATGTACATCAAGGGCAACCTGCCCGAGTACTCGGGCGCGGGCGGCCCCGGCACCGCCGCCGGGATCTTCGACGGCTTCGACATCGACTGGGAGTGGCCGGGCACCGACACCGGACACCCCGGCAACCACTGGTCCGCCGACGACAAGGGCAACCTGACGCTGCTCCTCGCCGAATTCCGCAAGCAGATGGACGCGTTGGGCGGCCGACACCGGCTGCTCACCGCGTTCACCCCGGCCGACCCGCAGAAGATCAGCGACGGCTGGGACCTGACCAAGGTCTTCGACTCCCTCGATGTGGCCAACGTCCAGGGGTACGACTTCCACGGCTCGGGCAGCGACAACTCCTGGGAACCGGACCGCACCGGCGACCAGGCCAACCTCTACGCGGACGACGGCGACCCGTACGGCTTCCACTTCAGCGTGGACGCGGCCGTCAAGGCGTACACCGACGCGGGCGTCGAGCCGAGAAAGCTGACCGTCGGGATCCCGTTCTACGGCCGTGGCTGGCAGAACGTCACCGACGGCGGGGCGAACGGTGAATGGCAGTCGGCGGGCGGCGCCGCGCCGGGACAGTTCGCGGAGGAGGCGGGAACCCGCGGCTACGCCAACCTGATCGGCGCCTTTCCGACGATGACGATCCACCACGACGAACAGTCGGTGTCCACCTACGGGTACACCGGAAACCAGTGGTGGTCCTTCGACGACACCTGGTCCATCGGCAAGAAGACGGCCTATGTGAAGGACAAGGGCCTGCTGGGCGTCATGATCTGGGAGATGTCCGGCGACACCCCGCAGGGGACGCTGATGGGGGCACTCGACACCGGGCTGAAGTAGGACCGGCGCTGCTCCGCCCCCGGCGCTGCTCCGCCCCCGGCGCAGCGCGGCGCCGGGGGCGGAGTTCAGGACCGGGCGACCGCGTCAGCGCAGCTGCTCGTACGCGGGCAGCGTCAGGAAGTCCGCGTAGTCCTCGTCCAGCGAGACCTGGAGGAGCAGGTCGTGGGCCTGCTGCCACTTGCCTGCCGCGAACGCCTCGTCTCCGGTCTCGGCGCGGATCGCGGCCAGTTCCTCCGCGGCGATCCTCCGGGCCAGCTCGGCGGTGGCCCGCTCGCCGTTCTCGAAGACCACGTCCGCGTTGATCCACTGCCAGATCTGCGAGCGGGAGATCTCGGCGGTCGCCGCGTCCTCCATCAGGTTGAAGATGGCGACGGCGCCCAGGCCGCGCAGCCAGGCCTCGATGTAACGGATGCCGACCTGCACGGCGTTGACCAGTCCCTCGTACGTGGGACGGGCGTCCAGCGAGTCGACGGCGATGAGGTCACCGGGCGCGACCGCGACGTCCTCGCGCAGCCGTTCCTTCTGGTTCGGCTTCTCGCCGAGCACCGCGTCGAACGACTCCATGGCGATCGGCACCAGGTCGGGGTGGGCGACCCAGGAGCCGTCGAAGCCGTCGCCCGCCTCGCGGTCCTTGTCGGCCTTGACCTTCTCGAAGGCGACCTTGTTGACCTCGGCGTCGCGCCGGGAGGGGATGAAGGCCGCCATGCCGCCGATGGCGTGCGCGCCGCGCTTGTGGCAGGTCCGCACCAGGAGTTCGGTGTAGGCGCGCATGAACGGGGCGGTCATCGTCACGAGGTTGCGGTCCGGCAGGACGAACTTGCTGCCGCCGTCACGGAAGTTCTTGACGATGGAGAAGAGGTAGTCCCAGCGGCCCGCGTTCAGCCCGGAGGCGTGGTCGCGCAGCTCGTAGAGGATCTCGTCCATCTCGTACGCGGCCGTGATCGTCTCGATGAGCACGGTCGCGCGGACGGTGCCCTGCGGGATGCCGACGTAGTCCTGCGCGAAGACGAAGATCTCGTTCCAGAGGCGCGCCTCCAGGTACGACTCGGTCTTCGGGAGGTAGAAGTACGGGCCCTTGCCGAGCTCGATGAGGCGCTGGGCGTTGTGGAAGAAGTACAGGCCGAAGTCGACCAGAGCGCCGGGAACCGCACGGCCGTCCAGCTGGAGGTGCCGCTCGTCGAGGTGCCAGCCGCGCGGACGGACCACGGCGGTCGCGAGCTCGTCGGCGGGCTTCAGGGCGTACGCCTTGCCGGTCCCCGGGTCGGTGAAGTCGATCTTCCGCTCGTAGGCGTCGATCAGATTGAGCTGGCCGGTGACGACGTTCTCCCAGGTGGGGGCGGACGCGTCCTCGAAGTCGGCGAGCCAGACCTTCGCGCCCGAGTTGAGGGCGTTGATGGTCATCTTGCGGTCCGTCGGGCCGGTGATCTCGACGCGGCGGTCGTTCAGCGCGGCCGGGGCCGGCGCGACCTTCCAGCTGTCGTCGTTACGGACACTCGCGGTTTCGGTGAGGAAATCGAGCGAGGACGTACGGGCGATCTCGGCGCGGCGCTCCCCGCGACGGGCGAGCAACTCGTCACGGCGGGGGGTGAACCGCCGGTGCAGCTCGGCCACGAAGGCCAGGGCCGCATCGGTGAGGACCTCGTCCTGCCGGGGCAGGGGCTCGGCATCGACGATGGCCAGCGGGGACGGCGCTGGTGCGGACATGAGCGGTCACTCCTTCAGCGGGTGGTGCCTGACGGCCGCCGGGCTCGGAAAACGGCACGGGGTGCCACGGCGCCGGAATGCGGTCGCAGGCGCCCTGTGGGGTCCAGGGCGCTTCTGACGTGTGGATACTAGTTTCCTCATGGTGGAAGTTCAACGCTATGTTGACATCGAGATTCTCCGGATCGACAGAAGTTGTCGCTGGGTGCCAGAGCGGTCACTCCAAGTGGAACAGGTCGTCGACGGTGTCGATGTCGTACGCCTGGGACACATCGGAACACTCCACGAGCGTGATCGCCTCCCGGTGCGCCCGGAGGTACGCGCGGGCCCCGCGGTCGCCCACCGCGGTCGCCGCGACGTCCGCCCAGCGGTCCGCCCCGAAGATCACCGGATGGCCGCGTTCGCCTCCGTACGAAGCCGCCGCGAGACCGGCCGACGACCGGCAGGCGGCGCGTACCCGGGCCACCGCCGCCGCGCCGATCCCCGGCTGGTCCACCAGCAGGACGAGCGCCGCGTCCGCACCCGATCCGGCGAGCGACGCCAGACCGGAACGCAGCGACGAGCCCATGCCCTCCTCCCACCGGGGGTTGTCGGTGACGACGCATCCGGACAGATCGGCCCGTTCCCGTACGTCGGCCGACGCGGCACCCAATACCACATGGACCGGACCACAGCCGCCCTCCCGCAGCACCCGGACCGCGTGCTCGACCAGCGGCCGGCCGCGGTGTTCCAGCAGGGCCTTGGGGCGCCCGCCCAGGCGCCGCCCGCCGCCCGCCGCGAGCAGCAGCCCGGCCACCACCGGCTCCTGGCCTTCCGTGTCACGTGTCATTTCCCCGCACCCGCCATTTCCCCGCACCTGTTCATTTCGCCGTACCCGTCATTCCGTTCCCTCCGTCATGGGGACTGGATACCTCATGGACATCCGCTCGTCCGGCTGAATTCCGGCCGTCGAGTGGCGAGAACGAGGCGCGGTGGCGTTAACTGGCCCGCGACCCACGGTGTCCGACCAGCACCGCACGGGTCGAACCGGTGCGGGGAAAGACCAGCACGGCGTGGTGCGAGGGGGAGAGCTTTGTTGCGAAGTGTGGGCCAGAGGTGTGTGACGAGCAGCGGCGAGGATCCGCGGGTGACGGAGCTGCGTTCCTCGATCTCCCGCCTCCGCCGTGAACTGGCCGCTCACCCGGCCCGGTTCCCGGACCGGGCGATCGCCGAGGACGAACTGGCGGTCCTGGACGAGATGGCGCAGAGCGGCGTACCGGAGATCCTGCCGCTGCGCCGGTCGCTGCTGCTGGTCGCGGGGGCGATCGGCTCGGTCAGCGCGCTGGTGGTCTCGCTCTCGGAAGTACGGAACGCGGTGGAACTCTTCGGCGGCACGTCCTGATGCCGGTGCGCCGGGTGGTGCCCGACATCCCCACCGACGACATGGCGGCGAGCCGGGACTTCTACGGCCTCATCGGACTCCGGGAAGCCATGAACCAGGGCTGGGTGATGACGCTGGTCTCCACCACCAACCCCACCGCGCAGGTCACGTTCACCACCCGGGACGCGTCCGCCGCGGTCCGGCCCGACCTGTCGGTCGAGGTGGACGACGTGGACGCGGTCCACGCGGCCCTGGTCGCCGCCGGCGCCGAGATCGTGCACCCCTTGCAGAACGAGGAGTGGGGCGTCCGACGGTTCTTCGTACGCGATCCGAACGGCAAGGTGGTCAATGTGCTGAGCCACCTGCCCGCCGGATGAGCCGTCGCGCGGAGGCCGCCGCGACCGCGGAGGTCCGGGAGTCCACGCCCAACTTCGCGTAGATGTGCACCAGATGGGACTTCACGGTCGCCTGGCTGAGGAAGAGCTGCTTGCTGATCTGCTGGTTGGACAGGCCGTCCCCGACCAGTTGGAGGACCTCCAGCTCCCGGCGGGTGAGGGACTCGCCCGGGGTGCGCATCCGGTCCATCAGCCGGTGCGCGACTGCGGGCGCCAGCGCCGAGCGGCCCGCCGCCGCCGTCCGTACCGCCGCGGCCAGTTCCTCGGGCGGTGCGTCCTTCAGCAGGTAGCCGCTGGCTCCCGCCTCCACCGCGGCCAGGATGTCGGCCTCCGTGTCGTACGTCGTCAGTACCAGGACCCGGGGCGCGCCTTCGACGGCGACGATGGCCGCCGTCGCCGCCGATCCGTGCATCCCCGGTCCGAACTGGAGGTCCATGAGAACGACGTCGAAGTCCCCCGAAGCGGCCAGCGCGACCGCCTGTTCGGCCGTCGACGCCTCCGCCACCACCTGGAAGTCCGGTTCGGTGTCGAGTACGGCCCGCAGCCCCGCCCGTACCACCGGGTGGTCGTCGGCCAGCAGGAGTCGGATCGTCATGCGGACGCCCCTTCGGCGACGGGCAGCGGCAGGGTGACCGCGACGGCTGTGCCCTGGCCCGGTGTGGACTCGACGGCGAAGGTACCGCCGAGCGACTCGGCGCGCGAGCGCATCGCGGGCAGCCCGAATCCGCCCTCGTCGGATGTGGCGTGCAGCGGGTCGAAGCCGGAACCGTCGTCGACGACGTCCAGTGCGACCGCGGTGTCCATGAAACTCAGGGTGATCTCGGCGCGGGACGCCCCCGCGTGCCGGACGGTGTTGGCGAGCGCCGACTGGGCGATGCGCAACAGGGCCACCTCGTACGGGGTGGGCAGCGCGACCGGTGTGCCGCTGGTGGAGAAACGGACCCGCGGCCCGGGACTGCCCGCACAGAGCCGGTCCAGCGCGGCGGCGAGCGAACCGTGCGCCAGGGCGGGCGGCGACAGCTCCCGTACGAACCGGCGGGCCTCGGCGAGGTTGTCCTGCGCCGCCTGGCGGGCCTGCTCGATATGGGCCGATGCCGGGGCGTCCGCGGGCAGGGTGCGCCCGGCGGCGCGCAGCAGCAGTTGGATCGACGAGAGGCCCTGCGCGAGCGTGTCATGGATCTCGCGGGCGAGCCGCTCGCGCTCGGCGAGCGTGCCCGCGGCCCGTTCGGCGTCGGCGAGCTCGGCGCGGGTCGCGATCAGCTCCTCGATCAGCTGCCGGCGGTTCTCGCTCTCCCGGTAGAGCATCTGATAGCCGAGGACGGTGGCCACGGCGACCGCCGCTCCCAGCAGCGGTCCGATGAAGGCGCCCGGGTTCATCGCCCCGCTGTGGCCCACGTACGAAGCGATCGCCGCGCCCGCGGTGACCACGACAGCCGGAACCGACCAGCGCACCGGCAGCAGATGCAACTGGAGGAAGTAGAGCGGGAACGCGGTCCACAGCCCGTCCGGGGAGACCACCAGCAGCGCCAGCCAGGCCAGGCCCAGCAGACCGAGCCAGACGGCCGCCGCCCGGCGGGAGGTCTGGACGGACGGCCACACCGTGCCCGCCGCGTAGACCGCACCCATGACCGCGGCGGCCACCACCACCGCGGGCGCGTTCGCCGCGTGATCGGCGATTGCGCGCACAGCGGCGAGCGCCAGCAGGCCGGCCACCAGCAGGTGGAGGCAGACGCGCAGGACTACCGGGGCAGGGGTGAGGGAGCGGGCATCCATGGTCCTGCCAGCGTAGGCGGATCGTCCAGGAACGCACTCAACCGAAAGTTTGATGCCCGGCTCCGTCTTTCGATACGCGAGGAGCCAACCGTGGCGCGATGCCCGCGGACCCCTACTGCCAGCAGGGTTGATCCCATGTTCGTCGCATGGAGAGATCTGAGATTCGCCCGGGGCCGGTTCGCCCTGATGGGCACGGTCATCGTGCTCATCACCCTGCTGGTCGGACTGCTGTCCGGACTCACCGCCGGGCTGGCCAGGGACAACACCTCGGCCGTCACCGGGCTGTCCGCCGACCACCTCGCCTTCGCCGCTCCGCCCTCGGGGCAGTCGGCCTCCTTCACCGGTTCCCAGCTGCCGGAGAGCGCCTGGCAGACGTGGGCCGCGCGGCCGGGGGTGAAGAGCGCGCAGCCGGTGGCCATCGGCACCGGCAACGCCGAAGCGGGCGGGCACACGGCCGCGGTCTCCGAGTTCGCGGTACGGCCCGACTCCGGCCTGGCACCTGTGGCGCCCGGCCCGCACGGCGCGGTGCTGTCGAAGGGCGCGGCCAAGGATCTGGGCGCGGCGGCGGGCGACACGGTCTCGCTGGCCGGGCGCGACCTGAAGGTGACGGCGGTCGCCGGGGACGACTCGTACAGCCACACCCCCGTCGTCTGGACCTCCCTCGGTGCGCACACCAAGGCCACGGTGGTGGCGCTGACCACCGACGGCGCGGACCTCGCGGCGGGCGACCGGGCGGCCGGAACGAAGACCCTCACCCTGGACGGTTCGCTGAGCGCGCTCCCCTCCTACCAGGCGGAGAACGGCTCGCTCCAGCTGATGCGCGGCTTCCTCTTCGTCATCTCGGCCATGGTGATAGGGGCGTTCTTCACGGTCTGGACGATCCAGCGCAGCGGCGACATCGCGGTACTGAAGGCGCTGGGGGCCTCCACCCCGTACCTGCTGCGCGACGCGCTCGGGCAGGCGGTCCTGATGCTGGTGGCCGGGACCCTGCTGGGAACGGCCGTCGCCGCCGGGTTCGGCGCCGTCGTCCCCGACGGCGTCCCCTTCGTCCTCGATCCGCTGACGATCCTGGTCCCCGCCGCCGTCATAGTCGCCCTCGGTGTGCTCGGCGCGGCCCTTTCCATCCGGCGGATCACCGCCGTCGACCCCCTCACCGCCCTCGGGAGCGCCCGATGACTCTCACTCTTGACGACGTGACGCTGACCTACCCGGACGGGGACGGGCGCGTGGTCGCGCTGGACTCGGTCTCGCTCGATGTCCCCTCCGGTTCGCTCACCGCGGTGGTCGGGCCCTCGGGATCCGGCAAGTCCAGCCTGCTGGCCGTGGCGGCGACCCTGGTGACGCCGGAACGGGGCCGGGTGACCGTCGACGGCCTGGACACGGCCGCGCTGGGACGCGCCGAGAAGGCCGCGCTGCGGCGCGAACGCATCGGCATCGTCTTCCAGCAGCCCAATCTGCTCCCGTCGCTGACCGCGCTGGAACAGCTCCAGGTGATGGCGCACCTCTCGGGGCGCCCGGCCTCCCAGGTACGCGACCGGGCGGCGGAACTGCTGGACGCGGTGGGCCTGGCCGACCAGGCGGGCCGCCGCCCGCACCAGCTCTCGGGCGGACAGCGCCAGCGGGTGAACATCGCCCGAGCTCTGATGAACGAGCCGTCCGTCCTGCTGGTCGACGAGCCGACGAGCGCGCTCGACCACGAGCGGGGCGGGGCGGTGCTCGACCTGCTGGTCACCCTCACCAGGGCGCGCGGGACCGCGACGGTGCTGGTCACTCACGACCGGGCACATCTGGACCGGATGGACCGGACGGTGACGATGGCCGACGGCCGGCTGACCGTGCCCGTCGGCTGACGGCCGGGCGCACACCCAGCAGGCCTGACCGGCGCCGCCGTACTCCCGCGGCGCCGGTCAGGCCTGCTGGGGTCCCGCGGTCGCCAGCGTGGCGGAGAGTTCCTGGGCGATGCCCTGGAGGATCGGCACGATCTTCTCGGTGGCTTCCTCGGTGACCCGCCCCGCCGGTCCCGAGATCGAAATGGCGGCAGCAGTGGGGGAGTTGGGGACGGAGACCGCGAGGCAGCGGACCCCGATCTCCTGCTCGTTGTCGTCGACCGCGTACCCGGCCCGGCGTACGACGTCGAGCGCCTCCAGGAATCCCTCGGGCGTGGTGATCGTCTTCTCGGTGGCGGCCGGCATGCCGGTCCGGGCCAGCAGCGCCCTGACCTCGGCCGGCGGGGTGTGCGCGAGCAGCGCCTTGCCCACGCCGGTGGAGTGCGGCAGGACCCGCCGTCCCACCTCGGTGAACATCCGCATCGAGTGCTTCGAAGGCACCTGGGCGACGTACACGACCTCGTCCCCGTCGAGCAGCGCCATGTTCGCCGTCTCGCCGGTCTCCTCGACGAGCCGTGCCAGGTACGGCCGCGCCCAGGTTCCGAGCAGCCGGGCCGACGACTCGCCGAGCCGGATCAGCCGGGGGCCCAGCGCGTAACGGCGGTTGGGCTGCTGGCGTACGTAGCCGCAGGCGACCAGGGTGCGCATCAGCCGGTGGATCGTGGGCAGCGGCAGGCCGCTGGTGGCCGAGAGCTCGCTGAGCCCGACCTCTCCACCGGCGTCCGCCATCCGCTCCAGCAGGTCGAAGGCGCGCTCCAGGGACTGCACGCCGCCGCTCGGTGCTGCGGTCTTGGTGTCGTCGGCACTGGCGTGGGACTGCGGCACGGCGGCGGTCCTTTCGAGGCGGGCGGGGCAAGGCGCCAGCCTACCGGGCTCCGCCCGGTGCCACCTCGCCGGTGGTACGGACGTAGTGGCCGGTCAGGCCCCCTTTGTCCGAGATCAGCGGGCCGGGCGGTACGATCCGCGGACCTCGGCACCACAGGACGTACATTCCGGAGGGTGAAATCTAACTTTTGCTTTGTGGAAACCTCCAAGCGGTCGGCTCGGTCTTGACGAGTCCCGGCGCACAGCGAAGACTCCGTCAACGGAACGTGAATTTCGCTGTATGGAAAGAGGGGCCCTGGTGTCCAACACCGAACTGGTACTGCGCTCGACGCGCGTCATCACCCCCCAGGGGACGCGCGCCGCATCGGTGGCCGTCGCCGCCGGGAGGATCGAGGCGGTGCTGCCGTACGACGCCGAGGTGCCGGCCGGGGCCCGGCTGACGGACTTCGGGGACGACGTCCTGCTCCCGGGCCTCGTCGACACCCACGTCCATGTGAACGACCCCGGCCGCACCGAGTGGGAAGGGTTCTGGACGGCGACCCGGGCGGCGGCGGCCGGTGGGATCACCACGCTCCTCGACATGCCGCTCAACTCGCTCCCGCCGACCACGACCGCCGCGCATCTGCGGACCAAGCAGGACGTGGCGCGGTCCAAGGCGCACATCGACGTCGGCTTCTGGGGCGGTGCGATCCCCTCCAACGTCAAGGATCTGCGTCCGCTGCACGACGCGGGGGTCTTCGGCTTCAAGTGTTTCCTGTCGCCCTCCGGGGTCGAGGAGTTCCCCGAGCTCGACCAGGAACAGCTCGCCCGCTCCCTGGCCGAGATCGCCGGACTCGGCGGCCTGCTGATCGTGCACGCCGAGGACCCGCACCAGCTGTCCGACGCCCCGCAGCGCGGTGGCCCGGCCTACGCCGACTTCCTCGCCTCCCGGCCGCGCGCCGCCGAGAACGCGGCCATCGAGGGTCTCATCGCCCTGGCCCGGCGGCTGGACGCGCGGGTCCACGTACTGCATCTCTCGTCGAGCGACGCGCTGCCGCTGATCGCCGCCGCCAAGCGCGAGGGCATCCGCGTCACCGTCGAGTCCTGTCCGCACTTCCTCACCCTGACCGCCGAGGAAGTCCCGGACGGGGCAACGGAGTTCAAGTGCTGCCCGCCGATCCGTGAGGCCGCCAACCAGGACGCGCTGTGGGCCGGGCTGGCCGACGGGACGATCGACTGCATCGTCTCCGACCACTCGCCCTGCACCACGGACCTGAAGACCCCCGACTTCGCCCAGGCCTGGGGCGGTATCTCCTCGCTCCAGCTGGGGCTCCCGGCGATCTGGACGGCGGCGCGCGGGCGCGGTCACTCGATCGAGGACGTCGTCCGCTGGATGTCGACCGCCCCCGCCGAGCTCGCCGGACTCACGCGCAAGGGCGCGATCGAGGCGGGGCGTGACGCGGACTTCGCGGTGCTCGCACCGGATGAGACGTTCACCGTGGACCCGGCCGAGCTGTTCCACCGGAACCAGGTCACGGCGTACGCGGGCAGGACGCTGCACGGTGTGGTGCGGTCGACATGGCTGCGGGGGGTGCGGATCGCGTCGGAGGGGGTGCTGACCGAACCGACCGGGCGGCTGCTGGAGAGGGACGGCCTGCCGCACGCGGCGCGCTGACCCGGGCGGGGGCGCTGCCCCCGCCCTTCTCCGTACGGAGCCGGTCCGGGTCAGCCGATGCGGACGCCGAACTGGAAGGGCATGTTGCCCATGGCCTCGTACCGGACGTTGGCACCGGTGTGCGGTGCGTGCAGCACCATGCCGTTGCCCGCGTACAGGCCGATGTGGTGCAGGTCGCCGTAGAACAGGACCAGGTCGCCGGGCTTGAGCGCGCTCTGCGAGTAGATCCGCTGACCGGCGTTGGCCTGGGCCTGGGAGACGCGCGGGAGGGAGACGTTGGCCTGCGCGTACGCCCACTGCGTCAGCCCCGAGCAGTCCCACGAGGCCATGCCGGTGGCCGTGTACTGATAGGGCTTGCCTATCTGGGTCTTGGCGGCGTTGAGCGCGGCGCCGCCACGGGCGGAGGCCGGGACGTCGTTGCCCAGGTCGGCGCGGGAGCTGGCCCGGTTGGCGCGGGTGTCGTCGG
>NZ_CALNVW010000052.1 GCF_940670765.1 Streptomyces sp. A 4/2
TTCATGTACGAGGTCCTGGTTGAGGCCTCGCGCGCGCGTGCGTCTTAAGGAAAAGAGAGCGGCTGCGCGAAACCGTCCCTGACCTGCGATTTCTCTGAGGGGTATGTGTCAGCGCTGACACATTGACCTGCAGAAATGTGTCAGCGGCACCACATCAGCACCCACATTTGCCAAGCTAGCTTGTATAACTATGCATCGTTGCTGGTGAGCCCAGGTTTTCAGAGAACTAGGCCGGATCGGTTGGGTGTCGGCGTCGACACCGAAGCGTCATGCCAGCATGTACAAATCTGCCAACTGGGCTTGGATAAATGCTAGGTTCATTGTGACCCGCAGGATCGAGGACAGGACGACCATCGATGGCCCGCCAGCCAAAGCGCCCTACCTCTGGCCGCGACACGGGCAGGAAGATTGCCGCTGTACAGCCCGGTGGTGACAGTGCCTTCCGGGAAACCCTGTCATCCCGGCTCGGGCAGGGCCCCAAGCCACCGACCCGTAAGCGGCCGGTGCAACAGATGGACGTCCACGTCCGGTACACCTACCGCGCGCCCCACGAGATGTACGGTCGGTCCGGCTACAGCGTGGTCTCCAACGACTTCCTCGCCGACGTTCTGGCCGTGCTGATCGCCCAGCACGGTATGTCCCCGATCCAGTCCGCAGTTCTGCTGTGGTGCATCGGCCGACAACGCGAGGGCTGGGTGCGCGTTACCCACAAGAAGATCGCCGAAAAACTGAACGTGGAGCGGTCGAACGTCACCCGGGCCATCGGCCGCCTGGAGGAATGGCACATGCTCCAGCGCGTCGAAACCGGCCTGATCTTCGTGAACCCGATGCTCGGGTTCGAGGGCAACGGCGACAAACAGCAGGAAATCCTGAACGCGCTGCGCGACGCCGACGGAAGCCTCCCTGAGAACGTCTTCCCGGCCCTGCACGCTCCGCTGCCGCCGCGTAGCGTGCAGCTGGAACTCGGATCCGAAGACGGGGACGATGAGGGTGTCGACAAGGAGGGACAGGCATGCTGATCCAGGCAAGCGCCGGTTTCGGAATGATGTACCGGCTGGACCTCACCAAAGCTGCGACGGACCTCCTGAGTGCCCTCATCGAGCGTCAGGAGCCCGGCGGTGAGGTGAACGCCTCCCAGGCCGAGCTAGCGGCCCGCGTGGGCCTGTCCCGCAACTCAGCGAACACCGCCATGGCGCTGCTGGAGAGCCGGAACCTGGTGCTGCGGCCCGAGGACCGCAAGTACCGCACGTACTACCTCCACCCGTACGTCGCTTCTTACGCCTCACAAGAGGAGCTGGAGGAAGCAATCCAGGACGCCGCCGAGCGCATTGAGACTGGTGAGCTGTCCGAGATCACCGCGCCCCTGTACGAGACAGCCCCGCCGAAGCGCCAGCCCCAGGGACTCCGGGCGGTCCGTGCCGTCAGCTAGTTGGGCTGCCCCACAGCCGAAATGCGGCGTTGCACTCCACAGCCGGATGCAACGCCGCAGTAGTACCGGATCAGGACATTCGGCCAGAGCACACGCCGGGGCGCAGTCGATCTGTTAGCTCAGATCAACGTGTAGAGACCAGTTGTGTGGTGGAGCGGGCACACGAACGATAAGCATGGCGGGTTTTCAAACTGTTCGGCGTTGGGGAGGTAGACGTGCTCCCATCCCTACCCGGGGAGAGATGTGTCCCCTCAGGGGTGACACATGGCGATCCAGAGGTCAGAAATGCCGACCTCAAGGTCAGGAGTCCTGACCTACTGCTACGTTGCTGTTGCCCGGGACTGCGAGCAGCTCGCCCTCGAACGACGCAAGAAAATCCGCATCGCCTGACCCCAGAGCCGTGCATTGAGGGCAGCATCACCCTGTTCTCCGAGCCCGGACACCTGGGCTACACCCGCGTCGACGGCCCACACCCGTTCGGTGCCGTACTACGGCTGCCGGACCCGTTCCACCTGGACCTGGACACCAGCGGCCTCCTATCGTCGGCCTGAGCGTTCGAGCCCGGAGTGCCGTCCCGTGATGGTGGGTGTTCGGCCTGGTGTTGGCGGTCGGCTCCCAGGGCGGTACGGCGGTGACTTCAGGTCGCGGTCGAACTTTCAGGGCGCAAGAAGCCCCGTGTCGCCCGACCTCAGCCGGCGTTACGTGCTGCTGTCTTCGGCGAGCGTGTGAGCGACGAGCGCGTTCGCGTGTCCGTGGCCGAGTTCGTGTTCGGTCTTGAGCCAAGCGACGAGTTCCATGTGCTTGGTCAGGGGCGAGGTGCGGATGAGGTCCTTCCAGTACGCGATCGGGCGGCCGTACTTCTTCTCGATGGAAGGGAAGTAACTGGCGGGGCCCTTCACCGGTGGGGTCATCGCAATGTCCTGTCTCTGGTCGCTGGTGGGATCGGTGTGGCTTGCGGAGATTGCCTAGGCCTTGATCAGGCGGGCGGTGATCGCGGTCAGCCACAGCAGGCCAAGGCCGGCGCCGGCAGTGAAGGCCTGAACGGTCGTGGAGGAGCCTGCGAGGCCGGCGAGGACAACGATAGGCATGAGGCGGGAGGCGATGGCCCATCCGCGGTGCCGCTGTGCCGAGAAGTAGCGGGCCAGCACAAGGAAGGCTGCGCACAGGGCCAGGTAGCCCACCGTGCCACTGAGCATGTGGATGGTGCCGTGCCAACTCAGTGAGGCGGTGTCGGGGGCACCTGCGGGGAAACCTCTGCCAGGGTCGGCGGTGAACACCCCGGCGAGCAGGAACGAGGCACCGAAGACGCCGATCAGCCGTGGCGCCCAGGTCCCGCCGGGTTCGTCGCGCAGCGCACGGCGTACCCCGACCGCGGCGGCGGTCAGCAGGATGCCGGTCAGCAGGAAGCTGGTCACCTGGATCCAGCCGAGGGTGCCGAGGCTCAGCTGGCTGATCGCGTTGCGGGTGAAGTCGAAGCCGTTGCGCGTCAGCCCCTGCAATATGCCTGCACCCAGGAACAGTGGACCGGCCACGATGCCACCCGTCAGAAGAGCGCGGGTCGGCAGCCACGTCGATGCCTGGACAGCGGTGACGACAGGAGTCTCGATGGTGCGGGTCATGGCGTGTCTCCCCCGAAGAATGGAACTAGACGGTTCAGTACTCGTTCCGGCTTGAGCGTTACAGTAACCAGAGAGAACTGGACTGTCCAGTACTGAATGAGGAGTGGCGTTGGAAGCGAACGATCAGAGCCGGTCGGCCCGCAAGCACCAGGCGATCATGGATGCCGCAACGCAGGTGTTCATGGCGAAGGGCTACTCGGGCACCAGCATGGACGACATCGCCAAGCTGGCCACGGTCTCCAAGCAGACCGTCTACAAGCACTTCGCCGACAAGGAGAAGCTCTTCAACGAGATCGTCCTGGCCACCACGGACCAGGTCGACGCCATGATCGACCTGGTGGCCGACATCCCGGCCGACGGGGACGGACTGGAGCAGAACCTCACCCGGCTCGCGGCCCAGTTCCTCACCGCCCTCACCAAACCCGAGGTGATTCAGCTGCGGCGTCTGATCATCGCCAACGCCGACGCCTTCCCCGAGCTCGGTGCGACCTGGTACGAGCAGGGCTTCGAGCGAGTCCTCGCCACCCTGGCGGCCACCTTTCAGCGTCTCGCCGACAAGGGGCTTCTCCGGATCGACGACCCGCTGCTGGCCGCCAACCACTTCTCCGGCCTGCTCCTCTGGATCCCCGTCAACAAAGCCATGTTCCACGGCAGTCCCCAGCACACCCAGGGCGAACTCGACGACTACGTCACCGCCGGCGTCGCCGCCTTCCTCCGCGCCTACCGCGGAACCGATCGGTAGGGGCGACGGTCCGGAAGGCCGGGCACACACGATGCAGTTGTCGCTCCCCCCGGGCGCCGACGTGCCGGATCGCAGTTCTGGGGCGGGGCGAGCTGCGGGAGGCAGCTCGCCCCGCCCCAGGGCGGTACGGAAGTTACTTCGGGTCGCGGTTGAACTTCGACGTCGACCAGAAGTAGCCGAGGACCGCGAGGCCCAGGCACCAGGCGACCGCGAGCCACCCGTTGTTGCCGATCTCGGTGCCGAGCAGCAGGCCCCGCAGCGTCTCGATGGCCGGGGTGAACGGCTGGTACTCGGCGATCGGCCGGAACCAGCCCGGCATCGCGTCGACCGGGACGAAGGCGCTGGAGAGGAGCGGCAGCAGGATCATCGGCAGCGCGTTGTTACTGGCGGCCTCGGCGTTCGGGCTGATCAGACCCATGCCGACCGCGATCCAGGTGAGCGCCATGGCGAAGAGCACGAGCAGCCCGAACGCCGCCAGCCACTCCAGGACGCCGGCGTCCTTGGACCGGAAACCGATGGCCACGCCCACGGCGCCCACGAAGACCACGCTCATGATCGACTGCAGCACGCTGCCGACGACGTGTCCGACGAGCACCGAGCCGCGGTGGATCGCCATCGTGCGGAAGCGGGCGATGATGCCCTCGGTCATGTCGTTGGAGACGGACACCGCGGTCCCGACCACGGTGCCGCCGATGGTCATCAGCAGGATGCCCGGGACGATGTACGCGATGTACTGGGAGCGGTCCGCACCGCCGCCGCCGAGGCCCGCGCTCATCACGTCGCCGAAGATGTAGACGAAGAGCAGCAGCAGCATGATCGGGGTGAGCAGCAGGTTCAGGGTGAGGGACGGGTAGCGCCGTGCGTGCAGCAGGTTGCGGCGCAGCATGGTGTTCGAGTCGCGTACTGCGAGGGAGAGGGCGCTCATCGGACGTTCTCCTTGGCCTGGTTGGGCTGGTCGGACTGGTGGGGGACGTCGGCCTTGGCGGTGAGGGCGAAGAACACGTCGTCGAGGTCGGGGGTGTGCACGGTCAGCTCGTCCGCCTCGATGTCGGCCGTGTCCAGCCAGTCGAGGATGGAGCGCAGCTCGCGCTGGCTGCCGTCGCTGGGGATCTGCAGCGACAGTGCCTCGTCGTCCCTGGTGGCCTCGCTCAGGGCGGAGGCCGCCGACCGGTACGCGGTCGGGTCGGTGAACCGCAGCCGCACGTGCCCGCCCGGCACGAGCCGTTTCAGCTCGCCGGCGGTGCCTTCGGCGGCGATCCTGCCGTCGTTGAGGACCGCGATGTGGTCGGCGAGTTCGTCGGCCTCGTCCAGGTACTGGGTGGTGAGGAAGACGGTGACGCCGCCGGAGACGAGCTCGCGGATGATGCCCCACATGGTGTGGCGGCTGCGTGGGTCGAGGCCGGTGGTCGGCTCGTCGAGGAAGATGATCCGCGGGTTGCCGACCAGCGTCATGGCGATGTCGAGACGGCGCTTCATCCCGCCGGAGTAGGTGGAGGCGGGCTTCTTCGCCGCCTCCACCAGGTCGAAGCGCTCCAGGAGTTCGGCGGCGACCCGCCGCCCCTCGCGCTTGGAGAGGTGGTGCAGGTCCGCCATGAGGAGCATGTTCTCCTCGCCGGTGATCAGACCGTCCACGGCGGAGAACTGCCCGGTGACACCGATCGCGGCCCGTACGGCCTGCGGTTCGGCGGCCAAGTCGTGGCCGCCGACGCTGATGTCGCCGGAGCCGGCGTCGGCGGAGATGAGGGTGGAGAGGATCTTGACGACGGTGGTCTTGCCGGCGCCGTTCGGGCCGAGCAGTGCGAAGACGGTGCCTGCCGGGATGCGCAGGTCGATCCCGTCGAGGACGCGTTTGTCGCCGTAGGACTTGCGGAGGCCGACGGCGGAGACGGCGGTGGGCGGCTCCTGGCCGTTACCACGCTTGGACATGGGCATGACAGCTGAAGGCATGGGGCCCTCCCGGGCGAAGGCTGAGTGGCGAAGGCGGGAACGGAGTGAGGGCAGGAACGGAGTGAGGGCGGAGCCTCAGGCGCGGGCGCGGCGGACGTCGATGTTTCCGTAGCGCGTACGGGCGCGGACCTCGACGGTGTCCTCGGACTTCTCCGGGCTCTCGGACGCGGTCAGCGAGTTGTGCACGCGCCCGGATCCCGAGCTGATGTCGAGCCAGGCGGCGGTGCCCTCGCGCACGCCCACGTCGATGGCTCCGTAGGAGGTCTCCAACTGGACGGTCCCACGGGTGACTTCGGCGACGCGTACCGTGCCGTTCGCGGTGGTGGCCGCGACGGAGGCACGGGCGCGCTCGATGATGATGTCGCCGTTGGCGCCGCTGACGCGCAGGTCGCCGGTGATGTCGCTGACGCTGGTGGTGCCGTGCGAGTTCTTCAGGACGGCGGCGCCCGTGACCGTACCGACGCGCATGCTGCCGGAGCTGGTGGTGATCTCGGCGGGGCCCTCGACACGGTCCACGGTGATGGACCCGTGGGACGCGGTCAGGTGCAGCGGGCCGGTCGTGTCGAGGCGGACGTCGCCCGAGGAGGTCTTCACGCGGACCTCACCGAGACGTCCCTCGCCGCGCACCTCGGCCCACCCGCCGGTCGCCTCCACCTGGGAGCCCGCGGGCAGTTCGACGGTGACGTCGACGGTGCCGGTACGCCCGAAGAGGTAGCGCTGCTTGGGCGTCCTGATGTGCAGCTTGCCGCCCGAGTAGGCGACTTCGGTCTGCTCGGCGGCCCGCACGTCCTGGTCCTTCTTCGGGTCGCGGGGAGCCACGTCCACGACGGTGTCGGCGCGGTCGGCCGCGACGAACTGGATGGATCCCGCGTCCACCTGGGCGTTGACCGAGATCGGCTGGGGAGTGTCGAAAGAAGGCATGGCTGTCCCGTCCTCTTGGGTCCTCATGAATGTTCGTGGCGTCCCCGCTGGTGGGACGTGGTGCGGGTGGAGTCGTTACGAGGGGCTGGTCAGTGCACCCAGCCCGTGAAGCTCTGGCCGGTGATCCTGGTCTTCTCGGGGGTACGGGGGGCGGCGGCGCCCGTGTCGACCGCGGCCGACACGACGCGTACGAGCCATGCGTTGACCGACAGGCCCTCGCCGGCCGCCGCTTCCTCGGCGCGGGTCTTGAGGTGGGCGGGCAGGCGCAGGTTGACGCGGGCGGTGCCGCCCTCGTCCGTGTCGGCGGGGACCGGGGCCGGTGCGGGCGCCGGTGCGTCGCGCGGTTCGGTGCGGTCGTCGCGCTGCGGCAGCACCACCACGAAGTCGGGGTCGATGCCCCTCAGTCGTACGTCGACCGAGCCGGGGGCGAGTTCACGGGTGATCTCGTCCATGGCGGCGGACAGCACATTGAGCAGGGTCAGGCGGGTGGCCGACTCCAGCGGCGCGGTCAGCCGCTCGGCGAGCTCGCGGGCTTCGTCACCCCCGGCTTCGGCGGCCACCGCCAGTTCCCTGTGAAGTGTTTCGACATACGGCGTGAGGTCCATGGCCCCATCATGGCACCATCTTGGCGCCATAGGCAAGCCCCGAGAGGCGATACGTGGCGCACGGCTGGCTTCAGGGTGACGCGTCGATCCCATTGATGCAGGTCAAAGGCGATTCAGCGAGCAAGCGATGCCGTGGTGCCACGTTGCCGCAGAGGTGGCACCAGATGGCGTCACGTGGTGTCGGGTGGCGCCGAGTGCTGTCGAGCCGGTCGGTTCGTCACCGCTCGGCGCACTCGGCCGGGCCAACAGGAGCCATCCGGCGCGCCAGGCGGACGATGTGCCCGCGCACGTCGGCGTCCTCGTCCGGGGCCGAGCCGAGGATCAGTTGGCTGATCTGGGGGAACACCGTGGGCAGGATGGCGACCCCGATGAGGGCCAGCAGGGTGTTCGCGGCCTGGCTGTCGGGCTCGGTACCCAGGACCCCGGCCAGGGTCTCGACGCTCGCCCGGTAGCGGGCTGCCCGGCTCTGCTTGTCCGGCAGGTCGCCCGCGTCGTAGTACAGCGCTTCCCACATCATCAGGCGGAGCAGCTGCGGGTTCTGCTGGTGCAGGTCGTAGATCCGGCCGGCGTATTCGGCCGGGTCCCCGGTGGGCGGACCCAGCAGCGTGGCGTGCTCGGTCACGGCCTCGGAGACGACGGCGGCGAAGAGCTTCTCCTTGCTGCCGAAGTAGCCGTAGATCCGCTCCTTGTTGGCACCTGCCTGCTCGGCGATCCGGCTGACGCGGGCGCCTGCCATGCCGTGCGCGGCGAATTCCTCGCGGGCAGCGGCCAGGAGACGGGCGGGAGTTCCTACAGATTGTCCACTTCGAGGCATGTGGCAATCCTACATAGCCAACCAGATGGTTGGTTGGCTACCGTGTGGATCATGACAGCGGTCGGCGGCAGTCGGTCTTCCGGCTCCGACAGCTGCGTAACGGCGCTGCCGGAAAGGAGAGTTGAGTCCGTGACTGATGCAGGGGTCTGGGTGACCGGTCTCGGGGCGACCACGCCGCTGGGAGGTGATCTGGCGTCCACCTGGTCCGCCATGCAGGCGGGTCGGAACGGAGTCGGGGTACTGGACGACAGCTGGGCCGCGGGGCTGCCGGTCCGGCTGGCGGCCCGGATGCGGGTGGACCCGGCGACGGTCATGCGGCGTACCGAGGCCCGCCGCCTGGACCGGTGCGAGCAGGCGGCGATGGTCGGTGCCCGGGAGGCCTGGGCCGATGCCGGGTGCCCGGAGGCCGATCCGGAGCGGGTGGCCGTCGTGATCGGTACGGGTGTCGGCGGCGTGGTGTCGTTGCTCGACCAGGACGACAACCTGGAGAACTTCGGGCCGCGCAAGGTCTCCCCGCACACCGTGCCCATGCTGATGGCCAATGGTCCTGCGGCCTGGGTGAGCATCGACCTGGGGGCTCAGGGCGGATCCCACACCCCCGTCAGCGCGTGCGCGTCCGGGGCCGAGGCCATCGCGGTCGGACTCGATCTGATCCGTCTCGGCCGTGCCGACGTGGTCGTGGCCGGAGGCGCGGAGGCGTGTCTGCACGGGCTGCCGCTGGCCGGGTTCGCGCAGATGATGGCGCTGTCCACGACGAACGACGATCCGGAACGGGCGTCCCGGCCCTTCGACGCGGACCGCAACGGCTTCGTGCTGGGCGAAGGCGCCGCGGTACTGGTGCTGGAGCGTGCGGAGTTCGCCCGGTCCCGTGGTGCTCGGGCCCACGGCGTGCTCGCCGGTGCCGGGGTGACGTCCAGCGCGCAGCACATCACGGCCTCGGACCCGAAGGGGCAGACGCGGGCCATGCGTATGGCCCTGGGTGCGGGCGGGCTGGCGCCCGAGGACGTCGGTCTCGTACATGCGCACGCGACGTCCACTCCGCAGGGCGACCTGGCGGAGGCGCAGGCCGTCACCGAGGCCGTCGGTACGCACCCGGTGGTCACCGCCACGAAGTCGATGACGGGTCATCTCCTGGGCGCGTCCGGCGCCCTGGGGGCGATCGTGACCGTCCTCGCGCTGCGGGACGGGCTCGTCCCGGCGACCCGGAATCTCGACAGGCTCGACCCGGCCGTCGGCCTCGACGTCGTCTCCGGCGGTCCCCGCCGGGGAAACTGGACCGCCGGGGTGGCCAATTCCTTCGGCTTCGGCGGGCACAACGTGTCGCTGGCCTTCGTCCCGGCCGGCTGAACAAGCCCCGGTCGACAGAGAAAACGGCAGGAAGCGACAGGAGAGAACGCACGGCCGGTGGCCCCGAAGGGCGCACCGGCCGGCGGTCTCAGGCCTTGCGGGCCTTCGGGCATGAACGGGATGAGAAGGGCCACCGGCAGTCCCGGCACCAGCCAGGGGGCCGCGCTACGCGACCTGGAGGTTGGGCCGTCCCGCGGTGGGCGGGGCGACGGCGTACGAGGGCAGCCTGAGGTTGGGGACCTGACCGCTCTTGATGTCCAGGAGCGTCTGGCGGAAGGCGGCTTCCATGTCCTCGTGGCTGCGGTACTTCGCCGCGAGCGGGTGCAGCCGGTAACTGTTGCCGCGGCGTTCGCCGTTGCGCGGGCGCAGCACGATGTTGAGCTCGCACAGCGGCGCGATGAGGTTGCTGACGGCCTGCGGAGTGATGTTGTACTCCGCGGCCATGTCCTTCTGCCGCACGGGCAGCTGGCCGCCGAACTCCGAGCGGTAGAGCAGGTACTGGAGGAACTTGACCCCGGCTCCGGAGATCGGAAGTGCCCAGATGCGCTCGGAGATGAGGGGGGACATGACCTCAGCCATCAATACGCCTTCCTGCCAGGATTGTCGTCGGTCGCGCGGTCACCCAGTGTGCCTCTGTCCGTCATAGGGCGCCTGTGGGCCGAAGTCCAGTTCCAGTTCCTGCTGTTGGACCTCGGGGCCCACGGAGTGCGGGAACTCGGACGGTTCGCGGTCCTTGAGATCGGCGAGCACCTCGTGCTGGGCGGTGCTTCCGCCCTGGAACCACAGTCGTACGTTGAGGCGGATCCTGCCGTGTCCGGCCGGTTCGATCCAGTGGTACTCGCACAGGGCCTTGATGGCCCGGTTCACCGTGGACCGGGTGATCTGTTTGCCGCCCTTGCGGGCCGCGAGGGTGTTCAGTCCGTCGGTGATCTGCTGCTGGGTGTACTGGGCGGTGCCTGATCCGGGGACCTGTCCCCCGGCGACGAACAGGAAGACGCAGAGCTGGCTCTTGGTGATGCTGTTGGCGACCGCGAGCTGGGCCAGGAGCTGGGTGAACCAGTTGCTGGCGAGGCTGTATCCGGCGCCGCCCGCCATGTCGTGCACGGTCCGGCGTTCGGGTTCGTACTCGAAGGTGACGCCCTTGAGCCTGCGGCTGCTCCGGGGGCCCTCGGATTCCTCGGCGGCCTGACCGAGCTGTTTGCCGAGGGTGGCCAGGATGTCGTCGAACCCGGAGTTCTCTTCGGCCGAGGAGGGAACGGCGCGCGGCCCGGCCGGTCGTCGGCGGGCTGGCGGATCAGGTGACACATGACCTCCTCTTGTTGCTCGGGCAGTGCAGACAGTAGCTCATAAATCAACCGGTGCTTGTCTTTTGCGGCTACGGCGCGGTGAATACTGGACCCGTTGGGACGGGTTGCTGCGGTGTCCGAAAATTACGCAACCACAGGTTGATTTTTAGTGCCTGATGGACCCAGAAATCAACTGCTCCTTGTTTTGTGTTGTCCTGGGCGGCACATTTCAGCCTCGACGGCCCCTCCGGAAGGACCCGAACGGCAGCGGTACGCACAGTCGTGACCTGCGTCGATTCGAGTGACGATGCCGCCGATCAGAACTCAAGCAGCAGTTGATTAATCCGCCAAATGTGACGGCCAGAGCTACATCCGACACCCCGAAATGTGCTCCCCAGGACAACATGGCCTTCGCATCGGTGCAGGTCAGAGTGGGTACGGCGGCGCGCGTCTCTTACACTAAGAGCCAGCACCCGCAAGTCTCCCCGCAGCACACTCACTGCTCCGCTTCCCTGACCCGCAGTCAGGAACGCCGACATGAACGGCGGTACAGGTCGGCGAGGAGCGCCGGTGGTCACCGGTACCCCCATGCACCGCAACCCCCACACGTCCTTTGGTCGGTGAGTGTCACCCGCAGTCGCGCACGCGGGATCAGTCCCCGTCGGGGCACCGCAGGCCCGGAGGGCCGAGGAGCTGCCGACCCTGGGCGCACCCGGTGCTCCGGGGGACGTTGCGGCCCGGCCCCTCAGTCGTCCTGGTTGCTGCCGAAGTCGGGGCACACGTCCCTGGCGGCCATGATGTTGTCGTTGGAGGTACCGGCGGCGACCATCGGCCAGACCATCGCGTTCTCGTGGACGATGAAGTCGATGACGACGGGGCGGTCGTTGACCGCGTTGGCCTCCTCGATGGCCTTGTCCAGGTCCTCGGGACGCTCACAGCGGATCGCGTGGCAGCCCATCGCCTGCGAGAGCTTCACGAAGTCCGGGACCCTGGTGCCTGCTCCGGGCTGTGTGCCGTCCACCTCCGGACCGCTGTGCAGCACGGTGTTGGAGTAGCGCTGGCCGTAGAAGAGGGTCTGCCACTGCCGCACCATGCCCAGGACGCCGTTGTTGATGATCGCGACCTTGATCGGGATGTGGTTGAGCGCGCAGGTGGTCAGTTCCTGATTGGTCATCTGGAAGCAGCCGTCGCCGTCGATGGCCCAGACGGTGCGTTCCGGCATGCCGGCCTTGGCGCCCATCGCGGCCGGGACCGCGTAGCCCATCGTTCCAGCGCCGCCGGAGTTCAGCCAGGTGGCGGGCTGCTCGTGGTCGAGGAAGTGGGCGGCCCACATCTGGTGCTGTCCCACGCCCGACACGAAGATGGTGTCCTCCGGGGCGAGCCGGCCCACGCGCTCGATGACCTGCTGCGGGGCGAGCGAGCCGTCCTCGGGCACCTGGTAGCCCAGGGGATACGTGTCGCTCCAGAGGCGGAGGTCGTTCCACCAGGCGCTGTAGTCACCCCGGTTGCCCTCACTGTGCTCGGCCCGGACGGCCTGGATCAGATCGGCGATGACCTCGCGGGCATCCCCGACGATCGGTATGTCGGCGGCGCGGTTCTTGCCGATCTCCGCCGGGTCGATGTCGGCGTGCACGACCTTGGCGTACGGGGCGAAGCTGTCCAGCCTGCCGGTGACACGGTCGTCGAAGCGGGCTCCGAGGGCGACGATCAGGTCGGCCTTCTGCAGCGCGGCCACCGCGGTGACCGCGCCGTGCATGCCCGGCATCCCCACATGCAGCGGGTGGCTGTCGGGGAACGCGCCCAGCGCCATGAGTGTGGTGGTGACGGGCGCCCCGGTCAGCTCGGCGAGGGTCCTCAACTCGGCCGTCGCCTGCGCCTTGAGGACTCCGCCGCCGACATAGAGGACAGGCCGCTCGGCGGTCGTGATCAGCCGGGCCGCCTCACGGATCTGCTTCGCGTGCGGCTTCGCCGTCGGACGGTAGCCGGGAAGGTCCAGCTGGGGCGGCCAGGAGAAGTCCGTGTCCGACTGGAGCGCGTCCTTGGTGATGTCCACCAGGACCGGCCCCGGGCGTCCCGTGGAAGCGATGTGGAACGCCTCCGCGACCGTCCTCGCGATGTCGTCGGCGTCCTTCACGAGGAAGTTGTGCTTGGTGATCGGCATGGAGATGCCGACGATGTCCACTTCCTGGAAGGCGTCCTTCCCGAGGAGGTCCGAGGGCACCTGCCCGGTGATGGCGACCATCGGTACGGAGTCGAGATACGCGTCCGCGATCGGGGTCACGAGGTTGGTGGCGCCGGGGCCGCTGGTGGCCATGCAGACCCCGACCTTGCCGGTGGCCTGGGCGTAACCGGTGGCCGCGTGGCCCGCGCCCTGCTCGTGACGGACCAGGACGTGTCGCAGCCGGGTGGAGTCCATCATCGGGTCGTACGCCGGAAGGATCGCACCGCCCGGAATGCCGAACACCGTGTCGCAGCCGACCTCCTCCAGCGCGCGGATCAGGGCCTCGGCGCCGGTGAGGCGCTTGCCTTCCGTGGCGAAGGGCGCGTCCTTCATCTCGTCGGCGACACTGCCGGCGACACCGGAGTCGTGCAAGGTGCTTCCCATGACGACGTCGCCTCGCTTGCTCAGGACCATGTGATCAACCTCTTCGGGTGCTCCAGGACTGCTGCGATGTCGGCGAGGAACTTCGAGCCGAGTTCGCCGTCGATGAGGCGGTGGTCGAAGGAGAGCGCCAGGGTGGTGACCTGA
>NZ_CALNVW010000053.1 GCF_940670765.1 Streptomyces sp. A 4/2
CGCCGCCGCGATCCCCAGGTTCACATAGTGCTTCCGCACGATCTCCTGGTTCGCCTCGTCCCAGGCCGAGTTCACCGCAGGGTTACGCCGGACCGCGACCAGCACCGCCTTCGCGATCAACAGCAGCGGATTCACCCGCAGCCCCTCGAACTCCCGGTCCAGCTTCAGCTCCGCGACCAGCTTCATCGTCCGCGTCACATCGAGCGTCACGAACTCCGTCACATGCGGCGCCGTGAACGCACTGTCCACCATCGCCTGCGCCGTCACCTTCCGAACGCCCCTGACCGCGATACGGGTCTCCCGCGCATCGGAGAGGCCCGTATCCGGGATGTCGGAGGACACGAGGGGCGCGGGGGCCACCACCGCATTCGCCTCCTGCTCCGGAGCGCAGGCCGCGTGTACGTCCTCGCGGGTGACGATCCCGTCCGGACCCGACGGCCTCACCGTCGCCAGATCGACTCCGAGGTCCTTGGCCAGCTTGCGGACCGGCGGCTTCGCCAGCGGACGTACGACGCCTCCGTTGATCCCACCCACCACGGACACCGGGGTCCCCTTGCGGGCCCGCCGCGTGGTGGAGGACTCGGCGACGCCGTACCCGACGAGCACCGGCTGACGTCCCTGCGGCGGCGCCTCGTCGGCCTGCTCCGGGACGGCGGCGAGGGGACGTGTGGTCTCCCCCGCGGTAGCCACCGTGATGATCGGGGTGCCCACCGCGACGGTCGTGCCCTCGGGGAAGAACAGCTCCCCGACCGTGCCGGTGAAGGGAATGGGCAGCTCGACCGCCGCCTTCGCGGTCTCGACCTCGCACACGACCTGGCCGTCCGTCACCGTGTCACCCGGTGCGACGTACCACTTGAGAATCTCCGCCTCAGCCAAGCCCTCGCCCACATCGGGCATCTTGAACTCGCGAACCATGGCTCAGCTCTCCTCAGTACGCCAACGAGCGGTCGACGGCATCGAGTACCCGGTCCAGGCCCGGCAGGTATTCCTGTTCGAGCCGGGCCGGTGGATACGGCGAGTGGTACCCGCCGACCCGCAGCACCGGTGCCTCCAGGTGGTAGAAGCACCGCTCGGTGATCCGGGCGGCGATCTCCGCGCCCGATCCGAAGAACACCGGCGCCTCGTGCACGATCACGAGCCGTCGCGTCTTCTGCACGGAGGTCTGCACCGCGTCGAAGTCCAGGGGAGACACCGAGCGCAGATCCAGTACCTCCAGCGACCTGCCCTCCTCGGCCGCCGCTGCCGCCGCGTCCAGGCAGACCTTGACCATCGGGCCGTACGCGGCGAGCGTCAGGTCCGATCCCTCACGGGCGACCTGCGCGGCGTGCAGGGAGGCCGGGGCGGTCCCGGTGTCGACCTCGCCCTTGTCCCAGTACCGCCGCTTCGGTTCGAGGAAGATGACCGGGTCGTCGCTCGCGATGGCCTGCCGCATCATCCAGTAGGCGTCCGAGGGGTTGGACGGCGAGACGACCTTCAGGCCCGCCACGTGCGCGAAGAGCGCCTCGGGCGACTCGGAGTGGTGCTCGACCGCACCGATGCCACCGCCGTACGGAATACGGATCACGACCGGGAGCTTGATCTTGCCGAGCGCACGGGCGTGCATCTTCGCCAGCTGCGTGACGATCTGGTCGTACGCCGGGAAGACGAAACCGTCGAACTGGATCTCCACCACCGGGCGATAGCCCCGCAGAGCCAACCCGATCGCCGTACCCACGATCCCGGACTCGGCGAGCGGGGTGTCGATGACCCGGCCCTCACCGAAGTCCTTGTGCAGCCCGTCCGTGACCCGGAAGACACCGCCGAGCCTGCCGATGTCCTCGCCCATGAGCAGGACCTTGGGGTCGTCCTCCATCGCCTTGCGCAGCGACTCGTTGAGCGCCTTCGCGAGGGGCAACGTCGTTACGGTCATGGCTACTTGGCCTCCCGGTCCGTGAAGGACGCCTGATACGCCGCGAAGTCCGCCCGCTCCTCGTCCACCAGCGCATGGCCGTCCGCGTAGACGTGGGCGAAGATGTTCCCGGGGGGAGGTTCGGCGGTCTCCCGCAGGTCCGTGCGCAGTCGGCTCGCACGCTCCTCGCACCGGGTGTCGACGTCGGCGAAGAACGCGTCGTCGGCCCAGCCCCTGGACTCCAGCAGCGCCCTGACGCGGGCCAGCGGGTCCTTCGCGCGCCAGTGTTCGAGCTCCTCGCTGTCCCGGTAGCGGATCGGGTCGTCGGATGTGGTGTGGGCGCCCATGCGGTACGTGAACGCCTCGATCAGGGTCGGGCCCTCGCCCGCACGCGCCCGCTCCAGCGCCTGCTTGGTGACGGCGAGGCAGGCGAGTACGTCGTTGCCGTCCACCCGGATGCCGGGGAAGCCGAAGCCGCGGGCGCGCTGGTACAGCGGCACCCGGGTCTGCCGTTCGTTGCCCTCGGAGATCGCCCACTGGTTGTTCTGGCAGAAGAAGACCACCGGGGCGTTGTAGACCGCAGCGAAGTTGAACGCCTCGCTCACATCGCCCTGGCTGGTCGCGCCGTCGCCGAAGCAGGTCAGGACGGCGCCCTCGGCACCGTCCTTGGCGGTGCCCATCGCGTAGCCGGTCGCGTGCAGCGTCTGCGAGCCGATGACCAGCGTGTAGAGGTGGAAGTTCTTCTCGGCCGGGTCCCAGCCGCCGTTGCTGACGCCGCGGAACATCCGCAGGAGGTGCAGCGGGTCGACGTCGCGGCACAGGGCGATCGCGTGGTCGCGGTAGCTGGGGAAGACGTAGTCGTCGTCCCGCAGGGCCCGGCCGGCGCCGATCTGCGCGGCCTCCTGGCCGAGCAGCGACGGCCACAGGCCCAGCTCCCCCTGGCGCTGCAGGGTCACACCTTCGCCGTCCATCCGGCGGCTCCATGCCATGTCGCGGTAGAGCTCACGCAGCCCGTCCGCCGAGACCTCGGCGTGGTACTCCGGATGGGAGACCAACTCCCCTTCCGGGGTGAGCAGTTGAACGGTATCGGCATCCGGTGTCATCGCGGGTCCTCGCCGGCTGCAGCGGTCCGGGAGCGGGGTGCGACCGCCAGGGACGTCGTACGTTCATCGGGCGTTGTCACGCGAGCCTCCTAGCAGGCCGTGGGGGGACCGCTACGGTCCTTCTACAGACCATGGCCGGAGTGCGTGGAGTCCCACTCGAAGTCTCCTGAAGCTCACGGGCCTGTGTCGGTACGGGAAGTGTCGGTACGGGAGCGCCGGCTCAGTCGATGCCCCGCACGATGTGCGGATCGGCGGCGACGGCCGCGTCGTCGTCGGCCCCGGGAAGCCGCAGCGGAGGGGCGCCCACGGAGGCCGATGGACGGCCATGGGCGCGGACGTGGGCGTACGTGGGGGAGTACGTGTGGGCGTAGGCGTGGATGTGGCGGATCGGCTGGGTGAGGTTCTGCGGATCGTCGTTCACCGGTTCGTCCCTTCGTTGGACGTCGCTGTCCCGGGCGCCGAGCACTCGATCGGGCCACGGTGTCTCAAGCGGCTCGAGATGCGCTCAAGACGGGCTCGCCTTTCGGCCGCGGCCGGGTCGGGCGCCGCTCGTGGCTGGGCTGTTCGCGGTTTACCGCGGTAAACCGGGCCGCGGTTCGGGCTGTTCGCGGTTTACCGCGGTAAACCGGATCGCGGTTCGGGCTGTTGCCGGTTTACTGCGGTAAACCGGCAACAGCCGTGCGGGACAAGGCGCGAGCGGGCAGGCGCAGCAAAGGCGGAGCGGGGCGGGTGCCACAAAAAAATCGGCTGCTGCGCGTTCCTGGGAGGGGAACGTGCAGCAGCCGATCGGCCCGTTCCGCGTCCGCTCCGGGTCGAGCGGGGGTGCGGCCACCTGGCCTCGTGAGCCGGGTACGCGGCCAACTCTGTCCGGAGTCGATCGAGATCCGCTTGAATCCGGCTCGAATGCGCAGGTCGTGGGGGGCGCAGCGGACGGTCTGCCAGCTGCCGGTCAGTCCGCGGTCAGCGGCGGGCCGGCGGGGGCAGCCGGTCAGCAGTCAGTGGCCGGCCGGTGTGTGGGGCAGCCGGTCAGCGGTCGAAGGAGTCGGAGGGAAGCCCCCGGCCGGTCCGCCAGGCGTAGGCGAGGCCGACGAGGAACACCACGGGCAGCAGCAGCGGCAGTTCGCCGACGAAGGACGACTTGCTGCCCGTGATCAGGTCGAAGTTGCGCACGATCAGCCACACACTGCCGCCCAGCCCGACGAGCGCGAGCAGCGAGGCGACCGTCCCCCGCCACCCCACGCGCACCGTGCCCTTGCGGCGCAGCGTGACCACGGAGAGCGCGGCCAGCGCCTGCAGGACGACGATGCCGAGGGTGCCGAGGCCCAGCGCGACGGAGGCGAAGTCCGCGTACGGGTCGAGTCCCGCAGCGGCGGCGACGGCGACGGCGACGACGTTCAGGGCCGTCTGTACGACGCTGGCCCGGTGCGGGGAGCCGTACCGGCGGTGCAGCGCGTCGAGCCGTACGGGCACCAGCCGGTCCGCGGCCAGGGCCTTCGTGTAGCGGTTGGTGGCGCTGTGCAGGGCGAGCAGGGCGGCGAACATGCTGGTGCAGAGCATGACTTGCAGGACGGTGCCGCCCGCCGAGCCCAGGTAGCTGTCGCCGAGGCCGAAGAAGAGGTTGCCCATCTGGCTGAGGGCCTGCTCGCGTACGTGGCTGCTGCCGACCGCGCCCACGGCGAGCCAGCTGGTCAGGGCGTAGAAGCCGGTGATGAGCAGGACCGCCCCGTACATGGCGCGCGGGATGCTGCGCCGCGGGTTGCGGGCCTCGCCCCCGTACAGCGCGGCGGACTCGAAGCCGATGAACGAGACGAAGGCGAACATCAGCGACACGCCGATCCCGTGCCCGCTCACCGTGGACGGGGAGAACGAGGCGGCGGGCAGGGCGTGGACGCCGTGCCGCCAGAGGATCGCGGCGTCCAGGACGACGAGTACGCCGATCTCGCCCACCATGAGCAGGGCGAGCAGCCGGGCGCTGACGGTGATGTCCCGGTAGCCGAAGAATGCGGTGAGGGCCACGCCCACGGCCGCGCACAGGACCCAGGAGACGTGGATGCCGTGGGCGGCGAACACCAGCTGGCTGAAGTAGCCGAGGGCGCCGGCGATGCCGATGGTCGCGCAGTTGTAGGCGAACAGGGCGAGGTAGCCCCCGCCCACGGCGGGCACCCGGCCGAGTCCGTCGGCGACGGTCGCGTAGAAGCCGCCGTTGCCGCCGGTGCGCTGGGCGCTGACGGTGTACCCGACGGAGAAGCACAGCAGGATGATCCCGGCGATGGCGAACGCGGCCGGTACTCCGGCCCCGTTGCCGAAGGCGAAGGACAGCGGCACGGTGCCGATCAGCGCGGACAGGGGGGCCGCGGCGGCGACGATGACGAAGAGGATGTGGCCCGTGCCCAGACTCGCTCGGGCGGTGGCCGGGGCGTCGGCGCCTCGGGGAGCCGCGTCGGCCACCCGGGCCGCGGGCTTGGTGATGGTCATGACTCGCTCCTGGATGCGGGGAAGGCGTGGCAAGGGCGCGGCCCCGGGATCCGGAGTGCATGAC
>NZ_CALNVW010000054.1 GCF_940670765.1 Streptomyces sp. A 4/2
GGGGAAGGCTGCTGATGCGGAACTGATGTTCACCTCGACCCCTGACTTCCGGCCGCTGCTACCAGGCCACCGGCAACCTGTCGAGGCCGTAGACGATGGTGTTCTGGCGGAAGGGGACGTCCTCCAGGGCGATATCGAGGCGCAGGGTGGGGAAGCGGGTGAACAGCGCCTTGAGGGAGACCTCCAGTTCCATCCGGGCCAGCGGAGCACCCGGGCACAGGTGCGTGCCGAAGCCGAAGGCGATGTGCTGCCGGGCTTCCTTGCGGTGGATGTCGACGGTGTGGCCGCCGGGGAAGACCGACTCGTCGTGGTTGGCGCTGGGGATCGCCACGATGACGCCCTCGCCCTTGCGGAGCAGTGCGCCGCTCAGTTCCACGTCTTCGGCGACCACCCGGACCTGGTTGTCCTGGGAGATGGACCAGTAGCGCAGCAATTCGTCGACGGCGGGCCCGAACAGTTCCGGATCGGCGCGGAGTTCGGCGAGCTGGCGCGGCTCCTGGAGCAGGCTGAGCACGCTCAGGCTGATCTGGTGGGCGGTCGTCTCGTGCCCTGCCACGAGGAAGAACCGGGCCATCGACACCAGGTCCTTGTGGTCGAGCTCGCCGCTCGCCACGTACCGGGTGGCGAGCCGGCTGAGCAGGTCGTCCTTCGGGGCCCGTTCGCGCTCCGTGGTGAGCTGGTCGAGGAACTGGCTCATGTCGACGAAAGCGGCGTAGGCCTCCTCGGGCGAGGCCACCTGGGAGAGGATCGTCTGGCTCTGCTCGGTGAAGATGTGCTCGTCCTCCTCAGGCACACCCAGCATCCGCGCGATCACCAGCGACGGCAGTTTGATCGCGAAGTTCTCCACCAGGTCGACGGGGTTGGGCCCGCTCGCCAGGTCGTCGAGGAGCCGGTCGACGAGCGCTTCGACCTCCGGGCGCAGGGCGCGGGTCCGGCGGGCGGTGAACTCGGTCATCGCCATGCGGCGCAGCCGGCCGTGCTCCGGGTTGTCCATCCGGTTGAACGACATCACGCCGGGCTCCGGCGGCAGTTGGATGCGCACGGGGAATCCGGGCTGCTGGTCGTCGGCGCTGAACCGCGGATCGTTGAGTACCTGGCGCACGTCCGCGTACCCGGTGATCAGCCAGGCCTCACCGCCGCGGATACGGACCTTGACGGGCGGTCTGTGGCGCAGCGAGGTGTACTCGTCCGGTGGCGCGAAGGGACAGGAACGTGGCATGGGCCAGTCCGCGAGCTTCTCCTGGGTGGCTAGCATCTGTTGCCTCTCTGGCTTGACTCCGATGGCTGAGATGTTTCGCCGGTCAGTCTTAAAGCCCACCCTGACGGAGCACTGACAGGCCCCTGACCTGCATAAATGCCCGTATCAACTCATGGGTAACTCTTGGGGGAGGCTTGAACTCCAGGCCGCACAAAGAAGAGGTGCCCCCGGAGCCAAGGCTCCGGGGGCACCCACGGGGAGGGATACGGATCGGGCGGATCCGACATCAGGTGGAGAGGGTGGAGAGGGCTGCCGTGGCGGTCAGTTCTGCCGCGCCGGGCGGGGCAGCAACTGCACCAGGGCCGCGACCCCCACACAGATGGCGGCCTGGACGAAGAGGCCGGAGGAGAACGCGTCGGCGAACGCCCCCGGGCCGTGCCGGGTGCCCAGGGTGTTGAAGAAGACGACACCGATGGCGGCGATGCCCACGGCGTTGCCCATCTCCTGGGCGGTCGAGAACACCCCGGACGCCGCAGCCGCGTGCTCGGGCGCCACGCCTTCGAGCACCAGCGAGGTCAGCGGCGCCACGACCAGGCCCATGCCGATGCCGCAGAACAGCATCGCGGGGATGCACCAGGCCACGGACCCGTTGTCGATGTGCAGGGCGGTCTCGGCGAGCGCGACATCGCTGACGGCCAGGATGAGCGCGCCCAGCGCGAGAACCTGCCGGCCCAACTTGGCTGCGATCCGGGGAGCCTGGGTGGAGGAGAGGAAGAAGCCGATACCCAGCGGGACGAACAACAGCCCGGAATCGAGCGCCGAGACGCCGTGGCCTTCTTGCAGGAAGAGCGCGAGCACCAGGAAGAAGGAGGCCATGGCGGCGAAGAACACCAGGATGCCCACCACTCCGACCCGGAAGGCGCGGTCGTGGAAGAGTGCCGGGCTCACCAGGGGCGACCTGCCACGGGCGTGCAGCCGGCGCTGGTGGATCCAGAACGCGGCCAGCAGCGGTACGGCGGCGATCAGGCACTCCCAGGTCCACGTGGGCCAGCCCTGCTCCCGGCCCTGGACCAGGGGCAGGATCACCGCGGTGAGACCGGCGGTCACCAGCACCACACCGGTCAGGTCGAATCCGGTGCGGCCCTCGGCCTTCGACTCGGGGACGACGCGCGGCGTGATCAGCAGGACGGCCGCGCCGATCGGAACGTTGATCAGGAAAATGGAGCGCCAGTCGAGGCCGAACACGTCCGCCTTGATCAGCAGGCCGCCGATCAACTGGCCGAAGACCGCGGACGCCCCGAGGGCCAGCCCGAATCCGTTGAAGGCCGTGACCCGGTCCTTGCCCGAGTAGGTGGTGGTGAGGATGCCCAGGACCTGCGGGATCACCAGCGCGGCAGCCGCGCCCTGGATGCCCCGGGCTCCGATGAGCACGCCCATGTTCGGCGCGAGGCCGCAGGCGAGCGAGGCCAGCGTGAACAGCGCGAGGCCGATCGAGAAGATCCGCCTGCGTCCGTAGAGGTCACCGAGGCGGCCACCGGTGATCAGCGCGGCGGACAGGCCGATGTTGAAGGTCGCGGCGACGAACTGGATCTGCGCCGAGGACGCGTTCATGTCCGACTGCAGTGACGGAATCGCCACGTTGACGATGAAGAAGTCCAGGTTGGTGATGAACAAGCCCGCGAGCACGACCAGCAGCGCACCCCACGACCGTCTGCCCGTCGTGGTGTCCGGTGGTGGCGTGGTCGCCGTCCCCGTCTGCGCCGGGGTTGTTTCGGTGGCCATGTGCAAGCCCTCCTGGCCTGTCGCGTGCGGTCATTCAGACCCTTCCGACAGGTATGTCGCCTGCAACGGCCCAGCCGACGGGCAGGAGTCGGCGCAGCTCCCTGTCGGAGCGATTGCAGCGCACCCGGCCGGAGTATCGCTGGAGTACGGGTGGGGCCGTCTGCCGGCCCCCGGAGGTACCTGCCCGCGGCGGCCGGTGGTCAGTGGGGCACGCCTGTGGGTACGGGCGTGTGGAAGTCACGTGCGTACCACAGCAGCGGCGCCGCGGCGGGGCTGCTGATGCGGATCTCCAGCGGAGTGCCGAGCAGCAGGTCGTGGTCGCCCGCGCGGATCACGTCCACCGTGCGGCAGCGCAGCCGCACCTTGGCGTCCGGCAGGTACGGGAGGGCGACGCCGCCCTCCCAGGCGCCGAAGTCGCCGGGGGCGAAGCGGTCCTCGCCGTGGGTGGCGAAGCGCTGGGCGACCGGCTTGTGCCGCTCGCCGAGGACGTTGACGGCGAACTCCTCGGCCGCCGACATGGCGGCGTGGCAGCTCGAACCGAGCGCGATGCCCACCATGACCAGAGGAGGGTCGAGGGACACCGACGACACGGAGCTCGCGGTGAACCCCCAGCGCCGCCCCGCCCCGTCGAGGGCGGTGACCACCGAGACGGGGGTGGCGAGCAGCGCCATCGCGTCCTTGAACAGCTGGGCGTCCGCCACCGGTAACTGCTCCTGGGCTGTGCTCATGAGTTAGCTCCTTGGGGATGGGCCGTGGGGCACGGGGCCGGGGCTTCAGCACGCTCCTGGGCCGGGTTCTGAAAGTTCCGGCTCAGGGACCATCGCAAGAACCGCTCAAGACCCACTCGAAACGAAGGGGAGCGAAGGGGCCCGGAGGTGCCGGGTCAAGCCGGGGTTGAGTGGCGGGCAGCAGGATGAGGGGGAAGGCACGGTGCCGACGGATCACGTAAGGAGCTGCACATGGCGGACAGGGAGCCGGTCATGCCCGAGGGGGAGATCCTCGGCTGGCTCGCGGAGAGGCTGGGTACCCACGTGTCCCTGCCGTTGTCAGAGATCAACCCCGATGTCCCGTACGTCGAGTACGGCCTCGACTCCGTCGCCGCACTGGGCCTCTTCGGGGACATCGAGGAGAAGTTCGGCCTCGTCCTCGACCCGATCGTGGCGCTGGAGCATGCGACGGTGCGGCAGCTGGCGGCCTATCTGGCCGTCGAGGCGGCGGAGGCCGTCCACAGCTGAGTGCCGCGCCCGACACCGGTCGGCGCCATCTGACAACGCTTCGCCCCGTCGCACCGCGACGGGGCGAACTGCGTGGCCCTGGTGCTCCTGGTCGGTCTCAGTCGTGGTCGACGGAGACCCCGGTGGTCCTGCCGCCCAGGACCAGCACCGTCACCACCAGCAGGGCCATGCAGCCCGCGATGACGGCGAACATGGGGCCCGCTCCGTGCTGTTCGAGCACCGGCAGCAGGACGAAGGGCAGCGCCCCGGCGCTGAGCTTCGACAGCGAGTACGCGAGGCCGGTGGCCGCCGCCCTGATGTCGGTGGGGTACTGCTCGGCCAGATAGACGTGCGAGACCGTGGAGAACACGTTGCTGACGAGGGTGTAGGCGATCCCGAAGAACATCACGACGGCCACCGAGCCCGCGTACGCGAATCCGAAGCCCGCCAGCGCCATCGCCAGGGCCGAGAGGGCGAGGAGCCGTTTGCGCTCCATTCGGTCCATGATGGGCACCGACACCAGGGAACCGATCGGGTAGCCGATGAAGGACACCGCGGTGAAGCCGAGGCCGGTGACCACTCCGTACCCCTTGGCGGCCAGGATCTGGGGGGCCAGCGCCCCGAAACCGTAGTAACCGACCACGGACAGGGTGGAGAACAGCCACAGCATGGCGGTACGGCGCCGGAACCTGGCCTGGAACACCACGCCGGGGCCGGTGCGCCGGGGCAGCGGCGGGGCGGCGGCGTCGTTCGGGCGCTCTTTCACCGTGGCCGCCGCGGGCCGTGTCTCCGCCCTCGTCTCCGCCCTCGTTTCCGCCAGGACGTGCGCGGGCAGCTCGGCCTCCATCATGGCCACGAGCTTCTCCGCCTCCTGGTGGCGTCCCTGGGTGGCGAGCCAGCGCGGCGACTCGATGAGCCTGCGCCGCAGTCCCCAGACGACGGCCGATCCGGCGGCGCCCAGCACGAACAGCCAGCGCCAGCCGTCGATGCCCAGCGGGCTCAGCGGCACCAGCCACAGTGCGGCGAAGCCGACCGCGGGCACCCCGCAGAACGCCAGGGTGTACGCCCAGGCGGTGTACCGGCCACGCTGCCCGGCGGGCAGTACGTCGGCCAGGTAGCAGTCGGACAGGGCCTGTTCGGCGCCGATTCCGACCCCGGCGAGGAAGCGCGTCACGATCAGCCAGGCGGCGTTCGGGGCGAACGCGCCCAGCAGCGAGAACCCGGAGTACAGCGCGAGGTTGATCAGGAAGGCCCGGCGCCGTCCGAAGCGGTCGGCGACCCGCCCGAGCACCAGGGAGCCGAAGAACTGCCCGATGAAGGCCGAGGCCAGGACGAGCTTGAGGGTGGTGCCGTTGAAGGCGAAGTCCCCCTGCAGCACTTTCGAGATCGTTCCGGAGAGGTTGTTCTCGAAGGTGTCGAAGAGCAGCCCCACGCCGACCACGGCGGTGAGCATGCGGTGCGTGGGCGTGACCGGCATCCGGTCGAGCCGGTCGCCGATGGTGCGCGCCGCGGGCGGGGGCCTCAGCGGCGTCTGCTGTGACATGGTTCAGAGCTCCTCAAGTCTCCGGTGAGCGTTCGGCCGTGTGCCTCCGCCCCGGCGCGTTACGCGTGGGCGGAGGCGGAGTGCCCCCTCCGGTCGTACGGGAGGGAGGGGGCGTGTACGTGATGTGCTGCGGGGGTCCGGCGGGGGCGGTGCCGGGGCTGTCGTACGGCGTCCGTCAGACGGCGGCGCCGATTTCCTTCTGCCGCGTCGGGGCGCTGACCTCGTGCAGGAACGTGGCGACCTGGTTGTAGGACTCCCAGAACCCGACTTCGAGATAGGGGATGCCGCGCTCCGCGCAGTAGTCGCGGGTCAGCTCCCGGGCGCGGGCGAGGTTGCGCTTCGGCATCGCCGGGAAGAGGTGGTGCTCGACCTGGTAGTTGAGGCCGCCGTACAGGAAGTCGATCCACCAGTTGGGGCGGATGTTGCGGGAGGTGAGGACCTGGCGCTCAAGCCAGTCCAGGGTCTCCTTCTCGCCGTCGCGGACCTCCATGCCCTTGTGGTTCGGGGCGAACATCAGGCCGAAGTAGACGCCGAGCGCGGCGTGCTGCACCGCGATGAACACGATGGCCTGCAGGGGCGTCAGGACGGTGAAGACGGCGGTCAGGTAGATCGCGGTACGCAGGACGACGAGGCCGATCTCGACGAACCGGCGCTTGGCCCCGCTCTTGGCCAGCTCCTTGACCGTGGTCTTCTCCATCTTGTAGCCCTCCAGGACGAGGAGCACGAAGAAGAGAATCCGCTGGTGGCGGACGATGAAGCGCTGCGTCCGGGTGCGGGTGGCGTACTGCTTGATGTCGAAGATCGCGGTGCGCCGGCCGATGTCGGGGTCGAGCGTGAGGTGGTTGGGGTGGCTGTGGTGCCGGTTGTGGTGGTTGACCCACCAGGCGTAGCTCACCCCGCTGAAGAAGTTGGCGTGGAAGTACGCGACGAGTGTGCCGACCTTCTTGTCGCGGAACATCGCCTTGTGGCCGACCTCGTGCCACATGTAGGCGCTCTGAACGCCGCAGAGGCCCATCCACACCGCGACCGGCATCTGCCACCAGGACTCGCCGATCAGGAGGAAGGCGACCAGACCGGCCAGGATGAGGGACATGTTCAGGGCGAGCCGGCGGTAGTCGTAGCCCGTGTTGAGGTCGAGCAGTCCCTCGGTCTTCACGCGCTTCAGCAGCTCACCGAAGGTGGCGGAGGCACCTTGGCTGCTCGCTTCGCCCGTCGCGACCGCGAGGCCGGCTTCGAGCGGCCGTTGGGTGTCTGACTCTTTCTCGCTGGTGGTCTCACTGATGTTCGGAGACTGCATAGAAGGATCTCCTTGAGCAGGACGGGTCCCGGCACGGGGCACCGGGCGAAAGCAACTTGAGCGTCGGGCACCGCACTGATGTGGCGCTGATGACTGCCTGGAACACCGCCGGGGCGGGGCTTGCACCGGGCGGCCCGTGGCACAGCTCCCGTGCGGGAGCTGTGCCACTACGGGCGGGCGGTGCGCGCGGTGCGGCGGCGCGTCACGCGGCTGCGGCCTCCTGGGCGAGCCGTGCGTCCAGGGTGCGCAGCAGCTCGTCCGAGGCGCGGGCGACGTCCTGGTCGTCCGGGGCCCCGATGATGTCCATCAGGGAATGGACCAGCTGCTCCTTGAGGGCGTCCGTCTCGCTGGGTGCAGGCGCCTGCTCGGCGTCCTGCCCCAGGGCCTCGGTGGTCTGCTCGCTGGACATGGTTCTTCCTCCTTGCTGGGTGCCGCCGTGCCGGGCGGCTCGGGTGCGGTGGGTTCAGAAGGCGTTGCAGGCGCGGAAGATGTGCGCGAAGGCCGACAGCGAGGCGGGCCCGTCGAAGGCCACGTACTCGGGGACGGGAGCCTCCGGCGCCCACTTCTCCTTGTAGGTGAGCTGCGTCTGGGCGGGGTAGAGAGCCGCGCCCTCGGCCCACAGGAAGTGCATCAGCCACTGGAAGGACGGGCTGTGGCCGGGGAGTTCGTTCTCCTCCGCCAGGCCGGTGAACGGGGTGAAGCCGAAGTGCAGCCACTCGGCGCCCTCGGCCCGCAGCACCTCGATGACGTGCGCGTTGATGGCCTCCATCAGGCCCGGGGTGTCGTCGGGGATGCGCCGGCTCAGGTCGTGCATCCAGCCGGCCCGGCTGCCGTAGACGGGCGAGTACGAGATGTAGCCGACCGGCTTGGAGTCGATGGTGCCGAGGAAGAGCCTGCGGTGCTCCTGCGCGGGGCCGCCTATCTCGCCGACCAGGAACTCCAGCTGCCGGGCCTCCTCGCCCTTGGAGCGCAGCCAGGCCTGGTCGATGTGGGTGATCGCCTCGGTCAGTTCCTCCGGCGACACCTCGCTGACCTGCAGACCGCTGCGGAGGGCGCGGGAGATCTTGTTGCGCATCCGCATGAACCGGGTGCCGCGCATGGTGAAGTCGGGCAGGTGGACCACCCAGGAGGAGCCGAACTGGTTGACGGTGAAGCCGCGCCGGGCGTACACCTCGGCGTCAGGGCGCTGCAACTGGGCGCCCACCACCTTCAGGCCCTGCTCATGGGCATGGGCCACGAAGCGGTCGAGCAGGGTGTCGTAGTCGTCCGGGGCGGCGAAGGGGCCGCCGAGCTGGACCAGGTACTGGCCGGCCCTGCGGTAGGCGATGATGCCGTCGAGTCCCGGCGCGGTGAACGCGCTGGTCCCCTGGCTCATGGTCAGGAACGCGCTGGAGTTCTCGGACTGCGTGTGTTGACGGATCGATGCGAGAACGGTGTTCTCGGCCGTTGCTGTAGGAGACATTGGCCCTCTCTCTTCCGATGACGAGCACAGGAAAGTAGAGCACCTGCAAGATGAGCCCCGGAAGAGCCGAAATTGTCTGCCGGGGAGATGTCAGCCGCCTGTCAGCCGGATATCAGAGCGGGCTGGAAATGTAATCCAGGCAACCGGGAGACAATGGCTTCCGGAAACCAGGAGAGGTGCCCGGAGTGGTTTATCGGGGACCGGAGCACGCTTCAGTCGGGCGAAAGCCCACGCAGGTTCGAATCCTGCCCTCTCCGCTGCGGGCCGTGCTGCCGCACCGCCGGAAGCCCGCCGGAAGCCCGCCGTACGCGACCTGCTCGCGCCGAGTGCGCCACGCCGTCGGGCCCGGAGCGGCGCCGGCCGCCGATCGCCGATCGCAGCGTCTGGAGAATCGCCTCATGCCGACCGCGGCATCCCCCGCCCCACGACGGGCACTTGTCGTCGCCAACCCCACCGCGGGCACCGTACGCGCGGGCCTGTTCGACGAGGTCGTACGGCTCTGCCGCGACCGGCTCGACAGCGTCGAGGTGCACCGCACGACGCACCGAGGCAGCGCCACCGAGGCCGTCCGCGCCGCCACGGCCGCGGACCTGGTGATCGCGGTCGGCGGCGACGGCACGGTGCGCGAGGTCGTCGAAGGACTCGTCGCCCGGGACCGGCCCACCGCGGCGGCCCTCGCCGTGGTCCCCGCGGGCACCGGCAACTCCAACTACCGCATGCTGTGGGCCGACCGGCCCTGGGCCGAGACGCTGCAAGCGACTCTGACCGCCGACGCGGAGCGGGCCGCACTGCGCCGCATCGACCTGGGATCGCTCGCCGAGACCGGCGAACTCGTGCTGCTCGGCGCCTGCTCCGGGCTGGTCGCCGAGGGCCTGATCACGGCCCGCACGGTCCAGGCCACCGGCCGCGAGCGCTACACCCGGGCCCTGCCGGACGCGGCTGCGGCCCACCGCCCCTACCCGGGGCGGGTCACGGTCGACGGCACGGTGCTGCACGAGGGCGCCACCGTCCTGGCCAACGTCGGCGGCGGCCGGTACCGCGGCGGCCAGTACCTGGTCCTGCCCCACTCCGAGCTGGACGACGGGCTGCTGGACGTCTGCGTCGTCGGCGCCGAGGTGCCCGCCACGGACATTCCCCACCTCGCCACCGAGGGCCTGCTGCACGAGCAGCCCGGAGTGGTGTACGGCCGCGGGCGGCGCGTCGTCGTCGAACGCCTCGACGGGCGCCCCCTGTGTTTCGAGCACGACGGTGAACTGCAGCAGCTCAACTGGACCAGCATGTCCGTCGATGTGCTGCCGGGTGTGCTGCCGGTCTGGGGTGCTCCGACGAAAGAAGTGACGCGTGTCGATACTCAAGGAGCTGTGCCGGTGGGCGGCCCGGCTGCAGGCTGAGGACGTCCCCGCCCCCGTACGCTCCCTGGCGAGCAGCCAGTTGCTCTCCCAGCTGGCCTCCATCCGGGCCGGCGCCGCACACCCGCTGGGCCGCCGGCTCATCGAGGCCTTCGGGCCGCCCCTGCAGAGCGATCCGCGTACGTCGGCGTGTGTGCTGGCCGGGCTCGGCTCCTGGCTGAACCTCGACGACACCGCGTACGCGGGCCATCTGTCGAACTCCACGGTGTCCGTCCCGCTCGCGTACGCCTACGCGCGCGGCCTCGACGGCGCCTCGCTGGTCACCGCGGTCGTCGCCGCCAACGAGTTCGCGGCGAGGATCACCGCGGCGGCCACGCTCGGGCCGCTGCGCGGCCACAGCGCCGTGCACACGCACCTGGCGGGCACGGTCAGCGGAAGGCTGCACTGCGAGGGCGCCGACGAAGCGGTCTGGAGCAACGCCCTCGGCCTCGCCTTCGCCATGCCCAACTGGCCGCTGATGCGCGCCTTCCTGGCCAGCGACGCGCGGCTGTTCAACACCTTCACACCGGTACGCACCGCGATGGACGCCTGCGACGGGGCCCGCGCCGGGCTGCGGGGCGCCGTGGACATCCTGGAGCACCCGGACGGTTTCCTCGACCGGTTCTCCTCCGTACCGCTGCCCGACGCCGTCAACGCGGGCCTCGGCCTGCGGTGGCACACCGAGACCCTCTCGTTCAAGATGCACCCGGGCGGTCCCGGGATCGACGCGGCGGTGGACTGCGCCGCCGCGCTGCACCGCGACATCGGTCCGTGCCGTCCCGAGGACATCGAGGAGATCGTCGTCGAGGCGTCCCTCTACACGCTGTTCGCGGGCAAGAAGGCGGCGTCGTACATCGTCGGGCCGGGCTCGCCGCTGGGCGCGCTCGTCCTGCACACCCCGTATCCGGTGGCCACCGCCCTGCTGACCGGCGGTCTGACGGTCAACGACTTCGCGGCGCCGCTGCTCAGCGAGCGCGTCCGCTGGGACGTCGCGGAACGGGTGCGGCTGGTGCACGACCCCGAGCTGACCCGGGCGCTGTTCGCCTCGGAGGCCCCGTTCGGCGAGGCCGTACGGCAGGCCGGGCCCGCGGCGGAACCCTGGCTGCGTTCCTTCGGCGGCGAGGAGGTGGCCAGGCTCGCCCAGGAGGCCGCGGGCGACAAGGCACGGGCCGACTTCACCTCGTCCGCCAAGGCGACCGGCGCCCGGGTGACGGTACGGCTGGCCGACGGGCGCACCCTCAGCCGGGAGCGCATGATCCCGCTCGCCGCCGCCGGCCCCCACACGCGGGCCCACCACGCCGAACTGATGCAGCAGAAGTTCCTGGAGTACGGCGGGACGCCCGAGGTCGCCGAGGCGGCCGAGCACCTCGATTCGATGGATTCCGATGATCTTCAGGAATGGATCGCATCAGCGCTGCGGTAATCCGCGAGGCGGGTGTCAGCGATGAGTCAGCAGGCGCTGCGAACATCGTTTCACGGTGGACAGTGAGCAGGGAAGATCGGACTTGGGAAAGGTCCTTTGATGCCTGAAAAGGAACTCCGCAGTTACAAACTTTATATCGCGGGCAAGGACGTCGAAGGCGACGGCTGGGTATATACCGTCAGCGCCAAGTCCATGCTCGAAGATGTATTCACGAGCGTCAGTCTCAAACGGGAACTGGAAAAGAATCCGGATTCCGAGTCGGCGGATCACCCCTATGTGGTGGGCCGTTGCGCAATCGCCAGCGATGCTTCGATCGATCTCGCCACGGAGGCCGCCGCTGCTGCTGCGGGCGCCTGGGCCGAGGTCCCCCTGGAACGTCGGATGCGCCTGGGCAGGATGTTCCGCGAGGAGCTGATGCGCCGCGAGGACGAGTTCCTGGACATCCTCACCTCGGAGTCGCACCCGCTGCGGCTGGCCCGCTGGGAACTGAGCTGCATGAAGCAGATCTACAGCGAGGAAAGCCTGTACTGGTACCGGCAGCGGATGCACACCGAGTTCGAGCACGAGGGACGGCGCCTGATCGTCCGTCGCCAGCCCGACGGTGTGGTGGCCTTCAACCCGCCGCAGAACGCGCCCGCGCCGAGCGCGGCCCTCGCCGTTCTCGCGCTGATGGCCGGCAACGCGGTCGTGATGCGTGCCCCGCGCAGCATCGCGCTGAGCACCATGTGGCTGATGCGCGACGTGGTGGCGCCGCTGCTCGAAGAGATCTCCGCGCCTCCCGGCATCCTCAACGCCATCTGCTCCAACCCCAAGCAGACCCTGGACCGCTGGGTCGAGTCGCCGCTGATCAACGACATCTTCTACATCGGCGGCAGCGAGGAGGGCCTGCGCTTCCAGGAGAGCTGCGTGGCCAACGGCAAGAAGCCCATCCTGGAGCTGGCCGGCAACGACACCATCGTCGTGTGGAAGGGCGCCGACCTGACGAAGGCGGCCGAGGCGATCTGCGAGTCCTTCTACGGCTCGGGCCAGATCTGCATGGTGCCCAACTGCGTGCTGGTCCACCCCGAGATCGCCGAGGAGCTCATCGAAGCGGTCAAGGAGCGCGTCAAGGTGGTCCGTCCGGGCTACCCGGAGGACGAGGACGTCCTGCTCTCCCCGGTGCGCCGCAGCGAGAAGTTCTTCGCGCTGCTCAAGCAGTCCCTGGACCGCGGCGGCGAGATCATCACCGGCGGCCTGCGGACCGAGGTCGACGGCACCCCGTCGGAGACCGGCGTCTTCCTGCAGCCGACCGTGGTGCGGGTCGACGGTCTCGAAGGGGCCCGCCTGCACGACATCGTCAGGAGCGAGACGTTCTTCCCGCTGCTGCCGATCGTCGTACCCGAGGCGACCGACGACGACGACACGCTGCTCAACTCGTTCATCGACTTCGTCAACTCCAACGAGTACGGGCTGCGCAACTCGCTCTGGGTCAAGTCCGCCCGGGTGATCAACGCGTTCGTGCAGCGCATCACCAACGGCGGCCTGCTGAAGATCAACGACTCGCACATCGGCTTCCTGCCGTATCTGCCCAGCCACGGCGGAACCGGCCTGACCGGCGGTGTCTACGGCGAGGCCAACTACCCGATCCTCAAGACCTCGCACATCCAGGGCGTCAGCATCGCCACCGACGTCAGCCCCCACGAGGCCGTCTTCGGGGCCTGAACCATCCCCCCGCTCCACCGATTCAACGGAGGTGTCCCCCCGTGCGCTCCCTCGACTCCGCCCGCTCGCTCTGCGACCGGTACCATCCAGGGCTGCTCAAGGCCCTGGAAGAGATCCCCTTCGCCGAGCGGGAGGCTCCCGGGAGTCCCGCGATCGACCTGTTCCGCACCCACGGCGGTGTGGGGCTGCTGGTGCCCACCGAGTTCGGCGGGCACGGCGCCGACCCGGTGGACGCGGTGCAGGTGCAGCGGGCCATCGGGGCGGTGTCACCGTCGGTGGCCGCCGCGGTGACCATGCACCACTTCACCGTCTCGATGCTGTACTCGCTGGCCGAGCGGTCCGGGCGGCTGGCGGAGGGTCAACTGGAGCTGCTGCACCGGGTCGTGCCGGAGCAGATCCTGATGGCCTCGGGCTGGGCCGAGGGCAAGACACAGCAGAACATCTTCGCGCCGTCGGTCGTCGCGGTGCCGGCCCCGGGCGGGTACCGGCTCAACGGCATCAAGAAGCCGTGCAGCCTGGCCCATTCGATGCAGCTGCTCACCGCGAGCATCGCCGTGCCCGGCCCGGACGGCACCCCCGAACTCGCCCTCGCACTGGTCCCGGCCTCCTCCGAGGGCCTGACGGTCCATCCGTTCTGGGGCAACGACGTGCTGGCCGCCTCGGAGAGCGACGAGGTACGCCTGACCGACGTGTTCGTCCCGGACAACATGGTCGTACGCACCACCGAGGACGACCCGGACCGGCTCGACGAGCTGCAGACCGCCGGCGTCATCTGGTTCGAGATGCTGATCTCGGCCGGTTACGCCGGAGCCGCCGCCGCCCTCGCCGAACTGGTCGTCCAGCGCGAGCGGGGCAGCGTGAGCGAGCGGTCCGACGTGGTCATCAACGTCGAGAGCGCCTTCCACCTGCTTGAGGGCGCCGCCCGCGCCGTACGGGACGGGCTCGACAGCGAGGAGGCGGTGGCCCAGGTGCTCATCGCCCGCTACGCCACCCAGGACCTGCTCGCCAAGGTCTCGGACAAGAGCCTGGAGCTGCTGGGCGGCATCGACTTCATCCGCAGCTCGGACCACGCCCGCCTCGCGGCCTCCGTACGTCCGCTGGTCTTCCACCCTCCGGGGCGGTCCGCCACGGCCGGACAGCTCGTCGACTACGTCGCGGGCAAGCCGCTCGACCTCTCCTGAACCGCATCCGGCCGATGCACCGGTCGAACCCCAACAGCCCGTCGTATCCAGGGAGTTATCCGTGACCGTGACCCAGGACATCCGGGTCGACACCGAGGCGGACATCCTCGGTCTCTACCGGGCCCACCTCAGCAAGGGCCGGGCCACCCTCGCCGAACTGTTCGGCAGCCACATGGAGGTGGAGTCCTCCGGCGCCTGGCTGACCACGAGCGACGGTGAGCGCTTCCTCAACGCCGGGGGCTACGGCGTCTTCATCATGGGCGCCCGCCACCCCATCGTGATGGAGGCCGTCGAGCGCCAGCTGCGCACCCACCCGGTCGCCACCCGCATCCTGCTGGAGCCGACGGTGGCCCGCGCCGCCGAGGCCCTCGTCTCGGTCATGCCCGAGGGCCTGGACCGCGTGCACTTCTCGCTCTCCGGCGCCGAGGCCGTCGAGACCGGCCTCAAGCTGGCCCGCGCCAACGGCCGCAGGCGGACCGTGTCGATGCAGGGCGGCTACCACGGCAAGACGATGGGTGCCCTTTCGGCGACCGCCAAGGAGGTCTACCAGAAGCCCTTCCGGCCGCTGCTCCCCGACGTACTGCACCTGCCCTTCGGCGACGCGGACGCCCTGGAGGAGGAGCTGCGGGCGCACCCGGGCGAGGTCTGCGTGATCCTGGAGCCGGTGCAGGGCGAGGGCGGCGTGATCATCCCGCCCAAGGGCTACCTCAAGCGGGTCGAGGAGCTCGTGCGCGAGTACGACGGCTTCCTCATCCTCGACGAGGTACAGACCGGCATGGGCCGGCTCGGCGAGTGGTGGGGCGCCGACACGGAGGGCGTCGTCCCCGACGTACTGCTCGCGGGCAAGGCGCTCGGCGGCGGTGTGGTCCCGGTCTCGGCGGCCGTCGCCACCCGCAAGGCGTTCCGCCCGTTCGACAAGGACCCGTACATCCACACCTCGACCTTCTCCGGGCAGCCCCTGCTGATGGCGGCCGTCCAGGGCGCCGTCCGCGCGATCGAGGAGGAGCGCCTGGTCACCCGGTCCATGGACCTGGGCGCCCGGCTGCTGCCCCGGATCGCCGAGATAGCCCGCCGCAACATTCCCGACCTGGTGGTCGACGTACGCGGCCAGGGCCTGCTGATCGGCGTGGAGCTGACCGAGGCGGGCCTGGCCGGGGAGCTGCTCATCGAGCTCTTCAACCACGGCGTGGTCGCCAACCACTCGATGAACGGCAGTTCGGTGGTGCGGTTCACCCCGCCCGCCACGCTCACCGACCTCGACGTGGAGTACCTGCTCAGCTCCTTCGACAAAGCAACCCTCGATCTGGTCGCCGGTTCGGCCAGGATGCCGGAAGGCGGAAACAACTGATGCGTCATGTGGAACTGGACGCCGTGGTACTGGGAGAGAACGCCAGGACCGTCTTCGAGTCCGTCGCCAGGTTCGACCGATTCCCCGAACTGGCCCCGCACGTCAGCTCCACCACGGTGCACGGCACCCTGCCCGATCCGCAGGGCAGCTCCAGCTGGGAGCTGCACTTCCGCAGCGGCCTGCTGCGCTGGACCGAGGAGGACCGCTTCCTGGAGGACGAGCTGGAGATCCGGTTCGAGCAGGAGGACGGCGACTTCGACGTCTTCGAGGGCAAGTGGGCGGTGATCCAGGAGGACGAGAACGTCGTCGTCCACTTCGAGGTCGACTTCGACTTCGGTATCCCGAGCCTCGAAGGCATCCTCGACCCGATCGCCGAGCGCGTCATCAAGGAGACCGTGGCCTGGGCCGTCACCGGGCTGTTCGCCCGCACGGAGCTGCGCAGCGCGGTCGAGCTCGGCACGCCCGCCGACGCGGCAGCGTAGGGGACGGCCATGGACCAGGCGAACCCGTTCGAGACCCCACGGACCTTCTCCCTGCACCGCGCCGAGTACCTCGTCGGCTTCGCGGTGAGCACCGGCCTGATCATCGAGCACTTCGGCGACATCCGCTGGCCCGTGTGGATCGGTCTGTTCCTCTACATCGACCTGATCGGTTACATCCCGGGGGCCATCGCCTTCCGCCGCAGCGGGGGCAGGCCCATCTCCAAGGTCTTTTACGTCCTCTACAACGTCATGCACAGCCTGATCACGCAGAGCGTGGTCGTCGGCCTGTGGTGCTGGCTGGTCGGACCGGAGTGGGCACTGCTCGCGGTCGCCTGGCACCTGAGCGGTGACCGGGGGCTGTTCGGCAACTTCATGAAGTCGTTCGCGCTGCCGTACGAGCCCGTCCGGCAGAAGGGGTACCTGCGGCTCCTGGACGACCTGGGCCTGCAGCACCCCAAGCCGGTGGGCCACGCCCAGGACCCGGAGCCCGTCGGCCACCTGCCGGCCCGGCCCGCGCCCCGCAGCCGGAACGCCGACCGCGCGGTGTCCCCCGCAGGCCGCTGACCGCAGACCCGTCACCTCCCGGGCAGTGAACCCGGGCCGACAGAAGGAGCACACGCCGTCATGACCGAATCGCCGCAGAGCGCCGTGGCGCAGGAGGCCGACTGGGAGACCGCTCCCGGTCTGCTCGACGGGGCCAAGGAACTCACCCTCGGACCCGAGGAGTGCAACCTCGCCTACTGGATCACCCAGGTCGCCCAGGGCACTCTGCGCGATCGCGGCGTCACCGGCCACCACGAGTCGGCGCTGGTCCCGGACTTCCTCAAGGCGCCGGGTCCGCTGCGTGAGGCCCTGGTCCTCGAATTCGGCTTCCGCGGGCTGTCGGAGGAGGTCGCCACCCGGCTGCTCGCCCCGTACGTGGAGATCGCTCCGGGCATCCCGGAGATGGAGTTCTACGCGACCCAGCTCCTCGACGAGGCCCGGCACGCGCGGGTGTTCCGCAACCACCTGGTCGAGCTGGGGATGCCGGAGGCGACCCTGCTGCGCGACATCGAGGACATGGCGGCCGACTACCAGCGCGAAGTGCTGCAGCCGGTCATCGACTTCACCCTCGACGTCGTCCAGAAGCAGCGCGACTTCCCCGGCGCGGTGGCCGTGTTCGCCATCGTCATCGAGGGCGTGCTCGCCCCGGCGGCGGAGCTGAGCGAACGCAAGTGGACCCCGCTGTCCCCGGCCACCGGCGAGATCTCCCGCGGCACTGCGATCGACGAGATCCGCCACCTGACGGTCGCCAGCACCATCCTCCGCGACCACGTGCGCAAGCACCCCGAGTACCGGCCGCGGCTGGTGGAGATCCTGCAGGCCGGCGTCGCGCTGTGGGACGACATCGACGACCGCAAGTTCGTCATCCACCGCGAGGAGCTGTTCCAGAAGGGCATGGAGGAGCACGCCGACCGGATCGGTGACTACGAGATCTGGCCCGGCACCCGGCTTCTGGACACCACGCCGGAGCAGCGCTACGACATGGCCGAGCAGTGGACGGACGAGATGGCCGCCGCCCGCATGGCGTACATGGGCCTGCCCGTCGAGTGGCTCGGCTCCCCCGCACAGGGGGACGCGTGAAGTCCGCTGTCATCGCGGGCGCCGGGGTCTATCTGCCGCCGAAGCTGGTCACCAACCAGGACCTCAGCGAGCGCCTCGACACCAACGACGCGTGGATCCGCACCAGGACGGGCATGTCGGTGCGGCACGTCGTCGAGCCCGGCGGTGCCACCTCCGACCTGGCCGTGGAGGCCGGGGAGCGGGCCCTGAAGTCCGCCGGGGGCGGCGGTGCGGACGTGGTCATCCTGGCCACCACCACACCGGACCACCAGGTCCCGCCCACCGCACCGGACATCACGACCCGGCTCGGCCTGGGCACCACCCCGGCGTTCGACCTGTCGGCGGCGTGCGCGGGGTTCCTGTACGGACTGGCGACGGCCTCCGGCCTGATCGCCACCGGCACGGCCGAGCGGGTGCTGCTGATCGGCGCGGACGCCTTCACGACCATGGTCGACCCGGACGACCGCGGCACCGTGGTGCTGTTCGGGGATGCCGCGGGCGCGGTGGTGCTGCGCGCGGGTGAGGCGGACGAGCCCGGTGCGATCGGCACTCCGGTGCTGGGCAGCGACGGAAGCCTCGCCGGGCTGATCCAGGTCCCGGCCGGCGGCTCCCGGTCGCGCTCCAGCGGGCCGGTGACCGAGCTGGCCGACCCGTCCGACGCGTACTTCAAGATGAACGGCCGGGAGACCTTCCGGCACGCCGTGCAGCGGATGAGCGAGGCCTCGCGCGCCGCCGTGCGGGCCGCCGGGTGGACGCTCGACGACGTGGACCGGCTCTGCGCCCACCAGGCCAACTCGCGCATCCTCACCGCGGTCGCGGACGAGCTCGGCTTCCCCGTGGAGCGGCAGTTGTCCAACGTCGCCGAGGTCGGCAACACCGCGGCGGCGTCGCTCCCCACGCTGCTCGCCATGTCCGCGGCGAACGGCACGCTCCAAGCCGGTCACCGGGTGCTGCTCACCGCCTTCGGCGGCGGGCTCTCCTGGGGCGCGGCCACCCTCGTCTGGCCCGACATCGACGTCGTCTGACCCCACCGAAAGGAAGCCCGTCATGTTCGAGATGCTCAAGGAGATCCTGGTCGACAAGCTCAAGGTCGCCCCGGACCTGATCACCCCGCAGGCCACCCGCGAAGAGGTCGAGCTGGACTCGCTCGCCGTCGTCGAGCTGTCGATGCTCCTCGACAAGGAGTACTCCATCGAGATCAGCGACGACGAGCTGATGGAGGCCGGAAACATCGGCGAGATGGCCCAGATGATGAGCGAGCGCCGCGCGACGGTCTGAGGGGCTGTCGGGTGACCCCCGCGCGCAGCCGCCCAGGACCGGGACCGGCCCGGCACTCAAGGAGAGTTCATGCATGACGTACGTGAGCTGATCGAGCTGGGTCCCGAAGCGGTGCGGCGCCTCGCGCGGCGCCGGTACGGGCTCGACCTGACCGGCGTCGAGGAGGCGCACCGGCGGCGCGCGGCGGCCCTGACATCCGTGTCCGACCTGCGCGCCGCCCTCAAGGCGGCCTCGCGCGGCCACGGCGGCAAGCCGTCCGAGGCCGCGCGTGAGGAGTCGCGGCGGCTGCGGGAGCAGGTGCAGCAGGCGGAGTCCGCGGCGCGCGAAGCCGAGGCGGCCCTGACCGATCTGCTGCTCGCCATTCCCAACTTCCCGCTGGACGAGGTGCCCGACGGGCACTCGGACCAGGAGGCCGTCGAGGTGGCGCGCGGCGGCCCGCCCGTGCGTGCGGGGGGCCCGGCCCGCCATCACGCCGACCTCGGCGAGACGCTGAACATCTTCGACGGCTCCCGCGCCGCCCGCCTCTCGGGCGCCCGCTTCACCGTGTCGCGCGGCGCCGGAGCCCGGCTGGAGCGTGCGCTCGGTGACTTCTTCCTGGATCTGCACACCCAGGAGCACGGCTACGTCGAGCACTCCGTGCCGTACCTGGTGAACCGGCAGACCATGACCGCCACCGGCCAGTTGCCCAAGTTCGAGGAGGACCTGTTCGCCACCCGGGTCGGTGACCGGGAGCTGTTCCTGGTGCCGACCGCCGAGGTCCCGCTGACCAATCTCGTCGCCGGTGACCTGCTCGTCGCCGCCGACCTGCCGCTCGCGTTCACCTCCCGCACCCCCTGCTTCCGCGCGGAGGCCGGCTCGTACGGCCGTGACACCCGCGGCATCCTGCGCCTGCACCAGTTCGAGAAGGTGGAGCTGGTACGGATCTGCGCGGCGGACGAGGCCCCCAAGCAGCTGGAGCTGATGCGCTCCCACGCCGAGGAGTGTCTGCGCCGCCTCGAACTGTCCTACCGGGTGGTGCAGTTGCCGGCCGGTGATCTGGGCTTCTCGGCCCGGATGACGTACGACATCGAGGTGTGGCTGCCCGGCAGCGGCGCCTTCCGCGAGATCTCCTCCGTGTCGGACTGCGGCACCTTCCAGGGGCGGCGCGCGGGCATCCGGGTGCGCACCGGGAGCGGGGCCAAGGAGGCTGCCGCGACGCTCAACGGCTCGGCGCTGCCCATCGGCCGCACGGTGGCCGCGCTGCTCGAACAGGGGCAGCAGGAGGACGGGTCCGTCGTCCTGCCGGCGGCGCTCACGCCGTACACCGGGTTCTCCCGGATCCTGCCGGGCGGGGCCACCGCATGACGTCGCCCGGCCCTCGGTGGTGCGTTCCGTGACACGGAACGCATTACCGGGGGCCGGGCGTTGACGCGGTCAGGCCGAACGCACCAGCTGCGGGGAGGCGGTCCGCCGGCCGGGGAGGAGCGGTGCCTGGTTGAGGATGGCGAGGAACCGTTCCCTGAGCTGCGGCGAGGGCTCGATGCCCAGTTCGTCGACCATCCGGCCGCGGGCGGTGTGGTACGTCTCGATCGCCTCGGCCTGCCGCCCGTACCGGTACAGGGCCAGCATCAGCATCTCGGTGACCCGCTCCCGCCACGGATGGACGATGCTCATCCGCTTCAGTTCCCCTATGGCGGAGGGCACGTCGCACTCGAAGTCGAACCAGAGCTTGTCCTCCGTCGCGGCGAGGTGCTCCTCCTCCAGCTGTACGGCCACCGACCGGCACAGCGGCCCGCCGGCGACGTCCTGGAGCGGGGCGCCGCGCCACAGGCCGAGTGCCTCCCCGAGGAGTCCGGCGGCCCACGCCGAGTCGGTGGGCACGGCTCTGCGGGCCTCGGCGACCCGGCTCCTGAAGACGTTCATGTCGAGCTCCTCGGCGGGGAACTCCAGGGCGTACCCGGTGGACCGGGTGACCAGCGAAGGGGCGGAGCTGCCCCACTCCTGCAGGGTGCGGCGCAGCCGTGAGACGTGCGCCTGCAGGGCGTTCTCCACGGTCAACGGCGGCTCCGTGCCCCACAGTTCGGTGTAGAGCTCCTCGGCGGGGACCAGTCGGCCGCCGCTGACCAGCAGCGCGGCCAGCAGCGCCCGCTGCTGCCCGCCCCGGACACTGCGGAAGTGCCCGTCCACCTCGACGCCGACGGAGCCGAGAATTCTGAACTTCACTGACTGCTCCTCCCTGCCTGACGCCCCCGGGGGGTGCCTGCCGCAGCGGCAGGCGGGGCGGTACGGAGTGTGTTGTCCGCGTTGAACGTGACACCGCTCCCTTGAGCCCCGCTTGAGATCCGGCGTGCGCCGGGCGGAACCGGTTCCGTCGCGTGCCGGGCCGCCCCAGGAGGCCCGCGACGGCTCCACCGGTTCTTGAGCGGCCCCCTGGCAGAGTGGCGGAGGAGCCGCCCGGGGCCGCGCGCGTCCGGTCGGCGAGACAAGTAATCGCATGCGACCAAGGAGTACCCGTGAGTGACCTGACCGAACTGGCCGGCCGTTACATCGCCGCCTGGAACGAGGCGGACGCGAGCAAGCGTGCCGCGGCGATCTCCGAGGTGTTCACCGCGGACGCCACCTACACCGACCCGCTCGCCGACGTACAGGGCCACGAAGGCATCGGGGCCGTGCTCGCCGGAGCCCAGGAGCAGTTCAAGGGATTCGAGTTCCGCGTCCTCGGCGACGTCGACGAGAACCACAACATCGGCCGGTTCCAGTGGGAGCTGGTGCCCGCCGGCGGTGGCGAGAACATCGTCATCGGCTTCGACGTCGTGGTGACCGACTCCCAGGGGAAGATCAAGAACGTCTACGGCTTCCTCGACAAGGTTCCCGCGGGCGCCTGAGCGCTCTCACGGCCCCCCTACCGGGCGGATCGCTGCCATCAGGGCGCGTCCGCCCGGTCTCCGTTCCCCCCTCAAGGAGCACCACGATGACAACGGAAACCGGGACGTCCACCAGGGCCGGAGAGCCGGTGGTTCCCAAGAACGGTCCTGGCTGGGGCGCTCTAGCCGTCGTGATGGTGGGTACCTTCATCACGGTCCTCGACTACTTCATCACCAACGTCGCGGTGCCTGCGATCCGGCTGGACCTGCGGGCCAGCGACGCCCAGTCCCAACTGGTCATCGTCGCGTACGGGGTGACCTTCACCGCCGGCATGATCACCGGCGGGCGGCTCGGTGACCTCTACGGCAGGCGGCGGATGTTCACGCTCGGCCTCGCCGGGTTCACCCTCGCCTCCGGGCTGTGCGCGGTGGCGCAGAGCGCCGACGCGCTGGTCGTCTTCCGGGCGGTACAGGGCGTCACCGCCGCGTTGATGGTGCCCCAGGTCCTCGGGATCATCGGTGTCGTCTACGACGGTGCCGCGCGGGCCCGTGCCTTCGTCGTCTACGGCCTGGTGATCGGCCTCGCCGGCGTCTTCGGACAGGTCATCGGGGGTGCTCTGATCTCGGTGGACGTGGCGGGCCTCGACTGGCGGACCATCTTCCTGATCAATCTGCCGGTCGGCGTGGTGACGCTGCTCCTGACCCGGCGGCTGATCCCCGAGTCCCGCAACGCCGAGGGTGGGCGGATCGACCTGACCGGTGCCGTGCTGGCCACCTTGGCCCTGGCGGCCCTGGTGCTCTCGCTCGTCGAGGGCCAGCAGCAGGGCTGGCCGCTGTGGAGCTGGCTGCTGCTCGTGGCCGTGCTGCCGCTGGGAGTCGGCTTCGTCGTGCAGCAGCGCCGGCGGCAGGGGCGCAGCCCGCTGCTCGACCTCGCGATGTTCCACAGCCGGACCTTCTCGGTGGGCCTCATCGCCATGCTGACGTACTTCCTGGCCATGGGGTCGTTCTTCTTCATGCTGGCGCTGTACCTCCAGGAGGGCAAAGGCCTTTCGGCCGCCGAGGCCGGGCTGGTCTTCCTCACGCTGGGCTCCGGCTACTTCGGTTCGTCGCTGCTGTCCGCCAAGCTGGCCGCGCGCCTGGGCCACGGCCTGGTCTCGGTCGGTCCGCTGACCCTGGGCATCGGTTATGTCCTGACGGGGCTGGTCGCCTCGCGGCTCAGCACGGACGGCAGTGTGCTGTGGCTGATCCCGCCGCTGGTCGTCGCCGGAATCGGGATGGGCATGACCACGGGTCCGCTGACCGGTGCCGTCCTGGGAGGCGCCGATCCGCAGCACGCCGCTTCGGCCTCCGGCGCGACGAACACGGTGCAGGAAGGCGGGGCCGCCATCGGTGTGGCCCTGGTCGGCGCCGTGTTCTACCCCGCGCTCGGCGACGCCAGGCCGAGCGACTACCCGCACGCCTTCATCATGGGGCTGATCCCCCTGGTCGTCTTCAGCCTCGCCGTCTCCGTGATCGTGAGGTTCATGCGGCCGAGCGGCGGACAGAGCTGAGTACCCGGCCCGCATCCGCGGGCTCACGACGGCCGAGCCGACGCCTTGTGCGGCTCGGCCGTCTTTGCGTTGCGCGCCCCGGGCGCGCAGACCACGGACGGGCGAGCGTCAGGTCAGCGGCGTGTCAGGAGGCGGTGGTTGGCTGAGAACTCGTTCACCGGCGCAGCCATCGCGCGCCCCGCATCCGGATCGGTCACCGCCATGTCTGAGACGCACATATCCGTGCGGGAGCTGCGCGAGCTGCCCCTGTACGAGATCAAGGAAGAGCTGGAGGAACTCGTCTCCGGGCTGTTCAGGGGAGCCCTCCTGATGGACGACGACGACGAACTCCCGCTGGAGACGAGCTACTTCGACCTGGGCCTCACGTCGCTGGCGCTGGTCGGCCTCAAGCAGAGCCTCGAAGAGCTGCTCGAACTGAGCATCAACGCGAACGTGCTGTTCAACGAACCCACCGTCGAGCAGCTGGTGTGCTACCTCACCGACCTCCTCGCCGGCGCGCCCGCCGAGAGCCTGCCCGCTCAGTAACAGATCGTCCGGACCGGCCGGGGGAACCGGCGCGACCGGGAAAACCGGAAGAACCGGAAGAAGGAGCCGCGGACATGTCTCGCGACAACCGCCATGCCACTGCCGAGAGCCCGCGTGAAGAGACGCACGGTCCGATCGCGATCATCGGTGTGGGCCTGCGCTTCCCGGGCGGAGCCACCTCCCTCGACGAGTTCGAGGAGTTCCTCCGCACCGGGAGTTCCGGCATCGGGCCACTGCCCGAGGACCGCTGGGACGTCGCCGCGTTCACTCCCTCGGGCCCCGACGACAAGGGCAAGATACGGGCCACGGCCGGTGGCTACCTGGACCGGATCGACCTGTTCGACGCGGGCTTCTTCAACATCTCGCCCAAGGAAGCCCAGTACATCGACCCGCAGCAGCGCATGCTCCTGGAGACCGCCTGGCAGGCCCTGGAGCACGCCAACGTCGACCCGACACCGCTGCGGCGCGGCAACGGCGGCGTCTACGTGGGCGCCAGCTCCGTGGACTACGCCCTGGAGCTGGACTCGCTGCCGTACGAGGAACTCGACGGTCACCTGGCGTCCGGCATCACCCTCTTCCCCCTCTCGGGGCGCATCTCCTACTTCCTGGGCTGGCGCGGGCCGAGCATCAGCGTCGACACCGCCTGCTCGTCGTCGCTGGCCGCGCTGCACATGGCGGTCACCGCGCTGCGCCGCGGGGAGTGCGACATCGCGCTCGGCGGCGGCGTCAACCTGCTGCACAACCCGCGCATCCCGGTGATGTTCTCCAACGCCCAGATGCTGGCGACCGACGGACAGTGCAAGACCTTCGACGAGTCCGCGGACGGCTACGCGCGCGCCGAGGGCTGCGGCGTCATCGTGCTCAAGAGGCTGGCCGACGCCACCCGCGACGGCGACAACGTCCTGGCGGTGATCCGCGGCACGGCGGTCGGCCAGGACGGCGACAGCGCGGGCCTCACCGTGCCCAACGGCCCCGCGCAGGAGCGGGTGCTCGGCCTGGCCCTGGCCGACGCCGGACTGGCCCCGGGCGACATCCAGTACGTGGAGGCGCACGGCACCGGCACCCCGCTGGGCGACCCGATCGAGCTGGGCGCCATCAGCAACGTGTTCGCCGATTCCCACACCAAGGACGATCCGCTGCTCGTCGGCTCGGTGAAGACGAACCTCGGCCACATGGAACCGGCCTCGGGTCTGGTCGGCGTCATCAAGGCCCTGCTGCAGCTCCGCTCGGCGACCATCTACCCGCATCTGAACTTCTCGCAGCCCTCCGAGCGCATCCCGTGGGAGGTCTACCCGGTCCGGGTGCCGACCGCGTGCGAGCCGTGGAAGGCGCCGGTGCGCCGCGCCGTGGTGAACAGCTTCGGCTTCGCGGGCACCATCGGCGCGGTCGTCCTGGAGCAGGCTCCCGACCGCACCGGGTCCGAGGACCCGGCCGACGGCTCCTCGGACGCCGCCCCGCTGTTCACCCTCTCCGCGAAGAGCAGCACGGCCCTGCGCGAACAGGCCGAGCAGTACCGGCAGTTCGTCGACGGGCACCCCGACGCGGATGTGGCCCGGCTGAGCTACACGGCCAACGTGGGCCGCGCCCACCTCTCGCACCGCGTCGCCGCGCCCGTCGCCGACCGCGAGCAGCTGCTGAAGGTCCTGGACGCGGCGCGGCAGCCGGAGAGGACGGTCGAGCCCTCGGGCATCCGCAAGGTCGCCTTCATGTTCACCGGGCAGGGCGCCCAGTACCCGGGAATGGGAGCCGCCCCGTACGCGCGCTTCCCGCTCTTCCGCGCGGCCGTGGACGAGTGCGACCGGCTCTTCGAGCCCCATCTGGGCCGCTCCGTACGGGACCTGCTGCTGGGCACCGGCGAGGATCCCGAGGCGATCCACCAGACGCAGTACACCCAGCCCGCGCTGTTCACCCTGGAGTACGCGCTCGCCCAGCTGTGGCTGTCGTGGGGGGCCACGCCCAACGTCCTGATCGGGCACAGCATCGGCGAGGTGGTGGCCGCCGCGGTGGCCGGGCTGTTCTCGCTGCCCGACGCGGTGACCCTGGTCGCCGCCCGCGCCCGGCTGATGCAGTCCGTACGGACCGACGGCGGCATGGCCTCCGTCAGCGCCCCGGCGGAGCAGGTGCTGCCGCTGCTCGCGGACCACCCGGACCTGGCCCTCGCCGCGGTCAACGGCCCCGAGAACTGCGTGATCTCCGGCGCGAGCGAGGCGCTCGCGGCGGTGAGCGCCCAGCTGAGCGGGACCGGGCTGCGGGTGCAGCCGCTGGAGGTCTCGCACGCCTTCCACTCGCCGCTGATGGCGGAGGTGTTCGACGAGTTCCGCACCGCGCTGGAGTCGGTCACCTTCCGCGAGCCGTCCATCTCGCTGATCTCGAACGTCACCGGCAAGGTCGCGCGCATCCGGGACATCGGCAAGGCCGAGTACTGGGTGCGGCACATCGGTGAGCCGGTGCAATTCATGGCGGGGATGCGGGCGGTGGTCAAGCGCGGCCGGCACGCCTTCGTGGAGCTGGGCCCGTCCGCCATGCTCACCGCCCTCGGCAAGCGCTGTGTGAACACGGGCGACCACCTGTGGCTGGCGAGCCTGCGCCGCCAGGACGAGAGCGGCACCGCGACGCTGCGCGCCCTCGCCGACTTCTACGCCGCCGGGATGACCGTCGACTGGACCGGCTACCACGCGGGCCACACCCTGCCCAAGGAACAGCTGCCCACCTACGCGTTCCAGCGCAAGCCGTACTGGCTGCCGGTGAGCACGAAGCGCGCGCGCCGCTCCGGCGAGGGACCGGCGCACCACCCGCTGCTCGGACAGCGGACCGCCCCGGACGCGCTCCCGGACTCCGGCGCGGCCTCCACCGAATCCGCCGAATCCACCGGCTTCACCACGGAGTTCACCGCCGACTTCACCCCGGCCGAGCTCGGCGACATCGCCCTGCACCGCGAGCGCAAGGAGCCGGTGCTGCCCTCCGCGGCCTGGATCGACCTGCTGCTCGCCCTGCAGGACGCCGAGTTCGGGCACACCCGCGCCAGGATCGAGACGCTGCGGCTGGCCCAGCCGCTGCCGCTGACCGGCGAGGGCGTGGTGCGTCTGACGACCCGGCTGCGTACGGTCGCCAAGGGCACCGCGGACGTCGAGGTGACCGGCACGGTCGAGGGCGAGAGCGAGAGCGAGAGCGAGGGCGAAGACGGCGAGGAGCGCACCTTCGTGGCCGCCCGCATCGCCCCCGGAGCGGACGCCGACCCCGGGCTGCTGGCGCTCGCGGCCACGCCCGGCGCGGTCCTCGACCGGGCCGACGCCACGGACACCGCCACCGACCTCGCCGCCGTCGACCGGGGCTTCACCGACGGGAGCTCCACCGACGGGTCCGAGCGCATCCTGCACGTCGCCCGGCACGCCGACGGCGTGGTCAGCGGCGAACTGACGGGCCGGGACGCGGCTGCGGTGGAGCACCTGCCCGCGGCCCTCCTGGAGAGCGCGCTGCAGGCGGCCGTCGCACTGGACGACGAGGGCCCGGTGTTCGTCCTGCGCGGCGCGCAGAGCGTAGGACTGTTCAAGAAGCCGCGCGGCGAGCGGTTCCGCTTCATCGCCCGGGTACGCCCCGACGGACCCGGCCGCCGCGCCGACCTGCTGCTCCTGGAGGGCGACGACCCGGTCGCCGAGCTGCTGGGCGCCGAACTGGTCCGGGCGGCGGGCCCCGGCGGTGGCCCGCACTTCACCCACCGGCTGGCCTGGCTGCGCCGCGCCCTGCCCACGCCCGTACAGACCCAGGAGCGGCACGTCGTGATCCCGGGCGCGGACACCGTGCCGCCCGCCCTGCTCGCCGCGCTCACCGAGCGCGGCGCCGGACAGGGGGTCCGGGTGTCGCCGGTGGCGGACGCGGCGGCGCTGCGCTCGGCGCTCGAAGAGCACGGGTCGGTGACCGATGTCGCCTGGTTCTGGCGACCGCTGGACGGAGCGATGTCGTACGAGCGGCTGCGCGCCGAGTGCCGGGAGAACCTCGTCGACCTGCTCGACGTGGTGGCCGCGGCGAACGCCCGCGACCCCCGGCACGCGCCGCGCGTGTGGCTGGTCACCGAGCGCGCCCAATGGCTTCCCGGCGACCGGGCGGACGGCGACGAGCAGCCGGCGGCCGGCACCCTGTGGGGATTCGGGCACGTCCTGCTCAACGAGTACCCGCACCTGTCGGCCACCCTGGTCGACGTGGAGGGCGACGCCGGGCACGCGAGCACCGCCCTGCTCGCCGAGTGGCTGGCCCCGGAGCCCGACGAGCACCAGATCGCGTACCGCGCGGGGCGGCGGCACGTCCGCAGGCTGCTGGCCGCGGACGGCACACCGTCCTGGCAGGGCCCGTTCGAGGTGCGCGCGCCGCTGTCCGGCGCTCCGGCCGCGCCCACCGTGCTGCCCGTACGGGAGGACGCGCCGCAGGGCGACGAGGTCCGGATACGGGTGGCGGCTGCGGCACTGACGCAGCGGGACGTACCCGCCGCCGAGGACGAACCGGCCACCGCCGGGGAGGCGACGGGCGCGGCCCTGACCGCCACGGCGTACGCGGGCACCGTCACGGCAGTGGGACCGGACGCCACGCTCTCCCCCGGCACCGAGGTGACGGTCCGCCACCACGGGCCGCTCGCCTCGACCCTGGTGGCGCCGTCGGCCGCCGTGACGGTACGCCCGGACGGCGCGCTCCCGGCACGGGCGGCGGCCCTCGCCGCGGCCGGCCCGGCGACGGCCGACCCCGGTACGTACAGCTCCGACACGTACAGCATCGACGAGGTGGACGAAGCGCTGCGCGCGCTGACACGGAGCCCGCACCCCGTGGTCGTCGCGCTCGACGCCGGACAGCCGGGCGCCGGACAGCCGGACGCCGAGAGCCGGACGGCACCGACCGTCAGGGACGACCGCACCTATGTGATCACCGGCGGCCTCGGCGGCCTCGGACTGGTGACCGCCCGGAAGCTGGTGGACCTCGGGGCCCGGCACCTGGCCCTGGTCAGCCGCAGCGGCCGGGCCACCGACGAGGCGGCCGACATCCTCGCGGAGCTGTCGGAGCGGGCCGAGGTGTCCCTGCTCAAGGCCGACATGGGCAGCGAGCAGGACGTACGGCGCCTGGTGGACGAACTGCACGCCACGGCGCACCCGGTGGGCGGCATCGTCCACGCGGCGGGCGCGATCGGCAAGAGCCTCATCGCCGAGCTGACCTGGGAGGCCATCGACGAGCAGCTGGCGCCCAAGGTGTACGGCGGCTGGCTGCTGCACGAGGCCTCCGCGTCCTTCCCCGAGCTGGACTTCTTCACCGTGTACACGTCCATCGCCTCCGTGGTGGGCGGCGCGACGCAGGCGCACTACGCGGCGGCGAGCTCCTTCCTGGACGGCCTGGCCGACTGGCGCAGGCACCAGGGCCTCCCGGGCCTGGCCGTGAACTGGGGCTCCTGGGCACGGGTCGGCATGTCGGCCCGCCTGGAGGCCGCGTACATCCGGGAGATCGAACGCAGCGGTGTCCGCTTCTTCTCGCCCTCCTGGGCGCTGCGCACCCTGCACCGGCTCTGGTCGGCCCCGGTGGCGCAGCGGGTGGTGAGCCGCTTCGACTGGCCCGCGTTCGTGGGACAGCTGCCGCTCACCAACGCCCTGTACGAGCGGGTCGCCGACGCCCGGGAGGCGGTCACCGCCGGCGGCTCGCGGGTCGACCTGGCCGACCTGCTGACCCGGCCCGAGCCCGAGCGGCTGAAGCTGATCGGCCGGACCGTCGCCGAACGGGTCGCCGCAGTCCTGCAGTTCGGCTCGGTCGACGAACTCGATCCCGGGGCCGACTTCATCACCCTCGGCCTGGACTCGGTGATGGGCATGGACGTCAAGTCCGAGCTGGAAGCGGACTTCGGCCTGACGCTGCCCGCCTCACTGACCTTCGACCACCCCTCGGCGCGCAAGCTCACCGAGTTCCTCGACACCCAGCTCGTCCAGGACGCGGAATGACGCCAGGCGTACCGACCACCGGAGAAGACGGCATGAACCACGACCCCCGCTGGACCCTGGCCCAGGCGTCCGCACGCAACGCGGCGCTGCGCCCGGACCACCCGGCGATCATCTGCGAGGGCCGCCGCACCAGCCACGCGCGGCTGCACCAGGACAGCAACCGGGCGGCGCACGCCCTGCGCGCCGCGGGCATCGGGCGCGGCAGCCGGGTGGCCTACCTGGGCCGCGAGTCGGAGCACTACTACGTGACCATCCTGGCCTGCGCCAAGGCGGGCGCGGTGATCGTGCCGGTGAACTGGCGCCTGACCCCGGGCGAGGTGACGCACATACTGCGCGACTCGGGTGCCGAACTCCTCTTCCTGGAGGACGAGTTCAAGGCAACGGCCGACGCCGCAGCGGCCGGCTCGGCGACTCCCGCGCTGCACACCGTGATCCGCCTGGACGGCCCGGCGGACGACGGCACGACGGGCCGCACCCGGGAGCGCGGGGCGGGGCTGTGCGCCTGGTACGCGCAGGAGTCACCGGACGACCTGGACCCGGGCACCGGCCCCGACGACGCGGTCCTGCAGATCTACACGAGCGGCACCACCGGTCTGCCCAAGGGCGTGGTCCTCGCGCACCGGACGTTCTTCACGCTGCCCGCGGCGGTGCGCACCACCGGCGCCGACCCGGACGACTGGATCGACTGGCGCGAGGACGACGTCAGCCTGATCTCGCTGCCGGGCTTCGGCATCGCGGGCATCGGCTGGTTCCTGTACGGGTTCTGCGTGGGCGCCACCAATGTGGTGATGCCGATGTACGTGGCGCAGGAAGCGGTCCGGCTGATCGAGGAGTACGGGGTCACCATCACGTTCGTGGCGCCCGCGATGCTGCAGATGATGCTGGACGAGCAGAACGCCGGGCCGAAGGCCTTCGCCTCCCTGCGCAAGATCGCCTACGGCGCGGCGCCGATCTCCGAGTCACTGCTGCTGCGCAGCCTGGAGGTGTTCGGCTGTCAGCTCGCCCAGATCTACGCGAGCACCGAGGCGGGCAGCGTCGCGGCCTGTCTGCCCCCGTCGGACCACCGGCCGGGCAGCCGGCTGCTGCAGGCCGCGGGGAAGCCCTGCCCCGGCAACGAGATCAAGGTGATCGACCGCGACGGCAACCGGCTGCCCCCGGGCGAGATCGGCCAGGTCTGCGTCCGTACCCCGGCCCACATGATCGGCTACTGGAACCGGCCCGAGGCCACCGCGCAGACCCTGGTGGACGGCTGGCTGCACATGGGCGACGCGGGCTACCTGGACGAGCAGGGCTATCTGTTCCTGTGCGACCGGATCAACGACACGATCATCGTGGCCGGCCAGAACATCTACCCGGCCGAGGTGGAGAAGCAGCTCAGCGAGCACCCCGCGGTCGCGGACGTCGCGGTGGTCGGCGTCCCCGACGCCCGCTGGGGCGAAGCGGTGCATGCCGCGGTGGTGCTGCGGGCGGGCGCCAGGGCGAAGCCGCGCGAACTGCTGCTGTTCCTGCGCGGACGGGTCGCCGACTACAAGATCCCCCTCGCCTACCACGTCCTCGACACCCTCCCCCGCAACCCGTCCGGCAAGATCCTGCGCCGCATGGTCCGGGAACAGCTCGGCGAGGCCCAGCGGACCCCGGCCTGACCGGCCGGACCGGCCCGAGGAGTTCGACCGGTCTGCCACCGGCCTGACCGGCCCCCGACCGCACCGGCCCCCGACCGGCCACGACTCGGAACACCACGAGACCCGATCCCGATCCAGAACATCCCGAACGGAGTCCGACCATGGGCACCTTCCACGGCCCCCCGTCCGTCGGCATGCTGCTGCCGACCCGGGAGCAGGCCATCAACGGCACCTACGCCGCAGCGCCGCTGCTCGATTTCGCCCGGCAGGCCGAGCAGCTCGGCTTCGACTCGCTGTGGGCGGGCGACTCCCTGATCGCCCGGCCGCGCCTCGACCCGCTGGTCGTGCTGTCCGCGGCGGGCGCGGTCACCAGCCGGGTCACCCTCGGCACCGCCGCACTCACCCCGGCGCTCCGGCATCCACTCACCGGCGCGCACCTGGCCGCGAGCCTGGACCACGTCTGCGGCTCTCGGCTGGTGCTCGGCCTCGGCTCGGGCTTCCCGATGCCGGAGACCGAGGAGGAATTCGCCGCTGTCGGCGCCTCGTTCAAGGGCCGCGCGGGCCGTCTCGACGAGATCGTCTCGCTGTGGCGCACCGCCTGGAAATCCGGTGAGCCCGGTGCCCCGACGGACTTCACCGGGACGCACTGGCAGGCCGAGGGACTCGACCGGCTGCCCGCCCCGCAGCGGCCGGGCGGTCCGCCGCTGTGGCTCGCGGGCAGTGACACCCCCCGGGTGCTGGAACGGGTGGCCCGGAAGTACGACGGCTGGCTCCCGTTCCTGCCCAGTGCGGAGAGCTACGGGGCGGCCTGGCGCCGCATCACGGAACTCACCGCCGAGGCGGGCCGCCCCGCCGACGCGGTCACTCCGGCCATGTACGCCACCATCACGGTCAACGAGGACCCGGCGCGCGCACGTGCCGAGCTCGACCACTACATCACGCACTACTACGGGCGAACCCTGGAACAGATGGCGACGGTGCAGGCCTACGCCTGGGGCAGCGCCGAGGAGTGCGCCGACGCGCTCGCCGCGTACGTCCGCGCGGGGGCCCGCCACCTGATCGTACGGATCGGATCCCTGGACCCCGAGCCGCAGTTGAAGCAGATCGCCGACGTCGTACTGCCCCGTCTGAAGGAGATCCAGTGAGTGACACCATCGGTCAGAACATGTCCACGGCCGGGCACTGGTTCCACCCCGTCGAGCCGGATCCCGACGCGCGGATACGGCTGTTCCTGCTGCCGCACGCGGGCAGCGGCGCCATCATCTACCGGGACTGGCCGAGCCTGCTGCCGTCGGACGTCACCGCTCAGGCCGTGACGCTGCCCGGACGGCACAACCGGCGTGAGGAAGAGACCTTCGCGGACTGGGACCCGCTGGTGGACGCCCTGTACGAGGCGGTGCTCGACGAGCTGGACGACGACCGGCCGTTCGCGTTCTTCGGCCACTGCCTCGGCGCGCAGCTGGCCTTCCGGGTGGCGGTCCGGCTCGAACAGGAAGGGGAGCGGAGGCCGCTGGCGATCGGCATGTCCGGCTGGTCACCGATCGGCTTCTACCAGCCGACCGAGGAACAGAGCCGGATGCCGGACGCCGAGATGCTGGAGTGGATCAAGAAGTTGGGCTCCTTCCCCGCCGAGGTCTACGACAACCCGGAGATGCTCGCCCTGGTGGTCCCGGCGCTCCGCGCCGACCTGCGGGTCTCCGCCCAGTACACCGACGATGGCGCGACGGTCTCCTGCCCGCTGGCGTCCTACGGCGGCAACGCCGACCCGTTGCAGGAGGACGCGGACGCGATGACCCACTGGGTCGACCGCAGCCCGCAGTACCTGGGGCACAACGAGTTCCCCGGCGGCCACTTCTACATCGACAACCACGCGCGGGCGGTGACCACGGACTTCACCCGCCACCTGCAGCGCTTCGCGGCGGCCCTTACCCGCTGAGCCTCTGCGCTCCGGACCCGCCCGTACCGATGACGACAGCCAGCGCCCGATGCACCGTTTGCACCCCCCATCGATCTGAGGAGCAACCGCATGCTCAGCGACGCGACCGACGTTGCCGACTGGCCCTTCCCGCGCACCTGCCCCATGTCCCCTCCCCCGCAGCTGGGCGCCGGCTCGGACGTGCCGCCCCGCGCGGTACGTCTGCCGGCCGGGGCCGTGGACTCCCGGCTCGCCTGGCTCGTGACCCGGCACGCCGATGTGAAACAGGCCCTGGCGGATCCGCGGTTGAGCGCGGACGAGACCTTGCCGGGCGCACCGGTACGGATCCAGATCCCGCCGGGCGAGCGGGCGAGCTCGTTCCTGCGGATGGACGACCCGGAGCACAACAAGCTGCGCTCGCTGATCACTTCGGACTTCACCGCGCGCCGCTCACGGCGCCTGGAGCCGGACATCAGGCAGCTCATCGACGACCTGCTCGACGGCCTGGAGGCCACGGAGGAGAAGCCCACCGACCTGTGCGAGGCCTTCTCCAGCCGGCTGCCGACCCTGGTCATCGCCCGGCTCCTGGGCGTGCCCGCAGAGCACAACCACTTCTTCGTCGATGTCACCCGGCGTACCTTGGCGCAGGACGACTTCGAGCAGTCCTACGCCGCCTACCAGGAGATGACCGCTTTCCTGACCGGCCTCGCCGAGGAGAAGGCGGCCCGTCCCGCGGACGACCTGATGAGCCGGCTGGCCTCCAAGCACCTGGCGAGCGGCGCCATCACCCTGGACGAACTGGTGGGCATCGCCCGGCTGGTGCTGGTCGCCGGCCATGAGACGACCACCAACCAGATCGCCCTGAGCACGCTCAGCCTGCTCCTCGACGACGAACTGCGCACCGAGGTGTTCCGCGACGACGCCAAGCTGCTGCCCCAGTACGTCGAGGAGTCGGTGCGCTTCTGGTCGATCTCGCAGGACGCGATCGTCCGGCTGGTCATGGAGGACCTGGAGCTGGGCGGCGTCTCCATGGCCGCGGGCGATGCCGTGGTGATCTCCATCCCGGCCGGCAACCACGACACGGCCGTCTTCCCCGATGCCGGGCGCATCGATGTGCACCGCGACAGCAGCGACCACATGCAGTGGGGCTTCGGGGCGCACTACTGCCTGGGCGCCCCGCTGGCCCGCCTCGAACTCGAACTCGCCCTCAAGGAGCTGTTCAGGCGCTTCCCGACGCTGCGTCTGGGCTGCGACCGGGACAGCATTCCCTTCCGCCGGAACACGGTCTTCTACGGACTGACCGCGCTCCCCGTCACCTGGTAGGCCTCATGCCCTTCCTCACCGTCAAGGACGGCACTCAGCTCTTCTACAACGACTGGGGAACCGGCCGTCCGGTGGTGTTCCTCGGTACGGCGATGATGAACTCCCGCATGTGGGAGTTCCAGGCGCCCCGTCTGGCGCAGCGCGGCCTGCGCTGCATCACCTACGACCGGCGCGGCTTCGGCCGCTCGGACCGGCCGTGGGAGGGCTACGACTACGACACCCTCGCGGACGATCTCGCCGGCCTCATCGACCACTTGGGACTGCGCGAGATCACGCTCGTCGGGTATGCGATGGGCGGCGGAGAGGCGGTGCGCTATCTGTCCCGGCACGGTTCGGGACGTGTCGCCCGCCTGGCGCTGGTCAGCTCCACCACGCCGTATCTGATGCGGGCACCGGACAACCCGGACGGCCTGGACCTGGCCGTCTTCGAGCAGATCGCCGACGGCATGACGAGGGACCGGGCCCGCTTCGTCGCGGAGCTGACGGGTCCCTTCTTCGGCGGCCCCGGGGCCGATCCGCAGGACCTGCCGATCTCGTCCGAGCTGGCCCACTGGCTGGCGCAGACCGCACTGGACAGTTCGCCGCGCGCCTCGGTGGAGGTCTACCGCACCCTGTTCACGGAAGACCTGCGCGAGGACGTGCGCGGCGTGGACCTGCCGACGCTGATCGTGCACGGGGACGGGGACATGGGGGCGCCCTTCGAGCTGTGCGCGCGGAAGACCGCGCCGCTGATTTCCGGGAGCCGTCTCGTCGTGTACGAGGGCGCCGCGCACGGCCTGTTCGCGACACACGCGGACCGGCTGAACGAGGAGCTGCTGGCGTTCGCGGGGGCGTGAGACCGTCCGGGGTCCGGGTGCGTGGGGCCCCGGCGGTCTCCGGCTGCGCGGTGCGGGTACGAGTGACCGGAAGCGATGCCGCAGGCGGGCAGCGGCGGGGGCCGGGGCCCCGGCTGCGTGCCCGCCGGGACGGTGTGTTCAGACCATGGCGAGCCGGTCCACCAGGAGCTCCACCCTCGGCTCGGTGTCCTCCGGCGGCAGCCGTCCGGCCCGGGTCAGGGTGGCCAGCCCGTGGAGGGCCGCCCAGAACGTCTCGGTGAACAGCCCGGGGTGGACGCCGTCCCCGGCGACCTCGCCGAGGCTCTCCAGCAGCGCGGCGAAGGCGTCCTTGAGAGGCGCCGGGGTGTCCTCGTGCGCGAACGCCAGGCCGCCGTCGAGCTGGAATATGGCGTCGTAGACCGCAGGGTTGCGTTCGGCGAAGCCGAGGTAGGCGCGGGCGAGGGCGGCGACCCGGGCGCGCGGGCCGTCCGCGACGGAAGCCGCGGTGCGCACCGCCGCGGCCAACTCGGCCGCGCCTTCTAGGGCGACGGCGCCGATGATCTCCCGTTTGCCGCGGAAGTGGCTGTAGAGGACGGGCTGGCTGTATTCGATGCGCTCGGCGAGCCGGCGGGTGGTGACCGCGTCCCAGCCCTGCTGCTCGGCGAGTTCGCGGGCTGTCGCCACGATGAGGCGCTCGCGCTCCGCCCGTTCGCGCTGCTTGCGTTCCTGAACCGACATGACTCGATCCTAGCACCGCTAGACAAGTGAGCGGCGGTAGCGCTAGCGTTGCCTCATCACCTAGCGGCGCTATATTCCAGAGGGGTCGTCATGCTCGACGCACTTGAGGTCGTCACCACCGTGGTCGTCGGCGTGATGGTGGGGGTGGAGTTCTCCGTCGCCTTCGTCATGAACCCGATTTTCAACGCCCTCCCGGAGGACAGCGGCCAGCTCGGCCACGCCCACGGGGGCCGGATGCTCGGCGCCGTCATGCCGTTCTGGTACATCGGCTCGCTCGTCCTCGTCGCGGTCTGGGCCGTCGCCGGACGGCACCACGGCACCGGCCTCGTCGTCACCGCCGGCGCGCTGCTGCTCCTCAGCGTGGTCATGTCGATCCTGCTGCTCGTCCCGATCAACAACCGGAACAAGACGTGGACCCCTGACAACCGGCCCGCCGACTGGAAGCAGCAGATGAACCGCTGGAACCGCTTCCACTACCTCCGCGTCGCCGTCATCATCGCCGCCTTCGCCCTGCTGGTCGCCGCCCTCGTCTGACCTCGCGGCCGACCTCGCGGCCGACTCCGCGGCCGACTCCGCGTCGGTGGCGCGTCGGTGGCGCACGAGCCCCGCTCCCCCGGGCGGCAACTCAACGCTGCCCTCAGCCGCCGAAATCCCGGCATCCGGGAGTGCTTCCGGCATCCGGGGGTGCAGCTGCCGGTCAGATCCCACCACTGCGATCCCGACGAACCACGCCCCGCGATCAGCCGCGTCCGTGCGGGGCCTGATCAGGCCCCGCACGGCTCAGCAAGCTCCACGAAACTCACCAGGCCGACGAAGAATCGCAAGGGAAGAACAATGTCGCTGAAGAACGTCAACACCGTCCTGGCCACCGCCTTCATCCTCTTCATCCTCTGGTTCGGGACGGAGTTCATCCTGAGCCCGGAGACGACGGCGCCGAGCTTCGGCCTGCCGATCTGGCCGTCCGGCGACGGCGGCGGCTTCCTGATCATCAAGGGAATCCGCGATGTCGTCCTGGCCCTGGTCCTGGGCATCCTGCTGATGACGGGCCACCGCCGGGCGCTGGGCTGGGTGCTGCTGGTGGAGGCCCTCGCCGCGTACGGCGACATGACCACCGTGCTGGCCCACCACGGCTCCGTGGCCACCGCGCTCGGCGTCCACGGCCTGACCGCGACACTGATGGTGGTCAACGGCCTGCTGATCATGCGCGAGACCCGCGAGGCCGCGGTCGTTCCGGCAACACCCGCCCCGCAGCCCGCCTGACGCTCGCCCGATCCGCTCACCCCGGAGGAAGCCGACCGCCGCCGGCGCCTCCAGAAAGCTCGGGCCTTGCTCGGACGACCTCGGTGGTCTCGCCCTTCGAGAGGGGCGTCCATGAGACTGCTAGCGGCTCCTACGGGGCCGGGGAACCTTCGCCAGCAGCTCCCACAACGGCTGCCCGGAGCCGGCCCAGGCGGCGAGCGTGCGCCGGTCGGCCAGGTGCATGTGCAACTGCGCGGCCAGGGGCGCGCAGCGCGCGGAGAACCGCCCGTTGGTGACCACCAGGACGACGTCGGCGCCGTAGAGCTGCCGCGCGCAGCCGTTGACCCGCTGAAGGTCCGGTGTACCGACCGCCGAGCCCTTGTCGCCGGCCTTGCGGTGCTTGCACTGGATGACCCAGGTGCGCCCCAGGGGGTCGGTGGCCAGCACGTCCGCCCCGTTGTCCCCGGCGCCGCCGATCTGCCGGGCGTCGTCGCAACCGTCGCGGCGCATCAGGTCACGTACCGCGTACTCGAAGTCCCGGTGGTGCAGAGCATCCAGCTGCCCCAGCCCGTAGCGCAGGCCCTGCTGCCGTGTCCGCTCCCACAGCAGTGCTTGCCTACGGCGGTGTGCCCACACGGTGACGGCAGCCACCGCACCGGCCCCCAGCGCGATCAGCACCCACGGATTCGCCGACAGCCAGGAGACCAGCGCCGACACCAGGGTGAAGCCCACGACGCCGGCGACCGCCAGACCGATCAGGATCAGCTGGCCGCGCTCCCGCCGCTGACGCTTGCTCGGGCGCCGTTTCCTGGGCCGTCGTGCAGGCGAACGTCGTGCCATCACCTCTCACCACCGTGGAAGGGGAACCGCTGCGTTCCGTCCGCCCGGCTGTACGGCTTGGTCCACGGCACCCGGTCTCCCCCTCGACACGCTCTGCTGGTGACCCTCCATCGTGGCACCGTCCGCTGACAGCGCGTCAGGCAATGTGGATCACCGGCCGGAAAGAAGCAGCTGAATCCAGCCGCACCATCGCCAACTGGTCAGTAGAGGAACGAACTTGGACGTTGGCTGACAGTGGTGCCGTCTACGGTGATGAGGCGCCTGGACTTCCCACCGCACCACTCGCGCCTACGGGCGTTGCTTCCACGCGGCCCGGGTGAGTTCGTACTCGACCTCACCGTGCTCGGAGCCCTCGATCGCCTCGGGCCAGTCCCCGGTGAAGTTCCGGACGAACGACAGGCCCGACTTCTCCATCACCCGCCGGGATCCCGCGTTGACCGCCATGGTGTTCGCGGTCACCCGCTCCACTCCGAGATCCGTGAATCCCTTGTGGATCAGGGCCCGTGACCCCTCCGTGGCGTAACCATTGCCCCAGGCGGCCTTGTGCAGCCGGTAGCCGAGTTCGACCACGGCGGGGCTGTGGTCGTCCAGGGGCCGGAATTCGAACCAGCCCAGGAAGGCCCCGGTCCCCCTCTCCTCGGCCGCCCAGTAGCCACGGGTCCCGGTACACGGGTGGTCGTGCAGGAGTCCGGGCAGGGTCCGTGCCCGGGTCGCCTCGTGGCTCGTCGGCCGACCGCCGTTGATGAAGCGCATGACGTCGGGGTCGTTGTCCAGCGCGAACAGCGGGTCCACGTCGGCCTGGGTGAACGCGCGCAGCACCAGCCGATCGGTCTCCAGGAAGATATGCATGCCGAGATCTTCGCGACCGGCAGCCGGTGTGACCAGCGAATATCCGCGGCATACCCGGCCCCCGCCGGCACGTGTGCTTGACCGTCAGCCGCTCGTCAGTGGGGTGTCAGGGGGTGGGGGCATGCTTATGGATGTCGGAAGGGAACGGCACGGGAAACCGGATCGTCCCCCCAGGACAGGGAGAGGTGCCCGGAGTGGTTTATCGGGGACCGGAGCACGCTTCAGTCGGGCGAAAGCCTGCGCAGGTTCGAATCCTGCCCTCTCCGCACAGGACACCGGCCCGCCACTGGCGGGCCGGTTCTGCGTCGTCCCCGATCATGCCCGGTCAGGGCTCGCAGACCCGGGCGGGCCGGCCTCCTCCCCGCCGACCGTCATGCGGATGCTGCGTGAGCTCGATGAACGCGTGGCCGTCGTGCGGCCGGATCACTCACGAAGAGCGGGTTCCTTGCACGGGGCGGTCACGGTGTCTCGGCTACAGCGTGTCAGCGCGTTCCTTGAGTTCGACGACACCGCACACCCCGTGGAAGCGGTCGAGGCGGGCACGCATATCGTGCAGGGCGTCGTGGACCTTCATGGAACGGATGCCGACGGTGCAGTCGAGGAACTCGTTCCACGCGGTGAGTGCGCCGTCGACGTCGTCGCGGCGGAGTCGCACTTGACCGAGGTCGGCGAGAACCATCGCGCGCGTTCGCTTGCGGTCGACCCCGTGCACGTCAAGTGCGTAATGGAGATGTTCCTCAGCCGCACCGAGGTCGCCGAGCCGGGCGAGGATCATGCCGGATTCATGGGCCCACCGGCCGGGTGAATAGTGGGCGGCCCACGATTCACCCGGTGTCTTGGGCGCTAATTCGATCGCGATCTGGGACGCGGCCAGTGCCTTGGTGGCAGTGCGGCGGTCGCCGTCGGTGGCTGCGGCATTGGCCAGGGTGGCGTTGTAGTACGCGATGGCCCGTGGTTCGTCGAGGCCATGGGAGAGGCGGACGCATTCCTCGGAGATGCGCACACCGGCCGCCCGGTAGCCGAGGTCGACGCACTGTACGGCGAGTCCGCGCAGCGCGGTCGCGGCCAGCTCGGCGTGCCCGGCCTCCCGGGCGATCTGGTACGACTCCTTGAAGTACTCCTGGGCCATGCCCTGGTTGCCTTCGTCCTGCGCCATCCAGCCGGCGAGGTGGATGAGCTGGGCGACCGCGGCGAAGAGGTCGCGGCCGGTGGCCTGGGTGAAAGTGCCCTCCAGCCAGGGCCGGACATCCTCGGTGAGGTAGCGGACGGCCAGGTGGCGGGCGTGGCCGCCGCCGAGTTCGGCGGCTGCGTCGCCGAGTGTGGTGGTCATGTGCCGTACGGCCGCGACCTCGCCTCGGCCGACGTTCACAGCGGCGGTACCGGAGTCCGCAGCCGCTGTGCGGCGGGTGATGCTGTCGGGGTCGGGCAGGGAGAGCGCGCTGAGGGCCGCGCCGCTGGAGGCCGCGAGGAACTGCCGGCGTTGCACGTCGAACTCTCCTAACCGGATGACCGAGGCCACGCTATCGGCCCATGGCATACCGCCGGGGTGGTCGACAACGAATTGCGGCCCGCCGTCCGGCAGTTCCCCCGGTGTGGAGAATCGGCAGGTCTGCGGCACCCCATACTCGAACGGAACCTGATCGTGCCCAAGGATGATCACAGAGGAGCGATTCGGCCCGAAGCCGCTTATCGCGGACTCGCCGGGAGGATCGGCCGTGATCCGCCACTGCCCCTGCCGGGATCCGGGCATCTCGTTGTCCGTGCGAAGCGCGGGCGGTGGGCCGACCTGGGCGATCGGGGAGTAGTCGTGGGCGAAGCCCAGTGCCATCGGGCTGGTCGCGAACAGACGGCACAGGAGGTCCTGGGTCTCGGCGATCGGCAGGACGCCGGCCTCCCAGTCCTTCCATGAGCGTTCGGTGACACCGACGGGCCTCAGCTGCTGGGTGGCGACGAGGTCGTGGAGCTGGGCGACAGCCCGGACGACGGTCCAAGTCATGGCGAGGCGCCGGCATTTCAAAGGCCGGTGTCCGCAGTGTTCTCCGATCTGTGTGGCGATGGCCTCGATCAGCGCAGGAGGCGGCGCGGTGGCTTCGGCAACGCCGCTCTGGCCGAGCATGCGTTCGCGTATCCGCCGTCCACAGGCGGCGTCGTGTACCGGCCGGTTGGGTGGGCCTGTAGTGGCGGTCATCGTCGGCTCCCCGCTGGGTCGCGCGCGAACAGCGAGTGGGGTTCGCGGCACGGCATCTGTGAGGGCTTGCCTTCCCGAGATCCTCCCCAAACCTCAAACCCCGCAGGCGATTTGACCGCCCGTGGTGGGAGGCGGTACCGCCCGTGGCGGGCGGGAAACTCTCACTACCTCGACGAACGGCGCCGGACCAGGCTGTTGGACAGGCGCCGCGTCCGGCCGACGGACCCACAGCCGATCCGTCTCCACGCCCGTGGGCACCAGCCGGACGCGTCGCGCCTTCCACGCCTTACCGAAGACCGCTCACCCCGTCCTCAGGGCGGGAGTTGGGAGAACATAATGGTCGACACCCGATCGATTCCGGCGCAGGCCGGGCAGATCGCCCAGTTGGATCGCCTGGACCTGCTGCGCATCGAACGCCTCCGGCACGAAGCACTGACCGTACCCGCCCAGTGGACGGCCGAATACGGTGCATACCAGTCCGGCGGCTGGTGGACCACCTCGCTGATGAACGCCTCCGGCAACGCGGCGGACGTACGCATCGGCGACTGCACCGCCCGTCCCACCGCCCTGCTGGAATCCATGCCGGCCACCGCTGAACTGCTCGCTGAGCTCGGCCTGTCATACATGTGGGTGCGCCTGGCCCGGCTGGAGGCGAACGCGTTCTTGTGGGAGCACCGCGACTACGACGAACTCGACCAGATCGAACGCCACCGCCTTCACATCCCGTTGCACACCAACTCCTCCGCGTTCCTGGTCACCGGCGGAACGAAGGTCCACATGACCGGAGGGTGGATCTGGCGGCTCACCCCGACCTACGCGCACGGGGTGTGCAATCTGCTCGGACCGGACCGTATCCACCTGATTGCCGACGTGTACGCGGACGACGCCTACCGACTCCTGGCCCAGCGGGCCCAGCTGAATCCGTCGGCGGCCAAGCCCCTCCCTGCGGCCTCGCGGGCGCTGCTTGCCGCCAAGCTCGCCGATGCCCGGCTGCTGGCGGAGCTCGGCTACACCGGCGCGGCCGAACAGCTGCTGTTGCGGCTGTTCTACTGCTTCACCCTGCCCGAGGGCACCACGTATGACCTGATCGCCGAGCTGCACACCGCGCTCGGTGACGCCGAGGCCGCCGCCCGCTGGAGCCGGGCCAAGACCACCCTCCTCGCGCTCGCCGAGTCCTGACCCTCGCACCCACCTCTCGCGACGGAAGGAAAATTCGCATGTCGCTTACCACGCTTGCCCCCGCCGCTCCCGCGGTCGCGGCCGAGTTTCAGCTGGCTGCGCTCGTCGAGGCCAACCGTCCCGCGCAGATGCCGCTGGTGACGCGGATCGCCAGGGCCCTGTCTCCTTCGCCGGCCCTCACGCACCTGCTGGTGCGTGGCTCGCTCGCCTCGGGCACCGCCGACCGACTCTCGGACGTCGACTTCGTGGTCGGCGTCAAGGACGCCGCGCTGCCGGCCTTCGCCACCGGCCTCAACGATCTGATGACCGTGGCGGCCGGGGCCCTGCTGCCGGGCTGGCCCGACAGCATCGTCACCGACCTCGGCGGACTGGGGTTCGTGTTCCTGATCCCGTACGACGGCAAGCTGCAGCAGGTCGACCTCTACCTCGCCCCCGCCTCCGCGATCCCGGTCCTGCGCCGTCAGGTGACCTGCGTCGCCGTCCTCGACCGCGCACCCGTGCCCCCCACGGATGATGAGTGGCGGCGGGCGGCGGCCTTCGTGGCCGAACGGGCCGCGCGAGCGAAGACGTGCACCGAGTTGCTGATCGAGCACCTGGTGCTCGCAGTGCTCCTGCACAAGCGGATCCAGCGCGGACAGCGGTTCGTCGCGTACGCCGAGTGGCACCTGATGCACACCGCGACCAAGGACCTCCTCAAGGCCGCCCTTGCCCCGACCTCGCGGTTCTGGGGCTGGTACCAGCTGCGGGAGGAGATCGCGCTCACCCCGATCGGCCGGGCCTGCCTCGCGGACCTCGACGCGGCCGTCGCCTCCCCGGCCGTGCCCTCCGCCGCCGACGTCGAGAGGGCCCTGGACCGCGTGTTCACCCTGGTCGAGCGGGCCTGCCCGCACGCAATGGACGGCCTGTCCGATGCGATCACCGCCTACCGCACCTACCGGGAGCTGGCATGACCATGGCCGAAGTACGTCCCTCCACCAGCACGAGCGAGCACCGGGACAAGAGGGCGGTGTTCTTCGGCGGGGTGATGCCCGCCTCCGCCGCTGAGAAGCACATGGCCGAGCAGATCGGCATCCTGCTCGCCGCGTCCGGGTTCACGCTGGTGCACGGCGGCTACAACGGGCTGATGGAAGCCGCCGCCCACGGCGCTGCGACGAAGGGCGGGCGGATCTGCGCGGTCACGCTGGCCGCCAAGTGCGAGGAGTGGGGCGGCTTCAACCCCTACGTCACCGAGGCCGTGCACCTGGCCTCCCTCGGCGATCGCCTGAACCACTACTTCGACCAGGCCGACCTGGTGGTCGCGATGGGCGGCGGGGTGGGCACCCTGCACGAGCTGACCGCGGCCCTGTACTACGCGGGCAACATCCGCCCGCTACCCGTCCTCATCGCCGGGCCGACCGCGCTGCGGCTGCTGGACTTCCTGCGCCGGGAGAAGTGGCTCTTCGCCTCCCCGACCCGGCAGCTGGGCTTTATCACCGAGGCCACCGACATCGCAGCGCTCGCCGCCGCGCTGCCGGCCGTGACAGCAGGACCGAAGGGGGGCACGTCATGACGACCGCTGCTCCCAACCCGGTGTCCCTCGCCGACCGGATCGCCGCCACCGCGCTGGTCAACGGCCCGTTCGCACTGAGCGATGGGCGACGGCTCTCCTCGTACTTCGACGAGTACCTCCTGGCCGGCGATCCGCAGCTGCTCACCGAGACAGCCCGCGCGATGGCCGGCCACCTTCCTGCCGACACCGATGTTCTGGCCGGAGTCGAACTCGGCGGTATCCCGCTGACCGTGGCGCTGTCCACCGCCACCGGGTTGCCCGCCGCCTTCGTCCGGCGGCGGCCCAAGGAGTACGGCTCGCTCCGCCAGTTCGAGGGCACCGAGATCCAGGGACGGCGTGTCGTACTGGTCGACGATGTGATCCGTTCCGGGACCAGTCTGTTGACGGCGGCCCGCCGGTTGCGGATTGCCGGGGCCAAGGTCACCGACGTGCTGTGCGTGCTGGAGCGACCCCTGGGCGGCCAGGTGTTGCTGGCCGAGCACCACCTCACCCTGCACCCGCTGCTGACCGAGGCCAATTTCCCGGCCGCGAAAGGAGGCGAGCAGGCATGAAACGCGCCGCGCTCTTCGACCTCGACGGCGTGCTCGCCGACAGCCACCATGCCTTCCGCCTCACCCTCGCCGGATTCGCGACCTTCCACCTGGGCCGCCGCATCACCATCGCCGACCTGCCGACCGACGTGGCGATCGCCCCACGCGACCATGTCCTCGCCGCACTCGGAGTGACTGAGCCCCTCGACGAGGAGGGCTGGGACGCTGCGACGGCGACGGCCACCTTGACCGCGCGGGTCTTCCCCTACGTCGTGCCGGTTTTGACCGAGTTACGGGCGGCCGGCTGGGCCACCGGGATTGTCACTGCCCGCACCCAGCGCCGGGTGCCCTGGCTGCTCGGCGACGACATCCGCTCACTGATGGACGTGATCATCTGCAGCGACGAAGCCCCGCTCAAGCCGGCCCCCGACGGGATATTCCTCGCGTTGGACCGGCTCGCCGTGCCGCCCGACCAAGCGGTGTTCATCGGCGACATGCGCGCCGACGTCCTCGCCGGGCAGGCAGCCGGAGTGCACACGATCGGTGCCGGATGGGGCTTCACCCCACCCGAGCAGCTGGCCGACGCGGGCGCCGACCTCGTACTGAACGACCCTGGCCAGCTCGTGCCCACGCTCCTGAAGTGGGCGGACGCCGGGCAGCCGACCGGCCACCGTAAGCGATCTTGATGTGCGACCCGCTACAGTCGGTGGTACAGCAGACCCGGCACTCGGTGCCCTGTTGGTCTGCTGCACCACTGGTGAGCAACGGAGCGGGAGTCACGGTGTACCCCCTGGGGGCGCGAGCTATCTGCGTCGAGCTGGAGAACTGAGAACTACCTCAGTCCCGTTCTCGGCCCGGCTCGGCGTGTGATCCCCCACCACCTTCCGTGACTCTTCCGTGAGGCCATGCCGCCATGCGCTCGACGCAGATCCGCCAGACGTTCACCGACTTCTTCACCTCCCGCGGCCACCACTCGGTGCCCTCCAGCCCGCTGGTCCCCGACGACCCCACACTGCTGCTCACGAACGCCGGGATGAACCAGTTCAAGCCCTACTTCCTCGGCGAGACCACCCCCGCCTTCCCACGCGCCACCAGCATCCAGAAGTGCGCCCGCACTTCCGACATCGACAACGTCGGCCGCACCAACCGTCACGCGACGTTCTTCGAGATGATGGGCAACTTCTCCTTCGGCGACTACTTCAAGGAAGACGCCATCGCCTATGCCTGGGAACTCCTCACCCAGGGCTACCAGTTGGAGAAGGAGAAGCTCTGGATCACCGTCTACGAGGAAGATGACGAGGCCGAGCACATCTGGCGCCGCATCGGTGTCCCCGCCTCCCGCATCCAGCGGCTCGGCGTGGAGGACAACTACTGGTCCATGGGCGTCCCCGGCCCCTGCGGTCCGTGCTCGGAGGTCAACTACGACCGCGGCCCCGCCTTCGGTAAGGAGGGCGGCCCGGCCGTCGACGGCGAGCGCTACGTCGAGATCTGGAACCTGGTATTCATGCAGTTCCAGCGCGGCGAGGGCGACAAGAAGGGCAACTTCCCCGTCCTCGGCGAGCTCGCCCGCAAGGGCGTGGACACCGGGCTGGGCCTGGACCGGCTCGCCGCAATCCTCCAGGACGCGCAGAACGTATGCACCACGGACCTGCTGCTGCCCACGCTCCACACCGTGCAGGACCTCGCCGGGCGTGCCTGCCCCGCGGAGGGCGAGGAGAGGGTGTCCTTCCAGGTCGTCGCCGAGCATGCCCGCTCCATCGCCTACCTCGTCGCCGACGGCGTCCTACCGTCCAAGGACGGCCGCGGCTACGTTCTGCGCCGCCTCATGCGCCGGGCCATCCGTCACGCCCGCCTGCTCGGCATCGACGGGCCCGTTCTGCCGACCGCGACCGCCAGCGTCATCGGGAATCTCGGTGACGTGTGGCCGGAGCTGCCCGCGCAGGCCACGCTGATCGAGCAGGTCGTCTCCGCGGAGGAAGAGTCCTTCACCCGCACCTTGGCCCAGGGCACCCGGCTGCTGGACGCCGCGATCAGCCGTACTCAGCACAGCGGCTCCGACGCGCTGCCGGGCGAGACGGCCTTCGAGCTCGCCGACACCTACGGCTTCCCCGTGGAGCTGACCATCGAGGCCGCCCGCGACGCCGGGCTGACCGTGGACGAGGACCGCTTCGCGAACCTGCTGGACGAGCAGAAGAAGCGCGCCAAGGCCGGTGGCAAGGCCAGGACCACCGACGCCCTCAAGAAAATGGACACCTACCGCGAACTGTCCGCCGCCCTGCCACGTACGGAATTTCTCGGCTATGAGCACCTGACCGCCGAGGCCACCGTCACCGGCCTCATCTCCAGCGGCACCGTCGTCACTGCCGCCGACGCGGGCAGCGAGGTCGAACTGGTCCTGGACCGCTCACCGTTCTACGCCGAAGCCGGCGGACAGGTCGGCGACACCGGCACCCTGACCCTGAGCGACGGAACCCGGCTCCAGATCACCGACACCCGCTACGGCCTGGAGGGCTTCCGCGTCCACACGGCTCGCGTACTCGAAGGCGACCTGCGCATCGGCGCCCGCGGCGAGGCCGCAGTCGATGCCGTACGCCGGGCGGGCCTGATGCGCTCGCACTCCGCCACCCACATCCTGCACGCCGCCGTCATGGCCACCCTTGGCGACCACGCCCGCCAGCAGGGCTCCCTGGTCGAGCCCGACCGGCTCCGCTTCGACTTCGCGCACTTCACCGCACTCACCCCCGACCAACTGAGCGAGATCGAGCAGGCCGTCAACGGCCACGTCCTGGACGATCCTGCCGTACACGCCTGGCACGCCGACCGCGCCGAGGCCGAAGCCGCCGGGGCGATCGCACTGTTCGGCGAGAAGTACGGCGACACCGTCCGCATCGTCGACATCGGCAACTTCTCCCGCGAGTTGTGCGGCGGCACCCACGTCGCCCACGGCTCTCAGGTCGGCACCTTCCGCCTGCTCTCCGAGTCCTCCGTCGGCTCCAACCTCCGCCGCGTCGAAGCCCTCACCGGGCACGGCGCCCTCGCCCACCTTGACACCGAACGACGCCTGCTGACCGAACTGTCCGGCCTCCTCGGCAGTCGGCCTGCCGATGCCCCCGACATCCTGCGCAGGCGCCTGGAGGCGCTCGCCTCGGCCCAGAACGAATTGGCCCGCCGGCGCACGGCCGAGCTCGGCCGTCAGGCGGCCGACCTTGCCGACCATGCCCGGCCTACCGGGCGGGGCCGGCTCGTCGTCCGACCCGTCACCGGCCTGGCCCCGGACGAAATGCGCGCGCTGGCCGCCGATATCGTCACGCGCATCGGCACCGAGGCGGCCATCGTCATCCTGGCCACCGAGCACCGGGCGAAGGCCCTGCTGGTGGCCGCCGTCTCCGGCCCCCTGCACCAAGGTGGAACCGAGGCCAGTCAGCTCCTCACCGGTGCCGCACGAATCGTCGGTGGGGGATCTGGGGGACGAGGGCCGATCGCGAACGCCGGCGGACGCGCTCCCGAACACCTCGAACAAGCCCTGGCTGTCGCCGGCCAGGAAGCCGAACGCCTGCTGAACGACTGACGCAGGCTACGCGCTCACGTACTCCGCTCGGCGTGGGCGCAGCCCCTGAGGGTCTGGGCGGCGAGCAGGCAGGACCGGCTTCCGCCTGCTCGCCGAAGCCGCTCGACCAGGGGTTCCTTCGCCAGTTCGGCGTTGTGCAAAGTCAGGACCTCGATCTGGTTGACGTACGTGACGGTGGTGTCTCTGAACTCCGGTAGCCCCCATTTCCGCAACGGCTCAGTGAACCCGGACAACTGCGTGTCGCCTCCTTGCCAGATCTGATCTGTCCAGATAGCGCCCGCGTTCGCAGAGGGTTCAGGAACCTGCGTGCGAAGACTGGTTCACCAGCCGGTGCACAAGCCACGACGGACCGGCTGGAAACGTCGGCTCAGTCGCCCGTTGTTCCGTCCGTGCGCTCTCGCAGGAAGTCGGCGTGTCCGTTGTGGCGGGCGTACTCCTGGATCATCTGCATGTAGAGCCAGCGCAGGCTGAGGGCAGCGCCCCGCGCGGACGTGAACGTCTCGTCGAGGTCATGTCCGGCTGCCGCGGCGTCGCACGAGGCGACCTCGGCCCGGAACCTCTCGAAGTCCCGTTCCGCGTGGACCTCGTGGATTCCCTCAATGCCCTCATTACCGTCTCCCGGGTCGGTGAAGACGTTCCCGGCGTCCTCACCCGCGAAGCGCCGACGGAACCATGTCCGCTCCACCTCCGCCATGTGACGGACGAGGCCCAGCAAGGTGAGGCTCGACGGTTCCACGGTGGTCCGCGCCAGTTGGGCGGGCTCCAGCCCCTCGCACTTGGCCAGCAAGGTCTCGCGATGCCAGTTCAGCCAGCCTTCCAGCATCTGACGCTCAGGTGCGACGGCCAGATCACCGATCCGCGTAGTCCGCTCGATCTGCGGCGCTGTCCATGTCATGCGCCTACCCTGACCGACCACCTCACGGAAGCACCAGGGACACACGCGTCGATGGTGGCCAAGTCGCGCCGCACGATCAGCGACAAACTCGGTCACACCCACCATCCACGGGTGAGCGGATCCCCGTGACGAACTGGCCTGCCGGCACGTGTGCTTGACCGTCAGCCGCTT
>NZ_CALNVW010000055.1 GCF_940670765.1 Streptomyces sp. A 4/2
CCCCCGTACAGCGACGCCTCGCGCGGCACCGGCGAAATCAGCAGTCGTCGACCAACCGGTCATCACCGCTCCCGCACGGTGGGTCCGTGAGGACGCGCAAGGGACGCAGACCGCAGCCCGCCCGCACTGCCGGTGTGCGTACACGAGGGCCGGCCGAGATGCCTACCAGACCCACATTGAGATGACCATGGGAGCCTGAACACGCGTGTTGTAGAGCTGGCTGGCCAGCTCCGGGAATCGGGCGAGCGGCTCCGGGAGCCGCAATCGAGTGGCTACGATCTGCGTATGGTCGAACACGAGACGGCGTTTCAGTCCCTGGACGGTACCGCGTTGTTCGGCACGGTCTGCTCGGCGGAAACGCCGGTCGGGACTGCGGTCCTGGTCCACGGGTCGGGGGTGACCCGGCAAGAGGGTGGCTTCTTCACGCGCCTGGCCGCCTGCCTCGCCGCCTCAGGGGTGACCAGTCTGCGGTTCGACCTGCGGGCGCACGGGGCCAGCGGTGGGCGCGAGTCGGAGCTGACGATCGCCTCGGTGACCAACGACATCCGCGCGGCCGGCGACCACCTGCGCGCACATACCGGCCACCTGGGCCCGGTGCACGTGATCGCCACCTCGTTCTCCGGCGGCGCCGCCGCACTGCACGCCGCCCACCGGCCCAACGAGGTCGCCAAGCTGGTACTGCTGAACCCGCGGCTGGACTACAAGGAGCGGTACGTCACCTCCCGGCCGGGCTGGTCGTATGACTACCTGTCCAAGGACATGGCCGCCCGACTGGACAAGCAGGGCTTCACCGAGAAGTCGCCGTTCGAACTTAACCGGACCCTGCTGAACGAGGTCTTCTACCTGGACACCCCGAGCATCCTCGCGGCGGTGCGGGCGCCGGTACTGATGGCGCACGGTACGGCGGACACTTTCGTGCCCATCGAGTCCTCCCGTCGGTACAAGGCGATGTTCGGCGGTCCGGTGGAACTGGTGGAGCTCGACGGCGCCCAACACGGCTTCGCCGTCCACGACGACCCTGAGTACCTGGACCCGCAGTCGCAGGCGTGGCAGCGCGAGGTCATCGGGAAGGTGAGCGCCTTCTTGGTCGGTTAGGCCATCACCAGCTCGCCCAGCCGCTGCCGGAACTCGCGTACGGCCGGGCGCTGGGCATACGGCGTGAGGTCATCGGCGGTGCGGTGTAGCTCGGCGAGTACCTGGCCGAAGCGGGCGCCGGAGGCGAGCGCCAGGGCCTCCATTGCAGTGGAGGCGGCCTCGTCCGGTTCGCCGGCCGCGACCAGGGCACCCGAGTACTGGGCGGTGAAGAACGCCCGGTCGCGGGGCGCGAACGCAGCCGTGGCGAGGTGTTCGCCGAAGAGGCTGACGGCCCGTTCGCTCTGGCCGGCTTCGCGGTAGCAGATCGCGCTCTGCACCATCAGCCGCTCTCTGGTGTAGCCGTCGCCGAGCGGACCGGTGCAGGTGGCGGGCCCGCTCGCGGGGGTGGCCTGACCGAGCGCGTTGTGCGCCTGGTCGAGCGTGCGGGCCACCTCCTCGATGCGGACGCCGGTGAGTGCCAGCGCCCTGGCCTGCTGCTGGAACGCTTCCGCGCGCGGTCCCGGTGGCAGCGTCCAGGGGCCGGCGGTGGCGGCGTGAGCGAGATCGAGCATTCTGGCCGCGCCGGTGCGGTCGGTGGCCTGGGCCTGGCGCAGTAGGACGTAGGCATGCATGGCACCGTCGCCGGTCAGTGTTGCCCACTCCTTCGCCTGGTGGTGCCAGTACGCGACGGCCGGGGCGGGGGCGCCGGCGTCGCGGTGCAGCCAGGCGGTCAACTCGGCACCCCGGGCGCCAAGGGCCAGCAGCTCGCGCCGCAGTCCAGGGACGGAAGTGCGGGCGGCGGAGTTGATCGCTGCGAGAATACCCAGCACGGTGGGCAGCGCCTCGCGTGGGCCGGCCAACCCGTCGGCGCGGGCGGCGTCGTCCAGCGCGGTCCGCAGGTGGCCGAGGAGTTCGCGGTCGCCGTAGCACCGGGCGCCGTGGGCGGCGGCGGTGAGGCGGTCCAGGGCCGTGAGGTCGAGCACCGGGGCGGTGCCCACCAGGCCCAGAAGTGTCCGTCGGCGCACGTGCTCCTCCACCTGTCGTCCGCTCCCTCCCGGGCGCCGTCCGGTTGGCCGGGCGGGCCGTCGAAAGCCGAGGTCCTCAAGCGGGCAACCGAACATCGCCTCCAGGACGCGCCGGGCGTCGCGGTTGGGCCAGGTCGACTCGCCCGACTCCCACCGCCTCACCTGCCGTACCGAGATCATGGCCTGCTCGCGCAGCTCGCGGGCCTTGTCCTCGTACGCGGCGGTGAAGTCCTCCTGGGTGTGCCAGCCGCGCTTGACGCGGGCGGCGACGATACGCCAGTTGGCGACGGCATGTTCGGGCATGGGCACCACCAGAATCCAGGACCGCCAAGGTAGCCATCATGGCAACCGTCAGCGAGGGAACAGTACCTATCTGTCACGGTGTCCGGTGAAGCGTCCGGTGATCCGGCCTCGACCCAGGCTTCGCATGACGGTGAACTGTGAGCACCGGACCGGCTCACCCGGCCGAGTCCCCAACACCCCCTCTACGCAAGGAGACCACCATGAAGACCACCGCGAAGGCCCCGGTCACCCTCGACCCCAAGAAGGTCGCCGCGATCCAGGCGAAGGTCAGCCGGCTCGTCGGCACCGGCGCGCTGACCGCCGCCCCGCACACCTACCACCACTGAAGTGATCTCCCGGAGGGCGGGACGGCTGGGGCCGTCCCGCCCTCCGGGGTCCTGCCCCGGTCCCGCACATCAAGGAGGCAATCCGTGGACACCCACCTGGAGCTGACGTTCCTGGGCCACCAGACCTGGCTGATCCAGGGTGGCGGCCACCGCGTCCTGATCGACCCCGTCCTCAAGCCGACGTTCGGCCTGCCCGGCCGTGCCGAGTGCCAGGTCTGGCCGCCGCGCGACATCGACGCGGGCCTGATGCCCCGCCCGGACGCCGTCGTGCTCACCCACGAGCACCTCGACCACTTCCACCTGCCTTCCCTGGACCTGCTGGACCGCCAGGTGCCCGTCTACAGCGGGCCCCTGTTGCCCGTCCCGGTAGAGGAGGCGATCGTCCGGCTCGGCTTCGAGGTCCGCCGCGTCGACCACACCCAGCCGATTGTGCTGGGCGACCTGGGCGTCACCCTCTACCCCGCCGGCGCCCAGACGCTCTTCTGGGAGGACCGCGTCGTCCAGCCCTGCCTGCGGGTCGGCGACGGCCCGGCCGTGTTCATCGCGGTGGACGCCGACCCCTCGGACCTGTACCTGCAGCAGGTTGCCGAGGGCGTGCAGCCCGTGCCGCGGATGGCCGTGGTCTCCAACAACTCTCAGATCGTGCCGCCCGGTATGCCCGCCTCCTCGATCAACCTGCTGCCTGGTAGGGACGGCACCCGCCACAAGACCGGCCTGAGCGTCCTCAACCAGTTGCTGCTCGAAGTGCTCGCCCCGCTCGACGGCGTCGCGGACGTGGCGCTGTGCGGCAACGGGTTCTTGCCGCCCGGCTCGCCGCACGGGCCGTTCCTCTACTCCGACCACCCGAAGATGGCCACGGCTGCCAACGGCCTGCAGAGTCTCTTCCACGTCCACGGCCCACGTCCGGGCGAGCGGTTGACCGTCCCGGCCTCTCCCGCGGAGAAGGTGACGTCGGACCAGGTCGGCTGGGTGCGGATCGACAACGACGTCGAGTACGAAGCGCTGGTCACCCACGCTGCGTTCCTGGCCGACCCCGGCGACGTCGAGCTCTCCCCGCTCGCCGAGCCGCCCGACGACGCTGACCAGGACCGAGCCCTGACGGTTGTGAAGGCGGAGCTGCCGCGGTTGGGCCGCGAACTGCTGGCCACCGGCACGGGGATGCTGGCGTGCAGCATCCCCGAGTACCTCTCCGGCCCGCTCGGCCCCCACCGCGCGGTGCTGCGGCTCAAAGACGGCCCTGGCGGCAAGCTCATGCAGTTCGCCTGGGACGTCGCCACCGCCGACTTCGTTCAGGTCGAGGCGACCGGTCGTGAGGAAGCGATGACCGCCTATCCGTTCGGTGCCGAGATGTTCTTCCAGGACTACCTTGCCCTGCTCCAGGGCCGCCTGCAGGTGTGGGACGTGGCTGGCGGCGCGATGGAGTGCTGGCACATCGGCCGCCCGCTGGACAGCCTCGTCTACGCCTTCTTCGGCATCTACGGTGAGCACCAGCGCCCCGACCTCGCCGCCCTGTCCTACGTGAACCTGGCCGCTGGTACCGCCGCGCCTACGGGAGCACAGTGACCACCGCCCCGGCCACCGCCGCCGAGGCGCTGACCGGGCTGGCCCGCATCCGCCCGGCCGGGTGGCTTGCCACCCCGATGCCCGCCGACCCCGTTGACCTTCTCGTACGCGCCCGCCAGGCCCTCGCGGCCGACCACCCCGGCGTGGACGGCAGGGTCAGCGTGGTCAGCGCCCGGTATACCGCTGCGGTGTTCACCGTGCACCGGCCGCCGCCGGAAGGCTCGCTGGTGCTCAAGCTCCACGCCGATGCGGCCGCGTACGCCGGGGAGACGCTGGCGTACGAGCTGCTGGCCGATACAGCCCCGGTCGCCCTGCTGTACGCGGAGGGCGAGGAGTCGCTGTCGCTGCTGCTGGAGTACCTGCCCGAGCCCGCTGACTGGAGCGGGGTGGCCATGCCTGCCGTGCTGGCCGAGCGGGTCGCCGCTGTCCACACGGCCTCACTACGGCTGCCCGGCGAGGCCGCCGGGGCGCTGGCCGGTTTCTCCGTCGACGCCCTGCGCGGTGCCCCGACCCCGGCGTGGATCACGGACCCGTCTGCGTTCGGTGAGGTGCTGGCCGCGCATTTGGACGCCTACGGCCCGCACTTGGTGCCGCTGGGCCACCTCGACCTCAAGCCCGAGCACCTGCGGCGACGCCCGGGTGGCGAGGTGGTGCTGCTCGACGTGGAAAGCGTGCGCCCGGACGTGACCGGGCTGATCGACCTGGTTACCCTGCCCGCCGTCCTGCGGCAGGCCGGGCACGAGCTCAGCCCGGACCGGGTGCTGGGCCTGTACCTGGACGCCACCGCCGCGCTCGGCGCTCACTGGACGGCTGGCTCACTGAAGTCCGCCCTGTGCGCGTACGCGGCGGCCACCGGATTGGAAGGCCTGCACGGCTTGGACCAGTGAACGCTGAAACGCCGACGCCCCGCTGAGTCCTGATGGTCAGCGGGGTGCCGGGCGTTTCGGCGCGTTCTACGGGCCCTCGATGCCGACGACTGTGCCGAATGGGTCGCGCAGTTGGGCAATGCGCCGGCCGGGCTCGATCGTCAGCGGGCCGCGGTGGTGCTCGCAGCCGGCCGCCAGCAGTCGCTTGCGGACCTGGTCGACGTCGTCCACACCCCAGTACACGACCGGGCTGCCGCCCCTGGGATTGCGCTCGTCGTCCACCGGGTGAAAGCCGACGTCGACGCTGCCGATCGCCACCCAGGCGTAGACGGCCCCGGTGTCGCTGACGTCGAGCTTCACGGGGACGTCCAGGAGCTCACCCCACCACCGGGCCGATGCCTCAGGGTCCACGGCGAAGGTCATCACGGTACGTACGGTGCTGAACACGGCCCACCTCCAGAGGAATACCTTACGAGTGCCGGATCCTGATTCCTGCGCTCCGCATGGGGTCCTGGAGCAGACGTCCAGGCGTCGTACCGCCAGCAGCCCCAATTTCCGCAACGACTCAGTGGAACCGGGACAACTGCGTGCGCCCACCATCCACGGGTGAACGGATCCCCGTGACGAACTGGCCTGCCGGCACGTGTGCTTGACCGTCAGCCGCTC
>NZ_CALNVW010000056.1 GCF_940670765.1 Streptomyces sp. A 4/2
CCCCCGCCCCGCTGGTCGCACGCGGGTGGGCGGGAGTCGTGGGAGTACGGGAGTTCAGGACAGCCCGCGGCCGTCCTGCTCCGCCTGGTGGGCCACCCGCAGCAGTGCGTCGACCATGCCCTCGTCGAGCATGGTCTGGGCGGCGATGTCCGCCGCGTCCCCGAAGCCGATGTCGAACAGTGCGACGCTCACCGTGTAGTCGTCCGCCACGCTCCAGGTCCCGAAGCTCCACTCGTCACCCGAGCCCGGTGTGCCGTCCGGCCGCAGCACCTGCACCCGCTTCGCCCCGGGCGCGAACCCGAACTCGGTGAAGCGGAACCGCAGTCCCTGGCCGATGGCCTTGCTGTACGCCTCCTTCAGGGTCCACAGCCGCACCAGGGCCGGGTTGCGCCACTGCTCCTCCATCCGGGCCAGCAGCTCCGCCTCGTACGGGGTGCAGATGTGGCGCTCCACCGCCGTGCCGCGCAGCTTCCGGCTCTCCAGCTCCGCGTCCACGCCGATCCAGCCGCGCCGGGTGAGGCCGACCACCAGCAGGTCGGCGGTGTGGCTGAGGCTGATGTCCACCTGGTCGCAGCCGCGCAGATAGGGGCGGCCACCGGGCTTGTAGGCCAGGTCGATGTCGGACGGCCGGGCCTCCAGGACCGCCGCCGCCGCGTACTTGAGCAGCAGCCGCGACGCCAGGAAGCGGGCGCGCACGTCCGCGTTCGACATGTCCCGGTAGCGCTCCCAGTCCCGTCCCAGCAGCGGCGGCAGCGCGGACTCGGCGCTGTCGTCGGACAGCCAGTCCGGCATCCAGTCCTCCAGCCGCCCGTACACCACGACGCTGGCCCGCTCGGCCAGTTCGCGTCGTACTGTCTCCCACTGCCCCATGGGCGTGACCAGGAGCGGCTCGGCGAGGGTGGCGAGCAGGGCGGGGGCGGGCAGCACCGCCGAAGCGGTCACGGCGGTGGTCACGCCGTGTTCTCCAGGGCCGTGGCACGCAGCAGGCCGGTCAGCGTACCGACGTCGGCCATGCCGCCCACCATGGCGTGCAGGGGCAGGTCGCCGAGGGCGGGGTGGCGCTCCCGCAGCCGCTGGACGAGCTCCATCAGCATGAGGGAGTCGAAGCCCAGGTCCTCGTACAGCCTGTTGTGCTCACCGGCCGGGGGCAGCCCCGTCTCCAGGGCCACGACGACGTCGTCGGTGACCCTGTCCAGCAGTAGTTCACTCATGTCGGTCCTCCGGTGCGCGCGTTGTCCGGCGCGGGTCAGCTGGTTGCCAGCGGGCTGTCGTACAGGTCGAAGCTGCTGCCCAGGTAGTAGCGGCGCAGCAGTTCGGTGAAGACCTCGCCCTCGGGGCCGGGGGCGTCGGCCGGAAGACCGATGCCCAGCCGCTTGCAGATCCGCAGCAGCGCGACCACGAGCCAGTCCGACGAGGCCAGGAAGGTGTCGGGGCCGCCCTGTTGGTGGCGCCACACGCCCAGGCAGGCGGCGGCGCAGAGCACCAGCGTGTAGCGGTCGGCCAGTGCATAGGTGTGAGGGTTGGCGAGGCTGTCCCGGCTGAGCGGCGCGAGGGTGGCGCAGGAGTTGCGCAGCCTGCGCAGCTCCTCGACGAGACGGTTCACCAGCGGACCCAGTACGGGATTGGCCGCGGCGGCCGGGCCGTCGGCCGCGACGGTCAGTTCGGCGCACAGCGGGTCGTGCGCGGCGAACGCCCCGAGCCGCCGGAAGTCCAGCGAGGGCAGCTCGTCCCGCAGCCTGAACAGCGAGCTGTCGGTGTCGGCCGGAGCCGAGTCCACCAGCCAGGAGCGGCGGGCGAGGGCCGGCAGCTGGGGGCTGATCGTGGAGAGCGCGGCGGCGGCCCCCGCATGACCGAGGCTGGTCACCGGCAGGTCCCGCACGTGCTTCTGGAAGATCCCGAAGGCCCCGTCGCGTACGTAGATGCTGGAGCCGAGCAGTACCGACAGCTCGTGCACCGCGTCGTTGAGCAGGGTGGGCAGCAGGTACTTGGCGGCAGCCGCGTAGACGCCGGTGATGCCGTGGCCCCGCCCGGCCGCCCGGGTGCTCACCAGGGCCAGGCTGTCGGAGATCAGCAGGTCGGCGAAGGCGCCGACCAGGGTGCGGCGGGCCTGCGGATTGCGGTCCATCTTCCGCCCGTCCACCCCGTGCGTGTCGGCGAACCGCAGGGCGGTGCGCAGCGCGGTGTCTCCCCCGGCCAGGACCATCGAGGGCAGGATGCTGCGGGTGAACGCGAACGACCGCAGCGCCAGGTCGACCCCGCCACCCTCCTCGCCCAGCAGGCTGTCCTCGGGGACCGGGCAGTCGGTGAACTCCAGCCCGGTCTTGCGGCAGCCGCGCATCCCCACCATGGGGTAGGGCTCCAGATCGCGCACCCGGTCGGCAGGGAGTTCGTCGCGGTTGAGCAGCAGCGTGGAGTGGGCCCGGCTCCCCGGCTCGTCGGAGCTGCGGCACACGATCACCAGGCCCTGGGCGCGGTCGGCGTTGATGATGACCCGCTTGGAGCCGCTCAGTGTCAGGGCGCCGCCGTGCGCGCGAAGGCTGAACTCGTCGCGCAGGAAGGCATTTCCGTGGGCCAGTTCACGGTAGGAGACGGCCAGCCGCCCACCGCCCAGCAGCAGGTCGGCGGCCCATCGCCGCTGAGCGCGGTTGCCGCCGGCCCAGACGGAGGCGCCCGCCAGGGCGGAGAAGACGCCGTACCCCACACCGAGCGCCTGGTCGCGGCGGAACACCGGGCGCAGCACGCGGGCGAGGGTGTCCGCGCGTACGAGCCGCCCGCCGAGGGCAGCGGGCACGAATTCGGCGTTCAGGTGGAAGTCGTCGAGGAGCTGTTCGGCCTCGGGCGACAGGACGCCGAGTTCGTCGGCCCTGAGCAGGCCCGCGTGCCCGAGCGGGTTGTCCGGGTCCCAGGGGTCGCCGAAGCGCTGTTCCAGGTCGGCGACACGTTCCTGCACCGCGGCCTCGGAGTTCAAGGGTGCCGGCACACGCAGTCGCGGTGCCGCGGCTGCCCTCTCATCGGCGAGCGTCGTCCCCCATGCCATTGATCCGCCACCTTCCGCAGGGCAGGCCCCTCGTACGGAAACCTCTGGGCCGAGCTTCGCCGCCCGCTCTGGAGAACCACTTGAGACCCGCACGGGCTCCACCACAGGACCGTGCCGGGCGGGGCCGCGCGCCCTCGGTTCCGCGTGCGCCCAGGTCCGGCCCGGGGCGGCGGCGCCGGTCCGGACGGGCGACGGTACGAAAGCGGCCGGCGCGGGGATTCCGCCGCCTGAAGATGACTCAAGAACGCTCACACCAGGGGCGGAGCCCGTCTGGCGCCCGCGCCCCGATTTCCGTACACCGTCTAGGGTCCGGAAATCGAATGGAATCACGGACGGAATCACGGACGGAATCGCGGACGGAATCGCGGAGTTCCCGCCCGTGGTCCGCCCACGGACTTTCCCCCGGAGGAGAGCGATGGACAGCACACGACCCGCCCTGCGCCTGTTCGTCTTCCACCATGCGGGGGGATCACATCTGCTGTACCGCCACTGGCCCGCCCGCCTGCCGGACACCTGGGACGTGCGGCTGCTCGACGCACCCGGGCGCGGCAGGCTCCTCGATCTGCCGCAGATCGCGGACGCCGGCCGGCTCGCCGAGTTCTTCCTGCGCCGCCTCGAACCCGAACTGACCGTCCCCTACGCCTTCTTCGGGCACAGCATGGGCGGCCTCATGGCGTACGAGATCACGCGGCGGCTGGCCGCCCGGGGCTGTCCGCTGCCGGTGTGGGTGGGGGTGTCCGGCCGTGGCGCGCCCCGACTCCGGGCCGCGGACGAGCCGCGCCACGAACGGTCCGACACCGAGTTGCAGACCCATCTGGAGCTGCTCGGCGGAACGCCCGACGAGGTCTTCGACAACCCCGAGCTGTGGGCGCGGTTCGCCCCGGTGATCCGGGCCGACCTGCACCTGGTGGAGAGCTGGTGCCCCGAGCCGGGCACCGTTCCGCTGCCGGTGGCGCTGTCCGCATACGGGGGCAGCGAGGACCACTTCGTACCACCGCGGCTCATGACCGGCTGGGAGGAACAGACCGAGCACTTCCTGGGTCTGCGGGTCTTCGACGGCGGCCACTTCTACTTCCAGGACGATCCGGACCCGCTGCTGCGGCAGATCGAGCAGGACGTGACCGTGGCGCTGGACGCATCCGGCGCGGTGCGCTCCTCGTGAGCCCATCGGCACAGGGCGGCGCGCCGGGAAGGACCTGCGCGCCCGTCGGCCGCCCGTCGACCGCAACCGGCTGGATTTCCGGCCTGCACAAGGGGGAGAAATGCAGTTCCGCATTCTCGGTCCCGTGGAAGTCCAGGACGAGCGAACCGGTCTGAGGATCCTTCCTACGGGCGCCAAGCAGCGTGCCCTGCTGGGCGCGCTGGTCGTGAAGGCCGGGCACAGCGTGTCCGTGCACCGGCTGATCGACGAGCTGTGGGGCGAGCACCCGCCCGCCAACGCGGCGAACGCGCTGCAGGCCCATGTGACCCGGCTGCGTCGGCTGCTGTCCGGGCCGGACGGGTGCCCGGACCCGGCGCCGGGCCCGGGTTCGGTTTCGGGGCAGGGTCCGGACGGGGAGCAGCACCCGTGGATCGTGACCCGCTCGCTCGGCTACGCCCTGCAGCTCGACCCCCACGACACGGACGCGGCCCGCTTCCACCACCTGACCGCCCGGGGCAGACAGGCCCTGCTCCACGACCCGGGGCAGGCGGTCGACCTGCTGCGCAGAGCCCAGTCGCTGTGGCGCGGGCCGGCCCTGGAGGGCAGCGTGCTCGGTGACATCTGCGCGGTCGAGTCGGCGCAGCTGGAGGAACACCGGCTGGCGGCCCTGGAGATGATGTACGACGCGTGCCTGCGTACGGGGCGGCACGGCGAGATCATCGGCGAGCTGGAGGAGCTGACGGCCGATCACCCCATGCGGGAGCGGTTCTACGACCTGCTGATGGTCGCCTTCTACCGCTGCGGGCGGCAGGCGGAGGCGCTCGGCGTGTACGACCGGGCGCGCAAGCGGCTCGTGCACGAGCTGGGCATCGAGCCGGGGCCCGCACTGCGCGGCCTGATGGAGGCGATCCTCCACCACGACCCGGTCCTCTCCACCGCCGGAGCGGCCCGCCCCGCGGACACCGCCGGTCCCCCGGCCACGACGACGTCCGGGTCCGCGGCGGGTACGGAGTCCGGGGCCACGGCGCTCACCCTGGGCGACGAGATAGCCAGGCTGCACCGCCGGATCGAGGGACTGCAACTGCAACAGGAGCGTCTGCTGCACCGCTTCGAGGCGTTGACCGCGAGCGCCGCACGGCGGGTGGCGGGCGGCCAGGGGGCCGGGTAGGGGGACCGGCCCCCTGGCCGCCGTCCCGTCAGCCCGCCGGGCCGCGCACGGCCGCCGTCTCGGGCGCCGTCACGATGAGGCGCTGCAATCCGCTGAACCCGGCCGACGGCTCTCGCCCCTGCTCCCGGGCGAGGGTGCCGCGCAGCCGCTCGCACACCCGGAGCGCCTCGCCCCGCCGCCCCGACCGGTGCAGCGCGAGCGCGAACTGGCCGTGTGTCTCCTCGCGCGCGGGGAACCGGCTGACGAGGGCGGTCAGTTCGGGCAGCAGATCACGGTGGCGGCCCAGGCGCAGATCGGCCTCGATGCGCTGGCCCAGGGCGGTCAGCCGGGCCTCCTCCAGTTTCCCGGCGTCCCGGGCGGCGGGCCGCCCCAGGGGTACGTCGGCGAGTACCGGGCCGGTCCACAGCGACAGCGCGTGCCGCAGCCGGTCGGCGGCGCCCCGGTAGTCCTCGGCGTCCATGGCCCGGTAGCCCAGCCCGGCCCGCCGCTCGAACTCGCGGAAGTCGACGGTGCCGCCCCGGGTGTCGAGCCGGTAGCCGCCGTCGACGGTGACCAGCACGTCCTTGGCGGTCACCGAGGTCTCACCGGCCCGGGTGAGAGCGGACCCGATGAGGTCCCGCAGCCCCATGACGTACGTCTGCACGGTGGTACGGGCGCTGCCGGGCGGACTGTCGCCCCACAGGTTCTCGATCAGCTCGCCGGAGGCGACCACCCGGTCGGCCCGGAGCGCGAGGAGCGCCAGGACCTGACGGGGTTTGGGGGCGGTGGGGACGACCGGTACCAGGCCCTCCCGCACGGACAGCACGCCCAGTATCTCGATGTCCATGGCTCTCCTACGGCTTGGTGCGCGCGGTGGGTCGATGAACATAAAGAAAACAGCGCAGTCGGTTTTTCCGTCAACTGTTTCGAGTCATTTTCTCGCGGCCAGGCCTTCTCGCCCGCTTCGTTCGGCGGCGGCGGCGAGGTGGCGCGCGAAGTCGGCGACGCCGTCGCCCGCCGTGCCTTCCGTCCCGAGTACCACCAGGGGCGGCCTGCCGTAGTGCGACGCGAGGGACCGGGCCAACTCGCAGGCCAGGGCCCCGGATCCGGAGAAAGCGCCGAGCACCAGCGGCCCGGTGGTGCCCGCCGGAGAGCCTGCCGGAGAACCCGCCGGAGGATCCATCAGGGGACCCACCGGAGAACCCACCGACGGGCACAGCGCGGCACCCGCCTGGTCCGGGTGCCCCCGCAGTACGGCGAGTGCCTGGGGCCCCGGGTAGCACCCGACCAGTTCGTCGTGGCGGTCGTCGTGCCCGTCGCCCGGTCCGGACGGGCCGACGAGACAGACCGTCCCGGCGCCGGGCTCCCGTGCCGGACGCAGGCACACCAACTGTCCGGCCACCGCGTCGTACAGGCGCGGCACCTCGTCACCGGCGAGACCGGACAGCACCTCGGCGATCGTCGACACGTCCCCGGCCCCGAGGGGGAGTTCGCGCAGCAGCCGGGCGCTGTGGGCCAGCAGCGCCGCCACCCCGTCGTCGTCCAGCCGGCCGCGGTCGTGCACCGAGCTCAGCACCAGGCCGCCCGTGCTGTCGTAGTACGCGACGACGCCGATCGGGAAGCCCGTCTGCGGGGCCGCGGGGTCGGGGTCGGTCACCTGGATGCCCTGGGCGGCGAGGTCCGCGCCCAGGTCCTCCAGGGGGCGCAGCCGGTGTTCGAAGGAGAGCAGGGTCTCGGGGCCGTTCAGGGGCCCGGCCGCCGCGGCGCGGAGCTGCCCGGCGGAGACCCACTCGCAGGCGGCGATGTCCAGGGCGCGGTCGCGTACGTCGCGCAGCAACTCGGGGACCGTGCGCCGCGGGTCGACCTCGACCGTCATCGGCAGCGGGTTGCCGAAGGGGCCGGGAACCCGGGCGATGCCCTCCATCGTGATGCCGCGGCCGGAGACCAGCACGCTGAAGTTCACCTCGGCCGGACCGCGTACCCGGCCCGCCGCCCGGTACAGGAGCATGGCCCAGACCGCCTGCAGCACGACGGACTCGGTGGCTCCCCGGCGCACCGACCACCGTGCGAGCCGGGCCGCCTCGGTGCGGTTCAGCCGGGCCCCGGTGCGGCCCGTACCGTGCCGACGCGCGACGGCGCCCGCGGGCGCGCGGGGCAGAGCGGCGGCCGTCACCCCGGCCCGGCGCGCGAAGACCTCCCCGGCGGGCCCCTGTCCCTGGGCGCTCAACCAGCGTCGGTAGTCCCGCAGATCGGGTCGGCGCTCGCCGCCCCTGAGGGTGCCCGAGTCGACGTAGGCGCGGTAGAACTCCTGGAGCAGCAGCCGCACGCTCCAGGAGTCGAGCAGACCGCGGTGGTAGGTCAGCAGCACATCGGTGGGCGGGACGTACCCCTCCTGCGGCTCACCGTCGAGCAGGGCGGCCCGCAGCATCCCCGGACGGCTCAGGTCGAAGCCGCGCAGCCGCTCCCGCTCCATGAGCGCCTGCCGGGTGACGGTGCCGTGCCGGTGCCGTACGACGTCGGGGCTGGACCGCGGGTACACCGCCACGCGGGGCTCGGGGTCCCGGACGAACGCCGCGCGCAGCACGGTCTCGCAGTCGAAGACGGCCTGCCACGCCGCGGTGAACCGGCCGGTGTCCAAGGGCCCGTGCCAGCGCCAGAAGAGCTGGCCGACCTGGGGCGCCGGGCAGGAGGCGGACTCGGCGAGCATCTCGCGCTGCAGCGGGGTCGGCTCGAACAGCTCCGGCAGCTCCCGGTCAGGCCGCTCCCGCGTCGGCAGTTCCCGGTCCGACCGCTCCTGGTCCGCCAGTTCCCGGTCCGACCGCTCCCGCTCCGGAGCGCCGGGCGGCGGATGCGCGGCGGTCAGCAGGTCGGCGAGGGCGCCGAGCGGGTAGCGGCCCGAGCACTCCAGGGTGTGGTGGCCGGGGCCGTGCCGCCGCAGCCGGGGCTGTTCGCCGCGCGGCGCGGGAGACCCGGAGGCGATCCGGGCCAGTGCGGTTCTCAGGACGGAGGGGTCGAGCGGGCCGCGCAGTTCGAGGGTGGCCGGCCCGTCGGGCGTGGCGTCTCCGAGGTCCAGCACGGCCGTCAGGGACACCTCTGCGATGCGTTGGTCGGTCGTCATCGGCTCTGCGGGCCCTTGTCACGCGCGCACGGCGACGGAGGCCCTTCCTCCTCTCCTTCGAGCGCGGAGATCCATCATGGTCCGGCGCCCCCACGGGGCGCTGACGCGGAACTGACACGGGTTTCAGAGCACGCGGATGGCCGACTCCGCGTGCCGCCGGGCCAGTTCGAGGATCTCGTGGCTCTCGCGGCTCAGTTCCGCCTGCACGTACCGACGGGCGTCCGCCACCGTGGCGCCCGCGCCGAGCGTCGGCTCGATGGCCTCCTCACGCAGCAGGACGGTGTGCTCGGCGGCGACGGTGACCCCGGTCTCGTCGGGGACGACGGACCACTCACCGGTGCGCGACGCGATCAGGCCCGGCGCCGGGAACTGCTTGTGGACGATGCGCCCGGCGTGCGGGAAGCACACCCGCACCGACTCGACGGTACGCACACCGCCGTAGGCGTTCGTGACGTCCATGACGACCTTCTGGACCCCCGCCTGCGCCTCGTCCAGTTCGACGCGGGCGACGTGCGGCACCTGTCCCTGCCAGTCGGCGACCTCGTACAGGAACGCGTAGACGAGCTCGGCGGGGCCTTTGACGCGGACCGAATCGGCGGACGAGACGACCAGCGAGTCGAGCCTGTCCCACCGCTCGGCGAAGAACCGGATGCTCTCCAGGTCGGAGCGGGCCTCGGCGGCGGCGGCGCGCTCCAGCCACGCCAGGTCGTCGGGCCGGTCGTCCGCGGCGGAGAACTCGTGCTCCATGGTCAGCCGGGAACGGCCGTCGCCCAGGTCGTCCACGGTCCACGTGCCGCCCATGGACTGCGCGGGCGTCATGATCCGGTCCTGGCTGAAGACGATCCGGCGCCGCACGGGGTCCAGTACCCGGTGCGAGAGCCAGGACTTCACCTGTCCGTCGGCGACGACCCACATGCGCATCCGGTCGCGCGTCCCGTCGAACTCGGGCCGCTCCACGTGCACGTGGTGGGGGAAGAACATCGGCCACCGGACGGTGTCCGCGACGAGGCCGTAGACGACGCCCGGGGAAGCGGCCACCTCGACTTCGTGGGACATCCGGCGCATACGCTGACTCGACACCGGCAACACCTTCTCTCGGGGGAAAGGGCCGCCGATTGCCGCGCGTACGGGCACACGGTCGATATGCCTCCGCGAACTCGGCAGTCCCCCGAGGATGTACGGAACGACTCGACCGCCGCCTGAGCGCCGCTGGAGCCCGGCCCCGACAGCGGCGCGGCGCGGCGCGGCCGGGGCGCCCGGATCAGGCCGCGTAGAGATCGAAGGTCGAGCCGCGCCGCGGGCCCGCGGTGATGTCGAGCTGCGGATCGACGGCGAGAATGGCCTGGTGGAGCCGCTGCACCTGCGGCGAGGGCTCGACGCCGAGCTCCTCGATCAGCCGCCCGCGCAGCCTGCGGTAGACGTCGAGCGCCGAGGCCTGCCGGCCGGAACGGTACAGCGCCACCATGGCCTGCGAGTGCAGCCCCTCGTGCTGCGGGTACCGGGCCGTCAACTCTGTCAGCTCCGCGATGAGTTCCGAGTGGCGGCCGAGCCGCAGGTCGGCGTCGATGCGCCGCTCCACGGTGCCCAGACGGCTCTCCTCGAAGCGCATGACCTCGATCTCCAGGATCGGCCCCACCCGTACGTCCACGAGGGCGGGTCCGCGCCACAGGTCGAGGGCCGTGCGGAAACGCTCGGCCGACAGCGCGTCGTCGCCGGCCTCGAAAGCGCCCCGCCCTTCCGTCACCATCCGGTCGTATTCGTGTACGTCGACGCTCTCGGGCGATATCTGCATCAAGTAGCCGCCGTGCCGGGTGGCAAGAATCTCTTTGGCGCCGCCCGGGGCATCGGGACCCATCGCGGTGCCGAGCCTGCGGCGGAGTTGCAGAATGTAGGTCTGCAGCGTGGTGAGTGCGCTCTGCGGGGGCTCGGAACCCCAGATCTCCTCCATCAGAGTCGCTACTGGCATAACCCGCCCCGGATAGAGCGCGAGCAGAGAAAGAATCTGCCGTGGCTTGCCCGCCGTCGGAACGATCGACTCCCCGTTGACCTCAGCACTCAACGGGCCCAGAACCTGAATCCTCACTGGTTTCCTCCGTACCTCGTCGAGTTCCTGTCAGTGACCTGAAGCCGTCGTCGCGAGCACAGTAGCCGGAATGATTCGGCACCCCCGGATTCCTCCAGCAGGCCTTGAGGAAACCTCCAACCCTCGCTCCGAGTAACCGAATCGGACCGGCTGAAGATCGTCTGAAGTTTGCCTGAAGGTCGTCTGCAAGGGCACTCGAAACAGACTCGCAAGACATATGAGAAATTCTGCCCGCCGGAAGTCCGCGTTTCCGGAGGCCGGCGTTTCCGGAGACCAGCGTTTCCGGAGGTTCGCGTTTCCGGAATTCCGTATACCAATTCCTGTTCCTGCATTCCGTCCCCAGGTTCTCCTGTCAACTCCAGGACCGGGAAAGCGGGTTGTGCTCCGCTGCTCACCCCGTTGACACAAGGGGCTCCCTGGCGCCCGTGGGGGCCGCCATGGACTCGGGGTTGGCGACGAGGACGGACCTCTGCAGCCGGCGCAGCGCCACCGACGGTTCCAGGCCGAGCTCCCGCACGAGCGTCGTGCGCAGCCGCTGGTACACATCGAGCGCCTCGCCGCGGCGCCCCGAGCGGTGCAGCGCGAGCATGAACTGCGCATGCAGGTTCTCGTGCGTGCGGTAACGATTCACCAGCACAGTCAGCTCGGCGAGCAGTTCGCGGTGCCGGCCGAGCCGCAGATCCGCCTCGATGCGCTGGTCGAGCGCGCACAGCCGGCCCTCGTCGAGCCGCTTGATCTCCATCTCCAGCTGAGGCCCCGTCGCCACATCGGTGAAGGCGTCCCCGCCCCACAGTGCCAGCGCTTCACGTAACTGCCGGGCGGCACCGGGGAAGTCGCCCCCGTCCATGGCCCGGTACCCCATGCCCGCGAGGCGGTCGAACTCGCGGACATCGCTGACGCCGTCACCGCTGGACAGCAGGTAACCGCCGGGTGTGGTCACCAGTACGTCCTTGGCGTTGCGCCGCCCGGCGTCGTCACCCCGCAGCAGGGCGGCCGAGATGCGCTCACGCAGCTGCAGCACGTACGTCTGCAAGGTGGTGCGGGCACTCCGGGGCGGGGTGGTGCCCCAGAGCTCCTCCATCAGGCAGGAGATGGGGACCACGCGGTCGGCGTGCAGGGCGAGCAGCGCCAGGACCTGCCGGGGCTTGGGGGCCGTGGGCGCGATGGAGAGTCCGTTCTCCTGCACCGCCAACGCGCCCAATACGTTGATGTCCACAGCGTCTCCCTGTTGGTGGATGCTGCCGCTCGCGGGGGCTGTCCCCACTACAGAACAATAAAAACAGGCCAGACGGTTTGTCAATTCAAAACCGCACAGACGGTTTCTCTTTCTGGATCGACCCGGAGAATCCGGCGCGCGGACCACGCCGGTTTCCCCATATGTCAGTATCTAGCCTGGCGTTGGAGACGTTGAAGGTGCCGAGATCATTTACCCGGAGCGGCAATTTCATTGATCTTGAACGGCACTTGAACGGAAGGTGATCGTCCAGGGGGTGCCATAAACGGTCGGGTCGGTCTGTTTTATCTGCCCTGCTCCACCTCGGCCGGTACGACCGCTGCCGTGCCGTGCGGATGCAGCGTCGAGAGCAGTTCCGGCGGGGCCAGCCGGGGCAGCATCAGGTCCCAGTACTGGGACAGCATGTGGTGCGACACCCAGCTGGGGTCCTTGATGCCCAGCACCTCGAAGCCGATGGTCGCCGCCACGACGGCGGTCGAGGCGCTCGACACCGAGATCCCCTCGGCGAGCCCGCCCCCGGCCTCCGCCGCGCGGAACACCTGCTCGATCCAGTGCTGCCACTCCAGGCGCAGGTCCGGGGTCTCGTCGCACCGCTCGGTGGTGCCGACCAGTTCCAGACCGGCGCGGACCACCACGTCCTCCTCGATCGAGCGCATCAGCGCGTACGTCGCGTCGACGAGCCGTTGCAAGGGGGTGTCCTGCCGTTCGTCGGCCTCCCGGGTGATCTGCCGGACGGTCCCTGCCGCTTCCTCCTCCACGGCCTGTGCCAGCAGGTCTTTGTTCTTGAAGTGGAAGTGCAGCGCACCGTTGCTGACGCCGGCCCGCTTGCTGATGGCGCTGAGCGAGGACGGCCTGAAGCCTTCCTCGGAGAACGTCTCGGCAGCCGCTCGCATCAAGGACCTTCGCGTACGCGTGGCACGCTCCTGCTGCACCATCTCGTATCTCCTGGGTGAGGGAAGAGGACCGTGGCCGACCGCCGGTGGGCGGCCTCGGTGCCAACTCCCCGTTGTCACTGTGGGTTACTGCTCCGGGTGCGCGGTGGACGCCCGGTGCACGGTCCGGCGACCGGGCACCGGACCGTGCGGGGACTGCCTCTCGTTGTCCGTCCGGGCCTCACTGGGGCGGGTTCCCGTGCTTGCGCGAGGGCAGATCGGCGTGCTTGGTCCGCAGCATCGCGAGCGAGGCGATGAGCACCTCGCGGGTCTCGGCCGGGTCGATGACGTCGTCCACCAGCCCGCGCTCCGCGGCGTAGTAGGGGTGCATCAGCTCGGCCTTGTACTCCTTGACCATGCGCGCCCGCATGACCTCGGGTTCGTCGGCCGCGGCTATCTGTCTGCGGAAGATGACGTTGGCCGCGCCCTCGGCGCCCATCACCGCGATCTCGTTGGCCGGCCAGGCATACGTGAGGTCGGCGCCGATCGACTGCGAGTCCATGACGATGTACGCACCGCCGTACGCCTTCCGGAGCACCAGCGAGATCCGCGGCACGGTCGCGTTGCAGTACGCGTACAGGAGCTTGGCGCCGTGCCGGATGATCCCGCTGTGCTCCTGGTCGACCCCGGGCAGGAACCCGGGAACGTCGATCAGGGTGACGATCGGGATGTTGAAGGAGTCGCACATCTGCACGAAACCTGCGGCTTTTTCGCTCGCCTCGATGTCCAGTACCCCGGCCAGGACCTGCGGCTGACTGGCCACGATGCCCACGGCACGGCCGTCCATCCGGGCGAGCGCGCAGATGATGTTGCGGGCCCACCGCTCGTGGACCTCCAGGTACTCGCCGTCGTCGACGAGCTCCTCGATGACCTCGACCATGTCGTACGGGCGGCTGCCGTCGAGCGGCACCAGGTCGCGCAGTGCGTCGGTACGCCGGTCGGGCGCGTCGTCGCTCCGTACCACCGGCGGGTTCTCGCGGTTGTTGGCGGGCAACAAGGAGAGCAGGAAGCGGACTTCGGCGATGCAGGTCTCTTCGTTGTCGTACGCGAAGTGCGCCACGCCGGAGGTCTCGGCGTGCACGTCGGCGCCGCCGAGCCCGTTGTGGCTGATCTCCTCACCGGTGACGGCCTTCACCACGTCCGGACCCGTGATGAACATCTGCGAGGACTCCCGCACCATGAAC
>NZ_CALNVW010000057.1 GCF_940670765.1 Streptomyces sp. A 4/2
ACGAAGTCGGTGAGCGCCGGACTGTAGGCGGCGCCGCCCGCGCACGGGCCGAGCATCACCGAGATCTGCGGGATGACCCCGGACGCCTTGGTGTTGCGCTGGAAGATGCCGCCGTACCCGGCGAGCGCCGAGACACCCTCCTGGATACGGGCGCCCGCACCGTCGTTCAGCGACACCAGCGGCGCACCCGCCGAGATCGCCATGTCCATGATCTTGTGGATCTTCGTGGCGTGCGCCTCGCCCAGCGCGCCGCCGAAGATCCGGAAGTCGTGCGCATAGACGAAGACCGTCCGGCCGTCGACCGTGCCCCACCCGGTGATCACACCATCCGTGTACGGCTTCTTCGCCTCCAGACCGAACCCCGTCGCCCGGTGCC
>NZ_CALNVW010000058.1 GCF_940670765.1 Streptomyces sp. A 4/2
TGCGCAGCTGCTCGACCTCCCTGAACGACCCTTCGTCGAGCAGCAGACCGATCCGCTCACGCGCCGTCAGCTTGCCCTTGGCGCGCTGCGCCTCGGTCGCCTTCTCGCTGGGACCGGCGAGGGCCCGGGCCCGGATCTCGTGCAACTCGGCCACCCGGCCGCGTACTTCGGTCGGTCCTGCTCCGCCCGAGAGGGAATCCATCGCCATGGCAATTCCCGTCCTTTCGTCGACGCGGATGCGGTGAGTCCTGGCCACCCGCTCAGATTAACAAACCGCGCACGCGGTTTGTAGATATGGGGTGCAGATACGTTCGGCCATCGGCCGGAGTGGACCCTGACCGATGGCCGAACAGACGTGCCGGCTATCTCCAGCTGTGCGGCGCCTGGAAGGCGGCACTGCGGTCCCTGTGCGGCCAGCTCGCCGGGTCCTGTGCCGCCCTGGCGTTCTCCTGCTCCTGCTCCCTGCTGCGCGAAAGAAGCGTGAAGAGCGCGACCAGGGCGGCGAGTTCCTCGTCACTGGCCACCCCCGACTCCACGCGGACGACAGTTTCGGTGCCCTCGACACTGCTCACGGCATCCTCCTAGCCTCCCTGCCACGGTCGGGCGGAGCGCTCAAGGACTGCTCGCACCGGGGTCGAGAAGGCCTTGAAGTGCAAAGGGAGAAGCTCCGCGCTTCCCCTCGGGTCGCGGAGCTTCGACAGCGGCCTGTCGCGCGAGGTGGACCCGGTCGCCCTCGGGCCCTTCGTTCGGATCACGCCGGGCTCGCGGGGGGCCTGATCCAGACGAAAGGCCCTAACGGCCGGCTGCGGTCATCTCGGCCGCCTCTTCCAGCGGCTCCTCCATGCGGTCGGCGTCGAGTTCGCCCAGTTCGGCGATGACCCGGGCCCCACGGTCCGTACTGATCTCCAGCGTGGCCAGCACTGCGGGCACCGCGACGCTGGGCAGCAGGTGCTGGAGGAGGGAGACGACCCGCGTTTCGAGATCGGCCCGGTTGCTGAGGGCGTGGGAGTAGACCTGGACGCCGGTCCACGCGGCGGAAATGATCCAGGTCGTCTCGACAGGGTCCACGTGCGGCAGCAACTCGCCCTGCTTCTTGGCCTCTTCGATGATCTGCTGGGTGGCATGGATCCACAACGGGATCGCGCCCCCGTCGAAGAGGGTGAGCGCCTCCTGCCCCAGGGACAGTCGCGCTCCCGCGCTCACCAGCGGGTCCCGGCGCATCCGGTGGGCGAGCGCGAGCGCGGTGTCGACCAGCTCCTGCAGTTTGCAGGGCCGGGGCGGCACGGCGCTGATGTGCATCTGCTCCTCCAGGACGCCCTGCGCGAGCGCCTGCTTGGAGGGGAAGTGGAAGTACAGGGCCCCCTTGGTCACCTTGGCGCGCGCGAGGATTTCCCCGACCGTGGCCGCGTCGTAGCCGCATTCGTCGAATACGGAGGCCGCCGCCTCCAGGATGACGCGGCGCGTACGGATCGCGCGCTCTTGCTGTGCCACAGTCGCTCCTCCTGCCGTCGGTGCCTGGAGCAGAGTCCTCAGAGATCCTCTTTCCACCGGACCACTAGAAACAAAACCAGGTAGTCCGTATCTTACCAACTGGCCACCGACCTGGTTCTTGTAGCGTGCAAGCTTTCCGCGGGGGGATGTGTGACAAGGGCGACACGGTTGCTCATCGTCGGGAGCAGCGGCTTTGTCGGTGGGCACACCGTCCGTGCCGCCGCGCGGCACCCACAGGTGGAGCTGCGTCTGGCGCGCCGTCAGAGGCGCTCCCCCGCTCCTGGTGAGCCCCGGCTGAAAACCGTCCATGCGGATCTCAACGCGCCCGAGACGCTGCACGGCCTCTGCGCGGACGTCGACGCACTGATTCACTGCGCGTCCGCCATCACGGGTTCCGAGGAGGAACTGCACCGGGTCAACGACCTGGGCACCCGGGCCCTGGTGGACGAGGCCGTCCGCTGCGGCGTGCGCCGCATCGTCTACGTCAGTACGGCTTCCGTGTACGGCAGGGGCACCTTCCGCGCCGCACGGGCGGCCGAGCTGACGCCCGCTCCCCTCTCCCCCACCAGTCGCACCCGCGCGGCAGCCGAGCGGCACGTCCTGGAATCAGGGGGCACGGTGCTGCGCCCCCACCTCGTCCACGGGCAGGGGGACCGCTGGATGATCCCCGGCACGGTGCAACTCCTGCGCGCCCTGCGCGGAAACGTGGCGGGCGCCGGCCTTCAGTCGCTCGTCCCGGTCACCGCCCTGGCCGCGGCAGCCGTGGCCGCCGCACTCACCGCGGACGATCTGGCCGGCGCGCACCACGTCAGCCACCCGGACCCGGTGTCCGGGGCGCAGCTGACCGCCGCTGTGGCGGATCAAGTGGGCCTGCCGCAGGGCCCGTTGCTCGACCTCGCCGAGGCGCGGGCCCGCTTGGCGGACTCCCCGGTGGGCCTGCATCACCTCGCGATGCTGAGCACGGACCACTGGTTCGCGGACGAGGGACTGTGGGACCGCCTCGGCTGTGACCCGGGGCGGGGCTTCCTGGAAGATCTTCCGGACCAGGCGCCCTGGTACCGGGAGTTCCTGGGGCGCCCCTGACCGCTGCGCCGGGTCGCACCGGTCCGGGCAGACGCCGGGTCACACGGCGAGTTCGGCCCGCGCCATGGCCAGGACGGGCAGCTCCCGCAGGCCGTTGGCGATGAACGACGGGATCGGCCGCAGTGGTTCATCCGGCGCAGCGATCGTCAGGTCCGGGAACCGTGCGAACAGCTCGCGCAGCGCGATCTCCGCCTCCAGGCGGGCCAGCGGCGCCCCGATGCAGTAGTGCGCGCCGTGTCCGAAGGAGATGTTCTCCCGGCGGGTGGGCCGCAGGACGTCGAAGCGGTCGGCATCGGTTCCGTGCACAGCGGTGTCCCGTCCCGCACCGGCGTACGAAATCATGATCGCGTCGCCCTGAGGGATCACCACGTCGCCGACGGCCACGTCCTCCACCGCGTAGCGCAGGATCAGATTGGCGCCGGGGGCCTCCGCCCGGAGGGTCTCCTCCACGGCGTCCGCCCACCCGGCCCGGCCCTCCCTGATGTGTGCGAGCTGTTCGGGGTGGTGCAGGAGAGAGGAGACGGCGTTGCCGATGAGGTTGACGGTGGGCTCGAACCCCGCCGTGAACAACAGGATGAGGTTGTCGATCAGTTCCTTCTCACTGAGCCGGGCACCGTCGACATCGTCCCGCGCCGCGATCAACGCGCTCGTCACGTCGTCCGCCGGGTGGCGCCGCCTGAAGTCGATCAGCTCGGCCATGGTGGTGTACATGTCCAGCTGGTTCTGCTGCGCCTCCTCCAGCGACATCTCCGTCTTGAAGAAGCCGTCGGTGATACGGCGCAGGGGCTCCGCGGACTCCTCGGGGATGCCGAACAGGTCGAGCTGCACCTGGGTCTGGATCACCTGGGCGAAGTTCTCGCGCACGTCCCACGGCCGGGTCGGTGGCAGCTCGCCGATGCTGTCGAGCGTCCGTGCCGTGATCTCCTCGATCCTCGGCCGCATCATCTCGACGCGCCGTGCCGTGAAGGCGCTGGCGACCAGGCGGCGCAGCCGTCGGTGCTCGTCCCCGTACGCCGTGACCATGTTCTGCACCGAGACCCAGATCGCGAGCGGCCAGGTCTCCGCCGTCTCGCCCTTCTGCCACGCGGTCCAGTGCTGGTAGGCGTCCTTGGAGATCCGCGGGTCGACGAGGAGCTTCTTGACGAGGGTCTGGTCCGTGACGACCCAGGCCGGGACGCCGCCCGGCAGCAGCACCGTCGTCACCGCTCCCCGTGCCCGGAGAGCGCGTGCCTCACCGTGGATGTCCTGACCGGCCGGATCGATGGCGTAGGGGCACTGTTGACGAAGCATCGGTGTCTCCAGAGTGTCGTGGACTCAAAAAACCTGGCGGAGCAAGAACTGGCCGACCGTGCTGATCACGTCCTGTTACCCGGTAGACGCGTATCGGATAATAAAACCGCGTACCCGGTTTTCTCAAGTCATTCTCGATGAACGATCACCCACGTTCACATCCGCACCGCCCGACCCCTCCGGGGCGCGCGCGCATGCGCCGGAGCCATTGAGGGGCAAATGGCTTCAGAATCAGGCATATTGAAGCGAAGATCCGGAAGGAATCGCACCGTAAAGCGGAACGCGATCGTCTGGACGGCGGCCTCCTGGAGCACCCTCCCCTCCGTCGGAACGCCGGCACCCTCGACCGTTCCCTCTGCCACGCTTGTGCGAATCGGCCGCATCCGACCGTCGAATCGCCTTGAAAATCAAACCGGTGGGTACGTATCTTATGGAGGGCACGGCGTCACAGCTCGGCTCACCTCTTCATCACTCGGCCTCTTGAGGAGACGTGTAATGACTCTGCTAACGCACGCGGAGATGCCCGGCACAGCCCGGGAGACCGCAGTCGGCACCGTCCCGGTCAAGGCTTACGAACTCCCCCGCCTGACCACCACAGTTCCGCGGGAGTACGTGCACCGCGCCTCGCACGCCGAGGTGTTCCTCACCCACTGCGAGAAGCTCGACGACACCTGCTTCCTTCTCGCCGGGCAGTGGCCCCGTGCCCACCCCTTCTTCACCAGCCTCGATGGAACGCTCCATGACCCGATGCAGGCTGCCGAAACGATCCGTCAGGTGGGGCTGCTGCTCGCCCACTCGGAATTCGGAGTGCCGCTCGGCCACAGCTTCCTGATGTGGGAGCAGTACTTCACCGCGTATCCGGCGCACATGGCCATCGGCTGCAGCCCCACCGACCTGACCATCACCGCGGTCTGCACCGACCTGCGGTGGAAGGGCAGCCGGCTGGCGGAGTTCAGCATGGAAGTGACGCTGGAGAGCGACTCCCGTACCGTCGCCGTCGGCGGCGGCCGGTTCACCTGCATCTCCCCCGGGACGTACCGCCGACTGCGCGGTGGGGCCGGTCCGGAGCCGACAGGCCCCCGTCCTGCCCCCGCACACCCGGCCAGTGTGGGGCGGGCCCGCGCCGCCGACGTGGTGCTCTCCCCCACCGCCACCCCGGGCCGCTGGCTCCTGAACCCGGATCCGCTCCACCCGATCCTGTTCGACCACAGTGGCGACCACATCCCCGGCATGGTCCTCGTGGAGGCGGCGCGGCAGGCGGCGTGCGGGCTGATCGCACCCACCGGGATGATCGCCGAGTCGGTGACCACGTCCTTCCACCAGTACGCCGAGTTCGACGCGCCCTGCTGGATCGAGGCCACGGTCGTGCCCGCGGACGAGTCCAACACCATGAGTATCAGCGTCGTCGGCAGACAGAGCGGCAACGAGGTGTTCCGTTCACTGCTGGCCTGCTCGCTCAACCTCTGAGCGCGGGCCCCACCCCCGAACCGGGCAGCACCTCTGCCCGTCGCGAGCCGGGCCTGATCGGACCGGAATCGACCGGAATCGACCGGACCGACCGGACCGAACGAACCGGTCCTAACGCAGGGGCAGTCCGCCTTCGGAGCGTTCGGTCTTGAGGCCCTTGCTGCCCGGAGCGAGGGTGCGCGGGTCAACGGCCTCGGCGGGGGCCCCACTTGAGTACAGACCGGCGGGTTCCGTGTCGCGGTCGTGCGGCAGCAGCCAGAACACGCGGCGCCGAAAGGTGCCGGAGGAGCGGGACGGCTTGGCCTGTGCCCCGAGGAGTGCGTAGCCGACCATGCGTCCGTCGCGGTGGTAGGCCGGTTTGCCGCGGCGCGTCGGCAGACGGTCGAGGCTCTGGCGTACGTAGTCGAGGTGCCGGGTGTCCTCCAGCCACACGAAACCGGCTTCGTGGACGATCTCGTTCTCTGCGATGAGAGCGCTCATGTTGCCTCCTGGTCGGCGACCAGCCCGATGCCCGGGTAGTACTTCCGCTGGTTGGACAGGATCATCTGCTTGGGCGAAGCCAGCCCCACCATTTCGCGGACCCGGGCCGCGAAGGCGCGTGACGAGATGGCCGGGTTCCCCTCATTCTGGCACCACGCCCTGTACACCGCGTAGAGCCGGGCTTGTTCTGCCCGGAGATCGGGCTCAAAGCGACACGACTCGCTCAGAAAGCGTCCAGTGTGGTCTTCCGTCTCCGCGTATACGGTCGTGGCGGTGCGGACGCGCTCAGGTCCGGTGAGGTCCTTCCCCCCGCTCAGATAGCGACGGGCGCCCTGGATCAGCCAGTTGAGGATTCCGGGACCCTCCTCGGTGACGAGGAGGTCGGCCAGATTGTCGATCTTCCGGTGGTCGGAGACGATGCGCTCGAACGGGATCAGGCGTATGCGCCGCCAGAACGCGAAACCACCGGTGCCGACTTCCGGGCGGTGGTTGCCCAGTAACCAGAGCTTGTGGGTCGGCTCGAAGCTGAAGAAGTCCTGGCGCATACGGCGGGCCTTGATCCGGTCGCCACCGGTCAGCAGCTTCACCCGCGCCTCGTCGAACCGGTCCCCCGGCTTGACCTCGCTGCACACGATGACGCGGCGGCCGTGCAGTTCGGCGAGATCCGTGGGGTGCCCCTCGTACGGGCGGGCCATCAGGAATCCGGGGGGCGCCGCGTCCGCGTAGTCGCCGATGAGTTTGATCAGGACGTCCAGGAGAACCGACTTGCCGTTCTTGCCGGAGCCGAAGAGGAACGGCATCACCTGCGCACCGACGTCCCCGGTGATGGAGTAGCCGAGCAGCAGGTGCAGGAAGCCGATCATCTCCGCGCCCTCGGGCCCCTCGCCGAAGGTGTCGGCCAGGAACCGGTCCCAGCGCGGCGTGGGCATCAGCTGCGGCGCCGCGGTGGTGGAGCGGGAGTGGAAGTCCTTGTCCGGCAAGGGTCTGCGCATCGTCCCGGTGCGCAGGTCGACGATGCCGGCCGGGGTGCACAGCGCGTACGGATCCGAGTCGAGGCGCGCCGCGTTCAGCACCATGCCGGGCGCGGACCTGGCCTGCGTGAGCATCGCGTTCATGCCGCTGGTACTCAGAGCGCGGCGGCGGTGCTGATGCAGTGCCGCCGTGGTGAACACGCCACGGGGGTCCGTGGTGGCCAGGGACTCCGCCAGGTCGCCCGCCGCCCACACCACGGTGTCGTCCTCGTCGATCTGCCAGCGGGTGGTGTCCCAGCGGAACCAGCCGAGCCCGGGGACGTGCCGGTAGTCGTTGGAGTAGAGCTTGACGAACAGTTTGGCGTTGCCGCGGTCGCTGAGGGTGTCGGGCAGCAGCCCCTCGGCGGTGGCCTGCCCCTCGTGCCAGGGCGGGCCGGGAGCAGGCTGCACCAGGATCTGCTCGGCGACGGCCCGCGCGTCGAACAGCGTGTTGTCGTCGCCGGTGATCACGACCGTCCCTCCAGCCGGAGAGGACGCAACTGGCCGGCGCCCAGGCCGCAGCGGATGATGGCCGAGTACCGCCGCTCCTGCCCGCAGCGGGCATGCTCGGCCGCTGTGTACAGGCACCGCTCCGCCTCCTCCGCATCGAGGAGACCGGCAGCCACCAGTCCCCCGGCGATGTACGCGGCACGGTTCAACTTCTCGGAGAACGCGGCCCCTTCCGCCACGGCGGCGCAGCCGGCCACCTCGGCGAGAGCCCCGCTCAGCACCCGGCCCGCAGCCGAACGGCCGCCGCCCGCGGCGATGACGGCCTGCCGGGCGCGCGGCGGCACGGGGCGGGGCGCGGGCGGGCGCGGGGAAGGCAGGTGCCCGGTGCGTTCGAGTTCGCAGGCCAGCCAGCCGGGCAGCGGCGCGGGCTCACGCGCGCGGCCCACGGGGGTGTAGACACCGGCCTCGGTCACGGTGCCCGGCGCGACGATGTACCCGCCGTGCGCCCGTACATCGACCTGCCAGGCCAGCGCGCGCCCGGTGCTCGAACCGGTCGAGCACCGCCACTTCTGGCCGTGGTGGGCCCGGTACCAGACGTGCAGACCTCCGGACGGGGTGCGTACCCGCAGGGTCCCCTCGTCGTCCGCGGGGCTGGTCTCGCCCCTGAGCGCGGCCAGGATCCCGATGGTGTGGAAGCCGTCGGCCAGGCCGGTCAGATCGATCCCGTCGGCGATCCTGATGCCGGGTAACAGCCGGTCCCTGTCGGGCAGTTCCTGTGCGTGCGCGTCGATGTCGACGACCACCAGGTCCGCGGGACCGCAGGCGATCCCGACACCTGCACCGGGGGCCGCCCTCCACCACTGCTCGATCCTGGCGCAGTCGAGGGTGGCGGCACGAAATCCATGGCACCAGCGTCCCGCGGCGAGGCAGGCACACCCCTGATAGGTGTGTCCGGGCTCCCGGCACGCATCACAGTTGCCCGCAGGTGTCTTGCGTCCTGGTGCCAGCGGGTGAACAGGCCATCCGCGACTTGCGCACCAGCGGGCGATCACCGGCGCGCGGGAAGCGGGTTGGCCCGATTCACTGTCGAGGACGGACAGCTCAGAAGCCATGCACTTCCCCCTGTGAGCGACCGAAGCGACCGAACGACTGGCACAGAGTAGCGGGCACACGCGAACCAGGAGTCATGGAAAAACAAAAGATCCGGCGACCTGCTACACCTCAGCTACCGAGCAGAACGGGCCAGCGACCCACCCCCGGGAGCCGCTGCGCCGACAGCTCGGGTATGTGTCCAGCTCAGACCGAGTACCGCGCCTTCAAAGCGACTGAAGCGACTCACGTTCCCTATATATGACGCACACTCACTCACCCACTACTGACTCCATATACCCGGAGCTTGGATCACTTCAGTCGCTTTCCTGCCGTGAAAACCGGGCTGAACTGGGGTTTCTCTCCAGCGACCGAAGCTCTACCGCACTCCCCCGGCCGCTTCCCGCCAGTCGCTCCCCCGCCGTGCGGACCCGTCAGCTGCCGTCACCGGCCCTCTCTCAGCGACTCAAGCGACTCTGCAGCGGAGTTGGACCCGTCCGCGACACCGGCCGCCGTCGATGCCCAAGTGCGGAGCGCGCGGTTTACCGCGGTAAACCGGACCCCCGGAGTGACGCTGGTTTACCGCGGTAAACCGGACCCCGGGGGGTGACGCTGGTTTACCGCGGTAAACCAGCGTCACTGTCCCGTCTCGCCGAAGGTCGGCCGATCTCACCGAGGTCGACGGCCGTCCTGTTCGTCACATCGAAGTTCCTTCACCGCCAGGGACGTTCGGGTCGGGCCGCGTACCCTCGGCTCCGTGCCCCGTCATTCCAGGAGTCCCCGTCGGCTGGTTGCCGATGCGCGCCTGTACTTGTGGACGCTCCGCCACAGCCACAGCGTGGTGGACGGCAGCCGGTCCTGCTGCGAGACCCTGAGGCTGTACCCACAGCCGGCCGGCGCCGGCGGCCCACTGTGCGTCGTCTTCGCCGAGGGCCCTGGCCGGTATGTCCCGGGTGGTTTTCCCCTGGGCTCCGGAGACGTGGGATACGTCCGGGGTGCCTCCCTGAACCTTCACGAACCCGGCGCCGTCCGCGCTCTGCTCGACGTGGCGTTGGCACGCGGGTGGCAGCCAGAGGTACGGCGGGTGGTGGAGATCGACGGCTGGTCCCTGCTGGAGGCGGCAGCCGCCGCGCAGGCCGGGACAGCCGACCCCGCGGACCCGGAAGATTGACACCGAGTGACTTCGTTGATTCTCGAATCAGGTTCCTGGGCGCTCGTCAGACTTCGTTGAGACTCGTCAAGCTTCAGCGCGACGGGACCTGCGGCCCTCCCCGCCGACGCTGGTTTACCGCGGTAAACCAGCGCTCCCTGCCGCCCTTCCGCAGGCCCGGTTTACCGCGGTAAACCGACAGGCCCAGCCGCTCTCACCGCAGGCCCGGTTTACCGCGGTAAACCGACAACCCCAGCCGCTCTCACCGCAGTGCTGGTTTACCGCGGTAAACCGACAGGCCCCGCCGACCCTCACCGCGGACGGTTTACCGCGGTAAACCGGCGAGCTCCGCAGCCCCCATCCCGGACCTGGTTTACCGCGGTAAACCGCGCCCAGCCCCCATCACAGGCCCCGAACGGTCGAATCACCGGTCGAATCATGAGCGTCCGGGGCAAACCAACCCACGCTCATCTGCGATGATGCCCTCTGCCCGAAGTACCGGAACCCACGGGAAGCAAACGGAGCATCACATGCCGGCAAGCGTCTACGTCGTGTCCATCGACCCCCAGGCATCCACTGTCTGGTGGGCGAATCGGATCACCGATCTACCTTTCGACTTCTCCCAGGAGCACGAGACCCCGGAGAACCTGTCGCTCCTTCAGGAGACAGGTGCGCGGGTCCACGTGATCGCCAACCAGAAGGGTGGCGTAGGGAAGACCACGACGACCCTCAACCTGGGAGCCGTCGTCGCCGACGTGCTCAGGGCGAACAGGAACGGACTCCAGCACGTCTTCATCGACACCCCGGGCAGTCTCCAGGACGAGAACCTGCTCCTCGAAGCCCTGAAGTACGCGCACGATGTCATCGTGCCGGTTCCCCCGGAGGGCCTCGCCTTCGACCCGACCGCGCGCACGGTGAAGAAGGTGATCGAGCCCAGCGGGCTCCCCTTCAAGGTCGTCATCAACAACTGGGACCCACGCGACGGAACCGCCGACCTGGACGACACCAAGGCGTACATCGATGCGCAGGGTTGGCCCCGGGCGGAAGCCGTCGTCCGCCGGTACAAGGTCCACACCCGGGCGTCCGTCGAAGGACGCGTCGTCACGCAGTACCCGAAGAACCGGGTCGCCATGGAGGCCCGCGAAGACTTCTTCCGCCTGGCCCTCGAACTCGGTTACGGAGGTGGCGCGTGATGGCCGCAGGACGCAGGACGAGCCTCGCCTCGCTCGCCGGTCAGAAAGTCGACGACGTCCCGGGCAAGAGCGACCCGCTGCTGCTGACACTTCCGCTGCAGAAGCTGGTACCGACCCGCTTCAATCCCCGCCGCAACTTCGGTACGGACGAGGACCTCAGGGATTTCGGCCTCAAGCTCAAGAAGCGCCAGCTTCAGCCCGCCGTGGTCGTCTCCCGGCCCGGCTACCTCAAGCTCTGGCCGGAGGAAGAGGAACACGTCGGGGCAGTGCCGTACGTGATCGCCAACGGCGAGCGCCGCTTCCGCGGCTCCCTCGCGGCCGGGCTCACGACACTCAACGTCGTCCACAACGAGGACGTGGCCAACAGCCGGGCCGACTTCCTCGATGCCGTTCTCTCCGAGAACAACGACCGTGAGGATCTGGACCCGATCGAGCGGGCCATCGGTATCGAAATCATGGTGGCCGAACTCGGGGGAGCGGACCGGGTCGCGAACCACTACGGAAAGACGAAGGGCTGGGTGAGCCAACAGCGCAAGCTGCTCAAGCTCACGCCCGAGCTCCAGGCCTTCGTGAGCACCGGCGAGATCGCGATCCGGATCGGCAGGGAGCTCGCCGGGCTGCCGGCTGCCGAGCAATTCGCCGCCTGGGAGGACGAACAGAAGCGCCGACTGGCCGTCCAGAGCGCACCGCGCGCCCCGAGGTCCGCCAAGAAGCCGGACGAGGCCAGGACGCCGGAGCAGCCGGCGGAGCGGTTTACCGCGGTAAACCAGCCGGGGTCGCAGGCGTCTCAGGCGGAGCGGTTTACCGCGGTAAACCAGCCGGAGCGGCAAGCGCCTCCGGTGGAGCGGTTTACCGCGGTAAACCGATCGGCGCCGCAGCCGTCCCAGGCCCAGCGGTTTACCGCGGTAAACCAGGACGAGCCGCAAGCGCCCGTCGCAGCCGGAGCCGTCAGGTCGCAGCGCCCGGAGGCTGCCGGGGAACTCGTTCCGGCAGTGCCCGCTCAGCAGCACGAGGAAGCCCCGCTGAGCGAGCTGCCGCTTGTCGCGTCGCCCGCCCAGGCCGTCGATGTTCTCGCCCGGATCTTCTCCCCGGCGGATCTCACGGCTGTCGCGGAACTGCTGCTCGACCGGATCGGGAGCGACCACGCCCTGTCTGCCGCTGCTGCTGCGGAGGCGTAGACAGGCTCCGCGAGGCCCTCACGGACAAGCGTGAGGGCCTCGCGGCCGGGGGAGTGGCGAGTACCTCGGGTCGGGCCCGGAGCCCCCTCGGACATCCACCCGTACGCGATATGTACGGTAAACGTACGCAATCCGTACAGGGGTGCGGGATAGGCTGAGGGTCAGGAGGCTCCATGTCCGAGTTGTTCGACGCGGTCGACGCACTGGTCGCATCCGCGTCCCCGCTTCCGCCACCGGCCGAGCGGAAGCGGCTCCGTACCGCACACGGCCTGACCCTGGACCAGGTGGCCGGCGCGCTCAAGGTGCGCCGCGCGACCGTCAGCGGCTGGGAGAGCGGCAGGACGGAGCCGAGGCCCCCGGAGCGCGAGGCGTACGCGCGGCTGCTCGACAAACTCGCGGAGCTGTACCCGGTGCCCGCACCCGGACAGGGCACGGTGACACCCGAGACGCCCACCGCACCCGAGGCACCCGTGCCCGGGACGGCAGCGGAACCACGGACAACCCCGGTGCCGGACACCCAGGCCATGCCCACCCGACCGGCCCGCCAGAGCCCCACCCGCACCGCCCCGTCCCACCCGTCGGCCCCCGCGGCCCCCGCCAACCCGTCGCCGTCGCCGTCGCCGTCGCCGTCGCCGTCGACGGCGACGGCGACGTCACGCCGCCCGGCCGCGAAGAAGACCACCGCCAAGCCCGCTGAGGCGCAGGCCGCCTTCGACCCGCGCTTCGAGAGCGGCCCGCTGGCGGTCGTCGACGTCGAGGACGGCAAGGTCCTCGCGTACTGCGTCGGCGGCCTGGTCCTGGACGTCCCCGCCAAGTCAGTCCCCGCCCTGGTCGAATGGACCCTGTCCGAAGCGAAGCTGGGCGCGCCCAAGCTCAGCGGTCCGGGCAAGGACGCCGACCCCCTGATCGTGCTGACCGAGGCCGCGTGCGAGCGCTACGGCCTGCCGCTCCGCCTCACCGAGGAAGAGCGTCTGTCCGGTCGGCTGCCGGAAGGCCACAAGGTCATCAAGCAGCTCGCGCGGGCCGAATGGCAGCTCACGAAGCGCGGTTTCGGACCCTGGGCAAGGATCTACCGCCCGGCCCAGGGCGCCGAGCGGATGTGCGTGCAGCTGTGCATCCCGTCCTGGGACGCGCTCGACGTCCGGCACTGGGGCGACGCCGGCCGGCTCCCCCCGGCCGAACTCGCCAGGATCCTCGGCACGTACGCGGCCCGGGTGATGACACCCCGAGGCTCGACCGCCGTGACCGGCCTGGAGCTGATGACCGCCCTGCACCCGCCGACCCGCGCGAGCGAGCCGGACGCCCACGGCAAGCGGCACAGCGAGTACAACCCCGGCTCCCTCGGGAAGGACCCGGTCGACCCCGCGCCGTGCGAGGCCCCCGACGGCCACCCGCTCCTCGCCGGCCTGCCCCGGTTCCACAAACGGGGCCCGGACGAGGTCCTGGTGGAGGAGGCGTACGACTGGGCGAGGCCGCTCACCGACGCGGAATGCCTCAAACGGCACCTGGTGGGCATCGACGTCAACATGGCCTTCGCCGCCGGAGCGAACGGCACGATCGTCGGCCTGGGCGCGCCGACACACGTCAGGAACCCGCGGTTCGACCCGAAGCTGCCCGGCGCCTGGCTGGTCGACCTCGGACACGTCGACCTGTCCCGCGTACTGATCGGCAAGGAGTGGCGGGACCTGCACGGCGACCTGCTGCCCAGCCCGTTCACACCGAAGGGGGAGCGGCCCGAGGGCCCGGCCTGGTACGCGACGCCGACGGTCGCGTACGCGGTGGAGCTCGGCTACGCCGTCGCACCGACCGAGGCGTACGTCCGGTACCGGAACGGCCGCTACCTGGACGGCTGGTACAACCGGCTGCGCGACGCCTACGTGGCGACGATGGCCGACCTGGGCGTCACCGGCGACCTCGCCCCGGCCGACTTCCTCGCCGCGATGGACGGCTACCGGCAGCGCGATCCCCAGCTGGCGATCGTCGTGTCGGCGGTGAAGGCCACCGTGAAGGGCGGCATCGGCAAGCTCCGCGAGCGCCCCCGCGGCGAGGGCTGGAAGCCGGGCCAGGCGTGGCGGGCGCTGTCCCGTCCGACCTGGCGCCCCGACATCCGGGCCGCGGTCATCTCCCGCACCCGCATCAACATGCACCGCAAGGTGCTCAAGCACGCGGCGGCGACGGGTCAGTACCCGGTCGCGATCCTCTCGGACTGCGCCGTGTACGCGGCCGACGGCCCGGGGCCGCTGGACTTCGTCCCGTACCGGGACGGCAAGCCCCTGCCCGGCGGCTGGCGGCTCGGGGTGAGCCCCGGGATGGTCAAGCACGAGGGCACCCAGACCACCCTGTGGGGCGAGGGCGTACGGGAGCAGTACGGCCAGGAGCTCAACCTCGCCCGGTACATCAAGGACGGCAGCGTCACCAACAAGGACGACGGGGAGTAGACCGCGATGAGCATGTTCGGGGACGGCCTGGACAAGGCGGTGGAGAAGGCGTTCACCCGCCCGATCCCGAAGTCGGCGGGTGCGCAGATGCGGTACCTGGTCAAGCAGTTGAAGGGGACGAAGGCGGTTGCCCGGATGCTGCGGGTGTCCCAGCGGACCGTGGAGCGGTACGTGAAGAACGAGATCAGGAAGCCCCGTCCGGATCTCGCCACGCGCCTGGAGACCGAGGTCAGGAAGCGGTGGCAGCCGCAGATCAGGGAGAAGGCCAGGCAGAAGGCGGCCACCACCGACGGCATCGTCGTCGACACCCGCGCCCGCCTCGGCTACACCGCCCCGATCGGCACCACCGACCAGGACCGGATCCGCCACCTCACCGTGGCCCTGCCCCCGCAGTACGCGGCCCGCCTCTTCGAGGCCCAGGCGCAGGGAGCCGGCGACCAGCAACTCCGGACGATCACCGCCGAAGCACTCAAGGACGTCTACTTCCAGGACGACGGCCGCCGCGCCGGAGACCTGGAGGAGGTGCGGTTCACCGACGTGGAACACATCGACTTCGACCTGTAGGCGCCGGTCGCTTCGGTCGCTGTCGGAGAGCCGCCCCCGCAGGACGGCACTCCGACGGCACTCCGACAGCACTCCGGCCGGACCACTCAGCACCACCCGGCAGCGGCCCGCCGCCGAAGTGCCGGTGGCCGACGTGTCAGAGGGTGGGCAGGTGATGGTCCAGCGTGGCGACGCTGGAGTAGATGCAAGTGCCGTTCTGGAGCGCGGAGATGAGTACTCGTACCCGTCCGGCCGAGTCGCTGGGGAGCGGGTCCACGTGGATCCAGCAGGGGGCGTCGAGTTCGGCGTAGCGGGAGAAGACGACGTCCATGGCCACGACCATCACCGGCCGCGGATGGGCGAACGCGTGTGCTGCCTGGCGCGTCGCCTCCAGCAGCAGCATTCCCGGAACGTGGTCGAGGGGGTGGTCGAACAGCACAGGATGGGTGAGGTCGACCCTCAACTGCATGAGGTTGGGGCTGTCCGTGGGGGAGAGGACCACATCTTCGAACCGTTCGCGGCCCACCTGCTGCGGGTTCATCGGCGGAGCCAGCGGGATCGCCCGAGCCTCGGCCAGGGCCACATCCGCGTACTGCTTGCGCAGGCGCTGGTAGATCGCCGGGGGCTGGTTGGAGAAGCTGGTCCGGGCCGTGCCCAGCTGTATTCCGTGCCGCATCAGGTCCACTTGCATGTTCATCGAGGCCAGTCGGCTGCCGCGGCGTACCACCTCGGTGCAGGAGATACGCATGCCCACCGGGGAGGGGGCCTTGGCCGCGATCATTGCCGCCGGGTTGAGCGTGTAGGCGAAGTGGCTCCACGCCTGGCGGTGCCCCAGGGGCACGTCGAAGGCGGTGTGGCACAGCAGCGGAATGGCCTGGCGGACCGATTCGGCCAGCAGAAGCGGGTCGTGCAGGCCGTGGGAGGGGCCGTAGAAGCTGTGCTGGTGCGGCCAGCGCGCCCCCACGCCGTAGACGTCGCTTCCGTTGGGCCGCCAGGCGGTGAGCAGGACTTCGGACCCGGCCACCTTGTGTACGTACTCGCGCGGAACCCTGGTGGTGCCGCGCGTCGGTATCCGGGCAGGTCCTGGCACTGTGATGGACATGAAGCTCCCCCTGGAACATCTGTTGAGGCGCGGCGCGGCGTTAGCCGCACCGGCAAACATAAAGAGTGTTCTTTTTTTTAGGGTCAAGAGAAGGTGAATGCCGGGTCATGCCTTGATAAAGGGTCGAGAGCGGGTGGAGGCTGAAATTGTCCGACTGTCGGGCGGTGTCGGCCTGTCCGGAGCGGATTGGTCCGGTCGTCCGACTTCTGGAGCGGGGGAGTGGCGATTCCCGGTTCGGACCGGATAACATAGAGATCGTTCTATTTTTTGGGAGAAGATGCGATGGGACAGCCGAAGCAGGAGCGAGCCGTACAGACCCGCGAGGTGATCCTGCACGCGGCAGCGGAGGTCTTCGACGAGTACGGCTTCGCCGGCGCGAGTATCACGAAGATCCTCAAGCGGGCCGGAGCGACAGCCGGGGCGATGTACTTCCACTTCGAGTCCAAAGAGGGCCTGGCCCGTGCCGTGATGAACGCCCAGCCGCAGACCATCGTGCCGTGGCTGGACTCGACCGGCCTGCAACGGCTGGTGGACATCACACTGATCTGGGCCCACCAGCTCCAGGTGGACCCGATGCTGCGGGCAGGTGTGCGGCTCACCGGCGAGCAGGCCACCTTCGGTATCCAGGACGCCGCCCCTTACACGGCCTGGATCGAGATCATGAAGCAGTGCCTGGATATCGCCGTCGAGAAGGGTGAACTCCTGCCGGGGGTGGGGCCCCAGGAGGTCGCCGAGTTCGTCGTCGAAGCCTGCACCGGCATGCAGACGGTCGCCGCGGTGGTGAGCGGACGCCGGGACCTTTCGGAGCGAGCGGTGCGCATGTGGCGGCTACTGCTGCCGGGAATCGCCGTACCGTCCGTCGTCGCCCACACCACGCTCGACCCGCAACGAGTGAAGGTGGCCGCCGTTGATGCCTCGGGTGCCGCACTGTCCTGAGCCCGGTACGCGGCGCCGAACCGGGCGCGCACAGTGTCACCGGCACGCTGTCCCGACCGCCCCAGTGGGAGAGGGCACTTCGAGGCGGCGGTCTGCCGCCGCCTGTACCGTGACCGCGGTACCGACCGCGCGCCGGCAGTAGCAGCACCGGTGCACCGGAACCGCTTGACGACATGACACTCGCGGGGGCGACACGATGGAGCTCGATCACCTCAGACTTGCCGCGGTCAATATCGACGGCGTCCTGCTCAACGACACCTTCAGCCCGGTCATCCACCACTTCATCACCAGCCGCGGCGGCACCTACACGGCCGAGAGCGAGCGCGGCATCTTCTCGCAGCCGCAGCACATCGCCTTCCAGCGCCTCGCCGCCGCGGTCGGCTCCCGCGCCACCGTCGCGGAGATGCGCGAGGCGTACTTCGAGGAGCGCGCGCAGTACCTGGAGACACACCCCGTCACGCTCACCGACGGAGCGGTCGAACTGCTGCGGCGCTTGCGCGCCGCGGGTCTGAGGACTGTTTGTTACGGGGGGCTGGAGAAGGCCCACTTCGACAGGTTCCTGGGCGAGCACACGGCGTTGTTCGACGGGCCCGGTTACGTCTGCACCAACGACTTCCGTCCGGGCATCCACGAGATCACCACCGAGATCTTCGGTCTGCGCCACGACCAGGCCCTGTTCATCGACGACGTGGCGCGGGTGGCCGAGACCGCCAGGACGCTCGACGTGTCCTTCATCGGCCACCCCAGCACCTTCCGGCACAGCTTCCAGGCACAGCTGATGCGCGAAGCGGGCGCCCGGCACCTGGTGCGTTCGCTGCGGGCCGTCGATGACGAACTGCTGTGGGCGATCGATACGCAGGCCGCGACCGGCGCCGCGTGGCGATCTGACCCGGTCGCTCCGTGACGCCCTTGTCCAGGTTGGCTGTACGGCGCTCTGCCGTGCGGCGGTATCGGCATGTCTCTGAAGAGCGCGCCCTGCGCTCTGTGTGAGGTGGGGGAGCGCACCAACTACGACGCCGCTGCTCCCGGGCAGCGGCGTCCGGCTGAAAAAAAAGGGGATGGGCAATGAGCAGTGAGCAGTCCATGTTGACCGGCAAGGTCGCCATGATCACGGGTGCTTCCAGCGGGATCGGCGCAGCCGCGGCCCAGTTGTTCGCCCAAGAGGGAGCGGCCGTGGTCCTGATGGCGCGGCGGGAGGAGCGCTTACGGGACCTCGCCGAGAAGATCCGGGCCGAGGGTGGACGGGCATTGGCCGTGGCAGGAGACGTGGCGCTGTCGGAAGACGTCGAGCGCGTCGTGGGCGCGGGCGTCGAGGCCTTCGGTCACCTGGACACAGCGTTCAACAACGCGGGCTGGGCCTCGTCCGGGACCGCACTGCACGAGATCGGCGACGAGGTCTACGACCGCACCATGGACACCAACGTGAGGGGGGTGTGGAACTGCCTCCGTCATCAGATACCCGTGATGCTGGAGTCCGGCCGCGGGGGAGCGGTCGTGAACACCTCCAGCGTCGCCGGACTGCAGGCCACCGGCGCCTCGGCCGCCTATGTGGCCGCCAAGCATGCGGTGATCGGTCTGACAAAGGCCGCTGCGGCGGAATACGGCCTGCGGGGCATCCGGGTCAACGCCCTCGTGGTGGGAAGCACCCTCACCGAGATGATGCAGACCGTCCTGGCGGAATCACCGGCGCTGGAGGAGAGCTTCGTGGCCCGTGCTGTACAGAAGCGGATGGCTGCTCCGCTGGAAGTGGCGCAGGCTGCGGCGTGGTTGTGCAGCGACCGCTCGTCCTATGTCACCGGAACGTCCATGGCGGTGGACGGCGGGGTGACCGCCGCGTGACGCGTCCCTACGCATTCCGGTCCCCGGGCGTTCCGGCCCGATGAACTCCGGCCCGATGAACTCGGCCCGGGGAACTCCGGTCAGGCGCTGTTCCTGAGGCATTGCTCCGCAGGGGCGGCGAGTCGGCTGTAAGCGTACGCGGCGGAGATCAGCGTCATGTGATGGTGCCAGCCCGGAAACGAACGACCCTCGAAGTTGAGCAGCCCGAAGTCGTCCCGCAGGCTCCGGACGGCTCCGTCGGTGAGGGCGGGCAGCGCGGTGAGGGCGAGCAGTTCGTCCGGGCGGCGGCGCAGCGCGTTGGTGATCCACAGCCGTGCGGGGCGCCCGGCTGCTGCCGTACCGGTGAACAGGCGGAGAGAGGACTGGGCTGACTGGGCTGTCCGGCTGCTGCTCGGCGCCGTCCGGCTGCGGAGCTCCGGAGCGCCCGCGAGCCGGACCAGCCCCGAGCGCATGCCCACCGGGCGTGGCAGAGGACCGGACGGGCGCACGGTGGTGGTGTGCACAGCGGGACTTCGGTCCAGGCCGCGGAAGTGCCGGGCAGGCACCGCGGTGAGCTCCGGACCGTAAGCGGATGGGCGTCCGTCCGGGGCGCAGGGCAGGACGGCGAGCGAGTCAGGCACCGCCAGGACGAACTCCTGCCTCCGCCTGCTCAGTTCATGGAGGAGCGAGGGGAGCTGCGGGCAGCCGGGGATGTTCGCCACGAGCGGCGGAACGGCACATGAGGTGCGTGCGGCCAGGGAGTCGGCCATCTCAAGGATGTGTGCCCCCAGCGAGCGGTCGCTGACGGAGTCGGGAATACGGGTGCGCAGCCGCAGGCGGGCGTCCCCGGACCAACGCTCGGGCAGGAGCAGACGCCAGTCGACGGGGATCGCCGATCCTGCGGTGGCGAATCCTCCAGCAGAGAGTCCTCCAGCCGAATGCCCTCCGGCGGAAAGTCCTCCGGCGGTGAGGAAGAGACCCACGCCTGCCTGGCAACTGACGGTACGTCCGCTCTCCGGTACGAAACGACGGTGCACGCCCACGGAGTGCTGCCCCCGCTTGGGCTGCACCGACAGGCCCACCGTCCAGGCTCGCACCCCCGTCTGCGCCCCCGTCTGCTGTTCGGTCCAGCGGGCCAGCGCGGCCCGGACGGGATCCCACTCCCAGGGACTGGAGTTGACGAACTGCTGCAGCGACTGCGCCGCGGTGGGGGAGTCGGACACGGCCCGGGCGAGGCGGCGCACCGACTTCCTGCCCGGTGCGGTGAGCAGCCCCCGCAGATAAGTGAGGGCCCACCGGCGCTGGTCGGCCCGCGGCAGGTGCCCGAAGAGGTCCTCGGCGTACGAGGAGATTCGTTCGGGGCCCCGAGCTGCCTGAAATGTTCCGTGTGCGGACATGGTGGTTCCTTCCTGGTTCCGGTCCCGCGGCGGCGCACTCACCCCAGAACAATACAGAACGATCGCTTTCTTTCTTTCCTGGATGGCGGTTCCACCTGCAACGTTCAAGCCATCGGGGGGCACGCCGGTGCATCTTCGGCAAGTCGGCGTTGTGGCGCGTCCGGTCGCGGGTTCACCCTTGCGGTCTCACCGACCGGGCCGGTCGGCGGAGGGGGCCGGGCGGCGTGGACGACTGCACCGACCCGAAGTCGCGCTGCTGTCAAGGCAGTTGCTGTCAGCCACGGCCGCCGGCGCACATCCCGAGGAGGTCAAGGGTGAAGCAGGAGAGAGCGGCACGTACGCGCAGAGTGCTCGTCCAGGCCGCCGCGGAGGAACTCGACCGCAACGGCTACGAGGGAACCTCACTTGTCCGGATCTGCAGGACTGCCGAGGTGTCCATGGGGGCCCTGACCTTCCATTTCTCCACCAAGAGCCAGGTGGCCGACGAGGTGCAGGCGCAGGGTCGCGCCATCACCGGCGCGCTGGTCGCGCAGGTGGTCACGTCTCAGGTCTCGCCCCAGGTCACGGCGCTGCGCGCGGTGATGGAGCTGATCGTCGGTCTCGCGGCGCTGTTGGAGCGGAATGTCACCGTGCGCTCGGCCGCGCGGCTCTCGCGAGAGCGTCCCGGCGAAGCTGCCTGCTGGGGCTCGGCCTGGCTGCCCGCAGTACGTGAACTGCTGGAACAGGCCTGGAGGGACGGGGAACTCCACCCGGCCGCGCACCCCCGGACCCTTGAGGCTCTCGTCGCCTACCTGATGACAGGAGCCGAGGCGCACATCCGCGAACACGTCGAGGCGAGCGTCCGTGACGGGGCCGGAGCGCGGGAGCCCGGACTCCTCGATGCGGGCTCTCAACTGAAGCAGATCTGGCAGCTGTTCCTGCAGGGCGCCGGGCCTGCTCGCTGAGCTTCCCCCGGTAGGCCGTCGGTAGGTCTCGGCAGCTCGTCGGGTCCGCCAGATCCCTTTACAGCGGGTTCCCTTTCGGCCAGATAACAAACCGAACATTCCGTATTGTCTCTGTTGGGCGCAGGACCTTGAGCACTTCAGCCTGGTGCTGCGGCCGTTCTCCCGGATCCTCAAGATCCAGTGTCTACGGTGTCCGAAATCCGGGTCGGGGTCCGTTGAGCGCACGGACCCCGACCCGGCCACCCCGACGATCCGTCAGATCGCGAAGTGCGGCCGGAGTATCAGCCGCGGTTGTCCGCCACCTCCAGCGTGAGGGGGTGGGTGGCCAGCGGGGTCACCTGGAGGTCCGCATACGGACGGATGGGCAGGGAGGCCAACACCGCTTCCAGGGCATCCGCATCCGCGGCCGACCAGATGCCGACGTTGCCGCGCTGACCGGGCATCCGCCAGATGTGCTTGAGCACGCCCGTGGCCATGAGTTCATGCGCGTGTGCGTGCTCGCGCTTGACGACCTCGTCGCGTTCCTCGGCCGGCAGGTCGTACACGCGGGAACCGTCGAGATGGATCATGAAGTCCATGGAAATCCTCCTTGAATGAGTGGTGTGCCGTGCCGTGTGGCGGGACGGCATCACTGTGGCTGCGGTTCGTTCCTCGGAGCGGGCTCCGCGGCGGCCGGGTGGTGATGGCCGGCGGGCAGGAAGCGGATCACGCCCAGCGTCGTGACCACCAGGACCGCGGCCCCGATGACCAGGCTGATGCGCATGCCTGTCATGAAGTGGGCCGAGTCGGCGATCAGGGCGCCCAGGAGGGCCACGCCGATGGCCCCGCCGAACTGGCGGGCCGCGCTGAGGACTCCGGAAGCCAGACCGGCCCTCTCGTGCGGGACCGACTCCAGCATCGCCGTCGTCAGGGGCGGGATCGCCAGGCCTCCGCCGATGCCCAGCGGGACAAGCAGCACCAGGAGCAGAGGAGTGGGGGTGTCCTGGGAGACGAAGAGCAGGCCCAGGATGCCCAACGTCTGGATGATCTGGCCGAGAACCAACGGGAAGCGCGGCCCGTGGCGGTTGGTCAGCTTGCCGGCCAGGAGGTTGACCCCTGTGGTGAAGGCCGTCATCGGAATGAACATCAGGCCTGCCATCAGGGCCGAGGCACCACGGTGTTCCTGGAAGAAGATCGTGAAGACGAAGACCAGGCCGTAGTAGCCCAGGTTCAGGGCGAGACCCGCGCTGGTGCACACGGCCACCGCGGGATTGCGGAACAAGGTCAGCGGCACTGCCGGATTGCGCTGGCGGGACTCGGTCAGCAGGAACGCGACTGCGGCGATGACGGCGACCGCGAAGCCCACGATGGTGACTGGGTCCGTCCAGCCGTGGGAGCCTCCGTTGATCACTGCGAACACCAGAGCCGCCAGGGCCAGGACTGCCGTCACCTGGCCTGCCGGGTCCATCGGGGCCTGCCCGCGCGAGGACCGGGGGGCGCGGAGCATTCCGATCAGGGCGACGATGCCGACGGGGATGTTGATGAAGAAGATCCAGCGCCAGCCGAGCCCGGTCGTGAGTGCGCCACCGACGACCGGGCCCGCAGCGACCGCCGCGCCGCCGCCCGCCGTCCACCACGCGATTCCGCGGGCGCGCTTGGCCGGGTCGTCGTAGGCCTGGCGGACCAGAGCGAGCGAGGCGGGCATCATCACTGCCGCCCCCGCGCCCTGGAGCGCCCGCGCGAAGATGAGCACGCCGAGGTTGGGCGCAAGCCCGCACAGCGCGGACATCAGGGTGAAGACCGACAGGCCGATCGAGAAAGCGCGGCTCGCGCCGATCCGGTCCGAGATCGCTCCCGCCGACAGCAACAGCGCCGCGAAGAGCAGGGTGTACGCCGTCACCACCCACTGCAGCGCCGACACCTGGCCGTCCCACTGCTTGCCGATGCTCGGCAGGGCGACGTTGACCACCGTCGTGTCCAACGTGATCACGAAGAACGCCAGACAGGCCACGCGAACCGTGGCGTCAGGGCTCAACCTCGGCCGCGTATCAGCCGCCATGGACCCGGAGGGAGAGCTACGTGCTGAATCGACGGCAGGTCGCCTGCTCACAGCGTCCTTCCGAAGTGGGCCTCCACCGAGTCCAGTGCCGACATCACTGTCGATTCCTGGTCGTAGAAATCAAACTGGGAGCCGGTCGTCCACTGCAGTTCCTTGGGTGCCCTCAGCCCATCGTGGAAGCGACGGGCGCCGTCCGGGATGGCGGCGTCCGGGCTGTGCAGCATGAAGGTGGGTGCCGTGCACTGAGCGGCGACCGAGATGGGGTCGAAGGTCAGCCACTGCGGCCAGCTCATGACGGCGAACCGGTTGCGCCACTCGGGGACAGCCCCTCGATCGGCATACAGGTAGTAGTCGAACGGCCCGTACATCGCGGCGCGTTCGTCGGTGTCGCTTGCCGCGGGGATGTAGTCGACCTCACCCGTCGACTCGTACTTGTCCCGGGCTGCCTCGCCCAGGGCCATCCGCTCACGAACGCCTTCCGGGCCGCCGTAGATGTCCGGGACCAGCGTTCGGTCGTGCAGCCACGGAGCCACCATGGCAACGGAGCGGATCTCCGGATTCCGTGAGGCGGCGACCGCGACATATCCGGAGCCGGCGCAGATACCGAGGGCGCCGATCCGGGAAGAGTCCACGTCCGGGCGGGACTTCAGGTAGTCGACAGCGCTGACGATGTCCGCGATCTTACGTTCCGGCGATTCGAAGTCCTGCGGATCGCCCTTCGATCCGCCGTACCCGCGGAAGTCGAAAGCGAGCGTGGTCAGTCCTCGGGCGGCGAGCCCGGCCGCGTACCGCCCGGCCATCTGTTCCTTGACAGTGGTCCACGAGCCGACCACGACCACTGCGGGAGAGGCATCCCCGGCCGGCTGCGAAGCAGGTCGGTAGAGGTCGCCGACGAGGTCGACACCTTCGCTGGGGAGTGCCACCCCCTCGACACGCACATCACCGTTGGGGTTCATGGGTCTCCCTTCAAGGTCCTGCCGACGCGCTTGAATGCGCTCCACGTGTCATCATAACCAAGCGATTTGACTAACTGTCAAGTTATGAGTCATTTAGCTTGATCGAATATGACAGACACATTGACATCCTGTCCGCGGCGCAGTCATTCTCGGTCGATCACCGAACAAGGAGTCGACGATGACGCAGGATCAACTCGCCCCGCCACGAGACGCCCAGTCAGTAGGGCGCTACTTCTTGGACCAGATCGGCAGTGGGCGGCTCGAAGCCGCGTTCGCCTGCCTGGCCGACGATGTGGTGATGGAGATGCCGTTCGCACCCCCGGGCAGCCCGACCCGGCTGGAAGGTGCCGATGCGCTGCGCAGCCTCTACACGGGGGTGGTCGACGCGGCCCTGTCGGTCGAGCTCCCGGTGAGCACCACTCGGCCGTTCGCCGACCCCGAGTGGGCACTGGTCGAGTACACGGGCCGGATCCTGCAGCCGGGCGGTCATGAGTACACGAACGTCTACCACGGTCTGTTCCGGGTCGTGGACGGGCGGATAAAGCTCTTCCGGGAGCTCTACGACACCTACCGGTTCGCGGAGCAAGTGCCCCTGGAGGCACGTCGGGCCATGTTTCCGACCACCGACGAGGGGTGAGCGGGATGTCCACGACCGCCCCCCGCGCTCTTGGTGTGGGCGTCCCGCTTTCCGGAGCCTGGGCGACACCCTCCACCCAGGTACGGATCGCCCGGCAGGCCGAGGAGCTCGGCTACCAGTCCCTGTGGACCTTCACCCGCCTGCTCTTCCCGATGCAGAGCAACGATGCCGAATGGTCGTCCGACTTCCAGCCGGCCTTCCACTACGGCGTGGCAGAGCCGCTCATCACCCTGGGATACCTGGCCGGCTGCACCGAGCGGATCCGGCTGGGTGTCTCGGTGCTCAACGCCCCGTTCTTCGCGCCCGCGGTTCTGGCCAAGCAGCTCATCCAGCTCGACCGGGTATCGGGCGGACGGCTCGACGCCGGGCTGGCTCAGGGCTGGTCCGAGGAGGAGTTCCGGGCCGTCGGCCTGCCGATGGAACGGCGAGTGGCCCGCACGTTGGAGTACGTGGAGGTGCTCCGCCGGATGTGGGAGCAGGACCAGGCGGAGTTCCAGGGCGAGTTCACCGAGCTGCCCCGGACCCTGGTCCGCCCTCGCCCGGTCCAACCGGTCTTCCCCCTGCTGCTCGGTGGCTCCACCGAGAAGGCCTGGACGCGTGCGGGGCGCCTGGCCCAGGGCTGGGTCAGCCCGGGTTTCGTCGCCGTGCCGGAGGTCGCCGCTGCCGCGTCCGGGGTCCGCGCAGCCGCCGAACGCGCCGGACGTTCCCCTGACGGGCTGCGCATCGTCGTACGCGCCACCGTCTTCCTCGGCACCGAACCCGGTTCCGGGCGCAGCCTCTTCCACGGTTCGGTTGCTCAGATTCGCTCTGACATCGAGCAGATGCACGATGCCGGGGCCACCGAGGTCTTCCTCGACTTCAACTTCGACCCGCGGATCGTCGGCCCTCGAGCAGACCCTGCCGGCTCCCTCGCCCTGGTCGAGGAAGCACTGGGCGAACTCGCTCCGGTCGCGCTCCCCGCCGCGCGCTGAGGGAGCGCCGGATCCTGCCACCCGTGCTGCCCGAGAGGGCTTGTTCCTCCGTACGCGAAGAGATTCAGCACACGAAGAAACTGGAGACACCATGATCCACGCGATTTCGCGTCTGGTCGCGGGTTGCCGTCCCGACGGCACCTCGGTGGTCGAGGCGAACGGGCCGGTCGCCCCCGTGACCGTGGGTGCGCTGCCTGGCGTCGAGTTCTACCAGGTCTGGGGGCGCAACGATGCCCCCGCGAGAGGCGACGGCGGCACTGAAGCAGCCTTCGTGCCCTACTTCCCCGGGGACACCGGGACCCGCTTCGTGATACTGCGCTGGCCCCCGGAGACCGGACGCGGCCCGGAGGGCGATCCCGACTTGCTCTCCGCCGAGGTGGAAGAGGTCTTCCCCGGGCTGCTCAAGGCTCTGGCCCCGGACGACAAGGGGCACCATGCGACGGACACCGTGGACATGTCGATCATCCTGGAGGGGGAGCTCTGGCTCCAGCTGGAAGACGGCTCCGAGACCCGTCTGACGCCCGGCAGTTGCGTCGTCCTGCGCGGCAACCGGCATGCCTGGTTCAACCGCAGCACCGAACCGGCCGTCATGGCCAGCGTCTTCATCGGTGCCCAGGACACTCTCAGCGAGCAGCTTCGCTGACCCGGTCGGCGGAGGCGGGGAGGCCGGGGAGCCCCGCATCGTTCAGCGCCTGCCGGTAGGCGGCGATGGACTCGGCGGTGTACCCGTACTGCTGCCAGATGTCCGCGATCCGGCGCCACACGGCAGCCGACGGACGGGCCGGGGGCAGTTGGCGAAGCTGCGCCGCCGCAGCGCGGAGCGTCTCCTGTGCTTGCCGGCTCTCGCCCATGCCGAACTGGGCGTGAGCCAGTACGGCACGCGCCTCGACCGACTCCCGGCGCGGCTCGTCGCGCAACAGCTCCAGCGCCCTGGACGCATGTTCCTGAGCTTCGGCCGCCTGGTTCAGCCGCAGGTGTGCCTCCGCGAGATTGCTCTGGGCCGACGCCTGTTCGGCTGCCGTGCCGACCTCCACCAGCTGAGCCTGCGACTGTTCGAGCAGCTGACGGGCTTGTTCAGGGTCACCGGGGTCGGAGCAGAGCAGCAGCATCCCGTAGACACCGCAGAGCAGTGCGTGGTGGCGCACGTGATCGCTCTCGGCCAACAACGCGCGTGCGCGTTCTGCCAGAGCCAGGGCCTCGTCGATCTGGCCCTGGGACTTTGCCACGAGGGCGGCGTTCCAGAAGGTCTCCCGCTGTGCGGTCCGGCCTCCGTGACCGTCGGCGATCCTGATCAGGCGTTCGGCCACGAGGCGGGCCTTGGCCAGGTCGCTGCGGGCCCGGTAGCAGCTGACCAGCACTGCTCCGAGCTGAATGTGGTCGTCCGTGGCCTCGAGGCCGAACTGGTCGAGGCGGCGCAGCGCCCGCTCTCCGATCTCGACGCTGAGGACCTGGTCGCCGAGGGCCTGGTGGCAGCGGCAGAGCGCCGTGGCCAGCTGGGTCCATTCCGCTGAGCCGGCGACGCACCGGGGATCCTCGTACAGCATGGTGAGGGCTTGGGCCGCGGCCTCCAGCCTGCCGAGCTGCTCCAGGGCGAGCGCTTGGCCGAGGCGGGCTCGGCGCACGGTGGCCTCGGGCAGGACGGGACCGGAGGCGAGGATCTCGCTGAAGGCCTGCAGCGCCTCCCTGTTCTCACCGTTGTGCAGGGCGAGGTCGGCGAACGCGGCCTTGAGCTCCAACTCGCGTGTCCGTGTGCCGTCCTGACCCGTGAGCAGATAGCTGGGGGTGCATCCGAGGCGCTCGGCCAGGAGCGTCACGACAGCCGCCGAAGGAGTTCGCTTGCCCGACTCGATCAGCGAGATGTAGCTCACCGAGACGTCGTCGCTGGCGAGGTCCTGTTGTTTGAGACCACGAGCACGACGGAGCTCCCTCAGCCGCCGTCCGGTGCCTTCACCGTCTTCGGCAGTGCTGTCCACAGTGTCTCCTCGGTCCTGCTGATGTGCTCTCGGCGGGGTGATGGAAAATTTACAGGATATTTGACAACTGCGGCCATCTCCGGTGAAAGAAGTCACAGCTTCTGCTCTGCACCAGCCGGGACGACAGCGGAGGCGCAGCGACTTCAGAATGTACGAAGTCCTGTCTCACGGTCTTCCCTCCGCCTTGGCTATGGTCACAGCGAGTGACAGCGACGGCATGCGGGTTCGAGGCAGGGGAGTGAGGCATGTTCCGACCGGTGCGGCGTGCGGCCTTCTTCGACCTCGCCCATCCAGAACGCCCTCCGCACGAGGACGTGGCCCTGCAAGCCGCGCTCGAAGGCCACCGGGCCAAGGGGGACCTTGTCGTCATGGTCGTGGACTCTCTGCGGCCGTTCCCTCGGACGCTGCCCGCCGAGGGAATTCTTCTGCGGCTTTCGCCGTCGGCTACCCGCGACATGGACAAGTGCACGACGGTCGTCGAAGCCATGGCCCGCCTGTGCATCGATCCGGTCAGTTGCTTCGGCTACGGAGACCTGTGCACCGGGACAGGGTTGCTCGGCGTCGTCGGAAATCCGCGCGTCATCGCCTGTAGCGCGGACAGCCGACGGCTTGCTCAGGAGTTGAGCTGGCCCGTGATCATGACGCCTTCCACCGTCTGAGGGGACGGCCCGGCGCGGATGCCGCTCCGCCCGACCGGCCGTGTTTCCCGGGTGTTCGGGCGGAGCGGCCGGTGCAGGAGTCCTGTCAATGTCCACGGACCTCAGGAAGTCGCCATGCATGTGCAGCAACCCGCTCGGTCGTCCCGAACACGCGTCGATCTGCTCACCAAGGAATTCCCTCCGGAGGTATACGGAGGGGCCGGTGTCCATGCCGCAGAACTCGCGGCAGAACTCCGCAGTCTTGTCGACCTGCACGTGCGCTGCTTCGGTGCGCCGCGCGACGCGCAGAACGTGACCGCCTACCCGGACCCCGTGCTGCCGGGAGAGCAGAACCCCGCCCTGCGCGCGCTCGGGGTGAATGTCGAGATGGCCGCGGGGTGCGCGGGAGCAGACCTTGTCCACAGCCACACCTGGTACGCCAACGGGGCGGGCCGGCTCGCGCAGGTGCTGTACGGCATCCCCCATGTCGCCACCACCCACAGCCTCGAACCGCTGCGCCCCTGGAAGGCCGAACAGCTGGGCGGCGGCTACGCGTTGTCGTCCCTGGTGGAGCGTTCGGCACTGGAGAGCGCCGATGCGCTGATCGCCGTGTCGCACGGCATGCGTCGGGACATCCTTCGCGTATATCCCGATGTGGATCCCGAGCGGGTCCACGTGGTCCACAACGGCATCGACACCCGGGCCTACCACCCCGACCACGGCACGGCCGCGCTGGTGCGGCACGGGGTGGACCCCGATCGGCCCATCGTCCTCTTCGTCGGCCGCGTCACCCGTCAGAAGGGTCTGCCGCAGCTGCTGCGTGCGGCCTTCGAGTTGGATCCCCGTGCCCAGCTCGTGCTGTGCTGCGGGCAACCCGACACGGCCGAGATCGGAGCCGAGACCGAGGCGCTGGTCGACGAACTGCGCCGGGTGCGGGACGGAGTCGTCCGTATCGACGGGATGCTCGATCGGGCCGTCCTCCTGCAGTTCCTCACCCACGCTTCCGTCTTCGTCTGCCCGTCCCTGTACGAACCGATGGGCATCGTGAACCTGGAGGCCATGGCCTGCGGCACAGCGGTCGTGGCCACTGCGACGGGTGGCATCCCGGAGGTCGTGGCGGACGGTGAGACGGGCCTTCTGGTGCCCATCGAGCAGGAGCAGGACGGCAGCGGCACGCCCCTGGACCCCCGGCGCTTCGCCTCCGACCTCGCCGCCGCGATGAATCAGCTCCTCGCCGATCCGGACCATGCCTCCCGGCTCGGCGCGGCCGGCCTCGCGCGGGCGCAGAAGGAATTCGGCTGGGACGTGGCTGCGGAGCGGGCGCATGCCGTCTACCGCTCGGTGCTGGATCGCTGACCGCACAGGCTTCGCGCCCCGACCTCATGATGTCTATTTGATCTCTTTGACCGGACCACCACTGCTGCCGCTACCTTCGCAGACATGTCTCAAACGACTTCCGCGCAAGATGTAGAAGGCGTCCCGGAGCATTCGAGGTCCACGCACGACAACAGCACGCTGTTCGAGGACGAGGCAACGGAATCCGCGGGGCCTGCCGCGTTGTCCGTGGATCCCGCTACGAAAAGCGAATCCAGGGTCACGACTCTGGAATTGTTCTTCGATCTCGCGTTCGTATTCAACTTCACGCAGCTCGCCCGGGTGCTCAGCCGGGACATGACGCTGCACGGAGTTATTCAAGTACTTCTGATTTTCTGGCTCCTGTGGTGGATGTACGGCGGATACGCGTGGCTCACCAACCACCTTCCGCCCCAACGCAGGCACCACCGGGTCCTGCTGCTGCTCGGCATGGCCTCCTTTCTGGTCATCGGCCTGGCCACGCCCAACGCGTTCGACGGGGACGGCGTCGCGTTCGGCATCGGCTACCTGCTGATCGTCACCGTGCATGCCGCCCTCTTCGCGTTGGGCGGCACCGGAGCGGCCCGCAACATGCTGCGCATCGCCCCGTTCCACACGGTGGGCGCGCTCCTCATCATCGGCGCCGGCTTCCTCGACGGATGGGCCATGTACGCGCTGTGGACCTCGGCCGTCGCGTTGGAGATCGTCGCGCCGGTGCTGACGGGCGTCTCGGGCTTCGAGCTGAAGCCGGGCCACTTCGTGGAACGGCACGGACTGCTCATGATCATCGCGCTCGGCGACTCGTTCCTGGCGCTCGGCATCGGCACCGACGGCGGTCAGGCGGGGCCGTCGGTCGTGACCACGGCGGTCCTCATCTTCGTCATCCCGGCCGGTCTGTGGTGGGTGTACTTCGACGAATCCGAGAAGGCCTCGCGGGCCGAACTCGCCCTGGAGCGGCAGGACGCGGTGCAACGTTCGCGGCTGGCACTCGCCGCGTTCTTCTACGCCCACGTACCGATGCTGCTCGGACTGATCCTGATCGCGGCGGCCGTCAAGAAGACCATCGTGCACCCCTACGATCCACTGGCCATGGCCCCGTCCGTCGCGCTGGCCTGTGGTGTGGCGCTGTACCTCGGCGGTATCGCCTGGTTCCACGGAATCCTGAAGATCGGCCCACAGCGTTTCCACTTCACCGCCTCACTGTTCGCCGTACTGGCAATTCCGGTGGGGCACTTCGGGACGGCAGTGGCCGAAGTCGTAGTGCTTGGCGCCCTCATCGGCGCTGCCCTGCTCAGCGACCATCGCTGGACCTTGAAAATGGCACATCTCTATCACTGAAAGAAGAAAAATCCATGAGTTCTGTGGCCGACCGCCTCGACGTCATCGAGACCTGCACCCGCATGGGCTGGTACATCGACCAGCGCGAGTGGGACGCGCTGAACGATGTCTTCAGCGACGAGATCATGCTCGACTACACCAGCCTCAATGGCGGCGAGCCGGGTCCCGTGTCCAAGAAGGACCTGATCGGTGCCTGGTCCGGGCTGCTCGGCCAGTTCGCCGCCACCCAGCACCTGCTCAGCAACTTCCTGGTCGACGTACAGGGCGACAGCGCCGTCACGACCGCGATGTTCCAGGCGACGCACCGCATGCCCAACGAGCACGGCGGTCCGCTGTGGACGCTCGCCGGCACCTACCGCATCGACCTGGAGCGGACGTCTGACGGCTGGCGGATCAACGCCATCGTGATGACGGCCACCTGGGCCGACGGAAATCAGCATCTGTTCGCCCGCGCCGCCGAACAGGCTCAGTCCGCCGATTCCTGAGCGGCGATCTCAGGAAGTCGACCACCTGTTTCTTGCTGGCTCCCGAGTATCTCGCTCAGGATTCCCATGGGATTCCTTCCATTTCTAGGAGATTTCATGAGCAACGCCACGGAAGAAACCAGGAAAGTCGTACAGCGGTGGTTCGACGCACTGACATCGGGCGACTTCGAAACCGCCCTCGACACACTCGCCGAGGACGTCGAGTGGATCAACTACACGCCGGTGCCCGGCTACAACGACGACATGAAGTGGATCGGCAGTTACCGCGGCCGTGAGGCTGTCCTCGAGACCCTGAAGATCTTCACCGGGGCCGTGGACGTCCGCCTGGAGAAGCTGGTGCGCCTGGTCGTCGACGGCGACCAGGCCGCCGGGGTCATCCACGAGATGTCCACCGTGCGGGGCACCGGCGTCGAGTTCGAGATCGAGTTCATCCAGTGGCTGACGGTCCGCGACGGCAAGATCACCCGCTGGAAGTCCTACACGGACCCGTCGCAGATCATCCGGGCCCTGCGGGGCGACGCTTCGGGGCAGGAGGCCGCCTGATGAGCTCCGAGCTGATCACCGCAGTACGCGCCCGGGACGCCGCACGCGTCTCCGAACTGCTGGCAGCCGGCGCCGACGCGCGCCACCGCGAGTCCGCCACCGGGCTGACCGCCCTGATGATCGCGGCCGGGCATGCGGACGCTCCCACCGTCCAGGCCCTGATCGACGGCGGTGCCGACGTCCTGACCGCCGACACCCGGGCCGGCGCGACCGCGCTGCACAAGGCCTGCCAGGGCGGCAGCCTCGAGGTGGTGAAGGCTCTCGTCGAAGCGGGTGCCTTCGTGGACGGAGTGGCGCCCACCACCGGACACACCGCCCTGATGGACGCGCTCTGGTACAAGTACCCGGACATCGCCGAGTACTTGCTGACGCAGGGCACCGCACTCCAGGTCTACACGCACTACGGCTTCTCGCTCGAGCAGCACTTCGCGTACGAACTGAACGTCAACACGTTCGGCAAGGACCGGCTGCTCAAGGCCGAGGAGCACCTCAACTCCCGTCGGGCGGGCGACGAGCGCGCGGTGGCCGGCCAGGAACTGATGGCGGCGACCGCGGAGGGCGACACCGACCGGGTGCGCAAGCTGCTCGCTGCCGGCGCCGAGGTCGACGAGCGTTCCCCCAACCTGAGCGGCTTCAACGACAGCCACACGCCGCTGCTGGTGGCCTGCCGCGACGGTCACGACGAGATCGTGCGCCTGCTGCTCGCGGCCGGGGCGGACGTGAACGCCGTCGAGCCCACGTTCGGCGCGGTGCCGCTGCACAAGGCCGTCTACAACGGCCACGCCGGCATCACCGCCGATCTGGTCCGCCAGGACGGTATCGACCTCGACTTCCAGGGCGCGACCAATGGCTACAGCCCGCTGCACGACGCGCTGTGGCACGGCTACGAGGACTGCGCGCGCACGCTCGTGGAGGCCGGCGCCCGGCTCGATCTCCTCGGCCACGACGGCAAGACGCCGCTCGACCTCGCCGTCGAGGTCTTCGGGGCCGATCACGCGCTGAGTGAACTGATCCGCTCCCGCGGCGCCCGCTGACCGCCCACTCCCCATCTCCCAACAGCCGTCCACGGAAGCGGAGTTGAAGCATGCTTTTCTACGTTCAGATGAAATGGAAGCACGAAGGGCGCATCACCCTCGACGAGCTGTGGGAGCTCGAGCAGGACGAAGCGGTCCACGCCCAGGAGACGGTGGACTCCGGCTTCTGCGTGGGCATCTGGAAGGTCGCCGCGCAGAAGCGCGTCATAGCCATCATCGAATCACCGGATGCCGAGGAGCTCGACCGCACCGCGCTCGGCCGGCTCCCCATGCGGGAGTACCTGGAGTTCGAGACCGTCTGGCCGCTGCGCGATTACCTCGGCTTCGCCGAGGACGTCAAGCAGCGCTACAAGGTCTGACCGCAGCGAGGAGTCCGAAGACGTGAACCGGCAACGCAACCGCACCGCCCTCGTCACGGGCGCGAGCCGCGGCATCGGTCTCGAGACCGTCCGGCAGCTCGATCGGGCCGGCCTCGACGTCGTGCTGGCCGCGCGCGATCTCACGCGCGGTCGAGCGGCTGCGCGTGGGCTCGACAGCCCGCGCATCCGGGTGGAGGAGCTGGATGTCACCGACGCCGAGAGCGTCGAGGCATGCGCGCAGCGGCTGGCCGACGACGGGATCGAATGCGACGTCCTGGTCAACAACGCCGGAATCTACCCGACCGTCTCGTACTTCTCGCTCGACGAGGACACCATGCGCCGAGCCCTGGACACGAACCTCATGGGAGCGTTCCGCACCTGCCAGGCGTTCTGCCCCGGCATGGCGCAGCGCGGCTACGGCCGGGTGGTGAACGTCTCCTCCGGGCTCGGCGCCCTCACCGGCAACGTGCCGTCCCCGGCTGCCTACGGCATCTCCAAGGCAGCGCTCAACGCGCTGACCCTGGTGGTGTCCGCCGCGGTGCCGGCGAGCGTCAAGGTCAACGCGGCCTGTCCGGGCTGGGTCCGTACGGACATGGGGGGCCGCGGGGCGCCGACCGGTGTCGAGGAGGGCGCCGACACCGTGAGCTGGCTGGCGCGCCTGCCCGACTCCGGGCCCACCGGGGGGTTCTTCCGCAACCGCAGAAGGATCGACTGGTGAGCGCGGCCCGCATCGCGGCCGTTGCCGCCGTCCTGGTGGCCGTCGTCGTGCTCGCCGTGACGGTCGTGACCGGCGACCACGTCCGCGTCGCGGCGAAGGAAGCCGTCCGCGACACCCCCGACGAGCACGACCCGGCGGCCCTGACCGCGCTGGAACCGGCCGTGCGCGGCTACGTCGACGCCGTCGACTCCCGCGACGTGAACGCACTGGTGGCCGTCTTCGCGCCGCAGGCCACCGTCAACGACACCGGGCGCAGCTTCCACGGCCGGGCAGCGATCAGGGACTGGGCCCGCGACGAGGTCATCGGCGGCAGACTCACCGTTCTGAAGAACACCCCGAAGACCAACGGCACGACGCTGCTCGTGCGCTTCGCACCCCAGGGCGTCGGCGGTTTCGAGGCCGACTACGAGTTCGATCTGCGCGACGGCCGCATTGCCAGGCTCGACCTCCGGTACGCCTGACCGCGCCTTCGGTTTCTCCTTCCGTCCTCTTCCCAAGGAGTGGCTCTCCCATGAGTACCGCCACCGCGTCGGCACCCGGCGAGACGCGCAACAAGCTCGCCCTGGGCGCCCTAGGACTGGGCGCTTTCGTCATCGGCACCGCCGAGCTGGTCATCGTCGGCGTCCTCAATCTCATCGCCGACGATCTGGACGTCTCACTGAGCACGGCGGGCCTGCTGGTCACCGCCTACGCGCTCGGCATCTCCATCGGCGGCCCGATCGTCACGGCGGCGACCATCAAGGTGTCGCGCCACACCCTCCTGTGCGCAGCGCTCGCCGTCTTCGTCCTCGGCAACCTCGCCGCGGTCTTCGCCGGGCTCTTCGGCCTGCTGGTCGTCGCGCGCGTACTCTGCGGTGCCCTGCACGGCCTGTTCCTGGGCGCGGCCTCCGCCGTCGCCACGGGTCTGGTCGCGCCCGAGCACCGCGGTCAGGCCGTCGGCCTGGTCTTCGGCGGCATCTCTGTGTCGACGGTGCTCGGTGTGCCGCTCGGTACCCTGCTGGGCCAGAACCTCGGCTGGCAGGCCACGTTCGCCGGCGTGGCCGTCCTCGGCCTCGCCGCCTTCGTCGTGATCATGATCTGGGTGCCGTCGGTCAGGGGCAGAGGTTCGGGCGGCCTGGCCTCCCAGGCCCAGCACGCCTTCCACCCCCGGGTGTTGGCCATGCTGGGTTCCGAAGTGCTGCTCATGGGATCGCAGTTCATCGCCTTCACGTATCTGGCGGCGTTCTTGGAGGACGTCACCGGCATCAAGGGCGCCATGGTGAGCGTCTTCCTGATGATCTTCGGTGTGTTCAGCGCTGTCGGCACCTTCGCGGGCGGGCGCCTCGCCGACATCAACGCCTCGCGGACCCTGCTCGTCGGCAACGGCGTACTCATCGTGGGTCTGCTCGGCCTGTACTTCTTCCGCGACAGCCCGCCGCTGGTCGGTGTGGCCCTGGCGCTCTGGGGCATCGTCGGTTTCGGTGTCACCCCGGCGCTCCAGCTGCGCGTCATCTCGCTGGCCGGGGAGGGCGCCGATCTCGCCGCCACCCTGGGCGCGTCCGCCGCGAACGTGGGTGTCGCCTCCGGCGCCGCGATCGGCGGCTGGGCCCTGACCGCCTTCGGCATCGACGACGTCCCGCTGATCGCACTGGTCTTCGCCGTCATCGCGCTGCCCGTGGTCTGGGCCACCCGGTTCCTCAAGGTGCCTGGCGTCCAGGCCCCGGCGGCCGGCTCCGCGCCGGCTGCCGCGAGCGACAACACACCCGTCTCCACCGGAGGCTGACCTTCGGGACCGAAGCCCGTTGCCGCAGCGCCTCAGGGCGCCGCGGCAACGGGCTTCGTCGTTCGGACACCGCTCAACCGGGCCACCGGGAACGGCAGGCCGAGGGGGAACCGAAGGACAGGGGCGAGCCGGTTGATGCTCTCCGAGTCGAACGGGACGACCCACAACTGGTCCTTCTTCCAGAGCAGGCCGTCCGCGGACGTCGGTACGTGCGGACTTCGGTACGTGATGACGAGGTTCCGCTCGGCAGGAAGGCCTTCGCTCCGGCCCCGGGAGGCGGCCGGTCCCGGTCACGACATCATTCGGATGCCGCGCCCGTGGGCTCCGGCTCGGCCGGCCGGGGTGCCAGGGGCCGCCGTCCGGGACTCGCGGCGGGGTACTCCTTGCCGCGCCACAGGAAGATCCGCTGGGCGATCGGCTCCGTGAAACGGGCCGCAAGGGGACCCATGACGACGAGGAGCAGAACGTACGCGGTGGCCAACGGCCCCAGAGAGGGATCCACGGCACCGGCGGAGACCGCGAGCCCGGCGATCACGATGGAGAACTCGCCCCGCGCGACCAGGGCGCCGCCGGCCCGCCACCGCCCCCGCTCCGCAATGCCTCCGCGCTTCGCGGCCCAGTACCCGGTTCCGATCTTCGTCAGGGCGGTGAGCACCGCCAACGCGAGTGCGGGCAGCAGCACCGACGGGATGGTGCTGGGATCGGTGCTCAGACCGAAGAACACGAAGAACACGGCGGCGAAGAGATCCCGTAGCGGCATCAGCAGGTGATGGGTGTTCTCGGCCACCTCGCCCGACAGGGCGATACCCACGAGGAACGCCCCCACCGCCGCCGACACCTGCAGCTGCTGGGCCACACCGGAGACGAGCAGCGTCGTGCCCAGGACGACGAGCAACAGCTTCTCCGGGTCGTCGCTGGACACGAAGCGCGAGATGACCCGCCCGTAGCGCACCGCGACGAGCAGGACAGTACTGACCGCCGCGAGTGCGATGCCCAGGGTCACACCCCCTGCCAGCCAGCCCGAACCGGCCAGCACCGCGGTCAGGATCGGCAGGTAGAGCGCCATGGCCAGGTCTTCGAGCACGAGGATGCCGAGGACGACCGGGCTCTCCCGATTGCCGAGCCGGCCCAGGTCGCCGAGCACCTTCGCGATGACGCCGGACGACGAGACCCAGGTGACGCCCGCGAGCACCACGGCGGCCACCGGCCCCCAGCCGAGCAGCAGAGCCGCGGCGGCTCCGGGGACCGCGTTGAGCACGAAGTCGACCGCTCCCGCCGGGGCCTGGGTCTTGAGGTGACCGACGAGATCGCCCGCCGTGTACTCCAGACCGAGCATCAGGAGCAGCAGCACCACACCGATCTCGGCACCGACCTCGATGAACTCCTCGCTGCCGCCCAGCGGGACGATGCCGCCGGCGCCGAACAGCAGTCCCGCCAGCAGATAGAGCGGGATCGGAGAGAACCTGAGGCGTACGGCGAAGCGGCCGAGCAGGCCGAGCACCAGCACGATCGCCCCGAACTCGATCAGAAAGACCGCGGAGTGCACGTGATCAGCCCCGCTCGAGGATCTCGTGGGCGCCGTCCACGCCTTCCCGCGTCCCGATGACGATCACGATGTCGCCCGAGAGCAGGCGGAAGTCGGGTCCGGGCGAGGGGATCGCGTGGGACCGGCGCATGACAGCGACGATGGAGGCCCCGGTGTCGGTGCGCATCCTCGTCTCTCCCAGGGTGCGCCCGTTCCAGTACGAGGGGCCGGTGATGGTGACCTGCTCGGCCAACAGTCCGAAGTCGCTGGTGTGCAGCAGGTTCGGGCTGTTGTGACTGGGCAGCAGGGCGTCGGCGAGGGACAGGGCCTCGGCCCCGGTCAACGGCAGCGAGAGGCCGCAGGAGTCCGGGTCGTCGTCGTGGTGCACGTTCAGGGTGCGGGTGCGGTCGCGGTGCGCGATCACCGACAGCGTGTCGTGCCGCCGCGTGGTGAGCTCGTACTGCACCCCGATGCCGGGCAACGGGGTGGTCCTCAGACGGGGAGCGGGCATGGTGTCTCCTTCGGCTGCGTCATTGCTTGCGGAACCACACAGCGCCCAGCGGCGGCAGGACGACGCTCGCGCTGGCCGGCAGCCCTTGCCGGGCCTCGGGAACGGCGTGGATGCGCCCGGGGTTGGTGACCCCGGAGCCGCCGTACTGCGCCGCGTCCGTGTTGAGCACCTCGGTCCAGTGCCCCGGCTCCGGCAGCGCCAGGCGGAAGTCGTGCCGGACCGTGGGCTGGAAGTGGAAGACGCACACCAGCGACTCGCCCCCCTCGCCGTACCGCACGAAGGAGTAGACGTTGTCCTCGGCCGCGTCCGCGTCGATCCAGCGAAAACCCTCCGGCCGGGTGTCGAGGCTCCACAGCGCGGGGTCGTCGAGGTAGGTGCGGTTGAGGTCGCGCACCAGGTCGCGCACGGCCGCGTGCGCGTCGTGCCGCAGGACGGACCAGTCGGGGCCGCGCTCGTGGGACCACTCGGTGTCCTGGGCGAACTCCTGGCCCATGAAGAGGAGTTGCTTGCCGGGGAAGGCCCACATGAAGGAGAGGAAGGCACGCAGGTTGGCCAGTTGCTGCCAGCGGTCCCCGGGCATCTTGGTGAGCAGCGAGCCCTTGCCGTGCACGACTTCGTCATGGCTGATCGGCAGGGTGTAGTTCTCCGCGTACGCGTACACCATCGGGAACGTCATGGAGTGGTGGCGGTACTGCCGGTGCACCGGGTCCTCGGCCATGTACGACAGCGAGTCGTGCATCCAGCCCATGTTCCACTTCAGGGTGAAGCCGAGCCCGCCCTGGTCGGTGCGCCGGGTGACGCCGTCCCAGGCCGTGGACTCCTCCGCGATGGTCAGGACACCGGGGCAGCGCCGGGGCACCGTGGCGTTCATCTCCTGGAGGAACTCCACCGCTTCCAGGTTCTCGCGGCCTCCGTACACGTTCGGCAGCCATGCGCCGTCGGGGCGTGAGTAGTCGAGGTAGAGCATGGAGGCGACGGCATCGACGCGCAGGCCGTCGATGTGGAACTCCTCGCACCAGTACACCGCGTTCGCGACGAGGAAGTTGCGCACCTCGTTCCGCCCGTAGTCGAAGACGAGCGTCCCCCAGTCGGGGTGCTCCCCGCGGCGCGGATCCGGGTGTTCGTACAGAGTGGTCCCGTCGAAGCGGGCCAGGGCCCACTCGTCCTTGGGGAAGTGGGCGGGGACCCAGTCCACGATGACGCCTATGCCCGCCCTGTGCAGCGCGTCGACGAGGGCCCGGAAGTCGTCGGGGCTCCCGAGGCCTGCCGCCGGGGCGTAGTACGAGGACACCTGATAGCCCCAGGAGCCCCCGAAGGGATGCTCCGCCACCGGCATGAGCTCGACATGGGTGAAGCCCAACGCCTTGACGTAGGCGGGCAGTTCGACCGCGAGCTCGCGGTAGCCGAGGCCGGGACGCCACGATCCCAGGTGCACCTCGTAGACGCTCATCGCGGACCGGTCCGCGATGCGTTCGCCGCGCCGGGCCGTCCAGTCGTCGTCACCCCAGTCGTGACGGGAGCGGAAGACGATGGAGGCAGTGCCCGGAGCCGCCTCGGCCGAGGCGGCCAAGGGGTCCGCCTTCTGAATCCAGCGGCCGTCCGGGGTGAGGATCTCGTACTTGTACCGGCAGCCCTCGCCGACGCCGGGGACGAACAGCTCCCACACCCCGCTCGCGCCGAGTGAGCGCATCGGGTGGGTCCTGCCGTCCCAGTGGTTGAAGTCGCCGACCACGCGCACGGCCCGCGCGTTCGGGGCCCACACGGCGAACGCCGTACCGGCGGACGTGCCCCAGCCGGACTCGTGCTCGCACACCCGCGCTCCGAGCACCTGCCACAGCTGCTCGTGCCGGCCCTCGTGAATCAGGTGCAGGTCGAGTTCACCGAGGGTGGGCAGGAAGCGGTAGGGATCGTCGTAGTCGAAGAGGTCGGCGCCGTAGCGGACGCGCACCCGGTAGTCGGGAACGGCCGTGCCCGCCAGCCTGCCCGCGAACACCCCCTCGCCCTGGTGCTCCAGCTCGCCCAGCGGCTCGCCCGACGACGTGGTCAGCCACACCTGGTCGGCGAGCGGCCTCAGCACCCGCACGGTCGTGGCCCCGGCGGACCGGTGCGGGCCGAGCAGCGCGTGCGGATCGCTGAGCTCTCCCGTGGTGAGCCGCTTGAGACGGGTGGCGGGCAGGGCCGTTGGAAGCTGTGTGGTCGTCACGACTGAGAAGTCCCGTCCGTGAGAATGTGGGCCACTCGATGGTGCGGATCGAGGCGTACGTAGTTGTCGCGGCCCCAGCGGTAGCTCTCGCCGGACAGGGCGTCGCGTACCTCGAAGGTCTCCGAGCGCTCCAGGCCGAGGGCGGGCAGATCGACGGTGACCGTCGCCTCGCGCGTTTCGTGCGGGTCGAGATTGAGCACGACGAGGACCCAGTCGCCCCCGGCGGCACGCTTGGAGAAGCACATCACCGCGTCGTTGTCGGTGCGGTGGAAGCGAAGGTTGCGCAGCTGGTGCAGGGCCGGATGGGTGCGCCTGATGTCGTTGAGCGCGCGGATCAGGGGGGTCAGGGAGTTGCCCGCGGTCTCCGCGCCCGCCCAGTCGCGAGGACGCAGCTGGAACTTCTCGGAGTCCAGGTACTCCTCGCTCCCGGGTCCCATGGGCACGTTCTCGTACAGCTCGTACCCGGCGTACACGCCCCACGCCGGACCGGCCATGGCGGCGAGTACCGCACGAACCGCGAAGGCCGCCCGGCCGCCGTACTGGAGGTAGGCGTTGAGGATGTCGGGTGTGTTGACGAAGAGATTGGGCCGCAGGTAGGCCGAGCTCTCCTCGCCGCCGAGGCCGGCCAGTTCGGAGAGATAGCTCTCCACCTCGTCCTTGGAGTTGCGCCAGGTGAAGTACGTGTACGACTGGTGGAACCCCGCGCGTGCCAGGGCGTGCAGCATGGCCGGGCGGGTGAACGCCTCGGCGAGGAAGAGGACATCGGGGTCGCTCGCGTGCACCGCTTCGATCAGCCGTTCCCAGAATGCGACGGGCTTGGTGTGCGGATTGTCGACGCGGAAGATCCGTACGCCGTGGTCCATCCAGTGCCGCAGCACGCGCAGGCACTCCGTGTGCAGCCCGTCCGGATCGGTGTCGAAGTCGATCGGGTAGATGTCCTGGTACTTCTTCGGCGGGTTCTCGGCGAACGCGATCGAGCCGTCGGCCCGGTGGCGGAACCACTCCGGGTGCTGTGCGACCCACGGATGGTCGGGGGAGCACTGGAGGGCGAAGTCCAGGGCCACTTCGAGGCCCAGTTCACCGGCGCGCGCCACGAAGTGGTCGAAGTCCTCCAGCGTGCCCAGGTCCGGGTGGATCGCGTCGTGTCCGCCCGCGGCCGATCCGATCGCCCAGGGCGATCCGGGATCGTGCGGGCCCGCTTCGAGCGCGTTGCCGGCGCCCTTGCGGTGGGTGGTGCCGATCGGGTGGACCGGTGGCAGATAGACCACGTCGAAGCCCATGTCCGCCACGGCTTCCAGCCGCTTGGCCGCGGTCCGCAGCGTGCCCGGCCGCGGTGGCTCCACCACACCGTTCACCGCCCCGGTGACGACGGCCCCCTCGGACCGGGGGAAGAACTCGTACCACGCGCCGTACAGCGCCCGTTCCCGGTCCACCCGCAGCGGCAGTTCCGGCGAGCGGGTGAGCAGCCTGTGCAGCGGGTGGGCGGCGAGCAGGGCGGTCACGGGGGAACCGGTGACCGCGGCGAGCCGCCCCTGCGCGTCGAGGCGCTCGTCGCGCAGCATCCCGGCTCCCCAGGCCAGCTGCTCCGCGGCGTCGGCCGGGGCCGCTCCGGCCGCCTGCTCCAAGAGCAACGCGCCTTCCTCCAGGACCAGTTCGGACTCGGACCCGGCCGGAATCTTGATTTCCGCGACCTGGCACCACGTTGCCCAGGGGTCCGTCCACGCTTCCACCCGGTAGGTCCACTCGCCCTCCCGTGCGGCGCTGACCCACGCGGTGTAGCGGTCCGTCCCGGGGGCCGTGAGGCGCATCGGGATCCGGTCGCCCGCATGGCCGTGGGGGTCGGTGAGCACCACACCGGCGCCGACCGCGTCATGTCCTTCCAGGAAGACGGTGGCCGAGACCTCGAACTCTTCCCCGGGTACGGCGCGGGCGGGGGTGCGGGCGCCGTCCACCCGGGGCGACACGTCCACGACAGGGATACGGCCCACACCCGGCCCGGACCCCTGTCGGCCGGTCGGTCCGCCGGTCGGTGGTGCGGCGGTCGGGCGCGACGTCGCATCGCGCTGCATGAGCTTGCCCTCCATAGTGCTCGTGCCTCCTTGCACCGGGGTGCGGTTGCGGATGATTAGGTGCTCGGTGGTGCGAGCGGTTCGCGTCGGTCAGCGCCGGATCGCGGTGGTCCCGTTGCTGACTTCGGAGATGATCCGGCGGTATCCCGACACCAGCGGATGCTGCGGATACGCCTTGGAGAACACCCGTTCCCCTGCGAGCGACGCCATCTCGGGTGCGTACGGCAGCACCGTGGTGATGCGGGTGTTGTACGCGGTCTCGACCTTGCCGCGCAGCCGGTCGCCGACGGCACCGTCGGGCGCCATGTTCACGGCAATGCTCATGGCTCCGAACCCGAGCCGGCTCGCCAGTGCCATCGTCTCCTTGGCACCCGCGAGGTCCAGGCGGTCCGCCCGGGTCACGACGACGAGCGCGTCCGAACTCGCCATCGCGGTCACGGTCTCGTTGTTGAACCCCGCGTGCGTGTCGAGCAGCAGAACGTCGAGGGCCAGGGTGTCGATGAGCCGGTCGAAGCCCTCGCGCAGCAGGCCCACGTCGTAGCCGAGGCCCATGATTTCACTGACCCCCGTGGCCTGGCTCCTGGCCGGAACCAGGAAGAACCCGTCGTGCCCGGCGCTCTGGTCGACGGCGTACGCCGCCTCCTCGATCTCGCAGTGGCCGATGAGGTAGTCGGTGAGCGAACGCCGCGCGGGGACCACCACGTCGTCGAACATGACGTCCAGAGCAGGCGTCTGAATGTCGGTATCCACGAGAGCGACCCGCAGGCCCGAGGAGGCCAGCAGCAACCCGAGGTTGGCGGCCGTGCTGGATTTGCCGGTGCCCCCTCGGTAGGAGTGCACCGTGATGATCTGCGACATATTCTCCACCTGACGGTTTCTGGGAGTTGGCGCGTCGGCCGGTGATCGGCCCGGTCAGTCGGCGCCCCCGGTCGGTGCCTGCCAGTGCACGGCCAGCATCGTGATGTCGTCGGACTGTTCGGCCAGGCCTACGAAATCGCTGAGCGCGCCGTCCATGTGGTCGAGCAGCTCCTCGCCGCGCACGCTGGCCTCGGTCAGCTGCTGGACGAGGAAGTCCTCCCCGAAGAAGTGCCCGGTCTCCGAGCGGGCCTCGGTGACCCCGTCGGTGTAGATGAAGAGTGTGTCCCCGGGGCTGATCTGCGCGTAGCCCAGCGAGAAGGTGCAGTCCGGCATGACGCCCACGACCGGCCCCGTCGGCTGGAGCAGCACCGGTTCGTGGCCGCTTCCGCTCACGAGGACGGGTGGGTTGTGCCCACCGTTGATGTAGACGAGGTTGCCGGTGACCGGGTCCAGGACGCCGAAGAACATGGTGGCGAAGTAGCCCTGCTTGATGTGGTTGCGGGTCAGGTAGCTGTTGGTGCCCACGACCGCGTTCAGCAGCGGGGTCGCGCCGACGACCGGGATGGCCCGCGTGTGCTCGGCTCCGCCGGACTCCTCTCCCATGAGGTCCGCCGCGATGAGGTTCTGGAGGCCGCTCTGCTCCGCGGTGTGTCGCAGCAGCGAGCGGATGAGGGCCATGAACAGGGCCGCGCCGACCCCCTTGTCGCACACATCGGCCACGACGAGGGCGAGACGGCGCCGGTTGACCAGTTCGAAGACGTCGTAGAAGTCCCCGGCCACGGTGCGCGCCGGTCTGAAGCGCACCTGGATGTCCCAGTTGTCGGGACTGGGTAGCGAGTCCGGCAGGAACCCCAGCTGGATCTCCCGGCCTATCTCCAACTCCCGCTCATAGCTGAGCAGTTCGGCGTGTGCGGCGACCTCCTCCATGTTCCGGTTGAGTTCGGCGTGCTGATGGCAGTCGCGCAGCCGTGCTTCCACCAGGACGGGGTGGAACGGCGGCAGCAGATAGTCGGAGCCCGCGCGCACATGGCCGTCGAGGAGGTGCAGGTCGTGCTCCGCGTACGCCACCACGGTGGGCTGCTGCCCCTCGTCCGCCAGCCTTCGGGCCACCGACCTGACGGTGTGGGGCGACAGCGTCGCGTTCGCGAGCAGAGCGGTCACCGCCGGCATCCGACCGCGCGACGCCGCGAGTACATCGCCCGGTGTGCAGGTGTGCGTCTCGGCACCCACGGCGTCCAGTGCCTTGGACAGCCCTGCTGGAACGTCCCGCCGCTCGTCCAGTATCAGCACTCTCGTCTGCGCGATCTCCGTCACGTCTACTCCACTGCCGGCCGGCGCATCACGAGGGTGCTCACATTGCGCCCCGCGACGAGCTCGTACTCGAAGGTGTCCACCGCTGTGAACGCCAGGAAAACGCCCAGGCCGCCGATCTGCCGCTCCGCGAGCGGCACGTCGAGCGCAGGCTCGCGCATGCCCTGTCTCGGGTCGAACGCCGGGGCGTCGTCCTGGAAGCGGACCCATACGTCACCCGGGTCGATCCCGCCGTCCACGGTGATCTGGCCCGGCTCACCGCGGTATCCGTGCACGACGATGTTCGTGACCAGTTCGTCGGCGGCGAGGCGGAATCGGTACAGCGAACTGTCCGTGAGGCGGGCCTGCTTGCCCAGACCGAGAACGAATCCGGTCACCGGTTCCAGTGAATCGATCGTCGCGGGAACACAGAGTGCGTTCGCCTTCCCGCACTCGGGCGCCTGCACGATGCCCGCTGCCCTGCCGGTGCCCCCGGCCTCGAATTCGAACGTCATCTCGGTTCGTCCCTTCAGGCGTCCACGAGATCGATGCTGTGGTCGAATCCGGCGAGCCGGATGGTCCGCGCCACCGGCTCGGACGCGCCCACGATGGCGATGCGCACCTCGTCGCCCATCTTCTGGCGGGCGAAGACCAGGGACCGCAGGCCCGCGCTGGACAAGTAGTCGAGCTGCTCGGCGCGGATGACCAGTTCGACGGCGCCCTCCCCGGCCGCCCGGCCGACCGTCGCGTGGAACTCGCCCGCCGTCGAGGCATCCAGCTCACCCGTGAGTTGGATGGTGGCGACCTTGTCGTTGATCCTCAGCGTCACGTCGAAAGCCACGATGGTTCTCCTTCCGGTCATGGGGTCGTCCGGTGAGCCGCGCGGCCCACGAGGACGACCGAGGAGTGGGCTCCCAGATGGAAGCGCCCGGGGTGTTCGAGCTCCGGCTCGCCGCCGAGGCGGTGAACGGCAGTGCCCGTGTCTGCGAAAAGGTGCCAACGCTGCCCGTCGGGCAGCGTCGGCAGCTCCAGGTCGTGCGACTCCCAGTGCGCGTTCACGGCGACGTACACGTGGTCGTCGGCCACGCTTCCGCCCTTGGCGTGCCTGCCGCATCGCATCATCGCGAGCACCCTGCCGTGGCCGGCCCAGTCCGGAGCCCATGCGCGCACCCCGTGCCAGCTGACGTCGGGATAGCCGCTGCCGACCCGGTCCGTACCGGTCGGGTGGTCGCTCGAACGCAGCACCGGGTGCGCGTGCCGGAAGGCGATCAGCGCCCGTGCGAAATCCAGGAGGTCGGCGTTGGCCTTGACGAGTTCCCAGTCGAACCAGGACAGGTCGTTGTCCTGGCAGTAGGTGTTGTTGTTGCCGAGCTGGGTGCGGCCGACCTCGTCGCCGGCCAGGATCATCGGAATGCCCTGACTCGTCAGCAGGATCGTCAGCAGATTCTTCATCTGCCGCATGCGCAGCTCACGGACGTGCGCGGAGGCGCTGGGCCCCTCCTCGCCGCAGTTCCAGCTGTTGTTGTCGTTGGCCCCGTCGTTGTTGTCCTCGCCGTTGGCCTCGTTGTGCTTGTCGTTGTACGAGACCAGGTCGGCCAGGGTGAAACCGTCGTGAGCGGTGATGAAGTTGACCGACGCGGACGAGGTCCGTCCCTGGTACAGGTCCGGCGAGCCGGCCATCCGGGTCGCCAGCTCACCGACCAGGCCCGGCTCGCCCTTGACGAAGCGCCGGACCGCGTCGCGGTACTTCCCGTTCCACTCCGACCAGCGGCCGTAGTTGGGAAAGTTGCCCACCTGGTAGAGCCCGGCCGCGTCCCACGCCTCGGCGATCAGCTTCGTGTGACGCAGGACCGGGTCGTACGCCAGTTGTTCGAGCAGCGGTGGGTTGGGCAGCGGGGTGCCGTCCGGGGCCCGGTCGAGGATGGCCGCCAGGTCGAATCGGAATCCGTCGATGTGGTACTCGGCGACCCAGTGCCGCAGGCAGGAGAGCACGAAGTCCCGGACCACGGGGTGGTTGCAGTTGACGGTGTTGCCGGTGCCACTGAAGTTGTAGTACTCGCCGCGTGGCGTGAGCATGTAGTACGTGGCGTTGTCGAGGCCGCGGAACGAGATGGTCGGGCCCTGTTCGTTGCCTTCGGCCGTGTGGTTGAAGACCACGTCGAGCACGACTTCGATCCCGGCCTTGTGCAACTCCTTGACCAGCGACTTGAACTCGTCGGCCTGCATGCCGAACGGGCCGGTGGCGGCGTAGCCCGCCTTGGGGGCGAAGAACGAGACCGTGTTGTAGCCCCAGTAGTTGTACAGCCGCTCACCGGTCACCGGATCGGTGCGCGGGTTGTCCAGCTCGTCGAACTCGAACACGGGGAGCAGTTCGAGGCAGTTGATGCCCAGCTCGCGCAGGTACGGGATCTTCTCCCGCATTCCGGCGTACGTGCCCGGCGCCGACACCTTCGAGGAGGTGTGCCGGGTGAAGCCGCGGACGTGCGTCTCGTAGATCACGAGATCCTCGGCGGGAATGCGCAGCGGCCGGTCGCCGTCCCAGTCGAAGTCGTCGTTCAGCACCTGCGCGCGGTAGTGGTAGACGTTGTCCCAGTCCGGCTCCCGGCCCCACACCTCGCGCCCGGAGATCAGCCGCGCGTAGGGGTCGCTGAGCACCTGACCGGCGTCGAAGCGGTCGCCGCGCTCCGGGTCGAAGGGCCCGTCGGCGCGGAACCCGTACTCCAGGTTCTCCGTGTCGAGCTCGAAGACCGTCATGGCGTACACGCTGCCGATGCGGAACTCCGGTGGGAACTCCAGTTCGGCGCTGGGCCGTGTGGCGCCCTTTTCGAAGAGCACCAGGCTCATCGTGGTCGCGCCGTCGGAGTAGACCGAGAAGTTGACTCCGCCGGGCACCGGGGTGGCGCCGTACGGGAAGGGCCGGCCGGCCCTGACCCGGTACGGGCCGATCCGATGCGTCGGAAAGGCGTCGATGCGCTCCCGGATGTCCTGTGTGCTCATCGGCCCGTGCGTTCCAGCTCGGCGTCCAGGTCCTCGGCGATCCTGAAGAAGTCCAGGAACCCCGTTGCGGACATGACAAACGAGACCTCCTCGGAGAGACCGACCAGAGTGATCTCGGCATCCAGCTGCTGGGCGTGGCGG
>NZ_CALNVW010000059.1 GCF_940670765.1 Streptomyces sp. A 4/2
CGAGATGTACGAGATACCGGTGAGGTCGATCAGGACCACGGTTCCCTGCCCGATGAACGGCAGCAGCTGGGACTGCAGTCCGCCGGAGGTGGTGGAGTTGATCTCGCCCTCCAGGGCGACGACGGTGGCACCGGGGAGCACCTGCGAGCTGACCTTGACGGTCATCCCGTCACCTCCGTGCGGGAGTTGGGCGCGAGGCGGACCCTGACCTTGACCCGGCCCGAGGTCTCGGGCAGGAGCACGGTCAGGGCCTGCGCGTTGAAATCGGTGTGCTCCTCGCCGTCGACCTCCACGGCCGCGATGCGGACCGTTCCGGCCGGCAGCAGGTCGGGAGCGACCCGCAGGATGCGGTCCTCGATCAGGGCGGGGTCGGGCTTGAACCAGAAGTCCATCGCCTTGCCGCCCGCGAGCAGGTTGTTGTAGACGGCTGCCAGGTAGCACAGCTCGGCGGAGTGGTACATCGACATCGAGTGGCTGCCCTTGAGGCGCTCGACACCGAGAAGGTAGGGTAGGCCGTTGGCCATGGTGTTGAAGTAGACGGCGCCCTCGTCGTGGTCGAGGAAGAACGCGTTGTAGAACGACTGGGCGTCGCGCGCCTCGGAGCGGAAGTCCACCCGCCCGGTGATTCCGTGCAGGATCAGATAGGCGAGGATCGCCTGCTCCTGCTGCCACCATGCCTTGCGGTCGTGCCAGGCGAAGCGGAACCTTTCCTCGCCGTCCACCTTGATGCGTTCCACCACGTCGTACCAGCCGCCCCGCTGGCGGTCGCTGCCGACCTCGGGCATGGACTCGCCCAGGGAGAGGGCCGTCTGGAGATAGACGTCCTTGGGGCGCAGGGCGTTCATGCGCATCAGGTTCCAGGCGATCTTCAGGTTGTGCCCGACGACCGCGCGGTTCTGCTGCCATCCGTGGGTGGTGTCGGGCGACCAGTCCTTGTGGAACCGTTCCTGCACGAACGGGCTGTTCTTGAGGTCGGGGAAGTGCTCGACGATCGTGTCGAAGGTGTACTCCAGCATGTCGGCGTACTTCCGTTCGCCGGTTGCCAGGTACAGGTTGATCAGATACGCGGGCGCGTGGTCACCGACCGAGTTCCAGTTCTTCCGCCCCTCGTTGGGGCCGAGCGAGGAGTGGTGGGGGCTGAGCAGGATCGGGTCGATGTGCGAGAAGTAGCCGCCCTCTTCGGGGTCCAGGTAGAAGCGGTCGAAGAGCCTGATGGTGGCGTCCGCGTCCGCCTTGATCCGGGGGTCGCCGGTGATCCGGTAGGTCTGCACGGGCCCGGCCAGCGCGTAGATCTGCTCATAGGCGGGAAGCGCGTCGTAGTCGTCGGAGAACTCGGACGTGAACAGCTTCTTCTCGATGTCGCCGTCGACCTTGAGGCCGTGGTACCAGTACACGACGTTCTCGTCCGTGTCCACGAACCGCATGTGCTCGCGCAGGTACTCGGTGCCGCGCTCGGCGACCTCGAGGTACTCGTCGTCACCGGTGAGCAGGAAGGCGGAGGCCATGCCGTAGACGAGCCGCGAGATGGTGTCCGTCTCCTGCACGTGGCTGGCGGTCTTGTCGCCGCCGAGCCGGATCTCCGTGCGGTAGGCACCGAAGTCGACGGGTCCGTCACCGAACTGGGCCTTGCGGTAGAAGCCGGCTATCTCCTTGATCTGCCGGATCCACCAGCCGGCCTCCTCGAAGCGGAAGTCTTCCGGGTCACGCCCCATGAAGATCAGCCGCTTCGCCTCGAAGCGCAGCGTCTCGCTGTGCGGGTAGAAGATGCCGTGGGCGAGGACGAAGGCGCCCTCGGTGAGCAGCTCGTCGATGTGGCTGGTGGCGTCCTGATAGGGCTCACCCAGATTGTGCAGCAGCTCGGCGCTGGGACCACCGTCGAGGCTGACCTCGAAGGACCGGCCGTCGGCGGTGACCACGGAGAAGGCACGGGCCTCGCGGTCGAAGCCCGCCACGCGCCCCGCGACGGTGTCCGAGAAGGTGAAGTCGACGTTCCTGGCACTCTCTGACATGGCTGTCACACACCTCGCAGTACGAGTTCGTCGATGATGGTCCTGGCGAACAGATGGCAGTGGTCGCCGGTGCGGGCGGTCACCAGGTCCCCGTCGACGACGACGTCCTGGTCGACGTAGTGGGCGCCCATGTTCCGTACGTCGCCCAGGAGGTTGTTGTGGCAGACCACCTTGCGTCCGCGCACGACGTACGGAATCGACGAGGCCAGCCACATGCCGTGGCAGATGATCCCCTTGACCACGCCCGACCGGGCGAAGGCCCGGCGCAACAGGTCGGTGGCGGGGGCGAGTTGTTCGACGTCCTCGGTGTAGCGCAGCCGGTCGGCGACCATCCCGGAAGGCACGATCAGCGCGCTGTACTCGCGCAGCCTCCGGTCGTTCAGATCCTCCAGACTGCGTGTCACCGTCAGTGGGGCCCGGTACTCATGGCCGGTGAAGGTGATCGACTTGTTGCCCCACATCCTGGTGACGAAGTCGACCTGCGCGCCTTCCTCGGCGAACCGGCGCTGGTAGTAGGCGATTTCGGGCTCGTAGAAGTCGCTCTCTGTCAGGATCGCGATCTTCCGCCCGCTGAGCACCCCGTCACGGGACGGTACGTCAGCCACGGTCTCCCCCTTCGGTGGTCCGCAGATCGATGAGAAACGGCTTGTCGTCCGCGAGCATCCGCTTGACCGCCTGGTCGACCTGACTGTGGTCGTCGACCCGCAGGGCCTCGACTCCGAATCCCTCGGCGATCTGCGCGAAACCCAGATCGGGGTGGGAGAGATCGAACGGCGTCGGGTACGCGTGCGGTGCGACGTCCCGCTCCCGCCAGTACTGATCGATGTTGTTGTCGAGCAGCTTGTAGCTGCGGTTGTTGCAGACGACGAACTTTGCTCCGATGCCGTGCCGTACGGCCGTGTAGAGCGCCTGGAAGGTGTACATGGATCCGCCGTCGCCGGTGAAGCCGATCACGGTCTTGTCCGGGTGGGCCAGCTTGATCCCCATCGCTCCGGGGATGCCGACACCGAGCGAACCTCCGCGCGTCGAGAACCAGTGGCCCGGCCGGCGGCCCGGCAGGTGGGCGGCGAGCGCACCGGAGGCGGTCAGCGCCTCGTCGAAGATCATCACGTCGTCGGGGACCTGGGCGGCCAGTTCCCGCAGGAAGGCGTGGAGCAGCGACCCGTCGTCCGCCACCTCGGTGGGCAGCTCCGCGCGGCGGGCCTGGAGACGTTCGGATGCCGCCACCTGGTCGAGCTCGGAGAGCTTGTGGACCAGGTGCGCGGAGAGCGCGGAGAGCGTCTCCTTCGGATCGGCGACCAGACCCAGGGTGACCGGGTGGTTCTTGGCTATCTCGTAGTCGTCGAGATCGATGTGAACGATGCGGGCGTCCGCACGGAAGGGATCACCGGTGTCCGGGAAGACCTCCGGGAAGGTGTACGTGCCGACGATCAGGACCGCGTCCGCGTCCTTGACCGCGGCCGTACTGACGGCGCCGAACATGTGGCCCAGGTCGCCCTGGTAGAGCGGGTGCCTGACGTCCAGGTTCACCTCGGAGTAGTTGACGCCGTAGATGTCGGCGCCCAGCTGCTCGGCCACCCGTACCAGTTCCTCCTGGGCGCCGGATGCCGAGACGCCGTCGCCCACGAGGACGACCGGCCTCTCGGCACCGGTCAGCAACCGCGCTGCCTGCTCCACGAGCGTGTCGGCCGGGACGCTGCGGGTACTGGGCGCGGACGTCGGCACGATCTGCTCGGTGTTGAGGGCGTCGAGCACATCGAGAGGAAGCGCCACGAAGACCGGGCCCATCGGAGGCGTCATCGCCAGCTTCATCGCCCGCCGCAGCACCCGCAGCACCGAGCGCGGGTCGGTGACCCGGGTCGCGTACTTGGTCACGGGCTTCGCCATGGCTACCAGGTCGACGGCCATCTGGGCGTCCATGGACTCGTACCGGACGCCCGACTCACCCGCGATCGTCAGGATCGGCGAGTGACCGCGCTTGGCCTGGTAGAGCATGCCGATGGCGTTGCCGAGACCCACCCCGCTGTGCAGCTGCAGGAGTGCGGGCCGGCCCGTGGCTCGGGCGTAGCCGTCCGCGATTCCCACCGCGACGGTCTCCTGCAGGGTCAGGATGTACTGAAGGTCGCCGTAGTCCTCCAGCGCGTCCAGTAATCCCTGCTCGACCGTTCCTGGATTGCCGAACATGAAGGGAATTCCGTCGGCGATGAACTGCTCGATGATCGCCGCATTGCCCTGCCTGGCCATCTCTGCCTTCTCTCGACTTTTCAATCGCTGCAGCGCATTACCAACCGAAGCGGCGCAGGCCGTCCTCGAGCACCTCGACGACCTTTTCCCCGGTCAGATAGGAATCCGGCGTCGAACGCCCGGTGATGAACGGGTAGTCCACGATCACGGAGGTCTCTTTGCCGAAGTTCCCGATATAACGGCCCTCGGGCCCCGTGGCGTCGCGCAGGATGTACTCCAGCGGGTAGGGCGGCGGACCGATCACGAAGTCGGTGCCGAGGAACCCGGTCCCGTCCTTGTAGTCGTACTCCTTGCAGTGCCCCGTGACGTGCTTGCCCCAGATGATGGACTTGCGGTCCTCCCATTCGCGGGCGAAGGCGAGCGGCGCGACGCCGTAGCACTCGGCCGCGATCGGCTTGTCGGCGCGCAGGAAGGACAGGATGATCTGGTGCACCCGCTCGTTGTTGGCGAGGTCCACGACCGGGCCGGAGCCACCGACGATGAGCAGCGCGTCGTAGTCGTCGAGCTCCTGGGCCACCGCGTCGACCGCCCGGTGGTAGGCCTCCAGCTTGCGCAGGTAGTCGTCGTCCGCCGTGTAGGGGCGCTCCGGGATCCAGCTGCGGATGTCGATCGGGTTGTCCAGGCGCCTGGAGGCGTCGACCTCCTGGGTGAGCTTCGCGACCTCCTCGGAGGTGACCGAGCGGCCAAGCGGCGGGTCGACGTACTCGGGGTCCATCGACGGCGGCAGCGCGTGCGCGCGCTTCCCGGTCGGGGTGGCGAACTCCACCTCGTAGCCCCGCTGGTCGAAGTGGTGCAGCGGCCCCACGAGCTCTTCGCCCCAGTAGCCGTACTCCGACAGGATCACGAGGATCTTCTTGGCGTTCTTCCTGGTCACGCCGGCTCCTTCGGTAGTCGGTTCGGGATGGGTGGCCGGGCGCCGCGACGGAAGGGGGCGGCGCCTCAGCCACCGGATCAGGGGGATCAGCGGGCCTGCGGGCCGATGATCCAGTTCTCCTTCGCCGCGAGGGAGAAGACGTACTTCTCGTCGACGATCTCGTCGCGCGCGGCCTTCACCTGCTCGGTGAAGTAGGGCGAGCGCAGCACTTCCTCCAGCGCGTTCACGTCGTCGAACCACAGCTGCTCGACACTGTCGAACGCCGCTTCGCCGAAGACGTAGGCGCCGTCCACGGTGTGGGCGTGCAGATAGCGCCGCAGCCCTGGGATTCCCTTGACGACCGAGGCGTACGAGTCGAGGGTCTGCTTGCGGTAGTCGTCGAGGGACAGGCCCGGCCGCCGCTTCTGCAGCACGGTGAGCTTGACCCACTCCTGCCCCCTGGCCGGCGGCGGGCCGGGAACGATCTCGTGGGCGGTGGTGTCGACGACGATGGTCTGCCAGAACGCGGCCCAGTTGGGCTCGTCCAGGCGGGCACCCTGCAGGAACTCCTCGGTCTGCAGCGAGGCCAACTGCTCTTCCCCGTTGGCCAGGAAGATCTCCGCGATGCCCTGGTGGGGCAGCGCCGGCTCACCCAGGTTTCCCTCGATGCCCACGACCGTATCGACCATGTACTTGCGGATCTGCGGAATCTTCGATGCGTACTGCACCGCGTGGACATTAACCCAGTAGTCCTGGAATTCCTGTGCGGTCATGCCCGGCTTGGGCGCCGCCAGAATGAACTGGTGGATCATCGGTTTCTCCTTTGGACGGGCCCATTCATCATGTCCAGCCGTCATCGGGATGAGCAAGGAAGGGAAATCGACTTCCTGAGATTTCGAACCAAAGGCGTCACCGTGGTCAGTCCGCCCGCAACTCCGGTGGGTAGAGAAAGTAGTTGGCCGCGGAGGCGGCCTGCGCCCCTTCCTGCACCGCCGCCGAAACCTGATGGGAGTGCGGCGCCGTGATGTCTCCCGCCGCATACACACCGGGGACCGATGTGTGCTGCTCCATGTCCACATCCACATAGCCCTGCGCATTGAGCCGGACACCGAGACCGCGCGCCACCGCCACCTCCGGTGTGGCCCCCTGGATGGAGAACAGGGCGTCCAGCAGGAGGCGTTCACCCGCCCGCGTCACGATGGCCGACAGCTGACCGTCCGTACCCTCGGCCTCCTTGATGCGGTCGTGCACGATCGGCACGCCCGCAGCGCCGAGCCGGCGTCCGAAGCGCGGACTGATGTCGTTACTCCGGCTGTTGGTGAGCAGCTGGACCCGTTCGGTGAGGCTGTGCAACTGCATGGCCTCACCCGCGGCGGCATCGGTGTGTCCCACGACGAGGATGCGACGGCCACGGTTCTCGTAGCCGTCGCAGGCGATGCACCAGAACATCGAACGGCCCACGTACGTCTTCCAGCCCGGGAAGTGCGGGAAGTGGTCGAGCACACCGGTGGCGAGGACCACCGTCCTGGCCCGCCACACATGGCCCTGCGCCTGGACGGTGAAACCCCGCCGTGCATCGCCCAGCACACCCGTCACGCGGTGGGCGGCGAAGCAGACGTGCGGGTAGTGGGCCAACTGGCGCCGCCCCAGGGCACGCAGTTCCGTGGTGGCGATGCCGTCGGGGAACCCGAGGTAATTGCGGTTGGTCTGGTGATGGGTCGAGCGCCCTTGTCCCGTGTCGAAGACCAGCACCCGGCGTCCGTAGCGCGCCAGCTGAAGCGCGGCTGACAGACCGGCGGGGCCGCCTCCGACCACCGCTACGTCCGTGCTGTCCAGGTCGTTCGCGTCTGTGGTCACGCGGACTCAGCCCACGAACCGGCTGCCGTGCGCGAGCCGGCGCACCGCGGCCAGCGGTATGGGCAGCCACTCCGGGCGGTTACGGGCCTCGTAGAGCGCCTCGTACACCGCCTTGTCGGCCTCGAACGCCCGGAGGAGCACAGGGCTCGTGCGCGGATCCTGGCCACCTGCCCGGGTGTAACCGGCGCAGAAGGCACGCCTGCTGTGGACGGCCCAGGCCGAGGCCCTGCGTGCCAGGCGCGTGCCACGCGGATCGCCGGTGGCCTGCTTCCCGGGCGGGACGCCGAGGATCTCGCCGAGCGCGTGGTGCGCCGCGTAGTCGAAGGACCGCAGCATGGCGGCGACATCGCGGACCGTCGGCTGGGGCCGGCGCCGTTCCTCGAAGGGATGTCCTGGTTCGCCCTCGAAGTCGATCAGGACCCATCCGTCCGCGGCCCGCAGCACCTGTCCCAGATGGAGGTCACCGTGGATGCGCTGGACCGGCAGCGGGTTACCGCGCCTCACCACCTCGCGCAGGTCCTGATACGCCGTGTGCAGCCCGCGCGCGTAGGGAATGAGGTCGGGCACCTCGACGAGGGCGTCGTCGAGCCGGGCCACGAGGGCGTCGGTCAGCTCCACGACCTGGGCCAGGCTCAGGGTCCGGGTCTCCAACTGCTGTGCGAGCGCCATGTGCACCCGTGCCGTGGCCTGCCCCAGGGCGAACGCGTCGTCCGAGAACCCTCCCACCGGCGCGACGGACGCACACTCTCCACGGATGCACGCTTCCGCCTCCGCCGTGGCGATGGTCCAGCCGTCCCCGCGGGAGGGCACGAACTCCTGGAGGATGCCCAACACGGCCGGCTCCGCGCCGTGGCGCCCGGCGCTCTGGGCCCAGGCCAGCGGCGCCGCGCTCGGCACGTCGCCGGCCCGCTCCAGCGCGGCCAGCATCTCCAGCTCGGTATTGGCGCCCGGCATGATGCGTCGCAGCACCTTGAGCATCATCCGGTCGCCGAAGACGACCGACGTATTGGACTGCTCCCCGGTGAGTGGTCTGGCCCGCAGTCCCGCCGGGATCACCGCCCCGGGGACGTGGTGGTACTCGAGCACTCCGCACGGCTCGGCCGCGACGAAGCGGTCGAGCAGCCCGGACAGCAGACCGGGGTCGACGCTCGCCTCGTAGAGCGTCGTCCGCCGCCCGTCCGACAGAGGGACGCTGCCGATGACGGCGTCGGCGGAGACTCCCGTACGGGCATCGGCCGGGCCGGGCACGGCACCGACGAGGAGCTGGTAACACTCTCCGTCGCCGGTCCGGAACACGGCCTGCACCAGCGTGGGAGGGCCGGGTACGACGACCTCCGCGAGGACGGGCCGGACCTCCAGGACGCCATGGCCCTTACCGGCGTACCAGCGTTGGCCGGGCAGCCAGGCCGGCAGGAGCCGGCACAGCTCGTCGACCATCAGGTCCAGGTCCTCGGCGAGCAGCCCGTCCGAGTGCCGGGGCGCCAGGGTGCGCCGACCGGTCCCGGTCATGCGGCGCTCACCTTCGTCCCGCGTGCCGGGGCGAGCGGAAGACGCTCCGTGGGCGGGAACGGGTCCTGCGCGCGCGACGGCGAGAGCACCGTGACGGCATGCGCCAGGGACACCATCGTCATGTGGTGGTGCCAACCGCGGTACGAGCGGCCCTCGAAATCGCGGATACCGAGGGCGTCGCCGACCTCCTCCAGGTCGCGCTCCACACGCCGCGAGAGCATCGCGGTGCGGTACACGGTGCCGAGCTGCGACTGCGCGAGGTTGGAGAGCCAGAATTCGCTCGGGGACCGTCGGCCGGGGTCCGTCCAGGCTGCGAGCAGCACGAGGTCGAGGCGTTCCGACAGCCCTTGGGCGACGGAGCCCTTGCGCAGGGCGACGCGGGCAGCGCCCACCGAGGTGGCACGCATCGTTTCGGTCGCGTGGTCGAACCATTCCACCGGCATCCGCTGCTTGTGCAGCAGGGAGAGCAGGCCGGCCGAGCCCACCCATTCCTCCGCCCTGTCGATGGGCCCCGACGCGGGCCGCGGGCCGGGAGGCGACGGTGTGATGGAGGACGGGTCGACGCGGACGACGAACGGGATCTGACGAGCGACCAGATCCGCGCACACCGGATGAGGTGCCGTCTCCCGCAGATCCATCACCACCGGTCGGCCACGCAGACCCCACTCCCGCGACATCTTGCTCACCGAGTCGACTGCGCACTGCTCGGGCGGACACGACCCGACATGGGTGGGTATGGAGGCACGGCGGCGCATGTCCTCCTGGTCGGTCCAGCACTCGGGCAGCGCCAGTTGCCAGTCCACGGGGCAGCTTCCCCGGTCCCAGGCGAGCCAGACGCTCATCGCCTGCTGGCAGTTGACGACCCGTCCGATCTGCGAGACCCACTGACGCTCCACGCCGACCGAGTGCTGGCCCACCTTCGGGATCACGAGGGGCTGCACCACCCAGGCGCGGGGCTGCGCGCGCTCGATGAGCAGCCGCGCCAGATCACCACGCACCGGATCGACATTCCACGGCGACTTACTGATGAACTGGTACAGGCTCTGCTCCGCCCCGCTGCCCGCGCCATTGGCGAGAGCACGCATGGTCTTCTTTCCGCGGACCGCGAGCAGGCCGCGCACATACAGTTCTCCCCAGCGCCGCTGATCGCTTCGCGGAATGGAGCGCAGCGCCGAAAGGACCTCAGTGAATTCTTTCTGCGAAATATCGTAGGGAAGAGTCTGCTGGTCTTCTGCGGACACCGTTCACCCTCTCCATCAAGTACGTGAGCCACATCCCGGTAGCCACAGATCCGTGCTGCGGGACCCGCGGACCGACGAATTCGGGCAGGCCTCACAGCCGCGTGCCGGTAATCGGCAGGCGACGGCGCAGCATTCGCGGCCGAAGCCGAGAAGCGTGGGAGGGGACACGGGGCCGGCGGTCGGTGCGGAGCACCTCGCGCCTGCCCCGTGTCCCTGCCTGCCGGTGACGGGGGAACGAACCGGCAGGACTGGAGCGGGGCGAGCCGATCAGGGGCCCGCCCCGCCGTGCAGGGGGCGCTCAGGCGCCCGTCAGTGGACCGGTCCGAGGTAGGCGGGAACCCGGTCGGGGATCAGCTGGGCGAACAGCGGGGACCAGTCGGTGGGTTCCGCCCCGGGCTCGTTGTAGAGCTCGAAGGTCGTCCCGCCCGCAGCCGGCAGGCGCAGGGATTGCACGCAGGCCTCCGCCACCGACTTCCTCGAGACCCAGCCGTCACCGCGGTCGTGCTGCTCCAGGCGCACCCGGGAGCCCGCGACATCGCTGTCCGTCAGCCAGCTGGGACGTACGACGGTGTAGGGCAGCCCCGACGCCCGCACCTCGTCCTCGCCCCGCAGCCGCCAGTCGAGCAGCCGTCCGTAGGCATTCATCGGGTGCTCGCGGCGCGTCACGAAGATCTGGCTGACCAGCACCATGCGCGGGCGCTGTCCGCCGTCGGTGGCTGCCGCGAGCACGTTGCGCACCCCGTCGTAGACCGTGGTCTCGGGGCTGGACGGACCCGAATCGGCGGTGCCCGGCTCGACGGTGAAGACGATGCCTGAACATCCGCGCAGCGCGGGAACCAGCGTGTCCGTGTACCGCACGTCGGCACGGTGCTTCTCCACTCCGGACGGCAGCACCGCACGCTGCGGGTCGCGGCTGATCACTCGTACTTGATGGCCTTCCTGGAGCAGTCGGCGTGTGATGATCACGCCCGTCCGGCCGGCCCCTCCGATGACTGCAATGAGGCTTTGCATGGTCTCCTCCAGGGATGAGCGCCGTCACACCCAGCGCAGGATGTCGTCGGCGCGCCTGAGCTCGGTCTGTGCAGGTACGCCGGCCAGCGCCGGAACCCGTAGGCGGGGGTACACGGTGACCCCGCAGAATCGTGATCCCGGCCAGAGCACGGCGCCGTCGCCGATGGCCGAGAACTGCTCCAGCCGCAGTGGCCTGGCGCGCTCCGAGAGCACTTGGGCCATGGGGCCTATGTAGGTGTCGCTGATGTCGGCCCAGGAGCCGACCACTGCCGACTCCCCGACCGCCGAGCGGGTGAGGGTGGCCCCTTCACGGATCTCTGCTCCGTCGCCGACGTCCGTGTTCTCCAGGCGCACCCCGGGACCGATCTCGACGTCCCGGCCGATCCGGACGCCGGGACCGATGACGATCGAGCCGTCCTCGAGCTTCTGGGCCAGGGTGGTGCCGGTGACGTCGTCCTTCGTCTGCAGGCTGCTCTTGTGGATCCAGCCGCGCGGATCCGTCCGGTCGGGAGCCGCCATCAGACGGTTCATCTGTTCGTACGCGCCGTTGAGTACGAGCTGGACCGTTTGGAGGTAGTCCGGCACGTTGCCCATGTCGCCCAGGCGCCCGATGGTGTGGGTGGCCACCGGTACGCCTCGTTCGACGAGGTGGGGCAGGAGATCGCCACCCCAGTCGAGGCGCTGGTGGGACTGCCGGAAGAGCTCCGGCTCGCGGGCGAGCATCCGCAGCCGGCCGCAGTCCACCAGGTACATCCCCGCGTTGGTCGCCAGGGTCGCGGTCGGATCGTCGGCCGTTCGCGGGAAGAGCGCACGCAGTTCCCCGATGCCGGGCTTCTCCACGAAGCCCTGGACCAGGCCGCGTTCATCGGTCCGCATGACGCCGTACTTGCCGGCGATCTCCGCAGCGGTGCGGGCCACGGACGCGACCGTGACCACCGCGCCCTCGGCGCTGTGTGTCGCCTCCAGCGCCGCCAGGTCGAAGTCGAAGAGCGAGTCGACGGGCAGGACCAGCGCACGGCCCTGCAGGTCCCACTGCTCCAGGTTGTGCAGCGTGGCACCGGCCGACCCCACGTTGTACCGGTCGAACCGGGAGCGCGAGTACGTGATGTCGACCCCGAAGCGCTCGCCGTGACCCAGCAGAAGCTTGATCTGGTTGCGGTTCTCGAGGCCGTGGGTCACGACGTAGAACCGACGCACGCCCTGCGCCCGGCAGGCGTCCATCATCCACTCGACCAGGCGTCGTCCGACGAACGGGATGAGCGCCTTGCTCCTGATGTAGTCCGAGGATTTCAGAGTGATCGGTTTGGCCCGTTCTCCCCTGCCACCGGCCAGAATGATGCCAACTGTTTCCTCGTCACGAATCACGCCCACTGCCCCGCCCCCCGAGAATGTGAATGTTGCGTCCTATTCCAATTTCCGGTTCACCGGGCCGCCGTGCCGCTCCGCGCCGACGCACCAGTTCTCGTCGTCGTCGGATTCCGCAGGAGAAGCGGACACCCCGTGAACCGATATGACCGAAACCGGCTCCCGCTGCATTTCCGTCCTTTCCGTCGGACGGAAATGGCACCGCGCCTTTCCGCCTCAAGCAGCATGACTCGTAAAAGGCTGAAATCCACGGAAGGGTAGGCTCGGGATCGCGCATTGCAGGAAGCAGCAAGGGGGAAAAGTGTGTAGGGATGCGGACATAAGCCCACAACCGAACGTCGTACCTCTGTGCGAGCGAGGGCTGGATTGCTACCGCCGCACGCTGGCCGAAGGCCTCACGTCCACCGAAGTCCCGGACTGCCTCATCGAGTTGGGCCTGATGCGACGACAGGACGAAACGGGCAACCGCTGGGTCGCCGTACCGCCCGACATCGCGTCCCACGACCTCACCCGCCCGTTGGAACGCGCCATCCTGACCCAGCAGCACACGGTGGCGGGCATCTACGACGCGCTGTCCGCGGCCGAGGACGTGTACCGCACCCAACAGCGCACCTCGGCTGCGTCCGTACGTCTGTTGCACGGTGCTGATGTCATCTACGCGGCGCTCGAAAGGGCCTCGGAGGCCTGCCGCGAAGAGCTTCTGACAGCCCATCCCGGCGGGGCCCGTGACCCCGATGCCCTGGGCAAGACCCTCCCTCGTACGCTGCGGCTGAACAGCCGTGGCGTGCGGCAGCGCACGCTCTATCAGCACTCGGTGCGCACGCACGGCCCGACGCTCGCCTACATCGAGCGGGTGACGAGCGCCGGCGCCCAGGTGCGCACCCTCGACGAGGTCGTCAGCCGGTTCATCGTCTACGACCGCTCCATCGCCTTCATCCCGGACCCCCGCTACGACCAGCAGACGACCGCGTTGGCCGTTGAACATCCGGCCCTCATCCATTACTTCGTCACGGTCTTCGACCACGCCTGGCAGCGCGCCGAGCCGGTCACCATCGCCCAGGACCACAGCAGGCCCCCGCTGTTGACCGACGAGACCCGCCGGGCCGTGCTGCAGCTCATGATCAAAGGCCACACGGACGCGGGAATAGGCAAGCGCCTCGGCATCAGCAGCAGGACCGTGTCCCACCACATCAAGAAGGCGTCGGACATGGTGGGAAGCCGCAGCCGGGCCCATCTCGCCTTTCTGCTGGCCCGGTCCGATCTTCTGGAGCCCCCGCGCGGCGACTGATCCGGAAGCCGGCCCTGCCCGGAGCGGTCGTGTTCGACCGCCCCGGCACACCCTCATTGCCGCAGCCCCTTGACCGTCGAGAGCACCTGGTCGACGTCGGCGGCGAGTTCACCGCTCATCGACACCTCCAGGACGTGGCAGCCGAGCATCAGCCGGCTCAGCCGCTCCTGTACTCCGTCAGACCCTCGCTGCCCGCCGAGCACCACGAACCGGTCGTAGCGACGGACCAGTTCACCCGCCGCCGCGGCCAGATGGCTGTCGTCGAGGTACACCAGGTGCGCGTGCCCGGCGCCGGAGGACCGCTCCCGGACCGCCAGCGCGAGCCGGGTGGCGTCCTCACCGACCGAGACGATGCAGACCTGCGCGTCCTCGTGCGGCCCCGCGTCCTCGGTGATGTCCCAGACGACCGAGGGGATGTCTCCGTCACCGGCCCCCGCCCAGTCCGCTGCCACGTCGGCGGGTGCCCCTGCGCCGATGCGGATGTGGTACGGCCGCCCCGAACGTGCCGCACCCCGCACCACCGCCCTGATCTCGTGGACGCCGCTCGGCGCCGCGATCTGCACGCGTGGCGTGCGCAGCAGCCCTGCCGGATCGACGAGGGTATCCCTCACCACCACCGAGGCGCCCGCCTGCAGATACGCGAGAGTCAGCCGAGGCAGCCGCGCCGCTCCGATGTGCGTGCCCAGCCCGCACACGAACACCCTGAACCCGGCGCCGGCCAGCCCTTCCACCATGCTCACCATGGCGCTCTCCACGCTGCCCAGCTGGAAGAACCGGTCCGGGTGAGCCGTCTCGAACGGATGCCGGGCGCCGCTCGGCAGAGCCTCCACACACACCACCCGGCCGTCCTCGGCCCCGATCTTTGCCAGTTCCTCGCGGTAGATGTCCTCCGCGAGGATCGCTGGAGCTTCCATGGCGAAAACCTCTTTCAGGGAAGAAATAGAACGCTCTCTTTGTTTTTTTGGCAAAGAACTGCCCGTACGCCCGTCCGGACGAACCGCCACAGCCGTTCTAAGAGGTCATACGCCCTCGGTGACGATGCCGCGCCACACGAACGGCAACAGCCGCGACAAGGTACTTCCCGCACCGAGCCCCTCCGCCACGGGGGAGTCGCGGTACACCTCGACCGCAGTGAGGAGATACACCACCAGGTCCGCCGCCGCGACGGGGCGGGCGTCCTGATGCAGCTCTCCCGCCCCGTCCGCCTCCCGCAACAGCCGGCGAAGTGCAGGAACCCAGGCTCGATGCCAGCCCGGCACCGCCTCCGGCCGCTCACGCTCCAGCAGCGCCGCCGCTCTCACGATCACGCTCTCGTCGAGCAGATCGGCAAGGCACTGCAGCAGAGCAATCGCGGCCCCCAGCGGAGAGGAGTGATCCGCCGACACGCCCGCGGTCCGCTCACGAGTGATGGCCGACGCCTCCCGCACGACGCCTTCGGCGAGGGCGCGCTTGGTGGAGAAGTGAAAGGTCAAGGCACCCATGGAGACCTTGGCCGACGCGCTGATCGCGGACAGAGTGGATCCGTCGTAGCCGTTCGCGTCCATATCTGCGGCGGCAGCGGCGATCAACGCCTCGCGCGTGCGTGTGGCTCGACTCTGAGTCGCCATGCACCCGCACCTCCCAAGACCCGGCACTGTTCGACCCTTACCTGAAGGACGATAGCCGGGCCACAGCCCGAAAGCAAAGCGATCGTTCTATTTATTTTTGCCGACCTTCGTCGACCACTGGGCGAGCGAGGAGCGTGGGGGTTGCGGTAACCCGGCACGGCCGCGACACGTGTGACGGGCACCTCCGCCGAGGTGCTTCAAGAGGTGCTGCAAGGAGTGCAGGACACAAGCACGTTGCCACCCCGCCGCCTGCACGGCCGCGTTCAAGAAGCTCCTCGGCCGACCGCCAACGGCCTACCGGGGCCCCGACATTCCTGGCACATAGGTACGTCGCCACCGGTCGGCGTCCGGTTCCGGACTACGGAACGGCCACGGGACGGCCTGGCCGGGGTGGGCCGTGAACGTCGTGGAGATCCCGACGACGTGATTCAGGCCGCGGGCCCGGACAGCGCACAGGGCCCGAACCGGCCGGCCGGGTGCGGCTGGGTGCTTCAGTCGGCGAGTTGAGCACCTGGGACGGCACCTCTTGTGCTCCTGCGCCGGGTATCGCTGTGCCGTCGAGGCTCCGTGTCAGCGCGGGGTGAGGACGCAGAACTCGTTGCCCTCCGGGTCGGCCAGGACTGTCCATGGCACGTCGCCCTGGCCGAGGTCGACGTCGGTGGCGCCGAGAGCCCGCAGCCGGTCCGCCTCCGCCGCTTGATCGTCGCCGGGGTACGGGCAGAGGTCGAGATGGGTGCGGTTCTTCACGGTCTTCGCGTCGGGTGTGCGGAGGAACTCCAGATACGGGCCGACACCCTTGGCGGAGCGCAGCACCGCCTGATCGTCGGTCACCTCGTGCAGGGTCCAGTCCATCGCCTCGCCCCAGAACCGGGCCGAACAGAGATCGACTCGCTCGCCAACCACAGTGCTCGACCCACGAACTGAAGTGCGCGGTCACATCGGGCCCGAGCCGTGACACACATCGAGCCGGGGTGTCATCCGGCGTGCGTATCCCCGTCCCCACGCCGGCCCCCACGCCCGTGCTCGGTGAGAACCTCATGGATCACGTGTCGTGCGATGGCTGCCATGACCGGGTTCGTGTCCCGGTAGTACCGCAGTTCGCTGAGCGCGGTCGACAACGCCCAGCCACGGCCTCGCGCCCAGGCCCCGTCATCGGCCCCCAGAGCAGCGCGGAAGACTCCACGCGCCTCGGCCGGCAGCACGTACCACGCCGCGATCAGGTCGACGGCAGGATCACCCAGACCCAGGCACCCGAAGTCGATGACAGCGCTGAGCCGCCCCTCGACCACCAGCAGATTCCCCGGTTGCAGGTCCGAGTGGATCCAGACCTTCGGGCCGGGCCGTACGGACCCCTGGAGGCCTGCCTCCCACACGGCGGTCGCCGCGTCGGTGTCGACGATCTCGTGCAGCTCCGCGATCGCGCCGCGCGTCGAGGCATCCCGCGTCGCCAACGGCTCGCTGCGAAAGGAAGGAGATCCGTCCGCGGGATCGATCCGGTGCAACGCAGCACAGAATTCCGCCAAGTCCTGTGCCAGCAAGCCGGGTTCCGCGATACGCCCGACAGCTGGATTGACACCCTCGATCCAGCAGTAGACGGACCAGTGCCAGGGATAGCCCTCAGCGGGCATTCCCTTGCCCAGCGGCAGAGGAACGGCAACGGGAAGCTGCGGGGCAAGCCACGGCAGCCACCGGTGCTCCTTCTCCACATCGCTGGCAGCCCCGGCGATACGGGGGAGCCGCACGACCATGTCCGCCCCGAGCCGGTACATGGCATTGGATGTACCGGCGGAATCGACAAGCGTGACGGGAAGGCCCGCCCACTGCGGAAACTGCGCAGCGATCAGCCGACGCACCAGAGGAACATCGATGTCGAACTCCTCGGCATGCATCGTGCCCGTATGCATGAGGACCTTCCTGGACTGGACGACTCGGTACACCCTGCTTTCCGGGTCGAAATCGACGCACGGGCTGTCGCGCCCGGCTGACGGGTACTGGACCTCATCCCCTGACTGTGGCAGGACAGGCTGTGGTCCCGCTGAATCCGGCGGGACCACAATCATCGCACTTTGACCAGCTGGGCGGCGACCCAACGCGGCATAGCCCGGTCATGGCGCAGCCTTGAGTTGAGGGGGCACGCTCCACACGTACCGTCTTGCCGGGCTGTTAGCGGGCGGCACGCGGCCACTTTGGGAAGTGCGTACGGGCCCTGCGTACATCGTTCCCCTCAACGGGAACGATGTACGCACCGCTCACAGCAGGCGGCGCCCAGCACGCACTTCGTTCTGCTCCTCCAGAACGCTTCGATAGCACCCGCGATACCGACGTCACGCCCTGTACCGCGATGACGTGGGAAACGCCCATCGGATCCGGAGATTTCCCCTGGAGGGGAACCCGCCACGCCGAACTCGCCCTAAAACC
>NZ_CALNVW010000060.1 GCF_940670765.1 Streptomyces sp. A 4/2
TCTCAAACTCTAGCGGATTTCCCGGGTGACTCATAATCGAGTCGAACAGAGCGAATTCCGGCATGCCGAAATTCTCCCCGACGGGAGATCGTGCTGAGTTTGTTTGCCGCATTCGCGGCGGGAGTGGTTGTCGCAGAACCGTTCCGGCCCCGTGACAACTCGAAGAACCTTACAGACCTGCGGGAGGCGCGTCAACCTCCTCCAGCGGTCCGTGTCAACCCAGTTGTTCGGCGTCCCGACCGGGCCGGGTCAGTCCAGGTCGGTGAGTCGGCCGCCGGCGTCGGGCTGGGCGTCCTCCACCCGGCGCAGCAGCACCGTCAGCATCTCGCCGAGGGCTCCGCGGTCCTGGTCCGACAGATCCTGGAGCAGGCCCCCCTCGAAGGTCGACGCCATGCGCATCGCCTCCAGCCACTTCGTACGGCCCTCGTCCGTGAGCTCGACGATGACGCGTACCCGGTTGCTCTCGTCCCGGTCCCTGGTGACGAAACCGTCGGCCGCCATGCGGTCGATGCGGTGCGTCATCGCGGCCGGGGTGAGGCCGAGGCGCTTGGCCAGCTCTCCGGGGCCCATTCGGTAGGGGGCGCCGCCGAGTACAAGGGTCTTCAGCACCTCCCATTCCGTCTTGCTGATGCCCAGCTCCGCGAGCTGGCGGCCGTAGCCGACGTTCATCCGGCGATTGAGGCGGTCCAGGGCCGACACGACCTTCTCGACCTGGGGGTCGAGGTCGCGGAATTCGCGCTGGTAGGCGGCGATCTGCTCGTCGAGGGTCGGCTCGTCCGGGACGGGGGTCTCTGGCATGCCCGGGAGTATTCCACGGAAGTCGTTCGCGTCGAAGTCCTTCGATGTGTATTGTTGACATCCGAACTTTACTGTTGAAGTCTTCACACCTTGAGAGGCAGGTGAGTGGTGACCAGGGCGATGGGTGCCGCGATGCGTCGGATCCAGGCAGGTACGGCGCTGAGCGCGTTCGGTATCGGCTTCACCGTTCCGTATCTGTACATCTATGTGTCACAGGTGCGGGAACTCGGATCGAGTACGGCAGGGGCCGTGCTCGCCGTCTTCGCGGTGGCCGCTCTGGTCGTCCTCCCCTTCACCGGTCGGCTCATCGACCGGCGCGGGCCGCTGCCCGTACTGGTGGGGGCCGCCGCGCTCGCCGCCGTCGGCGCGATGAGCATGGGGCTGTCCGGCGGGGTGGTGACCGTCGTGCTGTCGGCCGCGGTGCTCGGGGCCGGTACCGCCGTCATGCAGCCCGCTCTGGCCACGATGATCGTCTGGTGCTCCACCCCGTCCACCCGGACCCGGGCGTTCACCATGCAGTTCTTCCTGCAGAACCTCACGCTCGGCATCGGTGGACTCGTCGGCGGTCAGATCGTCGACCAGACCCGGCCCGGCAGTTTCACCCTGCTGTTCGCCATCGAGGCCGCGATGTTCCTGGTGCTCGCCGGGATCGCCGCCACCGTGCGGCTGCCGCGCGCGCCCGGTGTGGAACTCGCGCCGCAGGCCAAGGGCGGCGGGCTGCGCACGCTGCTGCGGCACCGGGCCATGGTGCAGCTCTGCGTGCTCGGGTTCGTCGTCTTCTTCGCCTGCTACGGACAGTTCGAGTCCGGGCTGGCCGCGTACGGCACCGAGGCCGCCGGAATCCAGCCCTCGACGCTCGGTATCGCCCTGGCCGCCAACACCGCCGTGATCGTCATCGCGCAGTTCGTCGTGCTGAAGGTCGTGGAGCAGCGGCGGCGCTCCCGGGTGATCGCCGCCGTCGGGCTCGTCTGGGCCTTCGCCTGGGTGATCGCCGGGTACGCCGGACTCGGGCACGGCAGCCAGACCATGGCGACCGCGGCGTTCATCTCGACGTACGCGCTGTTCGGGCTCGGTGAGTCGATGCTGTCGCCGACCGTGGCCCCGCTGGTCGCCGATCTGGCGCCCAGCTCGATGGTCGGTCAGTACAACTCGGCGTTCGCCCTGGTCAAGCAGCTCGCGCTGGCTATCGGACCGGCCGTGGGCGGGCCGATGGGGGCCTCGCTGCACCTGACGTACATCGCGACGTTCGTGGTGTTCTCCCTGGGGATCACCGTGCTGGCGCTCCGGCTGGGGCGGCGGCTCAGCCCCGTACAGGACCAGCCCTCGCTCGCCCATGCGTCGCGGGTCGTGGCCACGCATGTGCCGGAACCGGCGGCGGTTCACTGACGCGGTCGCGGCCCCCGCGGGGGCCGCTTCCGTGTTCACGGACGGTTTCCCGCTCAGCGGTTCCGGTCCTCGGTCCCCCGCGGGACCGCGAACTCGCACCAGACCGCCTTGCCGCCGCCCGGTGTGCGACGGGAGCCCCAGGACGCGGCGATCGTCGCGATGATGGAGATCCCGCGGCCCGCCTCGTCCGCGGGCTCGGCGCGGCGGCGGCGCGGCAGGTGATCGTCGCCGTCGGTGACCTCGATGATCAGCCGGCGGTCGGTGCGCCGCAGCCGGAGGCGCATCGGCGGGGTGCCGTGCTGGAGCGAGTTGGCGACGAGTTCGCTGGCCGCCAGGACCCCCAGGTCGTGCAGCTCCACGGGGAACCGCCAGGACGTCAGGACTCCGGAGGCGAAGGCCCGCGCGCGTGAGGCCGCTTCCACCCCGCCCAGCAGGTCGAGCGCCGCGTTGTGGAAGAGCTCGGCGGCCGGGCCCGTACGGGAGGGGTGCTGGACGACGAGGATCGCGACGTCGTCGTCGTGTTCCGCGGTGACGCCCAGCGAGCGGATCAGCCGGTCGCAGACGACCTGCGGAGCGCCGGACGCGCCGGACAGGGCGCGCTCCAGAGCGGCTACGCCTTCGTCGATGTCCTCGCCCCGGCGCTCGACCAGACCGTCGGTGTAGAGGACCGCCGCCGATCCCGGGGGCAGCGCGATCGAGTCCGACGTGTGCTGGTAGCCGCCGGTGCCGAGCGGCGGGCCCGTCGGATCGGCGGCCCGCCGGACCGTACCGTCCTCGTCCCGGACCAGGACGGGGAGGTGCCCGGCCGACGCGTAGACCAGACGACCCTCGTTGGGGTCGTGGACCGCGTAGAGGCAGGTGGCGATCTGGTTGGGATCGATCTCGGAGGCGAGGCCGTCCAGGAGCTGCAGGATCTCGTGCGGCGGGAGGTCGAGGCGGGCGTAGGCGCGGACAGCGGTGCGGAGCTGGCCCATGACGGCGGCGGCGCGCACCCCGCGGCCCATCACGTCCCCGATGACCAGGGCCGTGCGTCCCGCCCCGAGGGTGATCACGTCGTACCAGTCGCCGCCGACCGCGGCGTCGGTGCCGCCCGGCTGGTAGGTGGCGGCGATCCGCAGGTCGTCCGGCTGTTCCAACTCCTGGGGCAGCAGCGAACGTTGGAGGGTGACGGCGGTCTCGCGCTGGCGGCGCTCACTGGTGCGCAGCCGCTCGGCCGCGTCCGCGTGGTCGGAGACGTCGGCGGCGAAGACCAGGACCCCGCCGTCCTCCTGAAGGTGCTTCACCGGGGTGCAGGTCACGGTGTACGAGCCCGCGCCCGGACCGGTCCGTACCCGGCGGGACTTGACCGTGCGGGCGGTGCCGCTGCGCAGGACCTGGTCCATCAGGGGGAACAGACCCAGCTCGTCCAGTTCCGGCATCACTTCGGTGGCCGCGCTGCCGGTGGCGCGGGGGCCGAACGCCTCGGTGTAGGCGTCGTTGACGTACGCGATCCGGTGCTCGGGTCCGTACACGAGGGCGACGAGGGCGGGCAGTTGGCCGAGGACCTCCCGGGCGGAGAGTTCGTCGAGCGCCGGGACGGGGGCCCGGTCGGCGGGCGGCTCGCCCTCCTGGCCGGGTTCCTGGGGGGTTTCGGACTCACCGCGGGCTGCTGGCACGGAACTGCGGTCGGTCCGCGCGGCGGCGCGGCGCTGTGTACCGGGGAGCCGGGCGCTCCAGCGCGTGAAGTTCACTGCTTTTCAAGCCTCGTTTGTCGATACTGGGCGGCTGGGGCCGGCTGCTCTCCCGGCCGGGGAGCCGGGTCGTCCGGCTGGGGATCCGGGTCGTCCGGCTGGGGATCCGGGTCGTTCTGTACGGGTCTGAGCCCCCCTATGGTCACACGTCCGGTGTGACCGACAGCACTGTCGGGCCTTGGGCCGACCGGCACATGGGGGACGGTCGGCCTCAGTCCCGCTCCGGGCGCTCGCCGCTCGCGGCCCATTCGAATTCGGCCCGCGGATGCTCCAGCGAACCGAGCGAAACGATCTCGCGCTTGAAGAGCCCGGCAAGCGTCCACTCGGCGAGAACCTTGGCCTTCCGGTTGAAGGTGGGTATGCGGCTGAGGTGGTACGCGCGGTGCATGAACCAGGCAGGGTAGCCCTTCAGCTTCCGTCCGTAGACATGCGCGACGCCTTTGTGCAGGCCGAGTGAGGCGACCGAACCGGCGTATTTGTGCGCGTAGTTCCTGAGCGGCCTGCCGTGCATCGAGGCGAGGATGTTCTCGGCGAGGACCTTGGCCTGGCGTACGGCGTGCTGTGCGTTGGGCGCGGTCTCCTTGCCGGGCTCGTCGGACGTGAGGTCGGGGACGGCTGCGGCGTCGCCCGCGGCCCAGGCGTGCTCGCTTCCCTCGACGGCGAGTTGGGCCGTACAGACGAGCCGGCCGCGTGCGTTCAGCGGGAGGTCGCTGGCGGCGAGGACCGGGTGGGGTTTGACGCCCGCGGTCCAGACGAGGGTCCGGTTCGGGAAGCGGGCTCCGTCGCTCAGTACGGCGATCCGGTGGTCGCAGCTGTCCAGGCGGGTTTCGAGGCGTACGTCGATGTTGCGCTTGCGCAGTTCCCGGATCGCGTACGTACCCATCTCGTCGCCGACTTCAGGGAGGATGCGGCCCGAGGCCTCCACGAGGATCCAGTTCATGTCGTCGCGGTCGACGTTGTGGTAGGAGCGGGCGGCGTACCGGGCCATGTCCTCCAGCTCCGCGAGGGCTTCGACGCCCGCGTACCCGCCGCCGACGAAGACGAAGGTGAGGGCGGCGTCGCGGACGGCCGGGTCGCGGGTCGAGGAGGCGATGTCCAGCTGCTCGATGACGTGGTTGCGCAGGCCGATGGCCTCTTCGATGCTCTTGAAGCCGATGCCGTAGCGGTCGAGGCCCGGGATCGGGAGGGTGCGCGACACGGAGCCCGGGGCCAGCACGAGTTCGTCGTACTCGATCTCGACCGCGCCGGTGCCGTCCTCGGGGCCCGCGAGGGTGGTGACGGTCGCGGTGCGCTTGGCGTGACTGATGGCGGTGGCCTCGCCGATGACGATGCGGCACCGGTCGAGCACCCGTCGGAGGGGGACGACGACATGCCGGGGCGAGAGGGATCCGGCGGCTGCTTCGGGGAGGAACGGCTGATACGTCATATAGGGGTCGGGCGTGACCACGGTGATCTCCGCCTCGCCGGCCTTCAGCTTCCGCTGGAGGTGCAGCGCGGTGTACAGACCGACATAGCCGCCGCCGACGACGAGAATGCGCGGGCCGGTCCGGGGGCCGGGGGTCGTCCCCCGGGAAATGGGAGCAGTCACTGTCCCATGAGGCTACGGTCGATCGACTTTGTCCACAGGCCCGGCAAATTGTGTGACTGGAGAACACCGGCGCGGCGGAGCGGACGGTTCCTCCTCGCGAACGGAAGGGCCGCAGGTCAGCGGGTGGGGCGGGAAGGGGGCGCGGGGGCGGAATAGGGAGACTTCCGCTCCATACTCCGATCGGGGGGCGCTCCGTGCGGAACTACCCCCTTCTGAATCGCCCCTTGCTCAACTATGTTCGTAGCTTGTCGGGGCGTCAGGTCAGGTCCTGTCCCCGACGGCCAGGCGGGGAGTCTCCGGGGGGAGACATCATTACCGGGGGAACGCTTATGCATATTCAGGACGCTCATTGGCAGCCTTCTGCGCCGTCCGGGAGCAACGGCCGATCGGCGGCGGGGACGGACACGGTCACGCGTCCCGTGCCTCTTCGGGTGGACGCGCAGCGGAATCTGGAGCACGTACTGCGGGCCGCCCGCGAGGTGTTCGGCGAGCTGGGGTACGGGGCGCCGATGGAGGATGTCGCGCGCCGGGCGAGGGTCGGGGTCGGTACGGTCTACCGGCGCTTCCCGAGCAAGGACGTGCTGGTGCAGCGGATAGCCGCGCAGGAGACGGCGCGGCTGACGGACCAGGCGCGTACGGCACTCGGGCAGGAGGAGGAGCCGTGGTCGGCGCTCTCGCGTTTCCTGCGGACCTCGGTGGCCTCGGGTGCCGGCCGGCTGCTGCCGCCGCAGGTACTGCGGGTCGGGGTGGTGGACGCCGAAGCCGGTTTACTGGACGGCTTCGTCCCGGACGGGACGCGTGTGCCGCAGCAGCGGTCGGCGCCCGGGGGACCCGATGCGCAGCCGGGGTACGGGCTCGCTGCTGATCTCGACGCCGGGGCCGCCGAGTTGCTGGAGGTCGTGGGGCAGCTGGTGGACCGGGCCCGTCACGCGGGTGAGTTGCGGGGCGATGTCACGGTGGCGGATGTGCTGCTGGTGATAGCCACGGCGGCGCCGACACTGCCTGATGCGGCGCAGCAGGCGGCGGCGTCCTCGCGGTTGCTGGACATTCTGCTGGAGGGGTTGCGGTCGCGGCCTGCGTGACGTGCGGTCCGGGTGCTCGGTCGGAGGTCAACGGCCGGGCCTGGACAACTTGTTGAGCCTTCCCCTAACGGATGAAGGTTAGTGCTCGGATTCGGGAAGACTCCCCGGATGAGTGGTTGCCGGATCCGGGCAGCTGATTGTGCACTGCTCTGTGTCAGTCTTGGCCGGTGTTCTGGTCCGAGGCGTACGGGAGCTTTCCGCGATGAGCGTTGAACGGCGGGACGAGCCGCTCGGCGAGACAGGCGGGTCTGCGCAGCAGGTGCCCGGCCAGGTGCCCGAGCAGGGTGGTCCGTCCGATGACGAGTGGTCCACTGACGAGTGGTCCACCAGCGTGCCGCAGCAGCGCGAGGGCAGCGGGAGCAGCGTTCTCCCGCCACCCCGCTCGCTCGATCTGCCACCGTCCGACGCCGATCTGATCCAGCAGATGCGGGACGGCGAGGACAGTGCTTACGCCGAGCTGTTCCGCAGGCACTCCGAAGCGGTCCGCCGCTACGCCCGTACCTGCTGCCGTGACGCGCACACCGCCGACGATCTGACCGCCGAGGTGTTCGCGCGCACGCTCCAGGCGGTACGGGGCGGGGCCGGGCCGGAGCAGGCGGTCAGGGCGTACCTCCTGACCTCCGTGCGGCGGGTGGCGGCGGCGTGGACGAAGACCGCCAAGCGGGAGCAACTGGTCGAGGACTTCGCGCTCTTCGCCGACCAGGCCGCCAGGTCCGCGTCCTCGGAGGTGTCCGACCAGGACACGCTGGACCTGGGCGCCGACGTGCGGGCCATGCAGATCGCCGAGCAGTCGCTGGCCATGGAGGCGTTCCGTTCGCTGCCGGAGCGCTGGCAGGCGGTGCTCTGGCACACCACCGTCGAGAAGGAGTCACCGAGCGACGTCGCGCCGCTGTTCGGGCTGACCGCCAACGCCACCGCCGTACTGGCCAGCAGGGCCCGCGAAGGGCTCAAGCAGGCGTATCTCCAGGCCCATGTGAGCCAGGCGCTCACCGCGGGCGGGGACTGCGCCCAGTACGCCGACCGGTTGGGCGCCTACGCACGGGGCGGGCTGCGGATGCGGGCCGAGCGGGGGTTGCGGAAGCATCTGGAGGAGTGCGCCAAGTGCCGCCTAGCTGCAGGCGAACTCAAGGACGTCAACTCGGGGATTCCCGGACTGGTGCCGATCGCCGTCATCGGCTGGTTCGCCGGTGGGTACGCGCTCAAGGCCGCCGGGATCGCCGCGGGCGGTCTGGCGGGAGCCACCGGAGCAGGCGCCGCCGCGGCAGCGGGCGGGAGTTCCGCGGGCGGTGGGGCCGCCGCGGCCGAGGGGCTGGGTGTCCCGGCCAAGGCAGGGATCGCCGCGGGTGTCGTGGTCGCGGCGGCGGCCGGGCTCGCGTTCGCCCTGTCGGGCAGCGACGCTCCCCCGCCGAAGCCGCACGCGGCGCCTCCGGTGGCGCAGCCCGTGGTACCGCCCGCACCCACGCCCCCGTCCCCCAGGCCGAAGCCGCCGCCTCCCCCGGCGCCCGAGCCCCGGCCCACCCCGAAGCCGACGCCCCGTCCGGCGCCGCCGAAGGCCGAGCCGAAGCCTCCTGCGCCGCCCCGGCCGACTCCGCCGCCGAAGCCGACGCCCAGGCCCACCCCGACACCGACGCCCACCCCGACACCGACGCCCACGCCGACTCCGCCGCCCGCGCCCGCCGTCTACCAGGTCAACACCCTTGCGTACTCACTCGTCGGCGACCACACCGCGCCCGAGTTGAGCCTCCGGGACAGCACTCCGGTGTGGCAGCGGCAGAGTCTGTCGATCGGTGACGCCTCCTACGACCACGGCATCACGGTGCGCGCTCCCTCCAGCGTGACCATCGAGCTCAACCGCCAGTGCACCAGCTATGAGGCACTGGCCGGGGTGGACACCATGGCGATGGGGCTCGGCGCGGTCCGGTTCTCGGTGTACGGGGACGACGCGCTGCTGTGGAGTTCGCCCGTGGTGCACGGCGGGGATCCCGCGGTGCCGGTGCGGGTCGGGATCTCGGGCCGTCGGACGGTACGGCTGGTGGTCGAGCGGGCGGGTGCGTTCGGCTCGGTGGTGCCCGCCGACTGGGCGCAGTCACAGATCAGTTGCCGGTGAGGGCCGGCCGGTCTCCGGTGACGGTTCGGGTTCTGGTGGCGGCCGGTCTCCGGAGACGGTTCGGGTTCTGGTGACGGTTCGGGTTCTGGTGACGGCCGGTCTCCGGTGACGGTTCGGACCCGGTTGCCCACTGTGCCCGTCACAGACCGCCCCCCGTCAGGGACCGCACCCCGTCACAGGCTGCGCCTCGGTACCACTCCGCCCGCCACCGCCCGCTGTTTCGGTGCCGCCGTTCCCGTCCAGCACGTGCCGCGCCGGGACAGCAGCCTGCGGAGCCACAGCTCCGTGGAGACCAGGTCGGCGAGCCCGTCGAGCGGCAGCCGCTCGCCCTGCGCCGCCGCCCGCAGCGCCTTGCGCACCACCCGCGCCTCGATCAGGCCCGCGTCCGCCAGCAGCGGCGCGTCGAAGAGGGCGAGCAGCGTGTCCAGGGAGGAGCGCAGCCCCTGGTGGAAAGTGGCTTTCGCCGTGGAGTGGGAGGGTGCGCCCCAGCCGTGCGGCAGATCGTGGATGCCCGCGCCCGCCAGTACCGTACGGAGGATCGCGGCCCGTGCCCCCGGCTGGACCCGCAGTGATTCGGGCAGGGAGCGGGCCGCCCGGACGACCTGGTTGTCGAGGAACGGGGCGTGCAGTCGCTGGCTGCGTACCTCCGCCGCCTGTTCGAAGACCCGGTGGTCCGCCGCGTACCGGGCCAGTGCTGCTCGGGCGCGGGCCTCCCCCGGGCGCTGCACCGAGGTGGGGCGCAGCGCCGACTCCTGGAGGCGTACGGACACTTCGGCGAGTGCCTCGCCGGTCAGCCAGCGGGCCGCGGGGCCGGGCCGGGACCAGGTGAGCGCGGCCAGCGACGCGTCCAGGGTGGAGCCCTCCGTGGTGAGGAGGAAGTCGCGGTCGCGGAGCCGGGCCGCTGCGGTCTCGATGCCCATCCGGTAGGGGGTACGGGCCAGTTTGCGCGCCGCGCGGTAGACGGTGAGCGGGATGAGGGCCGAGCCGTCCGCCTTCGCCAGGGCTGCGACCGGCCGGACGAGATGGCGTCTGCGGCGGTCCATCAACAGGTCCGCCAGGCGCGCCGGATGCGCGTCGAGCACCTGGCGTGCGCCGTCGCCCACGAAGTGGTCGGCGCTGCCCGCGGCGAGCCGACGGCGGTGGCGCTCCGCGGTGATCAGCGAGGGGCCGGGCTCGTCGGTCAGCGGGCCCGACTCCAGATCTGCGTACGGCAGGGCCTCTTCACCGGCGGTGACGACCACGTGGTGCAGCCGGGGGTTGGCCGCGATGGCTCCGGCCCGTTCCAGTTCGGGTTCGAGACCGCGGGCGGAGAGGTCGTTGAAGGTGACGGCGAGGAGACGCTCCCCGGCGCCCGTGCCGTGGCCGAGGACGGTGCCGGGAACCCCTGGCAGTCCGGCGGCGAGCAGGGTGAGGGTGGCGGACGCGCTGCCCCCGGAGAGGTCGGCGCCGATACCGGGGGCGGGGGCGGGCGCTCCCCGGGCCGCGCGCCGGTCGGCCGGGCCCATGCCGGGGACCGGGCCGGGGTCGGGCGGCAGGGTCCCGGGGGCATGGCGTGGTGCGGTGAGCCGGGCGCGTACGGCTTCGACCAGCGCGTTCCGTACCCCGTCCACCGCACGGTCCGGGTCGACCTGGGCGGCGGCCACCGCGAGCGAGGCGACCTGTTCGTATCCGGTGATCTCCCGGGAACCCTCGCGCAGGATCAGCGCGTGGCCGGGCGGGATGCGCCGGACGCCCGCGTACGGCGTGGAGTCGCGCAGCGCCTCGGGGACGTCGGGGCAGGCGAGCAGCGCGGCCAGGTGCCCGATGTCCAGCTGGGCTTCGATGAGGTCGGCGAGCGGGAGGGCGGCGGTGGCGTAGGCCGTGCCGTTGGCCCAGGGGGTGTGGAAGACCGGCCGGGCGCCTGCCAGGTCGCCGACCACGGTGATCCGGCGGCCGGACTGCACGACGACCGTGTAACTGCCCGGCCAGGCGGTGAGATGACGTAGGGCGCCGCCGCGTGCGGCGAAGAGTCCGACCCGCAGTTCCTCGTCGGTGGCGGCACAACAGCCCAGTACCGCAAGGCGGGTGAAGGGGTCGACGGTGATGACCCGCACCTCGTCGGGCCGCCAGTCGCCGACCGCCCAGAGGGGGTCGGGGTCACCCCAGAGGAGCTGGGATCCGACGGGATGAACGGTGCGGTCCTCACCGGTGCCGCCCACCGAACCGGCCGTGCCGAAGCTCGCGGCAATACTGCTCCACCCCACCAACCACCGCATCGCCGCCTCCACAGGCTGTGGACAACTGAACGTCCGGGACGTTCAGGTCCATGCTGCCATGACAACGGCGTACAGGAGGGAGTACGGAAGCGCGCACCCAAAAGCGAATGCGCCCCCGGCAAAAGCCATGTGACCATGCGCCACGAGGGGCGACATTCGGCCATTCTGGCGAACGGGCAACGGTGGCCCGGGAAGACGGGCGAACCGACCCGGCACTGCGGTCCGGGAGACGCGGTACGCCTCCCGGACCGGCCCGCCGCCCGCGGGGATTGAGGCGGCGGTGTCCCCCAGCCCGCTGGATTCTGGCAGCAGGCCGACCCACGCACTCCACATGGAAGACCTCGGGGGAGGGCCGGGCCAGAGCGCACGGCCGGGCGCACGGCCACACGCCAGGAGCACGAGTGGCGGCTCCGGGCGCTCGGCACGGGCAAACAATCCCGCCATCCGGAACATCACCCCTTAACGGTAGGGATGCGGCGAACTACGCTGGGTTTACGAACGCCCCGCACGGCATCCCGGACAGGAGAGGTTGCCGCGACGTGGCGGCCGTCTGTGTGTCGAGGGGTGGCGCATGTCCAGGGAGCTACGCGGGCCGAACGACAAACTCGGCACCGTTCTCGCCTTAGCGGGAATCAGCAATGCCGGACTGGCGCGACGGGTCAACGACCTCGGCGCCCAGCGCGGCCTGACACTTCGCTACGACAAAACCTCCGTGGCCAGGTGGGTCTCCAAGGGCATGGTGCCCCAGGGCGCCGCGCCCCATCTGATCGCGGCGGCGATCGGCGCCAAGCTGGGCCGGCCCGTCCCGCTGCACGAAATCGGTCTCGCGGACGCGGATCCGGCCCCCGAGGTCGGACTCGCCTTCCACCGGGACGTGAACGCGGCGGTGGTGTCGGCGACCGATCTCTACCGTCTCGACCTGGCCGGCCGGCGCGCCGGAAGTGGCGGGATCTGGCAGTCGCTCGCCGGATCGTTCGCGGTCACGGCATATGCGACACCTGCGTCACGGTGGCTGATAACACCCGCCGATTCCTCGGTGGAGCGCGGCACGGAGGAACTGGCGGACCCGACGGCCCTGCGCGTGGGCCACAGCGATGTGACGAAGTTACGGGAAGCGGCCGAGGACGCCCGGCGCTGGGACTCCAAGTACGGCGGCGGGGACTGGCGTTCATCGATGGTGCCGGAGTGTCTGCGGGTGGACGCCGCCCCGCTGCTGCTCGGTTCGTACAGCGACGAGGTCGGCCGCGGGCTCTTCGGGGCGACCGCCGAACTGACCCGTCTCGCCGGGTGGATGGCGTTCGACACGGGCCAGCAGGAGGCGGCGCAGCGCTACTACATCCAGGCGCTGCGGCTCGCCCGCGCCGCCGCGGACGTCCCCCTGGGGGGATATGTCCTCGCCTCGATGTCCTTGCAGGCGGTCTACCGCGGCTTCGGCGACGAGGGGGTGGATCTCGCGCAGGCGGCCGTGGAGCGCAACCGCGGCCTCGCGACGGCCCGCACGATGAGCTTCTTCAGACTTGTGGAAGCACGGGCGCACGCGCGCGCCGGTGACTCCTCGGCGGCCGGCGCGGCCCTGCGGGCGGCGGAGGGCTGGCTCGAACGCTCACGTGACGGCGACGCGGATCCGTCCTGGCTGGGTTTCTACTCGTACGACCGGTTCGCGGCGGATGCCGCCGAGTGCTACCACGACCTGAAGGCCCCGCGTCAGGTGCGGCGCTTCACCGAACAGGCCCTGTCGAAGCCGACGGAGGAGTTCGTGCGCTCGCACGGGCTGCGCCTGGTGGTCAGCGCGGTGGCGGAGCTGGAGTCGGGCAACCTCGACGCGGCGTGCGCCGCGGGCACCCGGGCGGTGGAGGTGGCCGGGCGGATCTCCTCGGCGCGCACCACGGAGTACGTACGGGATCTGCTGCACCGGCTGGAGCCGTACGGCGACGAGCCGAGAGTCGTGGAGTTACGGGAGCGGGCCCGGCCGCTTCTGGTGGCGCCCGCGTAGCTGGAGAAGCAGAAGGGGCCTCCCCCTTGGTTTGCGGGCATTGTCAGTGGGCCAGTGCACTATCGGGGTGGGAGGAGGTGCGATGTCTTTCGCGAACAGCCACGGCCGCGGCGGCAGCGGCGGATACGACCGCGGGACGGGGTCCGGCCGCGGCGGCAGCGGTGCGTACAGCGGCGGCTTCGACTGCGATGTGCTCGTCGTCGGGGGCGGGATCGTGGGCCTGTCGACGGCCTATGCGCTGACCCGGTCCGCGCCGGGCACCCGGGTGGTGGTCCTGGAGAAGGAGCAGCGCACCGCCCGCCACCAGACGGGCCGGAACAGCGGCGTGATCCACAGCGGGATCTACTACCGGCCGGGCTCACTGAAGGCCCGGTTCGCGGTGCGCGGTGCGGCCGAGATGACGGAGTTCTGCGCGGAGCAGTCCCTGCCCCACGAGGTGACCGGCAAACTGATCGTCGCCACCGGGCGGGAAGAGCTACCCCGGTTGCACGCCCTGGCCCAGCGCGGCAGGGAGAACGGCATTCCGGTGCGGGAGCTGGGTCCCGCACAGATCGCCGAGTACGAACCCGAGGTCCGGGGCCTGGCCGCGATCCGGGTCGCCACCACGGGGATCGCGGACTACGGGGCGGTGGCCGCCCGGCTCGCGGAGCTGTCCGGCGCGGACATCCGCTGCGGCGCCGAGGTGGTGCGGATCTCCCGGCGCCCGGAAGGCGTCGCGGTCGCCACGGCGGACGGTTCGGTCGTCCGGGCCCGCGCCCTGGTGAACTGCGCGGGGCTGCACTGCGACCGGATCGCCCGGCTCGCGGGCGACGACCCGGGCATGCGGATCGTGCCCTTCCGCGGGGAGTACTACACGCTGGCCCGCCCCGGTCTGGTGCGCGGTCTGGTCTACCCGGTGCCCGACCCCGCCTTCCCCTTCCTCGGCGTCCATCTGACGCGGGGAGTCGACGGCGGTGTGCACGTCGGTCCGAACGCGGTACCGGCGCTGGCCCGCGAGGGGTACGGCTGGGGGACCGTGCGCCCCGGCGAGCTGGGCACCACGCTCGCCTGGCCCGGCTCCTGGCGGATAGCCCGGCGGCACTGGCGGTACGGGGCGGGCGAGCTGCACCGCTCGCTGTCGAAGCGGGCGTTCACCGAGGCGGTGCGGCGGCTGCTGCCGTCCGTCGAGGAGCGGGATCTGCGCCGGGCGCCCGCCGGGGTGCGGGCACAGGCGGTGCTCAGGGACGGCACGCTGGTCGACGACTTCCTGATCCGGGAGTCGCCGCGCACGGTCCATGTGCTGAACGCGCCGTCACCGGCCGCGACGGCCGCACTGCCGATCGGCCGCGAGGTCGCCCGGCGGGCGCTGGCCTCGGTGGGGGTCCGGGCCTGACGACGGGCCGGGCCTGACGGAGGGGGCGGGCAGGCCTGACGGAGGCCGGGCCTGACGGAGGCCGGGCCTGACGGAGGGGGCGGGCAGGCCTGACGGGGGCGGTGCGCCCCGGTCGGGGGCCTGACGCGGCGCTGCCGCAACGGGACCTGAGCGGGGCCGGTCCGGGCCCGACGCGGCGCTGCCGGGACGGGCCGGACCAGGACCGTAGCGGGACCGGACCGACCGGTCGCCGGGGATCGTAGACTTGAAAGCACTGTGTCCGATCTCCTGAACCCCAGCCCCGAGTCCTCCCCGGCACCCGCCGCAGAGCCCTCAGCGCCCCGCCGCGCCAAGGGTGAGCCGCGCTTCCCGGGCGGACCCGCCGCCGACCCGGCGGGCTCGCACCACGAGCGCCGGATCCGTAGCTTCCAGCCCCGCCGCAGCCGGGTCACGACCGGACAGGGCGATGCCCTGCAACGGTTGTGGCCGAAGTGGGGCCTGGACATCGACGGCCGGGAGATCCTCGACCTCGGTGCGATGTTCGACGGACTTCCCGTCGTACTGGAGATCGGCTTCGGGATGGGTGAGGCGACCGTGCAGATGGCCGCCGCCGACCCGGCCACCGGAATCCTCGCCACCGATGTGCACACCCCTGGTCAGGGCAATCTGCTCCGTCTCGCGGAACGGGACGGCCTGTCCAACATCCGGGTGGCCAACGGCGACGCGATCATCCTGCTCCGCGAGATGCTGGAGCCCGACGCGCTCGCCGGACTGCGGGTGTACTTCCCCGACCCCTGGCCCAAGAGCCGCCACCACAAACGGCGGCTGATCCAGCCCGAGTTCCTCGACCTGGCCGCTACCCGGCTCGCTCCCGGCGCCGTACTGCACTGTGCGACCGACTGGGAGCCGTATGCCGAGCAGATGCTGGACGTGCTCACCGCGCACCCCGCGTTCGAGAACACCGAGGCGGACGGCGGCTATGCGCCGCGGCCCGCTTTCCGGCCGCTGACCCGGTTCGAGGGGCAGGGGCTCGAAAAGGGCCATGTCGTGCACGACCTGCTGTTCCGCCGCGGCGCCCGGAAGAGTTGAGCCGTCGCGGACGAACACCGTCGCGGACGAGCAGGTGCGGTGAACCGTCGCGGATGAACCGGTGCGGATGAACACCGGTGCGGGTGAGGCAGAACGGATATCCCCTGCGGCATCGCAGTTGTCAGTGCCGCTCGTTAGGGTCAATGGGGTGTACGAGTCGAGCTCGCCGCCCGGGGCGATCCATCCGGTGGTTCCGGCCTACGAGGAGCAGCCGCGCTTCGATGCCGTGCCGCCGCGTGCGCACTGGCGTTACAAGCCGCGCAAGGACTTCTGGCGCAGCAAGGCGCTGCGTGCCTCCGCGGTGATCGTGCTCCTCGCCCTCTGCGGCCTGTTGATCCTCTCGCTGGTACGCGAACAGACCGGCACCGAAGGCTTTCTGGTCGGCCTCGGCCTGGCCGTGCTGCCGGTGCCGCTGCTGATGGCCGCCTTCCGCTGGCTGGACCGGGTCGATCCGGGCCCCTGGAGCAATCTGCTCTTCGCGTTCGCCTGGGGGGCGTGCGCCGCCGCGCTCGTCGCGATCATCGCGAACTCCTTCGCGACCCACTGGATCGCGACCGCCACCGCCGACCCCAGCAGCGCGGACACCCTCGGAGCGACCGTGGTGGCGCCGGTCGTCGAGGAGAGCGCGAAGGCAGCGGCGGTTCTGCTGATCTTCCTCTTCCGAAGACGGCACTTCACCGGACTCGTCGACGGTGTGGTCTTCGCGGGCTTCACCGCGACCGGCTTCGCCTTCACCGAGAACATCCTCTATCTGGGCAGCGCCTTCGGCGAGGACAAGTCCATGGGCTTCTCCGGTGTGCCCTCGGTGACCGCGGCGACGTTCTTCGTCCGGGTCGTCGTGGCGCCCTTCGCACACCCGCTGTTCACGGTACTGACCGGCATCGGCTTCGGGCTCTCGGCGCTCGCCACCGGGCGCAGACGGCTGCGCAGATACGCACCGCCGCTGCTCGGCCTGGTCTGCGCCATGGGAATGCACGCCCTGTGGAACAGCTCGTCGGTCTTCGGCACCTACGGCTTCTACCTGGTCTACGGCGTGTTCATGGTGCCGGTCTTCGGGGTGGTCACCTGGCTGGCGATCTGGACCCGGCAGCGGGAGCTGCGCACGATATCGACGGAGCTGCCCGCGTACGCCGCGGCGGGCTGGCTGGCGCCGGAGGAACCCCTCGCGCTCTCGTCGATGCGGGCGCGCGCGATGGCGCGCGGCTTCGCGGCACGAACGGGCGCGGCGGGTACCGACCCCCGGGGCCAGCACCTCAACGCCCAGCCGAATCCGTACGGCCAAGCAAGTCCCTACGGCCAGCCGAACCCGTACGCCCAGCCGTCTTCGTACGTTCAACCGGCCCCGTACGCGCAGCCGACCCCGTACGCCACTCCGAGCCCGGCGCCCTACGCGGACCCCGTGCCGTACGCGAACCCGGCGCCCCACCCGAGCCTGGTGCCGTACGCGGACCCCGCGAACCCTCCATCGCCCCCGAGCCCCTACTACCCGTACGTACGACCGCAGCCGTCCGCCGTTGCGAAGGCGCGGGCCAAGGCCGCGTCCCGGGCCGTGTCCGAGTACGAGGCGTTCGCGACCACCCTGGCCTTTCTGCGGCACCGGGCCCGGCGCGGGGCGGTGGGCCCGGACTTCGAGGCACGCGAGCAGGAGCTGCTGCACCACCTCTGGCAGCGCAAGGAGATAGCCGGGCCCGCGCTGCTGTACGCGGCGCGGGCGACGGGCCGGGTACGGGTGGCGCCGCCGTATCCGTACTACGGCAGCCACCACCCGTACCAGCGCTGACCGGCTGCAGCCGACGGGCTCAGCCGACTACCGGAGTCAGGCGGAGGCCGCCGTCAGCTCCGCCAACTCGGCCTCGGTGAGCTCCAGTTCGGCCACCGCGGTCAGCGCGGGCAGCTGCTCGACCGTACGGGCCGACGCGATCGGCGCGGCGACGGTCGGCCGCGCGGCCAGCCAGGCCAGCGCGACGGTCGCGAGCTCGGCCTCGTGCGCCGCCGCGACCTTGTCCAGCGCGGCCAGGACCTTGATCCCCCGCTCGGTCCCGAGGTGCTGGCCCGCCTTCTCCACCCGCACGCTGTCGACCTCCGTACCGGGCCGGTACTTGCCGGTGAGGAAGCCGGACGCCAGCGCGAAGTACGGCACGGCGGCCAGGCCGTGGCGGGCGGCGGTGTCCTGGAGCCCGCCCTCGTAGGTGTCGCGGGAGACCAGGTTGTAGTGCGGCTGGAGGGCGACGTACCGGGCCAGGCCCTCCGCCTCCGAGAAGGCCAGCGAGGCTTCGAGACGCTCGGGCGTGATGTTGGAGGCGGCGATGGCGCGCACCTTGCCGTCCTTCACCAGCTGGTCGAGGGCGGTGATGATCTCCTCGACCGGGACAGCCGGGTCGTCGAAGTGGGTGTAGTAGAGGTCGATGTGGTCGGTGCGCAGACGGCGCAGCGACTCCTCGGCCGCAGCCTTGATGTTCGCGGGGGCGAGCCCCTTGTACTGCGGGTGCGCACCGACCTTGGTGGCGACGACGACCTCGGAGCGGTTCCCGCGCGCGGCCAGCCAGTTGCCGATGATGGTCTCGGACTCGCCGCCCTCGTTGCCCGGCACCCACGCGGAGTAGGCGTCCGCGGTGTCGACGAAGTTGCCGCCCGCCGCCGCATAGGCGTCGAGCACGTCGAAGGACTGCGCCTCGTCGGCGCTCCAGCCGAAGACATTGCCGCCGAGGGCGAGCGGGAACACCTGGATGCCGGACGAGCCGAGTTCACGTAGAGAAGTCATACGTTGATCAACCGCCCGCCGGGGCCGCACTATTCCGCCGGGACGGCGCTGCCCGTGCACAGCACCCGGGTCCCGCACACCGAAGCCGGCAGCCCTGGCGTCGGGGGGGTGTATCGCCAGGGCTGCCGGGGTCGCGGGTGCCGTCAGGCGTGCAGGCCCTTGCTCGCGAGCCAGGTCATCGGGTCGATCGGGTCGCCGCCGCCGGGGCGGACCTCGAGGTGCACATGCGGGCCGGTGACATTGCCGGTGGCGCCGACGCGGCCGATGACCTCGCCGGTGCTGACCTTCTGGCCGGCACTGACGGACATCGAGGACTGGTGGCAGAACCACAGCTCGGTACCGTCGTCGAGCGTGATGACCGTGCGGTAGCCGTACGACCCGGCCCAGCCCGCCGACTTGACCGTGCCGCTGTGGACAGCCTTGATCGGGGTGCCGGTGGGGGCCGCGAAGTCGAGGCCGGTGTGGTGACCGGAGGACCACATCGAGCCGCCGTCACCGAAGCGCGAGGTGAGGGTGTACGAGGAGACGGGGAGCGAGTAACTGGCGGCCAGCTTCGCGAGCCGTTCCTTCTCGGCCTTGGCCTTGGCCTCCGCCTCGGCCTTCTTCTTGGCGGCCTTCTCCTTGGCGTCCGCCTCTTCCTGCTTCTTCGCGGCCTCGGCCGCAGCCTTCTCCGCGGCTGCCTTCTCGGCTGCCGCCTTGGCCTCGTCCTCGGCCGCGCCCTGCTGCTGTTCGGCCTGCTGGAGGATGCGGGCGCGGAGCGCTTCACCGGCGTCGGCGCCGCCCTTGCCGGTGACGAGCGACGCGTGGGTGACGGTGGCCGTACCGCCGTTGTCCGACGAGTCGCCGCCGTTGTCCGACGAGTGGCCGCCGAGGTCGGAGATCAGCGCACCCACGCCGGGCAGCGACTCGGCCTCCGGGAGCTTGTCCTTGACGGACTGCGGGAGGTCGGGGAGGGATATCGAGACCGGCGGCTTGCTCTGCGCGCTGGCCATGCCGCCCGCGCCGACCGCCGCGATCACGCCGACACCGAGAACCGTCGAGCTGCGGGCGAGACCGTTGCGCTGCTTCGCCACCCGGTGCTTGCCGCGGACCGGCCGGACGGAATCCTCGGTGGGGTTCCATTCGTCGAAGGTCCCGCCGTCGTCACCACCGAACCCGAGAGCATCGTCATTCGGGAAGTACAGCGTTTCGGGGGCAGGGTTGTTGGACGCCACGGAGGCGCACTCCTTTCCTTCCTTACCGCCTACCGGGTTAGCTGACGGGTTCGGAGCAGGAAGGTCTCCTACGGGCAGCCCCTCACGAAGCGGCCCGATTCACCCCAATTGGTGGTTCCCCGGTTCCCTTGCGGGATTCGGCGCGTGCGCACGGTGCCGCCTCTTGCGACGACTGGGACGACCGCGCTGCGTTATCGAACGTTAATAGACGCGGGTACCGGATTCCAAGCTGTTCCCACTGATCGTTAACGGCTTTGGCCTCCGTTAACCGGGACAGAGCCGGGCAGATCGGGGTGACTTGATCCCCCCTCAGGAAACATCGAAATTCTGACCGTGCGTCAAATGTTATGCGGAGTGGAGTACGCCGACTACGGATTGTGTCCGGCAGCTCGCACGATCCCCATCATCCGCCGCCGGTCCGGCTGCCCCTCCATCGGACGCTCCACCGCGAGCAGCGCCATGTCGTCCGTGGAGTGCCCGCCCGTGTGCAGCCGTACGTCGTCGGACAGCGCCGTCAGCAGCTCCTCGGGCCCGGGGAAGACCCGGCCGCGCAGCCGCTCCTGCGGGTTGTAGAAGACCCCCTCGGTGTTCCGCGCCTCGGAGAGCCCGTCGGTGTACATCAGCAGCGTGGCCCCCGGCGGGAACGGCGACTCGTCCGCCCGGTCCGGCCAGGCCGCCAGATCCGACAGTCCCAGCGGCAGCGCGGGGTCGCCCGGCGCGAGTACGTCGAGGCTGCCGTCCACGTACAGCAGCAGCGGCTCGGGGTGGCCCCGGTTCAGCAGCCGGATCAGGTCCTGCCGGCCACGCGGGATCTCGGCGAGCGCCGCCGTGGTGAACCCTTCGAAGGCGTCGAGCCCCTCCCGGCGCACCCCTTCGCGGGTCAGCGCGCGCTCCAGGCGCTGGGCGACCCCCTCGATCGTGGCCTCCTGCTCGGCGGCCTCCCGGAACGCGCCGATCACCACGGCCACGGCCTCGACCGCACCCAGTCCCTTGCCCCGGACGTCACCCACCACCAGCCGGACCCCGTACGGCGTGTCCTGTACGGCGAAGAGGTCCCCGCCGATGAAGGTCCCGGCCTGCGCCGCCTCGTACCGGGCCGCGATGTGCAGCCCGCCGATCCGCTCGGAGGGCACCGGCAGCACAGCCCGCTGGGCGGTCTCGGCGACGACCCGCGCCGACGCCAGCTGCTCGCCGCTGCGCTGGATGACCCGGTTGATGAGGAGGGCGATGGCAGCCACCGTGACGACGGTGACCTGCTCGGTGATGGATGTTCCGGTGGTCTCGGTGCCGTTGGTCGCGCGCAGCCCCGCGATGCCCGCGACCGCGATCACCCCGGTCACCAGCGTGCCCCGGAACGAGAAGAACGGGGCGGCCATCACCGGAGCGGCGGCGAAGAACGGGGCGGCGGTGAAGGTCGGCGGGGTCAGCACATCGAAGAGCACCCCGCCGACGATCAGCACGGCGGGCAGCACCCGGAGGAACCGGCGCGCTCTGCCCCTGCTTTCTCGCTGCCCCACCAGTGGTCTCCTGCCCGGTCCGTACCGCGGCGGACGGTACCGCGCTCCTCCCAGGCTGGCCGCAGCCGTGCCGGTCGGCGATTCGGCCACGGCCAAGTGGGGGAGCGCAGCACGGGGGCGGAAACGCCCGAAGGCCCGGCACATGATGTGCCGGGCCTTCGTTCACAAGTAGCGGGGACAGGATTTGAACCTGCGACCTCTGGGTTATGAGCCCAGCGAGCTACCGAGCTGCTCCACCCCGCGTCGGTAGATACAACTCTACGGCATGCGCGGGGCGCCTCGAACCATTTACCGGCGCCGCTTCCCCACCGGGACGGGACATCGCCAGGGATCCGGGCCGCGTCGTCCGGGGCGAGGAGGGCGACGGCGCTGCCCGCGCGCTTCCGCCGCGAGCGGTCCACCCTGATCGGCCGCCCTTCCGGCCGTGCCGTGCTGCGCCACCTCCTCGACCGGATCGGTGTCGCGGTCGACGACGAGCAGCGCGCCGAGCTGTAGCTGTACCGGGTGCACATCGCCGAGCGCCCCGACGGCGACTGCGAGGACCTGGAGACCGTCCGGCTGCGGCCGGCCCGGGAGTTGGCCCCGGCGCGCGTACCGCACCGGATGATCGGCATCCGAGACCCGTCCCCCGTGTGGCCGGTCTCAGCCGGCGTTCGCACCGTTGGCGCGACGGCCACCGAGGTAGGTCGTGACCCGGTAGGCATAGCCGGCCGGAGTGAGATAGAGGGCGTGACCGGTCGCCCCACGGGGGTCGCCGGGAGGCACCTCCACCCAGCCGAGGAGGACGGACCGCGGGGTCGGCACCCTCACCTCGGCGAGATTCGCTATCACCTCGGGGGCGATCGACACGGCGTGCAGCTCGAACTGCCCTGCGCTCTCCGACAGTTCGCTGTTCTCCGTCTGGGTACACGTTGCGATGCTCATGACTTCTCCTGGCGATCAGTTGGATTCCGGCGGCACCGGGGCTCCGAGCCCGTCCCGAAAGCCCCGGACTCATGAGGCCTTCGTCCTGCACCCGGCCGCCCGTCATCGACGGCAACCGACCGGCTCCAGGCTGTGACCACGATTGGGCTCAGCGTAAACGGGAGGTCAAGAGGGCCACTTGAACGGCCCAAGTCCCGTGAACCTTCCGGCCCGGCGGGTGCCGATGGGTTCCACCGTGCCGGAGCCATCCTGAAGCCGGCCTGAAGCAGCCTGAAGCCGCCTTCAGGTTCGGTCGGCACGGCTGTGTACGTACACGGATTGCACCGCCGAGCAGGTCCCGGAAACGACGGAACCCCCGTTGACGCTGGTCAACGAGGGTTCCGAAGGTGATGCAGCCGGTAGACCGTGTGGGACTCGAACCCACAACCAATGGATTAAAAGTCCCGCCAAGATCATGCCAGACACCCCCGGCCGCTCCTCGCCTGTCCCGTATTGCCTGATCAGCGAGGAGCGGCCAGTTGGCCAATCCGGCTCAGCACGACTCGTGTTGGCACGTCCGCTCACGCATCGCTCACGCATATGAGGCAGTGAGCTCTTTCAGCTGGGGCCCGGGAGGGTGAAGGTGCACCTGCCGTTGACGGTCACCCGACCAGCGGGATCGTCGTCCTCGCCGTCGGCGGCGATCAGGCCGTGTCACCTGATCGGTGGCCGCCCTGAAAGAGCTCAGTGAGCAAGGGAAATGCCTGCGAGCTCCAAGATGGCGTCCCGCCGAGTGGTGCAGCCGGTCAAGCTGGCGGAATCCCCAGGTAGGGCCCCCAATCGCCCTCAATGAAGGCCCGGTTGAGGCTCGCTGAGCCAAGGTCAGCGGCGATCGCTCGGTTGCCCGCAGCCACACGTACCGGGCGGCCCCGAAGCGAAGGCAGCGGACCTTGATCGACTACACCACGACAGGAACACGACCAGCTCCAGGACAGTCGGTGCGGGTATCCACGCTGGAGCGACATCTCCAACAGACGGTCAATCGACCTTCAAGAACTGTTCAAGAACGGTTACGCCCTCCCGAGGCGTCCCGACCCCCTGGTGGCCAACTCCCCGTTGCCATGCGCCTCGCAGGCACAAGCAGCTCCCGCCGTCTCGGCTACCAGACTGCGGTCTCACTATCCGAACTAGCCATTGCACGTGTCAGCACTACCCCAGCAAGATCGTCGCCTGTTTCCCCACCGTCAACTTGGCAGCCACCAAAGCCTGGTGGGGCGATGGATCAGTGCCTGCGGGCCACCAGCATCCGACGCCGACCCCGCCCGTGCTTGATACAGGGCCATGCCCTATTCATGCACTTCTGCGGCAGAGACCTTCTGGAACCATATGCACGACAGTGAGACCTCGATCCTCAAGAGGCCGGGAGAGACAACGGCGGAGTCGGTCTTCAACGCCCTCGTGAGAGCGGGCCACGGACACTTCACAGGGGTGCCGTGCTCCCTCCTAAAGGGGTTCTTCCGGATCCTGGAACGCCCCGACGCTCCCATCACTTACATTCCAGCGCCCCGTGAGGACAGCGCCCTAGGGGTGGCCTCTGGACTCGCGCTGTCGGGTGCCCACCCCGTAGTCCTCATGCAGAACTCCGGCCTCGGCTACTCACTCAACGTCCTCACTTCCTTCAACCTCATCTACGACGTCCACCTGCCGATCGTGGTCAGCTGGCGCGGCTACGAGGGCAAGGACGCTGTGGAGCACGATGTCATCGGACGCGAACTCACCCGGCTACTCGACGTGTTCGGGCTTCCCTGGACCGTGCTGGACAACGAGAACCCTGAGGACTCGGTAGAGGCATTCCTTAAGCAGTACGACTCCGGTCGGAGTACCGCCGTACTGATCGTCCGGGAAGGGATCTGAGCGTTGCTGGATATCCGTGACGCCCTAAGCGCGCTGCTGGAGCGCGAGTCCACCGCACTGACGGTGAGCACTTGCGGCTTCATCACGCGCGACGTGTACAACATCAGCGATCGCCCCAACCACTTCTATCTCGTCGGCTCCATGGGCATGGCCGCGCCGATTGGTCTCGGCATCGCGCTTGCCCACCCAGAGCGCCGCGTGCTGGTGCTGGACGGCGACGGTTCATTCGCCATGAACCCCGGCTGCCTGCCGATGATCGCCGAGCACCGGCCGAACCTGCTTCATGTAGTCCTCGACAACGGTGCGCACGAGAGCACCGGCGGCCAGCGCACTGTCGCCCTCGGCGATCCGGCGGCCATGGCCCTCGCGGCTGGTTACGGCGCCGCCCATACCGTGGACAGCCTCGACCAGTTGGCTGCCCTCGACCTGACGGGCGCACCCACGCTGCTGCGAATCCGCTGCAACCCGCGCAGTCACCCCGCCGGCAAGCGTGTGGAGCAGACACCACAGGAATTGGTGAAACGTTTCCGCGCCCAGCTGGCTGCGCCGGCTACACATCTGGAAGGGGCCGCGTGAGCGCGCATCAACCAAGCCCGGTGAACGTAACTGGCACGAACGGCGTCAAGCCGACCCTGCTCGACTGCACCCTGCGCGACGGCGGGAACCAGAACGACTGGCAGTTCACCGCCAGGGACGCCCACATGATCGTCAGTACCCTGGACGCCGCACGCATCGACATCATCGAGGTCGGCTACCGCGGCGGCTCCGGAAGTAAGGCCAGCGCGACCGCGGGGCCGTCAGCGCATTGCACGCCCGAGTACCTTGCGGCGCTACCCGCCGTCTCGCACGCCGAGTTGGCTGTCATGGTCGTCCCCACCGTGTGCCCAGTTCGGGCCATGGACGACCTGCCCGACAGCCCGGTGTCCATGGTGCGTATCGCCGCCTACCCGTGGAACATTGGCGGAGTTCCGGAGTACGTCCGCGCCGTGCGGGCGCTCGGCCTCAAGGTCGGCGTCAACCTGATGGCCGTCAGCTACACCACCAAAGAGCAACTGGCCGAGGTCGCGGAGGTCGTGGCGTCGGAGGAGCCGGACGTCTTCTACATCGCCGATTCCTTTGGCGCGCTCACCCCCGACGACGTCCGCTGGCGCATCGGTTTGCTGACCGAGCGGCTGGCGACACCACTGGGCATACACGCCCACAACAACCTGGGGCTGGCTGCGGCGAACGCGGTCGCTGGCCTCGACTCGGGCGTGAGCTGGCTGGACGCGTCGCTGTGCGCCATGGCCAGGGGCGCCGGAAACCTTGCCACTGAACAGGCTGCAGCCTTCCTCAACGCCTGGCCCAAATACGACACCCACGCCGATCTGCCCCTGGTATGCGAGGCCGCCGAGTACGTGGCTGAGCAGGTGCTGCCGCGTCCCATGACGGTGCGCCGGGCCGAGATCGCAGCTGGGATCAACGACCACCACTTCTACTTCCAAGACCGCATCGAGAAGATCAGCGCCCGCCACGGGCTCGACCCGTGGGAGGTCGGACGGCGGATCGGCACAGCACAGCCGCGAAATGTCCGCGACGAGACGGTCGAAGACGTGTGCCGGGAACTGGTCCGACAGAACAACGGAGGAGACGCATGACCGAGAGCCGATCACCCCAACAGAACGAGCGGACGCCGAGTGCGGCACAGCGGCTGCGCGCTGCACTCGCCACCCCACGGCTGACCCGTGCCATGGGTTCGCACAGCCCGCTCAGCGCACGGCTCGCAGAGGAGGCCGGATTCGACGTCGTCTGGTCGAGTGGACTGGAGATTTCCGCCACGGCCGGCGTGCCTGACGCCAACATCCTCGCCATGGGCGAGTGCCTCGACTCGGCAGCTGGTCTCGCGTCTGCTGTGGACATCCCCGTCCTCGCGGACTGCGACTCCGGGTTCGGAAATGTCAACAACGTCATCCACATGGTGCGCGCCTACGAGTCGCGCGGCATGGCCGGCGTGTGCATTGAGGACAAGCAGTTCCCGAAACTCAACAGCTTCATCGAAGGTAACCAGGACCTCGCCCCGCTGGACGACTTCGCGGGCAAGATCCGGGCTGCCACGGAAACTCGCACCGACATGGTCGTTGTCGCCCGGCTGGAAGCGCTGATCTCCGGGCAGGGAATGGCCGAGGCCCTGCGCCGTGCCGACGTCTATGAGCGGGCTGGGGCGGACGCGCTTCTCATCCACTCCAAGCGCAAGGACCCGGAGGAGGTCTTCGCCTTCCGCGAGGCATACCGCGGCCACCTCCCCGTGATCGTCGTACCGACGACCTACAACCAGGTCACTGTCGAGGAGCTGGAGCAGCGCGGCTTCGCGATGGCGATCTACGCCAACCAGGCGCTGCGCAGCTCGATCCGGGCTATGCGGGAAACCCTCACGCAGATCATGCGGGACGGCACCACCCGCAACGTGGAGCCCGACATCGCCCCGCTCAAGGAAATCTTCGACTTGCAGCGCATGCCTCAGATGCTGGAGCAGCAGGAGCGCTACGAGTCCGTGGGGCGCGAACTCGCGGAGGCCGCAAAGTGATCACCCACTCCACCGACCTGCGGCTGGACTTCCACGGCACCTTGCTCAACCTGGAGGTGGAGCCCGGAGCAGCCCCGGGTGTCGAGGACGCGCTGGCCTTCCTTGCCGGGCATCTGACCGCAGAGGAAGCAAAGCCCGACGAATCCGGCCGCAAGCCGGTCGCGACCTTGCGCGTGCACGCACCGGACTCGGAGCGGCTCGCGCCCCCGGCCGGGACCGCACAAGAGGACATCTATCTCCGCAAGAGCGCCAGCGAGTTCTTCACCGTGCCTGCCCGGCGGGCGGCCGTGGACAGCCGCGAGTACCTGGAGTGCACCAAGACCGGCAGTCGATTCGTCTTCGACCGCGCGTCCCGCGTGATCGACGTAACGCTCGGGGCCGACGGGCACATGGACCTCGTCGAGCTGGTGCGCGACCTGGTGTTGAAGCACCAGGAGAACGCAGGTGCCGCAGTGCTGCACGCCACCGCCGCCTATCGGGACGGTGCGGTCGTGCTGGTAACCGGCGCAAAGGGAGCTGGCAAGAGCACAGTACTGCTGGAGCTGGTCGAGCACTTCGGTTACCAGGTGCTCAGCGGTGACAAGACAGTGCTGCACGAGCTGGCCGACGGCTCGGTCGTCGCGGCCGGCTGGCCCGACTACCCGCACCTGGGCTACGGCACCGTCGTCAAGTACCCGGGCCTGAAGGAGATCGCCGGCCTCGGGGACGACTACGTGCCCGCCGAAGGTCACGCGTTCTCGCCGGTGGGGAAGTTCGCGGTGGACCCGCTGCCGTTCCGAGACCGCTTCCCCAGCGCCCCGTCCGGCGTGCGGGTGCCGGTCGCTGCGATCCTGCACCCGGCAATCGGCCCCGGCGATCACACCACGGTGGAGCCGCTGAGCGGCGACCGCCAGGAACACGCCGAAATGCTGCGCGCCAACGTGGAGTCGGCGTTCGACGGTGCCAACGCCGGCTGGCACCACTACCTTGATGACAACCGCGCCGCTTTCGCCGAGCAACGCATGCGCATCACCGACGTCTTGGCCGGTGTGCCCGCCTGGACACTGACCGGGCCGGGCGATCTGACCGCCGAGAACGTTCCGGCGGCGATCGGCGGGTCCGCAGGGATATCCCGGTGATCGAACTGACGGTGGAGAGCACCGGCCTCAACTCCCACTACGACCTCACCGACCAGATCGCCGCCGCTCTTCAGGAGCACGGCGCGGGCGAGGGCCTCGCCGGGGTGTTCGCACACGGCAGCTCCATCGGGCTCACCGTGATGCGCTATGAGCCGGGCGCAGTGCAGGACCTGCTGCGCACTCTGGAGCGGATCGCGCCGGAGTCTCCAGCCGACGGCGGTCGCTATTTGCACGAGCTGACCACCGCCGACCCCAACGGCTTTTCCCACTTGAAGTCGTCCCTGCTTGGCACCAGTCTGCTCGTCCCCTTCCGGGACGACCTCCTCGCCATGTCGCCGAGCCACCGCGTGGTGCTCTTCGATTTCGACCTCAAGCCCGCTACCCGCCGTGTCTTCATCGACGCCCCGCGGGCAACGGCAACCCCCCTCCCGGACAACCGAGCTAAGGAGAACAGCCGGTGAAGCTGCGGCTTGCCACACCCGGACCCACCGAAGTACCGCAGCGACTGCTGCTGGCGGGGGCCCGCGAGATCATCCACCACCGCTCCACCGAGATGGAGCAGCTGATCCACGAGATCAGCGGCGGCCTGCCCCCGCTGTTCGGCACCAGTGCCCCCGTCTACACCATCGCCTCCTCCGGAACCGGCGCGATGGAGGCCGCGGTCGCCAACTGCTTCTCGCCCGGCGACGAGGTACTGGTCGTCTCCAACGGCTACTTCGGCGAGCGTTTCCAGGCGATCTGCACGTCCTACGGTCTCGTCGTGCGCGTCGTCGAGAGCGACTGGGGCACCAGCGCCGACCCTGAGCGGGTGGTGGCCGCCTACCGCGAACACCCCGATATCCGAGGCGCGTTCGTCGTCTACAGCGAGACCTCCACCGGTGCGCTCAACGACGTCGAATCGATCGGACGGATCTTTCGCGACACCGACGTGGTCGTGGTCGTCGACGCCATCAGCGGCCTGCTGGTTCACCCGCTGGAGATGGACGCGTGGGGCCTGGACGTGGTCCTCGCCGCCTCGCACAAGGGCTTCATGCTGCCGCCGGGGCTTGCCTTCGTCGCCCTGTCCGACAAGGCGTGGACGGCGGTCGAGCGGTCCAGCGGTCCGAACTACTACTGGTCGTTCAAGCGTCTGCGCCACTTCTACCCGATGTCGTCCTCGTCCCCGGCGGTGTCCCTGCTGCTCGCCCTGCATGAGTCCCTGAAGATGCTGGACGAGGAGGGCATGGACGCTTTCCGTAGGCGCCATGCCGTCTTGGGCTTGGCAGCCGAGCGCGGACTGCTGCAACTCGGGTTCAGCACGTTTGTGCAGGCCCCGCACCGGCGCAGCCACGTCATCACCTCGGCCCTCGCACCCGAGGGCATCGATACCGGTCAACTGCTGAAGACGCTTTCCTCTTCGTACGGTCTCACGATGACCGGCGGCCAGGCACACCTCAAGGGGAAGCTCATCCGGGTCGGGCACGTGGGCGCGGCCGACGCCCTCGACCTGAGCGGAATCTTCGGTGCCCTGGAAATGGCCCTGCTGGACCTGGGCCACACATTCACGCCGGGCTCCGGCGTAGGAGAGATCATCCGTACGTTCCACGAGGAAGGCCGCTGATGCTCGTCCTGTTCCAGCGAGAGACCTGCCCGGACTGTAAGCCGGTACGCGAACTGCTCACCAAACTCCAGGTTTCCTACATCAACATCAATGTGCCCAAACCTCGTGAGGAACGGCACGAACTGATCCGCACCACGGGCAGCAAGTTCATCCCGGCCCTGGTGGACGGTGCCACCGTCATCCCGGGCAAGCTTCGGGAGAACGCCGACATCATCGACTACCTCATGAAGCGCTTCGGCGACCCTGACGCGGTGGCTCCGGAGAACGCCGTAGATGCGCAACCGGAGCACGTGGCATGACCTTCGGGCAGCAGGCGCCCGCGACACCGCGTATCGCGGTGCTCGCGGGCACCCCCCAACTGGTGCGCACGGCAAGCGCGTTGGGTATCGACACCGTCTTCGCATACGACGAGACGCACCCCGCGCCGCCGACGGCCGCGGAGGCCGGAGTGTCCCTCGCCGTGGACCTGACGGACACCGACGCACTGCACGCGGCCCTAGCCCCACTGCATGCCGAACGCCCCTTCACGCGGGTTCTGTCGCTCACCGAGCGCGGTCTGCTGCCCACCGCCGCAGTTGCCGAGAGACTCGGCCTGCCCGGAAACTCGCTTCACGCCGTAAGCCTCCTGCGAGACAAGCAACGCATGCGGGAGCTCCTCAATGCCCGCGGCATCAGCCCCGTACACACCGACGCCCCGCGTGCCGCAGCCGAGCTCGCCGCATTCTGCCGTGCGACCGGCGGACCGGTCATCCTCAAACCCGCTGCCGGCTCCGCCAGCCAGGCCGTCTTCCGGGTGTCCGGACCCGAGGCGGCCGAGGAAGTCTGGCGAGCTTTCGAGTCAGCGGGCGGCAACCGGCCGATCGCCGAGGAGTATCTCGACGGGCCTGAGATCAGCGTGGAGAGTTTCTCCTACGGGGGGAAGCACACCGTGCTGATGGTGACCGACAAACTGGTGGGCACCGCGTTCGTGGAGACCGGGCACACCCAGCCGAGCACCCTGCCCGCGCACGTAGTGAACGAGGTCGCCGTGCTCGTGCGGGCCTTCCTCGACACCGTGGGCCTGACCGAGGGCCCCGCCCACACCGAAGTCAAGGTCACCAAGAAGGGCCCACGGATCCTGGAGTCGCACAACCGCATCGGAGGCGACAAGATCCGTGAACTGCTGTTCCGGACATGCGGATTGGACGTAGTGGCTCTCACTGCAGGCTGCCCACTCGGCCTGCTGGATCCGCCCACCGAGTCGCCGACCGCCCGCCGGGGAGCTGCAATCCGCTTCCTCACCCCGTCGCCCGGCACAGTCCGACACATCGCCCTGCCCGACGTCGACGGCACCACGGCAAAGATCCGGCTGGATGTCTCAGTCGGTGACCAGGTCCACCCGGTGCGCAGCTCGCGCGACCGCGCCGGTTACGTCATCGCCGACGGCACTGACGCTGCCGACGCCGCCCGCGTCAGCGAGGAGCTCGCGGACCGGGTGCTGATCGAAACGGGTGAGTGACAGCAATGCGGTATGCCGTCGTGACCGACATACACGGGGACACCTCACACTTGCGGACCGTCCTTGCGGAGATCCGCAAGCAGGGAGTGGACCAAGTGATCTGCCTCGGCGACGTCTTCGAGTGCCGGATCGGCAAACGGGAGGTGGCCGGGTACACGTACAACGGCAAAATCGCCGATGTCTTCAGCGCGGACCCCGAACTCGCTGTGCTCCTCGACGGGGTACGGCTCGTACGAGGTAACCAGGAGGAGCGGATCCGCGCCGTCGTGCCCGACCCTGACCTGCCCGACTGGACCCGCCCTCTGCTCGACGCGCCTTTGGAGCACCTCACCGATTTCGCTCTGTACTGCCACGGCCATCCGCTGCCGTGGCGGGAACTGGAGCCAGGACGGTGGTGCCCAGCCGACGCGGACTTCCCCAGGCGGGCACTGGTGCATGGCCACCATCACAGGAGCGCCCTGTACCGGCTGTGGCCCGTCAACACCGGGCCAGTGCAGATAGAACACATACCCATGCGGTTCGGGGATCCAGTCTCGCTCGCGTCGGACGGCCGCTATGTCGTCAACGTGGGATCCGTCACTCGCTGCGACCTGGAACGCGGCCCCTTCCCAGTCTGGGCCGACATCAATGAGGCCGCTGGCACTGTCACTTACCACCACGCATCGCACCCCCCGGAGAATCAGTGACCCGGCAAATAATCTTGCTCAACTCGGACAAGCCCGAGGTCCTCGACGCCCTGGCCCGCCGCCCCGACGTAACCGTCCGCGTCATCACCCGGAAGGTGTACGCCGGCCTATACCGCGGCCACGAGGTGGCGTACGTCGACAGCTTCGCCGACCTGACTCAGGTCGCACGGGCAGCGTACGAACTTGCCGCGCACGGACCTATCGATCATGTCGTCGCCGCCACAGAGAAGAGCGTGGTGGCAGCCGGGCTGGTCCGTGTTCTGCTCGGCGTGCCTGGGTCAGGCTTCGACCAGTCTCTGTGGGGCTCCCACAAGCGGGCGATGAAGGACAAGCTGCGTGCCTCCGGTCTCCCGGTGACCGATCATGTCCAGGCCACCACGGTCGACGGGGTACTTCAAGCGGCCGGACAGATCGGCTGGCCCGTCGTGATCAAGCCGGTGTTCGGCGCCGCCTCGAAGGCCACCTATCACGTCGACTCTCCCGAGGAGTTCGCCGAACGGCACCGGGCCGGCGACTTCGCCGACCTCGCAGACACGCAGCTCCCGGTTCAGGTGGAGCGGCTGGTGCGGTTCACGCACGAGTACCACTGCGACGGAGTCGTCCACGACGGCAAGGTGGTCCGCGCTGCCGTCTCCCGCTATTTCCTCCCGCCGCTGCGTACCTCGGCGAGCCTGCGCAGCGGCTACATAGCCGATCAGACGGCCCCATTCTCGCGTGAAGTCCTGTACCTGCACCACCAGGTGGTCGCAGCACTCGGGTTGCCTGCGGGGGTCACGCACATGGAGGTGTTCCGCACCAACGCAGGCCCGGTCATCGGCGAGGTGGCCGTACGGCCGGGCGGCTTGGGTCTCTCCAGGATGTGGTGGCACGCCTTCGGGGTGGACCTGTGGGAAGAGTTCGCTCGAGTCTCGACTGGTGAATTGCCCTCTGTGCCCACCAACGATCCGTCCCCTGGGACGATCGGCCGCATCCGCCTGCCCGCGCTGCCCGGCCTGCGGGACCGGGTGTTGGCCCTCCCCGGTGTGCTGGAAGTGCTGACGTCCGAGGAAGGCGTAAGTGCTGGACACATACAGGCGTACTTCAGGGCCGCGAACGAGGCAGCCGCAGAAGCGTTCATCGCACGGCTGCACGAGTCGGAGGTACCCGCGGCGTGACGACGTCTGCTCCGGGCCGGGTGCATGCCCTGTTCAGTACCTGTCTGCCCGCACCTGGCCAAAACCGGCTGCTCGCCGTTTCCTGGCTGGTCAAAACCGTCGGCAGTGGCCTCTACTTGACCACCAGCACCCTTTTCTTCACCCGGGTTGTCGGACTGCCCGTGCACCAGGTCGCTACCGGCCTCACTGCTGCCGGCATCGTGGCGCTTGTCGGTTCCGTACCACTGGGCAGACTGGCGGACCAGTTCGGTCCTCGGCGGACCTACGCCGCGCTGCTCGGCATCCAGTTCGCGACGATGGCCGCGCTTGCCCTCGCCCGCACCTTCGCGGCATTCGTGGCACTGACCATGATCTTCCTTGTCGCAGAGCAAGGCAGCACCGCGGCTCGCGGCGCGCTGATAGCCACGGTCGGGGAGGGCGCCGAACGGGTGCGTTTGCGGGCCTATCTGCGAGTGGTGACCAACGTCGGCATCACCATCGGAGCGGCAGCCTCGGCGCTGGTCATTCAGGCCGACACAGAGGTCGGCTACACGACCCTGCTGTGGTGCACTGCACTGACATACCCGGGTGCGGCAGTGCCGCTGTGGTGGCTGCCAGCGCGTAAGACCCGGCCGGCCGGCAGTGCCGCGCGCTCCGGTTCCGGCTGGCAGGTTCTGCGTGATCGGCGGTACGCAGCCGTCACCCTGATCTGCGGTGTGTTGTCTCTCCAAGCGCAGGTGCTGTCATTCGCCGTACCGCTGTGGGTACTCCAGCACACTGAGGCACCGCCGATACTGGTGTCGGGCATTGTCGCCGTCAATACGGTGATGGTGATCTGCATGCAGATGCGGTTCAGCCGCGGTGCCGAAGACAACGGCCGAGCCGCCCGGATGTGCCGCAATGCCGGGATCTCCTTGTTCGCCGCGTGCGCGCTGATGGCGTGTACCGCTGGGACGGGCGGCTGGTCTGCGACGGTAGTGCTGCTGCTGTTCGCCGCTGCTCTCACGCTGGGTGAACTGTGGCTGTCAGCAGGCACGTTCGGGCTAAGCTTTGCACTTGCGCCGGACGGCATGCACGGGCAGTACCTGGGCTTCTTCTCTCTAGGGCGCGGTGCCGCCAACGCCGTCGCCCCGTCCCTGATCGCGGTTCTCTGCCTGGGAACTCACCCACAGGAAGGATGGATTGCACTCGGCGTCGTATTCGCGGCTGCCGGAGCAATGACTCCCCTGGTCATACGGCACGCAAGCGTGAGACCCGGGATCGATTCCCAGCTTCGCCCATAGCCCTTCTGGTCCCTTCCTTCGTGCCACGTTGCGTACTGAACTGAACCCTCGGTCGCGTGCGCCCCTTCGAACCGATGGCTCATGCTCTGGCGGTGTGGCCGCCCCGCACCCCCAGCGACGCGGCCTCCCCCTCCCACGCCTGCCGACACCGTCCGCCGTGGCGCGGGCCCGTCCGAAGCCCAGCACTGCGCGGCAGCCGCCGCCATATTGACGTCACGCGCGGCAGGACCGCGCCGAGGCCCATTTACGGCACGAGTCGACCGCGAAGCTGCCCTGGCGCCGAGGTGCTGTCGTGCGGTCGGTTCAGTCCCAGGTGAGGCTGCGCCCTGAGGGGCCGATGTGAAGATGCAGCTTCTCGGACGGAGGCTCCCCCGCCGCCTTCCAGTCCTCAATGCTCTCGGTGATCTTGTCCCACAGTCGCTCAGGGCCGCTCTGTCGGGCCATCCATCGGCCGCCGGCCTGGAAGACCGTCGCCCAGGCACCGGACGCCACGTCCAGGAGCAGGTGTTCCGCGCGGCCATCGCGCTCGAGAACGAGGTATTGGGCGTTCGGGGCCGCGAACTGGGCGATGAAACGGGGCGTCCAGTCGTCCAGCACGCTCGCGCCCATCGCGGTCGGCTCCATCTCGGTCGCTCGCAGGTTGGGCAGGAGGCCGAGCGGTGGCGGGAGGTGGGCACGCGCGAGCATGAAGGACACCTGCCCGCCGAGGACGGGGCCGCTCGCTGTGCCGTCCTCGGACACGGTGAGGCGGACCAGTTCGGATGCGTGCATCCACCCGCCGACCGTCACCAGGATTTCCCCGCCTGGCTTGGTCTGTTCGATCCAGGCAGTGGGGACGGTGTGCACACCGCAGGTGGCGATGATCCGGTCGTACGGGCCCCCGTCTGCGTGTCCGGCGAGGCCGTCCCCGGCTACCTGCAGCGGCCGGTATCCGATGCCTGCCAGTGCCGTAGCGGCGCGTGCGGAGATCTCCGGATCGACCTCTACCGTGGTCACGTTCTCCTCGCCAACAACCCGTGCCAGAAGGGCTGTTGAGTATCCGGTTCCGGTGCCGATCTCCAGGATCCGCATGCCTTGCGTCACGTGCAGTTCTTCCAGCATGCGCACCACGAGGCTCGGCAGGGTAGAGGAGGAGGTGGGGGCAGCGGCGATACGGCCGTCCAACTGTTCGGGGAAGACTGCTCCAGCTACCTGGGTGACCAGGGTGGTGTCCTCGTAGATCGCGGCAAGTCCACCGTCGGCGGCCGGGGTTACGGGCCGGTACCAGCCGCCTCCCTCGTGCTCGAACCAGCCGCGGGAAAGGAATGCCTCGCGGGGGACCGAGGCGACGGCGTTCTGCCATGCGGGGGTGCGCAGGGCTCCGGATTTGGTGATCCTCTGGACCAGTTCGGCGCGCAGGCGCTCGGAGGTGGGGTGGTCAGTCACGTGGGGGCTCTCCGTTCTCCAGGAGGTCGGCAATGGCTGTGGTGATGGGGAGGGCTGCTGCCGCTTCGAGCCATGCCCATTGGCCGTTGGGGTTGCACTCCAGGAACCACCAGGTGCCGTCCACGGTCACGGCGAAGTCGAAGGCCCCGAAGCTGAGACCGAAGTGCGCCAGGAACTGAAGGAGTGCGCTCCTGACCTCCGGCGAGCAAGGCACAGCTTTGTAGCGGAGGTTCCGGTACTCCGCGCGCCAGTCCACGACGCCGGGCGGGGACGTGATCTGGGCGCAGAACACTTCGGTGCCCACGACGACTGCACGTACGTCCGCCACCTTGGGTACCTGCGCCTGGAACAGGTGGGCGCAGTGGCCCACGGTCTCATCAATCTCGCCGGGTTCCACCGGTGCCGCCCAGATACCGGCGGGCTCTCCGTCCACCTCGTACGCGGCGGCGTGCAGCGGCTTGTAGATCGTCGGCTGTGCGGCGGTGAACGACTTGGCTTCTGCCGGGTCACTGGTGATCAGCGTCGCGGGTACGGTGAGTCCGGCCCGGCAGGCAGTCGCCAACTGGGCGGGCTTGTATTCGGCCCGTGCGATCGCCATGGGGTGGCTCAGGTACAGGCAGCCGGACAGCGCGCCGAGGATCCCGCCCAGGCCCCGCCGGTTCTCCCGTGCGGCGAACATGGCGTCCTGAGTGTCGTCGGCCGGGGCGTAGAGGTTCGGCCGGCGATGGTAGAGCGCGCGCACTCCGCCGAGGTCTGCGGTGCGTCCCTCCGCGCTCAGGGTTCCGGTCCAGCCGCTCGGCCCCAGGCGGGCGCGGAGTACAGCCGGGCCAGGGAAGTCCCGTCCAGGGTCGATCCGCAGGACGGGCACCTGGCGACGGTTGAGCTCATGGATGACCAGATCAGCGGTCGCGTCTTCGTTCTGGGTGGAGATCAGCACCGGGCGCCTGTCCATGGTCACTGGCCGTCGTCCGTCTCGTCCTGTTCTGCGTCGTGGCCGGTGTCGGGGTCGAGTTTCCCGTCCTTGCTCACCTGCGTCGGCGGGTAGGTGTTGACCGAGGTGCCGTGCTTGCCGAACTCCACCGGGAGCATCTGCCCGTCCCCTCCGATCCACCGGCCGGTCTGCGTCCGTGGGTCAAGTCCCGAGTAATGCCAGGGTGTTGCCTCGCCGTTGCTGAGCGGGGCCATGCGCTGCATGCCCCAAGGGGTGGTCGTCTGGTGGGCGGGCTGCTGGTGCAAAGTGCCTCTTCGGTTGGGATGGAGAGTGCTGTGAACCCGGCCTCGGCGTGGTCCTGCCGGGACATTGCCGCCGGGGCCGGGCGCCTGGACCCGTCTCCTGTCGGGGCCGCTCATCGCGGTGGGGGAGCCATGGCGGAGACCTCCCGGCAGGAGACGGGGATCATGGGGGTGTGGAGGCGAGCCCTGCGCCGATGACGAACCCGCAGGTAGCCGAGATCGCGATGATGAGCAGCAGCCCTGCGTAGCGGCCCACGTAGGCTGCCAATCGCCTCATGGCCGGACCTCCGCATACGGGTTGCCCCGCCGGGGCTCCACGCGCCAGAACGTCTCTGTGAGGAGCTTGAAACCGCGGTGGCCAGGGTTGCGTCCGGTGTGGTCCAGGGCCCATGTCTGCGATGGGTTGCCGTCGTTGTCGGCGGCCGGGGACTCGGCCTGACACGTCATGCATGTCATTTGGAAGATCGCTACGGGAACGCCTTCACGGTTGTCGCCGCTGAGGGTCCATTCCGCGTGGGCCTGGAACGCGCGGGTACTCATGCCCGGCCCCCGTTGCGGCTGCGGGCATTCGCCTCTGCGACACGGGCGCTCAACAGCTCGGACATGCCAACCGGCTCGACCTGTTCGGGCTTCGCGTCCCACTCCTTGCCGCCGTTGACGGGTCGGAGCTGAACGTACGGTCCTCCGTGCCCTCTCACTTCACCGACGCGTCCCGTGGCACCGTCGCGGACGACCTCTCCGACAGGGAGTGCGCTCACGCGATCCGCCTCCCCGGCCCGCCGATGACCACAATTCGCCGCGTCGCCGCTCTTGGCTCGTCCCGCTCCTCCGTCATCGCCTCTGGTCCCCTCGCTTGGCTGGATCGCATACGAAGAGCTAACCCCCACCGCCCCCAGGGCGGGTAGCTTGGAAAGGAGGCCGGGGCATTAATGCCATTAACGCTGGCGGGAGTTGGTAATGGCGGATCGTGCGCGCACCCCCAATACAGGACTCAGGAGCCTGCTTGACCAGGCGAATTGGTCCGAGCGGCAACTCGCACAACAGGTGAACCGGCTCGGCACCGAGATCGGACTGAAGCTCACCTACCAACAGCCTGCGGTGGCCCACTGGCTCAATGGTGCGCAGCCGCGAGAGCAGGTCAGGCCGCTGATTCTGGCCGCGTTCGAACGGAAACTCGGCCGCCCCGTCACCCATGCCGAGGCCGGGCTCACGTCACCCGCCACTGCGGAATCGGATGACACTGTCGAGGAACTGATCGACCTCACAAGGGCGGACATGGACCCAACCCGTCGCAAGGTGGTGACGGCCGGCATCTTCAGTGCGGCGTTAGTGGTGCCTCTCTTCGAGAGCCTGGCCGCGCACGCCGACGAACCGGTCTACCCAGGCAAGAAGACCGTACGCATCGGTGAGGCCCAGGTCCGCGCCGTACGCACAATGACCGACCGGATCGCCGACATCCTCGACGAGCTCGGCGCAGGCCACGCACGTCCCATGGCGGCCGCGTTCCTGACCAACACCGTCGGCCCATGGCTCAAGGCCGAAGCCTCGCAGCAGGTCCGCAAAGACATGCTCGCCGCGGCATCCGACCTCGTGTACCTCACCGGCTGGATGGCCATGTACGAGCGGGCCCACGGTCTCGGTCAGACCTACTACGTCAAGGCCCTGCGCCTGGCCGCCGACGCGGAGGACCACGTCACCTACTGCCGCACCCTGCGCGGGATGAGCCTTCAGGCATCCAACCTCCGACACGGCCAACTGGCCCTGAATCTCGCCGACTCCGCCGCGGAGGCCGCCCCCTCGGCCGGTCCGCGCCTGGTGGCCTTCCTCCGCGGCCAGCAGGCCCACGCCGAGGCCATGGTGGGCAACAAAACCGCGGCGTTCTCCAGGCTGCGGGAGACCGAGGAAGCCCTGTCCAAGGCGGACAACCGGCGCGATGCGATCGGCGGATACGACAAGACCGCCTACCTGTTCCACGTCTCGCACGTACTGAACGAGACCGGGGATCTGCCCGGCTCGATCAAGGCACTGCAGAACTCGCTGCGCATCCAGGCCCCCAACGAGCGGCAAGGCCGCGTCCACGCCTACGCCGTACTCGCTCAACGCCAGTACGAACACGGACACCTGGACGCGGCATGCTCCTCGTGGGGCCGCTTCCTCGACGAGTACGAACACATCTCATCGGCACGCGGAGACGAGCACTTCGACACCATGCGCAAGAGGCTGCGCACACACTCCACCGTGCGCTCAGTACGGGAACTGGCAGGCCGGGCACACGAGGTCGCCACCCTCAAGAACTGAAATGGGGCCCGAGCCCTCAGCCGACCCGCCAGCCCCCGCCCGCTCCTCAGCGCTTCCGATGCTGCTGAGCGACCTCTCCCACAGTGGCCAAGGGTGATTGCTCGTCCCGCTGCGGCTGTCGGGAGAACCCGGCCGCCATGGTCGAGCGTTGGCGGGCGGCTTCGGCTCGCCGGTTGGTTGCAGCGTTGTGGCCGGTGTGCTGGATGCGGGTGATCAAGACACGGGCGGGTTGGCGGGCTGTGACCAACTCGCGCTGCGCTGCCGCCTCCTTGAGGAGTCGGTGGGGTTCATGGCCGCGGCCCTCGGCATCGGCGAGGACCGTGGCGAGCGCGGGCCAAGCGGAATCAGCGAGGATTCGCTCAGCCTGGTCGGGGATGGCATTGCGTACGTCACTGGCCAGGGTGAGGCGGGCCTGCTCCCTGGGCGAGCGGACTTCGAGTTCGGCGAGCACCGGCAGGAGAGCGCTGTCGGCAGCAGCCTGGAGGTGGTGGACGGCTTGGCGGGCGGCGTCTGCCTGCTGGGCGTGTCCCTTGGCCTCGTGCCAGCGTCCGGCGAGGATCGCGGCCCAGACGAGGGCTGCGACCAAAGCGGCCAGGGCGCTGCCGTCGGGGCCGGTGGCCGTGTGCACGATGTCGCGGGCCGCACGGCGCAGAGTGCCGGCGGCGCGGTCTTCCGCCCGTATCCGAGATCGCTCAGCGCGGGCGAACACCCGTGCAGCGGCATGGAGTTCTGCACGCTGATGAGTTGGTGCCCGTTGGGCAGTGGCTTCGATGAGTTCACCGAGAGCGGCGATCTGGGCCTGGGCCGACGCGTCCCCTCCGTCGCCTGTGCCGGTTTCGGTGAGGCCGGTGTGGAAGGCGTCGAGGGCGTCGGTGGCCTGCCGCCAGGGAGTGGTCGGCTGGTTGCGGCGGGCGGTGGGGTGCTCTTCGGGTACGACGCTTTCCAGTCGGGTCTTGAGTTTGGGCAGGGAGAGGTCGGGGGCGATCTTCCCGCCGGGGTGGTAGATCTGCTCGCCGGCCTTGTTGACGTCGCCGGGTCGGCCGACGGCGTATCCGAGGAGGTCTCCGGACGGGCCGCGCCTGGACTTGACGGCGATGCCCTCGGCTTCGAGGTAGGCGAGGAGTTCCTCGGCGCTGCGGGCGTGCGGGATGGCGGCTCGGATGCCGGCCTCCAGCCACTGCCTGCTGGGCTGTTCCCAGCCCAGGCGCTCGGCCTTGTGCATTTCCGCTTGGGTGGGGCGGCGGGCGGCGGTGCGGTCGCCCTGCTTCAACTGCCTTAGCCCGTAGTCCTTTTCGATCTGGCGGCAGGCGTCGCCGACGCGGATGCCGCTGTCGTGAAGTTTGGGGCGGCGGCCGTCCTCGCGGACGGTTGTGGCCAGGATGTGGATGTGGTCGTCCGCGTGGCGTACGGCGATCCATCGGCAGGCCAGGTCGTCCCCGGGCGGGGCAATACCGGCGGCTTCGACGATGCGCTGGGCGATCTCGCCCCACTCCGTGTCGGAGAGGTGGCGGTCCTCGGGTGCGGCGCGCACGGGACAGTGCCAGACATGGTCGGTGACCTTCTGGCCGAACTCGCTGTTCCGTAGGCGTACGGGTGCGTCGAGGTGGCGGCCGAGCTGGGTGAGGGTGGCGTTCTCGTCGCGGCCGGGGTCGGGCATGCCGAGCATCGCGAAGGCGGCGACGAGGTGCGGGTCGAGGTGTTCGTCCTGGCGGCCGGGGCCGTAGAGGTAGGCGAGCAGACCACGGGTGTTGGACCCGGCCCGTTTGATGGCGGCGATCATGCGGCGGCCTCTCCTTCGTCTGGTACGGCGGGCTCGCGCAGGGCCTCGGCGATCAGTTCCAGCAGTTGCTGGAGTTCGGTCAGGTGCTGGCGGATGTCAGGTGGGGTGAGGTCGCTGTTGAGGGCGCGGGCGATCTGGTTGACGTTCACGCCGATCCGGTTGAGCTGGCGCAGCACCTGCGCGCGGAAATGGTGGGTGCGGCGACGCTCCTCGGACAGGGGCAGGTTGGCGGTGAACCGGCCGTCGATGAAGGCGAGGACGATGTCGGCGGCGAGGCCGGAGTCGCCCTTGTAGCCATGCTCGGCGGCGGCCTCCTGCAGGCGGGTGTGCTCGTCTGCGGTGAAGCGCAGGGGGCCGACGCGAGCGGTGCGCTTGGTGCCGGTGAAGCGGCGGATCGTCGGCTGGGCGCTCTTCACGGTCGGCTCGCCGGCCACGGCAACGTCTTCACGTGTGGGGCGGAGGATCTCGTGCTGGACGGTGTGGAGCGTGTCCGGGTCGGGGCCGCCCCCAGCCCCGACCTCTGGGTCCGGCGCCCCCTGGCGCTGGGCCGTCTCCGCCACCCCCGGGGCGGAGACCCCCGAAGACCGGCCATGAGTCGGACTCGGGGTACTACTGGCTCCGCCAGGAGCCGCCCGTCCCAACGCCCGCCGCAAACGCTCCTTCAGCGTTGGGGACTTCGTGAGCTGCAACGACTCTTCGGAGGCGTCTCGAGGGTGGTGCAGGTCGTGCGGCATGAGCGGCTCTCCGGAAGAGGCAGGGCGAGCGGGCGGCTCGACGGGGAACGTCTGGGAATCGTTCGGCTGACCGCCACCCCATCCACAGGTGTGGACAGTCGGGCGGGGTGTGGGTCGGTGACCGGAGCCGGGTGGCCGGAAGAGGTTCCGCCCACCCGGTCGGGTTCCGGTCAGGCGTTGGCCGGATGGGTCTCGGCGGCGTTTTCGAATTCCGGCCGGAGGATGTTCATCACCTCGGTCAGCCGCTTGCTGCCGATCGTGAGCCCTTTGACCTCAACTGCCTTGCGGACGACGGCGCGAGTGAGCTTGCCCTGCTCGGCTACCGCGACTCGGCCAGTCTCGACGAGTACCTCCAGCGGGGCACCGGGCGGACGACCTCCCCGCGGCCTGCCCTGCGCAACGTCCGTTGATGATTCCGGGCGCTGGGCGGATACCTCGGCTGGCAGCCCGCTGGGCTGGACGCGCTCAACCTGCTGGGTGAGCACGGTGACCGGCGGTTTCGGTACCTGGACCGAAGCAGGCTCCGCGCTGCTGACGGAGCGGTCGACCAACCGGTGGATCTGGCCCATGAGCACGCTGAAGGCAAGCAACGCAGCGGTCGGCGGCACCGCAGCCACCACGTAATCGAGCAGCGGTACGTCGCGACCGTGACCGGTGCCGTTGACTCCAGCTACGTTCAACGCGATGGAGCCGAGCGATCCGGTCGCGGTCAGCGCGACCGCCGACATGTCGCCCTCCCCGCGCAGGCCCGCGTGGAGCATGAGGAGTTCGCCCGCGACGATGAACGCGTCCAGCGTTGCGGGCCAGGCCCACTGGCGTATCGGGGATCCGCCCAGTCCGTGCTGGCCGGCCACGTCGGCAAGGTGCGCGTAGGACAGCCAGAACGCTCCGGCCGTCAGGGCAACGATCACGATTCCCGCCGTGATGAGCACGAACTGTTCGGCAGCATGCCTGGTCACCTGCGGCCTTCGTGTGCCGGGCCGCTTGCGTGAAAACTTGCGACGTATCCGGTGGAGACGAGAAGTGAGTTTCAAGCGGGCTACTCCTGGGGGTGCTGTGGGGGCGTCTTGGCCGTCTTGGCCGTTGCAAGCGCAGGTCAGCGCGGGTACGGCAACCGGCATGGCGCTCCGTCCCGGCGAACGCCGCCACCGTCTTGTCCCGGGTAGGAACTAGAAGCGGCGCGTCCTGGGTCGGTCCGGCCCGGGGCAGGCCGTGTTCCGAGTCGGAACACAAGCGATGCGTCTTCCGTCCCGACCAGCGGGGCTGTGAGCTGCGGCGATACGGCAAGGACGCGTGGGACGTCGCAAGACGGGTACGGGCGTCGTCTTGGCGGCAGGACGCGGCTGATGATCGTGTTGCCGTCTTGGGCCCGGCTGCCGTCTTGCGCGCACCCTGTCTGACCTGCGAGATCACGGCAGGGACGGCAAGGACGGCAAGGACGGCAACCGGGAGGAGTGCGGGCTCAGCCCTCGCTGAGGCCAGCAGGTCTGCTGTCCCGACTCGGGACACGCGGTTTGTCCCCAGTCGGGACGGGCCGGTTGTCCCTGGTCGGGACAGGCGGGGTGTTCACTGGGTGAACGGTGGGGCAGTAGCGGCGCCAGGGGTCGAGGAACTTGTTGCGCATGTAGCCCTTGCGCTGCGTTCCGTCGGCGATGCGGACGTTGCCGGACTTGATGCCGTACTCGCGCAGCAACCCGCTGAGATCACGCGCGTCCAGTCCCCTGCGGCCCCACTCCGCCCACGGGCTCTCGGCGTCCTGGCGCAGGAGGAAGAGGAGCTCCTCGGTGGTCAGGCTCTCCGGCTCGCCTCGGCCCGCGTAGATCCGGCGGATGTCCGCGAGGATCCGCGCCCCGCTGGGGTGGTCCTCCTCGGCCGCCACCTCGGCAGCGACCATCCGCGCACACGCGATCCGCGCCCTGCGGGGCCACGCACCGCCCGCGAGGTCGGCGACGATCACCAGAGGCTCCCAGGTGTCGGCGGCCCGGTCCTCCACCGGCAGGTCCGGCTCCAGGCTCGCCGCCGCCTCCAGCAGCGGCCCGGCCCACGCGTGAATCCGGTCGCGCAGCTCGTGCAGGCCCGGGATGTCCCGGCGGGAGCGGAACGGCTTGACCTTCTCGCCCTCGGCCCGGCGCCGCATACGGATCACCACCGCCCGGTCCATGATCGTGTCGGGCAGGTCGCCGATCCCCGCGATCGCCGCCATCGCGAAGGTGGCGAACTTGTGCGGGGTGTGGTCGTTGCCCACGACTCGGGTCACGTAACGGCCCCGCTGGTGACCGGCGTTGAGCAGGCCGCGCGTCTCCTCGTTCTTCTCCGCGACCTTCGGACCGAAGATCGTGTCCGCCTCGTCGACCAGCAGCGTCGGCGGGTCGTCCTCGGTGATCGAGCGGAAGATCGCCGCCGGTGTGGTGTTGATGGTCAGCATCGGCTCGTGCACGATCTCGACCAGCACGTCCAGCAGCCGCGACTTGCCGCACCGCTTGGCCGGACCGACCACCGCCAGGCGCGGTGCGTGCTGCCACGCACGCTGCAGATGCGTCGCCGCCGCCCACAGCGTCACCGCATCCAGCGCCTCCGGTGACGGCAGAATCACGAACTTCGCTATCTCCGCCCGCAGTTCATCCAGCAGCGCGGAGCCAGGTGTCGCCACCGCATCGGGCATCGCCTCCAGCCCGCCCGGCGCGGCTTCCTCCCCGGCGCCGGCGGCAGGCTCGGTACGGTCGTCGTTCGCCGCCTGTCCCCCAGCGTCGCGCAGGTGCGCGCCGGGCTGGCCGGGGATGGCCGTGGTCGGCCAGAGAGCCTGGGCAGGTGCGGAATGAGGCTCGGGTGTGGCAGGTTGCATGGAGCAGCTCCTCTTCCGGCGGCTTGGGGCATGCAGGCCCGAGCCGCGCAGGGCGTTCGTGGGATTACGGGCGATGAGGCGTTCGGAGCCTCCGACGTTGGCGCGTCGGGGGCTCACTCTTTTCTCGCGGGCACTCGGGCACCGCGAGGGACCACGGACAGTACGGTCACACCCGCCCGCAGTCCAGCGTTTCTGTGTCAGCTCAGCGCAGAAGCAGCTGCTATGCGAACGCCCGCTCATGCGGCAAGGCCCAACAAGGCCAACAGATCTGCGGTCACCACCCGGTAGGCGTTGCCCAGCCGCAGCACCTTGCACGGGTACAGGCCGCGCTTGGCGAGCTCGTAGCCCTTGCTCCGCCCCAGACCCAGCGCCCGATTGCCGGTCTCCAGGTCAACGGCCACCGGCAGCGCCAGCAGCTCCTCCCGCGTCATGCCCTTTGCCTGCTCGCCGAGTTCGTTCTCGTGCACGCGCGCTCCGTCCATCGCACAGCTCTCGGCGAACACGGTGATCGCGTCCGTCTCCAAGCCGTGGAATCAACGTTAGGAACGCTAATGTGTCTCCATGACACAACGCCGTTCCGACCATGGATACGAGACGGAAGACGACGACGACTTCCTCGAATGGGAGGACCACGTCATGGCCACCGTGGCCGGCGAGGTCCGCAGACGACGGAAGGAACTGCGGTGGAGCGCCCAGGACCTGGCCGACCGGTGCGAGGAGATCGGCTACCCGATCCCCCGCAACGTGCTCGCCAACATGGAATCCGGCCGCCGCGCCACCCTGCCCCTGGTCGAAATCATGGTGCTCGCCAAGGCCCTGCGCATGACCCCTATCGCGCTGATCTACCCCGTCGGCTATGTCCCCGAGGTCCGCCCATTCCCCTACGAAGACCCCATGCCGACCTGGGACGTACTGCAGTGGTTCACCGGCGACAGCCCGGACTTCGGCGTCGAGGACTCCATGATCGATCACTTCCACGCCCACGCCCTTGAACTGCGCGCGGCCGAGGTCGCCGCCCAGAGCGAGGACTACGAACGCTGGAAGGTCAGGACCGCCGCCAACCGCGTCCACCGAGAAGCAGCCGAACGCGCGTTGGCCCGCTACACCGACCAAGCCGCCAAGGCCAGGCACGCACTGCGCGAACACCGCAACGCGATCCGGAACGAAGGCGGGACCCCACCCCACCTCCCCGCAAGCCTCTGTGACATCGACCCACCCGAAACCGACCACGACACCGAGGAGATTGATCTTTGAAGGGTTCCACTCACCGCCGCTGCTATTGCCGCGACGCGGATACGGGCAAGCCGCTCGGCAAAACGTGCCCCAGGCTCTCCAGCCGCAAGCACGGCTCATACTCCATACGCCAGGAACTCCCGCCCCGCGAGGACGGCAGTCGCCGCGCATTCAACCGCGCCGGCTACGAGAGCCTCAAGGACGCCCAGAACGACCTCGACCATGTCCGCGCCCTGATCGGTCTCGCCGACTCCGACGACGCCGATGGCATCGCGCGAATAGCCGACCTGCTGGACCAAATCACAGCAGACAAAGCCCCGTTGCCGGGCATCGAAGAGACCCGCCGCCGCTTCAAGGCGGGCCTCGACCTTCACGGCAGTATCACCGTCGGCGAGTGGCTCGACATGTGGTTCGCCGCGAAGAAGCGACGGAAGACCACACTCAACGGGTACGCATCGCACCTTCGCGTCCACCTGAAGCCGCGTATCGGTCACATACGTCTCGACCGGCTCAGCGTCGGCCACCTGGTGGAAATGTTCGACGCGATCGCCGACCAGAACGAGGTGATCGCAGCCGAGAACGCGGCTCGCCACGAGCAGATCGCACGCTGCAAGCCCAGCAAGCCGGGTCGGCCCGTCGCCGCGGAGCGCGCTCGACTGGCCGCCGAGCGGGCGGCGCTCGCCGAGATGAAGCCCTTCCGGAAGCAGAACGGCCCAGCCACCTGGCAGGCCATCCGCCGTACGCTGCGCACCGCGCTGAACTCCGCGATCGCCCAGCAGCTCATCACGTTCAATCCGGCGGCCCATGTCGAGCTCGCCTCGGGCAAGCGGCCGAAGCCTCAGCTGTGGACGGACGAGCGGGTCCGCCGGTGGCGTGAAACCGGTCAGGTGCCGGGCGGGGTCATGGTGTGGACCCCAGCCCAGTTCGGCGCCTTCCTCGACGCGGCCGAGGGCGACCGGCTGTACGCCTTCTTCCACCTCGTCGGCACCCGCGGCCTCCGTCGCGGTGAAGGCGTCGGCCAGGAGTGGACCGACGTCGACCTCGACGCCGGACAGATCACGCCGGCAAAGGAGATCACCGTCGACGGCTGGGACGTCTACGAGTCCGAGCCGAAGACCGACGGCAGCGCGAACACCATCGCGCTGGACAGCCTAAACGTCGCCGTCCTGCGCGCCCACAAAGCCCGCCAGAACAAGGAACGTCTCGCCTGGGGCACGGCATGGAAGGACACCGGCAAGGTCTTCACCCAGGAGGACGGCTCATGGCTCCACCCCGAGACCGTCTCCGAGACCTTCCGCCGCATCCTGGCGACCACGGATCTGCCGCCCATCACCCTTCGCGATCTCCGCCACGTCGCGGCGACGCTCACGCACGGAGGCGGCGGCGACCTCCATGCCGTGAAGGAAACGCTTCGGCACTCGACGATCGTGCTCACCTCGGACACGTACACGAGCCTGCTCCCCGAGCTCGACCGGGAGATCGCCGAGAAGGCCGCGAGCCTCGTCCCTCGTGCTCGTCCGTCCGCTGTTGTCCATGGGGATACCGGCACATCCGCTCACGCATCGCTCACGCATGAGCCCGGAAATACAGAAACGCCCCGACCGGATAAGTCCGGCCGAGACGCTTCCTAGCAGGTCAGAGGGGGTTTAACCCTCCTGCTCTTGGTAGACCGTGTGGGACTCGAACCCACAACCAATGGATTAAAAGTCCACTGCTCTGCCAATTGAGCTAACGGTCCGTGCTTGCGCACCCCACGAGCATAGCGGGAGCGAGGCGGGCAGCCGATCGGGTATCCGTTCCCGGGCCCGTCGGCGGTGGCCCCGGTCATCGTACGGCCGGATCAGCGGGCGGACACCGGGGCGTCGTACGGGGACGGAAACGGAAACGGGCCCGTCCGGGGAGGACGGGCCCGCTTCAGCAGGTCACAGGTTCACACCTGGCCCGGTGTCAGCTGTTGCGCTTCCAGCGGGGCTTGTCGTCACGGCGGCCGAAGGAACCGGTGCCGGTACCCGTACCCGTCGTGCGGTGGTCGTCACGGCGGCCGGTCGGACGGTCGGCGCCACCGGAGCGGAAGCCGCCGGTCGGCCGGTCGTCACGGCGGTCACGGTTGAACGGACGGTCGCTGCCACGGTGTCCGCCGGTGGGGCGGTCGTCGCGGCGCTGGAAGCCACCGCGGTCACCGGACGGACGGTCGTCACGACGCTGGAAACCACCACGGTCACCACCACGGTCGTCACGGCGCTGGAAGCCACCGCGGTCACCACCACGGTCGCCGCCGCGGTATCCACCACGGTCGCCGCCCCGGTCGTCACGGCGTCCGAAGCTGCCGCGGTCGTCGCGACGCTCCTCGCGCTGCTCCGCCCTCGGCTGCGCCGGTACGGCCGCCGCGGCCAGCTCGGCCTCGGTGGCAGCCGCCAGCTCGGCGACAGCGGCCTCGGGGTCCTCGCCACGCTCACGGGCCGCGCGCGCCACCAGGCGGTCGGCCTCCTCGCGCAGCTCCGTGGCACGGCGCTGGATGCGCTCCAGCTCGCGGGTGAGCTCCTTGGCCTCGCGCTCCGCCTGCTTGGCGGCGTTGTTCGCGGAGTCGGCCTGGACCTCGGTCAGCGAACGGGCGCCGGTGATCTCGGCGACCTCGGGCTCGAAGACCCCGGCCCCCTGGACGATGTGGCGCGCGGCGTCGACGCCCGCGTCCTCCATCAGCCGGAAGATCTGACGGCGCTGGTGCGGCAGCGACAGCGACACGACGACGCCGGACTTGCCGGCACGGGCGGTACGGCCCGAACGGTGCAGGTAGTCCTTGTGGTCACCGGCCGGGTCCACGTTCAGGACCAGGTCGATGCCGTCGACGTGGATACCGCGGGCGGCCACGTCGGTGGCGACGAGGGCGTTGACGTAGCCCTTCTTGAAGTCTTCCAGGACGCGCGTACGGGCACCCTGCGTCATGCCGCCGTGCAGGGCGTCGGCCTTGACGCCCGACTCGACGAGCTGCTCGGCGATACGGTCGGCGCCCAGCTGCGTACGGACGAAGATGATCGTGCGGCCCTTGCGGGCGGCGATCGCGGCCGTGACCGGCGCCTTGTCCTTCGGCTTCACGACGAGGACGTGGTGCGACATGGTCGAGACGTTGCCCTGGGCGCTGTCGACCTCGTGGCTGACCGGGTCGGTCAGGTAACGCTTGACCAGCGTGCCGATCTCGTTCTCCATGGTGGCGGAGAAGAGCATGCGCTGGCCGCCGCCGGGGATCTGGTCGAGCAGCTCGGTGACCTCGGGCAGGAAGCCCAGGTCGGACATCTGGTCGGCCTCGTCGAGGACGGCGACCTGGACGGCCGCGAGCGAGCAGGCGCCACGGTTGATGATGTCGCGCAGTCGGCCCGGGGTGGCGACGAGTACGTCGACGCCACGCTCCAGGGCGTAGATCTGGTTGGACATGGACGTACCGCCGCAGACGACCTTCATCTTCAGGCCGAGCACGTCGCCGTACGGCTGGAGCGCGTCCGCGACCTGCATCGCGAGCTCACGGGTCGGGGTGAGGATGATGCCGCGCGGCTTCTTCTTCTCGGTGTGGCCGCCGGAGAGGGCGGACAGCAGCGGGAGTCCGAAGGAGAGGGTCTTGCCGGAGCCGGTACGGCCGCGGCCCAGGATGTCCTTGCCGGCCAGGGCGTCCGGGATGGTCGCGGCCTGGATCGGGAAGGGCGCGGTGACGCCGTTCTGGGCGAGCTTGCGGACGATGCCGTCGGGGAGACCGAGGGACCCGAAGGTCACGGTCGGCTCGGCGGGCTCGGCCTCGTCCTCGGTGACGGCCTCGGCGGGCTCGTCCGTGGCGGCAGCCTCGGTGTCGGCGTCGGTGGTGTCGGCGTCGGTGGTCTCGACGACGGTGTCGGTGGCGGTGTCTTCGGCCACTACGGCCTCGACGAGGGCCTCTTCGACCTCGACCACGACAGCCTCGGCGTCGGCGACGATCTCGTCGTTCTCGGGCATGACGGCGTGGTCAGAACTGGAATTGGACATGCGAAATGCGAAACCTTCCGGAGTCTCGGCACGCGCCCATAACTCCGTGAATCGCTATTTCGACCGCCTCAATGCGGTCCAGTCACGGTAAGGGAGAGTACGCGCCTCGGGACGCTCTTCGTCTCTTGACGATCAAGAAACACAATGGCGTCGGGCAATGGGATCAAACGATCTACTACCATACTCACCCTCCCCCCTTCCTGGCAAACCGAGCTTCGGAGACCCCCTCCGAGGCTCGCCGCCGAGGCCCTGTTCGAGCCCTGCCTAAACCGGTTCCACCTGCGGAGATGCAACCGGGACGGCCATCGCGCCGGTCCGGCGCCGCCTGCTCTCGACCGGCGGCGGTGGTGACGTGGCTCCCGGCGCGGAGGTGCTCGGTTCGGGGTCCGGGCTCGTCTCCGGTGGTTCCGAGGGCGGCGGGGGCGGAGGCGGATCGATCACGGGCGGCGCCGACGGCCTGCCGCCGGGGGCCGAGGGCTCCCCCGGGTGGGGCCGGGGCGCCCCCGAGGCTCCGTCGGCCCGGCCGCTGGGCGACGGCGAGGCGCCGTGCTCCTTCCCGGCTCCGGCTCCGGCGTCGCGACCCTTCCCGTCCGTTCCCCGGACCCGGTGCACCCCGCCCCCGTCCGGGGCCGCCGCACCGTCCGGTCCGGCGTCCGCCCGGTGCGACGCCCCCTTCGAAACCGAGGGCGTCGGCTTTCCGGGATGGTCGGTCACGCTCACACAGCCCGCCGAGGCCGCCACCGCCATCACGGCGGCGGCCAACCGGGCAGGGACGGGCAACTGGCGCACGGGGCGCACCTCCGGGGAAGGGGGTGAGGGCTCTCAGTGCCCAACTCCCGTGGCCCCGAAAGGGACACGCCCGCAGCGCTTCCCGTACGCCGACGCCACTTCCCGTACGCCCGCGTCGCTCCGGCAACCCCGTGCCGGTCCGGCACCGCGCCCCCCTCAGCCGTACCCGAGCGCGTGCAGCCGCTGGTCGTCGATCCCGAAGTGGTGGGCGATCTCGTGCACCACCGTGATCTCGGTCTCCGCCACCGCCTCCTCCCGCGAGGCACACATCCGCAGCGTCGGCCCCCGGTAGACGGTGATCCGGTCCGGCAGGACGCCCGCGTACCACTCGCCGCGTTCGGTCAGCGGCGTCCCCTCGTAGAGCCCCAGCAGTTCCGGGTCGTCGGCGGCGGGCTCGTCCTCGACGAACACCGCGACGTTGTCCATCAGCCGCGTCAGCTCCGGCGGGATGCGGTCCAGCGCCTCGGCGACCAATTCCTCGAACTGCTCACGCGTCATCTCCAGCACCCGCCCATTGTCCCGTGGTTCCCCCGTGCACGCCGAGCCCGATCGGCCGCTCCGCGTCCCGGGTGTACGGCACCCGTGGCCACGGCCCTCGGTGCCCGGCGGGCAGCGGGCACCCCCCTCGCCGATTGGGTTTGGCTGACACCGAAACGCCGTAGTACAGTCTCCGACGTGCCCGAGGGCGCCGGTCAGGGGCTTGACCGTTCGGAGATCGAAGAGGTCGAAGAAGAAGCGGAACCTCTTGAGGGGGAAGCGGAGTCACAAGCTTCCAGGGACACGGAAGCAGCGACACCAGTAGTTCTGCCCTCATCGTCTAGTGGCCCAGGACGCCGCCCTTTCAAGGCGGTAGCACGGGTTCGAATCCCGTTGGGGGCACGCACCACACTGTGCGACACTTAGTCGCACAACAGCTTGGTCCTGTGGAGCAGTTTGGAGTGCTCGCCACCCTGTCAAGGTGGAGGCCGCGGGTTCAAATCCCGTCAGGACCGCTGCAGCTCGCATGTGCTGCGTGGCTGGGTAGCTCAGTTGGTACGAGCGATCGCCTGAAAAGCGATAGGTCGCCGGTTCGATCCCGGCCCCAGCCACCTTTGAAAGGCTCCGGTCAGTTAACTGGCCGGAGCCTTTCGCGTACCCGATTCCCGTCCGCCCGGGTGCTGATGACGCCGGAGCCAGAAGACGGCACAGGACACCAGCGACCACGCGGCCAGGACCAGGAACGGGAACGGGTGCTGGTAGTGCCGGAAGTACACCGCCGCGTGCTGGGCGTTGACCGAGGCGCCCGGCGGCAGCCACTGACCGATGTGCCCCAGGGTCGAGGGGAGCAGCGGCCAGGAGACCGCGCCGCCCGACGACGGGTTGCCGAGCAGCACCATCAGACCCCAGGTGGGGATCAGCGCCCAGCGGCCGATGAGGCTGTTGAACATCGTGAAGACCATGCCGGTCGTGAACATCGTGAACGCCAGGATCAGCCAGGACTCCACGAACGGCAGGTCCAGCGCACCCAGCAGCCAGTCGACGACAGCCGCGATGGCGAACCCGCCGAGCAGGGCGTTGGCCATGATGCAGGCGATGCGTTCGGCCGGGTCGAGGCCGCGGGCGTGCACCGAGAGCTGGATCGCGCCGACGAAGCCGATGATCACCGCGGCGAGCGAGACGTAGAAGATCGCGAGCCCGCGCGGGTCGCCCTTCTGGAGCGGCTTGATGTCCGTCACCAGTACGGGGACACCGGTCGCCTTCGCCACCGCCGGCGCGGACTCGGCGAGGACCTGCGCGACCGAGGCCCCGGAGGCCGAGGAGAGGTCGAGCCGGACGTGTCCGGCCCGCACGTCGACGATCGCGAAGACCTTCTGCTGGTCCACGGCCTGCCGCGCGTCGGCGACCGTGGAGTAGGTGTGCAGCCGGAGCGAGGTGTTGAGCGCCTTCTCCATCCCGCCGATGAACCGCTGCCCCGCCGGTGACCGGTACGCGCCCACGACCGCGGTGGGCACCCGGTGCGGGGTCGGGTTCGCCATGAAGTAGGTGTACGAACCGGCGAAGGTCCCGGCCGCCGCCGACAGGATGAACAGCAGCACCGTCGCCGGCAGGAAGGGCGACGCGCGGAACGCCTCCCACCGCTCGCGGCCGGTCGGGCGACGCGCGGGATGGGCACCGTGGTGTTCCGTCTGAGGCGGCATGAATTCACGCTAAACCACACGCAACAGACATACGCGTCCAGAACCTGACACTCAAATCCGTTCGCCAGTGGGTTGCACCGGGTGAGATCCTGGGACAGGTATGTCTACTTCCTTCGCTGATATCCAGGCCACGCTCAACGAGCTGTCGCTGCGCGACGCGCACCGGCTCGGCCGACGCCTGGAGGGCGCCCGCCGTATCCGTAAACCAGAGGCCCGGCAGGCCGCGCTGGACCAGATCGCCGCCGAGGCGGAGAAGTCCGCGGGGCGGCTGGCCCGCCGGGCCGCCCGGGTGCCCGCCGTCAGCTATCCCGAGCAGCTGCCGGTCAGCCAGAAGAAGGACGAGATCGCCGAGGCGATACGGAATCACCAGGTGGTGATCGTCGCGGGCGAGACCGGGTCCGGCAAGACGACCCAGATCCCCAAGATCTGCCTGGAGCTGGGCCGCGGCGTCCGGGGCATGATCGGCCACACCCAGCCGCGCCGGATCGCCGCCCGTACGGTCGCCGAGCGCATCGCGGACGAGATGAAGACCCCGCTGGGCGAGGCGGTCGGCTGGAAGGTCCGCTTCACCGACCAGGTCGACCAGGACGCCACCTTCATCAAGCTGATGACCGACGGCATCCTGCTCGCGGAGATCCAGACGGACCGCGAGCTGCGCGCGTACGACACGATCATCATCGACGAGGCCCACGAGCGGTCCCTCAACATCGACTTCCTGCTGGGCTATCTGGCGCAGCTGCTGCCGAAGCGGCCGGATCTGAAGGTCGTCATCACCTCGGCCACCATCGACCCCGAGCGGTTCGCGCAGCACTTCGGCGGCTTCGCCTCGGTGGACATGACGGACGGCAGGGCCGGGTCCGGGGCGCCGATCGTGGAGGTCAGCGGCCGTACGTACCCGGTCGAGGTCCGCTACCGCCCGCTCCTCGAAGAGGACGGCGAAGACGGCGACCGCGACCAGATCACCGCGGTCTGCGAGGCCGTGGACGAGCTCCAGGGCGAAGGCCCCGGCGACATCCTGGTCTTCCTCTCCGGCGAGCGCGAGATCCGGGACACCGCCGACGCGCTGAACAAACGGAACCTGCGGTTCACCGAGGTGCTCCCGCTGTACGCCCGGCTGTCGCACGCCGAGCAGCACCGGGTGTTCCAGCGGCCCTCCGGCGGTGTGACGAGACGGGTGGTGCTGGCCACCAACGTCGCCGAGACCTCCCTGACCGTCCCCGGCATCAAGTACGTGATCGACCCGGGCACCGCCCGTATCTCCCGCTACAGCCACCGCACCAAGGTCCAGCGGCTGCCCATCGAGCGGATCTCGCAGGCCAGCGCCAACCAGCGCAAGGGCCGCTGCGGCCGTACCTCCGACGGCATCTGCATCCGGCTGTACGCGGAGGACGACTTCCTCACCCGCCCGGAGTTCACCGACCCGGAGATCCTCCGGACCAACCTGGCGTCCGTCATCCTCCAGATGACCGCGGCCGGGCTCGGCGACATCGAGAAGTTCCCCTTCATCGACCCGCCGGACCACCGCAACATCCGCGACGGTGTGCAGCTCCTCCAGGAGCTGGGCGCGCTGGATCCCAAGGAGAAGGACCCCAAGCGGCGGCTCACCCCGGAGGGCCGCAAGCTCAGCCAGCTCCCCGTCGACCCGAGGCTGGCACGGATGGTCCTGGAGGCCGACCGGAACGGCTGTGTCACCGAGGTCATGGTGATCGCCGCCGCGCTCTCCATCCAGGACCCGCGCGAGCGCCCCGCGGAGAAGCAGACACAGGCCGACCAGCAGCACGCCCGCTTCAAGGACGAGACGTCCGACTTCCTGGCCTTCCTGAACCTCTGGCGCTACCTCCGCGACCAGCAGAAGGAGCGCGGCTCCTCCAGCTTCCGCCGGATGTGCAAGCAGGAGTACCTGAACTTCCTGCGCATCCGTGAGTGGCAGGACATCTACGCGCAGCTGCGTTCGGTGGCCAGGACCATGGGCATCCGCCTCAACGAGGAGGACGCCCCCGAGCAGTCGGTGCACGTCTCGCTGCTGGCCGGGCTGCTCTCGCACATCGGGCTCAAGGACACCGAGAAGAACGAGTACCTCGGCGCCCGCAACGCGAAGTTCGCGATCTTCCCCGGCTCGGCGCTCTTCAAGAAGCAGCCGCGCTTCATCATGTCCGCCGAGCTGGTCGAGACCTCACGGCTGTGGGCCAGGGTCAACGCGAAGGTCGAGCCCGAGTGGATCGAACCGCTCGCCGGGCACCTGCTGAAGCGCACCTACAGCGAGCCGCACTGGGAGAAGGACCAGGCGGCCGTGATGGCGTACGAGCGCGTCACGCTGTACGGCGTCCCGATCGTCGCCCAGCGCAAGGTCAATTACGGCCGGATCGACCCGGAGACCAGCCGGGAGCTTTTCATTCGCAACGCACTGGTCGAGGGCGACTGGCGCACGCACCACAAGTTCTTCGCGGACAACCGCAAACTCCTCGCCGAGGTCGAGGAGTTGGAGCACCGCGCCCGGCGCCGCGACATCGTCGTGGACGACGAGACGCTCTTCGACTTCTACGACGAACGCATCCCGGAACACATCGTCTCCGGCGCGCACTTCGACTCCTGGTGGAAGCAGAAGCGGCACGAGGCGGGCGGGGAGCCCGAGGTGCTCGACTTCGAGCGCTCGATGCTCCTCACCGAGAAGGCCGGCTCGGTCACCAAGGACGACTACCCGGACTCCTGGCGGCAGCGGAATCTCAAGTTCCGGGTGACGTACCAGTTCGAGCCGGGCGCGGACGCGGACGGCGTCACCGTCCACATCCCGCTCCAGGTGCTCAACCAGGTCACGCCCGAGGGCTTCGACTGGCAGATCCCCGGGCTGCGCGAGGAGGTGGTCACCGAGCTGATCCGCTCGCTGCCCAAGCCGATCCGCCGCCACTACGTGCCCGCGCCGAACTACGCCGGAGCCTTCCTGGACCGGGCGGTCCCCCTCCAGGAGCCGCTGCCGCTGACACTCGCCCGCGAGCTCCAGCGGATGGTCGGCGTCCCGGTCGCGGCCGGGGACTTCGATCTCTCCCGGGTGCCGGACCACCTGAAGATCACGTTCCGGATCGTCGACGAGCGGCGCCGCAAGCTGGCCGAGGACAAGGACCTGGAGGCGCTGAAGCTGAAGCTGCGCCCCAAGGCCCGTCAGGCCCTCTCCAAGGCCGCGGCGGCGACGGCGGGACCGGCGGGTGAGTCCGTCGAGCGCACCGGCCTCACCGACTGGACGATCGGCACGCTCTCGCGCGTCTTCGAGACGAGGCGGGCGGGCCAGCCGGTCCGCGCGTTCCCGGCCCTGGTCGACGCGGGCACGTCCGTCTCCGTACGGCTCTTCGACACCGAGGCCGAGCAGCAGCAGGCGATGTGGCAGGGCACCCGCAGGCTCGTCCTGCTCAACATCCCGGTGAACCCCGCCAAGTTCGCCTCGGACCGGCTCAGCAACCAGGCGAAGCTCGCGCTGTCCCGCAATCCGCACGGCTCGGTGCAGGCCCTCTTCGAGGACTGCGCGACGGCGGCGGCGGACAAGCTGATCGCCGACCACGGCGGGCCGGCGTGGGACGAGGAGTCGTACCGCAAGCTGTACGAGAAGGTACGCACCGACCTGGTCGAGCTGACCATCAGGACCGTCGACCAGGTCCAGCAGATCCTGGCCGCCTGGCAGGCCGCCGAACGCCGGCTGAAGGCCACCACCAGCCTGGTGCTGGTCGCCAACCTCACCGACGTGCGCACCCAGTTGGCGACGCTCATCAAGCCGGGTTTCGTCACCGCGACCGGGCTGCGCAGGCTGCCCGACCTGATGCGTTACATGGTCGCCGTGGACCGGCGCCTCCAGCAGATGCCGACGGCCGTCCAGCGGGACACCACCCGGATGGAGAAGGTCCACGAGATGCAGGACGAGTACGCCTGGCTGCTGGAGCAGCTGCCGCAGGGGCGGCCCGTCCCGCAGGAGGTGACCGACATCCGCTGGATGATCGAGGAGTTGCGGGTGAGCTACTTCGCGCACGCCCTCGGCACGGCGCAGACCGTCTCGGACAAGCGCATCGTGAAGGCCATCGACGCGGTGGTCGCGGCGGTCCGCTGACCTGTTCCGCAGCCGGTTCGACCAGGGCCTCGGGCTCCTGTACAGTTCTGTCTCGCAGCCAAACGAACATCGGCTGCGAAACCTGGTCCTGTGGAGCAGTTTGGAGTGCTCGCCACCCTGTCAAGGTGGAGGCCGCGGGTTCAAATCCCGTCAGGACCGCAGTAGAGAAGCAGTACAGAACGGCCCGCATCCCCACCGGATGCGGGCCGTTCTGCTGTCCGGCCCCGTGCGCCGCCCCCACGGGGCCGTGCACGCGTCTTGACGACGGCTTCCCCTCACGGGTACTCAGACAGCTGGGGACCCGGCGGGAGGCGGCGTATGGCGGCGGCTACGAGACATGAGACCCGGGCACTGCTGCGCGCCCATCTGGCCGCCGCCCAAGGGCGTACGGGCTACCGGCACCTCACCCGGCACTGTCCGGTCTGTCACCGGCTGCTGCGGCTCGCCATGGAGCCGCCGGCGGACGGCGGGGCGGCGCCACGCGGATGACCCGACAACCCGTTGCCCGGCGCCCGCCCGGTGGCAGACTCGGGTTTGGCAAGGGGCGAGCCGTGTGACGGGTGTCACGTAAAGAGTTTTGAGAACGAGTGAACTTACCCCTCTCTTACAACACCCCAATTTAATATGTGCAATTGCACTACTGTGCGAGGCGTAACCGGCGGCACACGCCCCGCCCCCAAACGGGCCCCTACAACGGGACGACGGGGCGGAATCGGACGCCCCCCGGCGGGCCGTGGAACCCCGCCCCGCAGCCGCCCGGAGGCGCATCGGAGCAGGCAGACGGCCCTGCGGCAGCCCCTCCGGGCGGGCCATGACACAAAAAAAATCGCGCTGGACCCGGCGGAGTCCAGCGCGATCGAAGACAGAAATCCGTTGGGGCGGACGGCCGTCAAGTGGAGCCAAAGCGGAGCGAACCAGGTTGGGGGACCTGGAAACGCCCGATTTATCGGGGTGTTCAGGCCTCGCTGCGCTGCTGCGGAATACCCGCCAGCAACGCACGGACCTCTGCCTCGCGGTACCGGCGATGCCCACCCAGCGTTCGGATGGACGTGAGCTTGCCCGCCTTCGCCCAGCGGGTGACCGTCTTCGGGTCCACGCGGAACATCGTGGCAACCTCAGCCGGGGTCAGCAGCGGCTCGGCATCAGGGGTGCGAGCGGTCATGAGCGGCCTCCTCGGGAGAACCGAACCATCTCGGTTCTTTCCTCTAAATTCTGCACCTTGACCCGCGTTGCCCGAAATGGCGGACGCGAGCCGAGTCGGTTATAGGACGAACGGCTTGTCCTCGGCACTACAACTACACCATCCGTCCAGCCACGTCGGCCAAACCGATGGAATTGCCCTCTCAGGTGTTCATCAGCGGCGGAAGCCCGATGGACCATGCCATAGCGGACAGTCACACCACAGTAACGATCAGTAACATGGCGATCAGGAGTCAACAGACCCCCCCTATAGAGTGCAATGCCGAGCAATCCGCCCTTACTTGGACGGAAGGAGCCCTCCCCGGGCTCCTTGTCCTATTTTGACACGAGGGTAGGGGATGGGCGCAAGGCCCCGGTAAGTGCGGTCCATCACGCTTGACGCAAAGGCCCGGATCGGGACCTAGGTCCCCACCGCCGTCCGTGGCCCTGTGCGCGCCCCGGACGGACGACCCGTCAGTTCGCGGTCTGCCGCTCCCGTACGGCCCGCCAGCGGACAGCCAGCCGCTCGTACGCCGCATCGGCCGCCGCCTCGTCGCCCGCGCGCAGCGCGGCGACCGCGGCCGTCACGTCCGCGGCCGACCGGTCCTCCGCCAACTGCGCCTCGGGCAGGGCGTGCACCAGGCCGCCGTAGTCGAGTTCGACCAGCGACCGGGGATGGAACTCCTCCAGCCACCGTCCGACCTCCACCAGGCCCTCGGTGAGCGGGCCTTCCTCGAAGTGCTCGCGGAGCGTCTTCAGCGACCGGGCCAGCCGGCGCCTCGCCTGCACCATCGGCGTCCGGTACCGGAGCACGGGCGGCACCCGCACCGCGCCCTCGGCCTCCCCGGTGGAACCGCCCTTCGCGTACTCCCGCTCCTCGTCGTCGAAGAGCGTGAACCAGCGGACCGGGACATGCCACACCGTCGTTCTGATCCAGGGCCGCGCGTCCGGGTTCCGCTCCTGCCAGCGCTCGTAGTCGGCCGCGGCCTGCCGGCGCACCACCGGGGGCAGCACCACGTCCAGGACGGGCGCCGGGTACTGCTCCTCCAGCGCCTCCAGGGCCTGCCAGCCGCGCAGCCGGGTCCGCCACGGGCAGACGCAGACCACCCCGTCCAGCTCGGCCACGAACGCCTCGGCGCTCTCGTGCACCGGGACCGCGACCGGTGGCGTCGGCACCAGATCCGCCAGCGAGCGCCGGAGTTCGTCCTGCGCCGTCGGCAGGTCGGTCCGGCGCGCGTAGCGGGCCCAGTGGCCGCGCTCGGACTCCGGGAAGGCCGCCAGGGGCTCGTACACCCGCAGGTAGGACGTATAGGGGACGATCACTGAGGACACCACCGCCATGAGGTGATCGTCCCACGGCACCGCACCACGAGGGGGTGATCCTGCGCACTGCGCCTGATCTACGGACGCGTAGGCCCTAATCTGCTGCCAAGCAGGGCCTTCTCCACCCGTAAGAGGGCTCTCCATCCTTCGCCGCTTCGTACTTGGGAGTCACCACCGTGACCGTTGTGACCGGCGTCCCTGACAATGTCGATGTGCTGCACACCCTGTTCCACTCGGATCAGGGGGGACACGAGCAAGTCGTGCTCTGCCAGGACCGCGCCACCGGCCTCAAGGCCGTGATCGCCATCCACTCCACCGCCCTGGGCCCCGCCCTCGGCGGTACGCGCTTCTATCCGTACGCGAGCGAGGAAGCGGCCGTCGCCGACGCGCTGAACCTGGCTCGCGGGATGTCGTACAAGAACGCCATGGCCGGACTGGACCACGGCGGTGGCAAGGCCGTGATCATCGGCGACCCGGAGCTGATCAAGACCGACGAACTGCTCCTGGCGTACGGCAGGTTCGTCGCCTCGCTCGGCGGGCGGTACGTGACGGCCTGCGACGTCGGCACCTACGTCGCGGACATGGACGTGGTCGCGCAGACCTGCCGGTGGACCACCGGCCGCTCCCCCGAGAACGGCGGTGCGGGCGACTCCTCGGTGCTCACCGCGTTCGGCGTCTACCAGGGCATGCGGGCCAGCGCCCAGCACCTCTGGGGCGATCCGGCGCTGCGCGGTCGCCGGATCGGCGTCGCGGGCGTCGGCAAGGTCGGCCACCACCTGGTCGGGCACCTGCTGGCGGAGGGCGCGGAGGTCCTGGTCACCGACGTGCGGGAGGACTCCGTACGCCGTGTCACGGACAAGCACCCCGGCCTGGTCACCCCGGTCGCCGACACCGAGGCGCTGATCCGTACCGAGGGGCTCGACATCTACGCCCCGTGCGCCCTGGGCGGCGCGCTCGACGACCACTCCGTGCCGGTGCTCACCGCGAAGGTGGTGTGCGGCGCCGCCAACAACCAGCTCGCGCACCCGGGTGTCGAGAAGGACCTCGCGGACCGCGGGATCCTCTACGCCCCGGACTACGTGGTGAACGCGGGCGGCGTCATCCAGGTCGCCGACGAACTGCACGGTTTCGACTTCGACCGCTGCAAGGCGAAGGCCGCGAAGATCTTCGACACCACGCTGGCAATATTCGCACGTGCGAAGGAAGACGGTATCCCGCCGGCCGCCGCGGCGGACCGGATTGCCGAGCAGCGGATGGCCGAGGCGCGCAGCCACTGACGGTGCACGGGCGCTGACCCGCTGTCGGGGAGACGTGACTCACCCCCGTCGGCGGGTCGGCCGCCCGGAAGAGGCTAAAATCGCAGCTGACCAGCGAGGATGGGGCTCCTCGCCGGTTCTGTGAAGCGGCGCTACCTGTGGGCGGCGTACCGTATGGCCGCGGAAGCAGGTACCGTTGAAGCCCTACGGACCGGACTCTTCACGGAGAGTCCGTTCCGAATCATGAACGGGTGTCAAGACTCTGGGGCCGTCGAGCCCCGTCACCGAGGGGGTCGAGCCATGGGGCGCGGCCGGGCAAAGGCCAAGCAGACGAAGGTCGCCCGCCAGCTGAAGTACAGCAGCGGCGGAACGGACCTGTCGCGTCTGGCCAATGAGCTGGGCGCATCTCCTACGAGTCAGCCACCGAACGCGGAGCCGTTCGAGGACGACGAAGAGGAAGATGACCCGTACGCACAGTACGCGGATCGTTACAACGAGGATCAGGACGAGGACGACGAGTCCGGTCCTTCGTCTCAGCGCCGCGGCGCTTGACGTACAGACCTCACACAGCAGTCACCGAGCACAGTCGCGGTGCGGACTCCGGTCGGCACTGTCACCCGACCCGGTCCAGGGCTTCCGCCCCGGGCCGGGTTCTGTGCTGTCCCGGTCCGTACCGCCGGCCCGGTCCCGTCGGTCGTCACGCCCGGCCGTGGTGCCGGGCGCTCCGTCCGTCGGGGCTGCCTACTTGGCGTAGTCCCCGGTGAGCTCGGCGCCCGAGGTGCGGTCGCCGCGCTCGGTGATCTCTCCGGCCACCCAGGCGTCCAGGCCCCGGTCGGCGAAGGTCGCCAGCGCCGCGTCCACGGACTCCCCGGGAACGACGGCCATCATGCCGACGCCCATGTTGAGCGTCTTCTCCAGCTCCAGCCGCTCCACCTGTCCGGCCTTGCCGACCACGTCGAAGACGGCGCCCGGCGTCCAGGTCGAACGGTCGACGGTGGCGTGCAGGCCGTCCGGGATGACCCGGGCCAGGTTGTTGGCGAGCCCGCCGCCGGTGATGTGGCTGAAGCCGTGCACCTCGGTCGTCCGGGTCAGCGCCAGGCAGTCCAGCGAGTAGATCCTGGTGGGCTCCAGCAGTTCCTCGCCGAGGGTCCTGCCGAACTCCGCGATCTCCCGGTCCAGCGTCCAGCCGGCCCGGTCGAAGACGACGTGACGCACCAGCGAGTACCCGTTGGAGTGAAGTCCGGACGACGCCATCGCGATGACCACATCGCCCTGGCGGATCCGGTCCGGGCCGAGCAGCCGGTCGGCCTCGACCACGCCCGTACCGGCGCCCGCGACGTCGAAGTCGTCCTCGCCGAGCAGGCCGGGGTGCTCGGCGGTCTCGCCGCCGACCAGCGCGCAGCCGGCCAGCACACAGCCCTCGGCGATGCCCTTCACGATCGCGGCGACGCGCTCGGGGAAGACCTTGCCGACGCAGATGTAGTCGGTCATGAAGAGCGGTTCCGCACCGCACACGACCAGGTCGTCGACGACCATGCCGACGAGGTCGTGGCCGATGGTGTCGTACACGCCCATCTTGCGGGCGAGGTCGACCTTCGTCCCGACGCCGTCGGTGGCCGAGGCCAGCAGCGGACGCTCGTACCGCTTCAGGGCGGAGGCGTCGAAGAGACCGGCGAAACCGCCGAGGCCGCCCATGACCTCGGGGCGGCGGGTCTTCTTCACCCACTCCTTCATGAGCTCGACGGCGCGGTCACCGGCTTCGATGTCGACGCCCGCGCTCGCGTAGCTGGCACCGGTGCCCGCGTGCGGCGCACGCTCGGAAGATTCAGCAGACATGACGATGAGGACTTTCGTTTCGTACGGCGCGGGGCTTACGGACGACGGAGCGCGTCGGCAGCGGCGGTGTTCGCCGGTCCCGCGGCCAGCTCGGTCTCCAGCAGCTGCTTGCCGAGCAGCTCGGGGTCGGGCAGGTCCATCGGGTACTCGCCGTCGAAACACGCGCGGCAGAGATTCGGCTTGGCGATCGTCGTCGCCTCGATCATGCCGTCGATGGAGATGTACGACAGCGAGTCGGCACCCATCGAGGTGGCGATCTCGTCGACGGACATCCCGTTGGCGATCAGCTCGGCGCGGGTCGCGAAGTCGATGCCGAAGAAGCAGGGCCACTTCACGGGCGGGGAGGAGATCCGGATGTGGATCTCGGCGGCGCCGGCCTCACGAAGCATCTTGACCAGGGCGCGCTGGGTGTTGCCGCGGACGATCGAGTCGTCGACGACCACCAGGCGCTTGCCGCGGATGACTTCCTTGAGCGGGTTGAGCTTGAGGCGGATGCCGAGCTGGCGGATCGTCTGCGAGGGCTGGATGAAGGTCCGGCCGACATAGGCGTTCTTGACCAGGCCCGAGCCGTACGGAATCCCGCTGGCCTCGGCGTAACCGATCGCGGCGGGCGTTCCCGACTCGGGCGTCGCTATCACCAGGTCGGCTTCGGCCGGGGCTTCCGCCGCCAGCTTCCGGCCCATCTCCACACGCGAGAGATAGACGTTCCGGCCCGCGATGTCGGTGTCGGGGCGGGCCAGGTAGACGTACTCGAAGACGCAGCCCTTGGGCTTCGCTTCTGCGAATCGGACGGTGCGCAGACCGTTCTCGTCGATGGTGACGAGCTCACCGGGTTCGACCTCGCGGACGTAGGAGGCGCCGCAGATGTCCAGGGCGGCGGACTCGGAGGCCACCACCCAGCCGCGCTCCAGACGGCCGAGGACCAGCGGGCGGATGCCCTGCGGGTCACGGGCCGCGTAGAGGGTGTTCTCGTCCATGAAGACCAGCGAGAACGCGCCCTTCACGTCGGGCAGCACCTTGGCGGCGGCTTCCTCGACGGTCAGCGGCTTGCCCTCGTCATCGGTCTGGCCCGCGAGGAGCGCGGTCACCAGGTCGGTGTCGTTGGTGGCGGCCACCTGGGTGGACCGGCCGTTCTCCTTGGGCAGCTCGGCGACGAGCGCGGCGAGCTGGGCCGTATTGACCAGGTTGCCGTTGTGACCGAGCGCGATCGAGCCGTGCGCGGTGGCACGGAAGGTCGGCTGCGCGTTCTCCCACACCGAGGCTCCGGTGGTGGAGTAGCGGGCGTGACCCACTGCGATATGGCCCTGAAGAGAGCTGAGAGAGGTTTCGTCGAAGACTTGTGAGACCAGACCCATGTCCTTGAAGACCAGGATCTTGGACCCATTGCTCACTGCGATGCCCGCGGACTCCTGTCCACGGTGCTGCAGGGCATACAGTCCGAAATAGGTGAGCTTGGCGACCTCTTCGCCCGGAGCCCAGACACCGAAGACGCCACAAGCGTCCTGGGGGCCTTTCTCTCCGGGGAGCAGGTCGTGGTTGAGTCGTCCATCACCACGAGGCACGCCACCGAGTGTAGGCGAGATCGACCACTGGTCCGAATTGGGGATCGGTCCCGGTGCCCGCTCTGACCGATACGCGACGCTATGCGGTAGCAGGGATTCCGGTCCTGTCCGGGGCTGTGGGGGTCAGGGGGCCGTGGCGGATTTCATACGGCCGAGGTTCCGTTCCCGCGCCGTCACCGACGGTAAGGATGCCGCCTTGCACGGTCGCCGGGACGCACGCTGAAGCGCATGCGACCGTCCGGACCGCTCGCCCGGTCCTTTCCGAATGCGATGCCCGCGCCCTTCCTGATGCGACGCCCGCGCCTTTCCTGATGCGATGCCCGCGCCCCTCGGACAGGGCGGTTCGGCTCCCGCTTCCCCTCAGCCCATCACCGGCAGCAGGTCCGAGAGATCCGCCCGTTCCCCGCTCGCCGCGACCAGCGCCTCGTCGACGGCCGCTCGCCACCGCGTACGCCCGGTGGCGAGCCGGATCCAGCTGAGCGGGTCGGTCTCGACGACGTTGGGCGGGGTGCCGCGGGTGTGCCGGGGGCCCTCGATGCACTGGACGACGGCGTACGGCGGGATCCTGACCTCGGTGGACGCGCCGGGGGCCTTGACCGCGAGCGCGTCCGCGAGGAGGCGGGTGCAGGCGGCCAGGGCCTGTCGGTCGTACGGGATCTCCAGGCCGGTGGCGGCGTTCAGGTCGTCGGTGTGCACGACGAGTTCGACGCAGCGCGTGACCAGGTAGTCGCCGAGCCGCATGGCCCCGACCCGGCTCGCGATCAGCCGGTCCTCGGCTGCGGCCGGCAGCCGCTCGGTGATCCGGTCCGCGGTCCGCCGGAACAGCTCGTCCGGGGTGGTAGTCGCGGCGAGCGCCCTGACGTCCTCGGAGATCTGCCCGGCCACCTGCGCGGTGGCGAACGGCCAGTCCAGCAGGGTGACTTCCTGCCGCTCCGGGGCCGGCCGGTCGAGACACCGGCTGACGCTCTCGACGGCCATGGCGAGATGCGCGGCCAGTTCGCGTACGGTCCAGTCGCCGAGCCGGGTGGGGCGGGCGAGCTGGTCGGGGGTGAGTCCGGCCACGGCGCTGCGTACGTGTCCGAACTGGGCCAGGACCGCGGTGCGGGTTCTGGCGTGGTCGTAGCGGCGGGCACGCTTCTGGGACGGCGGCATGGGGTGAGCGTATGCGGCGCCCCGCCGCTCGGGTCCGGGAGCCCGTTCACGGTCGCGGGCGGGGCCGCAAAAGATCTTGACCGGCCGAGTTCGAGCCGCATAGGTTCTGCGCCCTTGGCGCGCTCCATGGGGATGGGGCGCGCATCACACTCAGCACAACTCGTACGGGCCCGACCCGAAGGCACCCGCCTTCGCCCACTGACCGGCACACGACGAAGCGCCGGCGTCCGGGAGATCAACTCCCGTGCACCGGCGCTTCGTCGTACAAGTAGAACCGTCAGGCCAGCAGCGCCGGAATCGTCGCCTCGTGCGCCTCGCGCAGCTCGGCCAGCGGCAGGCTGAACTCGCCCTGGATCTCGATGTCCGCGCCGTCCACCACACCGATGCGGGTGACGGGCAGGCCGCGCGCCCCGCACATGTCGTTGAAGCGGAGTTCCTCGCTGCGCGGGATCGAGACGACCGCGCGCCCCGCCGACTCGGAGAAGAGGAACGTGAACGCGTCCAGGCCGTCCGGGACGACCAGCCGCGCACCCTTCCCGCCGCGCAGGCAGGATTCGGTGACCGCCTGGATCAGACCGCCGTCGGACAGGTCGTGCGCGGCGTCGATCATGCCGTCGCGCGAGGCCGAGATGAGGATCTCCGCGAGGAGCTTCTCGCGGCCGAGGTCCACCCGGGGCGGCATCCCGCCCAGGTGGTCGTGGACCACCTGGGACCAGGCCGAACCGCCGAACTCCTGGTGGGTGTCGCCGAGCAGGTAGAGCAGCTGCCCCTCCTCGGCGAAGGCCATCGGCGTACGGCGGTTGACGTCGTCGATCACACCGAGCACCGCGACGACCGGCGTCGGGTGGATGGCCGCGTCGCCCGTCTGGTTGTACAGCGACACATTGCCGCCGGTGACCGGCGTGCCCAGCTCCAGGCAGCCGTCCGCGAGACCGCGGGTGGCCTCGGCGAACTGCCACATGACGTCCGGGTCCTCGGGCGAACCGAAGTTCAGGCAGTCCGAGATGGCGAGCGGCTTCGCGCCGGTGGTCGCGACGTTGCGGTACGCCTCGGCCAGCGCGAGCTGCGCGCCGGTGTACGGGTCGAGCTTGGCGTACCGGCCGTTGCCGTCGGTCGCCATGGTCACGCCCAGGTTCGACTCCTCGTCGATCCGGATCATGCCCGCGTCCTCGGGCATCGCGAGCACCGTGTTGCCCTGTACGAAACGGTCGTACTGGTCGGTGATCCACGCCTTCGACGCCTGGTTCGGCGACGCGACGAGCTTCAGCACCTGCTCGCGCAGCTCGGCCGAAGTGGCCGGGCGGGCCAGCTTGTTCGCGTCGTCCGCCTGGAGCGCGTCCTGCCACTCGGGGCGGGCGTACGGCCGGTGGTAGGTCGGGCCCTCGTGCGCGACGGACCGCGGCGGCACGTCCACGATCTGCTCGCCGTGCCAGAAGATCTCCAGCTGCGAGCCCTCGGTCACCTCACCGATGACGGTGGCGATGACGTCCCACTTCTCGCAGATCTCCATGAACCGCGCGACGTGCTGCGGCTCGACGATCGCGCACATGCGCTCCTGCGACTCGCTCATGAGGATTTCCTCGGGCGAGAGGGAGGAGTCGCGCAGCGGAACGGTGTCCAGCTCGACGCGCATCCCGCCCGAACCGGCGCTCGCCAGCTCGGAGGTGGCGCAGGAGAGCCCGGCGCCGCCGAGGTCCTGGATGCCCGCGACGAGCTTCTCGCCGAAGATCTCCAGGGTGCACTCGATGAGGAGCTTCTCCTGGAAGGGGTCACCGACCTGGACCGCCGGACGCTTCGCCGGACCGGTGGCCTCGAAGGTCTCCGAGGCCAGCACGGAGACGCCGCCGATGCCGTCGCCGCCGGTGCGGGCGCCGTACAGGATGACCTTGTTGCCGGTGCCCGAAGCCTTCGCGAGGTGGATGTCCTCGTGCTTCATGACGCCGATGCAGCCCGCGTTGACCAGCGGGTTGCCCTGGTAGCAGGCGTCGAAGACGACCTCGCCGCCGATGTTCGGCAGGCCGAGGCAGTTGCCGTAACCGCCGATGCCGGCGACGACACCGGGCAGTACCCGCTTGGTGTCGGGGTGGTCGGCCGCACCGAACCGCAGCGGGTCGACGACCGCGACCGGGCGGGCGCCCATGGCGAGGATGTCGCGGACGATGCCGCCGACGCCGGTGGCCGCGCCCTGGTAGGGCTCGATGTACGAGGGGTGGTTGTGCGACTCGACCTTGAAGGTCACCGCGTAGCCCTGGCCGACATCGACGACACCGGCGTTCTCGCCGATGCCGACGAGCATCGCGTCGTTCTCCGGGACCTTCTCGCCGAACTGCTTGAGGTGGACCTTGCTGCTCTTGTACGAGCAGTGCTCGGACCACATCACGGAGTACATGGCGAGCTCGGCACCGGTGGGACGGCGGCCGAGGATCTCGCGGATCCGCGCGTACTCGTCCTCCTTGAGGCCGAGTTCCTTCCAGGGCTGCTCGGCCCCGGGGGTCTCCGCGGCGTGCTGGACGGTGTCGAGGCTCATGCGTTGACCAGCTTCTTCAGGATCGAGGTGAAGAATCCGAGGCCGTCGGTACGCCCCGTACCGATCAGCGGCTCCACGGCGTGCTCGGGGTGCGGCATCAGGCCGACGACATTGCCCGCGGCGTTGGTGACACCGGCGATGTCGCGCAGCGAGCCGTTGGGATTGCCGTCCAGGTACCGGAATGCCACCCGGCCCTCGGCCTCCAGCTCGTCGAGGACACGCTCGTCCGCGACGTACCGGCCGTCGATGTTCTTGAGGGGTACGGAGATCTCCTGACCGGCCGTGTAGTCGGCGGTCCAGGCGGTGTCCGGGTTCTCCACGCGCAGCTTCTGGTCGCGGCAGATGAAGTGCAGATGGTTGTTCCGCAGCATCGCGCCGGGCAGCAAATGCGACTCGGTGAGGATCTGGAAACCGTTGCAGATACCCAGGACCGGCAGACCGGCCTTCGCCTGCTCGATGATCGTCTCCATCACCGGCGAGAAGCGGGAGATGGCTCCGGCCCGCAAATAGTCGCCGTAGGAGAAACCACCGGCGAGCACGACCGCGTCGACCTGCTGGAGGCCCTTGTCACGGTGCCAGAGCGAAACGGGCTCGGCACCGGCGACACGTACCGCGCGCAGTGCGTCCCGGTCGTCGAGGGTGCCAGGGAAGGTGACGACTCCGATACGAGCGGTCACTTCTCTGCCTCCACCTTCACGGTGAAGTTCTCGATGACGGTGTTGGCGAGGAAGGTTTCAGCCAGCTCATTGATGCGGGCGAGGGCGGCGTCATCGACGGGCCCCTCGACCTCCAGCTCGAAACGCTTTCCCTGACGTACGTCGGCGATTCCATCGAAGCCGAGACGGGGCAGTGCACGCTGCACCGCCTGTCCCTGCGGGTCGAGGATCTCCGGCTTGAGCATGACGTCGACTACGACGCGTGCCACTGGCACTCCCGGTGTTTTGGTGCGAAGGCGGTCCCCTCAGACTACCTGGCCCAAAAATCTACGCGGGTAGATAATGAGTATGGCCGATCACGTTCAGATATCGGCCCGGACAACACCGGAGAAAAATCCTCGAAAAAATCGTCCTACCGGATTGCACTCGGACACGCGCATGTAATTGGGTGGGCTTCACAATGCGGCGCCTTCCGCTGTACAAAGGAAATGCCGTAACTAAAAATCAGCCGTAAGGCCGACATCGCAGCACGTCAGCGTGGGAGCACGCGGACAGGCGGTGTCGCAGGAAAGGACCGAAGTCCGTGGCTCAGCGAGTAGTGGTCACGCTCTCCGACGACATCGACGGCGGAGAAGCGGCGGAAACGGTCACCTTCGGTCTCGACGGGAAGTCGTACGAGATCGACCTCAATACCGCCAATGCAAAGAAACTGCGCAAGGCGCTGGCCCCCTTCCTGGAGGCAGCCCGAAAGCAGTCGAAGTCGGGCAAGGCGTACCGGCACACCTCGGTGGCCCCCGACCCGGCGGCCGTCCGCGCCTGGGCGCGGTCCAACAAGATGGACGTGCCGGCCCGCGGGCGCATCCCGAAGAAGGTCTACGAGGCGTTCAACGCGGCGGGCTGACGCCCCGCACCCCAGCGGTCCGGGGCCGGGGCGGGACCCGGCCGGACCCCGTCGACTCCCCACCGACTCCCGTCGCGGCGACTCGACTTGCGTTCCACCCCTGTTGATCAGCTAGAGTCTGGAGCACGCCGAAGGGCAAGGCCGAAAGGCCCCAACCGAAGCAGCGTGCGGGTGTAGTTCAGTAGTAGAACATCCCCCTTCCAGGGGGAAGGCGCAGTGTGCAATTCCTGTCACCCGCTCTGCATCGCTCTCCAGACCACTCAGCCGGTCGGGTAGAGTAGTGCTCGCACCGTCCGGTGGAAGCCGGTCGGCGGCAATGCGGACGTAGCTCAGTTGGTAGAGCGCAACCTTGCCAAGGTTGAGGTCGCCAGTTCGAACCTGGTCGTCCGCTCAGTGGAGAAAGGCCCCGGTCCTCGTGACCGGGGCCTTTCTCATGTGCCCGTTCCATGAGCGCGGAGCGCTGCGGCATGCGCGGGCTCATCGGATCCGATGACATTTGTCATCGGCCGCGGGCCGGGCACCCGGGCAGCCTGGATCCATGACAGATGTGATCGAGGTCGCAGATCTACGACGCACCTACGCGGGCGGTTTCGAAGCCGTCGCCGGTGTCTCCTTCTCGGTAGCGGCCGGGGAACTCTTCGCGCTGCTCGGGACCAACGGCGCGGGCAAGACCTCCACGATGGAGTTGCTGGAGGGCCTGGCCCAGCCGAGCGGCGGCCGGGTGCGGGTGCTCGGGCACGACCCGTACAGCGAGCGCGCCGCCGTCCGGCCGCGTACCGGGGTGATGCTCCAGGAGGGCGGGTTCCCGCCGGAACTGACGGTCGCCGAGACCGTACGGATGTGGGCGGGCTGCACGAGCGGCGCGCGCCCCGTCGGCGAGGCCCTGGAGAAGGTGGGGCTCGGCGGGCGGTCGGCGGTCCGGGTGAAGCAGCTCTCCGGCGGCGAGAAGCGACGCCTGGACCTGGCGATGGCGCTGCTGGGACGCCCCGAGGTGCTCTTCCTCGACGAGCCGACGACCGGCCTCGACCCCGAAGGGCGCCGGGAGACCTGGGACTTGGTGCGTGAGCTGCGCGACGACGGTACGACCGTCCTGCTGACCACGCACTATCTGGAGGAGGCCGAGGAGCTGGCGGACCGGCTGGCGATCCTGCACAAGGGACGGATCGCCGCCGAGGGGCGGGTGGACGAGGTGGTGGGCTCGCAGCCCTCGCACATCTCGTTCGCCCTGCCCGGCGGGCTCGCGGTCGGCGACCTGCCGCCGCTGGGGACGTATGTCCGTACCGGCGGGGAGGTGCAGCTGCGGACCTCCGTACTGCAGCACGCCGCCACCGAACTCCTGGTGTGGGCCAGGGACAACGCCATCGAGCTGCGGGGGCTCGATGTGCGGTCGGCCTCGTTGGAGGAAGCATTTCTGGGCATCGCACAGGAGCAGGAGGCCGCGCGATGAGCGCACCGGTCACGGTCACGACGGACAGCGACAGGAACGTACTGCGGAGGTACGTGCCGCACACCGGACGGATGGCAGCGCTGGCCCGCGCCGAGCTGACGCAGCTGGGGCGCAGCAAGGCCTCGCTCCTCACCATGGTGGTGCTGCCCGTCTTCATGACCGTCGTCATCTCGTCGACGACGACCCAGAAGAGCCTGGACAGGGCCGGGCTGACGGCGGGCGCGGTGCTGCTGCCCGGGGCCATCGGGTTCTCGATGCTCTTCGCCCTCTACAACGGGGTGGTCAGCGTGCTGGTGGTCCGCCGCGAGCAGTTGGTGCTCAAACGGCTGCGTACCGGCGAGGCGCGGGACATCGAGATCCTCGCCGGGGGTGCGCTGCCCTCCGCGGTCATCGCGCTGGTGCAGTGCGCGCTGCTGACGGCCGGCTGTGCGGTGGTCTTCGACATGGGGCTGCCGCCCGCTCCGCTGCTCATGGCCGCCGGCGTCGTCCTGGGGGTCGCGATGCTGACCGCGCTGGGGGCGGCCACCGCGGGGGTCACCAGGTCCGCCGAGGCCGCTCAGCTGACGATCATCCCGATGATGCTGCTGTCGATGGCCGGTTCGGGGGTGATCGTGCCGCTGGAGGTCTTTCCCGACAAGCTGGCCTCGGTCTGCGAACTGCTGCCGCTGACACCGGTGGTGGAGCTGGTACGGGGCGCTTGGACGGGGTCGGCGTCCGTGTACGACGCCCTGGGGCACATGCTGACGGCGGTGGCCTGGACGGTGCTGGCGGTGTTTGCTGTAAGGCGCTGGTTCCGCTGGGAACCGCGTCGCTGACGCAGGGGAGCGCGGGGGTCGATGTGCTGACGTGGATACGGGGATGGCGGGCGCGTGAGGGGCTCGCCCAGATCGACCTCTACACGCGCGGGACGTTGCTCGTCCTGCTCTGGATGACGGTCGCCGTCCAGGTGATGCTGTCGGTGACCGGGCCGGTCCGGCACTCCGACGCTCCTGTCCCGCTGATCGTCGCGTCCTGTCTGGTCGCGGTGGCCCAGGGCGTGTGCGGGAACGTGCTGGTCCCGGCGGCGCTGGGCGAGTACCTGGGCGTCGGGGCCGTCCCCCGGCGGCTGGTCGCGCTGGCGGCCGGGCTGCTGGCGGCGGACGTGGTGGCCGTGCTGGCGCTCACCTCGGCGGTGGGAATGGTCCGGGTCCCGGGCGTGACGCTGCTGGTGTGCGTCACGCTGGTGCCGTTCTCGATGGCGCACTGCCTGGTCGTGCGGCGGCGGACCACCCTCCTGGTGCAACTGGCCCTGCTGATCGGCGTGTGCGGGGTGGTGGCGCTGCTCGGGCAGGGTGCCCTGGCGCTCGGCTGCGCGATCTCCATCGTCTTCGGGCCCGGGTGGTTCACCCTCGCGGTGCGCTGTTCCGCCTGGCACCTGGGCATGATGTGGCAGCTCCAGCAGGCGAAGAACGTACAGGCGCAGTTGGCGGTCGCGGAGGAACGCCTGCGGTTCGGGCGGGACCTGCACGATGTGATGGGGCGCAATCTGGCGGTGATCGCGCTGAAGAGCGAGCTGGCGGTCCAGCTGGCCCGGCGCGAACAGCAGCGATGCGCGGAACACGGCTCTGAGCGTGGCCCGGAACACGGCCCGGAACACGGCCCGGGGCACGGCCCGGGGCGCGGCTCGGGGCACGGCCCGGGGCGCGGCTCGGGGCACGGCGAGCGGTCGGCGGCGATGGAGCAGATGGCCGAGGTGCAGCGCATCGCGCAGGAGTCGCAGCGGGAGGTACGTGCAGTGGTGCGTGGGTACCGGGAGGCCGATCTGGCCGTCGAACTGGACGGTGCGCGCGGGGTGTTGGAGGCCGCGGGGATCGAGTGCGCGGTCTCGGGGCCGGTGGACGGCCTCTCGGGGGCCGTCCAGTCGGCGCTCGGCTGGGTGGTGCGGGAGGCGGCGACCAATGTGCTGCGGCACGGGGACGCCCGGCGCTGCGCGATCGAGGTGTCCCGTTCGGGGTCGGACGCCACGCTGACCGTCGAGAACGACGGCGCCGACGCGGCAGCCGGCGCCGACGGCACGTCCGGGTCGGGTCTCGCCGGGCTGCGGGAGCGGCTGACCGCTCTGGACGGCACCCTGGTGGCGGGCCCGGCCGGGGGCGGACGGTTCCGGCTGACCGCCGAGGTCCCGCTGGGCGCGGTGCCCGGCCGGGGTGCGGAGGCGCTGGGCGTCGTACGTGACCGGGGTGCGGAGGCTGCCGCGTGACCGGGTCCGTACAGCCGGGGGCCGGGAGCGCGGGTCCGGTACGGGTGCTGCTCGCCGACGACGAGCACCTCATCCGGGGCGCGCTCGCCGCGCTGCTCGGGCTGGAGGACGACCTCGTGGTGGTCGCCGAGGCCGCGTCCGGGCCCGAGGCGCTCGCGATGGCACGGGCGCACCGGCCCGATGTCGCGGTGCTGGATCTTCAGATGCCGGGGGCCGACGGTGTGAGTGTGGCCACAGCTCTGCGCGGTGAACTCCCGGAGTGCCGCTGCATGATCGTCACCAGCCACGGCCGTCCCGGCCATCTGAAGCGGGCGCTCTCGGCGGGGGTGCGGGCGTTCGTACCGAAGACGGTGTCCGCGCAGAAGCTGGCCGAGATCATCCGGACGGTGCGGGCCGGAGGGCGTTATGTGGACCAGGAGTTGGCCGCCGACGCGATCTCCGCCGGGGACTCGCCGCTGACCGTGCGGGAGGCGGAGGTGCTGGAACTGGCGGCGGACGGCGCACCGGTCGCGGAGATCGCCGAGCGGGCCTCGCTGTCGCCGGGGACGGTACGGAACTACCTGTCGTCGGCCGCGACCAAGCTGGGGGCCGAAAATCGTCACACCGCAGTGCGTCTCGCGCGCCAGCGAGGTTGGGTATAGTGGACTCCGCGCTACGGCGCATGCGGACGTAGCTCAGTTGGTAGAGCGCAACCTTGCCAAGGTTGAGGTCGCCAGTTCGAACCTGGTCGTCCGCTCGGTGAAGAAAGGCCCCGGTCCTCGCGACCGGGGCCTTTTTCCGTGCTGCGTGCGGACCGCGTACCGCTACGACCAGGGCGTCCCGGTCAGCAGCTCGTACGCCTCCAGGTACTTGGCGCGGGTCGCGTCCACGATCTCCTGCGGGAGCGCGGGCGGTGGCTGCTCGCTCTTGCGGTCCCAGCCGGAGGCCTCCGAGGTCAGCCAGTTGCGGACGTACTGCTTGTCGTACGAGGGCTGCGCACGGCCCGGCTGCCAGCCCGCGATCGGCCAGAAGCGGGACGAGTCCGGGGTCAACACCTCGTCGGCGATGACGAGCCGGTCGCCGTCGTAGCCGAACTCGAACTTCGTGTCGGCGAGGATGATGCCCCGCTCGCGCGCGATGTCCCGGGCCCGGCTGTACACGTCGAGGGTCGTCCGGCGCAGCTCGAAGGCGGTCTCCGCACCGACCTGGCGGGCGACCTCCTCGTAACTCACGTTCTCGTCGTGTTCGCCGACGGCCGCCTTGGTCGCGGGCGTGAAGATCGGCGCGGGCAGTTCCGAGCCGTCGCTCAGGCCCTCGGGGAGCGCGAGACCGCAGACGGTGCGGTGCTCGTTGTACTCCACCAGGCCGGAGCCGGTGAGGTAGCCGCGTGCGACGCACTCGACCGGGACCATCCGCAGCGACTTGCAGATCAGGGTGCGGCCGGCCCAGTCGGCGGGGGCGCCGGCCGGGAGGTCGGTGGAGATGACGTGGTGCGGTACGAGGTCCGCGAGCTGGTCGAACCACCAGAGCGACAGCTGGGTGAGGACCCGGCCCTTGTCGGGGATCTCGGTGGGCAGCACCCAGTCGAACGCGGACATGCGGTCGCTGGCGACCATCACGAGGTCGCCCGCCTCGTTCTGGTACAGATCGCGCACCTTGCCGGTGTGCAGGTGTACCAGGCCCGGTACCTGAAGCGGCTCGGGCTTTTCTACGAATCCGGACACGGTTCCTCCCCGTGGTTATGTCCATGCTCTGGGGTCGGGGTCGATTCTCCCGTATGCCCTGCGTACGGACCTCCCCAGGGTCGCACCCGAGGTCGGAGCCCCTGCGGGCCCGGGTCGGACGGTGGGCGCGGCATGGCGGACGGTGGGCGCGGCGCCGGTCATTCGCGCTTGCAGATCCGGTCCAGGAGGTTGGCCGTCGCGCGCTGGACACGGGGGTCCACATGGCCGGGGCGGTCCAGCGCGGGGGACCAGGCGAAGGTGCCCGAGGCGAAGACGAACGAGCCCGAGGGGGCGCGGTAGAGGGACGTCTCCTGGTGGCGCACGGCCCCTTCGCTGTCCCGGTACGGCGAGTGGGCGAGCAGCATCCGGCCTTCGTGCTTCGGGAGCGCGGTACGCGGGAAGTAGCGGTCGGCCTCGCCCGCGACCAGCCCGGGGAGTTCGTCCCCCTCGGCCGCGCCGGTCGCGTCCCAGAGCCAGTGTGCGGCGTTGCGCACGATCAGGGGGCTCGACTCGGGGACGCGTCCCGCGTACTGGATGCCGAGGAGCTGCTGTTCGGGCCGGTCGATCTCCCGCCAGAGCGCGGACTTGCCGGGGCCGCGGCGCTTCCGGCAGGTGAGCAGGCGGTCGGCGACGCCGGAGGGCGAAGGGGCGAGCTCCACCTGCCAGTACATGGTGTTGGCGGAGAGGAAGACGAGGGAGGTGCCCTGCTCACGGGCGAGTTCCGTGGTGCGCCGCATGGGCACCGACCAGTACTCGTCGTGGCCGGGGAAGACCAGGCCGCGGTAGCGGGTCGGGTCGATACGGCCCGCGTGCAGGTCGCGGGCGTCGGCGTAGGCGAGGTCGTAGCCGTACCGTTCGGCCCAGCGGATGAAGTCGTAGGCGTGGCCCACGTGCAGGGGCAGGCCGGCGCCCGCGTACGGCCGGTCGAAGGAGACCGTGGTGGCGGCGTCCTCCTCGCCGAGCAGCCGGCCCCCGCTGTCCCAGGCGTGGTACAGGCTGGCGCCGGTGTGGCCGTCCTCCGGGTAGAGGTTGTACGCCTGCCAGGTCACGTCCGGCAGCAGGAGGAGCAGATCGGCCGGGTGGCTGTCGCGGACCGTGAACGGGATGTGCGAGCGGTAGCCGTCGGCGGTGGTGAGCACGGCGACGTACGCCCCGATCGACCAGTACGACGGGATCTGGAGGCGCCAGGAGAGCCACCAGTGGTGGCAGGAGACCGTGCGGTCGGCGGTGAGCGGGGCCGGCTGGACGATGCCGGAGAGGCGGGGGCTGGTGGTGATCTTCGCGGCGCCGTCGCCGCCGTAGTGGCCGATGCGGTAGATGTCGACGGAGAACTGCTGGGGCGGGTCGACGGTGACGTGGAAGTCGATGGCCTCGCCGGGCGCGGCGGCGCCCGTGGAGGCGAAGCCCTTGATCTGCCGCTTCACGTCGTCGGCGGTGCGGGGGCCACCGGAGTGCTGGTGTGCGGCGTCCGGGTCGGCGTACCAGGGGACGACATGGCCGGTGTCGTCGAAGTAGTTCTCACTGCCGCGGAGCCAGGGCAGCGGGCCCTGGCCGAACGGATCCGAGACGGCGTGGGCGAGGGCCCCCGATTCCCAGCGCCGGATCTGCTCCGCCCCCATGCGGCTCCCCTTCCCTCGGCCGCCCGGGCACAACAGAGATGCACCGACAGTCAGCGACCGGCCCAGCACATCACATAAGGGAGTCACTCCGTTACTGTTCGTCGCGAATTTACGAATTCGCGCATTGACGCGGCGGGGCGGAACCGGTCCCAGGGGCAGCGGTGAGCGCGACCCGGCGGTTGCTCCGTCGGGCGCGGCCCGGGGTCTCCGACGGGCACGGGCCGGGTTCTCCGACGGGGGCGGGCCCAGGTTCTCCGGAGAGGCGGGCCCGGGTCCTGACGGGGGCGCGGCCCAAGGTTCCCCGGCGGGTGCGGCCCAAGGTTCCCCGGCGGTCTCACACCAGCCGTACCGGCTTCTCCAGGCGGACGCCCACCGTCCTCAGCCACCCGCGCAACGGCTCGGCGTCCCCGTCCTCCACCAGGCTCACCACATGGCCGCCCAGGTCCGACCTGCGTTCGTCGTCGACCAGCAGCACGGGCCCGTCCAGCCAGTCCAGGCCGGGGGCGGCGCCCGCCGTGTCGACGGCCGCGCAGCAGATCATCGCGATGACGTGGTCGGCGAGCAGGTCACGTCCGGTACGGGGCGGCTGGAGCGGGAAGAGCGGGATCGCCCCGGTGTCCCAGAGATGCTCGCCCTCCAGCGTGCCGCCGGGGACCGACGGCGGCGCGGCGGCCTCCTCGCGGGCCACCTCGGCGGTGACGGCGGTGGCCAGTACGTCCGTGCCGTCGGCGGCCAGATGATTCATCACCCGTGCGAGTGTCGGCCCGCCCCGGTCGTCCGGGGTGTCGGCGGCGCCCGGGGCGGCGGCGCGGTTGACGCCGAGGCGGTCGAGGACCCGGTGCAGCCTGGCCGCCTCCGTGCGCCACTTACGGTCGACGACCTCTTCCGGGTACTCCTGCCAGTCCACCGGCGACCAGTCCGGGCCGTTCTCCGCGGGGCCGCCGTGGAAGAGACGGGCGGCGAGCAGCGAGGTGGCCTCGTCGACCGCGCCCGGCTCCTCCAGGAGGTCGCAGGCGGGCCGCTCGCCGAGGCGCGAGGTGAAGCCTTCGGCGAGACGGTCCCGGCGGGACAGCTCGGTGAGCGCGGAGACCACTCCCGCGTCGAGCCGGGACGGCCAGCGGCCCATCCGCCAGGCGGGCAGCGCGACCCGGGTCAGCAGCCGGTCCCAGCCCGCGTAGGCCAGGCCCACCTGCTCCTGGGCGACGATGCGCAGCCCGTAGTCCACAGTCTGTGCGCGGTCGGAGGCGGCGGCGGCGACACCCCGCTCCATCTCGGCAGCATGGCCACGACAACTGCGCAGCATCAGCCCGGCGGTCCGGCCGACGAAGGAGTACGCGAAACGCCGCACCGGGCCGAGTCCGGGCCGCGAGGCGACGGCGACCGCCGCGTCGAGCCCCCGGACGAACCGGCGGGAGGCCGCGATGTCGGGGTGCGCGGAGGGGCCCGTACCCGCGACGACCGGCGCGAGCAGGGCGCGCAGCTCGGCGACCCGCATCCACCACAGGAAGGGCGAGCCGATGACGAGCACGGGCGCTGCCGCCACCCGGCGGGCCCGCAGCCCGCGCACGGTGGGCAGCCGCCCGCCGGATATGGACCGGGCGGCCGGGTGCGAACGGTCCTCCAGCCAGCTGTCGCAGTCCGGTGTGAGCGCTATCGCCGAGGGCACCGGCACATCGAGCCGGTCCGCCAGGTCCCGCACCATCCGGTGCAGGTCGGGCGCCGACGCCTCGGTGAGCGCCACCGTCGGGCTGACAGCGGGCCCGGCCCGCACGATCACCGCGGCCACCACGGCGGCGAGCAGCAGCACCACGGCCGCGAAGCACGACACCGCCCAGCGCGCCGTGTCCCAACTGCCGCCGCTGAGGTGGCCGGTGGCCCCGCCGGCCAGCAGCACGACCGCGACCGCGACGGGCAGCAGCGCTACGGCCAGCGCCCTGCCCCGAATACCCAGAACAGCCAGTGCATGGGCACGGGCGCCCTGCGCACCCCGCTTCTCACTCGTACCGGTGTCGGACACGGCCGGACGTCACCCCCTCTGCCCCCGCGGCGGCTTTGCTCACTCCCCCACTGTGGCACCCGTCACTGACATCGCAATGCCGGTGGGCCAAGTGCCGGAATGCTTGCGCCGCAGACTAGTTGGGGCTCCGGCGAGCGTCATCCGGATGGGCCAGCCGTCACTCGATGGAATGGCTTTGGGTAAAGGTGCTGACGTAGATCCGTCAGATGCCTGCGGCCTTCGCCGCGATGTCCGTACGATGCTGCGCCCCGTCGAGCCGTACCCGGCCCAGCGCCGTATAGGCACGCTCACGGGCCACGGCCAGGTCCGCACCGGTCGCGGTCACCGACAGCACCCGGCCCCCGGCGCTCACGACGGCGTCGCCGTCCTGCCGGGTCCCGGCGTGCAGGACGTACGCATCGGGCGCATCCTGCGCCGCCACCTCGTCGAGGCCCTCGATCCGGTCGCCGGTGCGCGGGGTGTCCGGGTAGTTGTGCGAGGCGATGACCACCGTGACGGCCGCGTCGTCGCGCCAGTTCAGCGGGGGCTCGCTGTCGAGCGTGCCGTTGGCCGCGTTCAGCAGGACGCCGGCCAGCGGGGTCTTCAGCCGGGCCAGCACCACCTGGGTCTCGGGGTCGCCGAAGCGGGCGTTGAACTCGATGACCCGTACCCCGCGCGAGGTGATCGCGAGGCCCGCGTACAGCAGGCCCGCGAACGGGGTGCCCCGGCGGCGCAGCTCGTCGACGGTCGGCTGGAGGACGGACGCCATGACCTCCTCGACCAGCTTGGGGCCGGCCCAGGGGAGCGGGGAGTACGCGCCCATACCACCGGTGTTCGGACCCTCGTCGCCGTCCAGCGCCCGCTTGAAGTCCTGCGCGGGCTGGAGCGGAAGGACGGTCGTCCCGTCGGTGATCGCGAACAGGGAGACCTCGGGGCCGTCCAGGAACTCCTCGATGACGACGCTCTCGCAGGCCAGCGCATGGGCGCGGGCGGCCTGGACGTCGGAGGTCACGACGACGCCCTTGCCCGCGGCGAGGCCGTCGTCCTTGACCACGTACGGAGCGCCGAAGGCGTCCAGCGCCGCGTCGATCTCGGCGGGGGTGGTGCACACGTAGGCGCGCGCGGTGGGTACGTTCGCCGCCGCCATCACATCCTTGGCGAAGGCCTTGGACCCTTCCAGCTGCGCCGCTTCCCGGGTCGGCCCGAAGCAGGGGATGCCCGCTCCGCGCACCGCGTCGGCGACCCCGGCGACCAGGGGAGCCTCGGGTCCGACGACCACGAGCCCGGCCTCCAGCTCGGTCGCCAGCCGGGCGACGTCGGCGCCGTCCAGCGGGTCGACCGGGTGCAGCTCGGCCACCTCCGCGATGCCCGCGTTACCGGGGGCACAGTGCAGGGAGGTGACTTCGGAGTCGAGGGAAAGAGAGCGGCACAGGGCGTGTTCGCGGGCGCCGCCGCCGATGACAAGGACCTTCACGGTACGCAGCCTAGCCCGCGCACCGGGTCCGGCCCGGCGCGGGCCTTGTACGGGCCGCCGAAGACCGTGCCCCTACTCGTTCGTATATTCCTCCACCACCGTCGCTCCGAGCTCCCGCACGATCAGGTCGTGGCCGGAGAGCGCCGAGTCGACGAGGTCGGGATCGTCGTCCTCGGGGGTGTCGTCCTCCAGTGAGACGGACGGCGGCTGGTCCGCGGGCGGGGGCGGGGGCTCTCTGAACGCCTGGGGCCTCTGGTGCTGCTGCGGCTCCGGAGCGGGCTGCTGCGGTGCGGGACCGGGTGCGGGCGCGGCCGGGGCCCGGTCCTGGGGTGCCGGGCGCTGCGGGGCGGGGCTGGAACCGCCGGGGCCGGGGTGATTGCTGCCACCGGGCGGCTGCGTACCGCCCGAGGGATCGACGATCGCGTCGACCCGCCACTGCACATGGAACTGGTCGGCGAGCACCTGCTTCAGTACGTCCTCGCTGCCGCTGGACGCGAAGTTGTCCCGGGCGCCCGGGTTCGGGAAGCCGAGCTGGAGGGTGGTGCCGTCGAACCCGGCGACCTGGGCGTTCTGGCTGAGCAGGATCCAGGTGAAGCGCCGGCGGTTCTTGACGGCTTCGAGGATGTCGGGCCACATGTTCCGCACCTGGGCGGCGCCCTGCGCCGTACCGGGCGCGGGGGCGGCGGCGGGCGGGGCTCCCGGAGCGGAAGCGGCCGGAGGCGCCGCGGGTGCGGGCTGTCCCTGTCCGGGCGCGGCGGCCGACGGCCAGCTTCCGGCGGGACGCGGGGACTCGGCGGGCCGGTCGGGCCGACCGGCGGGCGCAGCGGCTCCCGGCCAGGCTCCGGGCTGCCGGGCGGCGGGGGCGGCGGCGGGCTGCGCGGGTGGGACCTGCTGAGGTGCGGGGGCGTCCTGGGGAGCGGGCGCGGTCTGAGGGGCGGGGGCGTCCTGGGGAGCGGGCGCGGTCTGAGGGGCGGGCGCGGCAGCCACGGGAGGCGCCACAGGCGCACCGGACGTGCCAGGCGCCCCGGACGCACCGGACGCACCAGGCATCCCAGGGCCAACACCCGCACCACCACCGGCATCCCCGCGCGCGGCGGCACGCGCAGCCGCGGGCCCGCCGCCCGGCGCCACCGGCGCCGCGGGATGTGCCTCGGGTCCCGGCACGTATCCCATCGCGGGCCCCTGCCCGCCGGACACGAAGGTGCCACCGCGCTCCAGCCGGTCCAACCGGGCCTGCATGGACCGCTCGTCGTCGAACGCGGCGGGCAGCAGCACCCGCGCGCAGATCAACTCCAGCTGGAGCCGCGGCGAAGTCGCCCCGCGCATCTCGGTCAGCCCGGTGTTGACCAGGTCGGCGGCCCGGCTCAGCTCCGCGGCGCCGAACACCGAGGCCTGCGCCTGCATCCGCGCCACGACATCGGCCGGGGCGTCGATCAGCCCCTTCTCCCCCGCGTCGGGCACAGCGGCCAGGATCACCAGATCGCGCAGTCGCTCCAGCAGATCGGCCACGAACCTGCGGGGATCGTTGCCCCGCTCGATGACTTGGTCGACCAGCTCGAAGGCAGCCGCCCCGTCCGAGGACGCGAAAGCGTCGATCACGGCGTCGAGCAGCGTCCCGTCCGTGTAGCCGAGGAGGGACGTCGCCATGGCGTACGTCACACCTTCCTCGCCCGCACCGGCCAGCAACTGGTCCATCACGGACATGGAGTCACGCACGGACCCCGCCCCGGCGCGCACCACCAGCGGCAGCACACCGTCGGCGACCTGGGCCCCCTCCTGCCCGCACACCTCGCCGAGGTAGTCGCGCAGCGTGCCGGGCGGCACCAGCCGGAAGGGGTAGTGGTGCGTACGCGACCGGATCGTCCCGATGACCTTCTCGGGCTCGGTGGTCGCGAAGATGAACTTGAGGTGCTCCGGCGGCTCCTCGACCACCTTCAGCAGCGCGTTGAAACCGGCCGACGTGACCATGTGCGCCTCGTCGATGATGTAGATCTTGTACCGGCTGCCCGCGGGCCCGAAGAACGCCTTCTCGCGCAGGTCACGGGCGTCGTCCACGCCACCGTGCGAAGCCGCGTCGATCTCGATGACGTCGATCGAACCCGGCCCGTTCCGCGCCAGGTCCTGGCACGACTGGCACTCCCCGCACGGCGTGGGCGTGGGCCCCTGCTCGCAGTTCAGACAGCGGGCCAGGATGCGCGCACTGGTCGTCTTGCCGCAGCCCCGCGGCCCGCTGAACAGGTACGCGTGGTTGACCCGGTTGTTCCGCAGGGCCTGCTGCAACGGGGCAGTGACGTGCTCCTGCCCGATGACCTCGGCGAACGACTCGGGACGGTAGCGGCGGTACAGCGCAAGGGACGACACATGTACGAGGTTATCGGGACCCACTGACAACCCCCGCCCCGAACCCACGCCCCCGAAACCGCCCCGGAACGCAAAGGGCCCCCCACGCACCCGCCAGAGCCGACCTACCCTTGCTGCCTTCCGGCCCTGGGGGAGTTCAGTCAGATAGCGCCACGTGAGGGGCTGACGCCCACCCTAGCTGATCCACCGGGTCGGAATCGAGTTCGCTAGCACTCCCCAACGTCTTGTATTGTTTGCCGCGGAGGATTCGCCTAGTGGCCTAGGGCGCACGCTTGGAAAGCGTGTTGGGGGCAACCCCTCACGAGTTCGAATCTCGTATCCTCCGCCATTGCTCTCACCGGGCAATACGTCGAAGGCCCCCGCTGCTTGCAGCGGGGGCCTTCGACGTTGGTGGTCTCAGTTTTGGTCTCAGTTGGACGAGCCCGTGACCGGGGACCGCCGCGAGGTGTGGGTACGGCAGCCACCCCTGGCTCACCAGGTGATCCTCGCCCGCCTGGGTCTGGCCGACAGCGTCCTGGACATGCCGGTCGCACCGAGCCGACGAGTGCTGTACCTGGCGCTGGACCGGTACAAGCAGATCGCCCGCGCCATGGCCCGCAGCATCGGGCCCGAACACGAGCAGCGCTTGCGCGACGGGCTCGCTGTCTGGCAGGGACCTCTGCCCGCCAGCCTGGACAAGGAGCCCGACCTCCTGGCAGACCTCGCCGCCGCTCACCAGGCCGACACCATCGTGATCGACAGCCTCAAGGACGCGGTGAGCACCCTGGTCGACGACGCGCTTGGCGTCGCCTACAACAACGCCCGCCAGCGAGCCATGCGCAACGGCGTCGAGATCATGGAACTCCACCACCAGCGCAAGGCCACCGAGGGCGCCCCACGCGCCCAGAAGCCCACCCTGGACCGGGTCTACGGCTCCACCTGGATCACCTCCGGCGCGGGCAGCGTCCTCTTCATCGCCGGGGAAGCGGGCGACCTCGCCGTCACCCTGCACCACCTCAAAACCCCCACCGGCGAGATCGGCCCCCTCCAGGTCATCCACGACCACGAACGCGGCACCTCGACGCTCGACCCCGCTCTCGACCCGGTCGCCATCCTGCGCCAGCGCCCCGACGGACTGACCGTGCGCGAGCTCGCCATGATCCAAAGCGGCCAGAACAACCCCGAGCGCTCGGCCACCGAGAAAGCCAGGCGCACCCTGGACCGGCTCGTCAGGGCTGGCCTCGCGGACAAGGCCGAAGGAGCTGCAGGCGGAACGGGAGGCGGTCAGCAAGCCCGCTACCGCGCCTCAGTCCGCCATATCGGCGCCGTCTCCTGACCTGATCGCCGAACGCCGGGACCGTACACGAGGGCGTACACGCACCCCTCCCCCGCGCACCGGCCCACGCCTCACCGCAGGCGTACACGCCAAGAACGAAACCCCAGGTCAGACGATCACGCGATCGTTCACGCCGTACACGCACACCAGCGTTCACGCGTGAGCTCCCCTTCAGAAGGGGGCTCGCGTGTACGCCCCCTGCGTGAACGCCGTGATCGCCTCCGCAGAACCATCCCGGAGAACCCCGCATGACCACACCCGCCACACCCCACGACACCCCCCCGGCACACTCATGCGACGCCCCGCGCCCAGGACACGAAGCGACAAGCAACGCCCCAGCACGCTGCCGAGCGATACGCCCTCGCCGCGGCCGGAACCGTCATCATCGCCCTCACCGCCGGCGGCTTCTGGCTCTCCTACGCCCACCTCGCCCAGGTCGCCGGACAACATGGACTGGGAAGCTCCCCGGTCCGGCAATGGGCCTGGCCCGCAACCTTGGACGCCTTCATCGTCGCGGGCGAACTGCTGATGCTCCGCGCCGGCCTTCGCCGGGTGACCGACTGGTGGGCGGTCGGTCTGACCGCCATCGGGTCGGCCGGATCCATTGCGCTCAACGTGGCCGGCGTGAGCGGCACGGGCAACGAGCGCGTCGCACCCCTACTCGACTACGTGGTCGCGGCGGTTCCCCCGACCGCAGCCCTGCTGGCGTTCGGCGTGCTGATGCGGCAGATCCACCAACTGGTCGACCGGGCTTCCGACCGGCCCGCCACCGGTTCCGTCGAGACGCCGGATTCGCCTGCCGTACCGCCCGCGCACATCGGACAATCACAAGCCACCGCATCCGGCCCCCGGAACGCGCTGCCCCGAATCTCGAAGAGCCTTCCGCGAGGCGGCCGACCGGTCAGCGCAACGGTCGAGGAACTGGTCGAGATCGGGCGGATCGCCGCGGCGGAGAAGCGCAAGCTCACACGGGGCATCGTCCAACAGGCCATACGGGACAAAGGACACACGGTCGGCGGCCAGAGGCTGACCGAAGTCATGGAAATCCTCCGGTCGGAACCCGGCGCCGATCGGAACGTCAGCTGATCGCCCGCCATCCGGTGGCCGGAACTCCTCCGGCCACCGGTCAGAGCGTGCCCCACCCCTCCGCCTGATCGCTCGTTACCGCCTACGGCCGTAGCCGTGCCCCCGCATGCCGCCATCCCTCCCGCGCTACTCCGGAGCAATATCCGTGACCCACGACCCGCACCACCCCGACTCCGAAATCGGATCGCCGCTGACACTGACGAAGTCGCCTACGCTGTCGGAACGTTTGTGGCGGGCGTTCGGACGGGCTGCTCCTGGCGGAGCCAGTAGTACCCCGAGTCCGACTCGTGGCCGGTCTTCGGGGGTCTCCGCCCCGGGGGTGGCGGAGACGGCCCAGCGCCGGGGGGCGCCGGACCAGGTGGTCGAGACCGAGGGCGGCTCTGACCCGGACACGCTTCACACAGCCCAGCAAGCGATCCTCCGCCCGACGCACACCGACGCGCCCGCCGTCAGCGAATCCGCCGTGCAGAGCGTCCAGCCAACGATCCGTCGGTTCACCGGCGACAAGCGCACCAAGCGCGTCGGCCCCATGCGCTTCACCGACGACGAGCACACCAGCCTGCGCGAGGCCGCAGCCGAGCACGGCTACAAAGGCGAATCCGGGTTCGCCGCCGACATCGTCCTCGCCTTCCTCGACGGCCAGTTCACCGCGAACCTCCCCCTGTCCGAGGATCGACGCCGTACCCACATGTTCCGTGCCCAGGTCCTGCGCGCCCTCAACCGCACCGGCGTCAACGTCAACCAGATCGCCCGCGCCCTCAACAGCGACTACACCCCGCCCGACATCCGTCAGCGCCTCGACGAACTCCACCGCCTGCTCACCCTGATCGCCGGGGCTCTGCGCGAGCCCACCGAAGCGACGGAGGTCTGATCCGCGTGATCGCCGCTATCAAGCCCGCCGGCTCCAACACCCGTGGTCTGCTCGCCTACCTCTACGGCCCCGGCCGGCACGACGAACACCTCGACCCGCACCTCGTCGGCGGATTCTCCATGCTCGGCATGCCCGACCCCGGCCGCGACGAAAACGCCACTCTCACCCAGCTCGCCCGCCACCTCGACGAGCCCGTTCAACTTCGGAACAGCGAGTTCGGCAAGCCTGTCACCGACCATGTCTGGCACTGCCCCGTCCGCGCCGCACCAGAAGACCGCTACCTCTCCGACACCGAGTGGGCCGAGATCGCCCAGCGCATCGTCCAAGCCGCCGGCATTGCCCCCGCAGGCGACGATCTGGCCTGCCGCTGGATCGCCGTACGCCACGCCGACGACCACATCCACATCCTGGCCACCACCGTTCGCGAGGACGGCCGTCGCTCCAAGCTCCACGGCAGCGGCATCCGCGTCGGCAATGAGTGCCGGGAGATCGAGAAGGACTACGGACTGCGCCGCCTGAAGAAGGGCGACCGCACCGCCAGCCGGCGCCCCACCCAGGCCGAGATGCACAAAGCTGAGCGCCTCGGCTGGGAGCAGACCAGCCGCGAATGGCTCCAGGACCAGATCCGCGCCGCCATCCCGCACACCACCAGCGCCGAACAACTCCTTGCCTACCTCGAAGCCGACGACATCCTGGTCAAGCCCCGGCGTGGCCCGTCCGGGGACCTCCTCGGCTACGCAGTCGGCCGGCCCGGCGACCTGAACAAGGACGGCGAGCAGATCTACCACCCCGGCGGGAAGATCGCCCCCGACCTGTCCTTGCCCAGGCTGAAAGCCCGCTTGGAGACCAGCGCCCCCGAGGAACACCCCACCGCCCGTCGCAATCGGTCCACCACTCCCTGGCATCAGGCCACTGACGCCCTCGACACCCTCCACGCAGAGATCAACGACAAGAGCCCCGATGACGGCGGGGACGCACGAGCACAGGCGCACATCACCGCCTTGGGCGAACTCCTCGAAGCCACCGCCCAGATAGCCCCCATCGACCTCCGCCCCCACCTGCAAGCGGCCAGCCGGGCATTTGCCCGTGCCCAGCGCTCTCAAGTACGGGCCGAAGACCGTGCCGCCCACGCTCTGAGGACCGCAGCCCGCGACATCGCGAACACCGCCACCGGCCCCGACGGCAGCGCGCTCGCGGCCTTGGTCGCGGGACTCGTCTGGGCCGCCGTCCTCGCCGGACGCTGGCATGAAGCGAACGGGCATGCCCACCAGGCCGACGCCGCCCGCCGAGCCGTCCGGCACCTCCAGTCAGCAGCCGACGACGCACTCGCTCCGACGCTCACCCAACTCGAAACCCGCCGCACCACGGAGGAGACCCGCCGCACCCTGGCCAGCGACGTACGCGCCGCCGTTCCCGAACACGCCGAGCGGATCCTCGCCGACCCCGGCTGGCCCGCCCTCGCCACCGTCCTCGCCGACGCCGAAGCCGGCGGCCACGAACCCCACCAGTTACTCAAGGAAGCCGCCGCCCGCCGAGAACTCGGCACCGCCCACAGCCCCGCCCGCGCCCTGATCACCCGCATCCAGCACACCAGCCGCAACCCCGCACCCAACCGCCGCGCGGAAGCAGCCCGCCTGCGAAGCACCACCACAGCAGCCTTCAGCGTGCCGTACGCCGATACCCAGCCGCCCACGGCACCCTCAGCCCCCACGAACAGGCTAAGCCGCCCACGCCGCTGACCCCAGCAAGGAGAGCTCGCTCCCAGAGCCCGCCCCACCACACTCCTGTCCGATCCATCAGGAGTCCTGCAGCCCTGGACCGCAATCCGCCGGATCGACTTCAAGTACCGCCTTGGCCCCGCTTGCGACGCTCCAGTGGCGCGTCTCACCAGGAGCTTCTTCTCCCCGCCCGGAAAACGATTCCTTAGGGAGAAGATTCCCTTCTTGGAAAAAAATGAGAGAGATCATCGAAATTTGATCTTGGCCTGTATTCAACATCGATGATGATCACACCTGTTGAGCGAGGAACTAGTTCCCGCCATTCGGATCTTGGCGAAATTTCCCCCGTGGGTAATGGCTTGCAAGGCGCTCTTGTTGGTCCGAAAGGCCGGTTCTACGATCGCCCACTCGTGTTACCGAAAGCTACCGGGCGTTTCACCTGCCGCTGGGGCGGCTTGAACTAAGTGGGGGTCGCTGGTGAGTTGGGGAAGTGCTGAGTCAAATGAGATTTCTGAGGCTGATGAGGCTCGACGCCAAGAGGAATACCGGAGCAGTGTCAAGAGATTCGATGAGATCGAAGATGACCTGCGGACATCGCGAACCTTTCAAAGGATATACGTTCTCTGCCTGCTGGGCGGCATAATCCTTACGTTCCTCCTCGGCTACACGGTTATCGTGGGTCTCTGGAAGTCGCAGCCTGTCTTTACTAGATGGGCAGGGCTCATCATCGTCAACTGCCTCTGGGTGGCGATGGGGTGGGCGATATGGAAGAACCGAAAGAAGGTTGTTGCTCGAACTGGCGCGCTGCGCAACGCACTTCAGGATCGACAAACTGCCGCTGCCAAGCTACCTCTCGACTCCCCTTCCGGACTTCGCATCTACCGCGAAGCGTCGCTTGACCTGATTGATCAGTACCGAACTTCAGCGAACAAAAATCGCCGGATTCACAACGTCTTTCAGGGCATCATCATCACTGGGTCAATTGTCACTTCGACGCTTGCGGCCATGAATGAGGGCAGTAGTCAAGTGCTGCGCCTTTCTGCGGCTTCCCTCAGTGCACTCGTCGGAATTTCGGCAGGCGTCACCGGATACTTCAAGTTTCGCGAACGAGGATACAATCTGCAATCCACGGCCGATGATATCGAGAAGCACTATAACGCATCGCAATTCATGCTCGATGAATACGCTGGGCGGGATGGCGAACCGCCTCTTCCTGAAGCTGAACGGCTTCGGATATTTGCGCGTTATGTGGAACGGCTGAAGGAAGAGCAGCGCAAGCGCGAGCTTCAGCTCGAAACCTCCAGCTCCGGGAATGAGGAGCGCGCGAGCTGATGTTTGCCCTGTGCAACCCTGCGTACTCCGTCGCGATGAGACGCTTGACGGGGCCTTCTGGAGTCCGGAAATGAGGGCGCGGCAAACCAGGTGGCTCCTCGCTCCGCTCTGGCAATGGAGGGCTCGACGCCTCGTAGACGCTCATGGCCTATCTATGTCTGACTCGACGGCTTGGTGTCTTGTCGCTCTCGCGCGAGACCCAGTGGAATACATTCCGCTCGTTCGGCACGTAGTGCTTCAGCGATCGCTGGGTGCATCCATTACTCCAGGGGTGGTCCTCGATTCGTGGCGGGACCTTGATTCGTGCGAGAAAACGAGACGCGTTGCTTGGCTCAACCGGTATGGAGCTACACCTCTGTACCGATTGGGCGTGCCCGAAGAAATCATCGAGTTGGCGGGCCTGCACGTAATTGAGTGGCAGCTCCCGCCGGGGCGAGACGCGGCTTCCTTGGTTGCTCAGAAACGCCCTCACTTTCCGGGAGATGTCCAGTAGAGCGTTTGTGAGAGGCCGACAGACACTGGCTATCTTTTTATGCCCCCCGAGGAAGTGGAATTATTTATGTGGCCGTTCCAACGCGAGGTGAGAAGCATGATATTTTCTTCCTCCGGCGATGGGCGCTCTTTTACTCGGTGCTCGCAGACTCTCCGATGCTGATTGAATTGGAAAGCGGTCATGGTGCAAGCCTTCAGGCCAGAGCCCGCGTCGGAGGCCCCTGCCACAGCCGCAGATCGGCAACGCCGGCATCGTCATTAGAAGCCCGCGGCAAGACGCCGCAGCAACAACGACTGCTGGGCCGGTCACCATGCGTGGTGACCGGCCCAGCAGTCGGCGTACTTCTGATTGCGGATCCATCGCTGTGAAGAGACGTCACGGGGCTATTTAGTTCTGCCGTCGTCCTCACCCACGACGCAGCACGCTGCCCCGCGCGCGATGCTTACCAACGCGGCGTCCGCCAGGTTGCTCGGCCGTCGCGAACGTTCTCAACGGGGCCGGACACGACGGTGCATCGTGGAGGAGGATGGCCTGCCAGACCTGCTCTTGCAGGGCCCGGATGCACGGGCCACAGGCGTGCATGGCGGCCTGGGCGCCGGCCACGCTAACGGGGCCGATCCACAGAACGCGGGTCCAACCCTGACCGCAGTAGAGCCAGCAGTGCCCATCGGTCCAGGTGTTGCCGTCGTCGGTGTCCGCCGCTGCTGGCAGACCGCCGCGGGCGAACTCGGCGACGCCGGGTACGACCCGCGGCGTCACGGCCAGTTCCATAAACACGCTCGGTCCTCAAGATCACTCGCTCGGTGCAGCCGCCCCGGCCTGCTCCTGCTTGCCTGCGTCGGCGAAGAGGAGCGTCGGTTCGGCGAGGATGTCCCGGCTGGACTCGCTCTTGTAGATCTCGTCGACGCTGCCGAACCGGGCCTGTGCGTAGTCAAGGTCGAGCAAGTCTGCAGCCTGTCGGACGGATGCTTCGTCGGGTCCTTCGATTTCGACGAAGGTGGGGAGGTCCGGCCAGGTGTCGAAGTCGAAGGCGACTTTGCCCAGGCACCACTCCTCCCGGTAGTTCTCCTGGTAGCGCACCTCACGCAGGCCGACGTTGCGGAGGATCTCGGCCATGGCGTGCAGGTCGGACACCTCGGTCTCGATCTCGGTGGTGCCGTCGATCGTTGTGGAGTCGGTGACCTGCTTCAGCGTGAGCGTGGAGCGGGTGCCCTCGTCCCTCAGGCGGACCCAGGCGCCGCCTTCGAGGGCGTCGTTCTCGAAGATTTTCCGGGTGAGGAGGGTGCGCGGAAATGCCTGGACGGCTCCGAGCGCCGTCAGTTTGGCCTGGAGGCCGTCGACGTCGACGGCGAGGAACTTGGCCTCGTACTCGTGCTTCATCGGTCCTTCTTCCCGTAGCTCTAGGAGGGGGTGGCCGCACGGGCGGCGAGGAGGAGGCCCATGCGGTGGTTGTGATCCTGCAACTGTCCGACGTGCGCCTGCTCTGTGAACTCGTTGGTCCGCAGAGTGAGCAGGACGCCCCAGTCCCCGATGAAGTAACGCCGCAGCTTCTCGGGGGATGTGTAGTGCTCCAGCACGTGGTGGCGTTGCGTGAGGGGCATCATGAACTCCGCGCCGAACAGACCGCCGGGCCGGACCAGGCGCTGCATGCGGTCGACGAACTCGCCCAACGGGCGGTGGTGGTTGGCACTGTAGTGCCACGAGCAACTCGTCCAGACGGCATCACAGGGGGCGGTGATGGGTTCGGAGGCGAGGAAGTCCTCCTCCACGACCTGGACACGGTCGTGAAGCCCTTCCTGCTTCAGCCGCTCGATCATGCCCATCGCGTGACCGGTTCTGTCACCCGGAAGCTGGACCTCGCCACCGTGGAGGGCGAGCGGGTCGCGCTCGATGGCGATGACGCGGTAGCCGGCCACGGCCAGCGGCACGACGAGTCTGCCGTCGCTCGCACCGATGACCGTAACGGTGGAGTCAGGCTCCGTACGCTCCTTCAGCGCGGCGAGGAACTGAGGGAAGAACGTGAGGGTGTGCCGCCACATGCTGGGTGTCTGCACTGGCTTGCTCTCCTTGCGGGTCGGTGCTCAGGACGGCTTGGAGTACCTCGTCAGGGGTGAGACCGGTGGTGTTCACGCGGTGCATCGGGAACGCGGCGTAGCCGTCGGTGATCTTGTCGGCGGTAATTTCAGCGAGGGCGTCCCAACGCGACACAGGCTTGTCGCGCTTGGCGAGTCGGCGTTGACGCTCGTCCTCCGCGCAGCCGAGGTAGTAGGTGATGGGACGCGGGATGCCCGGCGGCAGGGACACGGAGAGGTTGGCTCCGAAAGCACGGTGGTTGGCCAGGCACCGAGCGAAGTAGCTTTCGACGACGACCGGGATACCGGCGGACAGATACCGTTGGATCTGATCGGCTGCGGTGAACAGAGCCGAGAGGTAGAAACACATGCGTGCCTCTGCATTTCCCAGCCGGTCGACCTCCTGCCGTAGTGCCTGATAGGTGGGCGGCACGGTCGGGACCAGCGCCGCGCCACGGGCGGCCGCAAGCATGGGAGCGAGCGTCGATTTTCCGGTGCCGCGGAGCCCTTCGACGCTCTCGAACGACGCCGGGTCAGACACGTCCGTACACCACGTCCGGCACTGCGAGCGTTAGCTCATCGGTGGCGGACGGCCGGTGGTCGATGTGATCGGCGAGCTTGTCGTACCAGAAGGCGTGCGAGTCCTTGCCGACGGCCTTACAGGACATGGTGAGCGCGCCGCGCGGGTCGGCTTCGATCCGTTCGATCTCGACAGGGCCTCCGGCGGGGAGGCAGGCGTCCGGTGCACCGAGCTCGGACAGGTCCTCGTCGAGGATCACCTGGATGTCGAGCTCGGCCGAGGCCAGGCGCTCCCGCAGACGGGTGTAGGCCGTGGCGTCGTTCACGAGGAGCTCGGGGTGATCCGCTGCGTTGCCGACCGGCCGAAGGCAGTGGAGTTTCAGCTGCTCCACCCCGTAGTGCTGCAGTGTGCGGGCGAGCGGCAGGACCTCGTCGATGTTGCGTGAGGTGACCGTCATGGTCGCGCCAGCGCGGACGCCGAGCTGCTGGGCGATTTCGAGGGCGCTCAGGGCACTGCGGTAGCTTCCGAACTTCCGGATCTTGTCGTTGGTCGTGCAGATGCCCTCCAGCGATACCCGGAGCAGGTCCAGGTCGGGGGCGATCTCGGTCAGCCGGCGCTCGATGCGGTAGCCGTTGGTGCAGATCTCGACCTGCATGCCCAGGTCCCGCTTGGCGTATCGGACGACCTGGGCGAGGTCTCGGTAGACGAACGGCTCGCCGCCCAGCAGGGTGACCGCCTCGGTGCCGTACTCGTCGCGCATCAGCGTGAGGAGGTTGACCGCCTCGTCCGTGGTGAAGGCGTCGGCATGCTGGAGCCGTTTGCCGTGGAAGCAGTGCAGGCACTCGAAGTTGCAGCGGTAGAGCAGCTGCAGGTACAGCATCCGGATCCTGCGGATCCCGGTGACTTCGCTGATCACGAGGGTCTCCTTCGGGGCGCTTGCCTGGTGGGAGACCTGATAGTGGCGGGACAGGTACGGACCTCGTCACCGCGTATCGGGACGCTCCGAGGACGTCCTGGGACGTTTTCAGCGTGCGGCCAGCATCTCCAGGATTCCGAGCACACGGCCGGTGTCCGTCAAATCAGGCAGGACCGTACGGGCACCGGCGTCTGCCAGCTCCTGGGGGCTGTGGACGCCGGAGGCGACCGCGATGATCTCGGAGCCCGTGGAGAGTGCGGCCTCCACATCCCTCGGGGTATCCCCGACAAGCACGACGGGCACGCCATCCGGGGCACCCCGCAGCCGCTGGGCACGCTCCTGGGCTACAGCGACCAGGTCGGGGCGCTGGAGGGCATCGGCCCCGTAGGCGCCCACCGGCAGATCGAGGAGGGGGTCAAGGCCGAAGGCCGCGACCTTCACGCGGGCGTTGTCCGCGATATTGCCTGTGAGTACCGACGACACCCAACTGCTGCGCACGGACACCTCCTTCAGGACCTCCCGCACGCCGGGCAGGGCCGTCCCCCGGCGGCTGAGGTCCTGGAGACGCGCTTCACCTGCGCCGGACAGCGCCCCCTCGATAGCGGTCCAGTCCGGCTCGACCAGGCCGTTCCGCTCGAACATGTCGCGCATGATCAGCCGGTCCGTGCGTCCTTCCGTCCGTGCCGGTCCCGCGGGCGCCCTTCCAGCCAGGACCGTGAAGGCGGCGGCGTAGATCTCCTTGCTGACCCCGGCGTTCTCGATGAGGGTGTGGTCGATGTCCCACAGGACGATGAGCTCCATGCATCCAGCGTAAATACATCGGTCATGGCCCCCTTCCTTCTGGGGAACGTCCCGAAACGTCCTTGCCGCTCCTGACCGTCTCGGCTTGTATGGCGCCTGTGAACGAGCGATTGCACTCCGTGCTCGCCCAGCGCGGCATCCCACCTGAATCACTCGCCGAAGTCTGCGAGGTGGACCCCAAGACCGTTGGCCGGTGGCTCGGCGGGCGCGTTCCCCATCCTCGTCACCGCTTCCGCGTCGCCAAGCACCTACGGGTCGAGGAACTGTTCCTCTGGCCGACCCCGGCGCCGAGCACGCCGCAGCAGCTCACCGGTTCAGGGCAGGAGCTGGTCGGGACCTACCAGAACCGGGCGAGCGTCCCGCGCGACACATGGCTGTCGCTGCTCAACGGCGCCCAGGAGCAGATCAGCGTCCTCGTCTTCTCCGGCACCTTCTTCGCCCAGTCAAACCCGCACGTCGCCAAGATGCTCGCCGAACGCGCATCAACCGGGGTACGAGTGCGGCTCTGCTTCGGCGACTCGAAGGGCCGGGCCGCAGCAATACGGGGCCACGAAGAGGGAATCGGCGACACACTCGCCGCCAAGATCCGTGCCTCCCTGACCTACTACCGGCCCTTGTTGTCCGAGGCCGGATGCGAGGTGAGGCTGCACGACACCACGCTCTACACCTCCATGTTCCGGTACGACGATGACCTTCTGATCAACCCGCACGTCTGGGGCCAGCCGGCCAGCGCCAACCCCCTCCTCCATCTCCGCAGAGCAGACACGGCGGGCTGGTTCGACAACTACGCTCAGAGTTTCGAAGCTGTCTGGGCCACCGCACGGCCCTGGACACCAGACCAGGAGGAGCCCTCGCCACATGGGCAGGACTGAGTACTACAACGACCCCAAGGCCCCCAAGGCGAACACGCTCATCCCCGCCAATAACCTGCTCGTCGTCGACGACGACGGCGCCATACTGCTCCAACGCCGCCGGGACACCGGCCAGTGGGCCCTGCCCGGAGGAGCCCAGGACATCGGCGAGACGGCGGCCCAGTGCGCCGTGCGGGAATGCCTGGAAGAGACCGGGATCATCGCCGAGGTCACGGGGTTCCTGGGGGTCTACACGAACCCGAACCACATCGTGGCCTACACCGACGGCGAGATCCGCCAGCAGTACGAGAACACCTACATCGGCCGCCCCGTAGGCGGCGAGCCCACAATCAACGACGAGGCCGACGGTGTCCGCTACGTCCAGCCGAGCGACCTGGACCAGTACGACATCCACCCCAGCATGCGCCAACAGATCGGCGACTTTCTCGCAGGCACGTACCCCTATCTGGGCTGAGCCCCCAGCGCTGCTTCTACCCGTCCCACGGCCGCAAGGATGTCCGGCGACGCTCGACGGATGAACCGTCCCACCAGGCTGTCGGACCCGTACCGGCCGGTGATTTCGGCCAACCGAGCATCGACCGTGGTGACCTTGCCATCGGGCGTGGTCGTCATGTCGCAGTACACGACTGCATCCACAAGGCGCTGGTCGTCGACGAGTGGAAACTCCTCTTCCAGCGCCTCCCGCAATCCCCGTTCTTCTGCTTCCAGCAAGGCACACGAGTGGTTGGCCACGAGACGAACCAGCTGTTCGTCCGCAGCATGGATGCCGCGAAGGAAGCGGGCGCCATCCAGCGGATGAAATCCAGTGATGGCCAAGCGTGGCGCGTAACCCACGTCGTGCAGCACCGCAGCAGCGATCAACAGGTCCGCCTCATCTCCGACGACCTCCGCCAGTTCGCCCGCGCGCCGTCCGACCCCTTGCGAGTGCGCCCATCGACGAGGAAGCGATTCACGTAGCTCCACTTCGGCCACCGAGCATGCCCACTTCGCCATCGATCTGTTCATGCTCCGCCGCCGTTCATCGTGCGCCGGAGGGAGGCAGGTTGAGCCCACCGGTGGACAGCTCCTTGCGCATCAGGTCCCGGTAGCTCCGGCTCTCATACTCAAGGAGGGCCAACGCCTCCTCCTCGCTCGTCTTCCCCGTCGCCACGTACACCTCGACAGCAGCCACCCGAGCCCTGAGCGATTGCTCCTCCAGAAACGCCACCACCTGGGAAGCACTCGCCCCGGGGTGGATCTCCAACCAGGTGGCCGCCAACTGATGGCCAAACTCAAGTGTCATGGCGTTGGTGATGACTGCGTGGTCTTGGGCTGCATTTCGACGAGACACAAGTCCCACCATGGCAACACGAGCACGGCCGCGCAGCTACTTGTCACAAGATGGCCTCTTGAACGTCATGTCGGCCTGAGGTAGGTCAGCTCTTCTATTTCCTCCTGGTGATAGAGCTCGCGGCCCTGCTCCCAGATGAACCTACGCCGCAGGGAGACGGGCCAGCCGGCAGTGTGGGTGACGAGGGTGTCGCGGACCTGCGAGGCGCCGATCAGGTTGATGAGCCGGGTGTAGCGGGTGGCCCGGTCGACCGGCGTCCCGATCGCGGATCCCTGCCTCTTACCGACAAGAGGATCACCTTCCCAGTACCCGACCAGCCCGCGGTCCTCCGCCTTCCCAGGGACGGGAGTAAACCGGTCGCATGTTCGGGATTGCGTTCTTGGTGGGCAGGCCCCGGCGCTCCCTCTTTCGCGGGACCCGCGTCAGACGGGGGCGTTTGTCGAGCAGTCCGTTGCGGGGGGGCGGCACAGGAGCGAGCGGTACCAGCGGTCGCCGACAGCCAGGCGGCGGGCGGTACAAAAAGTTGGAGAAAAGTCCCGCCACGAAATGTGATTCACATAATTCCCGTCGTATGACGGAGAGTTGAGCTCCCGCGAAGCGCCCTTCGCAGGTTCGTGCGTGTAGAGTTGGAGCCATCGAGGCCCGGAGATCCGGGTTTCGCGTGTGGTGCCGGGTGAACGGGCATGCCCCGTTCTGCCGTGCGGCATCGTGCACAGCAGGTGTGAGACCCATGCACAGCCGCACCGCCCAACCGGGCGCCAACCAAGCAAGGCGGTGCGGCCCAACCGTCCCTTCACAGGGACAGAAGGGCAATCCCTTATGAGAACTGCCAACGTCCATCATGCCTGGACCTGGCCTCCGCAAGCCAGGAAGACAATGGTGACGCTTGTCGTGATCATTGTCGTAGGCTCGGCCGCGGCTGCCATGACAGGACACGGACCGGCCGCCCTGGCCGCTGTCACCCTGGCCATGCTCGCCGTTGCTGCGGAGGAACTTCTGCGCGCGGCTCTGCGGTACTGGCTGCGCGCCGTTTGATCCACGACGACATACGAAGGACGGGTCGAGCTGTGCACAGAAGCCGTAGATCCATGACTCCGCAAAACGCTTGGGGCGACGCCCAAGACGAGCGGATTCCTTTGGGGCACCTGAGCAGCGTGACAGCCGGCCCGTCCGGGTCTCTGTTGGAACACCTACACGAGGGTCCGGAGGGAGTACCGGTCATCGCGCCGCCGGATATCACAGAACACTTCACCGTGGACGCCCGGCGGGTTCGCCGGGTGCCCTCAAGCCAGGCTGAACGACTTGCCCGATTCACACTGCGCGCGGGCGACCTTGTCGTCGTGCGGCAGGGAACACTCGGTCGGCTGGCCCTGATCAGGTCCGAACACACTGGCTGGTTCTACAGCTCTTCCTGCCTACGCGTACGGCCACATCATGATGTGGTGCTGCCTGCGTATCTGGCCGCGTACCTGACACACCCTCCTGTGCGTCGAGACCTGTTGAGTCAGGCGCTTCCCGGCACCGTTCCCTCTCTCAATTCGACGATGCTGAAACAGCTCCCAGTCGCCGTGGTCCCCCTGGAGCGCCAGCAAGCTGTCGTCGAAGCTCTCGCCGACATCGATGAGCAGGTCAGGATTCAGCGGGAGATGGCAGCACGTCTGGAGGCACTTCGCCCTTCTGTCTTCGATGAGATGACGAACAGGCGGTCTCACCAGTGAACGAGACCCGTGTCGGGCCACTGACTACCGAGGCGCTTGAGAGGCTCCTTACACAGGCCGCCGAAATGTTGCGTGGTGATCTGCGAGCCCCGGATTACGACGAGGTCATCGCGCCGCTACTCGTTCTCAAGAGAGCGTCAGACCAGCCCGGACTGCTATCAGTTCCAGATCTCGCCCGTTGGTCCCACGTCGTTGCACACCACCCCCGTGAACTGGGAGAGGTACTTAACAGAGCACTATGGGCACTGGAGGAGAGCAATCCCGGACAGCTGAAGGGGCTCTTCGACCGCGTCGACTTCAACAGGCGGATCCCCAGTCCATCCACGCTCCAACGGTTGATCTCCCACTTCGATCCGCTGCTACTCAGCGACGACCACCTCGAGTTCGCTGATGTACTCGGCCGTGCCTACGACGGCTTTCTCAGCTCCGTATCCTTGTCCGACAGACGAAGCGGCGAGTTCTACACCCCACGTGCCGTATGCAGCCTGCTTGCGGAACTTGTGCAACCACAGGCGGGGCAGTCTGTCTACGATCCGTGTGCGGGCTCGGCCGGCATGCTCCTCCAAGCGGCGCACTACGTGGAACAGCATGACGGGAGCGAAGCGGATCTCGCCCTGTACGGACAGGAAAAGAACAACGCAGCATGGTTCAACGGCACACTGAACCTATTCCTGCACGGAATCAAAGACACGTCCGTATCCGTCGGTGACTGCCTGGTCGACCCTCTCCTCGAAAATGGAAATGTTAGACAATTCGACCGCGCACTAGCGGCGCCACCGTTCTCGATGAAGTACGTCCGGCAAGAGGTCGGTTCCCCAGAGCGAATGAAGTATGGCTGGACACCAAGCGCGAATGCCGACCTGATGTTTGTCCAGCACGTACTCGCCGCTCTCCGTCCCGATGGCGTCGGAGCTGTGGTCGTTCCGCACGGAGTGCTCTTCCGGGGCGGCGCGGAGGCCGAGATCCGCCGAGGGATCATCGAGGACGGTCGCCTCGAAGCAGTCATCGGAATCGGGCCAAACGTCTTCCACAACACAGGCATTCCTGCCTGCATCCTGGTGTTGAGGGGGGCCCAGGGTCTACCCGGGAACCGGCGAGGCAGCGCTCTCTTCATCAACGCCGAGCACGAAGTAACCTCAGGCCGCGCAAAGAACCGGCTGGAGCCACAGCACGTAGAGAGAATCGTCGAGTCGTTCCAAGGTTGGGAAGACATCCCTGGCTTCGCGAGGGTCGTTTCAGTGGACGACATCTCGACCCATGACTTCAACCTCAACATCCGTCGTTACGTCGACACCAACCTATCTGAGGAACCCCTACTCGATGTCCGTGCTGCGCTGACAGGCGGCGTCCCGAAGGAAGAAATCGTCCCGGCAGGAGATAAGTTCGGCGCCTTCGGGATCGATCTCGACGACCTGTTCCAACCTAACGGGTCCCACTATGCGGACTTCCTCGAGGAGGGCTACGAGGCAACCGCGGCCCGCATCCCGGAATTGGCTGCTGATCTGGAACACGATTTCATCTTCTGCTCCAGAAACTGGTGGCGACAGCAGGAGCACCTATTCGCCGAGGTGGCCGGCACAAATCGGCTGTTCACCTCCGCTCTGCGATCTCAACTTCGCTCATCATTCTGTGCGGACCTGATGCCAATGGGAACCTTGGACGAGCATCAATTGACCGGTGTCCTCGCGTCGTGGTGGTCGGACCATGAGGACGACCTCAGAAGCCTCAACCAGCGCGGCTTTGCGGGTGTAATCGACCGATGGGAAACTACCCGCCCGATCTGGTTGGGGACCTCTCACGTCACCTTCGAGTCCGGGAACGCTTGCGTACTCGATGCCCTTGGGGATGACCTCTGCTCACGCATCAGGCAGCTCGTCGTCATGGAACGGCAGAGTCTGGTCGAGAAGTACCTCTCATGGGGCGACCGATATGCGACCTCATTGGCCGACCTTGAGCGACGCTACGAAACTGCAGCAGCTCGACTCAAAGCTCGCATGGCAGCCCTCGGCCATATGTGAGCGCACAGGGAGGTCATCGCCCCGCCTTGGTCTCAGTTCTGGTCTCATTCGTCACCGTCCAGCACTGTCCACCACCAGCCCAATGTCCGACTCCGCCGCAGGCCAGAACACCCCCGGGTGCTGCCGAACCCCCGGACGAACATTTGGAAAGCGTGTTGGGGGCAACCCCTCACGAGTTCGAATCTCGTATCCTCCGCAGTTGCCCTCATCGGGCAGTACGCAGAAGGCCCCCGCCCGTCGTGGTGGGGGCCTTCTGCGTGTGTGTCCCGACGGGCTCTGCAGAGCCGTCCTGCCTGGTTCCGGCCGCCTGTCAGTGCGCGCCGGCGTGGACCGGTGCGGGCCAGGCGTCGATCACGATCTGCTGCCGCTTCGGGCTCACCGCCGCCGCGCCCGCCGCGTAGTTCCGGTCGACCTGCGCCGCCTCGGCCGCGCTCGGCTCGGCGTTGGTGCACGACGTGCCGGGGCCGTGGCCGGACATCAGCTCCGCGCACGGCCCGCTGTAGTCGTCCGGCAGCCCGAGGATGTGCCCGGTTTCGTGCGCCGCGATCCGGGTCATGTCGTAGCCCTCGTCGACCGCCTCCTGGCCCAGTTGCACCTGGCCTCTGCTGCCGCCCGGGACGATCGGCCCGAGCGTCGTCTGGGGCCAGCCGCTGGTCGCCACGTAGACGAAGTTGGCCGAGCTGGGCGAACTCGCCGGCTGCAGGTGCACGTTGTGTGCCGCCGCGTTCCAGTTCTGCGCGCCTTGCGTGATCGCGCCCGCCCACTGTCCTGCCCGACTGGCGTCGTAGGTCAGAGTGACCACCGCTGCGGTCGCCTTCGGCGCCGGGTGCGCCGAAGCGGCACCGGCGGATGTCACGCCCAGCACGGCCGGGATCAGTGCCGCCACGGCCGCTGCTCGCTTGATCATGAGACTCGTTCCCCTCCCTGACGTCGGTTGCCTGCGAGCCACCAGGGCACCACGCCAGCAGTGAGCACCACAAGTACGCGTTGGGATAAGGGAGTTGGGACGATCATCTCGACGTTGATCCTTTCCGCTGCGTCATGGAAGTCACGGCAGCCCTGCGGAATGCGCCGCACCAGGGTGCGGGCGGTTCCGTGGAGCGCCGTGTGACGGACGATGGGTACTGACGGGTGCGGGCGGACGTGAGGGGCGGCGCAGTGACAGACAGCGAATCCATCCGGGCGGAGGCGGACCTCCGGTCGTCCGGTGCGGGGCCGGAGAGCGGCGCGGACGCCGTGGTGCGGCCCGGGGACGGGACGGCGCCCGGGGACGGGCCCCGGTCCGAGGAAGGCAGCCCGCGTCCTCCGCGGTCCCTGCGTCGACGGCTGGGCGGGACCGTGGTCCTCCTCGTTCTCACGCTGCTGTTCTTCCTGCCCTGGTGGACGCTGTTCGCGTCGGGCGTCGACTGGCCGTTCCCGGTCTTCCTCGCCGGTACGGTCGTCTTCGCCTCCGGGCTGGTCTCGTTCCCCTTCCTCATGGCCGCGGGCCACGGGCGGCGGCGGGCCGACCGGGCGGCCCGCATCGCGGACAGCACCCTCGGGGTGGTCTGGGTGCTGTTCACCTGGTCGGTGCTGGGCGACCTGGTGCACCTGGTGCTGATCGGGCTCGGCGTCGGCGGCGCCGGGCGGGCCAGGGGCATTGCCGTGGCCGTCACCGTGGTCTCTGCCGGGCTGCTGGCGTGGGGACACCACGAGGCCATGCGCGTGCCCCGGGTGAAGCGGCTGGACGTCCACGTCCCCCGGCTCGGCGGCGGTCTGGACGGAACCCGTGTCGTGGTGCTGGCCGACACCCACTTCGGGCCGATCGACCGGGCTCGCTGGTCGACGCGGGTTGCCGAGGCTGTCAACGCGCTCGACGCGGACGTCGTGGTCCACGCGGGCGACATCGCCGACGGCACCCCCGCCCAGCGCCGGGACCAGTCCGCGCCGCTCGGGACGATCCGGTCCCGGCTGTCGAAGGTCTACGTCACGGGGAACCACGAGTACTTCGGGGAGGCGCAGGGCTGGCTGGACCGCATGGCGGAACTGGGCTGGGAACCGCTGCACAACCGCCATGTCGTGGTGGAGCGCGGTGGTGACCATCTCGTCCTGGCCGGTGTGGACGACGTGACCGCGGAGTCCTCCGGCCTGGCCGGGCACCGTGCGAACCTGCTCGGCGCGCTGGCGGGGGCAGACCCGGAACGGCCGGTCCTGCTCGTCGCCCACCAGCCCAAGTACGTCGGACAGGCCGCTGCGGCCGGCATCGACCTGCAGGTCTCCGGCCACACCCACGGCGGCCAGATCTGGCCGTTCAACTTCCTCGTCCGGATCGATCAGCCGGTGGTGCACGGCCTGAGCCGGCACGGTGAGCGCACGCAGCTCTACACCAGCCGGGGCGCCGGATTCTGGGGGCCGCCCTTCCGGGTCTTCGCACCGAGCGAGATCACGCTGCTCACCCTGCGGCGGGGCGGTGAGCGGGGCGGTGAACCGGGCGGTGAGCCGGGCACGTCGCAGCGCACCTGAGACAGGGGCGCGGACGGCACGAACTCCACGGGCGGGCAAGGGATGTCGACAGCAGCCGGGCGCGGACCAGGTCACGGCGACGTGACCCGGCTGCCCGCCCGGCGCCGGGCAGCGCCACCCGTTGGTCCGTACGAACCGCTCAGGTCCCGGCCGCGGCGAACGGCAGGGACGCGTACCGCCGGACGTAGTTGCCGTCGGCGAAGGTGCCCGCCGCTGCGTCGACCTCGAAGTCCGGGAAGCGGGCCAGGAGTTCCTCCAGGGCCGTTCGGGACACCAGACGGGCCGCGGAGGCGCCCAGGCAGTGGTGCGGGCCGTGGGTGAAGGCGAGGTGCTGGGCGCCCTCGCGGGTGAGGTCCGGGTGGTGGGCGGTGGGGCCGAAGGCGCGTGGGTCGCGGTTGGCGGCGCCGTAGAGGAGGAGAACCTTCCGGCCGGCCGGGACGGTTCGGCCGTGGAGGGTGGTGTCTTCGGTGACGGTGCGGGTCAGGCACTGGACGGGGGAGGTCAGCCGGAGGAATTCCTCGATGGCGGAGGGGAGCAGGGCGGGGGCGTCCAGGAGGGCCCGGCGTGGGGCGGGGAGGGCGGTGAGGAGTTCGGCGGCGCCGCCGAGCAGGCCGGTGGTGGTGTCGTTGCCCCCGGCGACCATCGTGAAGGCGAAGCCGAGGATGCGCAGCAGGGTTCCGGCGTCCTCGGGTGGCATCAGGCCGACCAGGTCGGAGACGGTGTCGTCGGCGGGTTCGGAGCGGCGGCGTTCGATCAGCTCGGTGAAGTAGCCGAAGAGGCTGGTGACGGCTTCGGCGGCGGCGAGCGGATCGCCCAGCGCGTTGGCCTCGACGATGGCGTGGGTCCAGCCGTCGAAGTGGGCGCGGTCCTGTTCGGGGACGCCGAGATAGCGCCCGACGACATAGCTGGGCAGCGGTTTGAAGAGTTCGGCGATGATGTCGCAGTTGCCGCCGAGATCGGCGATGCGGTCCAGGCGGGCCCGGACGAAAGCACGGACGTGCGGCTCGATGGCGGCGACCCGGCGCGGGGTGTAGCCGCGGGTGATCAGCCGGCGGAAGGCGGTGTGCTCGGGCGGGTCCAGCATCACCATCGGGGCGGCGTCGGTGATGCCCAGGCGTTCGCGCTCGCCGTAGGTGATGGTCAGGCCGTCGGCGGAGGAGTAACGCTCGGTGTCGCGGGCGGCGGCGAGTACGTCCGCGTAGCGGGAGAGGACCCAGTAGTCGCCGTCGGTGACGTGGTGGAGGGGGTGTGCGTCGCGCAGCGTCGCGTACATCTCCCACGGCGAACGCCAACTCTCGCCGGCGCACGGGGCGAACGGGGCCTGCTGAGATGTGGTCATGCCGGGAGGGTGCGGGCGGCACCCGCAAGAGTCAATGACGCCTGCGGAGCCGCCTCCTGGACGGAGCTGCCAACCGGGACCGAGAGGTGCCTGGGCGAACGCGGCCGCCGCAGTGCAGGCCGAACGGTCAGCGGAGGTACGCGTACACCCTTGACGTTTCTGACGACATCGTTGACCTGTGATCGTCGCCGGCCGCATTGCTCTCCCGCGTTCGTGCTGAAGCGTTGCCCGGGCGCGACGCCCGCCCGAGGGACTTTGTCTTTCGCACGGCAGCCGTGGATCGCGGGAATCCGTCATCCTGGATCCGGGTGCCGGAACGGCTCCGGCCCTGCTACGGCGTCCCCTGGTCCGACGAGGTGCACCCCCATGAAGTCCCGTTCAACGCTGGCGACATGGCTCGACAGCCTCGGCAGTTCCCGCCTGGCGCGCGTGCTCGTAGCGCGCGAGGACGCCGCTTCCCCGCCCGCGCCGCGCTCGACGGGGGAGTTGGCGGACCGTCTTCAGCGCCCGGGATCGGTGGCGCTGGCCGTGCCGCGGCTCGCGTTGCCCCCTCTGCAGGTGGCCGAGGCGCTGGCGGCGCTGGGGGCACCCGCTTCCCGCGATGCCCTGGCGGCGCTGCTGGGAGCGACGGACGGCGAAGCCTCCCGCGAGCTGGACGCAGCGCTGGAGGTTCTGGCCGTTCACGCTCTGGTCTGGCCGGACGGCGCGGGGGCGCTCCACATGGCCGCACCGTTGCCGCAGGCATGGGACGCGCCCCTGGGGCTCGATGCTTCGCTGAAAAGGCTGTTGGCAGGCGCGACCTCCGACGAACTGCGCGGCCTGCTGGTGGCACTGGGCGTCAAACCACCTGGCACCAGGCAGCAGCGGCTGGTCGCTCTGGTGGAACATCACAGCGACCCGGAGCAGATCGCCGCAGTGGTCGCGAAGGCCCCTGCGGCGGCCCGGAAGCTGCTCGAACGCCGGGCGGAAGGCGCACGGAAGCAGCCGCGGTTCGTCATGTCCGGGGGTTCGGCACCGGAACCGGGCACGCAGTGGGCACTGGACCGGGGGCTCCTGATCCAGGACCGTCACCGCTACGGCCCCGCCCGTATGCCCGCCGAGGTGGCGCTCGCGCTGCGCGGGCCCGACTGGCACGCCCCGTTCGAACCCGTCCCGCCTTCCGTACGGCTGGGGCCTGTCACCCCGGCGGAGGTGGAGCACGAGGCGTCGGCCGCGGCCGGTGCGTTCCTGGCTCGTGCCGTTTCGGTCCTGTCGGCCTGTGCGGCGACCCCGCCGACCCGGCTGAAGTCCGGCGGGATCGGTACCCGCGAACTGTCCAGGATCGGCAAGGCGGCGCAGGCCGACGACGCTGTCGTACGCATCACCTTGGAGACCGCGTACGCCGCCGGGCTGCTGGCCCGGGACGGCGATTGCGTGGCGCCCGCCGACGCCTACGACGCCTGGGCGGAACAGGAACCCGGGGAGCAGTTCGCCGTGCTGCTCCAGGCATGGCGGAATCTGCCGCTGACCCCCACCCAGGCGCGCGACGAGGACAACAAGGCGCTCCCCGTCCTCGCGGGAGCACCGCCCTGCAACGGCTGCACGCAGGCCCGTCACGGGCTCCTGGGCGCAGCCGCACAGCTCCCGGCGGGACAAGGCCTGACGCTCGCCTCGGAGCTGGGACCACGGATCGCCTGGCACCGCCCGCTGGCCGACTCACTGCCCCAGGACGGAACGGCCTTCGCCTCTGTGATCCGTGAGGCCGAACTCCTCGGCGTGCTCGCTCGCGGCGCTCTGTCACCGCTCGGCGTGCGTCTACGGACCGACGACCCGCAGGAACTCAGCGCCCTGTGCCGGAGGCTGTTGCCCACGGCCACGGCGGAGGCCCGGATCGGCGCCGACCTCACCGCCGTCGTGACGGGCACACCGTCCGCGCGGCTCGCCGCACTCCTGGACTCCGTCGCCGACCGGGAGACCAGCGGCACGGCGTCCGTCTGGCGTTTCAGCGGCGGCAGCGTCCGCCGGGCCCTGGACGCCGGCCGTGTCCCCGGCGACATCACGGCCGACCTGACCGCTGTTGCCGCCGGGCCGCTGCCCCAGACCCTGGGTTACCTCATCACCGACACGGCGCGTGCCCACGGCCGCGTGCGCATCGCCCCCGCCGCCTGCGTCATCCACGGTGACGAGCCCGCGCTCCTGGCCGAACTCGCCGCCCACCGGGGGCTCGCCAAGCTCGGACTGCGGCAGCTGGCGCCGACGGTGCTCGTCAGCCGCAGCCCGATCGACACGACCCTCACCGCGCTCCGGGCCCAGGGATACGCCCCTGTCGCCGAGACGGCCGAGGGCACGGTACGCATCGACAGAGCCCGGCCTCGGCGGGCCACCACTCCCGTTCCGCCCCCGCGCGGCACCAGCGCGAGAGACGGCGGCCGAATCGCTGCCGCCCGCGCGAAGGCCCCCGCTTTCGATCCGAAGGCCTTGGCGACGCGGCTGCTGGCCGCGCCGACGGCTCCCGTACCCGCGCCGTCCGACGGAGATGTTCCCTTCGCCACGGACACCGAGGAGACCGTCGCCGGGTGGGCGAAGAACCTGCCGTACAGCGACATCCGGCAGCTCGCACATGCCGTCGATGCCGGTCAGGCCGTCACCGTCGAGTACGTCGCCACCTCGGGCAACCGGACGGTGCGCGCCCTCAGCCACCTCGTGCTCGACCCGCCCTACCTCGAAGCCTGGTGCCATCTGCGGGGCGCCGAACGCGTCTTCACGCTGTCCCGTATCCACGGCGTCATGCCCGGATGAGCAACCAGCAGGCGTTCCCCCTCGGCTCGGAAGTGGCTGGAGGGCCCCGCGTTCGACAGCCACGGCCTTGCCGCGCGGCTCGCCGTCGCCGCCGGTCGTGCTCTAGGCTGACGACCCATGTGCAATGAGTGACGAGCGCTGTCGAAGTGCCAACGCGTACACAGCAGTGAGCGAGCCTACGGGGGCTGTAGTGCAGACCGTGTTCGTCGACCGTGTCGGGCCCATGGAAGAACTCCGCTCCATGGGGCTGGCCCTCGCCGATGGCCGTGGCAGTGCACTCCTTTTCGAAGGGGTCTCCGGAATGGGGAAGACCTCGCTGCTCGGCGAGTTCGACCGCCGCGCCTCGGCCGCGCAGTCGGGAGTGCGGGCGTGCAGGGTCGTCACCTCGCACTGCTCTCCCGGGATCGGTCCGGGCCTGCTCTACGGTCCCGTCATCGACATCCTCATGAAACTGGACGCCCGGTCGGAACAGCCGAGCCGACTGAGGAGTTTCCTGCGCGGAGCCGGACGGGGCGCGAAGCGTTCCCTGCCGGACGTGCTCTCCGCGCTCGTGCCCGGACTCGGTGCGGTACTGACGATCGGGAGCGAGGCCACCAAGGCGGCTCTCAGTTCAGGCTCCATGCCGTTCGATTCGCTCCTGCCGTTCCAGCAAGGAGTAGCGGCACAGATCGTCGAGGCTCTGCTGAACCTGGCGAGGTCCGGGCCTCCCACGATCTTGGTGATCGACGACGTCCAGAACATCGACCCCAGCAGTCTGCTCGTCCTGGACCAGCTGGTGCACGTGATTCCGGGGGCACCACTCGCCCTGGTACTCGGCCACACCGTCGGCGAAGTCCCGGACGGCGCCTCGGACAGCGTTTCCGAGCTGCTCCGGCGTTGGGAGAGCGAGACGCTGGTCCGCTCTCATTCACTGACCGGGTTGCCGGGCGACGCGGTGGCCGAACTCGTCCGCCACCGATACCCGGCGGCACCGCCGGACCTGTCCGCGAACCTGAGCCGGCTCACCGCCGGGCACCCGGTCTTCGTACAACTGTGTCTGGACGAGTGGCAGCCTGAGCACGGCGATCGGATTCTCCTGCCGGAGAGCCTGTCGCGGGTCGTGGAAGACCGGACTCGCCGCCTTCCACTGGACGACCAGAGGCTCTTGGTCACGGCCGCCACACAGGGGGCCGTGTTCCTCTCGCGTACGGTCGCCACAGCGCTCGAAGTGCCCCATGACGAGGTCGTGGACCGTCTGCACCGCCTCTCCGGTCCGGAGCAGCTGATCGTCCCGGCCGATACTCCCGAGTGGGCTCACCACGACCGGTCGGACTGCTACCGGTTCCAGCACCGGGCCCTGTCGGATGTCCTCTACCGACAGCAGAGTGAGCAGCAGCGCCGCTCCCGGCACGCGCGCATCGCGCGGGCCCTCACGCAGGAATACGGGCCCGCACAGGCTTCGCTGGGGCGGCGCCTGGAAATCGCGCGCCATCTCGAAGAAGGCGGCAACGAGTGCCTGGCCGAATCGGCCGCCGCACACTACGCGCTGGCCCGCTCCGCCGCGATCGACGGGCTGTCCTTCACCGAAGCGGAACGGCATTGTGAGAAGGCCATCCATGCCGCGCGCGCTCTGGCCGAGGAAGAACCGGGGCGCGACCGGCAACTGGTGGAAGCAATCGAGCTGTTGCTCTCCCTCACCGAGGTCCGGTGGCGCGGCCAGTCCGAGTCCGGTGGCGGCTCGTACATCGACGCACTGGCCACCGAGGCCGAGCACGCAGCGTCCCGGTGTGCCGCCCCCGAGCTGGTAGCCCGTACTACCCTGCTGCGCGGCAAGACCCTCATGGCCACCCAAGGGCTGGTTCCCGGACTCGACAAGCTCCATGACGCCGTCCTGATCGCCGAGGAGCAGGGCGACCCGGTCGCCCTCTTCGTGGCCAAAGTCGAATACGGCCGTCAGGCGTCCAAACGCACACTCGCCGACGGCTTGGCGCAGTTGCAGGAGGCCGAGGAGCTCTACGCGTCCGAGCCCCGGCTCGGCGGGGGAAACGACCCAGTGCTCCAGCATGCGCGCAACCTCAACGAGATGCAGTTGGGCATCACCCTGTTCGACGACGGACAGATCGGCCAGGCGCTGACCCGCCTGATCCGCTGTACCGACCGGCTCCGCACAGAGCCGCTCAACGCCGAATTGCCCATTGCGCTCAACTATTTGGCGCAGATGCGCGTGGGACTGGGCCAGTTCGACGAGGCGGAGGCAGTGCTGGCCGAGGCCCGCCGGATCGAGTCGGAGCGCGGCGGCGACAGCGGGTGGCACGCCTACAACACCGCTCTCCTCGCGCACCTCCTCGCACGCGATCCGCACCGCCGCGGCGAGGTCCTGACGCTGATCGAGGAAGCGTGGCTGGAGACCGAGCGAACGTGGCTGATCAACCTCGTTCCGATCGTGCGCAACCTCTACGCCCAGGTGATGCTGAACACGGCGGACGGAAACCCCCAGGCACTGGAAGCCGCATACCGGCTCGCGACGGACACGATCGTGGAGACCCGGAGTACGGGCATGGTCCGCAGCGAAATCGCCGCACTCTGTCTTTCCGGGCAAGTCCGGCTTCGGCAGAACGACTTGAACGCGGCCGTGGAACGCGCACGCGAGTCCGTCCACCTTCTGCGGCAGACCGGCGACATGCCGGCTCTCTGCAGCGAAGAGGTTCTCTTCCACGCGGCACGTGCGCTGCACATCGCCGGAGCCGGGACCGAAGCTCAGGACCTGCTCCGGCAGGCCCGCGCCAAGGTGACGCGAAAGGCCGACAGCATCGATGACGTGGTACTGCGCCGTGGCTTCCTCGATGCCGTCCCACTCAACCGGACCATCATGCTCGGCGACCTGGAGGACGATTAACCCGTCATGCCCTACGAGAACGGAACGCCGCTCGCAGACCTGAACCCGGGTATGGCTGGGATCCTGACCATTACCAAGGAGTTCCACTTCTCAGCCAGCCATGTCCTGGACAAGCTGCCCTCTTGGCACAAGTGCGCGCGTCTGCACGGCCACAACTACGTGGTCGTCATGGAACTCTCCGCCCGCTCCGCCGACCTGACCGAGGTCGGCTTCGTGCGCGACTACGGCGACCTCGACGCATTCAAGACGTGGCTCGACGCCACTCTGGACCACCGTCATCTCAACGACGCCATGGACATCTCCCCGTCGGCGGAGCACCTCGCGCTCTGGGTGTACAGCCAGTGGGTGGAGAAGTACCCGGAGCTCGTCGCGGTCTGGATCTCGGAGACACCGAAGACCTGGGCGATCTACCGGGAGCGGGATTCCGTCACCCCGGACACCCGCCCGGGGCCGCCGGGCTGACCTGCCCCCTGCCTGTCCCGTGCCGTCGGCCGTGACCGGCCTGGCCGACGGCACGGGACGGGCGCGGCCTACGAACCGTCGCCCTGCGAAGGGCCGAAGAATTCGATCTCGGCGATCGCCACCTGCTTCTTCGGCCCGGCGTTGTAAGCGGTCTCCAGGATGAACCGCACCGAGGTGACGTTGTGGAACCGGAAGCTCCGCGACTGGAAACCGGCGCTCTGGTCGAGGATGAGTTCCTTCGTGGTGACCTTTCCGCTGTCCTCGGTGATGCGGGCCTGGACGCGGTGCGGGAGCGCCGACTTGGAGAGGGTGTCGGCGTGCGTGGACTCGCCCGCGGTGATGCCGATGTTGAGGAGCGTGACCGGGTCGCGGAAGTGGGCCTCCAGCCACTCCCCGCCCCCGGACTCGTTGATGCCGGGTCCCCACCAGGTGTTGCTGACCTTGTCGAAGGCCAGGCCGGGGCCGTGGTGGGGGTACGAGTGGGACGCCGAGGACGAGTCCGGTGCGACCGAGGCCCGCTTGGCGAAGTGGTCACGTGCCGCGCTGATGCCGTCGCCGACGTGGAACAGGCCCGTCACCGCCAGGGCGGCTACCGCGGCCCACACGACCCACCGCAGGATGCGGCCCAGCCGCCAGCCCAGTCGCGGGCGGTCACCGGCCCACGGCTCCTCGCGGTTGCGGTAGTCGAGCATCCGCCGCCACCACGGGCGCCGCGCCTCGTTCCCCGGCCGCGTGGCCATGGACATGGCGCACCGGCTGCAGAAGTGGCGCTCCGGCGAGTTGGCGGTGGAGCACCAGGGGCACGCGACACCGCCCTGGATGTCCTGCTCGCCCAGACTGCGGACCTCGGGACGTGCGGGGGCGGGCCGTCCCGGCAGGACGGGGGCCACGGTCGGCGGCCGGTCCGGCTGCGCCCGCGGGTCGGCGACCGGTACGAGCAGGGCTCGGGCCCGTTCGGCGTCGCTGGCCGCGTCCGGCTCCGGCGGCCGGGCCCCGGACCAGTCGCCGGCCTGATCCGGCCCCGGCTGCGCGGGCACGGTGCCGGGCGCGGATCCCGACGCGGGCACCGGCGGGGTCTCCAGCGTGTCGTCCTCCTCCCGGCCGGTGTCCCACGTACCGGAGGCACCGGGGGCGGCGGGAGCACCAGGGGCGGCGGCCTGCGCAGACTGACCGAACGGTGACTGACCGGACGGCGACTGTCCGAACGGCTCCTGGCCGTACGGCGCTTGGCCGTGCGGTGCCTGCCAGGACGGTGACTGACCGGACGGTGCCGGCGCGGCCGGTGCGGGCGCGGACGGTGCGGGCGCGGACGGTGTAGGCGCGCCCTGTCCGGAGGGTGCCGGCGCGGACGTGCCCGCGCTCCACCCCAGCACCGCGTTGCAGCTCTCGCAGAACGTGTGTTCCGAGCCCTGCCGCGTGCCGCACTGGTCGCAGACCTGGGTCCGCTCTTCTCCCCTGGGATCGCCGGGTGGCTGGCTGGCGGTCATGAGTGAGAGGTCCTTTCCGTGGCGGTCACCTGGACCGTGTAGGGCATGTGCGCGGGGCGGGCGGCTGCCACCAGGTTGTCCAGCCGGTACACGTCCGCGTCCGTCGGGGCGGACAGGCGGACAGCGACGTGCAGACGGGGGCGGCTCTCCCCGGGGAACGGGCCGCGGGGCCGCGCGCTCCAGGCGGCTCCGCCGCTCTCGGTGATCTCGGGTTCGACACCGAAGGCGAGCCACACCGCTTCGGCGAGGCCGGCGCGGGTGCCGCGGATGCGGTGCAGGCGGGCCGCGGCGGCGACCGCGGCACGCAGCCGGGCCTCCCCCTGCGGGTCGTCGTCCTGGATGCCGTCGGTCTCGGCGCCGACCCACCAGCCCAGCCAGCGGGTGAAGTCCGTCGGAGCCAGGGACGGGGTGAAGTACGCGTCCAGGCAGTCGAGAACGTTGAGGATGGGCGCGAGCACCTCGTCGAGCCCGCCGACGAAACGCTGGATCATGTCGTCGTCGGCGAAGACGGCGGGCAGCATCGTCCCGATCGGGACGGAGGATTCCAGACCGTCGATGGAACCTCTCATGATGTACCGCCGATCACCCGGACACGGTGGTCGAAGGAGAAGACCAGGGACGGGGCGTCGAGGTCGATGCGCTCGGTCCGGTCCCCGCGTTTGCCGGTCAGCGGGTCGGCCGGGTGCAGCAGCACCTCGTCCACCAGCTCCACCCCGGGCACCCGCTGGAGCACCGCGAAGATCTCGCCCGACTGGACGGGGCGGCCGAAGGGCCAGCCCTTTCCGTCGGCGCCGCCGGTGAGCGGGTCGATGTGGCGGTAGAGCGCCTCGTTCGCATCGTGCCGGACGCGTTCCGCGTCGGCGTCGCGGAACGCGTGCAGCGTCGCGACGACGGTGACGCCCTGGTAGTAGGGCGGGCCCACGGCCAGCCGGGTGCCGATCAGCCGCCGCTCGTCGAGGTAGCCGGTGATCCGCCGCAACAGGGCGTCGGCGGGGACGAGTTGCTCGAAGCGCAGCCGCCCGCCCGGGTCGGGGACGGCGCGGGGGACGACGAGGACGCGTACGGCGTAGGCACCGTGCTCCCCCTCCTCGCCCTCCAGGCAGGTGATGCGGGCGGTCTCGGGGGCGGCGTGCCGGGCGAGTTCCTCGTAGTCGCGCAAGGTGACGGCGCGGTCCTGGGCGCGCAGGGTGAGCGGCGCGCGGGCCTTGGCCTCCGCCACCGTCTCGCCGTCCACTCCGCCGTGGGCGGCCTCGCGGTTGATCACCTCGGCGACGTAGGGAACGGAGTCGCGCAGCGTGCGGATGGTGCCACGGGCCACGTTCCCGGTGCGGCCACCGCCGGTGCGGTAGCGGCCGGCCCGGATGATGGCTCCCTTGGGCGGTACGGCGCCGAACTGGCGCAGCTGGCCGTCCCGTTCCCGCACGGAGGGGCCGAAGGCGATCTCACCGGTGGCCGCGTCGAGGGTGATGTGCAGGTCCTCCGGGCCGGAGGCGGCGAAGTGCTGGACGACCTCCCAGTCCTGCCAGCCGTCGTACTCGGCCACTTGGAGGTGCAGCGGGGGCACGTCGCCCACCACGGGGGCGTTGGCGAGCCGCAGCCGCTGGCCGGGCAGCCCGTTGGACTCCCCCAGCGCCTCGTCGCGCACCGTCTCGGCGTGTACGGCCGGGACGGTGCCGCCCATGGTGAACGCCTCGACCGACCGCACGGTGGGCGAGGTGGTGTAGAACGGCTGGCCCGGCTCGGCGGCGGTGACCCGGCAGCGCAGCCAGCCCGCCTCGTGCCGCCCGGTGCGGGAGAGTATGTGCCCGCCCGTCACGTGGAGCACGACGTCGCCGGGGCGGTTCAGACCACCGGTGCCGTCCTCCTCGACCTCGCACTCCACCCAGCCGTCGGCGGTCCACGCCTCCCAGACCAGCGGGGGCTGCCGGGGGTCCACGCCCACGCCGTCGACGCTGCTGTCGAGCCGCAGCGCCACCGCGCAGTGCGGGACGGCGGCGGTGAGTCCGATCAGCATGCAGTCGCCGACCGCGGGTGCCTCCGCGAAGCACAGCACGTCCCTGGCCTCGCCGAGGTCCGTACTCCGGTCGGTCACGGCCTGCCCGCTGTTCTGCACCGCGAGGTGCCCCAACGCGGAGGGAATCACGGTCAGTTCGCGTTCGGTGCTGAAGACGACGGCTTCCTCGCTGTCCGCGCGCACGGTGGCGGTCTCCGTGCCGAGCGGGATCAGTACGGGGTCCTCCTGCGGGGCCGACAGCCAGAACGTGACGTCGGTGCGCGCCGCGGACGGCGGGAAGAGGGTGACTCCGACGAGGTCGAGGAAGGCCAGGTGGTTCTTCTCGGGGACGCGGTTGAGCCGGTAGACGATCTGATCGGCCATGTGGGCAACCGTCTCGACCAGGGTGACACCGGGGTCGGACACGTTGTGGTCGGTCCATTCCGGGGCGCGCTGCTGGATGTAGCGCTTGGCGTCGTCGACGAACTGCTGAAAGCGCCGGTCGTCGAGGTTCGGGGAGGGCAGTGCCATCAGCGGTCGCTTTCGGTGGCCGGCGCGCCGTCGCCGGAGGACGGCTCGGGATCGTCGTGGGAGGGAATGACGTAGAACGGGAAGACCAGACTGCGCGGGTTGTTGGTACCCCGGATCGCGTAGCGCACATCGATGAAGAGCACACCCGGCGCGTCGCCCACGGTCACCGACACCTCGTGCACCTCGATGCGCGGCTCCCACCGGTCCAGGCTGGTGTGCACCTCGTGCTGGATCCTGCCCACGGTGGACTCGTTGATGGGAGCGAAGACCATGTCGTGGACGGCGCAGCCGAATTCCGGGCGCATGGGGCGCTCGCCCGGGGCGGTGGCCAGCACCAGGTGCATGGCCTCCTCGACCTCCCGCTCCCCACTGACCAGAGCGATTCCGCCGGTCGGGCCGATGCGCAGCGGGAAGGACCAACCGGAGCCGACGAATTGTTCAGGCATCAGACCACGGGCATTCTGTTGGCGGTGATGGCGGGGCCGAGCAACGAGACCGCGGCGCCGGTCACTGTCACAGTGGCCCCCTCGATGGAGGCTGCGAGGGCGGCCGTGATGTTCAGCGCCGCCTTCGCGTCGATCACCATCGCTGTCGAGTTGATGGCCATGGCCATCCCCGCGTCGATACTCATCGCTGCGCCGGCCCTCAGGCTCATCGCTCCACCGGCGCCCACGCTCAGCGATCCGCCGGCGTCCAGGCTCAGCGATCCGCCCGCCTTGAGGCTCAGGTCCGCCCCGGCCTCGACGGACACCGAGCGGCTTCCCTTGATGCTGACGCTGCCCTTGCTGTCCACGGTGATCTCGGTCTTCGTACGGTCCAGATTGATGACGAGCCGGTTGTTCCCGGTGCTCAGCCGCACCCCGCGTTTACGCAGGCCGGTCTGCTGGCTGAGCAGGTCGATGCGGTTGAACTCCCGGTCGGCCAGGGTGTGCCGGCTCGCCTTTCCGCTGAGCTTGTCGTGCAGCGGCACATCGCCCGGCCGGGGCCGGTCCTTGCCGTTGTAGAGCCCGCCGATGACGAACGGGTGGTCCAGAGCGCCCCGGTCGAACGCCACCAGCACCTCGTCGTTGACGTCCAACGGGATGATACTGCCGCCGCTCACCCCGCCGAGCTGCACGGTACGGGTCCAGTCGCTGACATAAGTGGGGTTCAGCCAGGGGAACTTCAGCTTCACCCGGCCCAGCCGCTGCGGGTCCTTCACGTCCGTGACCACCCCGTTGGCCACGCTCGGCATGCGCGTCGCCGTCTTCGCACCGCCGGAGGCCAGCCCGTACAGGGAACGCCACTGCCTTCCGCTGACGGTCACCTGGGTCCGGTAGGGCCGGCCGTTCTCGAAGCTGTGGCGGACCCCGGTCACCGTGTACTTGCCCTCGAAGGGCTCACCGACGTCTTCGAGCAGGACCGGGACGTCGGGGCGGATCTTGGGGTTGCCGCGTACGGTGACCTCCAGTTCGGCGAAGGACGACGTCACGTCGTCGGCCAGGGATTCCGCCGCCCGCTTGACCTGTGGCTGCTGGTCGTACGGGGTACTCGTCTCGACGAGACGGGTGGCCTTGAACTTCTTCGCCATCTCGCCGGGTCGGGCGCCGATGTCGATGGCCGGGTTGGTGAGCGCGTCCACCTTGGACGTGAGAGCACGCTTGGCTCCGACGTCCCAGCCGCGCACCTCCACCTGCGGCACCTGGTCGGTGGAGGTGACAGCGGCACGGCAGCGCAGCACATCACGGCCGCCCTGGAGCACCAACTGGCTCTTCTCGCCGTCGGTGCCCTCCGGGGGCGCGCCGGACGCCCGCTCGCGGCTGACGAACTGGAACTTCCCGTCGGAGTCGAGATACATCACCTTCTCGTTCTCGTCGGCGAGACGGGCGATGAAGTCCCAGTCGGTGATGTTGTCCTGGGTGATGAAGTCGTAGGCGGGCCTGGTGGGTTCGATCCTGCCCACCTTGATCGAACTCTGTTCCACCAGCTTCCGCACGATCGCGGCGGCCGTCATCTTGGTGTAGCCGACCACCCGGCGCTGGCGCAGCAGGCGGTGCCCGAAGTCGTAGCCGCGTACGACGGTGAAGGTGCCGGCCCCGTCGTAGTCCGCTTCAAGGCCGGTGACCTCACCGGTGAGCAGCGGGTCCTGTGCTCCCTTGCCGTCGGCCACCGGGGCCAGCACGATCTTGGTGCCGATCTTGATATTCGCCAGGTCGAGCACCTCCCGCCGTGCCTTGTCGCGGAAGGTCAGCTGGAAGGCGCCGGGCACCCCCGCCCCGAGGTCGACCCAGGCGGCGACGAGTTTGTCGGCGACCCCGTCGGCCATCTTGGTGGGCGGCAGGGCGGCGCCGCCCACCTTGACGTCGATGAGACTGGAGAAGGCGAACTGGGTCATGGGGCGGTGACCTCCTCGACCGCGGGCAGGATGAGTTCGGTACCGGGCGCGAGCCGTTCCGGGTTGTCGATCCCGTTGGTCTCGGCGATCGCCCGCCAGACGGTGGCGTCCCCGTACTCCCGCCAGGCGAGCGACTGCAGCGAGTCACCCGCGACCAGCCGGTGCACACGGCGCGCGGTCAGCGCACCGGAGGTGGGGTTCTGCCCCAGGGTCTTGCTCGGGATCTCGCGCAGCCGGAGCTGGCAGGTGGCCCGGATCGGCATCCCCGAGGTCCCGAAGAGCGTGTACGAAGCCTCCACCGACTCGACGTAGGCGGTGAACCTGGCCGTCTTGAACGAACCCCACTGGAACACCACCCAGGGGGTGGAGGGCTGCTTCGCCGCGAGGCTCATGGACGTCACCTCGCAGCAGCTGAACAGCGACTCGACCATCTTCATCACGTCGTTGCTGTCCGGGTCGTCCGACCGGTCCAGGAAGACCGCCACGGAGAGCTCGCGCGGCTCGGGCCCCATGAACTCCGGCAGCACGCCGTCGCGCACCGCCGCCGTCGGGGTGGACTGCCACTGGGTGCGGCGGCTCAGCGAGAGCTGGGAGGGGTTGAACTCGAAGCCGAACGCCTTTATCAGCGGGCCCGGGGTGGTGCTGTGCCCCAGCGGCGGTTCGTGGATCAGCAGGGTGGCGTGGACCAGGCTCCCGATGACCGAGGCGAGCTTGTTGCCCGCCTTGTGCATCACGCCGTCCATCTTCTCTTCCGCGCGGGACATCGCTACTCGGCCTCCACATCGGTAAAGCCGTGGTGGGCGATCTCCAGGACCTCCACGGCGACAGCGGGGTTGGCCGGGTCGAGCGTCGGCCCCTGCCAGCGGACCGGGACCACGTCCAGCAGTCCCCAGCGGGCGACGAGCGAGCCGTCGGCACGGAGCGCGGCGATCTCGGCGGTGGGCCGGGAGATCCCTGTGGTGACGGACGATATCCAGGCGGCCACGGCCGTCGTCTCGGCCGTGAGGGGGCGGGTCAGCCGGATCGTGGAGAAGGTGACGCGGGTGGGCAGGTTCCAGACGAATCCGTTGTTGCCCCCCTCCTGGTAGTGCTCCATCTCGACCTCGGAGGAGAGCCCTTCACAGCCGTTGAAGGACCCCAGGTCCTCGCCGTCGATGGTCAGGGTGAAGAAGAGCGAGGATCCCGGATCGAGATCGCTGGTCATCGAAGTCGGCCTTTCTTGTGCGGTCTGGGAGTTCGTTACCGGGGGCAGGCTCCTCGCTCATCGGCTCCGGGCCACGCTCCGGTCAGCGGCGGGCATCGCGCAGTTTGCCGATGCGCTCCCGGTCGAGGCGGAATTCGGTTCTCAGCAACCGGGTCAGCGGCCCGAACAACCGGTGGATCAACTCGTCCACCTGCCCCTCCGGCAGCTTACGGGCGTCGAATTTCAGCATGCGGGTCAGTGGTCCGCTCAACCGGTTCACCAGGTCGTCGACCTGGCGGTCGGTCAGGTTGCGTGCGTCGAACTCGGCGGTACGCCGGGCGGCATCGGCGGCCGGACCGCCGATGCCGCCCCGCGGACCGGCGGAACGCACGGTGGGCGGCGTTTCCGGACGCCGCGTGGCGACGGTGGGGGCCACCGCGGCGGAGGACGACTGCGGCCCGGAGGACGGGACGGAGATTCCGAGGGCCTGGGGCAGTTCCTTGGACAGCATGCCGGTGTCCCTCCGCTGCACGGGCAGGCCGAGGCCCCGGGGCGGATCCGTCGCCGGTGCCTTGGTCTGCGTACCGGCGGTCCTCCGCTGCACGGGCGGCGCGGGCCGGGACGTGGGCCTGGACGCGGTCCTGGACGTGGGCATCGCCGCCGACCGCTGTACGGAAGAGCCGCCGGGCAGGACGGGAACAGCCACCGGGGGTGCCGGTGGGGCGCCCGCCGGAGCAGCCGGAGGGACGCCGAAGGGCCCCGCACCGGCGACCGGAAGACCGGACGGCACCGGCCCGGCGGGCGGAAACCCGAAGGGCTCCGGCCGGGCGGGCGGAAGGGCGGACGGCACCGGCCGGGCGGGCGGGGAGCCGGACGGCAGCTGTCCGGCAGCGGGAAGGCCGGACGGCATGGGCCTCGCGACCGGAAGGCCGGACGGCATCGGACCGGTGCCGGTCGGCCCCGGACCGACCGTCGTGCGCTGTACGGGCAGCACAGCGGGGGTGCCTCGTACGGCATCCCCGCCCGCAACTCGGCCAGGAGCGGCGGCAGTCGGCAGCACGGCCGCTGACATGTGCGGCATCGACGGAGGTGGCGCCACGGGGCTGACCGCCGTGTGCGGGCCTGCTGCCGACGGCCGGAGGGGCTCGGCGGGCCTGGGTGCGGAAGGCGCGGGCGGCGCGGATCCGGCGGAGGTCCGTGCGGGCCCGGACGCGGGTGTCCCGAGCCGCTGCACCGGCTGCCTCCCGGCCGTCCTGCCGCCACCGCTCGGCGACGAAGCCGTGGTGACGGGGGCCGTGCGGCGCAGCGGCGCGGCCGTCGGAGCGGCGCTGCGCTGTACGGCGACGGGGCCGACCGGGCCGCTCTGTACGGCGGACGGTCCGGGGGCGGCCGTCGGCAGGGCGGACGTCAGCGGGCGGGCCGACGTCAGCGGGAGCGACCGCGGGGTGGGGGCGCCGCCGGTGTCCGGCTGCTGCCCGGCCGTTGCCCCCGTGCGTACGGGGAGCTGCGCGGCGGGCCCTTGCGGCGCCGTGGGAAGCACGGCCGCGGGCCGCGGACCTGACGGCGCGGCGCCTGACCGCGGCGAACCCGCCTGGCCGGGACCGCTGTTCGCCGGGGTGGCCGGTCCGGCGGAGACTGCGGGTGCGACGGGTGCGACGGGTGCGGTGCCGGGCAGATTCACCGGCCGGTTCGGGGTCACCGCGGCACGCTGCACGGACACGACGGGCAGTGCGGCAGAGCGACCCGGGCCGCCGGGTTCCGTCCCCGCAACGGGGGCCGGGGACGCGGCAGTTCGCCACACCGGCACGACGGGCACGCCCGCCGGGTGCCCCGCGCCTTCGGAACCCCGGTGCTGCGCCGCGGTGCTCCGCACGGGACCGACGGGCGGAACCGTGGCGTCGGCGGGCCCGCGTCCGGCCGGGGCGGGCGACGCGTCCTGGCCGCCGCTCCCGCCGCGCGCCAGGGCGCGTGGATCCACCGCCTGTCCCGGAGTGGTCACCGCGCGTTGCACGGTGGCGCGGCCGGTGCCGGCATCGGCTTCGCGGGGAGCGGGAGGTGCCGTCGGCGCGGCCGCCCCGGGCTTCCCGGCGGCGGGCGCCGGGTTTTCCCGTACCGGCTCCGGTGCGGGAAGCCCTACGGAAGCGGGCCGTTCGGATCCGCCGTCGTGTGCCCCGGAGACCGGCGGCTGTGACGAAGGCGGCGTCGGCGCGCGATGCGCCGACGCCCGCCGGGCGGCGTCTTTGTCGGACGTCGCACCCGGGCGCGCGGGGCTGCCATGTCCGCCGGGGGGCGCGGCCGGAGGCGGCGTGCCCTGTCGGGCGTCCGTGGAGGCGGGGGGTGTCGGGGACACGGCCGAGCGCTGCACGGCCGTCGGGCCGGGCGCCCGGTCCGGGCGGGAGAGCGGGGCGGGAGCCTGGCCGCTCCTGCCGATGGGCCCGGCCGACGGGGGCGGGGCGGGCAGCGGGGCACCGATCAGCGGGCGCCGACGGGGCGGGGGACCTGCCGGGCTACCGGCCGACGGTGGGTGAGGCGTGGGCAGGGCCGGTGTACCGGCCGACGGTGCGCCCAGTCCGCGCCGCTCCGGCCGGGCGGCGGCGGGCCCCTGGACCGGGTCGGCAGCGGCCGGGGAGGCGTTCCGGACCGGTTCCGGGGCGGCCGGAGGCATGGGTGTGCTCCGTACCGGGTCCGCGGCAGCCGGAGGCGTGGGTGTGCTCCGGACCGGGTCCGGAGCAGCCGGAGGCGTCGGTGTGCTCCGTACCGGCAGCGCGGCGGTCGGCAGCGCGGGCAGGTCCTGGACCGGGTCCGCAGCGGCCGGAGCCTCGGGCGTGTTCATGACCGGCGGCGCGGCGGCCGAAAGCACGGGCGCGTCCCGGACCGGCGGCGCGTCCGGGGCCTGAGCGGGCTCCGGGGCCTGAACCGGGGCCGGGACGGCGGGCGCGGCAGGCGGGCCCGCGGCACGCTTCACGGTCGGCAGCGCACGCCGCTGGACCGCGGGCGCCTTGGTCAACGTGGTGGGTACGGCGGCCCGTTGGGCCTGCGGCGCCACCGGCGTCACGCTGGGCCCGGCCGGCCGGCGGACCGGCAGCGCGCTGTTGCCCGGACCGGAGGCGTGCGGAGCTGTGGACGTCCAGGGCGTGGCCGTACGCGCCGGTTGCGAGGGATCGGCTTCCGCGGCGGCGCCTGGCCCCGCGACCGGCAGGGCCAGCGAGGGCAGGTCGAGCCCCGGCCCCGGCGACGAGGCCGCCGAGACCGTGAGGGCGCCCTTGACCAGGCCGCCCGGAGCGCCGTCGAGCACGGCATGCGACAACGTCCCGGCGAAGGAGGGGTTCTGCCAGGTGGAGAGCGAGCCACTGAATCCGGCGTCGGCGACGGACACGGACCGCAGGGTGCCGGTCGCGCCCGTGAGCGGAGGCAGGGCCGACCAGCCGGCCGCCCCGCGCTCCGTGCGGCCGACGGAGGCGGTGGGGTCGGTGGCTGTCGACTCCGGCGCGGCCGGAGGCGTGCTGTCGGCCGGGCCCGGTGCACCGGGTCCGGCGTCCGGCCGCCTGCGCAGCCTGTCGAGAAGTCCCATCAGCCCTCCGCCGCGGCACGGTTGACGAGGGAGGCGATCTCCTGGGTGTAGCGCCGCCGGTCACGGTGTTCGAGATCCAGGATGTTCTCCAGGCTCCAGTGGAAGTGGTAGGCGACGTACGCGATCTCCTCGTGGATACGGTCGGTCGCGTACGTCACGATTCCCCCAGGCGGCTCCCGCCGAGTTCCACCTCGAAGGGCTGCTCGCAGTGCGGGCAGGTCACCCCGGCGCGGGTGTGTCCCTCGGCGTTGACCTGCCGGTAGAAGTCCTGCAGGAAGGCGAGGTCGGAGGCGAACATGTTCTCCACCACCCCGTCGTGCACCTGGGGCAGCGTGCCGAGCCGGGTGATGACCCGGCCGAGCAGCACCACCGACAGATAGGCCGGGTTCTCCTGGACCCTGACGTCCCGCAGCGGGACGAGTTCGTCCCGCGCGGTCGACAGACGCATGGTCCCGGCGCGGTGCACGGTGCCCGAGGCGTCGACGTAGCCGCGCGGCAGCTCGAAGTCGAACTCGGTGCGCAGCGACTGCCGTTCGGGGACCGGTTCCGCGGGCATGGCCGCAGCTGCGGCCGGGGCAGGAGCCTGGGGTGCAGGTCCTGACACCTCACCGTCCGCCGCGCCCGACAGTGCGGGCGCGGCGGACGGACGGGTGACCGTACGGCGCATTACTCGATGACCAGTTCTTCGTAGGTGATGGTGACGGTCTCGGTGAGCGCCGTCGCCTCACCGGCCTTGACCGTGCTGGCCTCGACCTTGTTGCACCATGCGTTGCGCAGGTTGTAGCGCTTGACCGGGGCGTTCGTCGAGTCCATGTGCATGATCGTGGCGTTCTTGCGGGCGGTCGCCATCTGACCGGCGATCGACTCGTTGATCCACTGCGTGAACGCGGCGGATCCGGTCATGCCGCGCACGACCGTGCAGGAGCCGGCCTTCTTCACGCCGGGCATCTTCTTCGTCACGGGGACGCCCTGCGCGGACACCTGCTGGTACTCGATGACGTCCTGTTCGATGCTCAGGCCGCTGACCTCGTGGAGGTACTCGACCATGACGCCGTCGATCTGGAGGCCGAAATTGTGTGAGGTGAGGGAATCACCCGGCTGAGTAGTCATGAGCCCCTGTCTGTCCTTCAACTACTGGTGTGTTACGGAACGTTCGGAACGGGTGACGCGCGGATCCGGTCCGCGCCCCGCTACTCCTCCAGCTCGCCGCTGCCGCTGGAGAACTGCGCCAGCCGGAAGATCACGAACTCGGCGGGCTTGACGGGCGCGATGCCGATCTCGCAGACGACCCGGCCGAGGTCCACGGACTCCGGCGGGTTGCTCTCGGCGTCGCACTTGACGTAGAACGCCTCTTCCGGGCGGGACCCGAAGAGGGCGCCGTTGCGCCACTCGTTGACCAGGAACGCCGACACGTTCCGCCGGATCCGGGCCCACAACGCCTGGTCGTTGGGCTCGAACACCACCCACTGGGTGCCGATCAGGATCGACTCCTCCAGGTAGTTGAAGTACCGGCGGATGTTGATGTAGCGCCAGGCCGGGTCGGAGGAGAGGGTGCGGGCTCCCCAGACGCGGATACCGCGGCCGGGGAAGGACCGGATGCAGTTCACGCCGATGGGGTTGAGCAGGTCCTGCTCACCGCGGGTGATCTGGTTCTCCAGGTCGATGGCACCGCGCACGACCTCGTTGGCCGGGGCCTTGTGCACACCGCGCTCGAAGTCGTTGCGGGCCCAGATACCGGAGATGTGGCCGCTCGGCGGAACCATGCGGGCCTGGCCGGTGGCCGGGTCGAAGACCTTGATCCAGGGGTAGTACACGGCCGCGTACTTGGAGTCGTAGCCGGCGGTGTCCTGGCGCCACACCCGGACGTCACGCGCGTTCAGACCGGGCGGCGGGTCGATGACGGCGACGCGGTCGCCCATCAGCTCGCAGTGCGCGATCAGCCCGAGCTGGACGGCCTTGACCGCCTCCAGGTCGATCGCACCGCTCTGGTAGGCGGCCATCAGGTCGGGGACGGCGACCATGGAGATCTCGTCCACGGCTTCCAGACCACCGAAACCGGTGCGGTCGGAGGAGTCACCGAGGTACTCGGCCGGACCGGGGTGTCCACCGGTCACCTGCTCGACGGGCGGGGCCACGGGAGCGGGGACGGGGTTGGCGAGCGCCACCGTCTGGTTGTCCGGCCGGACGAGCTGGCCCGCGGGGGCCGCCTCTTCCAGGCTGATCAGCTTGGAACGCTCGTTGACCTGCGTGACGACGTAGTTGCGACCCTGCTTCTTCGCGGTCGCGTCGAAGGTCTCGACGGTCTTCTCGCCGTCCTTGACCAGCAGGCGGAACCGCTCGGCGGCCCCTTCACCCTGCGGGTCGACCACCTCGACGCTGAGCGCGCCGGTGCTTCCGGGGGCGAGGGCACGGACGGTGAAGGTCCCCAACTCGGCCGCGGCGCCCGGGAGCAGCGCGGCCGGAGCGGCTGCGGCAGGTCCCGCGGCCGACGCGTCGGCCGCCACGGGAGCGCCACCGACGCGTACGACGTACGCGGCGGAGCCACCGTTGTTGAAGAACCCGTAGACGGAGTGCGCCAGGTAGTAGCCGTCTGTGAACTCCCCGAAGGCGGCCACGTACTGCGACCAGTTGGTCACCAGGGTCGGCTGGTTCAGCGGCCCGGTCGGCGCGAGGCCGACGAAGGCGGCGACGGAGGTGCCGATACCTTCGATCGGACGGGAGCCGCTGGCGACCTCCTCGACATAGACGCCCGGCGACAGATACGACGGCATGTTCTGCTCTCCTCGGGGGTAAGACTCAGTTACCCGATCAACCCTCGATCAAGCGGGAACCCTCCCGTAAGAGCCTTAGGGGCCTTTCCCGGGGCATACACCTGCTGCCCCGAAAGCCGTCGGCCGTGCCCGAAAGCCCGCCGGTGGCGAGGGCCGGGCGCCGGAGGCGGGGACGGGCTCACATCGGGGGCACGATATTGCCCGAGGTGACCATGTCGATCAGGTCCTCCAGGCCACCGGTCATCTCCTGCCCGGCGAACGCCGAGCGGAGTTCCCGTTCCGACCTGATCGACTCCGCCGCGGAGGCCGGGTTGGAGATCAGGAACCCGTTGGGCAGCGGGCTGCCGGTCATGGCCTTCCAGACGTCCGACGCGAAGCTCGCGCAGTTGTACCCGCCGAGGTGGTACCTGGCGTCCGCCCTGGCGAAGGCCGCGTGGTAGCCGCTCAGCACCTCCTGGAGCCCGACAGAAACGCTCTTCTGCTCCTTGTCGCCACCGTGCGGGTCCGGGCAGAGGATCTCGCCCGGGACACTGGTGGCGCCGGCCATGGTCTTCGGGTAGAAGCCGAACTGTGTCGACTGGCCGAGCGGCGAGGTCAGCGAGAGCCAGACGTGACCCACCTCGCCGTTGCGGAAGTCCCGGCTCGTCCAGGACGCACCCGGATCGATCTTCACCGTGACGGTCCAGTTCCGAGCGTTCTGGGCCGAACTCCGCTTCTCCTTGCCGGAGTTCTTCTTCTCCTTCTCGGAGTTCTGCTCGGCCTCCATGGCCCGCCGGATCAGCGCACGCAGCGCGCGCAGATCCCGGTGGTACGGCAGTACGTTGTCCTGCTCGGCCGCGGCGGCGGAGGCGGAGGCGCTGTCCGACTCGGAGTCGGAGGAGTCGGACTCGAAGACGGAGCGGAGCTCCTGGGCGGCCGGGGCGGGCCCTCCGGGGCGGCCGTTGTCGGCCGGCATCCGCTGGACGGCCTGCGGGCGGCCGGACTGGTCCTCCTGCCCCAGCATCCGGGTCGCCACGGCATTGCCCGCGCGGTTCTGCCACGCCCGCATGTCGGCCTGGGGCGACCCGGTCCGCAGGAGGGGTGCCGTGGGCGGGGCGGTACGGGGCCGGGCCGACGCCCGCCCCCGGCCTTCCGCGGGGTTTCGCTGCTCATGGGCGTGCACGGGCGCTCACCTCTGTCGACGGCTGTGCGCGGGACGGCACACGCGGGCGGTCACTGGGCGACGCAGCACGGCCAGCGGTAGGGATCAGCCCCGGGCCGAGTGCGACCACGAACACGTTCAGTTGTCTCGGCCTCCTCGCTGCGGTTGCGCCTCCCCCACTCTCCTACGGCACGCACCCGCGTGGCAGAAGAGGCGGGAGGGCACTCCTGCCTGCCCTCCACCCCACGCGGCCCGTCCCGGAGGGCAAGGCGCCGCGGCGGGAGATCCGCACCCTCGCAAGCGCCCTGGCGTGCACGGGAGTACGACGGGACCGACCGGGAATGTGTGTCACGGACGCATCAGGGAGGCGGTCCGTGAGGCGTGGGTGGGCAGCCGTCTCTGCCCCGGGGGCTCCCAGAAGTGCCCGCGCGGTCCTTGTCACCGCCGCCCGGGGCCGGTTAGGCCGTAAGCACGCATGTCGACGCCGGACAGGAAGGGCCCATGCCCGCATACGAACGGGACCACTCGACCCCTCAGCGGAACGCCGTACAGCGCTCGGCGCACTCCGCTGTCGCCCCGGTGCCGCCCCTCCTCGCCCTGCAACGCAAGGCCGGCAACGCCGCGGTGACGCGCACGGTCGAGGTGCAGCGCCGGGTCGAGCAGCAGTCGCACGAGCACGGCGCCGGGTGTGGTCACGACGACCCCGTGCAGGCCTCGACGGTGTACGACGTCATCAAGAAGCCGGGGGTTCCCGTGGACCCGGCGATCCGCGCCAAGGCGGAGCAGGGCATGGGGGTCTACCTCGGTGACGTGGAGGTGCACAAGGACGCGGCGGCGCGGCAGTCGGCGGCCGATCTCCAGGCCCACGCGTACACGACGGACCGGCATATCGTCGTCGGCGAGGGGGGCGACAACGAACACACGATGCTGCACGAACTGGCCCACGTGAAACAGCAGCGGAAGGGGTCCGTGCCGGGCACCGACAACGGCGGTGGCCTCTCGCTCTCCGACAAGGGCGACCCGAAGGAGGTCGAGGCGGAGGACTGGGCCCACCGCCTCAAGGACAGCCCGGATCCGGTCCCGTACAACGACGAGCCGCTCAGCGACGATCCGGACGGGTTCTGAGGTATCCGAGGTACCCGCAACGAGTTCTGAGGTACCCGTACCGCACCCGTCGACCGGCAGCCGTCCGCGCCGCTGAGGGTTCCGGGGTGCCCCGCACCACGAGGCACCCACGAGGGCAGCAGGGCCTGCGCCTTCGGACGCTGCATCCTGCCCTGGGGCCTGCGACAGCACGGCAACGCCTGCCGTAGCGTTGCCACATGAGTCTGTGGACCTCCCTGGAGCCCCCTTCGACAACCGTGGACCCGGGTGGGTCAGCCAGTGTGCGGCTACGGGTGCGCAATACCGGCGACGTCGTCGACGAGTACCGGTTCGTGCCT
>NZ_CALNVW010000061.1 GCF_940670765.1 Streptomyces sp. A 4/2
CCTCTCGTTTGGTTCGCGCCGGGCTCGCGGGGATCCAGACGAAAGACCCCAGGCGGTGCGGCGACAGCCCGGCAGAGGGCGATCCAGATCACATCGCCTCCGGTCTGGCGCGCTCGTTACCGGCCGGTTACTCTCAAGTGAGCGGGTTACAGCCCGCTTCGCTCCACCCTCAGGGCGGCCTGGTGACGCAGCCGCCACGAGTTCTCCGAGTTCCGCGTTCTGCGCTCTGTGTGTTTGTCGGTTCGGCAGTTCTGTACGACACGGCCCCGGGACCGGGCCGGTCGGCCCTCTCCACGACACCTCACGCACGGATGCCCGGCCTCCCTTCCCGGTAGCCCCGCACCTCGTGCGCCCCTCAGTCGTCACTCATCCCTGGAGTCCCCTGATGGACACCCCTCTGCACACCATCGCCGTGGTCGGCCTCGGCACCATGGGCACCGGCATCGCCGAGGTCCTGGCCCGCGCCGGACGCGAGGTCATCGGTATCGACATCAGCGCCGACGCGACGCGACGCGCCGTGACGGCGCTCGAAGAGTCCACCGCGCGCGCCGTGGGGCGCGAGCGCCTCACCGAGCAGGAACGGCGGAACGTCCTCGCCCGGTTCCGTACCTTCTCCGACCTTCACGCGGCGGCCGACGCCGAACTGGTCATCGAGGTCGTGCCGGAGTCGTACGAGACGAAACAGCAGGTCCTGCGCGCGCTCGACACCGTGGTGAGCCCCACCACGATCCTGGCGACCGGCACCAACGCCCTCTCGGTGACCCGGCTGGCCGCGGACACCGCGCACCCCGAGCGCGTCCTCGGCCTGCACTTCTTCAACCCGGCCCCGGTGATGAAGCTGGTCGAGGTGGTCTCCTCGGTGCTGACCGCACCGGCGGCCGTCGAGGCGGTCACCACGCTCGCCAGGGACCTCGGCAAGGAGCCCGTCGCGGTCGGCGACCGCCCGGGTTTCGTCGCCGACGGGCTGCTCTTCGGCTACCTCAACCAGGCAGCGGCGATGTACGAGGCCAAGTACGCCTCCCGCGAGGACATCGACGCGGCGATGCGGCTCGGCTGCGGGCTGCCGATGGGTCCGCTCGCCCTGCTCGACCTGATCGGCATCGACACCGCGCGCACGGTCCTGGAAGCGATGTACGCCGCGTCCCGCGACCGGCTGCACGCCCCCGCGCCGATCCTCAAGCAGCTCAGCAACGCGGGGCTGAGCGGCCGTAAGTCGGGGCGCGGGTTCTACTCGTACGACGCCCCGGGCAGCCCCACCGTGGTGCGCGACGCGCTGACCCCGCCCGACGGTGCACAGCCGGGCACCGGGCGCCGGATCTCGTCCGTGGGGGTCGCCGGGTCGGGGACCATGGCGTCGGGCATCGCCGAGGTCTTCGCCAAGGCCGGGTTCGCCGTGGTGCTCGCGGCCCGCAGCCAGGAGAAGGCCGACACCGCGAGGTCCCGTGTCGCCAAGTCGCTCGCCCGCTCCGTCGACAAGGGCCGGATGACGGCGGAGGCCCGGGACGAGACGCTGGCCCGGATCACTCCGGCCGGCTCGCTCGACGCGTTCGCCGACGTCGATCTGGCCGTCGAGGCGGTGGCCGAGGAACTGGAGGTCAAGCAGCAGCTCTTCGAGACGCTCGACAAGGTCTGCAAGCAGGGCGCGGTGCTCGCCACCACGACCTCCTCACTGCCCGTCATCGCCTGCGCCCGCGCCACCTCGCGTCCGCAGGACGTCGTCGGGATGCACTTCTTCAACCCGGCACCCGCCATGAAACTGGTCGAGGTGGTCCGTACCGTCCTGACGTCCGACGAGGCGCACGCCACGGTCCGGGCGGTCTGCGCCGAGGTCCGCAAGCACCCGGTGGACTGCGGGGACCGGGCCGGTTTCATCGTCAACGCACTGCTCTTCCCGTACCTGAACAACGCGGTGAAGATGGTGCAGGAGCACTACGCGACGCTCGACGACATCGACGCCGCGATGAAGCTGGGCGGCGGCTACCCGATGGGGCCGTTCGAGCTGCTCGACGTGGTCGGGCTCGATGTCTCGCTGGCCATCGAGCGGGTGCTGCACCGTGAGTTCCGCGACCCGGGTCTGGCACCCGCGCCCCTGCTCGAACATCTGGTGGCGGCGGGGTGCCTGGGCCGCAAGACGGGGCGTGGTTTCCGCGAGTATGCCCGGCGCTGATCCGTACGGGGACTGGGGCGGGCTGCTGGAACCGGGTGGCGGCCCGCCCCCGCAAGCACGTATCGCCGGGCGGATGCAGTACGTTCGGACCATGTCCCAGCCCACTGGCCCCGTCCGACGGCCTGCCCGCAAGAAGGCGTCGTCAGACGCCCCGGAGAGCGCCGCGGGCAACCGCGCAGCCGCGCAACGGCTCAAGATGCGCCGCGAACTGGCGGCGGCGGCGATGGAGCTGTTCTCCACCAAGGGGTACGAGGCCACGACCGTCGACGAGATCGCGGCGCGGGCCGGAGTGGCCCGCCGGACCTTCTTCCGTCACTTCCGCTCCAAGGAAGAGGCGATCTTCCCGGACCACGACGACACCCTGGTGCGGGCCGAGGCGGTGCTGAACGCCGCGCCCCCGCACGAGCACCCGCTGGACACCGTGTGCCGGGGCATCAAGGAAGTCATGCGGATGTACGCGGCGTCGCCGGTGGTCTCGGTGGCGCGCTACAAGCTGACCCGTGAGGTGCCGACCCTGCGCGAGGCGGAGATCGCCTCGGTGGCCCGCTACGAGCGGCTGTTCACCCGCTATCTGCTGGGCCATTTCGACGAGCACGACCAGCACGACGGCAATGACGACCCGCTGCTCGCCGAGGTCGCGGCGTCGGCCGTGGTCACCGCGCACAACCACGTGCTGCGCCGCTGGCTGCGGGCCGACGGGCAGGGCGATGTGGAGGCCCGGCTCGACCATGCCTTCGCCATCGTCAGGGACACCTTCGGCACCGGGATAGGCGCCGGCCGCACAGCTGAGCGCACCCCGGCTGCGACGGTGAGAGGCAGCGGCGAGGTTCTGGTGACGGTGGCGCGTACCGACGCCCCGCTCGACGAGGTCATGCGGACCATCGAGCAGGCGCTGAAGAAGCGCTGACCACACCCGACCCCCGACCCTCACCAGAACGGCCGCCCCATTCCAGGGGTGGCCGTTTTTGCTCATCCGTGACTCCTGGGTGACAACTGAGAGAATTTGTTGGCACTCAGTGTCTTGCCACTTGGCACGCGGTGCCATACGTTGAAGGCGTCCGGGCGGCCGGCGGGCAGTGATCTTCCGTACGCCGGCTGTCCCCGCGAACCACGTGTTCACGCGCCCGGACGCCTGCGTCACAGGCACCCTCCGCGCCCCACCACCGCGCAGCCGCTCCCGTAGTTCCGCCGAACCGACGGCACCTCCAGACCAGCACCGACGTACCCCCCTCAGCGTTCCCTCAACGCGTCCCCGAGCACTCGGCTCCGCTCGGGGAGACCCCATCCGCCGGAGGCAGCACCGTGAAGGAAATCCTGGACGCGATCCAGTCGCGGACCGAAACAGACAGTGGCTCAACCGTGGCCACGGCGGCCGACTTCGCCGCCCTGCCCCTCCCCGACTCGTACCGCGCGGTGACCGTGCACAAGGACGAGGCCGAGATGTTCGACGGCCTCGCCAGCCGCGACAAGGACCCCCGCCGGTCACTCCACGTGGAGGACGTGCCGGTGCCGGAACTCGGTCCCGGCGAAGCCCTGGTGGCCGTCATGGCCAGCTCGGTGAACTACAACTCCGTCTGGACCTCGATCTTCGAGCCGATGTCGACGTTCGGCTTCCTGGAGCGGTACGGGCGGCTGAGCGAGCTCAGCAAGCGCCACGACCTGCCGTACCACGTCATCGGCTCCGACCTCGCGGGCGTGGTGCTGCGCACCGGCCCCGGCGTCAACACCTGGCAGCCGGGCGACGAGGTCGTCGCGCACTGTCTCTCCGTCGAGCTGGAGAGCTCCGACGGCCACAACGACACCATGCTCGACCCCGAGCAGCGCATCTGGGGCTTCGAGACCAACTTCGGCGGGCTCGCCGAGATCGCGCTGGTCAAGTCCAACCAGCTGATGCCCAAGCCCCAGCACCTCAGCTGGGAGGAGGCCGCGGCCCCCGGTCTGGTCAACTCCACCGCGTACCGCCAGCTGGTGTCGCGCAACGGCGCCGGGATGAAGCAGGGCGACAACGTGCTGATCTGGGGCGCGAGCGGTGGACTCGGCTCGTACGCCACGCAGTTCGCGCTGGCCGGCGGCGCCAACCCGGTCTGTGTCGTCTCCAGCGACAAGAAGGCGGAGATCTGCCGGAAGATGGGCGCCGAGGCGATCATCGACCGCAACGCCGAGGGCTACAAGTTCTGGAAGGACGAACACCACCAGGACCCGCGCGAGTGGAAGCGGTTCGGCAAGGACATCCGGGAACTGACCGGTGGCGAGGACGTGGACATCGTCTTCGAGCACCCGGGCCGCGAGACCTTCGGCGCCTCGGTGTACGTGACCCGCAAGGGCGGCACGATCGTCACCTGCGCCTCGACGTCGGGCTACACCCACGAGTACGACAACCGCTATCTGTGGATGTCGCTGAAGAGGATCGTGGGGTCCCACTTCGCCAACTACCGCGAGGCCTGGGAGGCCAACCGGCTGGTGGCCAAGGGAAAGATCCACCCGACGCTGTCGAAGGTGTACTCGCTGGACGACACCGGACAGGCCGCGTACGACGTGCACAGCAACCGCCACCAGGGAAAGGTCGGCGTACTCGCGCTGGCGCCCCGCGAAGGTCTGGGCGTACGCGATCCGGAGCTGCGCGCGCAGCACATCGACGCCATCAACCGCTTCCGCAACGTCTGAGGCCCGCAGATGACTGAACGTCACAAGGACCGCCCCTGGCTCATGCGGACGTACGCGGGGCACTCGACCGCCGAGGCGTCCAACGAGCTGTACCGGCGCAACCTGGCCAAGGGCCAGACCGGTCTGTCGGTCGCCTTCGACCTGCCCACCCAGACCGGGTACGACCCGGACCACGTCCTCGCCCGCGGCGAGGTCGGCCGGGTCGGCGTGCCGGTGTCCCATCTCGGCGACATGCGGCGGCTGTTCCAGGACATCCCGCTGGAGCAGATGAACACCTCGATGACCATCAACGCGACGGCCATGTGGCTGCTGGCGCTGTACCAGGTGGTCGCGGAGGAACAGGGCGCGGACGCCACCAGGCTCCAGGGGACGACGCAGAACGACATCGTCAAGGAGTACCTGTCGCGCGGGACCCATGTGTTCCCGCCGGGACCGAGCCTCCGGCTGACCACCGACATGATCACGTACACGGTCGCCCACCTCCCCAGGTGGAACCCGATCAACATCTGCAGCTACCACCTCCAGGAGGCGGGTGCCACACCGGTCCAGGAGATCGCGTACGCGATGTCCACCGCGATCGCCGTGCTGGACGCCGTCCGCGACTCCGGGCAGGTCCCTCCCGAGCAGTTCGACGCGGTCGTCGCACGGATCTCCTTCTTCGTGAACGCGGGCGTCCGCTTCATCGAGGAGATGTGCAAGATGCGCGCCTTCGGCCGGATCTGGGACCAGGTGACGCGTGAGCGGTACGGCATCACGGACGCCAAGAAGCGCCGCTTCCGCTACGGCGTCCAGGTCAACTCCCTCGGCCTGACCGAGGCCCAGCCGGAGAACAACGTCCAGCGCATCGTGCTCGAAATGCTGGCCGTCACCCTCTCCAAGGACGCCCGCGCACGCGCCGTGCAACTGCCCGCCTGGAACGAGGCGCTGGGACTCCCCCGCCCCTGGGACCAGCAGTGGTCCCTGCGGATCCAGCAGGTCCTCGCCCAGGAGAGCGACCTGCTGGAGTACGAGGACATCTTCGACGGATCGCACGTCATCGAGGCCAAGGTCGGCGAACTCGTCGAACAGTCGCTCGCGGAGATCGACCGCATCCAGCAGATGGGCGGCGCGATGGCAGCCGTCGAGTCCGGCTACCTCAAGTCGGAGCTGGTCTCCTCGCACGCCGAGCGCAGGGCCAGGATCGAGGGTGGCGACGAGAAGATCGTCGGCGTCAACTGCTACGAGTCCACGGAACCCAACCCGCTCACCGCCGACCTCGACACGGCGATCATGACGGTCGACCCGGCGAACGAGGCACAGGTCGTCGCCGCCCTGCACACCTGGCGCGACAACCGCGACGAGGGCCGTGCCCAGGAGGTGCTGGCCGTCCTCAAGGCGACCGCGGCGGGCACCGGAAACCTCTTCGGGGCGACCCTCGACTGCGCCCGTGCGGGCGTGACCACCGGCGAGTGGTCCTGGGCGCTGCGCGATGTCTTCGGCGAGTTCCGTGCCCCCACGGGGGTGAGCGGCGCGCCGGTCGCCGTCACCGCCGAGGAGGGCTCCCCGCTCGCCGCCGTACGCGCCGCGGTGACCCGAACGGCGCAAGACCTCGGCAGCGGACGGCTGCGCCTCCTGGTCGGCAAACCGGGCCTGGACGGGCACTCCAACGGCGCCGAGCAGATCGCCGTACGGGCCCGCGACGCCGGGTTCGAGGTCGTCTACCAGGGCATCCGGCTGACACCCGAGCAGATCGTCGGCGCGGCCCTCGCCGAGGACGTGCACTGCGTGGGCCTGTCGATCCTGTCCGGCTCGCACGCCGCACTGGTCCCCGACGTGCTCCAGCGCCTACGGGAGGCGGGCGCGTCCGACATTCCCGTGATCGTCGGCGGCATCATCCCGAACGCCGACGGAACGCAGCTCATGGAGGCCGGCGTGGCCGCGGTCTTCACCCCGAAGGACTTCGGTATCACCGAGATCATCGGACGTATCGTCGAAGTGATCCGGAAAGCGAACAAGCTCGACCCCTTGGAGGTCCCCGCATGACCGCGTCTTCGAGCCCCGTGAACCGTCTGCGCCCGCGGCGGTCCTGTCTGGCCGTCCCCGGGTCGAACCCGCGCTTCCTGGAGAAGGCCCAGGGGCTCCCGGCCGACCAGGTCTTCCTCGACCTGGAGGACGCCTGCGCGCCGCTCGCCAAGGAGGGCGCCCGGCACACCATCGTCGACGCGCTGAACAAGGGCGACTGGACGGGCAAGACCCGGGTCGTACGGGTCAACGACTGGACCACCCACTGGACGTACCGCGATGTCGTCACGGTCGTCGAGGGCGCGGGCCAGAATCTCGACTGCATCATGCTGCCGAAGGTCCAGGACGCCCAGCAGGTGGTGGCCCTCGACCTGCTGCTCACCCAGATCGAGAAGACGATGGGCTTCGAGGTCGGGAAGATCGGCATCGAGGCGCAGATCGAGAACGCCAAGGGTCTGGTCAATGTCAACGAGATCGCGGCTGCCTCACCCCGCAACGAGGCCATCATCTTCGGCCCGGCCGACTTCATGGCGTCGATCAACATGAAGACCCTGGTGGTGGGCGAGCAGCCGCCCGGCTACGGCGCGGACGCGTACCACTACATCCTGATGAAGATCCTGATGGCGGCCCGGACGTACGACCTCCAGGCGATCGACGGCCCGTACCTCCAGATCCGCAATGTCGACGGATACCGCGAGGTCGCCCGGCGGGCGGCGGCGCTCGGCTTCGACGGCAAGTGGGTCCTCCACCCGGGCCAGGTCGAGGCGTCGAACGAGATCTTCTCGCCGTCCCAGGAGGACTACGACCACGCCGAGATGATCCTCGACGCGTACGAGTGGTGCACCTCCGAGGCGGGCGGCAAGAAGGGTTCGGCGATGCTCGGCGACGAGATGATCGACGAGGCCAGCCGCAAGATGGCCCTGGTCATCTCCGGCAAGGGCCGGGCGGCCGGGATGCGGCGTACGTCCACGTTCGAGGCCCCGGAGGCGTAAGCGATGCAATTCGGACGCACCTACGAGGAGTTCGAGGTCGGCGCGGTCTACAAGCACTGGCCGGGAAAGACCGTCACCGAGTACGACGACCACCTCTTCTGCCTGCTGACCATGAATCACCATCCGCTCCACCTGGACAGCAACTACGCCGAGGAGACCACCGACTTCGGCCGGAACGTCGTCGTCGGCAACTACATCTACTCGCTGCTGCTCGGCATGTCGGTCCCCGACGTGTCCGGCAAGGCCATCGCCAACCTGGAGGTCGAGTCGCTGAAGCACATCGCTCCGACGTTCCACGGCGACACGCTCTACGGCGAGACCACCGTGCTGGAGAAGACCCCTTCGAGGTCGAAGAGCGACCGCGGGATCGTGTACGTCGAGACCAGGGGTTACAAGCAGGACGGCACCGTCGTCTGCGTGTTCCGGCGCAAGGTGATGGTCCCGACCGCGACGTACATCAAGGAGCGCGGCGGAGAACAGCCCGGCCGCCCGACGCCTGCCAACTGACCGCGTGTAGCCACAGGAGAAGCAGCCATGAGCCGACTCGCCCGGACCCCGGGTCTCACCGACGTCCAGCAGGAAATCCTGGCCACCGTGCGGGACTTCGTCGACAAGGAGATCCTGCCGGTCGCCACCGCGCTGGAACACCGCGACGAATACCCGGCCCAGATCGTCGAGGGCCTCAAGGAACTCGGCCTGTTCGGGCTGATGATCCCCGAGGAGTACGGGGGGCTGGGTGAGTCCCTTCTCACATACGCGCTCTGTGTCGAGGAGATAGCGCGTGGCTGGATGAGCGTGTCCGGCATCATCAACACCCACTTCATCGTGGCGTACATGCTCAAGCAGCACGGCACCCAGGAGCAGAAGGACACCTTCCTGCCGCGGATGGCGGCCGGCGACGTGCGCGGCGCGTTCTCGATGTCCGAGCCGGGGCTCGGCTCGGATGTGTCGGCGATCACCTCGAAGGGGATCAAGGACGGCGACGAGTACGTGCTCGACGGCCAGAAGATGTGGCTGACCAACGGCGGCACGTCCTCGCTCGTCGCGGTGCTCTGCCGCAGTGACGAGGGTCACCCCGAGGGGACCCCCCGGCACAAGTCGATGACGACGTTCCTCGTCGAGAAGGAGCCGGGCTTCGGCGAGGTCCGGCCGGGGCTGACCATCCCCGGCAAGATCGACAAGATGGGCTACAAGGGCGTCGACACCACCGAGCTGATCATGGACGGACTGCGAATTCCGGCCAATCGCGTACTTGGTGGGGTTACCGGCCGAGGGTTTTACCAAATGATGGACGGAGTGGAGGTAGGCCGGGTAAATGTCGCAGCGCGTGGCTGTGGAGTGGCACAACGCGCCTTCGAATTGGGTATCGACTACGCGCAGCAACGGCATACGTTCGGCAAACAGATCGCTCAGCACCAGGCGATCCAGTTCAAGCTGGCCGAAATGGCTACCAAGGTCGAGGCCGCCCATGCGATGATGGTCAATGCGGCACGCAAAAAGGACTCCGGGGAACGAAACGACCTCGAAGCGGGGATGGCGAAGTACCTGGCCTCCGAGTACTGCAAGGAAGTCGTGGAGGACGCCTTCCGTATCCACGGCGGATACGGGTTCTCCAAGGAGTACGAGATCGAGCGGCTCTACCGCGAAGCCCCGATGCTGCTGATCGGCGAAGGTACCGCCGAGATTCAGAAAATGATCATCGGTCGACGACTCCTCGAAGAGTACCGATTCCAGGGCTGATTGTCCGGTTGCGGGCGATATATCAGCGAAGAAGATCACAGCCAGTCATCATCTTCAGGCCGCCGACTCGGCTTCCTGGCTTGCCCAGTTGTGGTCCCCAACCGATAGCATCGCCCGAAAGCCGCCGTCCCCCGTTCCCGCGCGGCATCATCCGCTACGAAGGTCATTCATGCCCCACAGCCAAACCTCTGCACCACGCGGCGTCCGTCTTGCGCGCGGAGCATCGCCGTGGCTCCTGCCGACTGTCGCGACGGCCGCACTCAGCCTGACCCGGGCCCGCAGGTCCGGCCGCTGGGCTGCTGTCGCCGTGCCCACCACCGCCCTCGCGGCGGGCATGCTGTGGTTCTTCCGCGACCCCGAGCGGGAGATCGCACAGGGCCGGGTCATCTCCCCGGCCGACGGTGTAGTGCAGAGCATCATGCCGTGGAAGGACGGGCGTACCCGCGTCGCGATCTTCATGAGCCCGCTGAACGTCCACGTGAACCGCGCTCCGCTGGCGGGCACCGTGACGTCCGTCGAGCACATCCCCGGCGGCTTCGTCCCGGCGTTCAACAAGGAGAGCGAGAACAACGAGCGCGTTGTCTGGCACTTCGACACCGAGCTCGGCGACATCGAGATGGTGCAGATCGCCGGTGCCGTGGCCCGGCGCATCGTGCCGTACGTCCCGCAGGGCACCAAGGTGGAACAGGGCGAGCGGATCGGCCTGATCCGGTTCGGCTCACGCGTCGACATCTACCTTCCGGAAGGTATCGATGTCGCGGTCGAGGTCGGCCAGGCCACCACCGCGGGGGTGACTCGAATTGACCGTGATTGATCCGGAGACACAGGCCGGCTGGGTCCCCGAGGCCGACACCGACAGGGACATCGACAGCAGCGAGGACATTCCTCTCTCACTGCGGTTGTCGATAGCGGACACGCTCACCCTCGGTAACGCCACGTGCGGATTCATGGCGGTGTACTTCACCACCACCGGAATCCTCATCCCGCATCTCCAGGGCAGCCAGGAGACCGGCATGGCGCGGCACTCCGCCGCGACCGCCGTGATCCTGATGCTGCTCGCCGCGATCTTCGACCTCTGTGACGGGCTCGTGGCGCGCAAGCTGCGCAGCTCGCCGATGGGCGCGGAGCTGGACAACCTCTCCGACCTCATCAGCTTCGGGCTCGCCCCGGCCTATTTCGTGCTCGTGTACGGAATGGTCGCGGACGACGCCCACCAGCGGGTCGCGGCGGTGGCGGCGATCGTGGTGCTGCTGGCGGTGGTGCTGCGGCTTGCGCGGTTCTCGTGCGTGACCTTGAAGGACGGCATGTTCCAGGGCATGCCGTCGCCCTTCGGCGCGCTGACGGTCGTCTCGATCGTGTTGCTGGAGCTGCCCTTCGTACCGACGCTGCTCGCGGTCATCGGGGTCGCCTGGCTGATGGTGAGCCGGGTCGAGTACCCGAAGCCGCGGGGTGTCCTCGCGGTGGGAATGCTGAGCTGGATCGTGGGCGCGATGGGGCTGCTCGCCGCGTGGGCGTTCGACGCGCCGGGTGGTCAGCTGCTGCTCCAGACCGGCTGTGCGCTCCAGGTGGTACTGGGCGCGGTCATCCCGCTCTTCGCCACGGCCCGCCGGGTCAACACCTTCCGCGGTAACCGTCGTGAGGCGCGTACGGCGCAGCTGCCGTAGCTTCCTGAACAGAGCTGAGGCCCCGAGTGCAGTGCACTCGGGGCCTCAGCTCTGTTCAGGGCCCTTGTTCGGCTCTCCTAGTCATCCGCGGCAGTCATCCGCGGCAGGCGGCCGGACGAAGACCCGCTCCAGGAGCCCGGCCAGTGCGGCTCGGTCCTCGTCGCCCAGTGCGTCGAGCCCGGCGAGGGTCGTGTGCATGCGGGCGCGGATCGCGTCGATGGTGCGCTCGCCGTCCGCGGTCAGCAGCACGTTCTTGACGCGCCGGTCGGTGGGGCTGGGCTCCCGGAGCACCAGACCGCGCTTCTCCAGACGGTCGATGATGCCCGTCATGTTGGAGGCGTCGCAGGCCAGAGTGGTGGCGAGGGCACGCATCGCCGACGGCCCCCGGCGCAGCACGCCGAGCGTCCTGCCCTGGCTGGCGGTGAGCCCCTCGGTCGCGGACGCGGCGGTGAAGTCGCCGTAGTAGGCAACGAGCGACGCCGAGAGCAGCTCCATGAGCTGCGCGGTACCGGTCCTGGGAGTCTCTGGCATGAGAGCAGTTTACGCCGGGAAGCTTGACCATCTCAAAGATTGCGAACCCGCTCGGAAGGCAGGGAGCGTCGGGACACGGAGCGGCCCGGACCTGTTCCGAGGTCCGGGCCGCTCCGGGGGTCGAGCCGTGCCCGGCGTCAGGGCCTGCTCAGGAAGTCACGGGCGATGTTCTCCGCGACCTGCTCCAGGAGGGGCCCCGCGTTCGCGATGCAGCGGGCCGTATCGGGCTCCAGGTCCGTCAGCGCGTACGCACGGCGGATCCCCGCGCCCCCGAGGACCTCCGCCGGAAGTGTGAGCCGGCCGCAGACCGCGACGACTTCCTTGCCCGCCGCGCGGGCCGCGGCGGCGACGCCCGCAGGGGCCTTGCCGTGCAGCGTCTGCTCGTCGAGGGAGCCCTCACCGGTGATGACCAGCGTCGCGCGGGCGACCGCCGGGGCGAAGCCCAGGACGTCGAGCATCACCTCGATACCGGCGCGGAAACTCGCTCCCAGCCCGACGAGCGCTCCGTAGCCGATGCCACCTGCGGCGCCCGCACCCGGCGCCAGCGCGGCGTCGGCGGCCCGGGACCCGAGGGACTCCTCCAGTACGGCGGCGTAGTGCGCCAACGCCGCGTCCAGTGTCTCCACCTGCTCCGGGGAGGCACCCTTCTGCGGTCCGTACACCGCGGGCGCGCCCTTCGGGCCGGTCAGCGGGTTGTCCACATCGCTGGCCAGCACGATCCCGGTACCGGCGAGACGCGGGTCGAGGCCGGTCAGATCCGCGGACGCCAGGTCGCGCAGCCCTCCCCCGCCCGGTCCCACGGGCTGCCCGGCGGCGTCCAGGAAGCGGGCGCCGAGGGCGGCCAGCATGCCTGCGCCGCCGTCCGTCGTGGCGCTGCCGCCGACACCGAAGACGATCGAACGGGCCCCCGCGTCGAGCGCCGCACGCAGCAGTTCGCCGGAACCGTACGTGGTCGCGGTGAGCGGTGCGAAGACTCCCGCGGGGAGGTGCTGGAGGCCCGACGCCTCGGCCATTTCCACCACGGCGACACCGTCACGCAGTGCGAACGCCGCATTCCGCCGCTCGCCGAGGGGCCCGGTGACCGGTATCTCGTGCCGGTCGAATCCGGCCGCGACCGCGGCGGCGACCGTGCCGTCCCCGCCGTCCGCGACGGGCAGTGTCTCGACCTCCACACCGGGAGCGATCCTTCGCAGCCCGGCCGTCACCCGCTCGGCGACCTGTGCCGCCGTGAGGGATCCCTTGAACTTGTCCGCCGCCACGAGCACCCGTGGGGCTTCAGATACTGCTCCGTCCGTCACTTGCTCATCCCTTGCTTTCGAACAGGCAGTCGCGCCGCTCCGACCTTATCCGCACCCTTTGCCCACTGCCCATGGGCGCTGGGCGCCAGGCCCCCGGAACGGCACACCGAATCGTGGCAATTCCATCCGTAGCACCGGTATTTGATCTTCTTGGCGGCCCGACTGGACCACCCACTGGACCACCCGTCGGACCACCCGCCCGTTCCCGCGCCGGATCACCGCCGGTTCAGAAGAGCACGTCGTCCCCCGGGTCCGTGCCGCCGCGCTCGAAGGCCAGCAGTCGCTGCTTGCGGTCCAGTCCGCCGCCGTAGCCGGTGAGACTGCCGGTCGAGCCGATGACCCGGTGGCAGGGAACGATGATCCCGACCGGGTTCTTGCCGTTCGCGAGGCCCACGGCCCGCGAGGCGCCCGGCTTTCCGAGACGGTCCGCGAGGTCACCGTAGGAACGGGTCTCGCCGTACGGGATCTGCTGGAGCTGGTCCCAGACGCTGCGCTGGAAGGGGGTGCCCGCCAGGTGCAGCTCCATGGTGAACTCCGTCAGCTCGGCCGCGAAGTACGCCGTCAGTTCGTCGACGACCTGACCGAACGGGTGAGGGTCCGGTTCGCCGAAGGTCTCCTCGGGTGGGCGGTGACGCTGGTCGGTCATGTAGAGGCCGCTCAGTACGCCGTCGGTCGCGACGAGGGTGAGCGGGCCGTACGGGCTGTCGACGACGGTGTGCTGTGTGACTGACATGGTCCAACTCCCTTACACGGGCATGTTGTTGATGGGATGACTGTCGGTGGCCCACAGATACTGCACGGCGTAGGCGCGCCACGGCCGCCAGCCCGCCGCGCGGGCGGTGAGCGCCGCGGGTGTCGACGGCAGGCCGAGGCCGCCCGCCGCCCTTCTGACACCCAGATCGGTGGCGGGGAAGGCGTCGGGATCGCCGAGGGCGCGCATCGCGATCACCTCGACCGTCCAGGGTCCGAACCCGGGCAGCGCGACGAGGTGGTCGCGGGCCTCGTCCCAGTCGCTGTCGATGCCCAGACGCAGTGAGCCGTCGGCCAGGGCGCCGACCAGCGTGGTGAGGGTGGTGCGCCGGCTGCGGGGCAGGGCCAGGGCCTCCGGGTCCAGTGCGGCCAGCGCCCGCGGTGACGGGAAGAGGTGGGTGAGTCCGCCCCTCGGGTCGTCCACGGGCACCCCGTGGGCGGCGACGAGTCGGCCGGCATGGGTGCGGGCGGCGGCGGTCGACACCTGCTGGCCGAGCACCGCCCGTACCGCGAACTCCGCGGCGTCGACGGTACGGGGCACCCGGCGGCCCGGCGCCTTGTCGACCAGCGGGGCCAGCAGGGGGTCGGTACGCAGCCGGCCGTCCACGGCGACCGGGTCGGCGTCGAGGTCCAGCATCCAGCGGCATCGGCTGATGGCGTGGGTGAGGTCGCGCAGGTCCGTCAGGGACAGGACACAGCCGATGTGGTCGGGCCGGGGCGTGAGTTCGGCGATGCCGTGCCCGTACGGGAGCGAGAGCGTCCTGCGGTACGCGCCGTCGCGCCACTCCTCCACGCCGGGTACGCCGGTCGCCACCAGGTGGCCGAAGAGGTTGTCGGGGTTGAGCGGGGCGCGGAACGGGAGCCGGAGCGCTATCACGCCGGGGGCCTGCGACAGCTTGCCGTGCGCGGCCCGGGTGCGCAGTTCGCCCGGAGCGAGGGCGAAGACCTCACGGACGGTGTCGTTGAAGGTGCGGATGGAGGAGAACCCGGCGGCGAAAGCGGTGTCCGCCATCGGCAGGTCCGTCGTCTCGATCAGGATCCGCGCCGTCTGGGCGCGCTGCGCGCGGGCCAGCGCGAGCGGACCGGCGCCGAGTTCCGCGAGGAGTTGCCGCTCGATCTGGCGGGTCGAGTAGCCGAGCCGCCCGGCGAGACCGGGCACGCCCTCACGGTCGACGACGCCGTCCCTGATCAGCCGCATGGCACGGGCGACGACATCGGCACGGGCGTTCCATTCCGGCGAGCCGGGGCTGGTGTCGGGGCGGCAGCGTTTGCAGGCGCGGAACCCGGCCTGCTGACAGGCGGCGGCGCTCGGGTAGAAGGTCATGTTCTCGACCTTGGGCGGCACGACCGGGCAGCTGGGGCGGCAGTAGATCCTGGTCGTCAGGACGGCAGTGAAGAACCAGCCGTCGAAGCGGGCGTCCTTCGACTGGACGGCGCGTACGCAGCGCTCGGTGTCGGTGTGCATGTCTCCAGCATCGGACACGCCGGCCGCTGAGGCTGGCGAGAATCCGACATCAGCCTCGGGAAGCCAGGGCTTCGGTGAATTCCCCGTAGGCGTACGCGTCGAAGAGCACGAACCGTACCTCTTCGACCGGATCGGCCGCCGCTTCCCGTACGGTGCGCACCGCGATGCGCGCCCCGTCGTCCATCGGCCACCCGTAGATCCCGGTGGAAATGGCGGGGAAGGCCACGGTCCGCGCCCCCAACTCCCCTGCCACCCGCAGTGCTTCGCGGTAGCAGGAGGCGAGCAGCGCGGAGCGGTCCTCCTCGCCCGACCAGACCGGTCCCACGGTGTGGATCACCCACCGGGCGGCCAGCTCTCCCGCGGAGGTGGCGACGGCCCGGCCGGTCGGCAGCCCCTTGCCGTAGTGCGAGGCGCGGAGCTTGCGGCACTCCGCGAGGATCTCGGGGCCGCCACGGCGGTGGATCGCCCCGTCGACGCCCCCGCCGCCGAGCAGCGAGGAGTTGGCGGCATTGACGAGGGCGTCGACCCGCTGCCCCGTGATGTCGCCCTGTACGAGGGTGATGGTCGTCATGCGGCCATCATGCCCGGTGCGGCGGGGGCCGGGGCGCCGATGTCAGGGGCTGGCGACGTCGAAGCCGTACCGCACCGGCTGCCCGGCGGCCCGGGGGTCCCGCCGGTAGACGTACAGCGCCTGCACCCGGGCCCCTCCCGCAGGCGAGTCGTGCTCGCAGGGGTAGGTCACCTGTACCACCCACGGCCGGTCGGCGACGCGCAGTTGAAGTCCGTTCGCGGGCCCACCGACAAGCACGGCGGCCTCCCAGTTCGTGGTGCTTTCCGTCTCCATATCCATGCCAACATTTTATGTGTTGCGCAAGTCGGAGATTGTCGGAATCCCCCTACGTCGCCTCGGAGTCGAAGGCGCCGCGCTCCGCGGGGACGGTCGCGTCGCCGGACTTGCGCAGGTCGACGCGCGCCGACGATCCGCCGCCGCTGCCCGGGTCACCCGCCTCCCCCTCCACCGACACCTGCCGGACCGCGTCCGCGACGTCCGCCGCCTCCCGCCGGAGATCGAAGGCGCTGCGGATCTCGTCGATCCCCAGCCCGTCGCCCCCCATCAACTGCTTGCGGACGAAGGTCTTGGGATGAAGGTCCTCGAACTCGAAGTCCTCGAACTCGGGGCCCAGTCCGGAGCGGACCTCACGCTTCGCCTCCTCGGAGAACGCACGGATCTTCCGCAGGAAGTCCGCGGTCTTCTGAATGACCTCCGGCAGTTTGTCCGGACCGAAGAGCAGTACGGCCAGGGCTGCCAGCGTCATCACTTCCAGGGGTCCCACATCGGAGAACACCGCGCCACTCCTCGATCCGTCGGGACGGGGGCAGAGCTGCGCCGCCACCCCGCAACACACTTTAGATATTGCGCAACTATGGAACCATAGCGTCCCACCGGACGTTGGAGCCGACGACAGCGCACCACCAGCAGAACAGCGGAGGAAGATCATGAGCCTGAGCCTGGCCAAGGGCGGCAACGTGTCACTGAGCAAGGAGGCTCCGGGACTGGCAGCAGTCACGGTCGGCCTGGGCTGGGACGTACGGACGACCACCGGCGCGGACCACGACCTCGACGCCAGCGCGCTGATGTGCGACGAGAGCAGCAAGGTGCTGTCCGACAGCCACTTCGTCTTCTACAACAACCTGACCTCGCCCGACAGTTCGGTCCAGCACACCGGGGACAATCTCACGGGCGAGGGTGAGGGCGACGACGAGACCATCCACGTCGACCTGACAGCGGTCCCGGAGCGGGTCGCGAAGATCGTCTTCCCGGTCTCCATCCATGAGGCCGATTCCCGCGGCCAGAGTTTCGGCCAGGTCCGGAATGCCTACATCCGCGTGCTCGACCGCTCGGGCGGCGCCGAACTGGCCCGCTACGACCTCAGCGAGGACGCCTCCACGGAGACCGCGATGGTCTTCGGCGAGCTCTACCGGCACGGAGTCGAGTGGAAGTTCCGCGCCGTCGGCCAGGGTTACGCCTCGGGTCTCGCGGGGATCGCCTCCGACTACGGGGTCAACATCTAGGACCTTTCGGCCGATCCTGGCCGGGCCCGGGGCGCCTGGTACGGCACCTCACTGCGGTCCTCACACCTGGCGCAGCCTGCGCCACACCGCCTTCGCCGCGTTGTGCCCGGACATGCCGTGCACGCCGGGGCCAGGCGGGGTCGCGGACGAGCAGAGGTACACCGCCGGGTGCGAGGTCGTGTACGGGAACAGGGACAGCTTCGGGCGCAGCAGCAGTTGCAGCCCCGAGGCCGCCCCGCAGGCGATGTCCCCGCCCACGTAGTTCGCGTTCCGCTCGAAGAGCTCGGGCGGTCCCGCGGTGGCGCGGGCGAGGACCCGGTCCCGGAATCCGGGGGCGAATCGCTCGACCTGTCGTTCGACGGCCTCGGTGAGGTCGCCGTCCCAGCCGTTCGGGACATGTCCGTACGTCCAGAAGACGTGCTTGCCCTCGGGTGCGCGGGAGGGGTCGACCAGGCTCGGCTGGGCGCTGATCAGGAACGGTGTGCCGGGGGCCCGGCCGCCCGCCGCCTGGCGCAGGGCCGTGCCGATGTCCCGGCTGCCGGGGCCGACCTGCACGGTCCCGGCGCGCCGCGGCTCCTCCGCCGTCCAGGGCACCGGCCCGTCCAGCGCATAATCGATCTTGAAGACGCTCGCCCCGTACCGGTAGCCGTCGTACGCCCGGCCCAGGCCCGCGATGCGCGCGGCGGCCGTCGGTGAGGTGTCGAAGACGTACGCGCGGGCCGGTGGCAGGTCGTCGAGCCGCTTGACCTCGAATCCGGTGTGCACCACGCCGCCCAGATCGCGCAGGTACGCGGTCAGCGCGTCGGAGATGGACTGGGAGCCGCCGCGCGGCAGCGGCCAGCCGCCCGCGTGCGCGGCGAGCGCGAAGATCAGACCGACGGCCCCGGTGGCGAAGCCGTCGAGCGGGGCGATGACGTGCGCGACGAGCCCGGCGAAGAGGGCACGTGCCCGGTCGTCGCGGAAGCGCTTCGTCAGCCAGGTCGACGGGGGCAGGCCCACCAGTCCGAAGCGGGCGAGGGTCACCGGGTCGCGCGGCAGGGCGGTGAGCGGCAGGGACATGAAGTCCTTGACGAGGGTGTCCCATTTGCCGAGGAAGGGGGTGACGAGTCGCCGGTAGGCACCGGCGTCGCGCGGCCCGAACGAGGCGGCGGTCTCGGCGACCGAGCGGGACAGCACGGCGGCCGTACCGTCGTCGAAGGGGTGGGCCATGGGCAGTTCGGGGTGGAGCCACTCCAGGCCGTACCGCGCCAGGGGCATGGTCTTGAACACCGGTGAGCTGACGGCCAGCGGATGCACCGCCGAGCAGGGGTCGTGCCGGAATCCGGGCAGCGTGAGCTCCTCGGTCCGCGCACCTCCTCCGACGGTGTCCCGGGCCTCGAAGACCTCCACGGCGAATCCACGGCGGGCCAGTTCCACGGCAGCGGTCAGTCCGTTGGGTCCCGCCCCCACGACGACGGCATCGAGCATCGACGGCACCTTCGGACTCCTTTGTCAGCCGATGGCAAGAGGCCCCAAGGATATTCCCGCGCACCGACAGCGCGGTCTCGGGTAGCGTCGGAGCCGATGAACTCCACGATCGCGGACATGGCCGACCGGCTCTGCACCCTCCCCGGTATCCGGGCGGTGGCCCTCGGCGGCAGCCGAGCCCGGGGCACCCAACGCCCCGATTCGGACTGGGACCTGGGCCTCTACTACCGGGGGCGCCCGGACCTGCCGGCGCTCACCGCACTCGCCGCGGACTTCACCGGCCGGCCGGTCGACGTGGCAGGTCCGGGCGGTTGGGGGCCCTGGGTCGACGGCGGTGCCTGGCTGTCCGTCGACGGGGTGGCGGTGGACTGGATCCTGCGCGACCTCGACCGCGTGGAGCGGGTCTGGGCGCAGTGCCGGGAGGGCCGCTACGAGGTGGGAATCCAGCCGGGCCACCCGCTGGGTTTCTGGTCCCCGGCGTATGCCGGAGAGGTGGCGCTGAGCCGCGTACTCGCCGACCCTGCCGGGGAGTTGACCGCGCTGCGGGCGCAGACGCATGACTACCCCGAGCCGCTGCGCACCGCGTTGACGGAGGCCGCCTGGGAGGCGGAGTTCTCGGTGGACGCGGCACGCAAGTCGGCGGGGAGCGGGGACGTCCTGCACGTGTCGCTCTGTCTGTCCCGGGCGTTCGGCATCCTGGCCCAGTCCCTGCACGCCCACCACCGCACGTGGTGCGTCAACGAGAAGGGCGCGCTGGCGTCGGCCGCCGCTCTGCCGGACACGCCGCCGGGCTTCGCCGAGCGGGTGTCGTCGGCGCTCGGCGCACTGGACGCGCCGGCGGTGGAGACGGCCGCCGCCCTGGTGGCGGACGTACGCGCGGTACTGGGTTCCGGGGGCTGACGGCCGGGACGGCGGCGGGCGCCGTCAGGGCTTGGCCGGTACGTGCCCAGGACGTCCTGGTCCCCCGGGCCGCCCCGGGCGCCCTCGCCCGGCTCCGTCTCTATTCACGCAGGCACCCTGCGCCTCCTCGGCCTGCTCTCGCCGATGGCCGAGGTGTGCCCGGCGGAATCCCTGACGGGACCCGGGCGGGCGTCCGGCGGCGGGCGGTGAGTTGCGCGTCCCAGGTGTGCGGCGGGCGGTGAGTTGCGCACCTCAGGCGTCCGGGCGGCGGTGCGTCCGCGCGTCAGGCGCCCGCCGCGAGCAGTTCGTGCACCCGGCGGGCGGTGGCCGCGTCCCGCGCCGCGGTGAACGGCAACGCGTTCCCACCGGTGATACGGAACGGCTCGCCGGTGAGCGTCAGATGGGCGCCGCCCGCCTCCTCCACGAGCAGCAGGCCCGCGGCGTGGTCCCAGGCCAGCTCCCAGGTGAAGCCGACCGCGTCGAGTGCGCCACGGGCGACGGCCAGGTACTCCAGGCCCGCCGATCCGCACGGCCTGGTGCTGATCCCCTCGGTCCGGAGGTTCAGCAGGGAGCGCTTCTGCTCGGGTGTGGTGAAGTCCGGGTGGGACGTGGCGACTTCGAGCACCGCGCCGGGAGCCGGTGAGCCCGCGGCGAGCGGCTTTCCGTCGAGGCGGGCGCCACCGCCCCGTACCGCTACGGCCATCTCGTCGAGCACGGGGGCGTACGTCCAGGAGGCGAGCACTTCGCCCCGGTGGGCGAGCGCCACCAGGGTGCAGAAGCCCGGTTCGCCGCGGACGAACTGGCGGGTGCCGTCGACCGGGTCGACGATCCAGACGGGCGCCTCGCCCCGCACCGCTCCGTACGAGGACGGGTCGGCGGCGACGGCCTCCTCACCGACCACCACCGAGCCCGGCAGCAGCGCGGTCAGGGAGGCGGTGAGGTGTTCCTCGGCGCCGCGGTCGGCCACGGTCACCAGGTCGTGCGGGCCGCTCTTCTCGGCGATCTCGTGGGCGGCGAGCTGCCGGAAACGCGGCAGGATCTCGGCGGCGGCGGCCTCGCGGACCGCCGCCTCGACATCGGAGAAGTCCCTCGTCAGGAGTTGTTCGATCATGTGTCCATCTCAGCACACGGCAGTGACGGGCGGGGGCCCGCTCAGCGACCGACGGCGTAACCCTGCATTCCCCTGGGGTTCGCCGCAGCGCTCAGTACGCCGGTTCCGGGATCCCGGGCGACCGCGCACAGCCTGCCTTCCGACCAGGCGTCGCCGACCGTCACGTCGTGGCCGCGGCGGCGCAGCTCGTCGATGACGTCCTGCCCGATGCGGGACTCGACCGTGACGCTGCCGGGCCGCATGGTGCGGGGGTGGAAGGAACCGGGGAACGAGTCGTTGTGCCAGTTCGGGGCGTCGATGGCGCCTTGCAGGTCGAGGCCGCCCCGTACGGTCGCGCCGAGCGCCACCGCGAGGAAGAAGTGCAGCTGCCACTGGTCCTGCTGGTCGCCGCCCGGCGTACCGAAGGCGAGCACCGGGACCCCGTCGCGCAGTGCCAGGGACGGGGTGAGGGTGGTGCGCGGGCGGCAGCCGGGGGTGAGGGAGTTCGGCAGCCCCTCGTCCAGCCAGGCCATCTGGAGCCGGGTGCCGAGCGGGAAGCCCAGTTCGGGGACGACCGGGTTGGACTGGAGCCAGCCGCCGCTCGGGGTCGCGGAGATCATGTTGCCCCAGCGGTCGACGATGTCGAGGTGGCAGGTGTCGCCCCGGGTGGCGCCGTCCCGGGCGACGGTCGGCTCCCCCGCCCCGGCGGCCGGGATGCCCAACGCGTCGAAGCCGGGCTCACCAGCGGCGACGGCGGTGGCCTGCCTGCTGAGCCGCGGCTCGCGGCCCCCGGGGCTGCCGGGGCGCAGTTCGTGCGAGGCCCGGTCGGTGACGAGGGCGCGGCGCTCCGTGTTGTACGGGGCGGAGAGCAGCGTGTCGAGCGGTACGCCGGCGGCGTCGCCGTACCAGGCTTCCCGGTCGGCCATCGCGAGCTTGCAGCCCTCGACGAGGAGGTGGACGTACTCGGCGGATCCGTAGAGCGGAAGCTCCGGCGGGAGGATCGCCAACTGCTGGAGGAGGACCGGGCCCTGGCTCCAGCCGCCGGCCTTGCACAGGGTCCAGCCGTTCCAGTCGTACGTCGCGGGTTCCTCGTACGTCGCGGACCACCCGGCGAGGTCGGCCGCCGTGAGGGTGCCGGTGTGCCGCTTGCCGCTGGTGTCCAGGGTGGGCCTGGCCGCCTGGCGTACCAGCGCCTCGGCGACGAAGCCTTCGCGCCAGACCGTCCGGGCCGCGTCGATCTGCCCGGCCCGGTCGCCGGACGCCGCCTCGGCCTCGGCGATCACCCGGCGCCAGGTCGCGGCGAGCGCGGGGTTGCGGAACAGCTCGCCCGGCGCGGGGGACTTCCCGCCGGGCAGGTACACGTCGGCGGAGGAACGCCACTCGCTCTCGAAGAGTTCGCGTACGGACTCGACGGTCAGGCCGATGCGTTCGACCGGGGCATGTCCGTCCTCGGCGTACCCCACGGCGTACTTCAGCACCTCGGCGAGGGACTTGGTGCCGTGGTCGCGCAGCAGCATCATCCAGGCGTCGAAGGCGCCGGGCACCGCGGCGGCCAGCGGTCCGGTGCCGGGAACGAGGTCGAGCCCGAGCGAGCGGTAGTGGGCGACGGTGGCACCCGCGGGGGCGACGCCCTGTCCGCACAGCACCTGTACCCGGCCGTCCGCCGGGGCGAGGATCATCGGCACCTCACCGGCCGGGCCGTTGAGGTGCGGCTCGACGACGTGCAGGACGAAGCCCGCGGCGACGGCGGCGTCGTAGGCGTTGCCGCCGGCCTCCAGAACGGCCATCGCGGACTGCGAGGCCAGCCAGTGGGTGGACGACACCATGCCGAAGCTGCCCTGGAGGGTGGGCCGGGTCGTGAACATCACGCGTCACCTCGTCAGTTGTACGTGCAGGCGGACCGATCACGGCTCACGACCGGGGCCCGGGAGGATCCGCGGGATCCCGTCCCTGCCCGCTCGCTCACCTCGTCTTCGAGCAGGCTATCGATCTCGCGCCGCCGCTCACGACCCGCCTCCGGAAGGAAGCGCCGGCGTACTCCTTCGCCTTCCGCCCGGTTACGGGCCCGGATCCGGGGAGTTCAGCCGTGGTTCTCCCGATCGGTGACGGGTATGGTCCGGTCGGTGGAGTTCAGGTCCCGTAGCGCCGCGATCCGTTCCGAATACCGAGCCCCGGCTCCCATTCGGCCGTTTCCGTCGGCGCCGCCTGCTGCGGCCTACCACTTCTGGTCCCGGCCCCCGCCCCGGATCCCGAATTCGACCCGCTCGCCGCGCTCTTCGGGAGAGGAATTTCTTCCGGGAATACGCGAGCGTCGTCCCCGTCGGATCGCCACCTCTTTCCCGATAGCATGCGGAACGCCTGTACCGCCAGGGTATGAACACGTCGGCGCATGCGGGCACCGACTCCTCGTCAGCACTTCTTCGTCTCTTCGGATTCCCGGCCGGGCCCGGCACGGCGGCCCACCGGTTCGCTCTCTCGTCCCCCGTCAGGAGACCATGTTGCAGGCATATACCAGTTCCGTCCGAACAGCCGCGGACGAACCCGTCCCGGTCGTCGCCCCCGACGGGCGCACCGTGCCGTGGGAGGGCTTCTGTACCGGGCCCGTGGTGCTTTCCCCGGACGATTTGCAGGCGGTCTCCCACCGATTGCTCGGCCTCGATCTGTCCCAGGTACCGGCGGCGGCACGCGCCGAACTGGAGCCGTACGGAGCCCTGCGGGGCGAGCAGCCCGCCGTCGTCATCGGTGCCGCCACCAGCCTGAAGAAATGCTTCGAAGCCGATCTGGCGCATGTCGTCGAGGGCACGTCGCCTGACGACTTCGCGTCGTACAACGAAGCCCGCGCGGTCTATCTCGCCGGACCGGGTGACCTCGTCGTCGGGCGTACCGAGCCCTGGCGGCAGGCGGTCGCCGCGAGCGAGGCCGAAGGGGTGGAGGTTCCCGGCCTGGAGTTCTACTACCTCACGCACGCCCTGCTGACGCAGGCCATGACGTATGCCGAGTCCGGGGAGCGGACCGGCATGCACCGCATCGTGAGCCGCCTGCGCGAAGCCCCGCACACCGTGGTCCGGCTCTTCGCCCTCGATCTGGAGGCACAGATCCTCCTGGTCTGGCTGCGGCGTACGGCGGGCCCGGCCCGTCTGCGGGTGGATGCCAACGGTCCGGAGATCGGGCGGCTGTGGAACCACAAGACGACGCTCTACCCCACCGTCGAGGAGGCCGAGGGGCTGGCCGACGGCGCCCGGCGGGCGGATCCGTACGAGTTGCTCGCGGCGGAGTCGCATCTGACACCGTTCCACCGCGAGTTCGGCGTCGTGCTCCCGAGGGTCCCCGGATACTCGATCAGCAGGGCCGGGGCCGGCCTGGCCGAGGTGACCGCGCGGGTCGCCGGCGCGGCGCGGCTGCTGCGGGAGCGCTACGGCCTCCCCCTGGGCTGCTTCAAACCGGCGACGGGACTGACCGGCAGCAGGATCCGCACCGCCGTCCCGCTCGGCGACGAGGAGGCGCTGGGCGCGCTGGCGCGCCAGGCGATGGAGACCGAGGAGGACTACGTACTGGAGGCGCACACCGACTACCTGCGGCACCCGATCGACGGCTACGACTTCATCCTCGCGCCGTCCGCCCACGTCGTCGCCGGGCGGCTGGCCGAGGGGGCGACGATCCAGATCACGCGCGGCAGCGTCTGGGAGGGCAGCGTCTACATCGACGAGCACTCCTGCCGGAACGTGGGCATCACGGTGGAGCACTTCCGCTTCGTGCGGGAGGGGATGCGCGAGCTGCTCGGCGCCTTCGAGGGCAACGGCCGGAGTCTCGGCTTCGTCAAGGGCGGGGTCGACTTCGCGATCGCCCGGATCGGTGGACGGTTCGGCGAACGGCCCGTGGTGGGCATGCAGGACCTGAACCTCTCGTCCAACGGGGCCGAGTACGTCCGGGCCTTCCTCCGGGAGGCGCGCGAGGTGCGCGGCGCGGGCGTGCACGCGGCGACGAAGGTGGTCCGGCCCACCGCGGGAACCGACCTGCGGTGGCTGAAAGCCGCCGTCGACGCCGCGGACACCGGGCACCACACGCGGGTGATCACCTCCGTGCCGTCCCGCTGGGGCCTGATCGCGGTCGCGTGCCAGGAGCCCCAGGAGGCCGCTGAGGCCGTACTGGCACTGGAGGAACACCTGTACGACGAGGGGCTGCTGCGCACGGTGCTGCGCCACCGCGGCTGACCGCGCCGCCGCGCACAAAGCCACCGGATCGCGGTTTCCCCGACCGGGAAACCGCGATCCGGCCGAAGCCGAAAGGGGCTGCTGAGACTCCTGTGGTTTCGAGGTAATGCATTTAAACGGGTACCAGCCAACCCTGACCGGCTGTCAACAGAGGGGGTTGACGCTCAACCGGACAAAGTGGCAGCCTAATCGACGGCCCGTGACGATCAAGTTGCTCGTAATGCATTGTGCGATCCGTTACCGCATTCCGAATTCTCTTGAGGGGACACGTGAGTGCAATCAGCAGCGCAAATCGAGACTAACGGCACTACGGTAAACGGAACTCCGCCCGATGGTCCGGAGTCTTCCCTGACCCATCTGTTCAAGGCCGTGGTCCGGCAGTATCCGGACCATATCGCGGTGACCGATGGCGACAGTGAACTGACGTACCGGGAACTCGACGCGAAATCCGATGCGATAGCCGACGAGTTGCTTTCCGCCGGTGTCGTCGCGGGCAGCCACGTCGGCTTGTACGTCGCCCGCGGATCCGGGACGGTGGCGGGTCTGCTCGGAATTCTCAAATGCGGCGCGGCCTATGTACCCATCGACCCGAACTACCCTGCCGAGCGTGCACGGTGGACCGTGGGTGACAGTGCGTCAGTGGCCGTGGTGACCACGTCGGATCTCGCCCCGGCGTTCACCGGACTCGATGTGCGGACCGTCCGCCTGGACCTGCTGCCCGCGAGTGGCGCGCCCCGGCCCGACGCCGTACACCCGGGCGGCACCGGCCCCGCCTACATCATCTACACCTCGGGTTCCACCGGTGAGCCCAAGGGCGTCCTGGTCGGGCACCACGAGGTCGTGCGCCTCTTCTCGGCGACCCGGGAGTGGTTCGGGTTCGGGCCCGACGACGTGTGGACGGTCTTCCACTCGGCCGCCTTCGACTTCTCCGTATGGGAGATCTGGGGCGCCCTGCTGCACGGCGGACGGCTGGTCGTCGTCCCCCGTGACGTCGCCCGCTCCCCGGCGGCCTTCCACGAACTGCTGCGCTCCGAAAGGGTCACTGTCGTCAACCAGACTCCGGCCGCCTTCCGGCGGCTGGCCGCGGTGGACGCGCGAGCACCGCTCCCGCTGGAGAGTCTGCGCACGGTCGTACTCGGCGGCGAGCGGCTCGACCCCGCGACGCTGCGCGACTGGATCGACCGGCACGGCGACGAGCGCCCGGAGCTGGTCAACATGTACGGCATCACCGAGGCGACCGTGCATGCCTCGTACCGTCGCCTGTCACGGGCGGATCTCGACGCGGACGGCCCCAGCCCCATCGGAGTCCCGCTGCGGGACCTCACGTTCCATGTACGGGGCCCGGACGGCGAGCCGGTCCCCGACGGGCAGCCCGGTGAACTCCACATCGAGGGGCCGGGGGTGGCTGCCGGATACCTCCATCGCCCCGAACTCACACAGGAACGTTTCTCCGGGAGCGCCCCGCACACCGGCGAGCGGAGCGAGGCCGCGAGCGCGCACCGGGCCTGCCGTACCTTCCGCACCGGTGACCGCGTGGTCCGCCTCGACGACGGGCAGTACGGCTACCTGGGGCGCACGGACGACCAGATCAAGATCCGCGGCTTCCGGGTCGAGCCCGGGGAGGTCGAAGCCCTGCTCGGCCGGCACCCGCTGGTGGCGTCCGCCGTCGTGCTGCCTCGCGACTACGGAGAGGACGACGTCCGGCTGATCGCCTGTGTCGTGCCCACCGAAGGGTCCACCGACGGCGCGCCGGAGAAGCTCGTCGACGAACTGCGCGACCTGGCGCTCGGCCTGCCGGACCAGCTGCGGCCCTCCGCGTACGAGCTTCTGGAGACGCTGCCGCTCACGCCCAACGGCAAGGCCGACCGCGCGGCGCTGAGCGCCCTGGTCCGGGACCGCCACCGGACCGACAGTACGGAGACTGGCGGCGCGGACGCGGCCGGCGCGGGAATCGCCGCCGTCCAGGCGCGTGTCACAGCGATCTGGCGTTCCGTCATCGACATCGACGACATCGGCCCCGACGCCGATTTCTTCGACCTGGGCGGCACCTCGCTGACTCTGCTGCGCATGTTCGAGCAGGTGAACAAGGCCTTCGGCACGGACCTCGACATCACGGTGCTGATCGAGGGCGCGACGGTACGCAACCTCGCCTCCCATGTGGCCGCCGTCGCCGCACCGGGCAGCCCCCTCCCACGAACCGAGGAGTTCGGATGACTTCGCAGGCAGAGAGCTTCGCCCTCGACGCACAGCAGTTGGCGGACTTCCACGCGCGCGGATACGCGGGTCCGTTCACGCTCTACGAACCGGACGAGATGAAGGACATCTGGCGGCGGGAACGGCTGCGGCTGCTGGACCGCACGGACGCCGTCTACCAGGACCGCGCCGCGGTGTCCGGCACCACCAACATCGCCAACTACGACCGGCATCTCGACTCCGACTTCCTCGCCGACCACATCACCAGGCCGGAGATCGTGGACCGGGTCAGCCGCATCCTCGGGCCGGACGTGCTGTGCTGGCGCACCGAGTTCTTCCCGAAGTACCCGGGCGACGAGGGAACGGACTGGCACCAGGCCGACACCTTCGCCAACGCCTCCGGCACCCCGCAGATCCAGTGGCCGGACGGCTCCGACTTCGGTGGCACGATCACCGTGTGGACCGCCTTCAGCGAGGCGAGCGTGGATATGGGGTGCCTGCAGTTCATCCCCGGCACCCACCGCACCATGTACTACGACGAGACCAAGCGCATGCACTACGTCCCGGACAAGGTCAACTCCGTGGAGAAGGACGGGATTCGCCGTGGCTTCTTCGGCTACGACTACCGCGAGCTCCAGATCGACGAGGACTGGACCCCTGACGAGTCGCAGGCCGTGAACATGGAGATGCGGGCGGGCCAGTTCATCGTCTTCTGGTCCACCCTGATGCACGCCTCCCACCCGCACAGCGGCCGGAGCCGCGACATGCGGATGGGTTTCGCCTCCCGTTACGTGCCCACCTCCGTGGAGGTCTACCCCGGCACGGACTCCATCGAGGAGTACGGAGGCCGAGTGAGCCTCGACCGCTACGGCGCGGTCCTGGTGCACGGCGAGAACACGCACACCCACAACCGGATCGCGACGCACACCACACGCAACCGCCCGTTCCGGGCTCCGGGCGTCTGAGGGACCGTACGCGGGCGGTGTCCGTGGCCACCGGGTCGCCGGGCGGTCGGCTCCCCGTACCGAGAGGCGGTCCGATGGAGGAGGGAAGCGCATCAACCATGCCTGACACAGAGGCCGGTCCACGATTGTCACAAGGCAACGGCCCGCGACCGGCACCGGGCAACGGCCCGCGATCGGCACCGGGCAACGGCCCGCGATCGGCGCAGAGCAGCGCGGACGCCGTACCGCTGCAGGAACTCGCCGCCGCCCTGCTCGATCTGGAACCGCTCCTGAGCGCCGTGCCCGAGCGCCTGCGGGTGACTCCGCCTGCGGGGTCGGACCCTGGCTCCGTACGGGTGCTGCAAGCGGCGCTGGACGCGCTCGCGGCCCGGCTGGACATGCCCGGGGTCACTGTCGTCCCGTCCGGCGACGGGCTGTGGTCCGTGGAACTGGCCGTCAGCAGACGGCTGGCCCGCGCGCTCGGCACGGCGCCGGCGGAGGCGGTGATCCACGCGGACGCCTCCGCGGTCGACCGCGCCGTGCGGGCCGTACACGCCACTCCCCCGGGCCGGCCGGTCCCGCTGCGCGCCCACGACGGCACCCCGCTGCGCGGCTACCGGGCAGGGGCGGCGGACGCACCCGCCGTGGTGGTGGTGATGGCCTGCGGCATGCCGGTCGGCCTGGCGGCCCCCTGGTTGCGGGCGCTGTCCGGGACCTGCCAGGTGGTGACCTGGGAGAGCCGTGGCATGTTCGCCGCCGGGGACGGTCCGGGGCTGCCCGCCCTGACCGGACACGACCTCGCCGCGCAGGCAGCCGACGTCCTTGCCGTCCTCGACGGTTTCGGCATCGGTGAGGCGCACGTCATGGGGTTGTGCGGCGGCGCGGCCCTCGCGCTGGCCGCTGCCGCGGCCTCGCCCCGGGTGACCTCGCTCAGCCTGTGGCACGGCGACTACGAACTGGGCGAGGACGCCCCCAAGACACCCCATCAGCGTGACGTCGAGGGCCTGTTGGCGATGGCGAGCCGCAGCCCCCGGCACGCCGAGGGCCTGCACCGGATGATGCGCAGGCCACAGGCCTTGGACGCGCTGCGTCCCGAGGTCGCCCACCACCTTCTCCACCCTTATGCCTCACCGGAGTTGATGCACCGCTACGGGCTCCTCAACGGCGTCATCATGAGCACGGACTACCGTCCGCTCCTCAGGGAGGTGCGGCAGCCGACGCTGGTCGTCTCCAGCGAACAGGACACGACAGCCCATCCCGAGGGGTCCGTCCAGGTCGCGGAGCGGCTGCCCTGCGCGACGTTGCGGATGATGCCGCACGGGGATCACCTGTCGGCCTTCGGCGCGGACCCCGGACTCGTGGGCCTGTTGTCGGACTTCATGCGGGACATCCACGGGACGACCGAGAGGGACACATGACCGACCTGACCACTCCCGTCGCACCAGCCGCCGACGCCGAGGCGGACCGAGCCCTGACAGCGGCGTTCCGTACCCACCCCGCCGTCCTGGACGCCGATGTCCTGGGACCTGTCCGGCCGGTCTTCGGACAGGCCCTGGGCGCCCCGGACCGCACCGCCTGTCTCCTCCCCGATCCGGAAGCCGCCGCGCTCCTGCACCGGGCCGCCGCGCTGGAGGCCGCCGGGAGGCTGGGGCGGCTGAGCTGGCACGAACCGGCGGACGACCTGCTCGTCGCCGGAGTCAGCCGCACGGAGACCGACTTCCTGTACCGCGAGATCTTCACCGACAACGCCTATCTGCGACACGGCATCACCCTGCCGGACCGCGCGGTCGTGCTGGACGTCGGCGCCAACATCGGGATGTTCACCCTCCGCGCCGCCCTGGCCAGTCCCGGCGCCCGGATCGTCGCCGTGGAACCCGTCGCCGAACTCGCGGCGGCCGTCGCCCTCAACGCCGAGTTGTACGGACTCGACGTCACCGTACTGAACTGCGCCCTGGGCAGCGTCACGGGCGAGAGCGACTTCACCTACTACCCCGGCAACAGCGTGATGTCCGGCCGGTTCGCGCATCCCGACGAGGACGTCGAGGTGCTGCGGCGCTACCTCGTCACCGGCGAGGAGGCCACTCAGGGCCCGCAGCTCGGCAGGCTCGCCGCCGACCGGCTGACGGCAGAGGCCCGCCGCTGCGAGGTCAGCACCCTGACGCGGGTGATCGCCGAACAGCGGCTGGAGCGGATCGACCTGCTGAAGATCGACGTGGAGAAGGCCGAGGCCGAGGTACTGGCGGGGATCGACGACGCGTCGTGGAGCCGCATCGACCGCATCGCCATGGAAGTCCACGACCTCGACGGACGGTTGAAGGAACTGGTCTCGCTGCTGCGGGACCGGGGCTTCGAGGTCTCTCACGACCAGGACCCCCGGCTCGTGCTGACGCCCTGTCACAATGTCTACGCCTACGCGCCGCACCGTCCGGCCCGGCAGCTGCCGCCCGCACCGCCGAACACCGCCGGCCGGCCCGGTGGCCCCACCCTGCGGGTGCTGGAACGCGAACTCCGGGACCTCGCGGCCCGGAACGCCCCCGGCCTCGCGGTGCCCGGCCGCTTCGCCGTCGTGGCGGATCTCGACGAGGCCCGCCGGACCGCGCCCACCGGGGACGGCGGCTCGCCGCAGCTCCCGTCCGGGCCCGGCACCGCCGTACTCGCCGAGATCTGGACGGACATCTTCGGTCCCGGCACCGTGCGCCCCGACGCCAACTTCTTCGCCCTCGGCGGGAACTCCCTCACCGCGGTCCGTCTGCTGGCGCAGCTGGAGGACCGGCTCGGGGAGGACGTGCTGGCACCGGACACCGTCTTCACCGCCGACAACTTCGCGGAGATCGCCGCCGCGCTGGAGGCCGGACTGCCACCGGAGGAATCCGCCGGTACGCCGGGAGGCGCACCGCACCCCGACCGGCCCGGCGCACGGTGACGGCACCCGCCGGAGCGGCGTCCGCCCCGGACGGACCCGGGCCGCCGCACACGACTTCGCCGAGCGGCCTCTTCCACCGGCCCCTGCCCCGCCCGCACGCCGCCCTGCGGCTGGTGTGCCTGCCGCACGCGGGCGGTGGGACCTCGGTGTTCCGGGACTGGCCGGCGCGCCTGCCCGCGGACGTGGAGCTCGTCGCCGTACGGCTGCCCGGCCGTGAGAGCCGCATCCGGGAGCGCCCGTTCACCTCGTGGACGACGCTGGTGGACGTGGTGGCCGACGCACTGGCCCGGGAAGTCCCCGCGCCGTACGTCCTGTTCGGGCACAGCCTGGGCGGCATGCTCGCGTACGAACTGACGATGCGCGGGGCGTCCACCGCCCCGCCGTCCGGCGCCGCACCACCCGCCCCGCAGCTGCCCGAGCGCCTGATCCTGGCCGGCTGCCGGGCCCCCGACGTACCGTCACCGCACCCGGGTCTCCACGACGTGCCCCGCGACCGGTTCGCCGCCGATCTCGCCGCGCTGGCCGGGTCGCCTCCCGAGGTCCTGCGCAACCGCGCGCTGCTGGGCCTGCTGGAGCCGATGCTCCGAGCCGATCTGGAACTGGCCCAGACCTGGCCGTGGCGCGAACCGCTCCCCCTGCCGGTACCGCTCACCGTGTTCGACGCGTCCGACGATGTCATGGCGCCGCCCGAGGCGGTCGCCGGCTGGCGGCGGTACGCGCCGCTGGGCGTGCGGGCGCACCATCTGTCCGGAGGTCACTTCACCCTCCACGAAGACCCGGAGCGCTTCCTGACGCTGCTGCGCGGCGAACTGCTCCCGGCGGCGGGGCGCGTCCCGACCCGGTGACGCCCACCGGTGACGGCCGCCCGAAATCCCCGCGCCGTCTGACATCCCCTCACCCCCCGTTCCCACACCCGCGGAGAGGCCCGGACCCTATGCGTTCCCCGTACTTCACAGCCGAGCACGACGCCTTCCGCCAGGAGGTGCGTGCCGTACTGGCAGCCGAGACGGAGGGGGCCGCCGATGTCTGGGAACGGGAGTGCCGTGTGCCGCGCACCCTGTGGAAGACGCTCGCGGACCACGATCTCCTCGGGCTGCTCCACTCACGGGAGAACGGCGGCACCGACCGCGATCTGTTCACCTCGGTCGTGTTCCTGGAGGAACTGGGCCGCACCGGGTACGGCGGCATGCGGGCTGCCGTCTCCGTCCACGCCTACATGGCGACGCACTATCTGGGGGCCGTCGGCAGTCCGGAACTGCGCGCCGCCTATCTGACCCCGGCCGTCCGGGGTGAACGCGTCGCCGCGCTGGCCCTGACCGAACCCGGGGCGGGATCGGACCTGTCCGGGCTGTCCACCACGGCCTCGCGGGACGGCGAGCACTACGTCGTGCGCGGCGCGAAGAGCATGGTCAGCAACGGCACCACGGCCGACTTCCACGTCACCGCGGTCCGCACCACCCCGGTGACCGACGGGGCGCACAGCGGCCGGACCGGACTGTCGCTGCTCGTCATCGACGCGAACGCCTCCGGAGTCACCGTAGAACCGCAGCCCACCCTCGGCTGGCGCGCGGCAGGTACCGCGGGCGTGACGTACGACGGGGTGCGCGTGCCCGCGGGGAACCTCGTCGGGCGGCAGGACAGCGGCTTCTACTACCTGATGCGCGGACTCCAGCTCGAACGGCTCGCGGCTGCGGCCCTCGCGCTGGGCGGAATGGACCGCTGCCTCGAACAGACCCTCCGCTTCGCCCGTGGCCGCAGGATCTTCGACGGGCCGCTCGCCGGACTCCAGGCGCCCCGGCACCGGCTCGCCGGACTGGCGACGGAACTGGAGGCGGCCCGCCAGCTGGTCCACCACACGGCCTGGCTCCTCCAGCAGGGGGAACTCCCGGTGACCGCATGCTCGATGGCCAAGCTGTACACCACCGAACTGGCGTGCCGGATGGCCGACTTGAGCCTGCAGTTACAGGGTTCCCACGGATATCAGGACGGGTCCGAGGCCGCCCGGGTGTACCGGGACGCACGGGCCGCGACCATCGCCGCCGGTCCCAGCGAGGTGATGCGGGACATCGTCGCCGGGGATCTGCCGGGAGCCATGGGCTGAGCCTGGGAATCCTGCCGGAACCGGCGGCCGGGCCGGGGACGGGGACGGGGACCGATGCTGCCGCCGCACGGGCGCCCGGTCACTGCGGGAGGGTGAGCAGGAACATGGTGCGGCCGGGCTCGCTGGCCAGCGTGACGGTGCCACCGTGCGCGGTGATCACGGCGTGCACGATGGCGAGGCCGAGGCCGGTGCTCCCGGTACTGCGGGAGCGGCTGTGGTCCGCGCGGACGAAGCGGCCGAAGACCTCCGGCTGAAGCTCCGCGGGGATGCCGGGGCCGTTGTCGGTGACGGTGAGCCGGGCGGTGGCGCCGTCGGCGGTGAGCGTGACCGTCACCTCGGTGCCGTTCGGGGTGTGGGTCCGCGCGTTGGCGAGCAGATTGCCGATGGCCTGCTGCAGCCGGTGGGCGTCGCCGGTGACGGTCACCGGCTCCTCGGGCAGGTCGAGGAGCCAGCGGTGTGCGGGGCCCGCGGCGCGGGCGTCGGCTGTCGCGTTGAGCACCAGCAGGGTCAGATCGACCGTCTCGTGTTCGAGCGGGCGCCCGGCGTCGAGACGGGCGAGCAGCAGCAGATCGTCGACGAGACGGCTCATCCGCTGCGATTCGGACTCGATGCGCTCCAGCGCGTGCCGGACCTCGGCGGGTACGGAACCGTCGTGGCGCAGGGCGAGTTCGGCGTGGCCGCGGATGTTGGCCACCGGGGTGCGCAGTTCGTGGCTGGCGTCAGCGGCGAAGTGCCGGAGCCGTTCCTCGCTGGCCTGGCGGCGGGTGAGGGCGTCCTCGACATGACCGAGCATCCGGTTCAGCGCGGTACCGACCCGGCCGACCTCGGTCCGTGGGTCGGTGAGCGGCAGCGGGGCGGGCATGGCGACCTCTCCGCTGGCGAGCGGCAGCCGGGCCACGTTCACCGCCTGTGAGGTGACGCGTTGCAGGGGGCGCAGGGAGACCCGTACCCACAGGGCTCCCGCCACACCGGTGGCGATCAGCGCCGCGCCGAACACCGCGGCCTCGACCGCTTCGAGGCGGTGGACCGTCTCCTCGACGGGACGCAGCGGCAGACCGGTGATCATGATGTCGTGGTCGTCGCCGTGCACGGCGGTGACCCGGTAGGCGCCCAGTGCGGACAGCCGGACGTCGTGGCCCCGGTCGTCGACGGGCACGTCCGCGAGCGCGGCCCGGTCGTGCGTGCTGAGCGTCACCTCGTGGTCCGTCGCCTCGTCGACCACGGCGGCCTGGGTGACCCCGCCGTTCAGCAACCGGGCGCCGAACGTGGCATCGGCCTGGCCGCGGGTGTCGGGCCGGTTGTCCGCGTCGGGCCGGGCCTCGTGCTCCAGGCTGGCGGCGAACCGGCCGCCGGAGGACTCCAGTTGCTGGTCCAGCCTGCCGAGCAGGAATCCCTGGAGGGCGAGGGCGGTGGTGACGCCCACCGCCAGACAGGCCGCGGCGAGCAGCAGGACGAGTCCGGCGGTGAGCTGGCCGCGCAGGGTGTGCGGGGGCGGGCGCCTCACCTGGAATCCGGCTTGAGCACGTAGCCGACACCCCGGACCGTGTGGATCATGGGGGTCCGGCCGGCGTCGATCTTCTTGCGCAGATAGCTGATGTACAGCTCGACGATGTGGGCCCGGCCACCGAAGTCGTACGCCCACACCCGGTCGAGGATCTGCGCCTTGGAGAGCACCCGCCGCGGGTTGCGCATCAGGAACCGCAGCAGCTCGAACTCGGTCCGGGAGAGGTCGACGACGCTGCCGTCCCGTCTGACCTCCCTGGCCTCCTCGTCCATCATCAGGTCGCCGACCGTGAGCCAGTTCTCGCCCGGCGCCGCCGTCATCCCGGCCCGGCGCAGCAGGCCGCGCAGCCGCGCGAGTACCTCCTCCAGGCTGAAGGGCTTGGTCACGTAGTCGTCGCCGCCCGCGGTGAGCCCGGCGATGCGGTCCTCGACCGCGTCGCGTGCGGTCAGGAACAGGACACAGACGCTGCGCGCCTCCTGCCGCAGTTCGCGCAGGACCTGGAGGCCGTCGAGGTCGGGGAGCATCCAGTCGAGGACGACGGCGTCCGGGCGGAAGTCCCGGGCGGTCGCGAGCGCCGAGGCGCCGTCGGCCGCCGTACGGACCTGCCAGCCCTCTCCGGCGAGCACCCCGGCGAGCACTTCGGTCAGGTCGGGTTCGTCGTCGACGACCAGGACCCGTACCGGGTCCCCGTCGGGGCGGCGGAGGAAGGACTGTGTGCGTGGATCTTCCATGATCTGCCCAGCATCCCCCGCGCGGGCGGTCCACGCGGGCGGCCTCGCCTCTGAGTTTCCTCTGAACTCCGGGACGGAACGCGGGACGGTCCCGGGACGGCGCCTGGGTGGGACGGCGGGCCGAACCCCGGTGGGGAGGGGAGGGCGCGCCCGCGCCGCCCGGCGCTCCGGGCCCGCGTTCAGAAAGTACACAGAGGTTGAGCTGTGAGGCTGACCGCCCGTCGCCGGAGCCGACCCCGCCGAGGAGACCCATGGCCAGCACCTCCGCCTCCACCACCACGCCCGCCCGCACCTCCGTGAACCGCGGCCTGCGCCACCGGCGCCCGCGGCGCAGCCTGGTGCCCCGGCTCGTGCCCCTGGTGATCTGGGCGGGCGCGGCCGGGGTGCTCGCGCTGTGGTGGAGCGACACGACGTCCGTCGTCGGCCCTGCGGGCTGGCTGACCGGTGCGGGCCGCATCACCGGCCTGCTCGCCGGGTACGCCTGCGCCGTTCTGCTGGCCCTGATGGCCCGGGTTCCGCTGCTCGACCACAGCATCGGCACCGACCGGCTGGCCCGGTGGCACGCGCTGGGCGGCCGGTGCACCGTGTCGCTGGCCCTGGCCCACACCCTGCTGATCATCTGGGGTTACTCGCTGACCGCGCACACGGGTGTGGTGAGCCAGGGCACGGACCTGGTCCTGCACTACCCGGACCTGTTGAAGGGGACGGCCGGGTTCCTGTTGTTCCTGGCCACCGGGGTGCTCTCGGCGCGTGCGGCGCGCCGCAGGATGAGTTACGAGAAGTGGCACTTCCTGCACTTCGCCACGTATCTGGCGGTCTTCCTCACCTTCTTCCACCAGCTCTCGAACGGTGCGGACTTCGTCGGCAACCAGAAGGCCCAACTCGCCTGGTACGCGCTCTTCCTGGGGGTCGGCGCGCTGGTGCTCGTGTACCGGTTCGTGCTGCCCGTACGGCGCGGACTGCGCCACCGGCTGCGGGTCTCCGCGGTGCGCCCCGAGGCGCCCGGCGTGGTCTCGGTCCACTTCACCGGCCGGTATCTGACGGAACTCGGCGCCGAGCCGGGCCAGTTCTTCCGCTGGCGCTTCCTCGCCCCGGGACTGTGGTGGACCGCCAACCCGTACTCGCTCTCCGCCCCCGCCGAGCCGCACGCGCTGCGCATCACGGTGAAGGCGGCGGGCGGGCACAGCGCGGCCCTGGCCGGGCTCCGGCCGGGCACCCGGGTCTGGGCCGAGGGTCCGTACGGCAGCTTCACCGCGCGCCGGCAGACCGTGCCCAAGGTGCTGCTGCTCGGCGGTGGCGTCGGCATCACGCCCCTGCGGGCCCTGTTCGAGACGCTGCCGGGGCAGGTGACGCTCATCCACCGGGTCCGGCGCCCGGCGGACCTCGTGCACCGGTCGGAGCTGGACGCGATAGCCGCCCGGCGCCGGGCGGCCGTGCACTATCTCGTCGACGGGCCGGACCCGCTGACCGGCGGGCCGGGCCACCGTCCGGGCCCGCTCACCGCCCGCACGCTGAGCGGTCTGGTGCCCGATCTGGCCGCGCACGAGGTCTATCTCTGCGGTCCACCCGGCATGACGGAGGCCGCGATCACCGCCCTGCGCGATGCCGGGGTGCCGTCGCACCGTATCCACCACGAGTCGTTCGCGCTCTGAGAGGAGCAGTCATGCGCAGAGCCGTCCTCATCACTGCCGCGGGCAGCGCGCTGGTCGTCGCCCTGCTCGCGCTCAAACCCCACCAGCCGCCGGCACTGGCGGGGGTGACCCCGCGCCCGGCGGAGACCGCTTCGCCGCACGCCACCACCGGGGCCGGGCCGGGGGCCGGCGGGTCCCGTACCGGCACGTTCACCGGCGACCCGGTCGACACGCAGTACGGCACCGTGCAGGTCTCCGCCACCCTGGCGCGGGGAAGGATCACCGCGATACGGGTCCTCCGGGCGCCCGACAGCAACGGGCGGGACCAGCAGATCGCCGCCTACGCGCTGCCCCGGCTGACCCGGGAGGCGCTGGGCGCCCAGAGCGCGCACATCGACGCGGTCTCCGGGGCGAGTTACACCAGCCAGGGATATGTGCGGTCCCTGCAGAGCGCGCTGGACCGGTCCGGTGGCTGAGGCGGGGCGCGGGCTGCGCCATGTCGAGCACGTGATGGGCACCGTCTTCTCCTTCGACATCCGCGACGCCCCCACCGCCACCGTCCACCGGGCCCTCGCACAGGCCGTCCGCGATCTGCACCGGGTCGACGCCGTGTTCTCCACCTACCGTCCGGACAGCGCCATCAGCCGGCTCGACCGCGGTGAACTGACGCTCCAGGACTGCCCGCCGGAGGTGTACGAGGTGCTGTCGCTCTGCGCGCGGGTGGCCGGGGTCAGCGACGGCTGGTTCAGCATCGTGCCGGACGGCACCCTGGACCCGTCCGGGCTCGTCAAGGGCTGGGCGGGCGAGGCCGCTTCCCTGCTCCTCCACGAGGCGGGCGCGAGCAACACCTGTGTCAACGCCGGGGGTGACCTCCAGCTCCGCGGCGAGGCCGCCCCCGGGATCCCCTGGCGCGTCGGCATCGCCCACCCGCTGCGCCCGGCCGCACAGGCCGCGGTCGTGGTGGGCCGCGATCTGGCAGTCGCCACGTCCGGCACCGCCGAACGCGGCCCGCACATCCTGGATCCGCACCGGGGCACACCCGCCTCGGGCCTGGCGTCCATCACCGTGACGGGTCCGCTGCTGACCATGACGGACGCGTACGCGACAGCCGCGTTCGCCATGGCGGACGGTGCGTACGCGTGGGTGGAGTCGCTGGCGGGGTACGAGGCACTCGCCGTGCTGCCCGACGGCCGGATGTGGCGGACCCCTGGCTTCCCGGCACCGGACAGCCCTGCGGCGCCTCCGCCGGGTGACCGCGCGCGGTGACTACGCGCCGGATGACGGCAGTACTCCCGGACCGCCCCGGTCCGGGAGTACTGCCCCGGCGGGAGGGCGGGCGCTCACAGCGAACCGTCCTCCAGCAGCTCGCGCAGCAGCCGCTCGTCGTCGGCGCCGAGTCCGTCGACGAAGCGGGCCAGCACCGTCCCGCGGTCGCTGTCGCTGTTCAGCGCCCGGTGCATCCGGCGTGCGGTGAGCCCGTGGGCGTCCTGGAGCGGGGTGTACGCATAGCCCCTGCCGGACCGCTCCCGGGTCACGACCCCTTTGTCGTACAGGCGGGACAGGATGGTCGTCACCGTGGTCCGGGCGGGCGGCGGCGCGAGCTGCTGCTGCACCTGCCCCGGAGTCTGTGGCGCACCGGCTGCCCAGAGGGCCGCCACGACGCTCGCTTCGAGTTCGCCCGCCTGACGGCGGTCGGCACTGCTGCCTGTCATGGAACGCTCCTCACCCCGCTATCGTCTACAGTTACGTAGACCGTCTACTGAACTGTAGTCGCTTCGGTGGTCCGCCACCCTCTCCTCGTCCTACAAGAAAGGCCGGGATCCTTGTTTGCAGCTTCCTCACTCGCGGTGAACGTTCTTGACGCGCAATCCCTGCTGACCGCTTTCGGCGTGGCCGGAATCGCCGCGGTGCTGTTCGCCGAGACCGGTCTGCTGGTCGGGTTCTTCCTGCCCGGCGACTCCTTGCTGTTCACCGCGGGGCTGCTGTGCACGGGCACCTCCACGAGCAGCCTGAACCTGTCGCTGCCCCTGGTACTCCTGTCCTCCGCGCTGGGCGCTCTCGCCGGTGCGCAGTGCGGGTACCTGATCGGCCGGAAGGCCGGGGGCGCGCTGCTCGCCCGCAGCCGTTCGGAACACCTGCGGAAGGGGGCGGCGCGCGCCGAGGAACTCCTCGAACGGTACGGCTACGCGAAGGCGATCGTCCTCGCCCGCTTCGTCCCCGTGGTGCGCACCGTGCTGAACCCGATGGCGGGCGCCCTGGGCGTACCGGTCCGGACGTTCACGCTCTGGCAGGTGGTCGGCGGGATCGTGTGGAGCCAGGGGGTGACGCTCGCCGGGTACGCGCTGGGGTCGTCCATCCCGAACGTGGACCACTACCTGCTGCCGATCATCGCGGTGATCGTCGTCGTGTCTCTGCTGCCTCTCGCCATCGAGCTGCGACGCTCCCGCAAGAACCGCACGCGAGCAAACGGAGTCAGCGGATGAACCTCGCCTACAACGGATCCTCCATCGACGGGGGTGCCTACACGAGCACCGTCGATCTGGCGCACCGGGCACCCGCCTGGCTGGATTCCCTCATCTCGACCTGGTCGTCGTACGGGCTCGCCCTGTTCGCCGTGCTGATGCTCGTCGGATGGTGGCGGGCGCGCCGCGAGGGGGCCCCGGCAGCTCTCATGGCGCTGGCCGCGCCGGTGATCGTGGTGCTGGCGTACTGCGTCAACGACGCGGTCAAGCTGGTGGTGCGGGAGGACCGTCCCTGTCAGAGCCTGCATGTGACGACGCTGGAGACGTGCCCGGCCCCGGGCGACTGGTCGTTCCCCAGCAACCACGCGGCTCTCGCCTTCGCCGCGGCGGTGGCGCTGTTCTTCGTCTCCCGGCGCCTCGGCCTGGTGGCCCTGGTCTGCGCCGTCGCGATGGCCGCGTCGCGGGTCTGGGTGGGCGCGCACTACCCGCACGACGTGGCCGTGGGCGCGCTGGTCGGCGCGCTGGTCGCACTGGTGCTGGCAACAGCCCTGCGCCGACGGCCGGAGACCCTGGCGAGGAGGCTCACGGACACCCGGCTGCGTCCGCTGCTGGTCTCGTCGTGAATCACCGCAGCGCCGCCGGTCCCGCCCTGCCGGCGGCGCTCGGCTGCCTGGTGGCGTTCACGCTGCTGGCCGTGGAGGTGGCCGGCCACCACGGCGCTCCGCTGCTCATGGACAGTGCGCTGGAGTCCTGGTCGGTGCGGCACCGGCCCGCGATGGCGGTCGCCGTGGCGCGCGGCATCACCTCCACGGGCACCGGAGTGATCCCGTACCTGCTCGCCGCGCTGGCGGGCGTCGTGGTCGGACGCGGTGCGCGGCAGCGGGTGGTCTCCGCCGTCGCCGCGCTCGCCTTCCTCGGCGCGGTCCAGCTGGTGCGGTACGGGGTGATGTCCGCCCTCGCGCGACCGCGTCCGCCGATGGGCGACTGGGCCGCCCGCGCCTCGGGCTGGTCGTTCCCTTCCGGGCACACCACCACGTCCGCGGCCACGGCGGGCCTGCTCATGGCGGCGGTGCTGCTGCGGGCGCCGCGCAACAAGCGGGTGCTCGCCACGCTCATCGGCTGCTGGGCCGTGCTGGTGGGGCTGAGCCGGGTGTATCTCGGGGTCCACTGGTCCACCGACGTGATCGGCGGCTGGCTGTTCAGCGTCTTCTGGCTGAGCGTCGGCATCCTGCTGCTGGTCCGGTTCCGCCCGGACATCGGACGGTACGGGCCACGGTCCCGGCCGCCCTCCGCCGAACCCGCCGAACCCGCCGAACCCGCCGGACCCGCCGGACCCGCCGGACCCGCCCACCTGTCGGACCGCTCGCCGCGGATCTGACGACCCGCCGCAGATCCGGCACCTCACCGCAGAACCGTAGATCTGACAACCCACGCCGCAGAGAGGAGGCCGACCGTGCAGCAGCGGATCCTGGTCGTCGAGGACGATCACGCCTTGCGGGACGTCCTGCGGCGCGGCCTGCGCGACGAGGGCTTCGAGACGGTCCCGGCGCAGGACGGCGCGAGCGCCCTGCGGCTGGCGGCCGACGGCGTCGACGCGGTGGTGCTGGACGTCGGGCTGCCCGACGCCGACGGCCGGGACGTCTGCCAGGCGCTGCGGGCGAACGGTTTCCTCTCCCCCGTCATCTTCCTGACCGCCCATCACCGGCTCACCGACCGGCTCACCGGGTTCTCCGCGGGCGGCGACGACTACCTGCCCAAGCCGTTCCACCTCGCGGAGCTCGCCGCCCGGCTGCGAGCGGCGCTCAAGCGCACCGGCCCGACGGCCCCCGCCACGGCAGGAGACCTGGTCCTGGACGCCGTACGGCACTCCATGACGGTCCGGGGCACCTCCGCCGGGCTGACCCCGACGGAGTTCCGGCTGCTGGCCGCGCTCATGGCATCGGCGGGAGGTCTCGTCCGCAGACGCGAACTGATCAGGGCGGGCTGGCCGGAGGGCTCGCAGGTCAGTGACAACACCCTGGACCAGTACCTGACCCGGCTGCGCCGCAAGCTTCGCGACGCGGGCAGCGAGCTGACGATCAGCACGGCCCGCGGGGTCGGCCACCGGCTCTCATGACGGCCTTCCCGTCCCGCTGGTGGCCGCGCACCCTGCGCGGCCGGCTCTCCCTGGTCGCGGTCACCACCGCGGCGCTCCTGATGGCGATCCTCACCGTCGTCTTCAACACGGTCGCCCGGCAGCACCTCCAGCACCAGGCCGACGACCACCTGCGCACCCGGGCCACCGCGGTCGCCACGACGGTCGACACCGGTGGCGGCTCCGTCCACGTGCTGGAGTCGCCGAACGACACACTGCTGGACGACAACGTGTGGATCTACGCGGGCGGGCACCTGCTCGAACATCCGCCGAGCACCTCCGCCACGCACCCCCTCACCCGCGCCGCCGATGCTCTCGCCGGACACGGCGGGCAGGGCTGTACGACCCTGCACACCGGCCGAGCGGTCCGGCTGTGCGCGGTTCCCGTCCCCACCGCGGGCGGCGCCGCTTCCCGCGCCGTGGTGGTCACCGCCCTGGACCTCGCGCCCTACCTCAGCTCCGCCGACACCCTGCTCTTCGCGTCCGTCGCACTGGACGTCACCATGCTGGCCTGCACCTACGCCCTGACCCGGCTGGCAGTGGGCCGGGCACTGCGCCCGGTGCACACCATGACGGACCAGGCCGCCCGGTGGAGCGCCGCCGACTCCGACGAACGCTTCCGCGGCCGGGCGGGTCCCACCGAACTCACCCAGCTGGGCGGCTCGTTGGACGCGCTCCTGGACCGGATACGGGCCGTGCTGCGGCACGAGCAGCAGCTGACCAAGGAGCTGTCGCACGAGCTGCGCAACCCGCTGGCCCGGATCATCGCCGAACTCGACTGGCTGCAGGACCGTCCCCGTTCGGCGCAGGACACCCGCACCTGCCACACGGCCGTCGCCGACGCCGCGCAGTCCATGCGGGCGATCTGCGAGACCCTGCTCGACGACGCGCGGGCGGGCGCCCGCAGCTCGCCCGGTACCGCCGTCGTACTGCCGGTGCTGGACCGGCTGGCGCAGACCGTTGCCGAGGAGGGCCCCGACGGTCCCCGGGCACCGGGAGTCACCGTCGTGGGCGAGGACCCGGAACTGACCGCCGGGGTCTCCCCCGCGCTGCTCGAACGCATCGTCGGCCCGCTCCTCGACAACGGCCTGCGCCATGCCGGTTCGGGCGTCACCGTGCGGGCCGTCCGGCTGCCCGGCGCCGTACGGATCGATGTCACCGACGACGGGCCGGGGGTGCCGGGTCCGTTCACGCCGTACCTCTTCCACCCCGGACAGCGCGCTACGCCCGACGACGGGCACACCGGAGCGGGCCTGGGTCTCTCGCTCGCGCGACGCCTGGCCCGCTCCGCCGGAGGTGATGTCCATTACGACGAACTGCACGCCACCGGGGCGCGGTTCGTGGTCAGTCTGCCGGCCGGGTGAGCTCCACGCGCTCCGTGGCGTCCCTGCGCGCGACGGTCAGATACACGACCAGGGCGAGGATCACCGCCAGGAACAGCACGCTGGTGACCACGGTCCCCAGGCCCAGCCCGCCGTCGCCGGTCGGCTGCGAGAGGTAGTCACCCATGGACGCCCCCAGCGGGCGCGTGAGCACATAGGCGATCCAGAAGCTCCATACGGCGTTCAGGCCCATCGCGAAGTGCGCCACCCCGACCGCGGCGATGGCCAGCGCGAAGAGCACCGCGGACACCCAGTAGCCCAGGGACAGTTGCTCGGCCACCAGGTCGCCGGCGGCGGTGCCCAGCGCGAAGGTGAACAGGACGGCCAGCCAGTAGTAGACCTCGCGGCCCACCGTGTCGATGCTGTGGATGGAGAGGGTGCGTTCGGCCCTGAACCAGGCGACGAACACCACCGCGAGCACCACCGCGAACACCGCGGTGGTGTCCTGCAGCGGCACTCCCAGGTTGTCGGTGAGGTTGTCACTGATCAGAGTCCCGACCACACTGATCAGCACCACGGCCAGCCAGTAGATGCCCGGCCGGTAGGCGGGGCAGCGGAACTGCCAGACCAGGGCCGCCACCAGCAGCACGCTCATGACGAGCGAGGTGCCGGTCAGCCCCAGCCCCAGCTGGGAGTTGAGGTAGTCGGCCCCGGTCTCGCCGACCGTCGTGCAGAGCACTTTGATCACCCAGAAGTAGAGGGTGACCTCGGGAACCTTGTTCCAGCGCAGGCCGTGACCGCGGGCGGCGCCGGGCCTGCTGTACGTATCGGATGTCATGACGCCAGACCGTGCCACCGGGAACCTGAACACATCCTGAGCGCCGCCCCGCGGACCGGCTGCCACCTCTGTACGTCTACAGTAACGTAGACGCTCGATGGGCGGTCCACGGCTGCCCGCCGGATTCCCCGGCCGCGGCATGCCCGGACGGGGAACGGCAGTTGACACGGCGCCCGGCGCCTGGAGGGGCGGAACAGACCATGCGAGAGCCAGTGACCCGACCGGCCGTCGAACCGGCACCCGAGAACGGAGGCCCGCGCAGCGCAGGCGCAGCGCGGGCCGTGCAGGGCTGGAGCAAGGTACCGGAGGTCACCGCCTGGTTCTGGATCGTCAAGGTACTCACCACCGGGGCGGGCGAGACCGCCTCGGACTACCTCGCCCGGGTACTCGGCCCGATCCCGGCCGGCAGCATCGGGCTGGTCGGTCTGGTGGCCCTGCTGGTGCTCCAGTTCCGCACGGCCCGCTACGGCGCCTGGACGTACTGGTCGGCGATCGTGATGGTGAGCGTGTTCGGCACGATGGCCGCCGACGTCGTCCATGTGGTGGCGGGCGTCCCCTACCTGGTCTCGACCGTGGGATTCTCGGTCGTCCTGACCGCCGTCCTGATGACCTGGTACGCCTCCGAGGGCACCCTCTCCATCCACAGCATCCGCACCCGCCGCCGCGAGGGCTTCTACTGGGCGACCGTGCTCACCACCTTCGCCCTGGGCACCGCCGTCGGCGACCTCACGGCCGGAACCCTGCACCTCGGCTACCTCACCTCGGGCGTGGCTTTCGCAGCGCTCATCGCGGTACCCGCGCTGGCCCGGCGCTTCCTCGGGCTCAACGCGGTCGCCGCCTTCTGGTGGGCGTACGTGCTGACCCGGCCGCTCGGCGCCTCGTTCGCCGACTGGATGGGCGTGTCCACCCAGCGCAGCGGCCTCGGCTGGGGCACCGGCCCCGTCACCCTCGCCCTGCTGGTGCCGATCCTGCTCCTCGTCAACCACCTGGCCGTGAGCGAACGCCGCGCGGCGCCGAGGCCCCGAGCGGCGCACCGGGCGGGCTGACCACCCGGCGGGCCGCCCCGCGAACCGGCCTGTCACTGCGCGTGTGCGGATTAAACCGAACAGCGGTGACGTTGTGCCTGATCAGAGCCGATTCGCGGAAGAGTCGGGCGAAACTGGAGGAGTCGCGGTGCACGGTGAGTACAAGGTTCCCGGCGGCAAGCTCGTCGTGGTCGACCTGGACGTCGAGGGCGGCGCGCTGCGCAACGTACGGGTGGCCGGGGACTTCTTCCTGGAGCCGGACGAGGCGATCCTGATGATCGACGCCGCGCTGGAAGGCGCCCCGGCCAACACCGACGCCGCGGGGCTCGCCGCCCGCGTCACGGCGGCGCTGCCCGACTCCACCGTGATGCTGGGCCTCTCGGCGGAGGGCGTCGCCATCGCCGTACGCCGGGCCCTGGCCCACGCCACCGAGTGGAGCGACCACGACTGGCAACTGATCCACGACCGCCCGCAGTCCCCCGCCCTCCACATGGCCCTGGACGAGGTCATCACCGCCGAGGTCGCCGCCGGACGGCGCCCGCCGACGCTCCGGGTCTGGGAGTGGGACTCCCCCGCCGTGATCATCGGCAGCTTCCAGTCGCTGCGCAACGAGGTCGACCCGGCCGGGGCCGAGCGCCATGGCATCACCGTCGTCCGGCGGGTGTCCGGCGGCGGGGCGATGTTCGTGGAGCCGAAGAGCACCATCACGTACTCCCTGTCCGTCCCGGAGTCCCTGGTGTCCGGTCTGTCGTACGCCGACAGTTACGCGTACCTGGACGACTGGGTTCTCGGCGCGCTCTCCGACATGGGCATCAAGGCCTGGTACCAGCCGCTCAACGACATCGCCACCGAGGCGGGCAAGATCGCGGGCGCCGCACAGAAGCGCATCGCGGGCGGCGGGGTGCTGCACCACGTGACGATGGCGTACGACATCGACGCCGACAAGATGCTCGACGTGCTGCGCATCGGCAAGGAGAAGCTCTCCGACAAGGGCACCAAGAGCGCCAAGAAGCGCGTCGACCCGCTGGCCCGGCAGACGGGCCTGCCGCGCGAGGCGGTCATCGAGCGGATGATCGCCTCCTTCCGCAGCCGCTACGGGCTCACCGAGAGCACGGTGACGGGCGAAGAGATGGCGCGGGCACGGGAGTTGGCGGAGACCAAGTTCAGCACGGCGGAGTGGACGGCGCGCGTGCCGTAGGCCTGTCCGGCAGCATCCCGCCCGGCTCACAGCGGCCGGGCGGGATGCTGCCGTCATGCGGCGCCCGCGTCCGCCCCGCTCCGTAATCACGTTCGTGGCTTGCGGCAGCGGGCATCGCAACCCGCCGCTCCGCACTCCCGCAGCAATATCGCATGTGTCCGGCATTGGGTCACCCTGCCCGCCTGCCCGCGTCCTGTGCCGCCCGCGCGAGCGCGCGGACGAGACCTGTCTCTCCGGCCGTCGGCCAGATCAGGACCCAGCTGCCCGTCGGGACGTCGTACGGGCGGAGATACCGGAGGCCGGGCCACTGGTAGTAGCGGGCGGCGTCGCCGTGGACGAGGCAGATCGCCTCGCCCGCCGCGACCACGGCGGCGACCTCCTGGAACGTGGAGACCTTCGGGCCACGCCGGATGGGCCGGCCGCCGGGGGTGTGGGTGGGGACGAGCACCTGCTGCCAGTACTCCGGGATGGGCAGCGCGGACTGTGGCAGGCACCATTCGGCCAGGTCCTCCATGCCGACCTCATCACGAGAGGTGAGGGGATGATCACTGGCGACCATGAGGATCAGGGGTTCGGAACCGACCAGCGGACCGACGGTGAGGTCCGGCTCACGGACCGGCAGCCAGGAGGTCGCCACCTCGACCGAGCCGTCCCGGAGGGGGCCGAAGGGGTCGGTGAAGTGGATCTCCTGGATGCGGATGTCCACCTCGGGATGCCGGGCGCGGAAGAGATCGATGATGTGCGCACACTCGTGCGCCTGGGCTCCGTGCAACCCGAGGGTCAGCGTGCTGGTGGCTCCGCGGGCAGTCGCGGTGGCCGCACGGGTACCGTCGAGTATTCGTTGGTAGCCCACGCTGAGGTCCTCGCGTAGCTGAGCTCCGATAGGGGTGAGTTCGACCCGGCGGCTGCTGCGGGCGAACAGGCGCGCGCCGATCCGTCGCTCCTGTTTGGCGATCACCTGGCTCACCCGCGCCTGCGACACGTGCAGGCGGTCCGCGGTCCGGCCGAAGTGCAGCTCCTCGGCCAGCGTCAGAAAAATCTCGATGTCTCGCAGCTCCACCCGAGTGCCCCCCAGCCCCCACCACATAACTGTGGGGTTATCAGACCATGTACAGCTGACAATTGTTCGCCCCCCTTCCCCCACCGCATCCTGAGGCAGGTCCTCCTCCGAGCACACCGCTCAGAGGAGGTCGTCAGAACCTCGCGCCGCCGCCCGGTGGCCGATCATCGAATGGGGAACACGATGAGACACAAGTTGCTGACCGGATTCGCTCTGCCCGTCCTGGCCGTCTCGGCCACCCTCGTCTCCGCCCCGACCGCAGGCGCAGCGACCGCCACAGCCGCGGCGTGTACGCATCCGGGGTGGGCGAACAAGGATGCCGGCTACGGGTACGTGTCCGGCAGCTCCGCGCCGCTGCGCACCGGTCCGAACGCCGACTGCCCCACCACGGCCACGATCTACGGTGCGAAGCTCTACTACCACTGCTACGTGTACAACTCCGCGGGCAACACGTGGACCCACGCGCGCATCGAGGGCACCGAGATCAGCGGCTGGATCTACGACGGCAACCTGGACGACGGCGGGGCAACCAAACCCTGCTGACGGGCCGGGCCACTGAGTGGGAATACGCTCTTTCTGCGCGCCCCCGCTCGTGTGTCGAAGCCCTCAAGTGCGCTGTGGCCTCCCGGCAGGTGGCGGGAGGCCACAGCGCACTGCTGCGGGGGACGCCGTTGCGGCAGGCTCCTCGCCCTGACGATCCGCTGGACCTCAGTGGGATCCGTTGAGCGCCGGAATGACGTGTTCGCCGTACGCGTCGATGACCGCCTCCCGGGCGTCGTGCATCGCGTACACCGCGAACTGGTCCACGCCCAGGTCCCGCAGTGCCCGGAGCTTCTCGACGTGGGCCTCGACGGGGCCGAGCAGACAGAAGCGGTCCACGATCTCGTCGGGCACGAACGCGGCGTCGGGGTTGCCGCTGCGGCCGTGGTGGCTGTAGTCGTACCCCTCACGCTGCTCGATGTACGCGGTGAGCGCCTCCGGGACCAGCCCGGAGTGCGCTCCGTAGCGGGCCACCAGGTCGGCGACGTGGTTGCCGACCATCCCGCCGAACCAGCGGCACTGTTCGCGGGCGTGCGCGAGGTCGTCACCGACGTAGGCGGGCGCGGCGACGCAGATCGTCACCGCGTCCGGGTCGCGGCCCGCGTCGGACGCCGCCGTCCGCACCGCGGTGACCATCGACGCGGTGAGGAAGGGGTCGGCGAGCTGGAGGATGAAGCCGTCGGCCCGCTGCCCGGCCAGGGCGAGCGCCTTGGGACCGTAGGCTCCCATCCAGACGGGCAGTTTCCCGTCCTTCACCCAGCCGAGCCGTACGGTCCGGCCGTCGACCCCGGCCTCGCGTCCCTCGGCGAGGTCGCGGATGACACCGATCGCCTCGCCCAGCGTGGCCAGGGTGTCGGGCTTGCGGCCCGCGACCCGCATCGCCGAGTCGCCGCGGCCGATCCCGCAGACCGTGCGGTTGCCGTACATCTCGTTGAGCGTGGCGAAGGTGGAGGCGGTGACCTCCCACGTCCGGGTGGACGGGTTGGTGACCATGGGCCCGACGACGAGATCGGTGGTGTGCTCCAGGATGCGGCTGTAGATGACGAACGGCTCCTGCCAGAGCACGGCGGAGTCGAAGGTCCAGCCGTGGCTGAAGCCGTTGCGCTCGGCGCGCCGCATCAGTTCCACGACGGCCGATGCGGGCGGATCGGTCTGCAGGACGAGGCCGAAGTCCATGACGGGGCTCCTTGTCCGGGTGCGGGGATCCGGGTGCGCGAACCCCGGCGCGGGGATCCGGTACGCGAATCCAGGTGCGTGCTGCGGCGCGCGGGTGGGGCGGGTCAGGAACTGGCAGGTGGCCCGCACACGGGCAGAGGTGCTGGGGGCGCCGCCCTTGAGTGACGTGCTCCGGCGGATCGTTCCACATGAGGCAGCACCGAACCTTGTGCAACGCCGCCCCGAACGCGAGTAGGGGGACGATTCTGGACCGCTGTCCGGGCTTTGGGAAGAGGTCCCGCACGCGCCCACCGGTCCTCCGTGAGCACGGGCGGCGCCGAGCGCTCCTGGCTGGTGAACGAGGTTCCGGAACCGCGGCCGGTTTCCGCGGAGCGCACCCGGCGCCGCGGAAACCGATCGCCGGGTCACTCGCCTTCTGCCCACTCCCCGGGGGCCGCGTCGAGCAGTTCGGCAAGGCGGGCCCGGTTGGGCAGCGGGCCGTGGTCGCCGGGCACCCGCAGTGCCGCGCCCGCCGTCAGATGCCCCAGCCGCAGCGCCCGTACGGTGTCCTCGCCCCGCAGCAGCCCGGCGAGGAACCCGGCCGCGAACGCGTCACCGGCGCCCACCGGTTCGACGACTTCGACCCTGCGCGCGGGCACGGTGTGGACCCCGGCTCCGTCGAAGGCGGTGGCGGCCCGCGCACCGTCCTTGACGACGAGAACGGGCGGCTGTGGCAGCAGGTCCCGTACGGCAGCGGCGTCGGTCAGTCCCTCTCCCCACAAGGCCTGCGCCTCGTCGAGGCCCACGAACGTGATGTCCGCCCGCCGGGCGAGCCCGAGCAGCACGGTGGCCGCCGCACCGTCCGCCCACAGAGCGGCCCGGTAGTTGACGTCGAGACTCACCGGGCACGGGCGTTCGGCGAGGCCGGGCTCCAGCAGCGCGGTGACCAGGTCCCGGCAGCCCGCCGAGAGCGCCGGGGTGATGCCGCTCAGGTGGATGAGCCCGGCGGAGCGCACGGCCTCGTCGTCCAGGAGGTCCGGGGTCATGGCCGAGGCGGCGGAGCCGCGGCGGTAGTAGTGGACCCGGGTGCTCTCGGTGCCGGGGTCCTTGACGAGGAGTCCGGTCGGGCGGTCCGGGTCGGTGCGTACGCCGCTGACATCGACCCCGGACGCGGCCACCTCGGCGCGGATCCGGCGTCCGAACGGGTCGTCACCCAGCGCGGAGACCCAACGGGCGGGCACCCCGTGATCGGCGAGGTACATCGCCACGTTGGACTCGGCGCCCGCGATCCGGATCCCGAGCAGACCGGCGCCGTCCAGCGGGCCGGTGGGTTCGGGAACCAGCGCGGCCATGGTCTCGCCGATACAGGTCACCGGTCCCGCCACCGGTCGCCGGCCGGATCCGGAGGGCGTGTGCGTCACCGTCACTCGGTTCCGCCCGCGTCCCCGGAGGTGGCGGCGCCCACGGCGTCGCGGAAGGCGCGCGCCCGCTCGCGGAGGGCGTCGAGGCTGCCGCCGTCGGCCGCGTCACCGATCAGCGGCGAGCCGACACCCACCGCGGTGGCCCCGTACGCGAGGTAGGTCCGGGCCACGTCGGCGTCCACTCCCCCGACCGGCACGAACGGCGCGTCCGGGAACGGCCCGTGCAGCGCCTTCAGATATCCCGGGCCACCGGCCTGCGCCGCAGGAAAGATCTTGAACGCGTCGGCGCCGAGGCGCTGTGCGGCGACGATGTCGGTAGGGGTCATCACCCCGCCGAGCACGGGCAGCCCGAGCCGTTTGGCCTCCGTGACGGCTTCGCAGACCGCAGGGGTGACGACGAAGTCGGCTCCCGCGTCGCGTACCGCCTGTGCGTCCTGCGCGGTCAGTACGGTGCCTGCGCCCAGGGGTGCGGCGGGGCCCAGTTCGGCGCGGGCCCGGCGGATGACGTCGAGTGCGTCCCGTCCGCTCAGAGAGACCTCGATGAGCGGGAGTTCCTCCTCCGCCAGGGTCAGTACGGTCCTGAGCGCGGCGTCCGCGTCGTCGCCGCGCACGATGGCGACGATCCGGTGGGTGCGCAGCGCGGTCAGCAGATCCACGGGCGGGTTTCCTTCCTGTCTGTGTCTTCCGGTGCCGTGTCGGCTTCCGGTTCCGTGCGGGGCGCTGGTGGTGCGCACGGCTCAGATGTCTGCGCGGTCAGGGTGAGACGCCAGCGGACCTCGCCACTGGGTGGGACGCACGCGGCGTCCCCGTCCCCTGCGGCCGCCAGGTCGAAGACCCGGCCGAGCATCGGCTCGACCCCGACGGACCGGTACGGCTCCTGCTCGGGGAAGCCGCCGAGGTTGCGCCACACCGCCACGGACACCGGCTGCCCCTCCGCTTCGACGGCCATGCGCAAGGTGGCCGCGCCGTCGCGTACGTACACCTGCGGGGTGTCGACGACGGCGCCGACGGCCGTCCCGTCGTCCGGCCCGAGCCGGTCGAGCCCTCCCGTCCGTCCGGGCTGCGACGGCCAGGAGCAGGGGATCCACCGGGCGCCGCCGTCGGGGTAGAGGCGGGTCGGCGTTCCGTCCCTGATCCCGATACGGGCCTCCTCCGAGAGAGCGAGCAGCGCGTGCGCGGCCCACAGGAAGCGGTAGCCGGGTTCGGCCGTGAGCCGGTAGTCGGCCACTGCGCGGTCCCCGTCGCTGCGGATCCGGCGGCTGAGCCGGAAGTCCGGGCAGTCGACGGACTCGGTGCCGTCGGACCGCTGCCAGGGCCGGGTCCAGGCAGCGCCGTGGTCGGGTGTGCCGCGTACGGTCGGTACGCATTCCTCCAGTCCACCGGCGTCGGCGAAGGCGTCGCCCGGAACGGCGCCGGGGCGGCGTGGCTCGTCGCGGTGCCAGAGCCATTCGCGGCCGGCGGCACGCAGGGACGTCCACCGTCCGCCGTGGGCCGGGTCGGTCTCGATGCGGGGAGCTGTCACCGTGCTCACCACTCGGCGAAGGCGCCGTCGTCGTGCCTCCACACCGGGTTGCGCCAGGCGTGCCCGGTCCGGTCGGCCGCGCGTACGGCCTTCTCGTCGACGGTGACGCCGAGCCCCGGCAGGTCCGTGCGCCGCGCCCGTCCGCCGACGAAGCGGAAGGGTTCGGTGTCGACCACGTACGACAGCAGGTCGGCGTCCTTGTTGTAGTGGATGCCCCGGCTCTGTTCCTGGATGAGGAAGTTCGGGGTGGCGAAGGCGACCTGGAGGCTGGCGGCGAGCGCGATGGGGCCGAGGGGGCAGTGCGGGGCGAGCTGTGCCCCGTAGGTCTCGGCGAGCGAGGCGATGCGGTGGACCTCGGAGATGCCCCCGGCGTGCGAGAGGTCCGGCTGGGCGACCGCGATGCCGGCCGTGAGTGCGGGCAGGAACTCGGCGCGCCCGTAGAGCCGTTCGCCGGTGGCGATGGGTATGGAGGTGCCGGCGACCAGGGAGGGCAGCAGGTGTCCCTGGTCGGGAAGGAGGGGTTCCTCCACGAACAGCGGGTGCAGGGGCTCGATGGCGTGCAGGACACGGCGCGCGCCGGCCGGTCCGAATCTGCCGTGCATGTCGATGGCCACGTCACGGCCGGGGCCGAGAACCGCGCGGGCGGCGGCCACCCGGTCGACGACGCCGGCGGTCTCGGCGGGGGTGGGGAGAGGTGAGGTGCGGCCTGCCGCGTTCATCTTGACGGCGGTGAAGCCGGCCTCGACCTGGGCGGTGATCTGTTCGGTGAGCTCGGCGGGTTCGTCGCCGCCGACCCAGGCGTAGACCCGCACCTCGTCGCGGACCGGGCCGCCGAGCAGGGCGTGGACGGGGGCGCCGTAGGACTTGCCGGCGATGTCCCACAGCGCCTGGTCGATGCCGGCGACGGCGCTGGAGAGTACCGGGCCGCCCCGGTAGAAGCCGCCCTTGCTGAGCACCTGCCAGTGGTCCTGGATACGCAGCGGATCCTGGCCGATCAGGTATTCGGCGAGGACGTCGACGGCGGTACGGACCACTTCGGCCCGGCCCTCGACCACGGGTTCGCCCCAGCCGACGACGCCTTCGTCGGTCTCGATCCGGCAGAACAGCCAGCGGGGCGGTACGAGAAAGGTCTCGATACGCGTGATCTTCACAGGGCCGTGGTCCCCTCGTCTGCGGCAGGTCGGCTTCCGTGCGCCCGGTCGAGGTCGCGTACGGCCTGGTCGAGCAGAGCCCGCATGGCGCGTTCGGCCGCGGCCGGGTCCTGGTCGCGTACGGCGTCCAGGACGGCACGGTGGCTGGGTACGGGGTCCTCGCCGTGCGGCGAGGAGTGCACGATCTCGTCGCGGTGCGCGAGGCCGGACTCGATGACCATCTCCATACGGTCCAGCAGTTCGTTGTGGGTGGCCGCGAGGAGCGCGCGGTGGAAAGCGAGGTCCGCCTCGACCGCGTGGGTCGCGCCGCCCTCCTGCTCGCTCATGGCGGTCAGGGCCGCTTCGAGGGCCGCGAGGTCGGTGTCGGTGCGGCGTTCGGCGGCCAGCCGGACGGCGGCCGGCTCGATGATGCCGCGGACCTCACCGAGATCGCGCAGCAGCCCGAGGTCGGTACCCGTCCCGGTGGCGACCGCGAACTGCCAGCGCAGCACATCCGCGTCCAGGAGGTTCCAGTCGGAGCGGGCGCGGACGAAGGTTCCGCGCTTCTGGCGGGCATCGACCATTCCCTTGGCCGCCAGGACCTTCAGGGATTCGCGCAGGGTGGTCAGGCTGACGTCCAACTCGCCCTGCAGCGTCACCAGGTCGAGGGTCGCCCCCTCGGGAATCTCGCCACTCAGCACCCGGCGCGCGAGAGTCTCCACGGTCTGGCCGTGCACTCCGCGACGCGCGTATGGCGTCATGTCTGTGTGCCTTTCTGATGTGCGTCGGGTACGGCGCCGGTCAGGCCGAGGCCTTCAGGACGGACCAGCCGCCGTCGACGAGCAGACTGGATCCCGTGATGTAGGACGCCTCGTCGGCAGCGAGGAACGCGATGGCTGCCGCTGCCTCCTGGGGCGTTCCGAAGCGCTGCGCGGCGGTCTCGGTGACGCTCTTCCTGCGGTCCTCCTCCGACACCCGGTCCCAGGCCGCGGTGAGGATGGGACCCGGCAGTACCGCGTTGACCCGCACCTCGGGCCCGTACTCCACCGCGAGTTGTCCGCACAGGGAGAGCAGCGCGCCCTTGGACGCCGCGTAGGCGGGGTGCCCGGGGATGCCCTTGTGGGCGTGGACGGAGGAGGTGACCACCACCGCGCCGCGCTGTTCACGCAGGTCGGGCAGGACCGCGCGGAAGCCGAGGAACGCCCCGGTGAGATTCACCGCGAGCTGGCGCTCCCACGAGGCGACGGTCATGTCGTGCGCGGGGGTGACGTCGACCGTGTAGGCGTTGCTCACCAGGACGCCGACGGGGCCGAAGGTGTGTGCCGCGGAGACGATCCGTGCCCAGTCGCCCTCGTCCGAGACGTCCGCGCGGACGAAGACGGCCCGGCCGCCCTGTGCGCGGATACCGGCTGCGACGTTCTCGCCGGGGTCCGCGGCGATGTCGGCGAGGACCACCGCGGCGCCTTCCTCGGCGAGCCGTTCGGCGGTGGCCGCCCCGATGCCCGAGGCGGCTCCGGTGACCACGGCCACCTTGTCGGCGAAGCGGGTGTTTCCGTTCATGGGGCGGGGTCGACTCCTCGGGTGGTGGACTCGGGTGGTGAAGCGGTCGGCTCGGTGCGGTGGTGCGCGTAGGACTCCGCCGACGCGCCCACGGCACGGGGTCCGGCCTCCTGACCCAGGCGGCCGGACCCCTCGTTCCGCTGGTACAGCCTGACGGGGCAACCGGGCCACCGTCAAGATTAATTACTAATTTATCTTCCGGCTTCGGCCCGGACGGCGTCCCGGACGGTGGCTCCCGGTCGCACGGTTCGCGTCGAGCCCGATCCGGTCCATGGGTATCCGCTGGTAGCCGGAGAGCTGAGCGGCGATCACGTCGTCGTTGCCCAGGGTCGGCTTCCCGTCCACGACCGTCACGACGCCGGGGTCGGCGGTGAGTGTCAGGTTGTGGTCGACCGTTCCGTACGTGCGCGCGGACGGGGCGATGCTCAGCGCGGGGACGGAGCAGAGCGCGTTGTACTCGACGACGTCGTACTTCGGGTACGCCGGCTGGTCGTCGGCGATGGTCACGAGGTGCGGATAGCGCGTCCGCCACGGCTCCTGCTGGTAGGGAACGGCGGCCAGCAGGTCGTACATCCCCCACGCGCCGCCGGGTGCCAGGTCCCCCGCCGCCCAGTTGAGTCCCCGTTCGTCGAGCGTCACCGAGTGGCTGGACGACAGGATGATGTTGTTGCTGATGGTGTTGTCCCGGCCGCCGCCGATCTGGAAGGCGGTGTCGACCTTGTAGAAGATGTTGCCGAACGCGGTCGTGCCGCAGAAGCAGTCGTCGAGGTAGATGCCCGAGGCGAAGAGGGACCCGCCGCTGCCCACGATGTCGTGCAGGAAGTTGTAGCGGATGACCGTGCCGCGTCCGGTCCACTCCCGGCCCGCGTAGATGGCCCCTGCGTCGTTGGTCTCCTTCACCACGTCGTTGATCTCGTTGTACTCGATCACGTGGTCGTTGCCGCGGAAGACGATGGCGACGTGCGGCGCATCGTAGATGTGGTTGTTGGCCACATGGTTTCCGACACCGGCGAGTTCGACCGCGGGGCTGTACGTCAGCTGGAGGCGGCTGTAGTCGTGGATCTCGTTGCCCACCACCCGGTTGTTCGCCGGGGTGAGGGTGGCCCGGTCACCGCCGGCGAGGGCGACGCCACCCTGGCCGGTGGCCTGGATGTGGCAGCCGCGGACCTCGTTGTCCGAACCGCCGCGCGGCCCGGCCGAGACGCTTGAGTCACCGATCGCGACCGCGCGACCGCCCAGGAGCCGCAGGGTGCAGCCCTCGACCGTGTTGGACGTGCCGTCGGTGATGACGATGCCGTCGCTGCGCGACCCCTCGAACGCCAGGTTCGAGAACGTGACGTTCGAGCAGCCGTCGAGGACGGCCATCGGGTCGGCCAGCAGCGACAGTTGCACCGAAGCGCCGGACAGGTCGCTCGGCGGGTACAGGTACAGCTTCCCGGTGGACCGGTCGAGGTACCACTCGCCAGGAGAGTCGAGCTCCTCCAGCACGTTGTAGTAGTAGTAACGCTGGCCCGCCTTGACGCTGTACATGCTGGCGGTCCTGGTGGAGATCGTCTGCGCCGCCGGGTCGATCGCCTTGATCTGGAGGTTGCCGTCGGCCCACTCGTAGAACCAGTAGCCCTGCATCCACACGTCGCTGGTGTCGGCCCAGGTCGACGGCCGGGTGTCGGTGTACTTGAACGTGGCGCCCTTGGCGAACTCGGCGGCCATCTTGTCGGGGTCGCCGAGGACGCTACGGGGGTTCCCGCCCGGGTCGAGGACCTGGCCGGTGGTGAGGAACCCGGTGCTCGGGTAGCGGGCGAGGGTCATCGCCTCGCTGTTGAAGAAGAGTTCGGGTGGGGTGACCGAGCGCGGCAGGCCGTAGCCGGCCTGGACGATCTGGCCGTAGTCGGTGATCCCGAGCGCCTTCAGGTCGAACTCGCGGACGATGTCGCGCGAGCCGGCCGGGAGCCGGTCGCGGATCGCCTCGTCGGTGACCGCCCCGAACCCGGTGGCGGGGAGGTCCACGCCGCCGACGAGCCGGACCTGTTCGCCGTTGTACGCGGCGTAGGTGACCGGCCCGCCCGGTGTACCGGAGTCCCGCGCGTCGAGGGTGAAGCTCTGCGTCCGCCGGTACGTGCCGCCCCGGAGGAAGACGGTCACCGGCGCCGTGGCACGGCCACGGGCCGCCCCCCGCCAGGCGCGGACCGCGTCGCGCGCCTTCTCCAGCGTGGCGAACGGCGCGGCCTGGGTACCCGGGTTCGAGTCCTTCCCGTCCGTAGCCACGAAGAAGGACTTCTGGTCCTCGGCCCGGCCCCGGCGGGCGCCGGTACCGGCGTAGGCCGGCCCGGCGACGAAGGCTGCGGACGCGCCTACGCCGACGGCCCCGGCGGCCTTGAGAAGATCACGTCGCGAGAATCTGGACATGTAGTGCCCTTTCGTAGATACCTACCGGAACCGGGTCCTCGATCCGGGGCGAACAGCGCCTCCGGCCGAGCCCTCGTTACGCGATGCTCCGGCTAATCGATAATCGCTGAGCGCCAAGTAGCGGGTCGGCGGCGGCGCGTGTCAAGGGATCTTTCAAAACCCGCCGCAAGAAACCGAGTTCACACCCCTCGCAGGTTGCGAACAGGTAACGCTGCTGTTGCCAACCCTTGACCGCTGCCCGGAACTTCCCCGATGGTGAGGTCGCTATCGATAAGCGATAAGCGATAAGCGTTCGATGGAGGGTTCGATGGGTTCGGGTTCTCGCCGGCATCTGGTCAAACTGGGTGCTCTCGCCATATCCGCCGCACTGCTCACGGGCTGCTCGACCGGCACCGATTCAGCAGGCGGCGGCAAGAACATCCGCATGCTGGTCAACATCACTCCGGTGCTGACCAAGCAGTTCTACAAGGACCTGGTGGCCGGGTACGTCGCCGATCACCCCGGAGTGAAGGTCACGATCGAGGCGCCCACCGGCAGGGGCATCGAGGACACGCTGAAGCAGCAACTGGCCGCCGGCAGCCCCCCCGACATCCTCGCCGGCGGGCAGAACACGGCTCTCGCCGGACAGATGGCACCGCTGCCCGACGCGCAGTGGGTGAAGGACTCACCGTTCGCGGAGGCGTCCAAACTGGACGGCAAGGTCTGGATGGCCGGGACCGGCGTCCAGCTCCAGTCGCTGGTGTTCTACAACAAGGACGCCTTCACCAAGGCCGGTGTCACCTCGACGCCCAAGACGTTCGACGAGTTCACCGCCGCGCTGCGCAAGCTGAAGAGCGCCGGTTACACGCCGATGCAGACCGGTGGCGAGTGGACCACCGGCGCGCAGGCCCTGATGATGGCCAACCCGAACGTCATGAACACCGAGCCGCAGTGGTACGCGAAGCGGAACAAGGGCTCCGTGACCTTCGCCGGCAGCAACTACGCCAAGTTCCTCGACGTCTACCAGTCCTGGATCAAGGACGGCCTGGTTCCCAAGGACGCCAACGGCATCAAGTACCAGGACATGATCAACAACTTCACCGCCGGCAAGTCGGCGACGATGGTCATGGGCAACTGGCTGGCGGCCTCGCTCGCCGATGCGAAGCCGGGCTTCGACGCGGGCGTGTTCCCCGTGCCCACGTTCGACGGCTCCACGCCGCCGCAGGCCGCCAACCCGGCCATGCCGTACTCGGTGCTCAAGAGCTCCAAGCACACCGCCGAGGCGATCGACCTGGTCAAGTACCTGGTCAGTGACAAGAAGGCGGTCACGAAGGGACTGAGCGCGGAGGGCAACTTCCGTACCGGGTACAGCTACAAGGCCACCCCGCTGACCAACGACATCGCGAAGCTCCTCGACGCCGCCGGCGGCAAGACCGTCGCGATCGGCCCGGGACTGGGCGACAACTCGTCACCGGCGGGCTTCCCCGACGAGCTCAACACCCAGGTCCAGAGCATGTATCTGGGAACGTCGGCGGACAAGGTGGCGGGGGCCATGGACAAGTGGTGGTCCGCGAATGCGCCCAAGTAACGCGACGCTCACCGCTTCTGGACCGTCGGACAACCCGCCGGTCCAGGAGCGCCCCCGTCGCACTCAGCACACTCCCCCGCGCCCGCTGCGCGTACGCGCCGCCCGCAGCCTGTCCAGCATCTTCATGGTCGGCCCCGCACTGGCGGCGGTCGTGGCCTTCATCCTCATCCCCGTCGTGGTCGCCGGACGGCTCAGCTTCACCGACTGGGACGGTTTCTCCGACAGCTACAAATCCCTGGGCCTGGACAACTACGTCCAGCTGTTCCACGACCCGGGCGTGAAGAACGCGGCGTACGTCACGCTCGTGATCGCGGTGGTCGGCACCGTGGCCTGCAACGTCCTCGGTCTGGGCCTCGCGGTCATGCTCAACGGCGAGGGGCGCGTCAAAGCGATACTGCGGGGTCTGTTCTTCTACCCGCACGTGCTCGGCGCGGTCATCATCGGCTTCCTGTGGTCGGCCATCCTGAGCAGTGAGGGAGCCATCAACACGCTCCTGAGCGCCGCGCACCGCTCGAAGATCCCGTTCCTGTCCGATCCTCACTGGGCGCTCGCATCGGTCGTCTTCGTGGTGATCTGGTCGACGTTCGGGGTGAACGTGGTCCTCTACCTGGCCGGGCTGCAGACGATCCCCGAGTCGCTCCTGGAGGCGGCGCGCATCGACGGTGCCTCACGCTGGCAGACGTTCCGCCAGGTCGTGCTGCCGATGCTGGCACCCACGGTGACGATCAACGTGGTCCTCGTACTCGTCCAACTGCTGCGGGTCTACGACCTGGTACTGGCGATGACCGACGGTGGTCCGGCGGGCCACACGCAGACGTACGCGTACCTGGTCCTGTCGGAGTCGTTCCTCAACGGGAAGATCGGCTACGCCTCGGCCCAGAGCATCGTCCTCATGATCGTCATCACGGTGCTCGCCATCGTGGTCGTGGCGCTGCGCCAGCGCAGCGAGAAGGCGGTGGAACAGTGAACCGCAAAGCAGGCAGTCGCGTCGGCTCGGTCATGCTCGGCCTCTTCGCCCTGGTCATGCTGGTGCCGCTGTACCTCGTGATCGTCAACGCGTTCAAGCCGGAGTCGGCGATCCGTCAACGGCCGTTCTCCGCCGCCCCGGGAGTGCTGTCCACGGACCATCTCCGAGCGGCACTGTCGTCACCGGACTACAACATCATCAAGGCGTTCGGCGTCACGGTGATGTTCGTGGTGCTGGTCAACGTGCTGTCCCTGGCCCTGGCCGGGCCGGCCGCCTATGTCATCGCCCGGGGTACCCGCCGGTGGCACAAGGGGATGCTGCTGGTGTTCCTGGCCGGGCTGTTCATCCCCGGGCAGGTCCTGGTCATCCCGGTGATCTACGTGCTGCGCTTCACGGGCCTGATGGGCACGATCCCCGGATTCGTCCTGTACGAGGCGACGTTGACCCTGCCGCTGTCGATGTTCCTGTTCGTGGGCTACATCAAGTCCATCCCCCGGGAGCTCGACGAGGCGGCGCAGATCGACGGCGCGGGCCGGCTGCGCACCTTCTGGCAGGTGATCTTCCCGCTGATGCAGCCGGTCGTGGTCACCGCGATCGTCCTGCACACCATCGGGGTCTGGACGGACTTCGTGAACCCGCAGATCGTGCTGGGCCCGACATCGGGTCTGTACACGGTGATGACCGGCGTGTACTCCGCGATCGGTCTGCACACCACCGACCTGTCCGTGGTCTATCCGACGCTGCTGCTGGCCATCGCGCCGGTGCTGATCTTCTTCGTGATCATGCAGCGCAAGATCGTCGGCGGCCTCACCGCCGGCGCGACGAAGGGATGACCGTGGGCAAGCACATGGTGAGCGTGACGGCGTCCGTGCCGGCCTGCGAACCGCCCGCCTGGGCCGTACTGCAACGGCAGTTGTTCTCCGTACTGGACGAGGCATGGCGGGTCTTCGAGGACCGGTACTGCCACCCCGAGGGCGGGCTGCGCTTCGACGGGGTACTGGAAGGCCGTGACGGGGCGGACGACTTCTACGAGCCGTTCTTCAACTGGCCGATGCTGTACATGCTCGGCGGGTCGGACGACCTGCTCGACGCCAGCAAGAAGCACTGGAACGGCGTCACCCGGCAGCTGTCCGAAGCCGGGTTCCTGGTCGACGAGTACGAGCGCGGGTACGACTGGTTCCACCAGGGCGAGTCGCTGCTGATGTTCTACGGGATCTGCGCGGCCGACCCGTCCGACGACACGTTCCGCCGGCGGGCGCTGCGCTTCGCCGAGCTCTACCTGCCCACCTCGCCCGTCGGCAATGTCGACGGCCCGCGGCGGATCATCACGGCCCCGCACACGGGGGCCGGCGGGCCGCGCCGCGGCGTGGACGAGGGATGGGCGCAGGGGTACGGCGCGGAACTGACCAACATGAAGCCGTACGGCCTGCCGCTGGAGGATCTGCCCGGCATCGACAGCTGGGACGACCTGGCCGACCCCGCCAACGCGCGGCGTATGGGCGAGGCGATGGACCGGCGGCTCGGCGACGGCGACGTCGCGGTGAACCTCGCGTCCACCTCGCTGATCGCCAACGCGTGGCTGTACACGGGCGAGGACCGGTACCGCGACTGGCTCGTCGACTACGTGCAGGCCTGGCGTGACCGGGCCGCCGCCGCGGACGGCATCGTCCCGGACAACGTGGGCCCCTCCGGGGAGGTCGGTGAGCTGCACGACGGCCGCTGGTACGGCGGCTCGTACGGCTGGACCTGGCCGCACGGTCTGCACAGCGTCGGCGCGGTCGCTCTCATCGCGGCCATGAACGCCGCGCTGGTCACCGGCGACGACGCGTGGTTCGACCTGGCCCGCGCCCCACTGGACCGGGTGCTGGAAGAGGCGACGCGCGGGCCGGTCCGTGACGGGGAATCCAGCATGGCCTCGACCTGGCTCCAGCGCCTCGGGCCCGACGCCGACGCCGACCTGCAACTGGTGCCCTACCGGAAGGGCATGCACGGCTGGTTCGACCACCAGCCGCTGCAGATCGCCTTCCCGGCCTGGATCTGGTGGTGCTCCGGCGACCCGCAGGACCGGCAGCGGCTCGACCAGGTGGAGCGCGAGTGCGGCTACGACTGGACGACCGTGCACGCCTTCCGCGACAAGGAGGAGGCCGGGCACGAAGCTCCGTGGCTCGCCTACCTCGACGGCCGCAACCCCGACTACCCGGCGCGCGCCCTCGGCATGGCGCTGGGGCAGGTCGCCCGCAGGATGGCACTCGTCCACGAGGACGCGTCGTCGGTCCGCACCGATGACATCCACTGGTGGCAGCGGCTCAATCCCGTGGTGACCGAGATCCTGGTGCAGCTGACCACCGGCGCGCCCGCCGCCCCCTACAACGGGGGGCTCCAGCAGACCCGGGTGCGCTACTGGGACGCCGACCGCAGCCGTCCCGGCCTGCCGGCCGACGTCGCCGCCCTCGTCGAGGAGCTCGACGAGACCCGGGTCGGCGTCCAGTTGGTCAACCTGAGCAATACGCGCGAGCGGCGTGTGGTCGTACAGGCCGGCGCGTTCGCCGAGGACGGCATCGACCACGTCGTGGTGGACCAGCTCGACGACGGCTATCCCGGCCCGAACCGCGCCTACCGGGCCGATGAGTTCACGACCAGTACCCGGCGCATCGACGTGCACGACAACCACCTTCTGGTGGTCCTGCCGCCGGGGACCCGGCTCGGCCTGTCCATGCAGGTCCGGCGCCACCAATTCACCCCGAGCCACCCCACGTTCGACCGATTCCAGGAGAAGCAGAATGACGACCGATGAACAGGCCCAGCCGGTGTTTCCCCTCCCGGTGCGCGGTGACGCGTACCAGCGGGCCGATGCCGAACTGGTGGGGCAGATGGGCCAGGTGAGCAGCGCCACCGCGTGCGCGAAGCTCCACGGCATGGGCATCAGGCGCACGTGGATGGAGGGGCCGCAGCCCCTCGCGACCGGGCAGAAGATCGCCGGTTCGGCGCTGACGCTCCAGTTCATGCCGCAGCGCGAGGACATCGCCAGCGGCCTGGCCCAGGAGGCCGTCGAGCGCCAGACCGCCCTGTGGGCGGTGCTGGAGGCGGTACAGCCCGGTGACGTCCTCGTCATCCAGGCGTACGGGTCGGCGTTCAGCGGCTGCGTCGGCGACATGCTCGTCCGCTACTTCAAGCGCAAGGGCGGCGCCGGCATCGTCGTCGACGGCCGGATCCGGGACGCTCCTCGGGTCCGCGAGCTCGGCGTGCCGATCTGGTGCACCGGCACCACCCCGCACTACGCCTCCCAGTCGGAGCTGTTCCCCTGGGCGTACGACGTGCCGGTTGCCGCCGGCGGGGTGCTGTGCCTGCCCGGCGACATCGTGGTCGCCGATGACGACGGCGCCGTCGTCGTCCCCCAGGCGACCGCGCCGGAGGTGGTCGCCACGGCCCAGGACCACCAGGAGTGGGAGGTGTTCAGCCGGATGCGGCTCGACCAGGGCGCCCGGCTCGGCAACTACTACCCGCTGACCTCGGAGTCGCGCGCGGAGTACGAGCAGTGGCGCGACCAGCAGCGGTCGTCGCAGCGATGAATCAGGTCTCGGGCCCGGGTGTGCTGGGCCGCACCGGTCTCACGGTCGGCAGGCTCGGCCTGGGCTGTGCGCCCCTGGGCAACCTGTACGAGGCGGTTGCGGAGCAGGACGCCGCCGGCACGGTGCGTGCCGCGCTGGCCGGCGGGACGCGCCTGTTCGACACCGCGCCCCGGTACGGCCACGGCGTGTCCGAACAGCGCCTCGGCCAGGTGCTGGCCGGGGTGCCCAGGTCCGAGGTCGTCGTCGCGACCAAGGTCGGATATCTCCTCACCGACGACGGGGCCGAGCCGGACTTCTCCTATGACGGCACCATGCGGTGCCTGGAGGAGAGCCTGACCCGGCTCGGCCTGGACCGGGTGGACATCGCGCATGTCCACGACCCCGACCACCACGAGCAGGAGGCCCTCGCGGGGGCCTTCCGCGCCCTGGTCGACCTGCGGGAGCAGGGCGTGGTGTCGGCGGTGGGCGCGGGCATGAACCAGAGCGCCATGCTGGAGCGGATCGTCACGCGGGTCGACGTGGACTGCGTGCTGCTGGCCGGCCGGTACACCCTCCTCGACCAGGACGCTCTGACGGGCCTGCTGCCCGCCTGCGAGGCCCGCGGTGTCGGGGTCGTCCTGGGCGGGGTGTACAACTCGGGCCTGCTGGCCGATCCACGGCCAGGCGCGAAGTACGACTACCGGGCTGCCGAGCCGCACCAGGTTGCCGCCGCACTGGCCATCGCGGAGATCTGTGCCCGCCACGGGGTGCCGCTGAAGGCGGCGGCCCTGCAGTTCGGGTGGGGTCATCCTGCCGTGTCCACGCTGGTCGTCGGAGCCAGGACGGCCGATGAAGTGCTGGAGAACCTCGCCATGGCGCAGACCACCGTCCCCGCCGATCTGTGGGCGGAGCTGCGCGCGGCGGGGCTGCTCCCGCAGGAGGTGCCGACGCCGTGACCGCCATCGACGCCCACGTCCACCTGTGGGACCCCGGCCTGCACGACCACGCGTGGCTGCGGTCCGCGGGTGAACTGCACCGCCCCTTCCTCCTCGACGACCTCACGACGGCCGCCGGACCCGTGTCGGCTGTCGTCGTGCAGGCCGGGCGGACCGTGGACGAGGCCCGTTGGCTGCTGGGTCTGGCCGCGCGGTCCGCCCGGCTCGCCGGAGTCGTCGTCCACGCGGATCTCGCCGATCCGTCCGCTGTGGACACGATCGACGCATTGCGTGCGGAGGAAGGGGGTTCGGCGCTGGTCGGGGTCCGTGACCCGGTCGGGGCGGGCGACGGCGCCCGCCTCGGACTGCCCCAGGTGCGGCGCTCACTCGCGGCTCTCGGTGAGCGGGGCCTGACGGTGGATCTGCTGCTGGGCCACGGGACCCTGCCCGAGGCACACGCGGCGGCCAGGGATCTGCCGCAGGTGCGGTTCGTCGTCGACCACGCCGCGATCTCCGCCGTCGACGTACGGCGCGACGGCCTCACGGAGTGGGCCGCGCAGCTGGCGCCACTGGGCCGACTGCCCCACGTGGTATGCAAGTTGTCGGGACTCGGCAAGGCCATCGCCGAACCGGACGGTGTATCCATGGATGCCGTGGCTCGGGTGCTGCTGGACGTGTTCGGGCCGCGCCGGCTCATGTTCGGATCCGACTGGCCGGTCAGCACCCAGTGGTCGGCGTACGAGGATGTGGCCGGGGCCACGGCCCGTGTACTGGGCGGACTGACCACGGACGAGGCCGAGGCAGTACGGGGCGGAACGGCCATCGGGGCCTACGGACTCGATCCGGCGGGCACGTCCGCCACCGGCAGGACGACAATGATGCGGCAGAGGGAGCACTGATGACTGGTCTGAACGATCTGCTCGAACAGAACAGAGGCATGACGTCCGGCGGGCTGCTGTCCGACCGGGTGTACCGACTGCTGCGTTCGGCCATCCTGAGCGGCGAGATGGCGCCGGATCAGCGGATCGTCGAATCCGACATCGCCAAGCGCCTGGGCATCAGCCAGGCTCCCGTGCGCGAGGCCGTCAAACGGCTGGTGCACGAGAGCCTGGTCACTCACGTGCCACGGCTGGGCAGCCGGGTCGCCAGCATCTCGATCGAGCAGGCCGAGCAGGCAAGGGGACTGCGCGGTCTGCTGGAGGAGTTCGCGGCCCGAGCCGCCGCCGAGCGCCGTGCCGAGGGCTACGTCGACCAGCTGAACGCCGTGGTCGACGACATGCGCAAGGCGGTCCTGCACGACGACCCGAGCAGCTTCCGCGACAGCGACATGGCCTTCCACCGCCTCGTCTGCCAGGCCAGCGGCAACCACCTGCTCCCGCGGTTGTGGGAGGTGATGGAGCCCAGTCTCTGGACCCTGCGCGTGGTGTCCAACCCGTTCTACACCGGCAGCCGCGACAAGCTGGTCGACGAACACGCACGCCTGCTCGACATACTCGTCAACGGCCGGGAGGACGAGGCCGCGGAGGCCTTCCGCCGCCACGCGACCGGTACGGCCGGGCCGTCGCAGCACGACGCATAGGACCGTCCGGACGCACCCGGCAGCCGCGCGCGATCCGTACCGCGACCGTGTTCACCCAGTTCCGCGGTGAACGGTACGGGTCGCCCCCTGCGTAACTGAACCGACGTACGTGAACTGGCGTACGTGAACCGGCGTATGAACTGGCTTACGTGAGCGACGCGTTCGCCGGTCACTCCCTTGAACTTTCCTGTCCCGGCACCGACTTGGGTGGCCCGGCCACGGCCCGGCCACCCGATCGCCGCCCCGGCGCCGGGGCGTGCCCGGAAGGCCGGGCCGCTGCCGGCCGTGGACGCGGCTCAGCCACGCATCGAACGACATCTGGAGGTTCCGCATGCCCCGGCAAGGCGCGCATGCCACCGGCTCCACCGATACCACCCGGATCCTGCTCACGGGCGCCGCGGGCAAGGTCGGCACGCTGCTGCGGCCGTTGGCCGCGCGGGAGGGCCGCACGCTGCGGCTCCTCGACATCGCCACGCCGCCCGCCGTCGAGGGGAGCGGTGCGGAGGAGACCGTGATCGCCTCCCTCACCGACACCGAGGCGCTGCTGGACGCCTGCCGGGGCGTCAGCGCGATCGTCCATCTCGGCGGCCAGAGCGCCGAGTCCACCCTGGACGACGTCCTGGACCGCAACGTGCGCGGGACGCTGAACCTCCTGGAGGCGGCCCGGCTGGCCGGTGTGCCCCGGGTCGTCCTCGCCTCCTCGACCCACGCCGTCGGCTTCCACCCGTACGAGGGCACTCCGGTCGCCGCGGACGTCACGGCCCGCCCGGACACCCTGTACGGCTGGAGCAAGGCCGCGGTCGAGTCCGCCGGGCGCCTGTACCACGACCGTTTCGGCATGGACGTCATCTGTCTGCGCATCGGAAGCTGGTTCCCGAAGCCGAACGGGATCCGGGGGCTGTCCACCTGGCTGTCACCGGCCGACGGGCACCGCCTCGTCGAAGCCTGCCTGAGCTGCCGCGAACCCGGCTACCGGATCGTCTGGGGGGTCAGCCGCAACACCCGGGGCTGGGTGAGCCCGGCCGAAGGTGAGGCGATCGGCTACCACCCGCTCGACGACGCCGAGCAGTTCGCGCCCGAGGTGCTCGCCGAGTGCGGGCCGCCGGACCCCACCGACCCGATCGCACCCCGGCTCGGAGGCGACTGGTGCGCCATTCCGCTGGGGCGGACCTCGTGACGGCCGTCCGCTGATCACTGCCATCTGCTCGTACTCGTCACAGTCGGCCGGGCACCGCCGCGGCCGAGGCAACCCTTGAAGTGGAGATTCATCCATGAATACCGTGAAATGCGATGAACGAACAACGCGCCTCCCGGGACCGCTCTCCTTCCCTCTGACTCCCTTCGACGAAGCCGACGAGGTCGACCTGGACGTCTTCGCCGCTCACGTCGAGGCACAGATCGCCGCCGGACCCGGCGGGCTGTTCGTGGCGTGCGGCACCGGCGAGTTCCCCGCGCTCGGGCTCGACGAGTACCGGCAGGTCGTGGCCACCGCGGTGAAGCAGGCCGCCGGACGCGTACCGGTGTTCGCCGGGGCGGGCGGAGGCCCGCGGGTGGCACGGGAGTTCGCGCTGGCCGCGCAGGAATGCGGCGTCGACGGGCTGCTGTTGATGCCCCCGTATCTGCTGACGTCCACCCCGCAGGGGCTGGTGCGCCACATCCGCTACGTCGCCGCGGCCACACCGCTGCCGATCACCGTCTACCAGCGGGCCAACGCGGTCCTCGATCCGGCCACCGCGGTGGAACTGCTCGACATCCCGAACATCGCGGGCATCAAGGACGGCCGCGGTGACGTGGACGCGATGCTGCGCCTGGTCACCGCCGTGCGTACCAGCGGACACCCCCGCGCCGCCGAGTTCGGGTTCCTCAACGGCCTGCCGACCGCGGAACTCAGCGCACGGGCGTACGCGGCGATCGGCGTGGAGAGCTACTCCTCGGCGGTGCACTGCTTCGCCCCCGACATCGCCACCGCGTTCCACCGGGCCGTGCGCGACGGCGACGAGGTGGCGCAGCAGACGCTTCTGACGGAGTTCTACCTGCCGTTCGCCGCGCTGCGCGACCGCGTGCCGGGCTACGCCGTTTCCCTGGTCAAGGCCGGTGCGCGGCTGGCCGGTCTGGCCGTCGGTCCGGTCCGGCCGCCGTTGGTCGAGGCCACCCCGGACCACGTCGCACAACTCGCGTCCCTCGTGGACCGCGGGCGCACGGCGCTCCGTCGCTTGGAGGAGTCCCGCGCATGACCACTGATTCCCGTACGAGGAAGGGCCTCATGGAGCCGCAGAGCCCGTCAGGGCACCCCACGATCGTCGACATCCGCATCACCCCCATCGCGTTCCCTGATCCGCCGTTGCTCAACGCCGTGGGCTGCCACGAGCCGTGGGCCCTGCGCGCGATCATCGAAATCGACTGCGGGGACGGGCTCATCGGGCTCGGCGAGACCTACGGCGACGCCTCGCACCTGGCGGTGCTGCGTACGGTGGCGCCGCTGCTGATCGGGCTGGACCCGTTCCGTACCGAATACATCAGGTCCGTGGTGGACGGGCTGCTCGGCACCGCTGACGCGCCGTCGGAGAAGCTCGGTCCGTCCGGCGGCATGGGTCCGGAGAAGGTGTCGCTGCGGGTCTTCTCCGCGTTCGAGGTCGCCTGCCTCGACGTACAGGGCCAGGCGATCGGCCGTCCGGTCCACGATCTCCTCGGCGGCCGGGTACGCGACGCGGTGCCCTTCTCGGCGTACCTGTTCTACAAGTGGGCGCAGCATCCCGGCGACGGACCGGACCTCTTCGGCGCCGCACTCGACCCTGCCGGGATCGTGGCCCAGGCCCGGACGATGGTGGAGCAGTACGGCTTCCGGTCGATCAAGTTGAAGGGTGGTGTCTTCGCTCCCGACGTGGAGCTCGACGCCATTCGCGCGCTGCGCGCGGAGTTCCCCACGCTGCCGCTGCGCATCGATCCCAACGCGGCGTGGAGCGTCGAGACGTCCCGCCGGGTCGCCGCCGAGACACAGGGCCTGCTGGAATATCTCGAAGATCCGACCGAGGGCCTGGCCGGCATGGCCGCCGTCGCCGAGACCGCCGGGATGCCGCTGGCCACCAACATGTGTGTGGTCTCCTTCGACCACATCCCCGAGGCCGTCGAACGCGGCTCGGTCCAGGTCATCCTGTCGGATCACCACTACTGGGGCGGGCTGCGGCAGTCCGTGCGTCTGGCGGGCATCTGCGAGACCTGGGGCCTCGGCCTGTCGATGCACTCCAACAGCCATCTCGGGATCAGTCTCGCCGCGATGACCCATCTCGGCGCGGCGCTGCCGCAGCTGTCCTACGCAGCCGACACCCACACGCCGTGGCAGCTGGGCGTCGACGTGGTGGAGAACCCGCTGACCTTCGTCGACGGGGCCGTGCCGGTGCCGATGTCGCCGGGGCTCGGCGTGCGGCTGGACCGGGATGCGCTCGCCCGGCTGCACGAGAACTACCTCCGGCAGGGCATCACCGGACGCGACGACACGGGGTACATGCGGCGGTTCCACCCGGACTTCGACCCGGCGAAGCCTCGGTGGTGACCGGGGGTCCCTTCGAGGTGGCGCCGCGGCCCCGACCGCGGCGCCATGACGCCTTCAGTTGGTGTACTGGCAGAGTCCCCGCGGCAGGTAGACCCCGTGTCCGGGCTTCCCCACGTACGCACGACGGTCGATCACCGGGACCCCGCGGGACAGCACGGTCTCGACCCGCCCCGTCACGCGCTTGCCCTCGTAGGCCGAGTAGTCCACGTTCATGTGGTGCGTCTCGGCGGACATGATCTGCTCGGCATGCGGGTCGTAGACGACGACATCGGCGTCGGCGCCCGGGGCGATCGTGCCCTTCTTCGGGTAGAGGCCGAACATCCGGGCCGGGCCGGCGCAGGCGATCTCGATCCAGCGGCGGCGGGAGAGGTGGCCGTCGACGACTGCCTGGTGGAGCAGGTCCATCCGGTTCTCCACGCCGGGCATGCCGTTGGGGATCTTCGAGAAGTCGCCGCGTCCCCGTTCCTTCTGCCCGGTGAAGCAGAAGGGGCAGTGGTCGGTGGAGACGACCTGGAGGTCGTTCCTGCGCAGTCCGCGCCAGAGTGATTCCTGGTGCTCCCGTGGCCGCAGGGGCGTGGAGCAGACGTACTTGGCGCCCTCGAAGTCCGGTTCGGCGAGGTTGTCCGTGGAGAGGAAGAGGTACTGCGGGCAGGTCTCGCCGAAGACGTCGAGCCCCTGGGTGCGGGCCCTCGTCAGCTCGGCGAGCGCCTCGTCGGCCGAGACGTGCACCACGTACAGCGGGGCCCCGGCCACCTGGGCGAGTTTGATCGCGCGGTGGGTGGCCTCGGCCTCCAGCAGGGCCTTGCGCACCTCGCCGTGGTAGCGCGGGTCGGTACGGCCCTCGGCCAGCGCCTGCTCCACGAGCACGTCGATCGCGATGCCGTTCTCGGCGTGCATCATGATCAGCCCGCCGTTGGACCCGGCCCGCTGCATCGCCCGCAGGATCTGTCCGTCGTCGCTGTAGAACACCCCGGGGTAGGCCATGAACAGCTTGAAGGAGGTCACCCCCTCCCCCACCAGGAGGTCCATCTCCTTCAGCGTGGAGGGGTTCACGTCGGACATGATCATGTGGAACCCGTAGTCCACGGCGCACCGGCCGTCGGCCTTCGCGTACCAGGCGTCGAGCCCTTCGCGCAGCGAGCCGCCGACCGACTGGATGGCGAAGTCGACGATGGTGGTGGTGCCGCCCCAGGCGGCGGCCCGGGTACCGGTCTCGAAGGTGTCCGCCGCGAAGGTGCCGCCGAAGGGCATCTCCATGTGCGTATGGGCGTCGACCCCGCCGGGCAGCACGTACTTGCCGGTGGCGTCGATCGTACGGTCGGCGGTCCAGCCCTCCGACGCGGTACTGCCGTGCGCGGCGAGTGCGGCGATGCGGCCGTCCTCGATGAGGACGTCGGCGTGGGTCTCCTCCGCGGCGGTGATGACGAGACCGCCGCGGATCAAGGTGCGGGTACTCATGGTGGTGGGTTCCCTCTCTGGTCCGCTTGTGAGCTTCCGGCCCCCCGGTCAACCCGCGTTCAGTGCCTGTTCGAGGATGGAGGCGCCCGCTTCCGCCTCCGCGACGTTGAGCGAGAGCGGGGGCGCGATGCGCAGCACGCTCGTGTCGTGGCCGCCGCCCTTGCCGATCAGCAGTCCGCCTTCACGCGCTGCCTCCAGCACGGCCGCTGCCGCCTCCGGGTTCGCCTCGTCCGTGCCGGGCTTCACCAGTTCGATGCCGATCATCAGTCCCCGGCCGCGGACTTCCCGGACGAGCGGTGACCGGGCGCCGACGGCTCGCAGCCGCTCCAGCAGGAGGCCGCCGACCCGGCGGGCGTTCCCCTGGAGGTCGTGTTCCAGGAGGTACGTGAGGTTGGCGAGGCCCGCCGCCATGGTGACCGGGGAGCCGCCGAACGTCGAGATGGAGTTGGCGTCGAGGCAGTTCATGACGTCGGCGCGGGCGACGACCCCGCCGATGGACATGCCGTTGCCGATGCCCTTGGCGAAGGTGAGGATGTCCGGCGGGCCGTTCTCCGCGTGTGCCTGCCAGCCCCAGAAGTGGTCGCCGGTGCGCCCCCAGCCGGTCTGTACCTCGTCGCTGATCCACAGGATGCCGTGCCGGTCGAGCACGTCACGGAACGCGGCGAAGAGCCCGTCCGGCGGGGCGGTGAAACCGCCGACGCCCTGGATCGGTTCGGCGATCAGCGCCGCCACGTCGTGGGTGTGCCCGATCAGGTCCTCCAGGTCGGCGACGCACGCCTCGATGAACTGGGCGTCGGTGAACGCCGCGTACGGGCCCCGGCCACGGACCCCGCCGTGCACGTACAGCGTCTGGAGCGGGGAGAGGCCGGTCGGGGACCAGCTCCGGTTGCCGGTGATGCCGACGGCCGAGAAGGAACGGCCGTGGTAGCTGTTGCGCATCGCGAGGATCTGGTGGGACCTGCGGTACGCCGTGGCCAGCAGCAGGGCCGTGTCGTTGGCCTCGGTGCCCGAGGTGGTGAAGAAGACGCGGGCGTCCGGGATCCCGGACAACGCCGCGACCCGCTCGGCGAGCTCCACCATCGGGCGGTTGAGGTAGAGCGTCGAGGAGTGGACGATCCGGCCCGCCTGTTCACTGACCGCCTTGGTGACCTCGGGCAGGGCGTGCGCCGTCATGGTGGTGAGGATGCCGCCGAAGAAGTCGAGATAGCGGTTGCCCGCCGCGTCCCAGACGTGCCGGCCCTCCCCGTGCGTGATCTCTATCGGCTGCCGGTAGTAGGTCGCCAGCCAGTCGGGAAGGACGGCCAGGTGGCGGCTGTACAGATCTGTCACGGCTGCACCAGTCCTTCGTACGCGTCGGGGCGGCGGTCCCGGTAGAACGCCCACTGCTGCCGCACTTCGTCGATCAGGTCCAGCTCGAGGTCGCGGACGAGGAGTTCCTCCTCCTTGTCACTGGCGACGTCCCCGACGAACCGGCCGCGCGGGTCGACGAAGTAACTGGTGCCGTAGAAGTCGTCGTCGCCGTACTCCTCCCGGCCGACCCGGTTGATGGCTGCGACGAAGTACTCGTTGGCGACGGCGGACGCGGGCTGCTCCAGCTGCCAGAGGTGGGCGGAGAGGCCGCGCGAGGTGGCAGAGGGGTTGTAGACGATCTGGGCACCGTTCAGGCCGAGTTGGCGCCAGCCCTCCGGGAAGTGGCGGTCGTAGCAGATGTACACGCCGACCTTGCCGACGGCGGTGTCGAACACCGGCCAGCCCAGGTTCCCCGGTTTGAAGTAGTACTTCTCCCAGAAGCCCTTGACCTGGGGGATGTGGTGCTTGCGGTACTTGCCGAGGTACGAGCCGTCGGCGTCGATGACGGCCGCGGTGTTGAAGTAGAAGCCGGACTGCTCACGCTCGAAGACCGGGACGACGATCACCATGCCGGTCTCGCGGGCGAGATCCTGCATCCGGCGGACCGTCGGCCCCTCCGGCACCGCCTCCGCCCAGCGGTAGTGCTCGGGCTCCTGCACCTGGCAGAAGTACGGGGCGTTGAACACCTCCTGGAACCCGATGATCTTCGCGCCCTGCCGGGCCGCCTCGCGGGCGTGTTCCTCGTGCTTGGCGATCATGGATTCGGTGTCGCCCGTCCAGGTGGCCTGGACCAGTGCGGCGCGTACGGCATGGGACATGAGCAGCTCCTTCAACAGGGCGCCACGAACGTTCTACGCACGTAGACGGGTTGCGTAGGAGGAGAACGTAAGCCCCGTCACAGACTGGGGCAAGACCATCGCCGTTAACCGGCCGAGTCGATCACGTTTCGCCGCGCGGCGATCACTTCAGCCCGGCCCGGCGGTCGAATTGCGAGCCGGATCGGCCGCAGTACGCACACGAAAGCGCCCCCAAGGCGCCGCGATGTTCACGGCGGCGGCCGGGAGGCGAGAAACCAGCAGGTGGGGACCGCCCTCCGCCGAGGCACGGTCAGTCCGGCGCACTCACCGGGGCGAATTCGCCACGTACCCGAGGTAGACGGGGTCGGCTCCCGGCGCGTACGAGGCGAGCAGCGCGGGCAGCCGGGGCGGCCAGAGCGCTTCCGGCGCCCCGGCCAGCTCGTCCGGGCTCCACCAGCGCCGGCCGAGGATGCCGTCCGCCGCATGCGCCTCGACCAGGTCCCCCGCCAGGTCCCGGCGCGGCCCCCGGGCGAGATGGATGTGCTCGAACTGCCGCACGGGCACGCCGGCCCGGGTGAAGTCGTGCTCCCAGGTACAGAGCAGCGCGCCGGGTTCGACATCACCCCACCCGGTCTCCTCGCGCACCTCCCGCCGGGCCCCCGCCAGAAAACTCTCGCCGGGTTCGAGGCCACCGCCCGGCAACGCCCAGTGCACGCCGACCTCTTCGTTGTCGTAGCGCAGCATCAGGACCGCACCCGCAGGATCCAGCACCGCCACCCGGGCCGCCCGGCGCGGCGTGCGGATCACGGGTACGCCGGTCACACGGGCACCAGTACGCAGCTCGCGGCGATCTCGTCCATGGACAGTCCGAGCACCGCGGCCAGCGCGGAGACCGTGAAGAAGGCCGGGGTCGGGGCGCGGCCCGTCTCGATCTTCCTGAGCGTCTCGGCGGAGATGCCCGCGCCGAGGGCGATCTCGGTCATGGTGCGCGTGCCGCGCGCGTCGCGGAGCAGACGGCCGAGCCGTTCGCCGCGTGCGTGCTCTTCGGGGGTGAGAGGGGTACGGACCATGCCGTCATTCTAATACCGCTCGGGCCGGTATAGTAATTGGCATGATCAATATCAAGACAGACCAGTCCCTCGAGGCGATGCGGGAGGCGGGCCGCGTCGTCGCCCGCGCACTGGCGGCGGTCCGCGCCGCCGCGGGCGTCGGGGTCACCCTCCGTGCACTCGACGCGACCGCGCACGCCGTGCTGCGCGAGGCCGGAGCGGGTTCACCGTTCCTCGGCTACCAGCCGGGCTTCGCGTCCGCCCCGTTCCCGGCCGTCCTCTGCATGTCCGTCAACGACGCCGTCGTACACGGCGTCCCGGACGACTACCGGCTCCGCGACGGCGACCTCGTCAGCGCGGACTTCGGCGCCATCCTGGACGGCTGGGTCGGCGACTCGGCCATCAGCTTCACGGTCGGCCGGGCCCGCCCCGACGACGTACGCCTCATCGAAACGGCCGAACAGGCCCTGGCCGCGGGCATCGCAGCCGCGGTCGTCGGCAACCGCATCGGTGACATCGCCCACGCGGTCGGGAGCGTCTGCCGCGGCGCGGGATACGGCATCCTGGACGGCTTCGGCGGCCACGGCGTCGGCCGGTCCATGCACGAGGACCCGGGGGTCCCCAACGAGGGCCGGCCGGGCCGCGGTGTGGCGCTGCGCCACGGCATGGTCCTGGCGATCGAACCGATGCTGATCGCCGGCGGTGAGGACGGCTACTACACGGACCGTGACGGCTGGACCCTGCGCACCCTGGACGGCAGCCGCGCGGCGCACGTCGAGCACACCGTCGCCATCACCTCCGCGGGCCCGCGCATCCTCACCGCGCTCTGACCTGCCCGCCCGCTGTCCGGGCGGGCAGGTCACGGATGCCTGGTCAGGGCCTGCCGCTGGGCCGGACCACCATGGCCGAGCCACCGCCCCGGCGTACCGGCTCGGCGGCTGCCAGCCAGCGGCCGTCCGGCAGCCGCTGCACTCCCGTGGCCGCGCCGATCTCCGGGTTCAGCGTGAACGAGTGCCCCAGCGCCTCCAGCCGGCTCCTCAACGGGCTGTTGTACAGAGCCGGTTCGAGTTCGGTGGTCGCGGCGTTGCGCTGGCTGGCGCGCGGTGCGGCGATCGCGTCCACCAGCGGGAGCCCCCGGTCGAGATGCCCGAGGAGGGTCTGCAGGACCGTGGTGATGATGGTCGCGCCACCCGGGGAGCCGACCGCCAGGACCGGCTTCCCGGCATCGAGGACGATCGTCGGGGAGATCGAGGAGCGCGGGCGCTTGCCCGGACCGGGGAGGTTCGGGTCGTGGACCGCCGGACTCGCCGGGGCGAACGAGAAGTCCGTCAGCTCGTTGTTGAGCAGGAAGCCGCGGCCGGGGACGGTCATCGCACTGCCGCCCGTCTGCTCGATCGTGAGGGTGTAGGCGACGACGTTCCCCCACTTGTCGGCCACCGTCAGATGGGTGGTGTTCTCACCCTCGTAGGTGGTGGGGGCCGCCTTGCCGCTCGTCCCGCAGTCCTCCGGGTGCCGGGGGTCGCCCGGTGCGAGCGGACTGGTGAGCACCGCGTCGTCCTTGATGAGGCAGGCCCGCGAGTCCGCGAACCGCTGGGAGAGCAGGTCCTTCGTCGGTACGGATTCGAAGGCCGGGTCGCCGACCCAGCGCCCCCGGTCGGCGAACGCGATCCGGCTCGCCTCGATGTAGTGGTGCAGGTACTGCACCTCCGACGCCTTCGACAGGTCGGTGCGCTCAAGGATGTTGAGCGCCTCACCGACGCTGGTGCCCCCGGAGGAGGACGGCGCCATGCCGTACACGTCGAGGCCGCGGTAGGAGACCTTCGTCGGCGCGCGGTGCAGCGGTTCGTACGCGCGCAGGTCCTTCGCCGTCAGGTCTCCGGGGCGCGCGTTGCGCGTCGATCCGGGGGCGAGGTCCGGCTTGCGGACGGTACGGACGATGTCCTCGCCCAGGCTGCCGCGGTACAGCTCGCCGACCCCCTTGCGGCCCAACTCCTCGTACGTACGCGCCAGGTCGGGGTTCTTCAGGGTGGAGCCCACGGCCGGCGGCCGGCCGCCCGGCAGGAAGAGTTCCGCCGTCGCGGGGAAGTCGGCGAAGCGGTCCTGGTTGTCCTGGGTCTGGCCGCGGAAGGTCGCGTCGACGGTGAACCCGTCCGTGGCGATCCGTTCGGCCGGCCGCAGTACCTCCTTGAGCGGCTTGCTGCCCCAGGAGCGCAGGGCGGAGTCCCAGGTGGCGGCCGTTCCCGGCGTCCCCACGCTCAGCCCGCTGGTCACCGCGTCGGCGAAGGCCAGCGGCTTGCCGTTCTCCAGGAAGAGCGAGGAGTCGGCGGTGCGGGGCGCGGTCTCCCGGCCGTCGATGGTGTGCACCTGACGGGACTTGGCGTCGTAGTAGACGAAGTAGCCGCCACCGCCGATGCCCGAGGAGTACGGCTCGGTGACGCCGAGCGCGGCGGCCGTGGCCACCGCCGCGTCCACCGCGTTGCCGCCGTGCCGGAGCACCTCGATACCGGCGGCCGACGCGTCCTGGTCGACACTCGACACCGCTCCCCCGTACCCCACCGCTACCGGCGCCTTCCCCGGTGGCGAGCTGTGGGCGGAGGGCGGAACGGTCGCGCCCACCGACAGCACGACTGCGGCGACCGCCAGATACGAGAGCTTCCGAGCCGCGCGGGAGGGGTGTCGCCGTGCTCGAAGAGCCTGGGGAAGCATCCATGACCTCCAGAGGGAGAAATGTAGGGCGCAGCGTAGCCCGACCGGCGCCGCACCGTCATGAACACGTCGATAGCATGCCGCCCGCACAGAGTTGTCCGGCGAGGACCGAGTCACCGAGGTGGACGCAGTGAACGACGACCTACGCAACATCCTGCTCGGCGTGATAGCCGCCGGCGTCAGCGCGGTGCTCGGCTGGCTGGCCCGTACGTATCTGTGGCGGCGCGGGCTGCGCAGGAAGCAGACGTTCTTCGGGCTGCCCGGGAATTCCGAGTGCGTGCTGGTCGTCAACCGCGAGGCGGGCGGCGACGGGGCGGTGGCCCGCAACGACGTGTTCGCGCTCCTCGAACTCTCCGCCCTGATCAAGGACTGCGGCGCGCACGCCCGGATCATCGCGGCCGACACGGCCCAGCAGGGCATCGGCGAGCGGACCGAGTTCTGCGTCGGCGGGCCCGCGTCCAACCGCCGGATGGCCGCCCATCTCCAGTCGCTGCTCCCGGGGGTCGCCGTCAACACCGATGTGGAGCCCGGCCCCGACCGCACCGCTTTCCAGATCGGCAGCGAGCGCTACCGGCTGGAGAGCGGCAAGCTCGCGCACGTCGTCCTGGCGCGCCTCACCACGCGCCCCGGAGCCCGGCCGGTCTTCCTCTTCTGCGGACAGCAGTCCATCACCAATCAGGCGGCGTCGCGCTATCTGTCCCGCAACCACGAGAAGCTGGCGCGCAAGTACGGCGACAAGTCGTTCTGTCTGCTGCTGAAGGTCGTCAACTCGCAGGCGTACGGCCCGGATGTGGTCGAGCTGATCGCGGACGTCACGCGCGAGGCGCAGACTCCGGTTCCGGCGCCCCGTAACTCTCATCGCGCGGACCGGTGACGGGGACGCTGCCGGGTACGTGTTCCCGTACCGCCGCGGTGTCGGCACGTTCGTCGACAAGGCCGCCGACAGAGGAAACAGGGAGAGGGAACAGGGGGAGGGAACAGGGGGAGCCATTGACAGCATGTCCAACAATCGTTACTGGCACGTAACTTACCGATCGGTTACCAGAGGTAAGCCCTTGCGGATACCGTCTCCCCACTCTGCACCGGCGCGAGCGAGGAGCGATTCATGGGACACCCCCGCAGGGCAACGGCCACCGTGGTCACCGCAGCGGCACTGTTCGCGGGAGCGGCATTCGGCCTGGCGCCCGCGGCCGGAGCGGCCCCCGCGGCACCGTCCGCCGCGGCTGCTCCGAGCCTGACGTTCCACGACATCCCCGGCTCCGGCGGCATCACGCTCAAGGGCAATGTCTTCGCCCCGGCGGGCGCCACCGCACACAGCGCGGCGAGGTATCCGCTGATCGTGCTGCCCACCAGCTGGGCGATGCCGCAGATCGAGTACGCGGCCCAGGCCGAGAAGCTGGCCGACTCCGGTTACGTGGTGGTCAGTTACACCTCGCGCGGCTTCTGGGCCTCCGGTGGGTCCATCGAAGTGGGCGGTCCGCCCGACATCGCGGACGTCTCCTCCGTCATCGACTGGGCACTGGCGAACACCGCGGCCGACCCGGCCGAGATCGGCATGGGCGGGGTCTCCTACGGCGCGGGCATCAGCCTGCTCGCCGCAGGGCACGACAAGCGCATCAAGGCAGTGGTGGCGATGAGCGGCTGGGCCGACCTCATCGACTCCATCTACAGCGGCCGTACCCAGCACCTGCAGGCCGCCGCACTGCTCGGCGGTCTCGGCGAGGTCACCGGCCGCCCCGGCGCCGAACTCCGGCAGACCCTCACCGACTTCCTCGGTTCGAACCTGGCCAGGGAACAGGACATGATCGACTGGGGCAGGAAGCGCTCGCCCGCCACCTACCTCGACGACATCAACAAGAACGGCGCAGCCGTCATGCTGGGCAACGCCTGGGGCGACACGCTCTTCCCGCCCAACAGCTACGCGAAGTTCTTCGACGAGCTGACCGGTCCCAAGCGTCTCGAACTGCGCCCCGGCGACCACGCGACCGCCGAGGGCACCGGTCTGCTCGGCCTGCCCAACGACACCTGGACCAGCGCCCACCGCTGGTTCGACCACTACCTCAAGGGCGACGACAACGGCATCGAGCACGAGCAGCCGGTCCAGCTCAAGTCCCGTTCCGACGACGGCTACGAGGGCTACCCGAGCTGGGCGGCCGTACCGAACAGCAAGGAGCGGCTGTCGCTCGACGGCACGAAGAAGGTCCTCACCGGAGTCGACTCGGGCGCGGACGGCGGTATCGCGATGCTCTCGAACACCCTCGACCAGATCGCCAGGATCCCGCCCATGGTGTCGGTCCCGCTGCTCCCGCGCGCGTTCGCCGGGGTCTGGGAGTCCGGCCGGTACGCCACCGAACGGCGCATCCGCGGGACGGCCACCCTGCACACCACGCTCACCAGCACCAAGGAGAGCGGCACCCTCGTCGCGTACCTCTACGACGTGGGTCCGCTCGGCCTCGGCAAGCTGGTCAGCAATGCGCCGTACACCTTCCACGGGGAGACGCCGGGCAGGCCGTTCCCCGTGAACCTGGAACTGTTCTCCACGGCGTACGACGTGCCGGCGGGCCACCACTTGGCCCTGGTGACCGACACTGTCGACCCGCTGTACATCGAGCACAACCCGACCGGCGCGCAGCTGACCTTCTCCTCACCCGAGTCCGACCCGTCGTATCTGTCGGTCCCGCTGCGCGAGAAGTGATCACCGGCTGCTGCCGGGCGGGCATGGCCCTACGAGCTACTGCCCACCCGGCAGCAGCGTCCCTGGTTCGGCCGGGCCCGTTTCCACGGCCTCGGTCTTGGGATTGCGCTTCTGCCTTCTGGACAGCCAGGTGGCGAACCAGGAGAGCAGCATGCACATCCCGATGTAGATCGGAGAGATCACCATCACCACGGGGATGAACGGCAAATCGTAGTCGAGATTCGACGCGATGAGCTTGCCTGCATGGAGGAACTCCTCATAGGTGATCAGATAGCCGAGCGAGGTGTCCTTGAGCGCGACAACCAGCTGGCTGATGATGGTCGGCAGCATCGCGCGTACGGCCTGGGGCACCAGGACGTGCGTCATGACCTGCGTCTTGCGCATCCCGAGGGCGTACGCGGCCTCCCGTTGCCCGCGCTCCACATTGTTCACGCCCGTACGGAAAACCTCGGCGAGCACCGAGCCGTTGTAGAGCGCCAGCCCGGACACCAGGGCCGGCAGCGGCTGCACCTTCAGCGCCACGAAGATGAAGAAGATCATCACCAGGACCGGCATGGCGCGGAAGAACTCGACAAGCAGGGTGGCGGTCCAGCGCACCGGCCGGTGCACGGAGAGCCGTCCGACGGCCAGCACCACCCCCAGGGCCAGCGAGAGCACCGCGGCGTAGCCGAACGCCTTGAGGGTGTTGCCGAGGCCGCGCAGCAGAAGTTCCTGGATGCCCTTGTACTCGAAGGGCGTCCACTTCTGGGCGGCGAACTGGCCGGTGTCGAGGAGCAGGTAAACGACCCAGCCGATGAGGGCGAGGATCAGCGCGGTCGACACGACCCCGTAGACGAAGTGGCGCTTGCGGGTGAGCGGTCCCGGGATGTCGTAGAGCGCCGTGGCGGGCTGCGCGGTGGCGGAGTGCGCGGTGGCGGAGTGCGTGGCCCTGGTCATCGGGCTACCCCCCAGTGCCTCTCCAGCAGGTGGAAGAGCGCGCTGATCGAGAGGGTGATGATCAGGTAGCCGACGGCGATCCAGACGAAGGACCAGACGATGCTGTAGCCCAGTTCGTTGAGCGTCTTGTAGGTCCCGAGCAGTTCGGTGACACTGAACGCCCCGGCGATGGCGGAGTTCTTGGCGAGCGCGATGAGCGTCGAGCCGACCGGCGGGATCACCGAGCGGAAGGCCTGCGGCAGGACCACGGTGGTCAGCGTCTGGCCGAACGTCATGCCGAGGCTGCGGGCCGCCTCGCCCTGCCCGGTGGGAACGGTGTTGATGCCCGAGCGCAGCACCTCGCAGATGAAGGCGGAGGTGTAGCAGCCGAGCGCGAGGACGGCGAAGAGCTGGAACGGCAGGACCAGGCCGAACCGTGGCAGTCCGAGCAGCACCGCGAAGAAGAGCAGGGTGAGCGGGGTGTTGCGGAGCACGGTCACCCAGACCGTGCCGAGCGCCCGTAGGGACCCGACGGGCGCCACCCGGCAGGAGGCCATCAGGAAGCCGAGGACCAGGGCCAGCGCCGAGGCGTAGACGGTGAGTTCGAGGGTGCCGAGGAAGCCTTTGCCGTAGAGCGAGAAGTTGCTGGTGAGCACGTTCATGGTGGCCGGTCCTCCCTCAGGTCGCCGGGTAGCGGTCGATGGGCGGCGGTGTCGGCGCGGGTGCGCCCGACAGCCCGAGCGTGGCCTCGAACGCCTTCTTCCAGTCACCGTTCTTCTCGCGGGCCGCCAGCGCGTCGTCGAGCGCGAACCGCAGGGCGTTGTCGCCGCGCGGGACACCGATGCCGTACGGCTCCTTGGAGAAGGGCTTGCCCACCACCTTCAGTTCGTCGGGCGCCTTGGCCGCGAAGCCCAGCAGGATGGCGTCGTCGGTGGTGACGGCGTCGACCTGGTAGGTCAGCAGATTGTCGACACAGATCGAGTAGGTGTCGTACGAGACGAGCTTCGCCTTCGGGTAGTCGGCCGCGATGCGCTGGTACGGGGTGGAACCCGCCGCCGAGCAGACGGTCTTGCCCGCCAGGTCCTGCGGGCCGTTGATGCCGTGCTCGTCCGCGCGCACCAGCAGGCCCTGCCCTGCCAGGTAGTAGGGCCCCGCGAAGCCGACGAGCTTCTTGCGCATCGCGTTGATGGTGTAGGTGCCGACGTAGTAGTCGATCTGACCGTTCTGCAGGGCGGTCTCACGGTTGGCGGACGCGATGGTGCGGAAATGGATCGTCTTTGGTTCGAATCCGATCGAGGCGGCCATCATCTTGGCGATCTCGATGTCGAAACCGGAGTAGACCCCGGTCGCGGGGTCCTTCTCGCCCAGATAGGGCTGGTCCTCCTTCGCGCCGACGACGAGGTAGCCGCGGTGGTGCGCGTTGCGCCAGGTCCTGGACTGCGGCAGCCGGAAGGCGGAGTCGACGGCGTAGTGCGGCAGTTGGCCCGGCCGGGGGCCCTTCACCGGCGGGCTGCCGTTCTTGCCGCAGCCCGCGGCGACGACGGCCAGCAGCAGACTCACGGTCAGGGCTGTTCTCGTACGCGACATGCGGCCCCCCGTCAGTGCTTGAGGATCTTGGACAGGAAGTCCTTCGCGCGGTCGCTCTCGGGGGCCGTGAAGAACGCCTCCGGAGTGCGGTCCTCGACGATGCGGCCGTCCGCCATGAAGACGACCCGGTTGGCCGCGGAGCGGGCGAAGCCCATCTCGTGGGTGACCACGACCATCGTCATGCCGTCCCTCGCGAGCTGTTGCATGACCTCCAGCACCTCGTTGATCATCTCCGGGTCGAGCGCCGACGTGGGCTCGTCGAAGAGCAGGGCCTTGGGGTCCATGGCCAGGGCGCGGGCGATGGCGACGCGCTGCTGCTGCCCGCCCGAGAGCTGCGCGGGCAGTTTGTCCGCGTGCGCGGCGAGCCCGACCCTCGCCAGCAGTTCACGGGAGCGCCTGTCGGCTTCCGCCTTCTTGCGCTTGCGGACCTTGAGCTGGGCGAGCGAGACATTGGCCAGCACCGTCTTGTGCGCGAACAGGTTGAACGACTGGAAGACCATGCCGACTTCGGCGCGCAGCAGCGCGAGCCCCTTCCCCTCCTCGGGGAGCGGCTGTCCGTCGATGGTGATACTGCCGGACTCGATCGTCTCCAGCCGGTTGATCGTCCGGCAGAGCGTCGACTTGCCGGAGCCGGAGGGGCCGATGACCACGACCACTTCACCGCGGCCGACGGTGAGGCTGATGTCCTGGAGTACGTGCAGCTCGCCGTAGAACTTGTTGACGCCACTCAGCTCGATCAACGGGTCAACGGCCATACGCTGTCCTGCCCACTCTCAGCTGTGTCGAGGTCAGCGCAAACTTTCCACCCCGATAAGGGACTTCACGCCCGACACGCTCTAAGTGGCCATAAACCGTATTTGTATTGAAAAACAGCGAAATCCGGAAAATCGGGCGTCAGGCCTCGGAGGCCTCCGCGTAGACCTGCGAAAGTTCCGGAGCGCCGCCGACCGCCCAGTCGAGTCCGGCCTCCACCACATTGATCTCGCGCCCCGACGCCAGCCGGACCACGGGCTGGCCGCTGGGCCAGACGTCCCAGACGGCCCCGGGAACGGTCCTGATGATGACGGTGCCGAGATACAGTCCGGCGTCGTTGCCGAGCCAGGGCAGCTCTTCCGGATCGTCGCGCCAGCGCGGCGGAAGCTGGTCGAGTGCACCCAACGACGCTGCGGAGTCGTCGAGTTGAAGCCCCGCCTGGCTTGCGCGGGCCCTCAACAGCTCGCACTCGGACAGCAGCTCCCCCACACCCTCCGGGTCGTTGCGCACGGCCGTCGCGAGCGTTTCCGCGTAGTCCGAGCCGTGCCGCCTGCGCCAGTGGTCCAAGAAGGGGATATTCACACCGTTCACCCTCGCATTCAGCCGGACGGTCGCACCACAGGCGCGCGGGATCCCGCGCGCCTTACGGCCCGGTGCCCGCCCGCGCGCGCCAGGTCGTCAGAGGTCGAGATCGACCACGACCGGGGCGTGGTCGGACGCCCCCTTGCCCTTGCGCTCCTCGCGGTCGACGTAGCTGTCCTTGACGGCCCCGGCGAAGGGCACGTTGCCGTACACCAGGTCGATCCGCATGCCCCTGTTCTTCGGGAAGGCGAGCGCCCGGTAGTCCCAGAAGGTGTACGGGTGGTCGTACTTGAGGGGGCGCGGCACCACGTCCGCCAGGCCTTCCTCGCGCAGCGCGCCGAGCGCGGCCCGCTCGGCCGGGGTGACATGGGTGGCTCCCTCGAAGACCGCCGGGTCCCAGACGTCCTCGTCGGCCGGTGCCACGTTGAAGTCGCCGAGGACGGCGAACGGCCGCTCCCCCGCCGCGTCGTCGGCGACCGCCGCCTTCAACGCGGCGAGCCAGTCCAGCTTGTAGGCGTAGTGCGCGTGGTCGACCTCGCGGCCGTTGGGCACGTACACCGACCAGACGCGGACCGGGCCGCAGGTCGCCGAGATCGCTCTCGGCTCCTGCGTGTCCTCGTACCCCGGACCGCCGGGCAGCCCGGTGGTCACGTCGGCCAGCCCCACCCGGGAGATCAGCGCCACCCCGTTCCACCGGCCGGTGGCGTGGACCGCGGACTCGTAGCCCAGCTCGCGCAGCTCGTCGGCGGGGAACTGCTCGGCTGAGCACTTGGTCTCCTGGACGCACAGCACGTCCGTACCGGTGTTCTCCAGCCAGGCCAGCACCCTCGGGAGCCGGGCAGTGATCGAATTGACGTTCCAGGTGGCGATGCGCATGTGAGCAAACCTAGCGGGTGGGACCGACAGTCACAGTTCCGTCGTGTCGCCCGGGGCCAGCCGGGAGTGGTCGGCGCCGCCGAGATTGGCGATGTGCATGTCGTACATCCCGCGGGCCAGATCCTTGAGCAGTACGTCGTGGATGTCGATGGCGCGCTGCGGCGCGACCTCGCGTACGTAGTCGATCACCTCGGAGATCTTGTTCCACGGGGCGTGCACCGGGAGCATCAGCGTCTCCACGGGCTGCTCGGGAACGGTGAACGCGTCTCCCGGGTGGAAGACCGAACTCTCCACCAGGAAGCCGACGTTGGTGATCCGTGGCAGATCCGGGTGGATCACCGCGTGCAGTTCACCGTGCACCTGGACATCGAATCCCGCGGCCGTGAAGGTGTCGCCGTGGCCGACGGTGTGGACCCGGCCGGGGAAGCCCGCCGACAGCTGCTCGGCGACGCTGCGCAGGGTCCAGATCGCGGCGGCCGGATTGGCCTCCATGGCCACGCGCAGCCGGTTCATGTCGAAGTGGTCGGGGTGCTCGTGCGTGATGAGAACGGCGTCGGCGCCGAGCGCCGCGTCCTCCTCGCTGAAGCTTCCGGGGTCGATGACGAGTGTCTGCCCGTCCTTCTCCAGGCGGATACAGGCGTGGGTCTTCTTCGTCAGCTTGATGCTCATGTCTTCCATCCTGCTACGACTCGGGGGTCGTCTCCTGTTGGATCACGGACCGGGCGACCCTGAAGGCGGAGTTCGCCGCGGGGACGCCGCAGTAGACCGCGGTCTGGAGCAGTACTTCCTTGATCTCCACCGGCGTGAGGCCGTTCCGCAGGGCCGCGCGGACGTGGGCGGCCAGCTCGTCGTGGTGACCGCCGGCGACCAGCGCGGTCAGCGTCACCACGCTGCGGGTGCGGCGGTCGAGCCCGTCACGGGTCCAGATCTCGCCCCAGGTGTAGCGGGTGATCAGCTCCTGGAAGTCACCGCTGAACCCGTCGTCGGCGGCCTCCGCCCGGTCCACATGGGCGTCACCGAGAACCTCCCGGCGGACCTTCGCGCCCGCGTCGTACGGATCGGGGCGGCCCGCGGGCACGGCGGCCGGCTGGAGCACGGCGGGTGCGATCTCGGCGATCGGGGCCACCGGGGCGGAGAGCGCCGGCGCGGGCGGCTGTACCGGGATCGCCGTCGACGTGGTGGTGTCCTGCCACGCCGTGGAGAAATGGCGCACCAGCAGATCGGTGACCGCCGCGGGCTGCTCGACCGGCGCCAGGTGCGAGGCTGCCGGGACCAGCGCGAGCCTGGCGTCCGGTATCCCGGCCACCAGGGTGCGGGCGTCCGCGGGGCCGGTCACCCGGTCCTCGGCGCCGACCACGACGAGCGTCGGAACGCCGATGCGGCCGAGTTCCGAGCGGATGTCAAAGGCGGCGAGGGCCTCGCAGGCAGCGATGTAGCAGCCGGGGTCGGTGGTGCGGACCATCTGTACGGCCCACTCGACGATGGCCGGCTGCGCCGTCGCGAAGCCGTGGGTGAACCAGCGCTCGGGTGCGCTGCGCGCTATCGGGTCCAGGCCGTTGGTACGTACGATCACCCCGCGCTGGCGGAACTCGTCGGCGGTACCGAACCGGGGGGACGCGGCCACCAGCGCGAGCGAGGCCACCCGTTGCGGGTGGCGCAGCGCCAGTTCCATGCCGATCGCGCCGCCGATGGAACAGCCCGCGTACCCGAAGCGCTGCACGCCCAGCTCGTCGAGCGTGGCGAGCAGCCGCTCGGCGATCCCCTCGACCGAGGGCACCGCGTGAGCGGGCGCCCCGCCGTGGCCGGGCAGGTCGAAGCGCAGGACGCGCCGGGTGCGGGCCAGCTCGGGCGTCTGCCGGTCCCACATGTGCCATGTGGTACCAAGGGAGGGGCCCAGCACGAGGACCGGGGCGTCTTCTGGCCCGTCAAAGCGGTATTGGAGGGTCTGCTGCGTCGTCTCACTCATCCGCCTCACGCTCTCATATCGCACAATCGCTCACGACCGCGCGGTATGTCGTCCCCGGACCCGTGCAGCCCACCCCACACCGCGGCAGCTCCACGAAGATCCTCCACGCCCGGCTTGACGTACCACCTCTTGGTGGTCAGGACGTCCGTGTGCCCCGCCCACCGAGCCAACAGGTGATCCGGCACGCCCATGTTGGCGCGGTATGTGAAGCAAGACGCCCGGGCGTCGTACAGACGCACCTGACGTAGCCCCAGGAGCGACATGATCCGGTATGCCCGTCGGCGGAGTTGCTTGATGTTCCGGGCCTCCCCCATCTCGTCCACCAGGACGTAGCCGGAGTCAAGGTAGCCCGGTCCGAAGGCCAGCTTTTCCTTGGCCTGGAGAGACTTGAACGACCGGAGCGCGTCCCACACCGGAACTGGCAAGGGAAGCTGTGCCGCCTGGCCCTGACCCGACCAAGCATTCAGTTCGCCGAGCGCAAAGAGGACAGGCGAAGCGAAGCAGGCAGGCCGAATGGCGAAATCGGAAAACAAGCCTCCTAAGGGCTGTCCCGTAATTCCTGGTGGATCAGCGCACGGCGTCAGATGCGGTGCATCGCAAGGCGGAGGGGCGCCCGAATACTGGATGTATTCGGGCGTTCCGACAACGCCGCGAGGTGCCGTAGCTGTCGTCGTGCGCCCGCCAGGAATTACGGGACAGCCCTTAGGTAGGGACACGCCAGAGATCACCGGTGTGGCAGGGGGAACCAGCCGCAACCCCGGCCACAGCGATGAGCTGCCCGCTCTGGCCTGGTATTTTCGGGATCGTTGTACGTTGCCATGGTTCCGGCGGATGTTTCCAGTCCTTTGGAGTTCTTTCTTGTCTGCCGTGGGCGGATTCCCGCCGATGACCAGAGAGGAGCAATCCTGTCGTGGTCCCACTGAGGCGGAATAAATCCGTTAGCGCTACTGAACTTGATTGAGTGATGTCGGTGCCGTTCGCCTGACAGCTGGCCGTCGGCACAGGTAGCCGTTGGGTGTGAGGTATGCGCAGGGCGGCGGGCTGACCGACGCCGAGAGGACGACGCGGGAGCGGTTGCGGCTCCAGGCCGTGGAGCGTTTTGCGGGCGGGCGGAAGAACGCAGAGATTGCCGCTGCCCTGCGGATCAGCTTGCGGTCGGTCGAGCGGTGGCGCCGCGCCTGGCGCGAGAGTGGCGAGACGGGAGTCCTGTCGAAGGGGTCGCTGGGAAGACCTCGACTCAGTGAAGCCCAGATCGCCAGGCTGGAGCGAGAGTTGGAGCATGGCCCGCTGGCTCACGGCTGGGCGGACCAGCGGTGGACCCTTGCACGGATCAAGACGTTGATCGGCCGACTCTTCCACGTCTCCTACACGGTCGAGGGCGCCTGGCGGCTGCTGAAGCGCCACGGCTGGAGCTGGCAGCAGCCCGCCAGGCGCGCGATCGAGCGCGACGACGACGCGGTCGAGGTGTGGAAGAAGGAGACCTGGCCGCGGGTAAAAGCACCGCGGCGGAGCGCGGGGCCTGGATCGTCTTCGAGGACGAGGCCGGGCAGTCGATGACTCCGCCACGCGCCAGAACCTGGGGCCGGATCGGGCAGACCCCGGTTGTGAGGGTGAGGGGCCGTGGCTCAGGGCGCGTGTCGATGGCGGGTATGGCCTGCTACAAGCCGGGCCAGCGGTCCCGGCTGATCTACGCGATCCGCGAGTACCGGGGCCGCAAGGACGAACCAAAAGGCTTCGGCTGGCGCGACTTCCGCGACCTGATCCTCCGCGCTCGCATCCAGCTCGGTGGACCGATCGTATTGGTCTGGGACAACGTCCGCCTGCACCTGACGGTCGGCATGCGCGAGTTCATCGACGCGAACGCCGAGTGGCTCACCGTCTTCCAGCTGCCCACCTATGCCCCGGACCTCAACCCGACCGAGGGCGTCTGGTCGCTGGTCAAGCGTGACATCGGCAACCTTGCTGCGGTCGACCTCGGCCAGATCACCCGCGCCGTGAAGCGCAAACTGAAGATGCTGCAGTACCGGCCGGAGGTCATCGACGGCTGCCTCGCCGGCACCGAGCCGGCCCTGTGAGCGTCGGGTCGACGGACAAGAAATTGTCCTGAACCCCAAAGCTGCTGGTCAGCTACGGTGGTGACATGACCGACAGCTTGTCCGAGGACATAGCCGACGTGCTTGACCTCGTCCTGAACCCGGACGAGCCTATTCACGTCGCACTCCGACGGCAGGTGCCCCACCTCAGGATGAAATCCCGCTGTAAGTGCGGGTGCGGCACTGCCTACTTCGGCCTTGATGCCGAAGCGGTGGAGCCCGCGCCAACGGGTCCCGGCACCATCGTGGCTGCCGACATGCAGCTGTTCACCGAAACCGGCGAGTGCCCTGGCGAGGTCCTGGTCTTCGCGCAAGGTGGCTACCTCTCATGGCTGGAGGTCTGCTCTTGGAGCGATGACGTCGAGGTGAATCTCGCCGCGGCGCGGCGCTGGCTACAGCCTTCGTCCTGAACCCGAGCCGGTAACAGCAGGCGTCTCGAACCCTGAGGCCGCCACCACGAGTCGACCGACATCACGAGTTCAAGTTCAGTAGCAGGGACGGGGCAAATACTCGCCGATGCCATCGGGTTACAGCGCCGGAGTCCCTGAGCTTGGACCAGCGTCCGTCACAGGCCCCGCTAGGGCC
>NZ_CALNVW010000062.1 GCF_940670765.1 Streptomyces sp. A 4/2
CGTACGCCCTCCCGGGCAAGGTCATCGAACTCACCGACAACTTCCCGGTCCCCGACGCCAAGGCCTTCACCGTCGGCCAGTGGTGGGCCGTGCAGGTGGCCCCGGTCGAGGGCGGCGGCGGGGACGAGCGGGAGCTCCAGAAGCTCGTCGAGATCACCGAGATCATCGACGCCACCCACGTGCGGGTCGGCTACCTCAACGGCTGGGAACTCGCCGCGGGCCGCACCCTCACCTGGACCCGCGTCGAGCCGGTGCGCGACACCCATGTCCGCAACATGCTCTTCGAGGGCGCGGGCGACGACGAGTACACCGGCTCGCACCCGGTCAGTTACGAGTACGCCGTCGGCTGCGACGTCTCGGGCATCCACGCCACCGGCACGTTCTGGCCGGTGATCATGCGGCGCTGGTGCACCCGCTTCCGTACCGAGGAGTGTTCGCTGAAGAACCCGCCCACCGTGATGTACGGCGGCGCGGGCTATCTCACCCAGCAGATCTACTGCCTCTACGGCCGGGTCGCCGACTGCACCACCAGCAATGTCCGCCACCTCAACGACCTCACCGCCTCCGCCTACTGCACGGTGGTCAACTGCCACGGCGACGGCGACGACGAGGGTGGCAACCCCTTCACCACGCACGGCCAGTACGAGCACGATCTGCTCTTCGACGGCAATTCCGGGCTCATGGACATCGCCAACTCCGGCGCCCAGTGGGGAATATCCGCCAAGCGGATCACGGTACGCAGACATGTCTGCTCCTGGTTCACCGCCAACACCAAGATCACCGATCTGACCCTTGAGGACGTCACGGTCATCGCCCGTCCGACGTTCGACCAGGCGGGCACCCTCACCGTCAACGCCGACGGCGCCCAGGTGCGCGGGTGCACCGCGAAGACCTTCGCGGTCGCTCAGCGCTCCGCGCGCTCCACCCGCCCCACGGTCATCAGTGACTGCTCGTTCGAGCCGCCCGCCGAAGCGGTCCTCGTGCAGACTCCGGTCACCGCGCCGGTCCACTTCGTCCGCTGCACCTTCACCGGGCTCGACGGAGCCGTCCTGCGCGGCGCCGGCCCGGTGCACTTCACGGACTGCACGCTCACCGGCACGGACGGCGCCGCCCCGCTCTCCGTGGGCTCGGCCGACCTGCGGATCGACGGAGGTACGTACACGGACACCGGCATCGAGCTGAGCGCCGCACGTGACCAGCGCATCACGGTCACCGGCGGTGCCCGCCTCACCGGCACCAACAAGGCCGGGGCCCTGCTCGGCCGGACCGCGGGCAGCGGCACCGTCATCTGGGACCTCTCGGCGGTCAGCAGCACTACCAGCGGCGCCGGCACCGCCCATGTACGGATCCAGGACGGCACCAACCACTACGCGGCGACGGGGTGCCGCTTCACCGGCGGCACGCTGCATCTGCTCCCCGCCGCCCTCGATTCCGCTCTGCACACCTCCTGTGTGGAGCAGGGCACCCGTCGCACCGCCATGCCGGCGAACGGCGGCACGGCACGCACGGATGGAAACCTGACCCTGTGACCACGACATTCCGGACGGCCACCGCCGCCGACGAACCCGCCCTGTTCGCGCTCTGGGACCAGTGCTTCGCCGCCTCGCACCTCCCGGACCTCTACACCATGGACGCCGACCGGCACCGGCGTACCTTCGTCGCGGAGACGGACGGCGGGATCGACGCGGTCGTCGTGTACGTGCCACGGCTGATCCGCGACGCGTACGGCACCCCGCAACGGGTCGGCGGCATCGGCAGCGTCGCCACCCGGCCCGAGGCCCGGGGGCAGGGCCTGGTGCGCCGGCTCCTCGTCGAGGCCGAACAGGTCATGAGGGCGGACGGCTGCGCCTGGTCGCTGCTGTTCACCGGCACCCCGGGGGTCTACCGGAGCTCGGGATGGCAGGAGTTCCGCAGGACCTACGCGGAGGGCACCATCGCTCCGGCTACCACTGCCGCCGCACCCCGGTTCCGGATCCGGCCGGCGCTCCCCGAGGACCTGCCCGCGGTGGCCTCACTGCACGCGGTGTACAACGCGACCCGGCCCCTCACCTCCGTACGCACCCCCGAGGACTGGGCCGTCCGCGTCCCCGCCTGGTACGGACGGGACACGCACGCGCTGATCGCCGAGGACCCCGTGTCCGGCGACCCTGTCGGGTGGATCGTCGCCCGGTACGTCGCCCAGCGGGACGCGGCGGCGGCACCGGCCGTGGCGGTGACGGAGTGCGCGCTCGCCGCCGACCCCGGAGAGGCGCTCGGCGAACTGCTCGCCGCGGTCGGCGACCGGGCCCGCGCGGACGGACTGACCGTCGCCCGCGTGCGGCTGCCCGACACCCCCGACAGCCGGGCCGCGCTGCCCCGGCTGCTCAGCGACGCGCGGACGCACGAGGAGTGGGTGGGCATGACCCGTCCCCTCACGGGCACGCCCGAAGCGATCCGCGAAACGGTCACGGCGGCCGGAGCGACGTACTGGTACGGCGATTCGTTCTGACCCCGGGGGGCCTGCCGGACCGGCGAGGACAGCCGGGTCGGGCAGGCCCCATCAGACCGGACGGGCCCTCGTCGGGGTCAGACCCCGGCCGCGCGCGCTGCCGCGTACACCTCGGCGGCCACGTCCGTCAGCTCCTGCGCGTCCCGCATGGTGCCCTGGAGGTCGAGCAGGAACTCGCTCGCCACCCCCACCTCCGCGTGGGCCGCGAGGTCCTCGACGATCTGCTCCGTGCTGCCCTGGAACGGCTTGCGGTCGTCGCCGTCGTACGGCTTGGCGCTGTGGCTCGCGTTGAGGCGCACCGTCACGGCGAGCGGACGCTCCCGGCCCCGCTCGGCCGCCAGGTCCTGCACCTTCCGCCAGTCATCGGCCAGTTGGGCCGGGCCCATGGCGACCGGTATCCAGCCGTCCGCGCGATCGACCAGCCGCCGCGTCGCACGCGGACCGCTGGCCGGCAGATGGACCGGGATCGGCCTGGCCGGTTTGGGTCCGACCACCGAGGGCGCGATGGTCGTGAACTCCCCTTCGTACGACACCGGGTCGGGGCCCCACACCGCCTGGAACACATCCAGCAGCTCGTCCAGGAACGCCCCGCGCTTGGCGAACGGGGCCACCGAGGCCGCCGCGTACTCGTCGCTCGACCAGCCCGTGCCGATCCCCGCCACCACCCGGCCGCCGCTTGCCGCGTCGATCGAGGCGAGTGAACGGGCCAGTTGGAAGGGCACATGCAGCGGTGCGACCAGCACACTCGTGCCCAGCCGGGCGCGTCCGGTCGCCGCGGCAGCCAGTGTCAGGGTCACCAACGGGTCGGCCACCGAGCGGTAGTGGTCCGGCCAGGGCAGTCCCGGTATGCCGTACAGACCCTGTGTCGCGGGCTCCGGGAAGAGGATCCGCTCGAACACCCACAGGGATTCGTAGCCGGTCTCTTCGGCGGCGCGGGCGACTGCGGGCACGTCACGGCCGATGGCGTACTGCTTCATCTGGGGCAGTCCGAGACCGAGCGGGATCGCCATTCGTGTGCTCCTTCGTCGCGAGAGGTTGCTGCAGGGGAGTGAGCAGGCACCGGCCGACCAGGCCGGCGTCCGCGTCCATCCTCTCCGTGAACTCTCCGGCCAGCACCGGAAGTTCCCGCAGCTCCCAGAGAATCCTGGCCGCCGACCAGGCGGCGTCGCGGGCCCGCTCCGGACTCCACGAGCCGATCAGATGGGTGAGCGGGTCGACGATCTCCAGCAGACCGGGCCCCGATAGCAGTTCCTCGCGGATCCGCTCCTCCAGCAGCACGAGCGTCTCGCCCACCCGGTCGAAGTCCCCTTCCAGGTCGTCCGGTCCGCAGTCGAGCAGGCGGCAGGTGTCGACGACGGCCAGTGCCAGGTCGTGCCCCATGTGGGCGTTGAGCCCGGCGAGCGCGAACTGCACCGGGCGTACACCGGGGTGGTGCCGGTACTGGAAGAGCGGGCGCCAGCAGGCGGGCGGCCGGCGCCCGTCGGCCACCGCGTCGACCGCCGCCAGATACCGCCCGGCGAACACCACGTCGAGCGTCGACGCACAGCGAGGATCGGTGAACGCCTGCTGCCCGCCGTGCCGTCGCCCGCCGCGCTGGTTTGTGCCGCGCTGGTGTCCGACGCTCTCCTGGGCGGCTGTCAGACACCTCCGGTACATCCCGTCGAAGACCGCGACACCGTCAGCAGGAGGCCACGACGCACCGACCGCCCGCATCCGTGCCGACAGCCGGTCGACCGGCGGGCCGTCGACCGACAGTCCGTCGACCGACAGTCCGTCGACCGGCGGTCCGCTGCGGGCCGAGCGGGCTGCGAAGTGTTCCGTCTGCGCCATGGAGGCAGCCTGGCACCCGGCACTCCCGCCGGACGCGGTCAGCACCGGACTTCCTCAGAACGAGGGAGGCGGCGGACCGCCCCGGTGGACTTCGCGGGTCCTCCGGCCCTGCCGGGACAGGCGCGCGGCAGCGCCGTACGCCCGCAGCCGGCACGATCACTCGTCTGCCCCCTCGTACCGGATTGGTCGGCAGCCGGCCGTTCGGATATTAATGAGTCCTTCTGATCGTCGACGTGGCGGATGAGCCGCGTGCCCTTCGACCTGCGTCCGGACCCGCTTCGACCTACGAGCGGGCCGGTTCGCACGCGTGGCGGTCGGTGGGTAGGGACGATGCGGCTCCGCCTGTGCGAAGCGAGCGAGGAACTGGAGAGTGGCCATGGCGGGCTTCGGGTGGAAGCTGCACGGTGACGGCAAGCACCTGGGGCCGGGAGAGGTGGTCAAGCCGGGGGAGCGGCTGACCTGGGGCCGCACGATCGGGCTCGGCGCCCAGCACGTGGTGTCCATGATCGGTGCGTGTTTCGTCGCGCCGGTCCTCATGGGCCTCGACCCCAGTCTGGCCCTCATGGCCTCCGGCGTGGCCACCGCGATCTTCCTGCTGGCGACGCGGGGACGCGTGCCGAGCTACCTCGGCTCCTCCCTCTCGTTCGTGGGGGTCTCCGCCGTCATCGCGGGGCAGGGCGGGGACGCCGGGACCCTGACGGGCGCGATGTTCGTCGTCGGCGCCTGCCTGGCGGGCTGCGGCATCGCGGTGCAGGTGGTCGGGGCGCGGATCATCCATGCCGTGCTGCCACCGCCCGTGACGGGCGCGGTCGTCATGCTCATCGGCTTCAACCTGGCGCCGGTCACCGCGTCCACGTACTGGCCGCAGGACCAGTGGACCGCGCTGGCCACCATGCTCTTCACCGGCCTGGCCCTCGTGGTGCTGCGCGGTTTCTGGTCCCGGATCGCCATTTTCCTCGGCTTGCTGCTGGGCTACGTACTGTCCTGGGTCCTCGACCGTACGACGGGGAAGATCCATTCCCCGGACGGTTCGGGCCGGACGGTCGATCACTGGCGCATCAACTTCTCCGACGTGGCCCATGCCGACTGGATCGGCCTCCCGCACGTCCACGCGCCGAACTTCTCGGGTGCGGCCATCCTGGTCGCGCTGCCGGTGCTGGTGGCGCTGATCGCGGAGAACGCCGGACACGTGAAGGCCGTCGGTGAGATGACCGGCGACCCGCTGGACGACAAGATGGGCGCCGCGATCATCGCGGACGGCGCGGCGAGCATGCTGTCCACCGGGTTCGGCGGACCGGCCACCACGACGTACGCGGAGAACATCGGCGTCATGGCGGCGACGAAGGTCTACTCCACGGCGGCGTACTGGGCAGCCGCCTGCTTCGCCCTGCTGTTCGGCTTCTGCCCGAAGATCGGCGCGCTGGTCGCCGCCATCCCGGGCGGCGTACTGGGCGGAATCACCGTGATCCTCTACGGCATGATCGGCCTGCTGGGCGCCCAGATCTGGATCCGCAACAAGGTCGACTTCTCCCAGCCGCTGAACCTGGTCCCCGCCGCGGCCGGGGTCGTCATCGGCGTGGGTGACGTCTCGCTGAAGATCACCGACAACTTCGTCCTCAGCGGTATCTCCCTGGGCACCATCACCGTACTGACCGGCTACCACGCCCTGCGCTGGCTCTCGAAGACGGCCGGTACGCCGCAGCCGCCGCTGCTGGACGGCGGGACCGCGGGCTACGGCGACGGCACGGAGCGGACCGAGTAGGGCCGGTGCCGAACGCGGGGTGCCGAGCGCGGGGTGCCGAACGCGGGGTGTCGGCGCCGCGGTCGGTCAGCCGCGTGTGCCGACAGCCCCGCGCGCAGCCGTGGCGACATCAAGCTCCGGCCGGCGTCCGCCCCGGACACCCCGGTCCTCCTGCGGGGGCAACCTCCGGGACGCCGTGCCGATGGGGCAGAACTCTGCCCGTAAGCAAGGGACTTCGGCCGCCCGGGGCCCGAATGTCCGCTCCCCGGCAGGCTCCTGACGGCGAGTCGTACGAGTCACCCCGTTGCGCGCGAATCGTTCCCCGGCGCTGCGCGGCCTCGCCTTCGATGACGCACCCTCGCTGGTCGACCCCGCCTTCGATGACGCGCCCCTGCCGGTCGGATCCACGGGTCCGGTGAGGCGGTCAGGATCCCATCCGTGAATCGTGCGCGGAGCATTGTCAGCCGGAGCAGGCGCCTCTACGCTCGCACGGTCTCGCTTATGAACTCAGTTCATATATCTGATGGGAGCGTTCCAATGAACGGAAGATCCCGCCGACGTCTGGGTGCCCTGATCGCCGCCGCGGCCACCGTCGCCGCCGTGCTCGTCCCGGCCGCGTCCTCCGCTGCGGCCCCGCGGCACAGCCCCACGCCGAAGGTTCCCCGGACGTCCGTGATCGACGGCAAACGGCTCCAGCAGGCCCGGATCCGTCTCGACCACGGCGACCCGGCACTCCGTAAGTCGCTCAAGCAGCTGACCGCGACGGCGGACAGCTGGCTCGGACAGGGGCCGTGGACGGTCGTCGACAAGCCGAAGCCCGCGCCCGGCGGGGATCCGCACGACTACCTGAGCCAGGCGCCCTACTGGTGGCCCTCCCAGCCGAAGACCGCCGACAACCCCTGGGGCTGCCCGTACGTCCAGCGCGACGGCGAACGCAACCCCGAGGTCGACACCGGGACCGACCGCCCGGACGTCGGCAAGGTGATGAACTCCGTCACCTCCCTCAGCCTGGCCTGGTACTACACGGGCAGGAAGGCGTACGCGGAGCACGCCGCCGAGATCCTGCGCACCTGGTTCGTCGACCCGGCGACCCGGATGAATCCGAACCTGGACCACGGGCAGTTCATCCCCTGCAAGTACGACGGCAGGGCGATCGGAATCATCGACTTCTCCCAGCAGTACACGAGCGTCGTCGACGCCGTCGCGCTCCTCGACACCGGTGCGCCCGGCTGGACGAGGAGTGACAGCGCAGGCATGTCCGCCTGGAACAAGGACTTCCTGGGCTGGCTGGTCGACTCCGACTTCGGCAAGCAGGAGTCGGCGGCCGAGAACAACCACGGCACCTTCATGGACATGCAGGTCGCCGGACTGGCACTGACCACCGGTGACCGGGCGCTCGCCCGCAAGGTCGTCCTCGACTCCCGTACCAGGCGGATCGACGCCCAGATAGCGGGCGACGGCACCCAGCCGCAGGAGCTCGCGCGGACCCGCAGCTGGCACTACTCCACCTTCGACCTGGTCGCCTACACCCGGCTCGCGGCCATCGGCAAGCAGGTCGGGGTGGACCTCTGGGGCTACCGGGGTCCGCAGGGGCAGAGTCTGTTCAAGGCGGTCGACCTGCTGCTGCCCGCCGCCACGGGCAAGGCCGACTGGCCCTACCCGGAGCTGGAGTTCTACCGGTACGCCGCGAGCGACATCGTGCACGCCGCCGCCGACGCCGGGGACGCCGAGGCCCGCGCCGCGCTGCCGGAACTCCAGGCGCCGCCCGGCGGGGACCTGTGGGCGCTGCGCCCGGCGGCCGAGCAGCTGGACTCGATCGCGGGCTGAACCCGCAGGGATGTACTTCTGCGACGGGTGCGGCAGGAGCCCCGGGGGTCCTGCCGCACCCGCCGACCGGTTCAGCTCAGTGGCCCGGGAACCTCCGCGCCCGTGGAATCCGCCTTCGCCGCCACCCGGCCCGCCGAGCGCAGCACACCGCCGCCCAGCACCAGCCCGAAGGCGAGCACCGTCACCAGGACGAACGACCCCACCAGAGAGGTGGCGTTGGCGATCCCGCCGATCGCCGACGGCGCGACGAGTCCCGAGGTGTACGTGATGGTGGCGACGCCCGCGATGGCCTGGCTCGGGTTGGGGCCGCTGCGTCCGGCGGCGGCGAACGCCAGCGGAACGACGACCGCGACCCCGAGACCGATCAGTGCGAACCCCGCAATCACTATCGGGGGGTTGGGCGCCAGGACCACCAGCAGACCGCCGAGCGTCGCCAGCACCCCGCCCGCGCGCACCGTGCGTACCGCGCCGAACCGGTCGACGACCCGGTCCCCGGCGAGCCGGGCCACCGCCATGGTGAGGGCGAGTGCGGTGGTGGACCCGGCGGCCAGCCCCGCCGAGGTGTGGAGGGTGTCCCGCAGGAAGACCGCGGACCAGTCGAGACTCGCGCCCTCCGCGAAGACCGCGCAGAAGCCGACCGCGCCGATGATCAGCGCCGACCTGGGCGGCAGGGCGAACCGTGGCGGCGACGGCTCCTCGTGGGTACTGCGCAGATCGAGTACGCCCTGGCAGGCGGCGAACCCCAGCACGGTCAGCACCACGGCGGCGATGCAGTGGTGGAGCCTGGCATCGGCGCCCAGGTGCGCCGCGAAGGTCCCCGCGGCCGACCCGATCAGCGCACCCGCGCTCCACATGCCGTGCAGCCCGGACATGATCGACCGGCCGAGCCGGTTCTCGGTCTCGACGCCGAGGGCGTTCATCGCCACGTCCGACGTGCCCGCCATGGCGCCGTAGACGAAGAGCACCGCGCAGAGGGTGAGCAGATTGGGTGCGAACGCGGGCAGCGCCAGCGCGAGGGTCCACAGGGCGAGCAGCCCGCGCAGCGCGTTGCGTGCACCGAAGCGGTGGCTGATGGCCCCGGACACCGGCATCAGCAGGGACGAGCCGATCGCGGGGAAGGCCAGCGCGAGGCCGAGCTGTCCCGCGCTCGCCCCGATGTGGTCCTGGATCCACGGGATCCGGGTGGCGAAGCTGCCGGTCACCGCGCCGTGCACGCAGAACACCGCGGCCAGGGCGTACCGAGCCCGTTTCAAGCGTTGCGGACTGAAGCCCGTGTCCCCGGCCATGCGCCCTCCCCGAGCGTCGTATCCCTGGTGTTTCCGCGGCATCGGGGAGCGGGCCCCGAACGCGCACCGTAAACTATCAGGGAACCTGCCTGATAAATAGATCTGGAAGGATCCAGGCATGCCCGCATCCTCGATCACCGCTCGGGCCATCAACGACCGGGTCGCCCTCGATCTGCTCCAGGGAGAAGGCCCGCTGACGGCCGGTCAGCTGAAGACACTGACCGGCCTCTCCCGTCCGAGCGTCGCCGACCTCGTGGAGCGGCTGCAGGGGGCCGGACTGATCTCCGTCGTCGGCGAGGTGGGCGCGGAACGCCGCGGGCCGAACGCGCGGCTCTACGGGATCGTGGCCGACCGCGCCCATCTCGCGGCCCTCGACGTACGGACCGGCAGCGTCGCCGTCGTCGTCACCGACCTGCTCGGCGCCACCCTCGCCGAGGCCACGCTGCCCATCGGCCACGACACCGGCACCGAACCCGCCGTCGAACAGGCGGTGGCACTGCTGGAGCGCACCGCGCGGCAGGCGGGCGCCGCCCGCCTGCACAGCGTCGGCATCGGCGCTCCCGGCCTGATCGACCCGGCCACCGGTGAACTGCGCGACACCACCGGCCTGCCCGCCTGGCACCGCAGGCTCGTCGGCGCGCTCCAGGAGCGCCTGCCCGCCGCCGTCCTCGTGGAGAACGAGACCAACCTGGCGGCCGTCGCCGAGCAGCGCACCGGATCGGCCCGCGGACTCGACACCTTCCTCCTGCTGTGGCTGGGCGACGGGGTGGGCGCCGCCGTCGTCCTCGACGGGAAGGTGCGCCGCGGGGCCTCCGGCGGCGCCGGGGAACTCGGCTTCCTCCCCGTACCCGGCACCGGCGGACTCCCGTCGGCCACCGGCTGCGACGAGGGCTTCCACGCGCTCGCGGGCAGCGCGGGAATCTGCGCGCTCGCCGCCCGGCACGGCATCGACGCGGTCCCGCGGCCGCAGGAACCGGCCGCTGCCGCCGCCGTACGGGAAGCGCCGTCGGCCGGGCCGCGCGGCGAGGACTTCCTGGAGGCGCTGGCCGCGCGGATCGCCGTCGGTGTCGCCGCCGTCGCCGCTGTGCTCGACCCCGGCTGTGTGGTGCTCGGCGGCGAGGTCGGCCGTGCCGGGGGCGCGGCGTTCGCCACCCGCGTGGAACGCCGGGTGGCCCTGCTCTCCCCGCTGCGCACGGAAGTACGCGCGGGGACGCTCGGCGGTGGCGCCGTGCTGCGCGGCGCCCTGCTGACCGCACGCGACGCCGCCCAGGACGAACTGTTCAGCGGCTGACCGGCAGCTCCGCACAGGCCGTGACCGCGTGTCGCCTCCCTGTGAGCCAGCCCACAGCAGGGTCCCCGCATGGCCGACGGCCGGACGTGGCAGACTTGTTCTGTATCAGCAGCAGCGCACTCCGGGGTCGGTGTAATTCCGAACCGGCGGTATAGTCCGCGACCCGTCCGCATCCAGCGGCCGGTTGACCAGGTGAAACTCCTGGACCGACGGTGAAAGTCCGGATGGGAGGCAGTGCGCGGCGGGCCGTACAGGTACGTCGCAGTCGGTGGTACGTCCTTCGGGCGTACTCCTTTTCCGGCCTCGGCGTCCCCGTGTGTTCCGCTCTCTCTGTCGTCATCGACAGGCCCCGGAGTCCGTGCCCGAAGAGGCAGGAGACCCGGTGGCCACCGCAGCCGCACCATCCGCGCAGGCAGTGAATGCCATGCGCCGGGCCGTTGGGCTCGCCGCGCGCGGACTCGGCTCCACCAGCCCCAACCCGGTCGTCGGATGCGTCATTCTCGACGCCTCGGGCGAGACCGTCGGCGAGGGCTTCCACCAGCGGGCCGGCGGCCCGCACGCCGAGGTGAACGCACTGACCGCCGCAGGCGGCCGGGCACGCGGCGGCACCGCCTTCGTCACCCTCGAACCCTGTAACCACACCGGCCGCACCGGCCCCTGCGCCCAGGCGCTCGTCGACGCCGGGATCGCCCGTGTCGTGTACGCGGTCGGAGACCCGAATCCGCAGGCCACCGGTGGCGGCGACACCCTGCGCGCGGCCGGGGTCGAGGTCACGGCCGGTGTCCTCGCCGCCGAAGCCGAAGCGGGGAACGCCGCCTGGCTGACCTCCGTACGCCTCGGCCGCCCCCACGTCACCTGGAAGTACGCGGCGACGCTCGACGGCCGGATCGCGGCAGCCGACCGCACCAGCCGCTGGATCACCTCGTCGGAGTCCCGCGCCGACGTGCACCGGCTGCGGGCCGTATCCGACGCGGTCGTGGTCGGCTCCGGAACGGCCCGCGCCGACGACCCGCACCTCGCCGTCCGCGGCATCGACGGCACCCGCCAGCCGCTGCGGGTGGTGGTCGACACCAACGGCACCGCGGTCCGGGCCGGCGCACGGATCCTCGACGACGCCGCGCCCACCCTCGTCGCGGTCGCCGACGACGTCACCACCGACCTGCCGGACGTCGTACGCCTCCCGCGCACCGAGCAGGGGCTGGACATCCCGGCGCTCCTCGCCGCACTCCACGCGCGCGACGTCCGCTCCGTACTCCTCGAAGGCGGGCCGACGCTGGCCGGGGCCTTCGTCGCGGCGGGCGCCGTCGACCGGGTCATCGGCTACCTCGCCCCTGTGCTGCTCGGCGCGGGCCCCGCAGCCCTGGCCGACGCCGGAATCACCACTCTCACCGAAGCGTTGCGTCTCGACGTCAGCGAGACCGTCCGCATCGGCCCCGATCTGCGGATCACCGCCACCCCGAAGGAGCGCTGAGCGCCGTGTTCACCGGAATCGTCGAAGAACTGGGTGAGGTCACCTCCGTCGAGCACCTCGGCGACGCCTCCCGCTTCCGCCTGCGCGGACCGGTCGTCACCGAGGACGTCAAGCACGGCGACTCGATCGCCGTCAACGGCGTCTGTCTCACGGTGGTCGACTTCGGCGGCGGCGCGTTCACCGCCGATGTCATGGCCGAAACCCTCAACCGCTCCAGCCTCGGGGCGCTCGACGTCGGCTCCCGGGTCAATCTGGAACGGCCCATGGCGCTCGGCGGCCGACTCGGCGGACACCTCGTCCAGGGGCACGTGGACGGCACGGGCACCATCGTCGAGCGCACCTTCTCCGAACACTGGGAGATCGTGAAGATCTCCCTCCCCGAGGGTCTCTCCCGTTACGTCGTCGAGAAGGGCTCCATCACCGTCGACGGCGTCAGCCTCACGGTCGTCGACGCGGGCCCCGACTACTTCACCATCAGCCTCATCCCGACCACCCTCGCGCTGACCACGCTCGGCATCAAGCAGCCGGGCGAACCGGTCAACCTGGAGGTGGACGTACTCGCCAAGTACGTCGAGCGGCTGCTCGGGGCCGGCGTGGCCCCCGCGCCCACGCCCGGGGATCCCGGGACCGGGGAGCCGTCGAAGTGACCGCCCTGTCCTGGCTGAACACCGAGGCGTTCGCCGTCTTCGGGCAGCACATCATGTGGTCCGACATGATCGGCAACACGATCGGCCTGCTCGCCCTGGCCCTCGGCTGGCGCCGCTCCATATGGACCTGGCCCGCGCAGTTCCTGTCCGGGGTCGTCCTGGTCGGGGCCTACTACTCCGCCCACCTCAGCGGCGGGATCGGCAAGCAGCTCCTGGTCATCGGCATCGCGCTGTGGGGCTGGCGGGCGTGGACACAGGGCAGGCGGCAGGCCCAGGACGGCAGCATCGCCGTGCGGTTCGCCACCTGGCGCGAGCGCGGCCTGCTGCTGGGCGGCGCGGTGGTCGGCACACTCGCCGTCGCCGGACTGTTCCTGGCCTTCCCGACGCTCTCCTGGAGCCCGTGGGCCGACGCCTACATTTTCGTCGGCACCCTGGTCGCGATGGTCGCCCAGGCACGCGGACTCGTCGAATTCTGGTTCGCGTGGCTGCTCGTCGACCTCGTCGGCGTCCCCCTCGCCTTCCACAGCGGCCTGGCCTTCTCCGGCCTGGTCTACGTGGTCTACTTCGCGCTCGTCCTGTGGGGCATGCGCGACTGGTGGCTCCGTTCCCGTACGACTGCCGAGCCCGCCCTGGAAGGAGCAGCGGTATGACTGCCCAACCCGTCCGGTACTCGACCGACAACGCCGAGGACCTCTCTCTCGACCCCGTCGAGAAGGCCGTCCGCGACATCGCCGCGGGCCGCCCCGTCGTGGTCGTCGACGACGAGGACCGCGAGAACGAGGGCGACCTCGTCATCGCCGCCGAGAAGGCCACCCCCGAGATCGTCGCGTTCATGATGAGCGAGTGCCGCGGACTGATCTGCGCGCCCATGGAGGGCAGCGAGCTGGAACGGCTCGACCTCCCGCAGATGGTCGCGCACAACACCGAGTCGATGAAGACGGCCTTCACGGTCTCCGTCGACGCGAGCGCCGCGCACGGCGTCACCACCGGGATCTCCGCCGCCGACCGCGCCACCACCCTGCGGCTCCTCGCGAACGGCCGGGCCGGCGCAGGCGACTTCGTACGCCCCGGACACGTCTTCCCGCTGCGCGCCAGGCCCGGCGGGGTGCTCGTGCGCAACGGTCACACCGAGGCGGCCGTCGACCTCGCCCGGCTCGCGGGCCTGCGCCCCGCCGGTGCGATCGTCGAGATCGCCGGTGAGGACGGGGTGATGCTGCGGCTGCCGGAACTGATCCCGTTCGCCCGTAAGCACGGCCTCACGATCATCTCCATCGAGGACCTGATCGCCTACCGCCGCAGCTCCGAGCCGACCGTCCGCCGTGAGGCCACCGTCCAGCTCCCCACGTCCTTCGGGGAGTTCACCACGTACGGCTACCGTTCGGTCGCCGACGGCATCGAGCATGTCGCCCTGGTACGCGGCGACATCGGCGACGGCGACGACGTCCTCGTCCGGATCCACTCCGAATGCCTCACCGGGGACATCTTCCACTCGCTGCGCTGCGACTGCGGCCCCCAGCTGGAAGCCTCCATGGAGCGCATCACCGAGGAGGGCCGCGGCGTCGTGGTCTACCTCCGCGGTCACGAGGGGCGCGGCATCGGGCTGCTCTCGAAGCTGCGTGCCTACGAACTCCAGGAGCGGGGCCGGGACACCCTGGACGCCAACCTGGAACTCGGGCTGCCCGCCGACGCCCGTGACTACGGGGCGGGCGCGCAGATCCTGGTGGACCTCGGCGTCCACAGCGTGCGGCTGATGACCAACAACCCCGAGAAGACCGCCGCACTCGTCCGGCACGGCCTGAAGGTCAACAGCCGGGAGGCGATGCCCGTCCAGGCGGGCGAGCACAACCTCCGGTACCTGCGGACGAAACGCGACCGGATGGGACACGACCTGCCCTGGCTGGACACCACGTCCGCCTGCGGCAACCAGTAAGTACAGGCAGAGGGAGAGACATGAGCGGCAAGGGCGCACCCGAACTCACCGTGAAGAACTGCGGCGACCTGCGCGTGGCCGTCATCGCGGCCCAGTGGCACGAGAAGGTCATGGACGGCCTCGTCGACGGCGCGCTGCGCGCCCTCGGCGACCTGGGCATCGACGAACCGACCCTGCTGCGGGTCCCCGGCAGCTTCGAGCTCCCGGTGGTCGCCAAGGTCCTCGCGGGCCGCGGGTACGACGCGATCGTGGCCCTCGGCGTGGTCATCCGGGGCGGCACCCCGCACTTCGAGTACGTGTGCCAGGGCGTCACCGGCGGCCTCACCCAGGTCTCCGTCGAGACCGGGGTACCGATCGGCTTCGGCGTCCTGACCTGCGACACGGAGGAGCAGGCCCTGGACCGGGCGGGCCTGGAGGGCTCCCGGGAGGACAAGGGGCACGAAGCGGTCACCGCGGCCGTCGCCACCGCCACCACACTGCGCACCGTCAGCGAACCCTGGCGCTGAGTGCGGACCCGGACCCCGTACTCTTAGCAGCATCATGGCGAACAAAACCTTCGAAGAGCTCTTCTCCGAGCTCCAGCTCAAGGCCGCCACCGGCGACCCCTCCACTTCCCGCACCGCCGAACTGGTGGGCAAGGGCGTGCATGCCATCGGCAAGAAGGTCGTCGAGGAGGCAGCCGAGGTCTGGATGGCAGCCGAACACGAGGGCAAGGAAGCCGCCGCCGAGGAGATCTCGCAACTGCTGTACCACGTCCAGGTGATGATGGTCGCCCGCGGGATCTCACTCGACGACGTCTACGCCCATCTCTGAGCAGCACCTCCGCACATCACTCCGAAGACCCCAAGACTCCCTCCGCACAAAGGAAGCCGACCTCATGCTGCGCATCGCCGTACCCAACAAGGGTTCACTCTCCGGGCCTGCGATGGCGATGCTCCATGAGGCCGGCTACCAGCAGCGCAAGGAGTCGAAGGAACTCGTCCTCGTCGACCCCGTCAACGAGGTCGAATTCTTCTATCTGCGCCCGCGCGACATCGCCATCTACGTCAGCTCGGGCAAGCTCGACATCGGCATCACCGGCCGCGACCTGCTGCTGGACTCCGGGGCCGATGCCGAGGAGATCCTCCAGCTCGGGTTCGCCCGCTCGACCTTCCGGTACGCGGCCAAGCCCGGTACCGCGAACGGTCCCGCGGACTTCGGCGGCATGACGATCGCCACCTCGTACGAGGGAATCGTCGCCAAGGCCCTCGCGGACCAGGGCATCGACGCATCCGTCGTCCACCTCGACGGCGCCGTCGAGACGGCGATCGAACTGGGCGTCGCCCAGGTCATCGCGGACGTCGTGGAGACCGGGACCTCGATGCGCAACGCCGGACTCGAAGTCATCGGTGAGCCCATCCTGAAGTCCGAGGCCGTCGTCATCCGCCGGGTCGGCGCCGCCGCCGACGAGCCGAAGGTGCAGCAGTTCCTCCGCCGCCTCCAGGGCGTCCTGGTGGCCCGCAGCTACGTGATGATGGACTACGACTGCCGGGTCGAGCACCTAGAGCGCGCCGTGGCCCTCACGCCCGGCCTGGAGTCACCGACGATCTCCCCGCTGCACCACGAGGGCTGGGTGGCCGTCCGCTCCATGGTCGCCGCGAAGGAAGCCCAGCGGATCATGGACGATCTGTACGACCTCGGCGCCCGCGCCATCCTCACCACGGCCATCCACGCCTGCCGCCTCTGACCAGCCCGAAGGACCCACGGATCATGACCGCCGCCGAACTCCCCGCCCTCCCGGTCACCTTCAGGCCCACCCGCACCCGGGTGGTGCTGCTGAGCGTGGGGACCGTCCTGTTCGTGGTCCTCACGGTGATCTCCCTGATCCTGGAGACACTGACTCCGGGGGAGCGGGCCAGCTTCATCCTGACCGCGCTGATCTTCTTCGGTGTACTGGCACTGCTCAGCCGCCCCAAGGTCGTCGCCGACGCGGACGGGGTCACTGTCGTGAATCTCACCTCCCGGCGCCGGCTGGCCTGGCCCGAGATCCTGCGGGTCAACCTCCGCCCCGGTGACGCCTGGGTCTTTCTCGACCTCAGCGACGGCACCAGCCTCCCGGCCCTCGGTATCCAGCCCGGCATCGGCAAGGCCCAGGCGATCCGCGACGCCCGCGCGCTGCGCGCACTCGCGGAGTCCCACGGTGCGCACGCCGGGTAGGGCGCTGCTCCACTGCCGCTAACGGCCGCTGTTTGATTACTCTGGGGCGGGGCGCCAAGCGCGCCCCGCCCCGCACCTGTGACCCTCGCGGTCCGCGGGGCACCCCTGCGACATGAGGAGTGATTCCTTCCAGCAATGGACGGATCATCCGGTAGTACGTACGCCGCCCCCCTCCTGGAGGCGGCGGCATGACCATCCCTCTGCTGCTCCTCGGTGCAGCTTTCCTTCTGATTCTCGCCAACGGATTCTTCGTCGCGGCCGAGTTCGGCCTCGTCACCGTGGAGCGGCCGGACGCCGAACGCGCCGCCGCCGAAGGCGACCGGCGGGCCCGTACCGTCGTCAAGGCCCTGCGGGAACTCTCCTTCCAGCTCTCCGGCACCCAGCTGGGCATCACCATCACCTCACTGGTGGTCGGCATGCTCGCCGAGCCCGCGCTCGCCCAGCTGCTCGACGGACCGATCGCCGCCACCGGGCTGCCCGAGGGCGCCGTGTCCGGCATCAGCGTGATCCTCGGCATGATGCTCGCCGCCGCCGTGCAGATGGTGATCGGTGAACTCGTCCCGAAGAACTGGGCGGTCTCCAGGCCCCTCCAGGTCGCGCGGTTCGTCGCCGGCCCCCAGCACCGCTTCTCGACCGCGTTCCGGCCGGTGATCACCCTGCTGAACACCGTCGCCAACCGGCTGGTCCGGGCGCTGGGCGTCGAGCCCGCCGACGAGCTGGCCTCGGCCCGCACCCCCGGTGAGCTCGTCTCACTGGCCCGGCACTCGGCCGAGGCCGGGACGCTGGAACAGGACACCGCGGACCTCTTCGTACGGACCCTGTCCCTGGCCCGGCTGACCGCCCAGCACGTGATGACACCGCGGGTGAAGGTCAGCGCACTCCAGTACTCGGCGACCGCGGCCGACGTACTCAACCTCACCCGGGCCACCGGCCTCTCCCGCTTCCCCGTCTACCGGGAGCGCATCGACGAGATCGTCGGCATGGTCCACCTCAAGGACGCCCTCGCCGTGGCACCGGACGACAGGCACCGGACCTCGGTGGGACGCGTCGCCGTCGCACCGCTCCTGGTGCCCGAGACCCTGCCCGTGCAGCAGCTCCTGGAGCGGCTGCGGACCGAGCAGCCGATCGCCGTGGTGGTCGACGAGTACGGCGGCACCGCCGGGGTCGTCACCCTTGAGGACATCATCGAAGAGCTGGTCGGCGAGGTCCGGGACGAGCACGACGGCGCGGACGCCGCCCGGCCCGAGCTGTCACCCGCCCCGGCCGAGGACGGTAACCCGGCCTGGGAGGCCGACGGCAGCTGCCGGGTCCTGACCTTGCGGCGGATAGGGCTGGAGGTCCCCGAAGGGCCGTACGAGACGGTGGCCGGGCTGGTCGCCGATCTGCTGGGGCGCATCCCCGTCCCCGGTGACCGGGCCGAACTCCCCGGCTGGCGGCTCTCGGTCCGCAGGGTCGAGCGCTACCGGGCCGAGCGGGTGCGGCTGGTCCGCACCGCGGATGTGCCCGCCGGGGTCCTGGAGGGTGTGCGATGAGCGTCCTCCAACTCCTCTTCGCGGTCCTTCTGGTGCTCGCCAACGGGTTCTTCGTCGGCGCCGAGTTCGCCCTCGTCTCGGTACGCCGCAGCCAGGTCGAACCGCTCGCCGCCGAGGGCTCGGCGCGGGCCCGCAAGGTGCTGTACGGCCTGGAGAACCTGCCCCGCATGATGGCAGCGGCACAGTTCGGCATCACGGTCTGCTCACTGACGCTCGGCGCGGTCGCCGAGCCGACCGTCGCCCGGCTCCTGGAACCGGTCTTCGAGGCGGCCCGGCTGCCCGAGGGCCTGATCCATCCGCTGGGTTACGTCATCGCCCTCGCCCTGGTGGTCTCGCTGCACCTCGTCATCGGCGAGATGGTCCCGAAGAACCTGGCCATGGCCGCCCCCGAGAAGACGGCGCTCTGGCTCAGTCCCGGCCTGGTCGGCTTCGCCCGGCTGTGCCGTCCGGTGACCGTCGCACTCGGCTCCTGCGCCCGTCTCGTACTGAAGGTCTTCGGCGTCGAGCCGAAGGACGAGGTCGAGGCCGTCTTCACCAGCGAGCAGCTCAACCGGCTCGTCGAGGACTCGGGCCAGGCCGGGCTGCTGGACTCGGAGGCGCAGGAACGCCTGGAGGACGCGCTGGAGCTCGGCAGCCGGCCGATCTCCGACGTGCTGATCACCCGCGCCGAACTGGTCACGGTCGCCCCCTCGGTCACCCCCCGGCAGATCGAGGAACTGACCGTCAGCACCGGCTACTCGCGCTTCCCGGTGTGCGCGGACGGCGGCGCCTTCATGGGCTTCCTGCACGTGAAGGACGTTCTCGACCTGGAGGAGCGGGAACGCGCGGTGCCGCAGCAGATCTGGCGTCCGATGGCCACGCTCCGCGCGGAGCTGCCGCTGGACGACGCGCTGACGGTGATGCGGCGCGCGGCCACCCATCTGGCCCAGGTCGCCGACGGGTCGGGCAAGGTGCTCGGCCTGGTGGCGATGGAGGACGTGCTGGAGATGCTGGTCGGTGAGGTACGCGACCCGGCGCACCGCGGGGTCGAGCCGGGCCCGCTGGCCCGGGTGTCGGAGCCGCGCACGCTGCGCAGCGAGCAGGCCCTGGCCGGGTAGCCCCCGCCCCTCGACCGCCCGTACGGGCCCGGACACGGCACGGCCGGTCCGGGCCCGTACGGCCCGGAGCGTGTGCCGCTCCCGTTCCCACTCAGAGCGGTGGCGGTTCCCGCCGGTCCGCCGGTCCCCGCCCGGACAGCACTTCGCCGTACGCCTGCATCAGGTCCGGCAGCCGCAAGGTCGACAGATCGTCCCGGTCCGGTGTTCCCGCGTATCCCGACAGCCGCAGGTCCCGGTACGCGCAGCTCTTCTCGTACAGCGTCCGCAGGAAGCGGCCGTTGCCGAGCTCGTCGATCCAGCCCTGGTCCACCACGTGCCCGGCGATCGAGCGCAGTTCGTCGAGGGACTCCTCGTCCCAGACGTCCCCGTTCTCGGCTGCCAGCACCTGGCCGATCGAGGTGAGCTCCAGCGGCCGGTAGCTCGGGAAGTCCACGCGGGAGGTGAAACGGGACGACAGGCCCGGATTGGTGGCGAGGAGACGGTCCATGCCCTCGGGGTAGCCGGCCAGGATGACGACGAGGTGATCGCGGTTGTCCTCGGCACGCTTCAGCAGCACCTGAAGGGCTTCGTCGCCGTACGCGTCGCCCTTGCTGTAGCCGGAGTTGGAGAGGCTGTACGCCTCGTCGACGAACAGCACCCCGCCGAGCGCCGAGTCGATCAGTTCGTTCGCCTTGACCGCCGTCTGGCCCAGGAACTCGCCCACCAGATCGGCCCGCTGGGCCTCGACCAGATGATCACCGCCGAGCAGCCCCAGCGCGTAGAAGACCCGCCCCAGGATGCGTGCGACCGTCGTCTTGCCGGTCCCCGAGGGCCCGGAGAAGACGAAGTGCCGCTTCGGCGGCTGGACGGGTAACCCCTGGCCGGTCCGCAGCCGGGCCATGTTGAGCTGCGCCGAGAGCGCCTTGACCTGACGCTTCACGGGTTCGAGGCCGACCATGCCTTCCAGCTCGGCCAGCGCCCTGGCCAGCAGTTCCGGATCGGTGGGGCCGGTCGGCAGCTCCGGTGGGAAGGGCTCCACCGGAACGGCCTCCCTGTTCCGTACGGGATCGGGCGCCGCGGGGGCGCCGAGCGGGTCGTTGCCGAGGCGCAGTTCCCGGCCCTCGGTGAGGTCGCTCTCCAGGACCACACCCTCGCTCTGGCCGTCCACCGTGTCCTGGCCGAACCCGGTCAGTGACACGGCGGCGTAGTCCACCGAGTCGTCGAACCCGTCGCCCTCGGCGATGGCCGCCAGCCGCGCCGCGGTGTCCATGAACGCAGGATCCACCCGGTGCACGGCCCGGTACAGGGGCAGCGCCGCCGCGCTGCGGCCGGTGCCTTCGTGGGCGCGGGCGAGCCAGTACCGCAGTTCCTTGCGCTGCGGCTGTTCGCTGCGGCAGCGCATCAGGGCGGCGGAGAGCAGCGGTTCGGCCTGCCCGTACATTTCCAGCCGTACCCGCGCCATCCCGCCGAACAGGCCCGCCTCGATCCCGAGCACCGGGTCGTCGACCAGCGAGGCGGTGTGCCGGACCAGCCGCTCCCAGTCCTTGGCGAGGTACGCGCGACACGCGTGCAGGAACCGCACCTGCGGGTCCGTGTCGACCGGCGGCAGCCCCGCCAGCGCCCGGTCGAGTTCCGGCACGTGGCGGCCGTCGAGCCAGTGCGAGGCGTGCGCGAGCAGCAGATCGCGCGGGCTCTCCAGCACCGGCTGCACCCACCAGCCCAGCCAGTACCAGGAGTTGAGGGTGCGGCGCAGTCTGCCGCGCTGTTCGCCGAAGCGCTCCCGGTGGCGGAACATCCGCAGGAGTGCGGTCGTGGTGTCGACCCGCAGCGCGTGCAGCCCCAGCCAGCCGTCCGCCATCCCCGGATCGAGCCGCACCGCGGCCCTGAACTCCTCCTCCGCCTGCGGATACGCGCCCATCGTGTAGGCGTCCACGCCTCGCAGCCAGGCGAGATCGGCCGGGGCGTGCGAGCCCTGCATGCCGAAATCCATCACGTCCCCCACAGACCGTGCCCCCGTACCGTGCCGCCGGGCGCCGAGAGCGTCCTGCGGCCTGTGAACCGCTGTGCAGCGGACGGGAATTGACCGGTGCCGCCCATAGGGCATCGTACCTGCGCAGAGGCCGTGGACCGAAGGGCGGCGGAGCGCCGATCGACGCGCGTCACACGTTGCTCCGTGGTGACCGAGGGTGAGCGATCGGAGAGCTGGAGTGTCCACTTGAGGACGGAGTGGGCAGAACGAAGCCCCCGATCACGGGGGAACAACCGGGGGCTTCGCGTCTGCGGCGGCTCCGAAAAGCCGCACATTGAGAACGTAAGACCTGTACGGGCCCTGGGTCAAGCGGAGTTGGCGCACTGGGAGGGTGGTTTTGCGCCGGGCGCGAGTGACGCGGAGAGATCGCTACGGTCGGTGACGGACCGGATCGCTCACGCTGTCACAGCAGGGGCCTGGAACCACTCGTATCCCTCCTTGCACTCACGGACCATCACATCCGCGAATGGCCGGGAAGGGTCGCCGGCGAAGTGGCGCATCTCGGCGAGGGTCCAGCCGTCCCAGAAGTCCGCCAGCGCCGGCCCGTCGCGGTGGCGCCCCCGCGACCAGGAGGATCCGGCGGGCCGGTCCATCCACAGCAGCCGCGCGAGATACGGGCGCAGCGCCCGGCGCCCGGCGCCCACCCCCTCGACAACGACGACGTCAGCGGGGTCCATGGTCCGCTCCGGGCCGAAGTCGCGCAGGGTCCAGTCGTACGGTGCGTACCGCGCGGGTGCACCGCGGGTGAACGGCTCGATCACCTGGGCGTGCAGCCGGTCCGTCCAGTCGAACAACTGCTGGTGGGTGGCCAGATCGTCCAGATGCAGTACGGGCGCGCCACCGAGCGCACCGGCGAGCTTGGCCGAGAAGGTGCTCTTCCCCGAGCCCGCGTGGCCGTCCACGGCGACCAGCCGCACAGGCCCGCAGGAGACGGGCAGCGTACGGATCGCGGCGGCGAGGCGGTCGAGGTCTTTCATGGGGCCAGCCTAGGAGCAGCGGGCCCCGATGCAGGTCACGTCAGTGGTCGATACCAATATTGGTGGCAGGACGCGAGGGGAATCACTGGCAGAAAACCGTCGGGAGCCGCGATAGTTGGCCCACTGTCGTGCACCTGCCGCCCCATCCGTACTCGACTGGGGGTCCACCACTGTGACCAGTTCCACTCCGCGCAGAACCGTGCTCGCCGCCGCGCTCGCGGCCGCTGCGGGCACTGCGGCGGCATCCGCCGCTTCCGTCGCTCCCGCCGCCGCTGCGGCCCCGCCGTCCGACACTCCGTCCGCAGCCGCGGGAGCTCCGGCACGCCCGCTCGTGGACAACGGCGTCTGGACCTCCTCCACCGACTGGCGCTCCGGCGACGCCGCCGGGACCAGGGCCGTCGCGGGACGTCGTCCCGGGCTCACCATCGGCGCACCGGCCGGCCGTACCGACTACACCGACCCGCACACCCAGCAGACGGCCACTTGGGAGTACGCGACCTGGACCTCGCCGGTCCACCGCTCCCGCGTCCCGGCCACCGAGGTCATCGCCTCCTGGAACGCGCACACCCCGGAGGGGACCTGGCTCCAGGTCGAACTGTGCGGCGACTACGCCGGCGGCGGGCGGACCCCCTGGTACGTGATGGGCCGCTGGGCGTCCGGCGACGGGGACATCCGGCGTACCTCCGTCGACGGCCAGAGCGACGGCAAGAGCTCCGTCTGGACCGACACGTTCTCCATCGACGACGCCGCGAGCGGGCTGCGCGTGGTCTCGTACCGGCTCCGGCTGACCCTCTACCGCAAGCCGGGCACCCGGCTCACCCCCACGGTCTGGCGGCTCGGCGCGATGGCCTCCGACATCCCGGACCGCTTCACCGTCCCGGCCTCGGTGCCCCGGCTCGCCCGCGAGCTGACGGTCCCCCGCTTCTCGCAGAACGTGCACGCCGGTCAGTACCCCGAGTACGACAACGGCGGAGAGGCATGGTGCAGCCCCACCTCGTCCTCGATGATCATCAAGTACTGGGGGCGCGGGCCCAGCGCCCAGGACCTCGCCTGGATCGATCCGTCGTACGCCGACCCCGAGGTCTGCCAGGCGGCCCGCTACACCTACGACTACCAGTACGAGGGCTGCGGGAACTGGCCCTTCAACGCCGCCTACGCCGCGACGTACCAGGACATGAGCGCGGTGGTCACCCGGCTGGCCTCGCTCGACGACCTGGAGACGCTGATCGGGGCGGGCATCCCGGCGATCACCTCGCAGTCCTTCCTCAAGGAGGAACTGACCGGCGCCGGGTACGGGACCTCCGGCCATCTGATGACCGTGATCGGGTTCACGCCCGAAGGCGATGTGATCGCCAACGACCCCGCTTCACCGGACGACGACGCCGTACGGCACGTCTACAAGCGGTCGGAGTGGGAGAACATCTGGCTCCGGACGAAGCGTTACGACGCAAAAGGCCAGGTCACAAGCGGTACGGGTGGTGTCTGCTACCTCTACTGGCCTGCTAACCCAGCACCAAGTCAGCACCGGGTTCTGAAGTCGTTCGGCCTGCTGTGAGCATGTGCGGCGCGAAGGCTGCCTCGACGACCTGACGGCAGCGTTCCTGACCGTCCTGTGCGGGGTGGCCGTACCCGTCCACCGTGACCTCGACCGGGCGATGTCCGAGCCATCGGGACACTTCGTGGCTGGACACTCCGCTCGTCGAGGTCACGGTGGACCAACGGGGGCCATCTGTGACGCAGGTCGTGCGGATCGCGTTCAAGGAGTCCAAGTCGCTCGATGACGCGCGCCCACGACTTTCGGTGCAGACCTGGACACGGAGGACCGCCCGTCGTCGTGCCGCGAGTTCTCGGAAACGGGGTACCGGCGGGTGCGGCCGCTGTCGTGCGGGACCTCCTCACCTGCCGCTTGTGGGCCGTGCGACTGATGTATGCCTCAGCCGACCGCGTGCACCGGACCGATGCGGCAGACGGAAGCGAGGATCAGACTCTCTTCGGCAGCGAGACAAACGGGTGGCCACGGTGGCAGGAACCAGTGACGGCGATGCGCGGGAGTCCGCCCCGGCAACGGGTGCCACCCCTTGGCGGAAGCCACCTGACCCGCGTACGGACGGCGTGGTCGGACTGCGCGGGCGGGCGAGGTCCCTGGCCGCCGTCGCGCCGCCCGGCCCGTTCCGGCCCGGGTTCTGGCGCAGTCCGATCCGCGGAGCGTGGCTGACCGCGGTCCTCGGTCTGATCCTTCTGTTCGGCATCACGATCCTGTTCGTCACCGGGCTGTTGTCGTACGCCGCGTACAACCCGAACCTGGGCGTACTCAACGACAAGACCCCCGACAAGGGCCTGCTGGGCTTCTACCTGTTCACCTGGCCCACTCACCCGTACTGGCTCTACCGCCTGACCCAGGGCGTGCATGTGACCCTCGGGATCGTCCTCATCCCCGTCCTGCTCGCGAAGCTGTGGTCGGTGGTCCCCAAGCTCTTCGAGTGGCCGCCGGCACGCAGCCCCGCACACGCCCTGGAGCGGCTGTCGCTGATCCTGCTGGTCGGGGGCGTCCTGTTCGAGTTCGCGACCGGTGTGCTCAACATCCAGCTCGACTACATTTTTCCCGGTTCCTTCTACACCCTGCACTTCTACGGCGCCTGGGTGTTCATCGCCGCCTTCGCCGCCCATGTGGCGCTGCGCCTGGGCCGGATGTGGCGGGCGGTGCGCTCGCGCAGCCTTCGCTCGGTGCTGGCCACCGATACCGCCCACACCGAGCCGGAACCTCGCGATCCGTACGGTCTCGTCGCCGCCGCCCCGGCCCGGGCGACGGTGAGCCGACGTGGTGCGCTGGGTCTGGTCGGTGCCGGGTCGCTGGCCCTGCTGGTCGTCACCGCAGGGCAGAGCATCGGTGGCTCCCTGCGCCGTACCGCGTTGCTCGCCCCGCACAACCGCAACCCCGGCTCCGGCCCGAACGGCTTCCAGATCAACAAGAGCGCCACGGCCGTCGGCATCACGGCGACCGACATCGGTCCCGACTGGCGCCTGGAACTGCGGGGGGCACGGAAACTCTCCTTCACCCGCGATCAGCTGCTCGCCATGGCTCAGCACACGGCGGAACTGCCGATCGCCTGTGTGGAAGGCTGGTCCACCGACGATCAGGGCTGGTCCGGCCTTCGGCTGTCCGACCTCGCGGCGCTCGCCGGAGTGCCCCGTGCCGCCGGAGTGTTGGTGGAGTCGGTGCAGCGGCAGGGTTCCTTCCGCCAGGTGCTCCTGGCCGGCAACCAGATCCGTAACCCGCTCTCCCTGCTCGCCCTGCACGTCAACGGGGCACCACTCTCCGTCGACCACGGCTATCCCGCGCGCGTCATCGTTCCCGCCAACCCAGGCGTGAACAACACCAAATGGGTCCGCCGCCTCACCTTCCGGACGTGACCATGAGCCTCTTTTCCCGCCGCTACGGCGCCCACCCCTTCCACCTGCTCGCCATGGCCTGCTGTTTCCTGGTCGCCGGTTACGCAGCGGTCCAGCTCCTCAACGGCCGTACCGTCGCTGTCGCCGTGTGGTTCATCGGCGCCGCGCTCCTGCACGACCTGGTTCTGCTGCCCCTCTACAGCGGTGCCGACCGCACGGCCCAGGCAGCCATGCCGCTCCGCAGCGGGCGTGCGCCGGGCACGGGCTGGATCAACTATCTGCGTGCGCCCGTCGCGCTGTCCGCGCTGCTGTTCCTGGTCTGGTTTCCGCTGATCCTGCGCAAGTCGGCCCCGTACCACGGGGACACGGGGCTCTCGGACCACGTCTATCTGGGGCGATGGCTACTGATCACGGCAGGCCTGTTCGCTGCCTCGGCTCTTGCCGCGCTCATCAACACGGTCCGCCGGCGCCGTCGTACCCGGCCACACGTCCGGGGGATGTGACGGGCCGGGCGTGCTCCCGCACCTGCCGGGAAGGTGAGCTCGAAAGGGCAGCCGTCCGACGGCTGTGCACGCCTTCAGCCCGCCGCACCCGGCCGTGTCCCGTACGCCCGCCGGGCTGACGCCGGAGCGCACCCGGGGGGCGGCGTCCGCGTTTCGCAAGGCACCTGTACCCCTTTGTCGCCTTTTGATTCGTATGGTGAAGCTGTGACCGATCTGAACTTCTCAGTGGTACCGCGGCCGGCCTCCGTGGATGTCGTCCTGCCCTGTCTGGACGAGGCGGCGGCCCTGCCCTGGGTACTGGAGCGCGTCCCGGCCGGCTGGCGCGCGATCGTGGTCGACAACGGTTCCACCGACGGGTCGGCGGACCTCGCCCGTTCGCTCGGTGCCACCGTGGTGACCGAGACCCGGCGGGGCTTCGGTGCGGCCTGCCATGCGGGGCTGCTCGCGTCGGACGCGGAGCTCCTCTGCTTCTGCGACTGCGACGCCTCGCTCGACCCCGGGCTGCTCGTCCCCTTCGTGACTCAAGTCGCCTCGGGGGACGCCGACCTGGTGCTCGGGCGGCGCCGCCCGCAGGGCAGCGGTGCCTGGCCTGCGCATGCCCGAGCGGGAAACCTGGCGCTGGCCGGAATGCTGCGGCGCAGGACCGGATTGCGGCTGCACGACCTGGGGCCGATGCGGGTCGCCCGGCGCGAGGCGCTGCTGGGCCTCGGCCTCACGGACCGGCGCAGCGGCTATCCGCTCCAGATGGTGGTCCGGGCGGCCGACGCGGGCTGGCGGGTGCGGGAGAGGGACGTGCCGTATCTGCCGCGCACCGGGAAGTCCAAGGTCACCGGCACCTGGCGGGGCACCTGGCAGGCCGTGAGGGACATGCGCAAGGTTCTCGCCGAGGCACCCCGGGCGGCCGTGGGGTGACCCGCGCGACCACGATCCTCGTCATCGCCAAGGAGCCCCTGCCCGGTCGGGTGAAGACTCGGCTCACCCCGCCGTTCACGCCGGAAGAGTCGGCCCGGCTGGCCGAGGCCGCCCTCGCCGACACCCTGGAGGCCGTGCTGGCCACGCCGGCCGATCGTCGGGTTCTGGTGCTCGCAGGGGCTCCTGGGCCCTGGTTGCCACCCGGCTTCGAGGTGGCCGAACAAGGCGCGGGCGGCCTCGACATCCGACTGGCCGGGGCCTTCGCGATCTGCACCGGGCCCGCGTTGCTGATCGGCATGGACACCCCGCAAGTGACACCCGGACTCCTGGCGCAGGGGCTGGAGTTCAGCGGGTCGGACGCCTGGTTCGGGCCTGCGGAGGACGGTGGCTTCTGGGCGCTCGGTCTCGCGGCCCCCGACCCGGAGCTCCTGCGCGGCGTGCCCATGTCGACGGCGCACACGGGAGCCGTCCAGCGGAGGCGGCTGACCGCGGCGGGTCTCGCCGTCCGCGATCTGCCGGTGCTCCGGGACGTGGACACCGCTGCCGATGCCGCCGCTGTGGCCTCCGTGATCCCGGGCAGCCGATTCGGCGCCCTGCACGCCGTGTTCACCACGGACCGGGCGGGAGCCGGGGTCCGGTGAGCGTGCGGGCCTGGCGGGCCGATCCGTACCGTGAGGCGCTGCTGACCGGGCAGGGGCCGCTCTTCCTTCGACGGGACGACGGCTGGCTGCTGCCTCTGGAGGTGGAGCGCTGGTGCGCCGCGCCGGACAGCGCCGACGTCACCGTGCTGGCACGCTGCCGGGGCCCGGTGCTCGACATCGGTTGCGGTCCCGGACGTCTGGTCGCGGCACTCGCCGCGCTGGGCACCACCGCACTCGGCATGGATGTGAACCAGGAGGCAGTCGACCGCACCGTGCGGGAGGGCGGGGCCGCACTGTGCCGTTCCGTCTTCGATCCGCTGCCGGACGAGGGACGCTGGGGGACCGTATTGCTGATGGACGGCAACATCGGTATCGGAGGCGCCCCCGAGGCCCTGCTGGGCCGGGTCTGTGAACTCATCGACCCGAACGGCACGTTGATCGTCGAGACAGTGGCGCAGGACATCGACGAACGCGTCGAGGTCCGCTTCTGCGACGGCCGCGTCACCCGGGGCACGACGGCCTTCCCCTGGGCGAGGGTCGGCACCCCGGCGCTGCTCGGTTACGCCGAGGCCACCGGCTGGATCGCCGAGGACCAGTGGCGGGCGGCAGGCCGCACCTTCCTTCAACTGCGGCCCCGCTGAAGCGCCGGCGGCCCTCGTGAGCCGGGTCTCAGGGAGTACCGCCAGGGCATGCGGATTCCTGCGGTACGCGGACGTCGGGGCGTCGCACCGCTGATGGCCGGGGACGCTGAGAGGCTGAGCAGCGTGATCACCCCCCGTACCGCCGGACTTCGCAGCCTCTGCCCCCGCACCGTACGCGCGGGACTCCTGCTGGCAGCCCTCACCGCGGCCCTGGTGTTCACCATCGGCTATGACGGGTACCACGCCGACCCGGCGGGACTGTCCTGGTGGTACGCGGCGTCCTGGCTGCTCTTCGCCGCCGCCGTCGGGTCGCTGCGCAAGGTCCCCGGACGCCAGGCCGCCGCTCTCGTCCTCGCGGGATCGGCGATGGTGGCAGCCACTGGACTCGTCGCGCCGCCACGTACCAGTACCGACGCCTTCCGCTACGCGTGGGACGGCCGGGTCCAGGCGGCTGGCATCTCGCCGTACGACCACGCCCCGGCGGATCCGGCTCTCGCCCGGCTCCGGGACAGCTGGCTCTTCCCCACCGGTCCAGCGTGTGCGGGCCCCGACCGCGCACCTGTCCCGTCGCCCGGTGACACACCCCACTGCACCCGTCTCAACCGCCCGGCCGTGCACACCGTCTACCCGCCGGTCGCCGAGGCGTACTTCTACGGAGTCGAGCAACTCTCCCCGTCCGGTGCCCGGTTGAAGCTCTTCCAGATCGCGGGAGCGCTGCTCTCGGTCGCGGTCACCGCTGCCCTCGTCCTGATCTCGACCCGGCTGCGGCGCGTCGGTCCGCTCACTGCCGCCTACTGGGCCTGGTGCCCGGCCGTGCCGGTCGAGGCGGTGAACAACGCACACGTGGACGTACTGGGGGTGCTGTTGACGGTCGTGGGGCTGGGACTCCTGGCCGCCGGACGCCGACTCTCCGGCAGTGCCTTCCTGGGCGCCGCCGTGGCGACCAAACTGATGCCCGCCGTGGTCCTGCCCGGGGCGCTGTCCGGCGTGCGGAGGGTGCGAGACGCAGCCGCCGTGCTCGTGCCCGTCACCGCCGTCACGGTCCTCGCCTACGTCCCGTACGTCCTGGCCTCCCACGCCTCTGTCTTCGGCTACCTCGGCGGCTACGTCCAGGAAGAAGGCTACGAGGACGCCACCGCCCGCAACCGCTACGCGGTGCTCCGCCTGCTCCTGCCCGAGGCGTGGACCGTCCCGGCCCTGGTGGTGATCATGCTGCTCGTGACCGGGTACGTACTGTGGCGGGGCGACCCCGAACGTCCTTGGAGCGGTGCTCTCCTCGTCACCGGTACCGCGTTCCTGCTGCTCACCCCCGCCTACTCCTGGTACGCACTGCTGCTCGTCGCCCTGGTCGCCCTGGACGGCCGCTGGGAGTGGCTGGCCGTCGCGGCGGCGGGAGCCGTCACGTACGTCACCAGCCACGCTTTCGACGACGGGGCGACGGTGAGTACCACCGCCTACGCGGTCGCTGCCGCCGCCGTACTCACCGGCTGGGCGTGGCGCCGTCAGACGAGGGCTACGTCCTTCGGCGGGGGCCTCGCCACGTACGACCGGTCCTGACTCCGTCCAGGGCCGTTGTGCGGACGCCGGAGGGGACAGCGCCCGCAGTTGCAGGCCCGCTCGGAAGCTCGGGACCTCTGGAGGTTCTGGACTTCTCCCTTCTGACTTCCATGCGGTCGGAAGGCCGATGGATCCGGCGGATACCGAGTAGCTGACGGGATGTTGACTCGTGACACCTGTTGACCTACGTTGCAAATGGATGTCGGTTTCTGGGAGTTTCCGTTTCTTTCGCTGTTCCGATTGCGCCACCTGATTCCGGGCTCTCGCCAGGCGGCGAGCAGTTCGCCCTCATTTCTGCTGACTGATGTGGTCCCTCGCCCTGCCTCGGGCCCGCTCCGGCCCGTTGGGTGCCGGGACGACGACGGACAACGATGTCAGCTTCTTCAGGGGCTCGGGTAGTGCCGTCGGCAGCACAGTGCCGTTCGAGTCGAACTGCTCCGAACCGGACAGCCGTCAGAACAACCGCTGCAACTGGATCGAATACCAGATGAGGTCGCGGAGGACGCGCCTCACGAGACGGAAGAGGTCACTGCAGATGGGCGGGAACACGGGCGGCCCCGGACGCCGCAATGTACTGATAGCGGGCCTCGCCGGCGCCGGCATGACGCTGGTACCCGGTGGGTTGGCGAGTGCCGCATCGCGGGGAAGTGCGAACAGGGCACCAGGGCGGCGCACCCTCAACCTCGACACGGACTGGGCATTCTGGCGCGACGATGTCCAGGGCGCGCAGGAGCTGTCCTTCGACGACTCCGCCTGGGCGGGTGTGTCGATTCCGCACACCATGCGGCTGGAGCGCAAGGAGCCGGTCGTCTACGACGTCTTCGCCGGTATCGGCTGGTACCGGCGGTACTTCCGCCCGGATCCCGGGGACAGGGACCGCCGGGTGGTGATCCGCTTCGATGGCGTGCAGACGAACTGCCAGGTGTACCTCAACGGTGAGAAGCTCGCCGAACACCACGGTGGCTATCTCGGCTTCTCCGTGGACGTCACCGACAAGCTCCACCGGGACAGCGACAATCTTCTCGCCGTGCGGGTCTCGAATCTCGATGATCCGCAGACGCCCCCCGGTAAACCCCGAAACCAGCTCGGGTTCCTCACGTACGGCGGCATCTACCGCAACGTCACGGTGGAGACGACCGGGCGCATCCACATCACGGATCCACTGGAGGCCGACCGCGTAGCCGGTGGCGGGGTGTTCGTCACCTACCCGCATGCCGACACCGGGCGGGCTGTCGTCCAGGCCAGGACCAACCTGGTGAACAGCTCCGATGCGTCTGCCGTCATCCGGCTGCAGACGACGATCCGCGATCCTCGGGGAGAGATCGTCGCCCGGGAGAGCCGGACCGCGACGATCGCGAGCGGCGCCCCTCACGACTTCGAGCAGAGTCTGGAGGTGATCCGTCCGGACCTGTGGCACCCGGACAGACCGCACCTGTACGAGCTCGTCAGCGAGGTCTTCCACCGTGACCAGGTGCTGGATTCACTCACCACGCGCATCGGGATCCGCCGCATCGAATATCGGGCGGACGGTCTCTACATCAACGGTGAGCGCCTCTTCCTGCGCGGGGCGAACATCCACCAGAACTATGCCTACGTCGGCGACGCCGCACCGGCCTCGATGAAATGGCGCGAGGCACTCAGGCTGAAGCTGGGCGGGTTCAACGCGGTACGTGCCGCGCACTATCCGCACGATCCGGCATTTCTCGACGCCGCCGACGAGCTCGGACTGCTCGTCGTCGCATGCGCACCGGGCTGGCAGTTCTGGAGCGATGACGAGACGTTCGTGAATCGCACCTACGCGGACGCCGTGCAGATGATCCGCAGGGACCGCAACCGTCCGTCGATGATTCTCTGGGAAACCGCGCTGAACGAGACGCAGTACCCGGAGTGGTGGTCGAAGAAAGTCACCGCGCTGGCCCACGCGGAGATTCCCAACGACCAGATGTTCACCGCGGCCGACTACGGGTTGTGGGGTGAGCAGTACTACGACGTGAACTACAAGGTCGTCAACTCGGACGGTTCGGACCCCGATCCGGAAAAGCCCTTCTTCACACGGGAATGGGGCGACTGGGAGGACCCCGGCCGGGTGGGCCGCGAGAGCGGCGAGGGTGCACTCGTCCGGCAGGTGGAGACCCGGCAGCGCTACCTCAACGGTTCCGGGTACTGGGACTGGGGCGGGCTGGACGCCAACCCCCGGATCGGTGGCTATTTTCTCTGGGTCTTCGAGGACTACGGAACGAACTCGCCCTATCAGAAGTCCGGGGCCGTGGACATCGACCGGTACCCGAAGTACTGCTACTACTGGCTCAAGGGGATGCAGTCGCCGGAGAACCCCAACCACGGCGGCCCGATGGTGTTCATCGCCAGCAGCTACTCGGCGGAATCCAGCCGGGAGGTAACGGTCTTCAGCAACACCGATCACGTGAAGCTGTACCAGAACGGCACCCTGGTCGGTGAGAAGAGCCGGAGCCAGAACGCCGGCACCGCCAAGAACATCGCCGCGAAAGGCGGCAGTCCCTCTTACTCCTTCTCGCTGGATTCGTTCGTCGCGGGCGAGCTGAGGGCGGAGGGCTGCATCGACGGAAAGCCGGCCGCCACTCAGATCGTGAAAACCCCCGGAGCCCCGCACCACATCCAGATCGAGATCGACGACGCGGGTGTCCGGTCGGCACTGCGAGACCTGCTCGCGTACTACCTGGGGAACGTGTCACCGGTTGCGGTGAAGGCCGCTGCTGCGCTGGCCGACGAAGTGCAGCCCGGTACGGTCGAATCGTTGATCGGGAAGCTGAGCGCGAAGCGTGGCAGTCCGCTGCCCGCAGTGGCGGCCGATACGCTCCGCCGTTATGCGCGTGCGCGCCCGCGGATCCAACCGGTGGCCGACGGCTCGGACCTGATCCCCGTATACATCAAGGTCGTTGACGTGGACGGCACCGTCATTCCGACGTCGACCGCGGAAATCGAGCTCGCGGTGACCGGGAAGGGCAGCCTCGTCGGCCACGACATCCCCCGTCTCGCGGTACAGACCCAGAAGGCCAGGGCCGGCATCGGCTACGCCCTGCTCGCGGTGGACACGGAGCCGGGCGACATCACGCTCACCGCGACGGCCGACGGGCTGGAGTCCGGCAGTTGGACGGTGGCGACAAGTCGCTATTCCGGCAGGTACATGCCCGACGGGCGTCATCCGGAGTGGAAGGACATCTCGACGCTGGAGTCCCAGGGTGCGCAGAACATCGCTCTGAACATGCCGGCCACCGCCTCCAGTTTCCAGGAGGGCAACATCCCCGGCAACGCTGTCGACGACGACTCGGATTCCAAGTGGGTCGCGAGCGGCGACATTCCTGCCTGGTGGCAGGTCGATCTCGGTCAGCCGTCGGACATCTCGGAGTTCCAGATCGTCTGGGAGTCCGACCAGGCGACCTACCGGTACGCCGTCCTCACATCGGACGACGCGACGAACTGGACCAAGGTGGTCGACGAGGAGTCGAACACCACCACGGGCGGCACCGCCGACCACCGCGTGTCCGTGAAGGCGCGGTACGTGCGGGTGAACGTGCTGTCGGGCGGCGGGTGGTGGCCGAGCATGCGCGAGTTCCGTGTCGTTCCGCCGGGTGGCACGGGCGGGGGTCAGCCGGCTGACCCCGGGCCGAAGGTTCCTCGCGGCCAGATCGGTGAGGTGAGCGCCTCCAGTCACGCGAGCGGCTTCGAACCCGCCAAGGCGTTCGACGACGACATCACCTTCGGTACGGGATGGGTCGCCGAGTCGGCAGCGCTGCCGCAGACGCTGACCGCGCAGCTGTCGGCCGCCCACGACCTGGTCGGAGCTCTCATCCACTGGGGCAAGGACAGCAGTTGGTACACGTACGACCTGCAGGTCTCCGGGGACGGGAATGCATGGACAACGGTGATTCCCGGGCTGACCCGCGGCGGCCAGTACACGCTGCCGGAGACCTTCACCGCACCAGGCGCACGGTACGTCCGCATCAACATCACCGACGTCGTCGGCGGCGGCGCGCAGTCGGTCGCGGGCATCGCCGAGGTGACCCTGTACGGCTCGCCGAGCTGATCCGGTCTCGGCCGGTGTCTAGACCGGTGTCTAGACCGGTGTCTGTCCGGGCCGGCCGTCACCGGCCCTGACGACACGGAACCCACCACGGACGACGACGGCCTGTACGACCCGAGCGGGGTCGTACAGGCCGTCGTCGTGCAGCCCCTGGATCTACCAGGAGGACCCGCTCAGCCGACGTTGATCTCGGCCGCCGAGGTGTACGGATTGCCGTTTACCTCGCTGAGCGCGCGAAGCCGGATGTAGTGCGCGCCGACCGGGGTGAAGCAGGCCTTCTGTTCCGCGGAGGTGTTGGTCCAGGTTCCGGTGGCGACCGGGTTGCCCCAGGTGGCGCCGTCCTTGCTGGTGTACACCTCGTACGTGGCGATGCGGCCGTTGGCGCCGTCCTGGCGTGGCAGGTAGTACAGGCAGGACACGGTGTTGTCGCCGCCGAGGTCGAGCTGGATCTCGTGCGGCATCGGTGCGACCGTGCCGGACCACTGGGTGTGCCAGTAGGTGCCCGGGTCGCCGTCGAGGACGTTGGTGGCCGGGGCGTTCTCGCCGGAGGTCTCCTGACTGTCCGCGTGGACCACCGACATCTTCGACTGCGGGAGCCGAAACGGCCCGATGATCCGCTCGTCGGTGACGGTCTGCGACCGGCCGCCCCGGACGAAGCGCACGGTGGCGATGAGCGGGTTCACCTGACCGGGGGAGGCAGAGGCGGTGACGTGCCAGGTGTACGTGGCCGATTTCCCGCCGGGTATCCGTACGGGGCCGGCGACCGCGCTGGGCGGGCCGACGGTCCAGCCGTCGGGCGCCGCGAGCGCGGCGGTCACCTTGGTGGCCGGGGGTGCGCCGGCAGGCATGCTGACGGTCGCGGTCGCGGTGAAGGACTGGCCGCCCGCCACCGACCCGGGCACCTGGAGGGCGACCGAGGGCTGGTGCGCGGAGGGCATGGCGTACCGCGTCTTGTCGTAGCGGGGGCTGTCGTTCTGCCCGACGGCCAGTGAGGAGGCGTAGCTGCCGTACTTGGTGAGCTCGACCTTGCCCAGGCCGCCGGTGCTCCCGTCGAGGTTCCACACGGCGATGGCGATCCGGTTGTTCCCGTTCGGGTCGAGCACCCCGTTGGGAATCGGGAAACTGTGCTGCGGGCCCAGGTAGTTGACGTAGTTGCCCATGTGCCAGCCGTTGACGTAGATCTCGGCGCGGTACTTGCGGGACGGATCGTCGGTGAGGGTGAGGCCGAGCGAGGTGTCCTGGCCCTTGGGCAGGTGCAGGTTCGCGTCGGTGGTGTACCAGGAGACGCCGGGGGTGGTGTCGCTGGCGGGCAGGGTGGTCGGCTTCCACTGGTCGGTCGGGTAGCCGGGCAGCATCCAGCCGGCGCGCTCGCCGTACAGACCGCCGGTGGCCAGCGGGCCGCGCACGGTGTCGACCGGGGTCTCCCCGCCGCGTACGCCCTGCAGCCGCCAGGTGATGGTGCTCGGTGCGTCCCCGACCAGAGTGGCGCCGGTCAGCCCGCGGACGGTACTGGGGTCGGACCGTCCCCAGTTCTCGTCATGTCCCATGTTCACGGTGAGGACGGAGATAACGTTGTCGCCCCCGTTCTTGAGGGTGCCCGGCGGGAAGGTGTAGGTCTTCGGGCCGTCGGCGGTGGAGCTGCCGAGGAAGGTGCCGTTGAGCCACACGGAGGAGGCCGCCGCCGCGCCGCTGCTCCGGGTGGACAGGGTGACGCCGGTCGTCCCGTCGTCTCCGGTGAACCGGCCGCGGTACCAGGTGGATCCCGTGTGGAAGCCGTAGTCGTCGGCGGACAGCACCGGAAGGGTGGCCGGAGTGGTGATCTTCGACGTGGTTCTGTCGGCCACCTGCCAGGACGAGTTGTTGAAGCCGGGCTGCGATTCCGGCGACTCCTGGGTGTGCTTCCAGCCGGTGAGCGCGGGCACAGAGACATCGGCGGCGGTGGGGAGCGTGGCGGTGAGGCTGCCGTCCTTCCCGACGCCGGTGTGGACCTTCCGGCCGTTCCAGGTGAGGGAGTTGGCCGTGGACCAGACCTCGACGGAGCCGTCGCTGCCGATGTCGCCGTTGAGGGCGAGGGTTCCTGCCTCGCGCGAGGCGCCGCGCAGCAGGTGGGTACCGCGGACCAGGACCGGGCCGGCCGCGGTGTCCTGCCGCCAGAACGTCTTGGCGGTCGCGGTGTCGGCGAGCAGCAGCTGGAGCGGGCGGCCGCCGCCGCTGATCTGGACCCGGGTCAGGCCGGTGTGCCGGTAGTCGAGCCGCAGATCGCCGGTGTCCGCGTCCCAGGTGGAGGTGACGCTGCCGCCGGTGGAGGTGACGGTGGGCTTCGTGTCGTAGTGCAGGACCGTCTCGCCGTCCGAGTCGTGGTCGCCGTAGAGGACCGCGACCTCGCGCCCGCCGATGGTGGCGTTCGTCATGATCTGAGAGGTGGAGTAGCGCATCAGGTTGTTGCTGCCGAGGTCGTAGTTCGCGACGACGATCGAGGACTCACGGCCGTTCAGGGTCAGGGACGTGCCGGACTGCTGCGGGACGGTGTACGTGTGCGCACCGAGGTCGAGCTTCAGATGCGCGCTGTCGGTGCTCGTCGCGGTGGAGTCGGTGTGCCGCAGCACGTGGAACTGCGTACCGGTGTCCGGATTGGCCCGAGCGGTGTCCAGCACCTTGGGATTGTCGGTCGGGACCGCGGGCAGCGCGTCGGTCTTGGTGAGCGGGGCGACGGCCTGGGTGAAGTAGCCGATCAGCTTGTCCTGGTCGTACTTCGGGTCGAGCTGGCGCGTCTCGCGGATCGCGGCGCCGTAGTCGTACGACGTGTAGTGGCTCATCATGCCCAGCCAGCCCCAGTTGGTGCCGCCGTAGGTCATGTAGAGGTTCTGCATGGTCGCGCCGACCGCGAGGTTCTGCTTGTAGAACACGTCGGCGAACTTGTCGTTGACCAGCTGCGCGCACTTGTCGTAGCCGGGGCCGCCCCACCAGTCGAACGCGCCGCCCTGGAACTCCGCGGTCACCAGCGGCTTTCCGGCCGGGTGGTCGTAACTGATGTCCGGCACGCCCTCCCAGTGCGACGGGTTGGAGCAGTCGAAGCCCAGCGGATAGGAATCGACCGCGTCCACGTCCAGGGCGCCCGTACCGGAGTTGAACGTGCCGTTGTTGTTGCCGACCAGCGGCACGCTGATGCCGTCCGCCCTGGCCTTGTCCTCCAGGTGCTTCATGTACGCGCGGTCGCCGGGTCCGCTGTCGTAGAACTCGTTCTCGACCTGGTACTGGATCACCGTGCCGGTGCCGTTGGTGAGTTGGTGGCGGGCGATGATGCGGTCGATCTTCGTCATCCACTCGTCGGAGTACTTCAGCCACTTCGGGTCGGTGGTACGGGTCTCGTCGACCTTGTTGTGCAGCCAGGCGGGGAATCCGCCGCCGTCCACCTCGGCGTTGATGTACGGGCCGGGACGGGCGATCACGTAGATGCCGAGCTGGTCCGCCATGTCCAGCAGCTTGTCCACGTCACGCACGCCGGTGAAGTCGTAGACCCCGGGCGCGGACGAGTGGTAGCCCCAGTCGAAGTACAGCGACACCGCGTTGAAGCCGGCCGCCTTCATCTTCTGCAGCACGTCGAACCACTCGCCCTGGCTGGGCAGCCGGAAGTAGTGGAACTCACCGGCCCACAGATAGGTCCGCTTGCCGTCGATCAGATACGAGTAACGGTCGTACGTCACCGAATGCGCCGCACCCGCAGGGCTCGCGGACCGGCCGGTCGGGGCCGCCGTGGGCTGCGACGCCGCCGTCGTACCCGCGGCCACGCTCAGGCCGCCGAGCAGGGCGACGGCCGTACCGGTTGCCAGACAGCGGTGCAGGAGCCGGCGTCTTATACCTCTCGAGCTCATGGGAACCTCCACTAGATGGGTCACAACACGGTGAAGCGCCCCTGCTTGGGTGCCGCGGAATCAGGAGCGATCAGAGTTCGTCGACGCGGTACGTGGGAAAGGCGACGAAAGAGAGCCGAACGCTGAGGCGTACGCCGGCGAGACGCCGGTGGCGAACAACGCGCCCTGCTCCGTGAGCAGTTACGGCGAGGATGCGTTGATCGACGCACCCGGCCGCGTCGATCCGTGGATCATCCGCATGTGCACGCTCCCGTCGTCGCCGCGGGCCTGCGGCCCTACACCCTCAGGGGATGAGTGGTCCGCGGCACATGAGATGGACTCGTCGCGCGCAAATTGAAGCGCAGATCCGCACTGATCTCAATACTTTCCAACAGATTCGCTCACGGGCGGGGTATGCCTTCCCGTTGCCGCCTCTTCGGATGTGAGGTGCTGCTCGCTCGTCGGAACGCCCGGGGATCCCGGCCAACAGCCCTGCGGACGTGCATGTTTGGCCAGAGGTGAGGTCTGCCATACTTCGGGATTCCGAGACGGCGGCAGACTGGGGCCGAATGTGAAGCAGAGTGGACTCCCCCTTCAACAGCGCGTACCGACCGAGCGGTCCCAGCTCCGCCGCAAGGAGCTCATCGTCATCGGCCGGAGACTGTTCGCCGACACGGCTTACGACGTGCTGTCGATGGATGACATCGCCCAGCACGCGGGAGTCGCGAAAGGGCTCATCTACTACTACTTCAAGAGCAAACGCGGCTACTACTTCGCCATCGTCGAGGATTCGGTGGCCGATCTGGTGGCCCGCGCGGCCGGCGGCACCGACCTTCCCCGCGCCGACCGCGTGCACCGCACCATCGAGGGCTATCTGCTCTATGCCCAGCACAACAAGGCGGCCTTCCGCACCATCGTGACCGGGGGAGTCGGCTTCGACACCCAGGTGCAGGCGCTGCGCGGCGCGGTGCGCGAGGAGCTGATCGCCACCATCGCGGAGGGTGCGTACGGGCACCGGAACATCCCGCCGCTGGCCAGGCTGGCGCTGCTGGGCTGGCTCAACGCGGTGGAGGGAATCGCGCTCGACTGGCTGGGGCAGCCGGACATGGTCCGGGAGACGGTCCGTGAACTGCTGGTCAGGATGTTGCGCAACACCCTCGACACCATTGGCGAGTTCGTCCCCGAGTGCCCCTCGCCGCCACCCGCGGAGTGACGGGCCGCGCACGGCGTGAGCGGAAGGGGGGTGGGGAGCCGTCGGGCTCCCCACCCCCTCGTTCTGCGTGAGCGGTGTCAGCTGATGGCGTGGATCAGCTCACCGTTGGAGGTGTCACCGCTGAGCTCCCAGAGGAAGGTCCCGCCGAGGCCCTGCTGGTTCTTGTAGGCCATCTTCCCGGCGATGGTGGCCGGGGTGTCGTAGCTCCACCAGTTCGAGCCGCACCTGGCGTACGCGGTACCGGCGACGGTGCTGGTGGCGGGGCAGGTGTTCTTGAGGACCTTGTAGTCCTCGATGCCCTGTTCGTACGTGCCGGGGGCCGGTCCGGTGGCCGTGCCGCCGGGGGCGTCCTGGGTGACGCCGGTCCAGCCGCGGCCGTAGAAGCCGATGCCGAGCAGCAGCTTGTCCGCCGGGACGCCGAGGCCCTTGAGCTTGGTGATGGTGGCGTCGGTGTTGAAGCCCTCCTTCGGGATGCCGGTGTAGGAGGTGAGCGGGGAGTGCGGGGCCGTGGGGCCCTGGGCGTCCCAGGCTCCGAAGTAGTCGTACGTCATCGGGTTGTACCAGTCGACGTACTGCGCGGCGCCCGCGTAGTCGGCGGCGTCCATCTTGCCGCCGTCCGAGGCGTCAGCGGTGATGGCCGCGGTGACCAGGCTGGACGAGCCGAACTTGGCGCGCAGGGCGGCCATCACGTTCTTGAAGGCGGCTGCCCCGCTGGTGTCGCAGGTGAGACCGCAGGCGTTGGGGTACTCCCAGTCGATGTCGATGCCGTCGAAGACATCGGCCCACCGCGAGTCCTTGACCAGGTTGTAGCAGGACTGTGCGAAGCCGGCCGGGTCCTGGGCTGCCTGTGCGAAGCCGCCGGACCAGGTCCAGCCGCCGAAGGACCAGATGATCTTGAGGTTCGGATGCAGCTTCTTGAGTTCGCGCAACTGGTTGAAGTTGCCCGCGACGGGCTGGTCCCAGGTGTCGGCGGTGCCGTCCACGCTGGAGGACGCGTCGTAGGTCTTCTGGTAGTCGGCGTAGGCGTCGCCGATCGCGCACTTGCCGCCGGTCACATTGCCGAAGGCGTAGTTGATGTGCGTGAGCTTGTCGGCCGAGCCCGAGGTCTGGATGTTCTTGACCTGGTAGTTGCGCTGGTAGACGTCCCAGTCGGCGAAGTATCCGACGACCTTGCTGCCTGTGGCTACCTTGCTGCCCGCGGGGGCCTTGGCGGCGACCGGTGCGGTGTTCTCGCCGGCCGACGCACTGCCGGCGCCCGCGAGCAGGGTGAAGCCGAGAGCCGCCGTACAGGTGGCGGCGAGAAGGGCCCGGAACCGGGCCCGTGGATGGAATCGTCCGAACATGCTGTCTCCTCGTGGGGGAGGGGAACGGAAGGTGGGGGAACTGAGCGGTAGCGCCGTTTTGGCATGAACGCGAAAAGCCGCTAGGGGGAAGGTAGAAGGACTAGACCAGTGAGGTCAATGGTTCGGACCAATCTGGCCCCCGTGACGGAAGTCCGCCGATCGGGCATACTCAAGCCGCCACAGCCTCTGGTCAGCCCCTTCCGCGATCCGGGAGGGCAGCATCGGCCGAAGGTGAGACCCGGCGGCGTCGCCACACCCTGGCCGCGCGTACGCCGCAGTGCCCGACAGGGAGGAGAGCGTCGCCATGTCCGACCGCGCCCCGCAGTTGGTGGACCGGCAGTTGCCCACCGAGGAGTCCCGAGACCTGATCGCGCTGGTGCGCGACATCGTCCAGCGGGAGATCGCGCCCGGTGCGGCGGCCGAGGAGGAAGCCGGCCGGTTCCCGCGTGAGATCTTCACGCTGCTCTCCGAAGCCGGGCTGCTCGGCCTCCCTTACGACTCCGCCCACGGCGGTGGTGACCAGCCGTACGAGGTCTACCTCCAGGTCCTCGAAGAGCTGGCTTCGGCGCGGCTGACGATCGGTCTGGGTGTCAGCGTCCACTCCCTCGCCTGCCACGCGCTTGCCGGGTACGGCACCAAGGAGCAGCAGGCCGCCCAGCTGCCCGCGATGCTCGGCGGCGGGCTCCTCGGTGCGTACTGCCTCTCCGAGCCCGCATCCGGTTCCGACGCCGCCTCGCTGCGGACGAAGGCCGTGCGCGAGGGCGACGAATGGATCATCACCGGGACCAAGGCGTGGATCACCCACGGCGGAATCGCGGACTTCTACACGGTCCTGGCGCGTACCGGCGGAGACGGGGCCCGGGGCATCTCGGCCTTCCTGGTGCCGGGTGATGCCGACGGACTGGACGCCGCGGTTCCCGAGAAGAAGATGGGGATGAAGGGCTCGCCCACCGCCCAACTGCACTTCGACGGGGTCCGGGTGTCCGATGCGCGGCGGATCGGCGAGGAGGGCCAGGGCTTCGCCATCGCGCTGTCCGCGCTCGACTCCGGGCGGCTCGGCATCGCCGCCTGCGCCATCGGCGTCGCCCAGGCGGCACTGGACGAGGCGGTCGAGTACGCGACCGGGAGACGGCAGTTCGGCCGCCCCATCGCGGACTTCCAGGGCCTGCGCTTCATGCTCGCCGACATGGCCACGCAGATCGAGGCGGGCCGCGCGCTCTACCTCGCCGCGGCCCGGCTGAGGGACGCCGGGCGTCCCTTCTCCCGGCAGGCCGCCATGGCCAAACTCTTCTGTACGGACGCGGCGATGCGGGTCACCACCGACGCCGTTCAGGTGCTCGGCGGCTACGGGTACACGGCGGACTTCCCGGTCGAGCGGTTCATGCGGGAAGCCAAGGTGCTGCAGATCGTCGAGGGCACCAATCAGATCCAGCGGATGGTCATCGCCCGCCATCTCGCGGGTCCGGAGTCGCACTGAACTGCCCCGGCCGCACACCGGCCGCGGTCAGGCGTGCCCATTCCTGGTCCCGGCGGCCCGGCAGGGTCCTGCCCGCGCGCCCCCACTGGCTGACCAGCGCCTGGTAGATGGGCGCGTCCACGACCTGCGGAAGCGATTCTTCAGGCGCGGCTGCGACGAGCCGGCGCCGTCCTGCCCCGGCCCCGTAGTGCAGAAGAGTCATGCCGGGTCAACGGGGGACGGCGGCGCCGGGTCACCGCCCGCCCGCGTCGGGCGTCTGTTCGCGCGGTGAGGGTGCGCGACGGAGCGACCCGTCCGCCCTCGCGCGATCCGGCGCCCACGCCCGCGCCGGTGATTCCGGTGGCGGTCCGGGTATGGCCGCCCGCACGCTTTCTGACGTACCGTCATCTCCCCTGCCGCCAGGAGGATGCCGTGACCGACGACCGTCCGGTAGCGCTCGACGAATACCCCGTCCACCAGGTGCCGTTGTCGATGAAGCATGTCGCGACGGGCGACCGCAACGCCTACGACCGGTGCATCTTCCACGTCTTCGACCATCACGGCACGGCGCTCCTGATCGTGGGCCTCGGCGTCTACCCCAACACGGGTGTGATCGACGCCTATGCCACGCTGCGCAGCGGCGACCGGCTCCTCGCGGTGCGCGCGTCGGACGCCCTCACCGACGACCGGACGAACCTCGCCGTGGGCCCGCTGCGCATCACGGTCGACACCCCGCTGCGCCGGCTGTCCCTGCACTGCGACGCCGATCCCGCCGACCCGGACTCGCTCTCGTTCGACATCGAGTGGACCGCCGACTTCCCCGCCGTCTGGGAGCCGCACCACGTCCAGCGGCGCGGCGAGCGGCTGATGCTCGAAGGCCGCCGCTTCGTCCAGGCGGGCAGCTGTACCGGGACCGTACGGGCCGGTGGTACGGAGATCCGGCTCGCGGCGGGGGAGTGGACGGGCACCCGCGACCGGAGCTGGGGCGTGCGGCCCATCCCCGGCGAGGAGGGCGGGCGTGCCGCCGCCGAGCAGCGCCCCGAAGGCTTCCACTGGATCTGGGCCCCGGTCCGGTTCGAGGACAGATTCATGATGGTCATCGCCCAGGAGGACGCCGACGGCTACCGCACCCTGAGCGAGGCACTGCTCGTACGGAACGGCCGGCGCGACGTCCAACTCGGCTGGCCACAGGCCGACATCGGCTACCGGCCGGGCACCCGCCACCCCGAACGCGCTGTCATCCATCTCACCGGCCCCGGCCGCGAACCACTGGAACTGGGCGTCGAGATCCTCTGCTCCTCGCCGCTGGCGCTCGGTGCGGGCTACCCGCCGGCCACCGACTGGCAGCACGGCACCTGGCAGGGGCGCGGCTGGACCGACCGGCGCGCCTACGACCTGAGCGACCCGTCGGCCCACCCGGCGGCGGCCTTCGGCGTCACCGATCACGCCGCGCGTTTCACCCTCGACGGGCAGGTGGGCCACGGCATCTTCGAGCACGGCAGCTTCGGCCGCCACGACCCCAGCGGATTCACCGGATACGAATCGGTCGCGCCCTGAGCGGAGCCGCGGCACCCGTCCCCGAGCGAGGAGCACCGCCATGACCACGGCACCACGCCCCCGCACCACCACCCGCGATCCGCAGGACCTGGGCCGCAGGATCACCCGGTGGCTCGACGCCCGGCTGCCGGGCGTCCGGGTCACGGACCTCTCCACGCCCGCTTCCAACGGCATGTCGAGCGAGACGCTGCTCTTCACCGTCGACCACCCGGCGGCGCCGGTCCGCGCCTGCGCGCTGCGCCTGGCCGCCGACCCGGCCGCGTACACGGTCTTCCCCGCCTACGACATGGAGCGTCAGTACCGGGTGATGCGCCTGGTCGCCGAGCACACCGGCGTCCCGGTGCCGCGGGCGCTCTGGCTCGAAACGGATCCGGGCCCGCTGGGTGCGCCGTTCTTCGTGATGGAGCAGGCACAGGGCCGGGTCCCTCCCGACGTCATGCCCTACACGTACGAGGGGAACTGGCTGCACTCCGCCACGGACGCCGACCGGGCAGCCCTGGAGGAGGCGACGCTGGGCGTCCTGTCCGGGCTGCACGGGCAGTTCCCCGCGGCGGAGGCGGAGTTCCTGCTCCCGGACGGCACCGGCAGCCCGCTGCGCCGGCACGTACAGGAGCAACGGGCCTACTACGCCTGGGTGGTGGACGGGCTGCCCCGCTCACCGCTGATCGAGAGCGCCTTCGACCGCCTGGAGTCGCTGTGGCCGCTGGACGAGGGCCCGGCGGTGCTCTGCTGGGGAGACGCCCGGATCGGCAACATCATGTACGACGGCTTCGCGCCCGCCGCCGTGCTCGACTGGGAAATGGCGGCATACGGCCCGTGCGAGCTGGACCTCGGCTGGACCGTCTATCTGCACCGCTTCTTCCAGGACCTGACCGAGGGGACGGGACAGCGCGGACTGCCGGACTTCCTGTGCCGGGAGAACATCGAGCGGCGCTATGCCGAACTCACCGGCCACACACCGCGCGACATGGAGTTCCATCTGCTCTACGCGGCCCTGCGGCACGCGATCGTGATGCTGCGGATCGCCTACCGCCAGGTGTACTTCGGTGAGGTCCGGGTCCCGGAGGACCCGGATGGGCTGATCCTGCACCGCGCCTCTCTGGACGCCCTGGTGCGGGGAACGTACGACTGGTCAGGCGGCTTCGCGGCCCAGCCGCGGGACCCTGACGGGACGTGAGCCGGGACCGCCGACATGCGAGAAGGGCTGCTTGCGCCAGTCGAGGCCCTGGGGGAGCGTCAACAGCAGTGCGGTGTCCTGCTCCTGGGCATCCAGGGAGTCGTCGGCGGGCACGGCCTCCGAGGCCGCGCGGCCGGTTCCCGCGCACACGGTGAGTCCGAACGGATTCCAGGGGCTGGCGCACAGCGCGTGCTCCGGCAGGACGTCCTCGTCCGCGAGCAGTGCGATCGGCTGGGCACAGTCAGGGCAGATCACCCGGTACATCTCACAGGTGTCGTAGGCGTCGGAGCCGACACCGTCCTCGATGGCGGCGAGCTCGGCGGGCTCGATGGAATCAACGCTTTTAAGCTTCTGCATGGAGAATCTCCCCCTCGGGTGGGCCGACCAGAAACTGTGGTCTCGACCACAGCAAGCACTTCCCGCCCCGTCCGCGCGGTAATCGCGCGTTCCCCGCAGACACGGCTCCAGGCCTGTGGTCTTCGTCACATGGCTGCCGCAGTTCCCCCTTACCGGCCGCTCCGGCTGTGCCTGGAGTGACCTGGGGCCATAGGTTGATCCGTATGGAGGAGCTGGATCGCCGGATCGTGGAGTTGCTCGTCAAGGACGGGCGGATGAGTTACACCGACCTGGGCAAGGCCACGGGCCTGTCCACATCGGCGGTGCACCAGCGTGTACGCAGGCTGGAGCAGCGCGGTGTCATCCGCGGGTACGCCGCGGTCGTCGACCCCGAGGCGGTGGGGCTGCCGCTCACCGCGTTCATCTCGGTGAAGCCCTTCGACCCCAGCGCCCCCGACGACATCGCCGAACGGCTCGCCGGGGTCCCGGAGATCGAGGCGTGCCACAGCGTCGCGGGTGACGAGAACTACATCCTCAAGGTGCGTGTCCCCACCCCGCTGGCGTTGGAGAACCTCCTGACCAGGATCCGGTCACTGGCCGGAGTCTCGACCCGTACGACCGTCGTCCTGTCCACCCCGTACGAAGCCCGGCCACCGCAGATCTGACGCGTTCCCCGCCTGCTCCCGGTCCCTGATCCACGCCGTACCGGCCCCCCCTGCGCCGGGCACCGGCCCGCAGGCGGGAGACTGTTCCCATGAGTGAGAGCACCGCCCCCCAGGCCGAACACCGCACCGTACTGCTGCGCGGTGGAGACATCCACAGCCCCGCCGACCCCTTCGCCACCGCAATGGTCGTGGAACGCGGGCACGTCGCCTGGGTGGGCTCCGAAGGGGCGGCGGACGCCTTCGCGAAGGGGGTCGACGAGGTCGTCGACCTCGAAGGCGCCCTGGTCACCCCGGCGTTCACCGATGCGCATGTGCACACCACGGCCACCGGTCTCGCCCTCACCGGCCTCGACCTGTCGGCCGCCCGCACACCGGGCGAGGCGCTCGCGCTCGTACGCGCCCACGCGGCGGACCGCCCCGGCGACCGGGTGCTGCTCGGCCACGGCTGGGACGCGGCGCGGTGGCCCGGCGAGCAGCCGCTGTCGCGCGCGGAACTCGACGAGGCGACAGGCGGCCGGCCGGTCTATCTGCCGCGCGTCGACGTCCACTCGGCCGTGGCCTCCACCGCCATGCTCGATCTGGTGCCCCGGATCACCTCGATGGCCGGATACCACCCGGACGCCCCGCTCACCGGCGCCGAGCACCACGCCGTCCGCGCCGCCGCCTACGCGGAGATCACCCCGCAGCAGCGCACGGAGGCGCAGCGCGCCGCCCGCCGGAGGGCGGCCTCCCTCGGCATCGGCGCGCTCCACGAGTGCGGTGGTCCCGACATCTCCGACGAGGAGGACTTCACCGGCCTGCTCCGGCTCGCCGAACAGGAGCAGGGGCCCCGGGTCTTCGGCTACTGGGCCGACCGGGTCGCCGACGCCAAGGACGCCCGGCGCATCAGGGAACTCGGCGCGATCGGTGCGGCGGGCGACCTCTTCGTCGACGGCTCCCTGGGCTCGCACACCGCCTGCCTGCACGAACCGTACGCGGACGCCGCCCACACCGGCACCGCCCACCTGGACGCCACCGACATCGCCGCGCATGTCACCGCCTGCACCGAGGAAGGGCTCCAGGCGGGCTTCCACGCCATCGGTGACGCCGCGGTGTCCGCGGTCGTCGACGGGGTCCGGGCCGCCGCTGAAAAGCTCGGTACGGCCCGGGTGCGCGCCGCCCGGCACCGTGTCGAGCACGCCGAGATGCTCACCCCCGAAACGATCGCCGCCTTCGCCGAGCTGGGGCTGACCGCCTCCGTGCAGCCGGCCTTCGACGCGGCCTGGGGCGGCCCGGACGGGATGTACGCACAGCGCCTGGGCGCCGAACGGGCCGGCACCCTCAACCCGTTCGCGGCCATGCTGCGCGCCGGGGTCCCCCTGGCCTTCGGCTCCGACAGCCCCGTCACCCCGCTCGACCCCTGGGGTACGGTGCGCGCCGCGGCCTTCCACCGGACCCCGGACCACCGGATCTCCGTACGGGCCGCGTTCACCGCCCACACCCGGGGCGGCTGGCGGTCCATCGGCCGGGACGACGCGGGGGTTCTGGCGCCCGGCGCCCCCGCCGACTACGCGGTCTGGCGTACCGCGGACCTGGTGGTGCAGGCCCCCGACGACCGGGTGGCCCGCTGGTCGACCGACCCGCGCTCCGGTACCCCCGGACTGCCGGACCTCACCCCCGGAGCCGAACTCCCGGTCTGTCTGCGGACGGTGGTCCTCGGACGAACGGTCTACGTGAGGCCGAACGAATGACATCCGGGCATTTCTTGCCGCCGATCGATGCGCCGAGGGCTCTCCCGTCACCTGCGGATCTTCGGCACTGACCTGCTGATTCGTCAGAACACCGCAGGTCGGACGACTGTTGACAGAAAGCGGCCACCGGCGGGTAGGTTCGGCCGAGTCCACCACAGGACGTCCGACCGGGAAACCTCCACGCAGTCGTCGAACGCCGCTGGGTCATGGGGCGGCGCGCCGGCAGGTGCGCCGCCACCGGGAGCCAGGTTCAGCGCCCGCGCCTCGGGGGCGAGGGAGATTCCGCCCGGCCGGAAGGTGTGACCCGGGTGGGGCCCGGACGTTCAGTAGACAACGGCTCTCGGTCGACCCGCAGCCAGCGGGCCCCAGGTCGGCCCGAAGGACACCGGGCCCCGATCCGAAGTTCCTTCCCTCCTGCGGCAGTCCGACCGACCGAGTCGGCTGCAATTCGCTGCCCGCGCGGTCGATAGGGTGATGTCTCTGCGTTGGGACACAGTGAGGGGCAGTAGTGAACGACGGCGGTGAGCGGCGTTTCGGTCCGCTCGGCAAGGCCTTGGTCATCATTCCGACCTACAACGAGGCCGAGAACATCAAGCCGATCGTTGCCCGGGTGCGCGCCGCGGTGCCGGAGGCGGACATTCTGGTCGCCGACGACAACAGCCCGGACGGCACCGGAAAGATCGTGGACGAGATCGCCACGGAGGACCACCAGGTCCACGTGCTGCACCGGCAGGGCAAGGAAGGTCTCGGCGCCGCGTATCTCGCAGGCTTCCGCTGGGGCATCGAGCACGAGTACGGCGTTCTGGTGGAGATGGACGCGGACGGTTCGCACCAGCCCGAGGAACTGCCCCGGCTGCTCACCGCGTTGAAGGGCGCCGACCTGGTGCTCGGCTCCCGGTGGATGCCCGGCGGACGTGTCGTCAACTGGCCCAAGTCCCGCGAGATGCTCTCCCGCGGCGGCAGCACGTACTCGCGGCTGCTTCTGGGCGTACCGATCCGCGACGTCACCGGCGGTTTCCGCGCCTTCCGCAAGGAGACCCTCGAAGAGCTGGGACTCGATGAGGTGTCCTCCCAGGGGTACTGCTTCCAGGTGGACCTCGCCCGCCGCGCCGTCGAGGCGGGCTGCCACGTGGTGGAAGTTCCGATCACTTTCGTCGAGCGAGAGATCGGCGACTCCAAGATGAGCCGTGACATCGTCGTCGAGGCGCTGTGGCGGGTGACGGCCTGGGGCGTCGGCTCCCGGGCCGGCCGTCTGCTGGGACGGCAGCCTTCCTGAACCCCTCCGTCCGCCGCCCGCGCGTGCCGCCAGGCACACTGGGAGCATGACGACCGGCACACAGCCCCCGACTGCTTCCAGGCGCTCCCGCGCGCGCACCTACGTACCGCTGGGCATCGCTGCCTGGCTGGTACTCGAAATCTGGCTGCTGATCCTGGTGGCCGGCGCGGCGGGCGGACTCACGGTGCTCTTCCTGCTGGTCGGCGGCGTCGTGCTCGGCGCCGCCGTCATCAAGCGGGCGGGGCGCCGGGCCTTCCGCAATCTGACCGAGACGCTTCAGCAGCAGCAGTCGGGGGCGGAGCCCGCCAAGGACCGGGGAAGCGACGGGAACGGCTTCCTGATGCTCGCCGGCCTGCTGATCATGCTGCCCGGACCCATCACCGACGTGGTGGGGCTGGTGCTGCTCGTACCGCCGGTGCGTTCACTGCTGAGCCGGTACGCGGAGCGCTCCCTGGAGCGCCGGATGAACAAGGCGGCGCCCGGCACCCTCGGGGGCGCCTTCCAGCAGGCCCGGATGCACCGTCCGGACGGCAAGGTCGTCCAGGGCGAAGTCATCCACGACCACGAGCCGGAGCCCCGCAAGGACGACGGTCCGCGCCCGCCGCTCACCCCGTGACCTGCCCGTCGTAGCGACGAAAACCGTGGCCCGCCCCGCCGTACCGGCGGAAGCGGGCCACGCGTACAACACGGAGAGCCACGGGCTCCGGCACACCCTGAAGTGTGCCGGAGCCCGTGGCTCTTGTCCGTGCTGTAGCAGTACGCGAAACGCCTGGGCGTTACGCGGACTTGCGGCTGTCCCGCGGATGCACAGCAATGTTCATGGCGCCGGAGCGGAGAACGGCCAGCCTCTCGGCCAGCACCTCCTCCAACTCCTCGCGGGTGCGCCGCTCCATGAGCATGTCCCAGTGTGTGCGCGCAGGCTTGCCCTTCTTCTCCTCAGGGCCGTCCCCGTCTACCAGGAGTGCTTGGGCGCCGCACGCCTTGCACTCCCACTCCGGCGGAATGTCCGCCTCTACAGAGAACGGCATCTCAAAGCGATGTCCGTTCTCGCATGCGTACTCCACCGCCTGGCGCGGGGCCAGGTCGATGCCGCGGTCGGTCTCGTAGCTGGTCACCACGAGGCGCGTACCGCGAAGAGCTCGCTCACTCATGAATCGTGCCTCCCGGGCTTGTCGCCCACAGGACAGGTGTCGCTGTCGTCGTCATCCGGTCAACGTCCGGTCGGCGGTAAAGATTCCCGTTGCGGGTCATGCGTCGCCCGTCGTGCCGCCCCTTGTTGTACCCACCAGTGCCCTGTTTGTCACATCTGGTCAAAGACGTCACCCTGCGTTTTCGATTGATGATCACGCAGTAACGGTCCGCCTGGTAAGTCAAAGGCGTACACTACCGGCCTTTGACTTCAATGCCTAAACCCGGTCCGGTACCGCGTTTCCCGCCGCTGTCACGGCCTCCCTCACAGGTACCCGCGCCAGCAGGAAGAAACCCAGTACGAAGAAGATCAGCAATGAGATGATCGCCACCCGGTAACTGCCGGTCAGCTGGTACGCGAGCCCGAACACCAGAGGTCCCAGCCAGCTCAGTCCGCGGTCGCTCATCTCGTACGCCGAGAAGTACTCGGCCTCCTTGCCCGGCGGCACCAGGTGCGAGAACAGCGAGCGGGACAGCGCCTGGCTCCCGCCGAGCACCGTCCCGATCGCCGCGGCCAGCAGGAAGAACCAGACCGGTGCGCCTCGGGGCAGGAAGTACCCCGCCCCGAGGATCAGCGTCCAGACGGCGAGCGAGCCCAGGACGGTGTGCTTGGCGCCGTACGTCCTGGCCAGCCGGCCCATGCCCAGGGCGCCCGCCACGGCCAGCACCTGCACCAGCAGGATGGCCGTGATCAGCGTGGTCTGGCTGAGGCCCAGCTCCTCGGATCCGTACACGGAGGCCTGCGAGATCACCGTCTGGATGCCGTCGTTGTAGACCAGGTACGCGAGCAGGAACGACAGCGTCAGCGGATATCTGCGCATGTCCCGGAGCGTCGCCGTCAGCTGCCGCCACCCGGCGCCGACCGTGGCGCGCCCGCCGCCCGTGGTCGCCGTCCGGTCACGCAGCCGGCGCAGCGGCACGAGGGTGAACGCGCCCCACCAGACCCCGGCCGATGCCAGACAGATCCGTACGGCGGTGGACTCCGGGATCCCGAAGTGGGCGTGACCCGAATACAGCACCAGGTCCAGGACGAGGACGAAGGCGCCGGAGGTGTATCCGAAGGCCCAGCCCCGCGAGGAGACCGCGTCGCGCTCGTCCGGTTCGGCTATCTGCGGGAGGAAGGCGTTGTAGAGCACCATCGACACGGCCAGCGAGGAGTTGGCCACGATCAGCAGCAGCGCGCCCAGCAGATAGCGGTGGCCGTCCAGGAAGAACATTCCGGCCGTGGCGGTGGCGCCGATGTACGCGGCCGTCGCGAGCAGCGGCTTCTTGCGCCCGGTACGGTCCGCGACGGCGCCCGCCAGCGGCATCAGCACCACGGCGACGACGACGGACACCGAAACCGTGTAGGGGAAGACCGAACCGGCCCGCAGGGGGACGCCCAGCGGATGGACGTATCCGTCGGCGTCCGCAGCCGCCTTGGCGACCGACGTCAGGTACGGGCCGAGGAAGACGGTGAGCACACTCGTCGAGTAGACCGAACACGCGAAGTCGTAGAAGTACCAGCCGTGCTGCTCGCGTCTGCGGTCGGCCGCTCCAGCCGTGCGTACCGCGGTATCAGCGCTCAACCCGCGCCCCCTGATCGTCAGTTCCACGCCCCCCGCTCGGTCAGAACCGTGCGCAGTGACTCGAGATGATCGGTCATGATGCCATCCACGCCGAGGTCGAGGAGGGCCGCCATCCGCGCCGGATCGTTGACCGTCCAGACGTGCACCTGGAGGCCGCGGGCGTGGGCGGCCCGTACGAAGCGGCGGTCGACCACCCGGATCCGGCCCTGGTACTCGGGGACCTGGGCGCACACGGCGCTCGCGCGCGGGGCGGCCGGGATCCCGTACGAGCGCAGTCGCAGCGCCAGGACGCCGCTCACCCCGTACGAGGTGGCGAGGCGGGGGCCCGCGAGACGGCGTGCCCGGGTCACCCGGCGCTCGGAGAAGGAGCCCACGCACACCCGGTCCCAGGCGTCGGCCCGGCGGATCAGCTCGATCAGCGGGGCCAGCGCCCGCTCGGCCTTGACGTCGACGTTCCAGCGGGCTTCCGGGAACTCCTCCAGCAGGTCCGCGAACAGCGGCAGGGGTTCGCTGCCCGCCACCCGTGCCCGGCGCACCTCGCTCCAGGGGAGTTCGGCGATCCGGCCCCGTGCGTCCGTGACCCGGTCCAGCGTCGCGTCGTGAAAGGCGACCAGCCGGCCGTCCGAGGTGGTGTGCACGTCGGTCTCGAAGTAGCGGTAGCCGGTGCGGGCCGCCCGCCCGAAGGCGGCGGCGGTGTTCTCCAGGCCGTCCGCCGAGCCGCCGCGGTGGGCGAACGGGATCGGGCCCTCGTGGTCCAGATAGGGGTGTCGGGTGCGAGTCACTCCGGCAGTATCACCCGCTCCGGGACGCGCGCCGCTGCCGGACCGGTGTCGTCGCCGGGGGGCGGGGCGGTGAACATCCGCAGGAAGACCTGGGCGAGCGGTCCGATCGCCAGGGCGTACGCGACCGTGCCCACGCCGACCGTCCCGCCCAGCGCGAAGCCGGTGGCGACGACCGCGATCTCAAGGGCCGTGCGCACGATCCGGATCGAGCGCCCGGTGAGCCGGTGCAGCCCGGTCATCAGGCCGTCCCGCGGGCCGGGGCCGAAGCGGGCGGAGATGTAGAGACCGGTGGCCGCGCCGTTGAGCAGGATCCCGGCCGCCATCAGCGGGACCCGGCCGAAGAGGCCGTGCACGTCCGGGACCAGGGCCAGTACACCGTCCATGGCGATGCCGACGACGAAGACATTGGAGACGGTGCCGAGCCCCGGCCGCTGCCTGAGCGGGATCCACACCAGCAGGACGACCGCGCCGACGGCGATGGAGACGGTGCCGATCGACAGGCCGGTCAGCTCCGCCAGGCCCTGGTGCAGCACGCCCCAGGGCTCCAGACCGAGGCCCGCCCGGACCAGCAGGGCCGAACTCGCGCCGTACAACGCCAGGCCGACGTACAGCTGAACCAGTCGAAATATCAGATTCCTGGACAAAATTTCCCCCGAGTGGTGGTGGTAGTGGACTGATGCATGACACTCTGTGGCGTGGAATTGAGAGCCAACCATGGCCAATTCCAGGAAGGTGGACTGGATTCCATGGCGCAGTGGACTTCGGCGGTGGGTGCGGCTCAGCTCGCCCGTCAGCTCAGCACCCAGCAGTCCCGGCCCGCCGGGCCGGGCACCCGCAGGCCCCCCGCCTACCGGGCACTCGCCGACGGCGTCCGGCTGCTGGTCCTCGAAGGCCGGGTCCCGGTGGCCGCGCGGCTGCCCGCGGAGCGGGAGCTGGCGGTGGCCCTGGCGGTCAGCCGTACGACCGTGGCCGCGGCGTACGAGGCGCTGCGCACCGAGGGCTTCCTGGAATCCCGCAGGGGCGCGGGCAGCTGGACCGCGGTTCCGGCCGGCAACCCGCTGCCCGCCCGGGGCCTCGAACCACTGCCGCCCGAGGCCCTCGGCTCGATGATCGACCTGGGCACCGCCGCGCTCCCGGCCCCCGAGCCCTGGCTCACCCGCGCGGTCCAGGGCGCGCTGGGTGAGCTGGCGCCGTACGCGCACACCCACGGCGACTACCCGGCAGGCCTGCCCGCGCTGCGGCAGAAGCTCGCCGACCGCTACACCGGGTGCGGCATCCCGACGATGCCCGAGCAGATCATGGTGACCACCGGCGCGATGGGGGCCATGGACGCCATCTGCCACCTCTTCGCCGGGCGCGGTGAACGCATCGCCGTCGAATCGCCGTCGTACGCCAACATCCTCCAGCTCATGCGCGAGGCCGGTGCGCGGCTGGTCCCCGTCGCGATGGCGGAAGGGCTGAGCGGCTGGGACCTGCCCCGGTGGCGGCAGGTGCTGCGCGACGCCGCTCCCCGGCTCGCCTACGTCGTGGCGGACTTCCACAACCCCACCGGCGCGCTGGCCGACGAGGACCAGCGGCGCGGGCTGGTGGACGCCGCACGCTCGGCGGGGACCGTCCTGGTCGTCGACGAGACCATGACCGAACTGCGCCTGGACGAGGACACCGAGATGCCGCGCCCGGTCTGCGCCTTCGACCCGGCGGGCAGCACGGTGCTGACCGTGGGATCGGCGAGCAAGGCGTTCTGGGCGGGCATGCGCATCGGCTGGGTGCGGGCCGCGCCGGACGTGATCCGCAGCCTGGTGTCGGCGCGCGCCTACGCCGACCTGGGCACCCCGGTGCTGGAACAACTCGCCATCAACTGGCTGATGAGCACCGGGGGATGGGAGGAAGCCGTCGGGATCCGCCGCACTCAGGCCAGGGAGAACCGCGACGCGCTGGTCGCCGCGGTGCGCAGGGAACTGCCCGGCTGGGAGTTCGAGGTCCCGCACGGCGGGCTGACGCTCTGGGTGCGGACGGGCGGGCTGTCGGGCTCGCGGCTCGCCGAGGTCGGCGAGCGGGTGGGCGTCCGGGTTCCCTCGGGGCCCCGTTTCGGGGTGGACGGGGCCTTCGAGGGGTACGTCCGGCTGCCGTTCACGGTCGGCGGTCCGGTGGCCGAGGAGGCGGCGCAGCGGCTGGCGGCTGCCGCGCGGCTGGTCGAGACGGGCGCGGGCACCGGCGCCGACACCCCGCGGACCTTCGTGGCCTGACCCCCGGTCAGTTCTCGGCCGCCACCGGATCCGCCGCCTCCATCGGCCGGGGCTCGGCCTCCACCGGACCGGGGACCGCGTCCACCGGAGCGGGCGTCGCCCCGGCCACGCCCTGGCGGCCGGGCAGCAGGTCCAGTACGGCCTTGCGGTGCGCCTCGCTGGTCGCGTCGTCGTACGGGTCGGGGGTGGCCGGCACCTGGAGCCGCAGTACGGACCCGGAGCCCAGCCGTGCGTAGCCCCGGCCCGGCGGGGTTCCGGGGGCCGGTGTGGTGTGCGGCGGGGCCCCGAGCACGGCCTCGATCTGCGTGTGGGTCGCGGAGCCGAGCACCACACGGGCACGGGTGTGCCGGTGGACGGTCTCGGTGAGTGCGTCCAGGGTGTCGAACTGCTCGGCCACGACGACCGTGACCCCGGCCGCCCGGCCGTGCCGCAGGGGGACCTGCAGCAGTTCCTGGGGGTCGGTCCGGCCGTCGGCCGCGGCCAGATGCCCGAGGACGCCGGGCCGGTCGAACAGGATCCACAGCGGGCGCCGGGTGTCGGCGGGCGCGGGATGCCCGGACTGCCTCGCGCGGTTCGCGGCGATCAGTCGGCGCTCGGTCTCGTGCGCCGCCCACTCCAGGGTGGCCAGGGCGCCCGCCAGCCCGCATTCGACGGCGAGAACTCCCGTACGTCCGGTGAGGCAGGCGTACTCGCCCGTGCCGCTGCCCTCGATGACGACCACGTCGCCGTACCGGAGGGTCTGGAGTGCGATGGAGCGCAGCAGGGTGGTGGTTCCGCTGCCCGGCTCGCCCACGACCAGTAGATGGGGCTCCGTCGAACGGCCTCCGGTCCGCCAGACGACCGGCGGCGCGTCACTTCTCTCCTCGCCCGACCGGACCGGCACGGTGCGCTGCACCGAGCCCGCGTCCGTGAAACCCAGCACCGTCTCGCCGGGGGAGGTGACGAAGGGCTGCGCCGCGATCGAGGTGGACAGGGCGGGCAGCACGCTCATCGCGAGCCGGTTGCCCTCCTCGTCCCAGTCGAAGTGGTACTCGCGTCCGCGACCGGACTTGGCGTGCAGCAACTGCTCGATCCGGGTGCGGGACGCGGCTTCCCCATCGGTGAAGTGCGCCGGGTACCTGACGTGCAGCGCGGTGAGCCGCCCGTCGTCGTCGAACGCGTAGTCACTGAACACGGCGTCCCACTCGCCCCCGTGGGCGAAGAGCGGAGCCGGGTCGTCCGGTACCGAGAAGTACGGCACCAGGGCCTCGTACAGCGCCTGGAGCCTGGCGGTCTCCGCCTCGTCGGGCCCGGTCTTCACCGCTGCCCGCTCGTGCCCCTTCCAGGCAGCCGCGGCCATCACCGTGATCAGGGCGAGCAGCGGCCCGTACGGGATGAGCGCGACCACCAGGACGCAGGCCGCCACCAGGAACAGCACGGGACCGCGCCGGTCCTTGGGCGTCGCGGCCCACCGTCGGCGCCCCGTCGAGGCCAGCCTGCGCAGGCCGCGCCCGATGGTGATCAGCGGATGGAGGACATCGGTGGCACTGTCGGCGGCCGTCCGCGCGATCTCGCGGCTGCGGGTGATCGATGCGCTGCTGCTGCTCAGAATGCGGGGGAGCGGTCGCCGGGCCACATCTGTCTCCTGGGTCGATGAGAGCGGTTACTGAGGGTCAGAACTTGATTCCGCCCAGCATGCTGGCGAGGCTTGCGCCGCCTGCCGTGATGCTCGGGGCGATGGCCGTCCCGGCGAGATAGAAGCCGAAGAGGGCGCAGACGAGTCCGTGGGACGCCTTGAGTCCGTCCTTCCGGAAGAAGAGGAAGACGATGATTCCGAGCAGTACCACGCCGGACATGGAAAGGATCATGAGTGTTCTCCTGGTTGGGGGGACAGTCACCATGAGTTCTTCCAGATTCACAGAAAGTATCTATGCGATAAAAGGTGCAAATGGGTGAATTATCCTCATTTTCACTGGACTGGCGTACATCGACTTGCGCGTCGAGCTGGAACCGCCGGGCAGTACCCTGTCGGTTCACTCGTACGGCTGTCATGCCGTACCCCGAGGTCAACGGTGTGGAAGGCGGTACGCGTGATGAGCGAGGCTCCGGACCCCGAGGTGGTCGAACTGGCGACGAAGGTCTTCGACCTGGCCCGGCAGGGAGAGGTCGAAGCGCTGGCCGCGTACGTCGACGCGGGCGTGCCGGCGAATCTCACCAACGACCGCGGGGACACGCTCGTCATGCTTGCCGCCTACCACGGCCACGCCCCGGTGGTGGAGGCCCTCATCGCACGGGGCGCCGACGCCGATCGCGCCAACGACCGTGGCCAGACCCCACTGGCCGGGGCGGTCTTCAAGGGTGAGGACGCGGTGATCCGCGCCCTGCTCGCCGGTGGCGCCGACCCGGCCGCAGGCACCCCGTCAGCGATGGATACCGCGCGGATGTTTGGGAAGACAGAGCTGGTGGAGCTGTTCGGCACCCGCTGAACGGGCTGTCGTAAATGTGGTCGCGGTGGCGAAATGACTGGGTCATCATGACGTCGCGGGTCCATATCGGGCCACCGACGAGAGGCAGAGGAAGATGGACTGCACCGAGCAGAAGACAACGGGCGGCCGGACATGTTGTTGCGCGGCCAGGTAATCCACGTTCCCGGTCGCGTCTACAGCTTGATGTGAGGCTTCTTCCATGATCGATCCAGTCATAGCGCCGAGCGGCACCTTGCTCGGTCTCCTCCAGAGGGGCCGTGGTGACGGCACGCTGCACGCGCTCGCCGCACCGCGCAAGGAAGCACTCGCTGCCCTGGACCACTGCGTACTGAGCGACCCCCGCCACGACTGGCAGGTCGAGAACCGCTCGCTCTACTACGCACGTCTCTATCTCGATCTCGACGGCGGGCTCGACGAGATCGAGCAGCACCTCTTCCTGGCCGACGACCACATCGTCACCGAGGACACCAGGACCGGGCTCGCGCTCGCCGTCCTGGGCCACCTCGCCTCGTACGACAGGGCGGACGCCCTCGCGCTCCTGCGGCGGTACGCGGCGACCGGGGCCAACTGGGCCTGGGCGCTCGACGAACTCGCGCTGCGTGACGACGACGCGGGACTGCGCACCCTGGCCGAGCCGGTACTCGGCCGGTTCCCCGCCACCCCGCAGGGCGAGGCCGAACTGGCGGCGGCGGTACGCGACGCCTACGAACCCCGGCCCTGGCGGCTGTGGGCCGACGACCCGCGCGAGACGGTCGGCGCCCGCGTCCGGACCGCCGGGGAACAGGGGTCGTTCGGCCGCTGGCAACGGCAGATGCGCCCCACCGGTCCCCGGCCCGGCTGGAGCGTGCACGCCGTCTTCGAATGGGCCCAGCAGGGCCTCGACCGCGGCACCGAACTGCACCTGCCGGCCGCCCGCTGCCTGACCGCCGTGGCCGGCCCCGGGGACCGGGCCACGATCGTCGAGGCCGCACGGAGCGGTACGGACGGTGCGCGCTGCGCCGCGCTGCACTATCTCGCCGAAGCACGGGACCCGGCTGTGCTGGACCTCATCGAGGCCGCCGTGGACAGCCCCTCCCGTACCGTCGGTGAAGCGGCCGTCGCCGCCTTCGAGCGGATGTGCGGCGAGGAAGCGGTCGACCGGGCACGCAGCTGGGTGCAGCGGCCCGACGCACTGGGCTCCGCCGCCTCGGGGGTGCTCGCCTGCCGCGGCGGGGTACGGGACACCCAGCTGGTCCTCGGCGCTCTCCGGGAGACCGTCCGGGCCGACGGGCCCGACGCGCCGCCGCTCTGGAAGCTCGTCGACGGGGCCGGCCGGCTCGGCATCGCCTGCGCCGCGCCCGTACTGCGCCATGTGTACCGCGAGACCACCTCGTCGCATCTGCGCGGCAGCGCGGCCCGCGCACTGGCCGCGACCGATCCGTCCTTCGGCGCGGGCTTCGCCGTCGAATGTCTCTGGGACTGCGAGGAGACGACCCGGGAAGTGGCCGCCCTGCACGCCGAGACCGGTGACATCCGGGTCGTCGACCGCCTCCGGCGGCTGGCGGCGGACCCCGCCGAGGAGGCCGAGGTGCAGACCGCTGTACGCAGCAGGATCGGCACCGAAGGGACCGCTCACTGACGGGCGGGTGCGGCGGCTTCCGCCACCGCGGCCGGTACGCGCCGCGCGCTCACGGCTCGTACGGAGCGCCGGCGGACCGCCCCGCAACCGGCAGGAGGACCAGCGGAGTTCCGGGCACGGCCTGCGCCGCGGCCCCGAGCCGGTCCTCCGGCACCACTCCGATCACCGGGTAGCCGCCGGTGACCGGATGGTCCGCGAGGAAGATCACCGGCAGCCCGTCCGGCGGCACCTGCACAGCCCCCAGGACCATGCCCTCGCTGGGCAGTTCGGTATCGCCGGAGCGCTCCAGCGGCGGCCCCTCGGTGCGCAGCCCGATGCGGTTGCTCGCCACCGACACCCGGTAGACGGCCCCCGGCAGGCCCCGGAGCGCGGCCTCGGTGACCCGGTCGGCGCGCGGGCCGAGGATGAGGGGCAGCACCAGTTCGGCCGGGGGAGCCGGGAGCGGCAGGGCATCCACCCCGCCGGGCAGCGCGCCCGCCCGCCCCAGCGGCAGTCTCCGGCCGGTTTCCAGCGGCGCGGGCCCGAGCCCGGAGAGCAGGTCGGTCGAACGGCTGCCGAGCACCGGCTCCACGGCGATTCCGCCGCCGAACGCCACATAGCTGCGTACCCCGCCGACCGCCCGGCCCACATCGAGGACCGCGCCGGACGGCACCAGCACGGGCGCGCCCCAGGCAGCAGGACGGCCGTCGATCCGTACCGGACAAGGAGCCCCGGTCACGGCCGCGGTGACGTCGGCGGTGGCCCGTACCGCGGTCCCGTCGAGCGTGGTCTCCAGGGTGGCAGCCTCCGGCGCGTTGCCGGTGAGCAGATTCGCCAGCCGGTGCGCGGCCCTGTCGAGCGCGCCCGAGTGCGGCACGCCGAGATGCGCGTAACCCGGACGCCCGAGGTCCTGAACGGTCGTGAGCGCTCCCGGGCGTACGACCTCCAGGCTCATGCGAGGTCCTCCCCGGTGAACCGCACCCGCGTGCCGGGGACCAGCAGGGCCGCAGGCTCGCGGGCCGGGTCCCACAGGACCGCGTCGGTGGATCCGATCAGCTGCCAGCCGCCGGGGGAGGAGCGCGGGTAGACACCCGCGTACGTGTCGGCGAGGGCGACCGATCCGGCCGGAACACTGGTGCGCGGTGTGGCGCGGCGCGGCAGCCGCAGCCGGTCGGGCAGCCCGGTCAGATAGCCGAAGCCGGGGACGAACCCGCAGAAGGCGACCCGGAATTCGAGCCCGCCGACGATACGCGGCACCTCGGCGGGCTCCACGTCCCAACGGCGCGCGACCTCCGCCAGGTCCGGGCCGTCGTAGCGCACCGGAATGTCGACCCCGGCCTCCGGTGACGGTGCCAGGGGAGGCACGGTCCAGGTGACGAGCTGCGCGGCGAGCGCTGCCGGCCGCTCCAGACCGTCCAGCAGTACGGTCCGGGCGGCAGGCACGATCTCCCGTACCCCGGGCAGTTCGCCCGCCGCGCGACGGCGCAGCAGCTCCGCGTGGAACGCCTCCGTCTCCTGCGCCGAGTCCAGCTCGATCAGCAGGGCGCGCTCTCCCACCGGGAGCGTCCTCACGCGAAGGGCTCCAGGACCACGCCCGCGGCGAGCAGTTCACGGCGGACCCGTAGTGCCAGTTCCGCGGCCCCGGGGGTGTCGCCGTGCAGACAGAGCGAACGGGCGTCGACGACGAGCCGCTCGCCGGTGACCGCGGACACCGAGTGGTCGCGCGCCATGGAGAGGGCACGGGCGACCACCGCCTCCGGGTCGTGCACCACGGCGTCGGGCCGGGTGCGCGGAACGAGCGTGGCCTGCGCGGTGTACGCGCGATCGGCGAACGCCTCCTGAACCGGCACGAGCCCCGCGTCACCGGCGGCCTCCAGCAGCCGTGACCCGGGCAGTCCGAGCACCGGCAGGCCGCCCCCGGCGAGCCGTACGCCCTCGACGACCGCAGCGGCCTGCTCCTCGTCGTGGACGGTGCGGTTGTAGAGCGCGCCGTGCGGCTTGACGTAGGCCACCCAGGCTCCGGCGGCCCGCGCGAACACCTCCAACGCGCCGATCTGGTAGGCCACTTCGTCGGAGAGTTCACGCGACGGTACGTCCATCGCGCGCCGCCCGAAGCCGGCCAGGTCCCGGTACGAGACCTGGGCCCCGATCCGTACTCCGCGTGCGGCGGCGAGCTCGCAGACGCGGCGCATCGTCGAGGGGTCACCGGCGTGGAAGCCACAGGCGACATTGGCACTGGTGACGACGGAGAGCAGCGCCTCGTCGTCGGTGAGTGTCCAGCGGCCGAACCCCTCGCCGAGGTCGGCGTTCAGGTCGATCGTGGTCATGGCGGTCGCGGTCATACGGCTCCCTCCGGGGGCAGCAGCCTAGCTGTCGCCGGCCGTGCGGGCCCCCTGGAGCAGCCGTCCCATCCGCGCCGTTTCGACCGTTGTCGGTGCGAGGACCTAATCTGTGCAGCGTGACTTCGCCTGCCTCGACGGAATTCGTTCCGCCCCAGCTCAGCGCGGGGCCGCGGCCCGCACCGGGCCCGGCCGCCGACGAAGGGCTCGCGCGGCGGCTGCGCGCGCTCGCGTGCACCGCGCCGCTGCACGATCTCGACGTGCGCAAGGCCAATCTGGCCGGTGAGTTCACGGTCTACGCGATGGCGGAGGTCGCGCTGGCCGCCATCGATCTGGTCACGCTCAACATGGACTTCGACACCGGGGCCGACCACGACCAGATAGTGGCCAGGCTGCTCCCGCGCGTCGCGGCCCAGGCACCGCACCGCCCGGCGGAGGAACACGAGCGGGTGGCCCGCTGGGTGCTGGAGAACCTGATCAACGTCGGCAGCGTGGACCGGGGGTTCCGCGCGGTCTACGGCACTTTCGGCCCCGACGGCGCCTATGTCCGGCGGGACTACGACTTCAAACTTGTCGAGGAGGTCCCCGGACACGGCGGGACGGTCTACCTGCGCACCACCGACGAGGCGGTCAATGTCCTGGTGGGCGCCCTCGACACCGATGTGACCAGCGCGCAGATCGCCGCCGAGGTGAAGCTCGAAGTGCTCATCAGCCGGGGCAGGCTCGCGGACGCGCAGCTCGCCGCCGAGCAGGCCAGGTACCGGACCGTGCAGTACGCGGAGACGCTGCGCAGGACCCTGGAGGCGACCCGGCGCAACGTCCGCGCGGTCGACTGGCTCAAGGCCGTCCCGGACATGATCGACGAGGCGCTCGACCACGTCGCCGACCGCTACCGCCACGAGAACGCGATCCTCACCAACATCCGCAAGGCCAGGGACGAGGCGGAGGAGCCGGAGAACAAACGGCGCGCCGCCGAGCTCGTGGACATAGTCAAGGACTGCATCCGCCGCCACACCCAGCTCCAGTCCCGGCTCCTGGAGGCGGGACCGCTCTTCCGCGCGGAGCAGGACCGGCAGGCCTTCGCCGCCCCGACGGCGAGCGCGGGACTGGATCTGTACGGACAGCTGGTGGCCCCCGTGCTGCCGTTGCCGCTGGAGCAGGCCATCCGGGTCACGGACGCCTTCTTCGCGCGCGGCACCGGACTGCGTACACCCGTATCGGTACGGGTCGGGGACCTGGTCGACATCCTGCTGACCCCGCCGGCGGAACGGGAGCACCTCGGCGTGGAGATGCCCGAGCCCGATCTCATCGCGACCCCGGACGACAGCCGGTTCAGCGAGGAGCAGCTGGCCGGTGCGACGGAGCTGCTCGACCTGGAGCACGACGCCCCCCGACGGCTCTCCGGGCTGCTGGCCGACGCCCGGCGCCGTGATCCAGAACTGCCGTACCTGGTCGCCCTGCTGGCCATCCACGCGGCGAGCCCGCCGGTCGGCACGGCCTATCGGCAGGGAGAGCAGCGGCTGCTCTTCGCCGTGGACGACGGGACCGAGCTGGACGACCCGGAGTTCGGCGGCGCCGACCTGATCGTCGGTACGGCGCTGCTCGACACGGTCGGAATGGCCGCGGGCCGTACGGAGGCGGGATGAGGGCCGAGCCACGACCGGTGCCCGGCCGGACGACACCGGCACCGGCACCGGCACCGGCCCGGACACCGACCGGCTGCGTACCGACCGCGTACGGACCCGTCCCGTGCGCAGCCACCCCGTACGTACCGACTTCGTATGCACCGACCGCATCCGCATCCACCGCATCCACCGCATCCACCGCGTGCGGGACACCCTCGCGCGTACCGACCCAGGAGCCGCAGCCGTGAGCGAGACCCACGCCGAGTACACCGCGTGGAGCGAGCCGGACCAGGCCGACAGCGCCACACCGTCCGCCGCCGCGGCCGGTTCCGCGGTGACCCCGGCCGATGCCGCCGACGCGGCGCGGCTGGTCGCCTTCGGCCTGCAGCCCAAGCTGCTGCCCGCCCGCGACGCCGAATACGCGGAGCTGCTGCGCCGCTACCGCGAAGCCCCGGCCTTCGCCCGTCTCGCCGACGCGATCGCCACCGGACTCGGGCTGGTCGTCCTGGAGGTCTCGACCCGCGCCGGAATGGCCGTCGCCGCGGGCGAGGACTCGGTCTTCGCCGTACGGATGGGTGACTACGCCCGCCGGGCGGCTGCCGACTCGGCCGACCGCTTTCTGCACGGACTGGCTCATCTGGCCGTAGCCGCCATGTCGTTCCCGCGTCCGGAAGACCTCGCCGACGACGGCTACATCGGCCGCATCACGGTCAACGGCGTCGACGCGTTCGTCCGTCAGGCCTGCCGCCGTCTGGAAGAGCGCGCCGAGGAGCAGGGCGAGAACAGCGACCCGGCCACCGAGGCACCTGGCCTCGAAGCGGCCTGGCGCATCTATGCCCGGCGCAGCTCCACCGGCGCCACCAAGGACGCCAGACGACTGGCGGGTTCCACCACCGGAATCGTGGCCAAGGCCGTCGTCTTCCTCACGGAATCGGGATTCCTCCAGCGCACCGGTGACGACGCCGGAGGCGCGTACCGCACCACTGCCCGCTATCAGCTCCAGGTACGCGACATGGCGGGCAGTGCCGCCATGGCCGAGCTGCTGGAGCTGGGGGTCGTACCGGTGGGCGACGGCACGGCGACACTCGTGCCGCCGTCCGAGGCGGACGACCTCGAACTGGCCGCCGACGCCGGCCTGCCCTTCCACACCTGACCGCTCACCGACCCGAAACCGCCCCGAACGCCAACTGCCCCACTTGCACTGCTGCCTGACTGTTCCTGACCGATACCGCCTGATCTCCCTTCTCCCTGACAACGACGAGAGTCCGCCGCCATGTACGAGCTGTCCCGGGTCCGCCTCTACTCCATCGGACCTGCCGGTGCGCGCTACGCCGACACCGTGCTCGACCTGCGGGGAGTGGGCTCTCCCGTGCCCAGCCCGGCCCCGATGCAGGCGGAGTTCTTCGAGGCGGAGCCGGTCGGTCCGCCGCGCCGGCCGGCTCCGGCCGGGGTCCTCTTCCTGGAGAACGGCGGCGGCAAGTCCGTCCTGCTGAAGCTGATCTTCTCGGTGATGCTGCCCGGCCACCGCAACACACTGGGCGGGGCCAGCTCCGGTGTGCTGCGTAAATTCCTCCTCGCCGACGACTGCGGCCATGTCGCCCTGGAGTGGCAGCACACCCTCACCGGCGAGCTCGTCGTGGTCGGCAAGGCCAGCGAGTGGCGGGGGCGGCAGGTCTCCAACGACCCGCGCAAGTTCGCCGAGGCCTGGTACTCGTTCAGGCCGGGGCCCGGCCTGAGTCTCGACTCCCTCCCGGTCGCCGAATCCACCGCCGTACGTCCGCCGGTGGAAGGTGTGTCGGGGGCCCGGGGCCGCCGCCGGACCATGAAGGGCTTCCGCGACGCGATCACCGAAGCGGGCAAGGCGTATCCGCATCTGGACGTGCAGTGGGAAGAGATCCACGACCGCTGGAACGAACACCTCGGTGACCTGGGCCTCGACCCCGAACTCTTCCGCTACCAGCGTGAGATGAACGCCGACGAGGGGGAGGCGGCCGGTCTCTTCGCGGTGAAGAAGGACTCCGACTTCACGGACCTGCTGCTGCGGGCCGTCACCGACACCCGTGACACGGACGGCCTGGCCGACCTCGTCGCCGGCTTCGGCAACAAACTCGGCCGCCGCGCGGAGCTCACCGCCGAACGGGACTTCACCGCGGGCTCCGCCGATCTGCTCGGCCGGATCGTCGAAGCCGCCGAAGCCAGGTCGCGGTCCCGGGACATCCACGCGGGCGCCGAGCGCCGTACCCGCACGCTCGCCCGCAGGCTCTCCGCGCGCGCCGCCCAGGAACGCGGCCGGGCCGCCGACCTGGCCCAGCAGGTCACCTCCGCCGCCCACACCGTCACCGAGGCCGAGGAGGTCAGGGGACGCAGCGCGCTGATCGCCGCCGAACTCGCCTACCGGCACGCCTCCCTGGCACTCGCCGTCGCCGAGAAGTCCGCGGCGGCGCAGCGCAGGGAACTGGCCGACGCGCGGACGTTCCACTCGGCCTGGCAGGCAGCCGAGGCCGTACTGCGTCACCGTGCGGCGGCCGACCGTTCCGCGCGCGTCGCCGTAGCCATCCGTGAGGCCGAACGGGACGCGGCGCCCGCACTGGCCGCCCGGGGCACGGCCGCAGCCGACCTCGTCCGGGCGCTGCGCACGGCCGCCGAGGCCGGCGAGCGGCGCGCGAACGAGGAGGAGGAGCGCGCCGCCGCACTCCAGGAGGCGGGCGAGGCCGCGCACCGCGACGCCACGGCAGCGGCCACCGAAGCACAGCGTGCCCGCAGCGAGGCCGGACATCTGCGCCAGCGCCTCACCGAGGTCGGCCAGGAGACCGCCGAAGCCGTCCGCGCGGGCTGGCTCGACGACACCGCACCCGACGCCGACCCGGCGCGCGCCGCACTGGCTGCCAGCGACGCGGAGAAGTCCGCGGTCGCCGCGTGGGACAGCGCCCGCGAACAGGCCCGCACCACGGCCCAGCAGGCCAAGGAGGCCGCCGCCGACGAAGCCCGCGCCGAGCTCGCCGCAGCCCGAGCGGCGGACGCCGCGCAGGCCACCGAGCGTGCCTACGCGGCGGAACTGCGCGAGGCCGGGTCCATCGCCTCGGAGTACCGCCTCGCCGAACTGCTGAGTCTCCCCGGCACGGCGGCCGTGGGCCTGCCGGGCCCCCGCAGCGGCGCCGGGACCCCGCAGCAGGACCGCGCGGGCACGGCCGAGGACCCGCCCGCAGGTGCCGCCGGCGGCGCGGCCCAGGGCGCTGCCGACGACAGGACCGAAAGCTCCGCCCGTACGCTCACCCGGGGTTCGCTCACCGCCGAGGAACTGGACCGCAACGCGGAAGAGCTCCAGGCGCTGCTCGACCGCGGTGTCACCTCGGCCGAGCGGCAGCTCTTCGAGCTGCGCACCGCCGCCGCCGACGACGCCCGCATCCTCGGCGCACTCGGCGACGGCGGGCTGCTGCCCCCGGGACCCGATGTGCTGGCCACCGTCGAATTCCTCGGCGAGCACGGCATCCCCGCACTGCCCGGCTGGCGCTATCTCGCCCAGGCGGTGGACCCCGCCGACCACGCAGCGGTGCTGGCCACCAGGCCCGAGCTGGTCGACGGCGTGGTCATCACCGACCCGGCCGCCCACACCAGGGCCCGCGAAGCACTCACCGGAGCGGCCCTGCTGCCGCGCTCCGCCGTCGCGGTCGGTACCGCTGCCGCCCTGCTGGCGCCCGTTCCGGGACCGGGACCGTCGGGGACCGGGAGCGACATCTTCCTCGTGCCGCCGAACCCGGCCATGCACGACGAGCACGCCGCCGACGAGGAACGCCAGGCACTGCGTACCCGCGCGGGCGACCGCGACGAGGAGATCCGCCGACTGGCCGCCCGGCTCGGCGGCGACCGCACGCTGGCCGCCCGGCTCGGATCCTGGCGTGCGGACTGCCCGCCGGGAACGCTCGCGGAACTGGCCGCCGCGGCGAGCGCTGCCGAGGAGGCGGCCGGGACCGCGGGGACGGAACTCGAAGAGGCGCGTACGGCCCGCGCGGAGGCCGACGAGGCGGCAGCCGACGCGGCGCGGGAGCGGGACGAACGGCAGGACGTCGCACAGCGCGCCCGCCGGGTGGCCGACGCCCTCGCCGGACTCGCCTTCCGGCTCCGTGAACGGGCGGGCTGGCAGGTCACCCTGCGCGAACTGGCCGACGAGGCAGCCGAGTCGGAGACCCGGGCAGCGACCTGCCTGGAGCGGGCCAGGGCCGCCGACGAGGACCGCAGGGCGGCGCAGCGCGCCGCCGACGACGCGCACCGCACCGCCCGCGCGCTGCGCGCCGAGCGGGCCGAGATCGCCGGGGTGCCCGAGGACCTCCCCGAACCGGACCCGGACACCCCGCGCCCCGCACTGCCCGACCTGCGCGAGGCCTACCGCGCCGCCTCCCAGCTGTACGAGAAGGTCGGCGTCGGAGCGGACCTGCGCGCCGAACAGGCCAGGGCGGAGAGCGACGAGAGCGCGGCCCGCACCGAACTCGACCGGCTCAGCAACAAGGTCCGCACCCGCGCCGCCCAGCTCCTCGAATCCACCGACGGCGCGGACGGCCCCTCCCGGCAGGCCGCGGCGGCCCGCGCCGAGTCCCTCGTCCAGATGCTGGAGTCGCGGGCGTCGGCCGCCAGCGAGCAGCTGGGCAGGCTGCGCGGCGAGGCCGAGCGGCTCGCACCGGCGGACGGTACCGAGACCCACACGGCGCTGCCCGCTGAGCGGGTGCCCGCGGACGCGGACGCCGCACAGGCCCTGCTGCGTACCGCAACCGCCGAACTGGCCGCCGGTACCGATGCGTTGGAGGCCTCGCGCGCGGCCCACGCCGAGCTGCTGCACGCCCACCGGGCGTCGGAGGATGCCGCAGGCGGCTTCGACGAGGCCGCGGCCCTGCTGAGGGACCTGCTCCGCGACCCGCACCGCGACGACGAGGGCGCGGCGGGCCCGGCGGCCACGGAGAACGCGACCCCCGAGCCGTTCCCCGGCACGCTGGAGGAGGCCCGCCGGTCGGCGGCCGAGGCCCGCCGCTCACTGCGCGGCTGCGCCGGTGACCTCTCCGGCGCCGAGTCCGCCGTGCGTGAGGCGAGCGACGTTCTCGTACGGCACGCCAACGCGACCCGCTACGAACAGGTCCGCACCCCGGCGCGCCAGCAGATCCGTGAACTGCCCGCCTCCGCGCTGCCCGAGCACGCCGCGAAGTGGGCGGCGGCCTTCGCCCCCCGGCTCCGGGTGCTCACCGACGAGCTGGAACAGCTGGAGCGCAACCGCGACTCGATCGTGGACCGGCTGCGCGGGCTGGTCGAATCCGCACTCACCACCCTCCGCTCGGCACAGCGGCTCTCCCAGCTGCCCGAGGGGCTGGGCGAGTGGTCCGGCCAGGAGTTCCTGCGGATCCGCTTCGACGAGCCCGACCAGGCCACTCTCGCGGAACGGCTGGGCGAGGTCATCGACGAGGCGACCAGGGCAGCGCTGAAGAAGAACTCCGACCTGCGCAGGGACGGGATGTCACTGCTGCTGCGCGGAGTCCACGCGGCGCTCGAACCCAAGGGCGTGGCTGTCGAGATCCTCAAGCCCGACGCGGTGCTGCGCGCGGAGCGCGTCCCGGTCGGGCAGATGGGCGATGTCTTCTCCGGCGGCCAGCTGCTCACCGCCGCCATCGCCCTGTACTGCACGATGGCCGCGCTGCGCAGCAACGACCGGGGTCGCGACAAGCACCGGCACGCGGGCACGCTCTTCCTCGACAACCCGATCGGCCGGGCGAACGCCACCTATCTGCTGGAGCTCCAGCGGGCGGTATCCGACGCCCTCGGCGTCCAACTGCTCTACACGACGGGCCTGTTCGACACCACCGCGCTCGCTGAATTCCCCCTGGTGATCAGGTTGCGCAACGACGCGGACCTGCGGGCCGGGCTGAAGTACATCAGCGTGGAGGAGCATCTGCGGCCCGGACTGCCCCAGCAGGACCCCGGCGGGGAGCAGGTGCACGGCGAGATCACCGCGACCCGGATGTTCAAGCGGACCCCGGCGGCCACCGAGCAGACCCCGGACGCCATCGACCGGGCCCCGGCGGGCGTACCCGTGCGGGAGTAGCGGCGGGCGCCCTGGGGCGCGGGCCCGGGGCCGCGCCGCCCGAGAATCCGTACGCCTCAGGGGCCGAGGACTCAAGACAGCGGGGCGAAGCTGCCGGACCAGGACCTGCCGGGCTCGGACATACCGGGTTCGGACTTGGGCTCGGACTTGGGCTCGGACTTGGGCTCGGACCTGCCGGGATCAGATCTGGGTCGAGAGCCTCGCCGAGCGGTTCGCCCGTATCCGCTCGGCGTCCCGCTCCTGCCGACGCGCCGCGCGGCGTTCCCTGCGCCGCTCCCTGCGCAGCCGGCGCGCCGTGCTGCTGGGAACCGAGGTGACGCCGTGGCGCTGGTTCCACACCTGCCGGGTGATCCAGACATCCAGTACGGCCCACGTCGCGACGACGGTACTGGCCACACTGCTGAGCACCATCGGGAAGGCGAGCCAGGAGTCCGTCACGGTGGACAGGAAAGCCGTCACCGCCTGGATCAGCGTCACGGAAACGATGAGCACGGCGCGCACCGCGCTGCTGCGCACCGGGTCCGGCATCCGTGGCCGCACCGCGGGCTCTTCGACCCACAGGGGCCGCACGGGGACTTCGCCCTCTTCGACGGCCATCCCTCTTCCCCTTCTCCTCGACCCGCGCACACGGCCCAGGCGCTGTCCGACTCCAGAACGGATGCCCGGCTTGAGCCGGTTCAAGCATCCGCTGCCTCTCCTGCGCCCCTCGTACGCAAGGACGAACAACTTCCGGTAAAGATTCCCGCCATGCAGAGAATTCCGGCCATCCCCGCGGGTGCGGAAAGTGACGTACTGCCGGAGTTCTTCCGCCCGGTCGGGGAAGGCGATCTGCTGGGAAACCAGGACATGGCGTGATCAACTCCCGTACAGGAGGCCGAAAATAGTCCGGACGTCCCTTCGAGTTGCCTGTGAGGCAGTAGTAGGCTCGCGCCGTTTATTGCCGGAACACCACCCCCGCCGGGCGGGGTTGAGCTGGGGGAGGCCATGCGCTTTCGCGGGAGATCCGTCCGCAGGAAGATCGTGGCGCTGTTGCTGGTCCCGCTCGTCGCGTTGACAGCGATCTGGTCGTTCGCCGTCTACCTCACCGGTCGCGACGCCCTGCAACTGATGCGCACCGGAACCGTCGTGAAAAAGGTGGGTCGCCCGCTGGTCGATTCCTTGCAAGAGGTGCAGAAGGAACGGTCGTTGACGCTCCGCTACCTCGTCGACCCGGGCGCCTCGGACGTCCTTGCCGCGCTGCGCGAGCAACGTGCGAGCACCGACGCCTCCCTGGCCACGTTGCGGCACGACACCGGAAGCGGCGACGTCCGTTCGGCACTCGACGAGGACGCGGGCCGGCGGCTGAGCGGCCTCATGGACGGGTTCGCCGGACTCGGTTCGCTGCGGCGCAACGCGGGCGACAACGAAGTGACGCGCCGCGAAGCGTACGACCAGTACAACCGCCTCTGCGACCAGGCGCTCGACCTCCTCGCCGACCTGCCCACGCTGCAGAACTCCAGTCTGGCCGAGCAGTCGCGTGCCCTGATCGGCGTCAGCCGGGCCCGTGAGGCGCTCTCCCGTGAGGACGCCCTGCTCGGCTCGGCCCTCACCGGGGGCCGACTGGACAAGCGGGATCTGCGGGACATCTCGGACCTGGTCGCCACCCGCAAGATGTACTACATCGTCAGCCTTCCCGCACTGCCCCGCCAGGACCGTGACGCGTTCAACGCCTACTGGAGCGGCCCGGCGACGACCCCGGTGCGCACCGCCGAGGAATCAGCGGTCAGCAGGAACCCGGGAAGCACCACCATCACCGGATCCGCCTCCCGGTGGAGCACGGACGCCGGACGGACGCTCGACCGCCTCGACGTGATGGGCGCCGACGCCCGCAAGGAACTCCAGGACCGGGTGCGGCCCGCCGCCTTCCGGATCTTCGCCAAGGCCGGGATCGCCGCGCTGCTCGGCATCGGCGGACTGCTGGTGTCCCTGATGGTGTCCGTACGCATCGGCCGGGAGCTCATCCGCGACCTGAGCCGGCTGCGCAAGGAGGCCCACGAGGTCTCCGGGGTGCGGTTGCCCAGCGTGATGCGCCGTCTCGCCGCCGGTGAACAGGTCGACGTCGAGACCGAGGCGCCCCGTCTGGAGTACGAGAAGGACGAGGTCGGCCAGGTCGGCCTCGCACTCAACACGGTGCAGCGGGCCGCCGTCGAAGCCGCCGTGCGCCAGGCCGACCTGCGCCGTGGTGTCTCCGAGGTCTTCGTCAACCTCGCCCGCCGCAACCAGGTACTGCTGCACCGGCAGCTGACGCTGCTGGACAGCATGGAGCGCCGCACCGAGGACACCGAAGAGCTCGCGGATCTCTTCCGTCTCGACCACCTCACCACCCGTATGCGCCGGCACGCCGAGGGCCTGGTGATCCTCTCCGGCGCCGCACCTTCCCGGCAGTGGCGCAAGCCGGTCCAGCTGATGGACGTCGTACGGGCCGCGGTCGCGGAGGTCGAGGACTACGAACGCATCGAGGTGCGCCGGCTGCCGAGGATCGGCGTCGGCGGTCCCGCCGTCGCGGACCTCACCCACCTCGTCGCCGAACTCCTGGAGAACGCCACGGTGTTCTCGCCTCCGCACACCGCGGTGCAGGTGCACGGCGAGCGTGTCGCCAACGGGTTCACCCTGGAGATCCACGACCGTGGACTCGGGATCACCCCCGACGCGCTCCTCGACGCGAACCTGCGTCTCGCCGAGACCCCCGAGTTCGAGCTGTCCGACACCGACCGGCTCGGCCTCTTCGTGGTCAGCAGGCTCGCGCAGCGGCAGAACGTCCGGGTCTCGCTCCAGACATCGCCCTACGGCGGCACGACCGCCGTCATCTTCATCCCGGTGGCGCTGCTCACCGACGCGCCGGACAGCGAGGGACCCGACGCCGTCGGAGCCGGTACGGAGCGGCCCGGTACTGACGGAACCGGCTTCCGCGCCGACCGGCGCAGCGCACACAGGACCGGATCACGTTCCGTGCTCTCGCCGGTGCCCGGCGCCGGACGGCCGCCCGCGTCCGTACTGGACGGGCCGGTCGAACTGGAGCCGCCCGTCGAGGTGTTGGCGTTCGACGAGGCGGCGGACCTGGCCGACGAGGACAGCTCACCGGGCGGCATCTTCCGCAATCGCGCCCCGGCCGCTCCGCGTGACCAACATCAGCAGACCCCGGACGAGGGCACGGCACCGTCCGAGTCCGCGCGTCCCACCGGGCCCGTCGGGCTGCCCCGGCGCCGCAAGCCGCCGACTCTCGTCTCCGACCACGGACGCCGGGTCGACGGACCCGGGCGTACGGCGGAAGGGCCGGTACGCAGGACCGACGGGCCGGTACGCGTGACGGACGGGCCGGTACGCGTGCCGGAAGGGCCCGGCCGCACGGGGGACAGGCCCGAACCGCCCAGGGCCGTGCCCGCCCCCGGCAGTCCCGGCGGGCTGCCCCGGCGGGTCCGTCAGGCGAACATCGCCCCGCAGCTGCGCCGGGCGCCCGCACCCGCGGCTGAGCCGTCCGGCACCGCGGCGGACGAGGAACGGGACGCCGACGAGGTACGCAGCCGCATGGCGTCGCTCCAGCGTGGCTGGCAGCGGGGCCGCCGCGACAACTCGGCACAGGAATCGGCAGAATCAGCCGCCGTCGGCACCGGACCGGCCGACGGAGCACCAGGAACCACATCGGAGGGGACCGGTCGATGACCGTACCGAACGCAGTAGTACACAACGCCGCAGGGGGACCCGGCGAGCTCAACTGGCTCCTCGACGAGCTGGTGGAGCGGGTCGGCAGTATCCGCAAGGCACTGGTCCTGTCGGGCGACGGCCTCGCCACCGGCACCTCGAAGGATCTGACACGTGAGGACGGCGAGCACCTCGCCGCCGTGGCTTCCGGCTTCCACAGCCTGGCCAAGGGGGTCGGCCGTCACTTCGAAGCGGGCCGGGTCCGCCAGACCGTCGTGGAACTGGACGACGCCTTCCTCTTCATCACGGCTGCGGGCGACGGGAGTTGTCTCGCGGTGCTGTCCGACGCCGACTCCGACGTCGGCCTGGTGGCGTACGAGATGACGCTCATGGTGAAGCGGGTCGGTGCCCACCTCGCGACAGCACCACGGACCGGGCTCACCGCCGGAGGGTGAGGGGAACGCCATGAGCGACGGGGGCCGACCACCGGCACACCACTGGTTCGACGACGACGCAGGACCCGTAGTACGGCCGTACGCCATGACGCGCGGCCGTACCGGCGCCGAGGGCGGCCACCGGCTCGATCTGATCGCGCTGGTCGTCCCCGAGCCGGCGGCCGAGTACCTGGGCAGGGACCAGACCCTCTCGCCCGAACACGTGGACATCGTGGAGCGGTGCAGCGCCGCACCGCAGTCGATCGCCGAACTCGCGGCCGACTTCGATCTGCCCGTAGGAGTAGTACGTGTCCTGGTCGGCGACCTCGTCGACGACGCCCTTGTCCGTGTGACCCAGCCCGTACCGCCGGCCGAGCTGCCGGACGTCAGCATTCTTCGCGAGGTAATCAATGGCCTTCGGGCGCTCTAGCCGCAACCAGCAGCTCGTCGAGCCGGTGACCCTCAAGATCCTGGTGGCGGGCGGGTTCGGCGTCGGCAAGACCACCCTGGTGGGCGCGGTCAGCGAGATCCGGCCGCTGCGCACCGAGGAGACCCTCAGCGAGGCGGGCCGTCCCGTGGACTCCACCGACGGGGTGGAGCAGAAGACCACCACCACGGTCGCGATGGACTTCGGACGGATCACCCTCCGCGAGGACCTGGTCCTCTACCTCTTCGGTACACCGGGGCAGGACCGGTTCTGGTTCCTCTGGGACGAACTGGCGCAGGGCGCGCTGGGCGCCGTGGTGCTCGCCGACACCCGCCGTCTGGAGGACTGCTTCGCCGCGGTCGACTACTTCGAGCGGCGCTCCATCCCGTTCACCGTCGCCGTCAACTGTTTCGACGGGGCGGACCGTTACCCCGGGGACACCGTGCGCTCGGCCCTCGACCTGGACCCCGAAGTGCCCGTCATGATGTGCGACGCACGCGAGCGGGAGACGGTGAAGGACGTGCTCGTCGCGGTCGTCGAGCACGCGATGGACCTCGCCGGGAAGGCCCGCGCGCACGCCGTCACCTGAGACCGTCCGGCACCTGGGGCACCCCTCAGGTGCCGGACGTCCGGGTCAGCGGACGGCGATCACCGACGAACCGTGCCCGAACAGCCCCTGGTTGGCGGTGATCGCGGCGCGTGCGCCGGGCACCTGCCGCTCCCCGGCCCGGCCGCGCAGCTGCCAGGTCACCTCGCAGACCTGGGCGATGGCCTGGGCCGGCACCGCCTCCCCGAAGGAGGCCAGCCCGCCGCTGGTGTTGACCGGAATGCGCCCGCCCAGCGCGGTGGCGCCCTCGCGTACGAGCTTCGCGCCGTCACCGGCGGCGCAGAGCCCGATGTCCTCGTACCACTCCAGCTCCAGCGCGGTCGACAGGTCGTAGACCTCGGCCAGGGAGAGATCTTCCGGGCCGATCCCCGCCTCCTCGTAGGCGGTCCGGGCGATCGAGGCGCGGAAGGACTCCGGGGAGGGCGGGACGGCGGTGGTCGAGTCGGTGGCGATGTCCGGCAGATCGAGAACGGTCCTGGGGTAGACCGGCGTGGGCGTGGAAACCGCCCGGATCCGGACCGGGTCGGCGGCCCCGTGGCGCCGCGCGAAGTCCATGCTGCTGAGCACGAGCGCCGCCGCGCCGTCCGAGGTCGCGCAGATGTCGAGCAGCCGCAGCGGGTCGGCGACGACCGCTGAGGCCGCCACGTCCTCGGCGGTGACCGGCTTGCGGTAGCGGGCCTGGGGGTTGAGCGCACCGGCCGCCGCGTTCTTCACCTTGACCAGGGCGAAGTCCTCGGCCGTATCGCCGTACAGGGCCATCCGGCGGCGCGCGTACAGCGCGAAGTACGCCGGGTTGGTCGCCCCGAGCACCCGGAACCGCAGCCAGTCGGGGTCGTCGGGACGCTCGCCGCCCGCCGGGGCGAAGAACCCCTTCGGCGCGGAGTCGGCGCCGACCACCAGCACCACGTCCGCCATACCGGCGAGGATCTGGGACCTGGCCGTGTTGATGGCCTGCGCACCGGACGCGCAGGCGGCGTACACACTGGTGACGCGCGCTCCCTGCCAGCCGAGGGCGCGGGCGAAGGTCGCACCCGCCACGTACCCCGGATAGCCGCTGCGCACGGTGTCCGCGCCGACCACCGACTGCACGTCCTGCCAGCCGATCCCGGCGTCGGCGAGCGCGGTCCTGGCCGCGACCGTCCCGTACTCGACGAAGCTGCGCCCCCATTTGCCCCAGGGGTGCATACCGGCTCCGAGGACCGCTATGTCGGCCGTCATGACCGCACCTGCGGTGTCCGCACCGGCTGCCAGTGCCAGGTGGCCCAGGTGGTGCCGGTGTCCTCGTCGAGGACACCGGGGACGGCCTCGGCCGTCATGCCGACGGCCAGATCGCCGATCCGTACCCCGGGCGCCGCCTGGCCGAGCACCACCATGCCCTCGGCTTCGAGTTCGACCGCGACCAGCACGTACGGCTCCCACGCCACCTGCGGGTCGGAGACGTACGGAGCGGGCGGGCGGTAGCGGCCGTCGGTGAACGACCAGATCCGCCCGCGCCGGGAGAGCGGGACCTCCGCCAGCTCACCGCCCGCGCAGCCGGGATTGCGGCAGAAGGTGTCCTCGCGGGGGAAGAACACCGCGGAACAGGCCGAGCAGCGAGTGCCCAGCAGCCGGAAGTCCTCCGGTGCGGTGTCGGCCGTGAACCATCCGGCCACCACGGGTGTGCGGGTGCGCGTCAAGACCCCTCCCGGCATCAGCAATCTGACGGAACGTCAGAAGTGTGCCACGGGTCAGTGGTTCCCGGCGAGCCACTTGGCGGCGGTCTCCGCCAGTTCGTGGTCGCGGCCCGTCAGCATCATCCCGATCATCTGCGCGTCCCCGCGCAGTGACCAGGACGGATGCCCGAAGGAGGCCGGATTGTTCCGCTCGATGAGAAAGTGCGCGGGCCAGGCGGTCCCGTACCCGATGAGCGGCAGCGCCAGCGCATACCGCTTACGGCCGCGCGCCAGACCGTACGCGCTCACCGCGAGCCCGGTGAGCGTGCCGGTCAGATGCACCCAGCGGGTCGCGGCCCGTGAGTGCATCGCGACGTAGTACGGCCAGAATTCCTCGTACGTGTCGAACGTCTGCTGCGTCATGCGGAAACGGTAGTCCCCGATCCGAGAACCGGATACGGCTGTTCCGCGTCCGTCAGGAGTGGGAGAACGGCCGGAGCCGACGGGGGTGGTCCCGGCCGTTCCTCCCCGCTCCGTGGGACCCGGGTCTCAGTGGCGCCCCGCCACCGAACGCCACGCCACCGGGAAGTCGAAATAGCTGTCCGGGTAGGTTTCCGGCTGATAGGTGAAGTGCCACCACTCCTCAGGCAGGTTGACGAACCCGACCGCGCCGAGGGCGTCGCGCAACTGGTCGCGGTGGGCGCGCTGGACGCCCTTGATGCGGGGGTCGTCGGTGTGCGCGAGGGTGTCGAAGCAGTCGAACCCGGTACCCATGTCGATCGAGTTGTCCGGGAACCGCTGGTCCTTCGGGGCGTAGCAGGGGGCGAGCGGCTGACCAGGACGGTAGGGGCGGGTCGGTAGCGCCGGGAGCTTCACCCGGGTGAGATCCATCGTGCTGCCACGGCTGTGCCCGGACTTCTCCGCGATGTAACCGTCGGCGAACAGGCGGGACTTGTCGACCCGCGGATAGAACTCGGCCTTCATCTTCTCGTCGTCCAGGTCCTTGGCCCAGCGGACGAAGTGGTCGACGGCGCGCTGAGGCCGGTAGCAGTCGTAGACCTTCAGCGAGTAGCCCTGCCGCAGCAGCTTCGTCTGGGCCCGGTGCAGGGCCTGCGCGGCGGGCCGGGTGAGGATGCACAGCGGCTGGTCGTAGCCGTCGACCGGCTCGCCCATGAAGTTGTGCGGGTACGGATAGCGCATCTCCTGGATGATCGTCGGGTCCACGGCGCGCAGGGCGACGAAATCCCCCGGCGCCCCCGGCCCGGTCCTCGCCTGAGCGGTGGGGGAGACGGCCGTGCAGGCGAACAGGGTGGCGGCGGCGACGGCGAGGGACCGTACGGCGGAACTCAGTCGTGTCATGTGCACTCCATCTATCTGGTGCACTCCATCTATCTGGTGCACGGCCCGGAAGGAAAGCGCGGTCGGATACAGTCCGCGCCCATGGATACGCCCGCGAACGCGCCCGCGAACCCGCCCGTCGAGCCTGTCAGGGATTCCCACTGCCCGGACTGCGGCGCCGCGTTCGCCACCACCGGATGGCCCCGCACCTGCCGGGCCTGCGGCAGCACGGCCTACCGCAATCCGCTGCCCGTCGCGGTCGCACTGCTGCCCGTACGGGACGCCGAGGGCACCGGACTCGTCGTCATCACCCGGACCATCGAGCCGCAGAGCGGCGGAATCGCCCTGCCCGGCGGCTTCATCGACGCCGCCGAGGACTGGCGGCACGCGGTCGTGCGTGAACTCGGCGAGGAGACAGGGATCGCGGCGCGGGAGCAGGACGTACGGCTGGCCGACGCGCTCAGCTCCCCCGACGGCCATCTGCTGCTCTTCGGACTGCTCCCCGCACGCGAAGCAGCCACTCTCCCGGCCTCCGTACCCACCGACGAGACCGCCGGCTGGCACATCCTGCGCGCCGCCACCGAGCTGGCCTTCCCGCTGCACACCGAAGCCGTACGCGGCTGGTTCACCGGCCGCTACCGCTGAAGACCCCGCACCCGCACCGGGCACCCGGGCTCCACGGCCCCCTCCTCCACCAGCCGCTGGACCACCACCCGCCCCTCGTCCAGCGCGGTGGTCCAGCGCTCGACCTCCGGTTCCTCCCACCCGTCCCCGGCGTCCCGGACCACGACCCCGCCGCCCGTACGCCCGGCGGCGGGCGCCCACACCTCCAGCTCGGTGCCACCGTCGTCGCCCCGCACCGGAATCACCGAACCGGCGCGCGCCAGAACCGGGATCCGCGAGAGCGGCGCGTCCAGCAGCACCTGCGCGGGGCCGTCATGGGCGGTGCCGGTCGCCGTGTCGTACCACCGCCCGCGCGGCAGCCGCACCGCACGCCGGTCGGCCCCCCGCTCCAGCACCGGCGCCACCAGCAACGCGTCCCCGAGCAGGAACGCGTCCTCGCAGTCACGCAGCGCCCGGTCCCCGGGCGAGCCCCACCACACCGGCCGTACGTACGGGGCGCCGGTGAGCCGGGACAGCTGCGCCAGCGTCACGAAGTACGGCTGCAGCCGCTCCCGCACGGCCAGCGCGGCCCGCGCGTGCTCCAGCGTCCCGGGACCGAACTCCCACGGCTCCCGGCGCCCCGCCCAGAGCGCCGAGTGGGTCCGCAACAGCGGCAGGTACGAAGCGAGTTGCAGCCAGCGCAGATACAGCTCCGGCGACGGGCTGCCGTCGAAACCACCCACATCGGGCCCCGAGTACGGCACCCCGCACAGCCCCAGCCCCATCACCAGGGACAGCGAGGCCCGCAGCCCCGGCCATCCCGTGCTCACATCGCCGGACCAGGTCCCGCCGTACCGCTGCATCCCCGCCCACCCGGAGCGGGAGAACAGAAACGGACGTTCGTCGGGGCGCAGCCGGCGCAGCCCCTCGTACCCGGCCCGTGCCATGGTCAGGCCGTAGACGTTGTGCGCCTCCCGGTGGTCACCGCCACGGCCGTCCAGATCGTGCCGCGCCGAGCGCGGCAGCGTCGGATCGCCGAACGGGGCGAAGGAGGCGGGCTCGTTCATGTCGTGCCACACACCGGAGAAACCCTGCGCGAGCCGCTCCTCGTACAGCCCGCCCCACCAGGCACGCGCCCGAGGAGCGGTGAAATCGGGATAGACGCACTCACCCGGCCACACGACCCCGCGCACGGGCCCGCCCCGCGGATCGCCGACGAAGGCCTCCGCGGCCAGCCCGCTGTCGTACACCGCGTTGCCGGGCTCGGCCTTCACCGCCGGATCGACGATCGACACCAGCCGCACCCCGTCCCCGCGCAACTCCTCGGCGAGCCCGGGGAGATCGGGGAACCGCTCGCGGTCGACGGTGAAGACCTGATGCCGGTCGTAATGGTCGATGTCCAGATGGAGCGCCGACAGCGGCAGCCCCCGCTCGCGGTAGCCGGCCACGACCCTGCGGACCTCCTGCGCACTCCCGAAGCCCCACCGCGCGTGCTGCGGACCGAGCGCCCAGGACGGCGGCAGCGCGGGCCGGCCGGTCAGCGCGGTCCAGCCGTGGAGCACCCGAGCCGGTGTCCCGACGACCACCCAGCAGCGCAGCGGACCACCGCTCATCCGCACCTCGCTGGAGCCCGGCCGGTCGTGCCCGGACCCCGCGCCCTCCTCGCCCTCGGCGATGACCACCCGGCCGTCCCAGCTGTTGTCGTAGAAGGACAGATGGGTACCCGCGTCCGCCACCACCACCTGCACCGGCATCGTGATGTACAACGGGTCGTCCCCGGGACCGAAGCCGCCCCGCGGGTCCGTGTTCCACAGCCGGTACGACCCGTCGCGCAGCCGGGGCCCCGCGGCCCGCCCGCCCAGCCCGAAGAACCGCGCGTCGGCCGGTACCTCGGCCCGTTGCACCCAGCGGGCACCCCCTCCGGCGACCGGCTCCCACCAGCGGGGCGGCAGCTCCTTACGGATCCTGACACCGCCCGGGGTGAGGATCTCGACCGCCCCGTGCCGGGACACCACGACGGTCACCCGCTCCGAGACCACCCGCCAGCCGCCGTCCTTGTCCGGCTCCAGCACGGCACGGGGATCGGGTCCGGGGCACTCGTCCAGGGCGTACGAAGGCGTCGGCTCCGCGCCGTCCCACCCCCAGAAGACCGCTCCGCCCACGGCGACCCTGACCAGCAACTCCGAGCGGGCGAACCGGACGACCCCGCCGCCCGGACGGGGCTCCACACCCGTCACCACGCCGGGCACCCGCGCGCGCTCCGGCCCGCGCGGCGGAAGCTCCCGGGCGTCCGTACGCCGTCTGCGCCAGGCGGAGCGCAACGCGCGCCGTCCCTGCGCCGTACCCACCGCTTGCACCGAGCGCACCAGGTCACGACCGTCCATGCCGCTCAGACTGCCATCCCGGCACCGGAACGCAGGGGCCGTTCAGCCGCCGTTCACCCGGGACAGGACCACATGTTCACCCCGGCGACCACAGGTCTCCCGCTCTGGTGCACAAGTCGATCACATGGCATCGTCCGTGTCAGCCGTGTCACGCGCACACCCCTCGCACGTGCGCGCCCACACGCACACCACGCGTACAGTCCGGGAGCCGCCCCATGAACTCAGCGAACGCCGCACCACCCCTCTGGCAGCCCAGCCAGGAACGCATCGACGGCGCCACGATCACCCGCTTCCAGGCCTGGGCGGCCGAGCAGTACGGCGCACCCGCCGGGGGCGGCTACGCCGCGCTGCACCGCTGGTCGATCGAGGAGCTCGACACCTTCTGGAAGGCCGTCGCCGACTGGTTCGGCGTGCGGTTCACCACCCCGTACGAGAGCGTCCTCGCCGATCGCTCCATGCCGGGCGCCCAGTGGTTCCCCGGCGCGACCCTCAACTACGCGGAACACGCCCTGCGCACCGCCGAGGACCCGGACCGTGCGGACGGCCCCGCCCTGCTGCACGTCGACGAGAGCCACGAGCCGAGGCCCGTGAGCTGGTCCGAACTGCGCCGCCAGGTGGGCGCGCTCGCAGCCGAACTGCGCGCGCTCGGCGTACGCCCCGGCGACCGGGTCAGCGGCTACCTCCCGAACATCCCCCAGGCCGTCACCGCCCTGCTCGCCACCGCCGCGGTCGGAGCGGTCTGGACCTCCTGTGCCCCCGACTTCGGCGCCCGCAGCGTCCTGGACCGCTTCCAGCAGGTCGAACCGGTCGTGCTGTTCGCCGTCGACGGCTACCGCTACGGCGGCAAGGAGCACGACCGCAGCGACACCGTCGCCGAACTCCGCGGTGAACTGCCCACCCTGCGCGCCGTGGTGCACATCCCGCTCCTCGGCACACCGGCGCCCGAAGGCGCACTCGACTGGTCCGCCGTCACGGCCGGCGACGCGGAGCCGGTGTTCGAGCAGGTTCCCTTCGACCACCCGCTGTGGGTGCTGTACTCCTCCGGTACGACCGGGCTGCCGAAGGCGATCGTGCAGTCCCAGGGCGGCATCCTGCTGGAGCACTTCAAGCAGCTCGGACTGCACTGCGACCTCGGCCCGGACGACCGCTTCTTCTGGTACACCTCCACCGGCTGGATGATGTGGAACTTCCTCGTCTCCGGCCTGCTCACGGGTACCACGATCGTCCTGTACGACGGCAGCCCCGGCTTCCCGGACACCGGCGCCCAGTGGCGCATCGCCGAGCGCACCGGGGCCACCTTCTTCGGTACCTCGGCCGCCTACGTCATGGCCTGCCGCAAGGCGGACCTCCACCCGGCCCGCGATTACGACCTCTCCCGTGTCACCTGCGTCGCGACGACGGGCTCCCCGCTCCCGCCCGACGGGTTCCGCTGGCTCCACGAAGCGGCCGGGGAGAGCGTCTGGATCGCCTCGGTCAGCGGCGGCACGGACGTCTGCAGCTGCTTCGCCGGCGCCGTCCCCACCCTGCCGGTGCACATCGGCGAACTCCAGGCGGCCTGCCTCGGCACCGACCTCCAGGCCTGGGACGCACAGGGCAGACCGCTCGTCGGGGAGGTCGGCGAACTCGTCGTCACCCGACCCATGCCGTCCATGCCGATCCGTTTCTGGAACGACCCCGACGGCAGCCGCTACCGGAGCAGTTACTTCGACACGTACCCCGGAGTCTGGCGGCACGGCGACTGGATCACGATCACCGGCCACGGCTCCGTGATCATCCACGGCCGCTCCGACTCGACCCTCAACAGACAGGGGGTCCGCATGGGTTCCGCCGACATCTACGAAGCGGTCGAACGGCTCCCCGAGATCCGTGAATCCCTGGTCATCGGAATCGAGGAGCCCGACGGCGGGTACTGGATGCCGCTCTTCGTCCACCTCGTCCAGGGCGCCACGCTCGACGACGGCCTCCGCGACCGCATCAAACGGACCATCCGCGAACAGCTCTCCCCGCGTCACGTCCCCGACGACATCATCGAGGTCCCCGGCGTCCCGCACACCCTCACCGGCAAACGCATCGAGGTGCCCGTCAAACGCCTGCTCCAGGGCACGGCGCTCGACAAGGCGGTCAACCCCGGATCGGTCGACAATCTCGAACTGCTCGCCTTCTACGAGGAACTCGCCCGCAGCCGCCGCTGACCGCCGCACCGGCAGTCACCCGCTCAGGCGGTGACGTCAACCCCCGTACATGGCCTCGGACTCGCCCAGCACCTCGGCGAAGTCCGAGGCCAGCCGCGCCGCGTCCTCCTCCGCCAACGTGGCCGTCGTGATCCGTACGGCGGGTGGCGCGGCGATCCGGAACCGGGCCCCGGCGGCGAGCCACCACCCCCGCGAACGCACCCCGTTGACCACCGCCGACTCGTCCCGCACCGGCACCCAGACGTTCAACCCGCTCGCCCCGTGCGCCGCGATCCCGTGCTCCGACAGCCGCTGGATCAGGCCGGTCCGCCGCTCCGTGTACGTCTGCGCGGCCCGCTCCACCAACGCCCCCACCTCCGGGTCGGACATCGCCCGCGCGACCGTCGCCTGGAGCAGATGACTGACCCACCCGGACGTCACCAGCATCCGCCCGTCGTGCCTGGCCAGCGTCGTGGCATCACCGGCGACCGCGGCCCAGCGCAGATCGATTCCGAGGTGCTTGGAGACGCTCCGCACCTGCGCCCAGCGGGGGAGACCACCCGCCGCCAGCGTGAACGCGGGTGCGTCCGCCACATCCGCGTTGTGATCGTCCTCCACGACCAGGACATCGGGGAACGCAGCCAGGACCGCCAGCAGCGCGGTGCGCCGCTCCGCCGAGAAGCAGCCGCCCATCGGACTCTGTCCCCGCGGGCTGCACACGACGGCGCGGGCACCGGCCCGCAACGCGGTACGCAGCGCGGCCGGCTGGATCCCTTCGTCGTCCACCGCGACCGGCGCCGTCCGAAGCCCCAACGCCGGTACCAGATCGAGCAGATGATGAAAGCCCGGATCCTCCACGGCCACCGTGTCGCCCGGCTTCAACTCGGTCGAGAGCAGCCGGCTCATGCAGTCGAGCGCACCCTGCGCGAAGGTCACCCGGTCGTGCGGCACCCCGTCCCGGGCGAACCAGGTACGGGACAGCTCCTCCAGGTTCGCGAGGCGCGGCGAGCCGCGGTGCGAGCCCTCGACCGGGTCCACCGGCCCGGGGGGAATGAGCACGGGAAGCAGCGCCGGGTCCGGGTATCCGCCCGCCAGGTCGCGCACCCCTGAGGGAACCCTGGGAGGCCGCCGCGACCCCACCGCCGGGGTCCGCGCCACCACCGTTCCGCCCCGCCCGCGTGTCATCACGATGCCCCGCAGCCGCAGTTCCTTGTACGCGGCGGCGACCGTGCCGGGACTGACCCCGAGGTCGCCGGCGAGCCCGCGCACCGGAGGCAGCGCCGCTCCTGGCCCCAAGGAGCCCTGGGACACGGCCTGTTCGACCGATGCGGAAATCTCCTTGGCCGTCGTACCACTGATCGCATATTGTGTTGCCACGTAGCGAAGTATGTACTGATACATAAATCGAGTCAAGGGGGACCGGTGACTCTCAGCCGCCGCCGAGCCGCACTGTACGCACGCATCCCGGGCGGCCGGGACGGGCGCCGGATGCTCTGGATCGCCCTCGTGAACAAGACGGGCACCGGCCTCTGGATGGGCGCGGCAGCGCTGTACTTCACCCTGGTCGCCCACCTGCCGATCGCCGAGGTCGGCATCCTCATGGGCATCGCGGGAGCCGCCGGCATCGCGGGCTCACCACTCGCCGGCCACCTCGCCGACCGGCTTCCCCTCACCCGCATCCTCGTCGCGGCCCAGATACAGCAAGCCATCGCCCTGCTCGCCCTGCTGACCACCCACAACTTCGCACTCCTGCTGGTCTACTCCGCGGTCGGCAGCCTCGGCGACCGCGGATCCAACGTCCTCACCAAGCTCTACTCGGCCCGGGTCAGCGGAGCGGACCGCATCCGGTACCAGGCCGTTCAGCGCACGGTCTCCAACGCGGGCTGGGCCATCGGCGGCCTCGCCGCGGCGATCACCCTCTCCGTCGGCACCACCCACGCATACCAGGGCCTGCTCATCGGCAACGCCGTGTCCTACGTCGTCATGTCGGCCCTCACCCTGCGCTGCGCGGAACCCCCGGCACCCTCACGGACGGTCGCCGGCTCGAAGGAATCGGGCCCGCCGGCCCGGCCGCCGAACCCCTGGCAGGACCGCACGTACCTCCTGTTCACCGCGACCGAAACGATGCTCTTCCTCGACGACGCGGTGCTCCAGGTCGGTATGCCCCTCTGGATCGTCCACGCCACCCACGCCCCGCACGGGCTCGCTCCGTTGCTGATGGTTCTCAACTGCCTGATGGTCGTCTTCTGCCAGGTGCCGCTCTCCCGCTTCGCCGGTACCCCCGAATCGGCGCGCAGGCTGCTGATGCCGCTCGCGGGCTTCTTCGTCGTCGGGTGCATCGCCACGAGTGCATCGGCCGGTGGCGGTACCGCACTCGCGGTGTCCATGCTCGTCCTCGCCGCGATGGCACTGACCGTCGCGGAAATGCTGCACGCGACGGCCTCCTGGGAACTCTCGATCGCGCTCGCCGCCGATGACGCGCAGGGCGCCTATCTCGGGGTGCACGGACTCGCCTCCTCCGCTCAGCGCAGCGGAGGGCCACTGCTCGTCACCGCGGTGATCGCGGCGGGCCCGCTGGCCTGGCCCGTGCTCGGCGCGGGTGTCGTCGCGACCTGCGTGGCACAGAGCCGGCTCGTGCGTACCCGGCTGCCCCGGCCCGCGTTGTCAGTGCCGCCGGTTACTGTGAGTGAGCATTGATCCACCGTGCTCAGGGGGAGCCATGGCGCAGAGCAATCAGAGCAGTTCCATGCGGCGGGCGTTGCGCCGCGAAGCACCGAGCACCGTCGGCCTGCTGGCCGACGAGCGGGACTTCGCGTCGATGAGGCGGTACCGCAGCTTCACCTTCGACGACCACACCACCTATCTCCAGCAGATCGAGGGCCTGTTGCGAGCCCTCACCGAAGAGGGGGTGCACACGACGGTCGCGTTGTTCGACCCGGAAGAGTTCGCGGAATTCTGCGAGGCCGCCGGACTGGACCCGGACTCGGCGGACAGCCGTACGCGCTTCACCGCGGGAATCGTGTCCGCCGGGGCGGCCCTGCCGTATGCCGGACAGCCGATCGACCGGCTGGTTCCGCTGCTCATCGACGAAGCGGTCCGCCAGGCCACGTGGGAGTACGCGACCATGGTGCTCGCCGAGAGAGGGGAGTGCGCCGACTGCGGCCAGGACATCGGCCGGGCCTCGTTCGACCGGGCCTCCCGGGCGCTGAAGAGCCTGCTCGACGGCGCGGGATCCGGCAGCCATCACCTGGTGTGCAGCGTGCCCGCCGAGGGCGAGCCACTTCTCGCCGTCCTGCACGCGGAGAGTCAGGAGGGCGCCGTCGCCCGTCTCGACCACACCGAGGGCGCGGCCTTCGTGACCGTCCTCGCGGCAGGCATCGCGCTGGAGAGTCCGGGCGGGGTGGTCATCCGTACGACAGCCTCCGGCCAGGACGACAAGGTCCGCGGCTGGCGGCTCCAGCGCGGACATCTGGTGCCGCTCACGGCAGGCGAAGTGTTCACCGCGTACTGCACGGACGCCGAGACCGGCGATCCCGTGTCACCCGAATCCGGTGTCGACTACTGCGCGGGATATGCCCTCCCGCAGGAGGACACCCACCACTGAACGCTGTGAGGGGCCTCCCGCCGACGTGGCGGGAAGCCCCTCACGGAGCTACGGGACAGCGCATCGGCTGTTCGCCCGTGCGCCCGTTATTCGCCGGACAACACCGCCTGTGCGGCCAGCCGGGCCTCACCAGCGGAGTCCGCGGCACGCGCGGCGGCAGCCGCACGCTCGCACTGCGCGAGCGTGTGCTTCGCGAGCGTCGTACGGACATACGGAATCGAGGCCGCACCCATGGACAGGCTCGTCACACCCAGACCGGTGAGCACACACGCGAGCAGCGGATCGGAGGCGGCCTCGCCGCACACACCACAGCTCTTTCCCTCGGCCTTCGCGGCGTCCGCGGACAACGCCACCAGGTCGAGCAGCGCGGGGTGCCACGGATCCTGGAGCCGGGACACGGCGCCGACCTGGCGGTCGGCGGCAAAGGTGTACTGCGCGAGGTCATTGGTGCCCAGTGACAGGAACTCGACCTCCTGCAGGATGGAGCGCGCCCGGAGCGCGGCGGACGGGATCTCCACCATCGCGCCGAACTTCGCCCGCAGACCTGCCTCACGGCAGGCGTCGGCGAATGCCTTGGCGTCGATCCGGTCGGCCACCATCGGCGCCATGACTTCCAGATACACCGGAAGCCCCTCGGCGGCCTTGGCCAGCGCCGTCAACTGGGTGCGCAGTACCTCGGGGTGGTCCAGCAGGGAACGCAGCCCCCGCACACCGAGAGCGGGATTCGGTTCGTCGGCCGGCGTCAGGAATTCCAGCGGCTTGTCCGCCCCGGCGTCCAGCACCCGGACGACCACCCGGCTCTCGGGAAAGGCCTCCAGCACCTTGCGGTACGCCTCGACCTGCTTCTCCTCCGACGGCGCCTTGGCCGAGTTGTCGAGAAAGAGGAACTCGGTACGGAAGAGCCCGACGCCCTCGGCGCCGACCTCCAGCGCGGCAGGCACATCACCCGGCCCGCCGACATTGGCGAGCAGCGGAACCTTGTGCCCGTCGGACGTGGCTCCGGGGCCGGTCGAAGCGGCCAGCGACGCCTTGCGCGCGGCGGCAACGGACTCCAGTTCGGCGCGCTTACCGGCGTCCGGCTCGACGAACACCTCGCCCGTGCTGCCGTCCACCGCCACGACCGTGCCCTCGGCGAGCTCACCGGCGCCGGGCAGAGCGACCACGGCCGGCACTCCGAGCGCCCGCGCCAGAATCGCGCTGTGGCTGGTCGGCCCGCCCTCCTCCGTCACGAAGCCGAGCACCAGCGTGGGGTCGAGCAATGCGGTGTCCGCCGGGGCGAGGTCCCGCGCGATGAGTACGTACGGCTTGTCGCTGTCCGGCACCCCCGGCATCGGAATGCCCAGCAGCCGCGCGACGATCCGGTTCCGTACGTCATCGAGGTCGGCGACCCGCCCGGCGAGGTACTCACCGGCGCCCGCGAGCAGCGCCCGGTACGAGGCGAACGCGTCGAACACCGCGCGCTCCGCGGAACTGCCGACAGCGATACGCCGGTCCACATCGGCCATCAGCTCCGGGTCCTGAGCCATCAGGGCCTGAGCTTCGAGCACGTGCTGCGCCTCACCGCCGGCCAGATTGCCCCGGGCGATCAGATCGGCGGCCACCGCCTCCAGGGCCCGACGTGCACGCCCCTGCTCGCGCTCCGCCTCCTCGGCGGGAATCTGCTTGGCCGGCGGCTCCAGAACTGCCGTACCCATGTGCCGAACCTCGCCGATCGCCACGCCGTGGCTCACTCCGACGCCTCGCAGTGTTGTCTGCATGTCACCCGTCTCCGAATTTCGTGGCTCGACTGGGAACTCCGCCGCCGCGGTGAATGGCCGATGTCACTGCCAGCTGAAGAGCGGCCCGCCAGATTCGACATCGCCGGTCTCGACCACGTCGGACAGCGAATCAGCAGTGGCTTCCAGCGCGACGACCGGGCAGACAGGAGACTTACCCGCGGTCTCGACCGCTGCCGGGTCCCAGCGCACCATGGCCTGACCGCGCTCCACCGTGTCGCCCTTGTTGACGAGCAACTCGAAGCCCTCGCCGTTGAGCTGAACCGTGTCGATACCGAGGTGCGTCAGCACCCCGTGGCCCTGTCCGTCGACGACGACGAAAGCGTGCGGATGCAGGGAGACGACGATGCCGTCGACCGGGGACACGGCCACCGAGGGCTCACGTGCGGGGTCAATAGCGGTACCCGGGCCCACCATTGCACCGGAGAACACGGGATCCGGCACTGCGGCGAGCCCGATCGCGCGTCCGGCGAGCGGAGATGTCACGGTGGTCATAGGGGGAGCCTCCCAGAGGGCGGAGCTTCGTGTGCCGCCGTCACTACCTGATGTGTTCTGGACGGCGTACTCTTCAGAAGAGTAAGTCATGATAAGTCCCGGTTCCGCCCGAGAGCGGCGGGTTGACAGATCAAGGAACCCACCGGAAGCGATTTGCCTCGCTCCCTGGCGAGCTGTACTGTCGTACTCCTGCCTGACGCCAACACGACTATGAGTCGGGGGTCGGCAGCATCTAATCAGCCAAGACCTTAACCGGATGTCATTTCTGCATGTCTGCAGAATTGATGGTTCGGAAGAGCGAAAAGGCCTGATAGAGTCGGACTCGCCGG
>NZ_CALNVW010000063.1 GCF_940670765.1 Streptomyces sp. A 4/2
CAGCGTTGACTCGGCGGGACCTTCGCTGCCACCCGGGGGGAGTGATCAACCGTGCAAAGGTACGAGGCCCGACCTTAGTGACCTTCCTGTGATCAGTTCAAATCTCGATGAGAAAAATCTCGGTCGTCAAGCGCATTCTTTACCGTCATTGCACGCGCAGTAATGACCACTTGACGCTGTGCTTCAATGCGCAGGTTCGAATTCGGGCAGTGGCCAGCGGAGTTGCCGAACACGCGAAAGCTACTTCCGGCCGACAGCTACTTCCAGGCCGACAGCTACTTCCGGATCGACGGTGATGTCCGGCCGCCCATTCGGCGAAGTCATGGTGGTGTTGCTCCGCCGGTAATGTGTGCGCCCCGGCAAAGCGGCGGACGGCCCTCGGCGCCCGCGGGAAACGGACCGCGAATCCGGGGGCGGAACCGAAAGGCCGGTCCCGGCCGTTGACCTGCTGGTACGGACGTACCGGCACCGCACCCGTCAGGGAAGAACAAGGAGAACCGGTCGTGACCCTGCAGCAAGAGATCGTCGGCAACGCCATGCAGATGGCCGTGGTGAGCCTTCAGCCCGGCCAGACCGTCTACTGCGAGGCCGGGAAGTTCCTCTTCAAGACGTCGAACGTCAGCATGGAGACCCGGCTCTCGGGGCCCGGCGGCGGCCAGCAGTCCCAGGGCGGACAGCCGGGGCAGGGCGGTGGCATGGGCGGGATGCTCAGGCAGGCGATGGGCACCGCGATGCAGGTCGGTCAGCGGGCCCTCGCGGGTGAGTCGCTCGCCTTCCAGTACTTCGCGGCGACCGGCGGGGAGGGCACCGTCGGGTTCGCCGGGGTGCTGCCGGGCGAGATGCGCGCCCTGGAGCTGAACGGCACCCGTGCCTGGTTCGCCGAGAAGGACGCCTTCGTCGCGGCCGAGTCCACCGTCGAGTTCGGTATCGCCTGGCAGGGCGGCCGGACGGGCCGCAGCGGCGGCGAGGGCTTCATCCTGGAGAAGTTCACCGGCCGCGGCACCGTGATCATCTGCGGTGCGGGCAATTTCATCGACCTCAACCCGGCCGACTTCGGCGGCCGTATCGAGGTGGACACGGGCTGCATCGTCGCCTTCGAGGAGGGGATCGAGTACGGGGTCCAGCGCATCGGCGGCCTCAACCGCCAGGGCATGATGAACGCCGTGTTCGGCGGCGAGGGCCTCTCGCTGGCGACCCTGGAGGGCGACGGCCGTGTCATTCTCCAGTCGCTCACCATCGAGGGCCTGGCGAACGCGCTGAAGAAGGCACAGGGCGGCGACAAGCAGGGACCGACCGGCGGGCTGTTCTCCACCCACGCCGGATAGCGGCGGCGCCGCGAGGTGCGGGGCGATGAGTTCGGCGGGAGCGTGGAGTCAGTACGTCGGTAGGCGGGCGGGCCGGTCGGGCCGCCCACACTGCTGACGCACCTCTTGGCCGACGCTGTTGAAGGAGCCCCGCCATGAAACTCACGCTCACCTCGTTCCTCACCCTCGACGGTGTCGTACAGGCGCCGGGCGGCCCGGAAGAGGACCGCACCGGCGGATTCGAGTACGGGGGCTGGCTGGTTCCCTTCGCGGACGAGGAGATGGGGCGCTTCATGGCCGGGGTGCTCGCGCGCGCCGGTGCCTTCCTGCTCGGCCGCCGCACGTACGAGATCTTCGCCGGGAGCTGGCCGCAGGTCACCGACCCGGACGATCCGATCGCGACGTGTCTCAACGCCCTCCCCAAGCACGTGGTCTCCACCACGCTGGAGAGGACGGACTGGCACAACTCCACGCTGCTCGGCCCGGACACCGCGGCGGAGGTCAAGCGGCTCAAGGCGCAGCCGGGACCTGAGCTGCAGATCCACGGCAGCCCGACCCTGGCCCGGTCCCTGATGGCGGACGGTCTCATCGACGAGTACAACCTGCTGGTCTACCCGGTCGTCCTCGGCACCGGGCAGCGGCTGTTCCCCGAGGGCGGGCTGCCCACGGCCTTCGAACTCACCGCGTCCCGGACGACCCCTGCCGGGGTCGCGATCCAGACGTACCGGCCCGCCGGACCGGCCACCTTCGGATCGTTCGGCCCCGAGGCCGGGTAGCCCCGCCGGGGCAAGGCGGTACCGGACCGGCCGAAAGTCCCGTACCGCGCGACTTTGGTCTCGACTCCGGTCCGGAAGGCCGCACCCGCCGGCGGCTCTGCGTAGCTTTGCCGGTATGACTCCTCCGGAATACCCCTGGCTGCTGCCTTCGGCCCTCGCCGATCCGGAGTCCGCCACCGACCGGGAGCGGCCCCGGCGCACCCTCCGCGACTGGGTCGTGGACATCACCGCCTTCCTGCTCGCCGCGGGCATCGCGGTGCTGGCCCTGGACTCCCTCAACAACGCGGGTCACTACTCCGGCGTCGCCTCCACCGCCGACCAGGTGGCGGGCGGCGTCGCCTGCTGCGCCCTGTGGGTGCGCAGGCGCTGGCCGGTGGGGCTCGCGGTCGTCCTGGTCCTCGTCGGAGCCGTCGCGCCGCTCGCCTCCGGGGCCCTCTTCGTGGCGCTGTTCAGCGTGGCCGTCCACCGCCCGTTCCGCCCGGTCGCGATCCTCGGCGCGCTGGCGCTGGTGAGCGGGGTAGTGCAGGCCTGGCTGCGCCCCGACCCGACCATGTCGTGGATCGGCTCGGCGCTCTTCGGTACGGTGCTGATCCTGCTGGTGATCGCCTGGGGGATGTTCGTCCGCTCCCGTCGCCAGCTCGTCGTGGTGCTGCGCGAGCGCGCCCACCGGGCCGAGGCCGAGGCGGACCTCCGCGCCGAGCAGGCGCAGCGGCTGGCCCGCGAGGCCATCGCCCGGGAGATGCACGACGTACTGGCCCACCGGCTGACCCTGCTCAGCGTCCACGCGGGCGCCCTGGAATTCCGGCCCGGCGCACCCGCGCCCGAGGTGGCCCGCGCGGCCGGGGTCATCCGGGACAGCGCGCACGAGGCTCTGCAGGACCTGCGCGAGATCATCGGTGTGCTCCGGACGCCCGGTGAGGGCGAGGAGAACCGGCCGCAGCCCACGCTCGTCACCCTGGAGGCCCTGGTGGACGAGTCCCGGCAGGCCGGGATGCGGGTGGTCCTGACGAATCCGCTGGCCGACCCGGCCGCCGTCCCTGCGGCCACCGGCCGTACCGCGTACCGCATCGCCCAGGAAGGGCTCACCAACGCCCGTAAGCACGCGCCGGGGGCCGAGGTCACCGTCGCGCTGTCCGGCAGCCCCGGCGCCGGGCTCACCGTCGAGGTACGGAACCCGGCCCCGCCCGGCGACGTACCGAAGGTGCCCGGATCCGGGCAGGGGCTGATCGGTCTGACCGAGCGGGCCACCCTGGCCGGTGGCCGTCTCGACCACGGGTCCACGGACAGCGGCGGCTTCCGGCTGACCGCCTGGCTACCCTGGCCCTCGTGACCATCAGGCTGCTCGTCGTCGACGACGACCCCCTCGTACGTGCCGGGCTCGCCCTCATGCTCGGTGGCGCCGACGACATCGCGATCGTCGGCGAGGCGGCGGACGGCTCCGAGGTACCGGCCCTGATCGCGGGCGTCCACCCCGATGTGGTGCTGATGGACATCCGGATGCCCGGTGTGGACGGGCTGACGGCCACCGAACGGCTGCGGGGCCGTCCCGGCGCGCCGGAGGTCGTCGTGCTGACCACCTTCCACGCCGACGAACAGGTGCTGCGGGCGATGCGCGCCGGAGCCGCCGGATTCGTCCTGAAGGACACCCCGCCCGCCGACATCGTCGCCGCGGTACGCAGAGTGGCGGCCGGTGATCCGGTGCTGTCCCCGGCCGTCACCAGGCAGCTGATGAACCGGGTGGCGGGCGCGGCACCCGACGACCGTACGGTGCGCGCGCGGGCGCGGTTCGGTGAACTGGCCGGGCGGGAAAGGGAGGTGGCGGTCGGTGTCGGGCGCGGGCAGTCGAACGCGGAGATCGCGGCGGCCCTGTATCTGAGCGTGCCCACGGTCAAGACCCAGGTGTCGCGGATTCTGGCCCGTCTTGGCTTCAACAACCGTGTCCAGATCGCGCTGTTGGTGCACGACGCGGGGTTCCTCGACGGGGACGGCACCGTACGCTGAAGTGATGACGGTGATCGATCTGCGGGAACACGCCGAGGACTTCAACTCCGATCCGTATCCGTACTTCGCCAAGATGCGCGCCGCCGGGCCCGTGCACCAGATCCGTACCAACGAGAGCGGCGACGTCTGGGTGGTCGTCGGGTACGAGGAGGGGCGGGCCGCGCTGGCCGATCCCCGGCTGTCCAAGGACCCCCGGACACTGACCGCTTGGGGGCCCGACGTCACCCCCTTCTCCAACATGCTGGAGCTGGACCCGCCGCACCACACCCGGCTGCGCAAGCTGGTGACACGGGCGTTCACCGGGCGCCGGGTCGAGGCGCTGCGGCCCCAGGTGCAGCGCATCACCGACACACTGCTCGACACGATGCTGGCCGCCCCGGACCGCAGGGCGGGTCTGGTGGACTCGCTGGCCTTCCCGCTGCCCATGACCGTGATCTGCGAGCTGCTCGGCGTGCCCGACCTGGACCGGGACAACTTCCGTAAGTGGTCCAACGAACTGGTCTCGCCGAGTGATCCGGAGTCCGAGCTCGCGGCGGTCGAGGCGATGCGCGGATACCTCGTCGAGCTGGTCGACGGCAAGCGCGCCGCGGAGCCGGGCGACGACCTGATGAGCGTCCTGGTCCGTACCCGCGACGAGGCGGGCGACGAGCTGACGCAGCAGGAACTGATCGGCATGGCCTTCCTGCTGCTGGTCGCCGGTCACGAGACCACCGTGAACCTGATCTCGAACGGGATCCGGGCGCTCCTCTCGCACCCGGACCAACTGGCCGCGCTGCGGGCCGACATGGGGCTGCTCGACGGCGCGGTGGAGGAAATGCTGCGCTACGACGGCCCGGTGGAGGTCGCCACCTACCGCTTCACGCGCGAGCCCGTCACGATCGGCGGCACCGAGATCCCGGCGGAGCAGGGTGTGCTCGTCGCCCTCGCGTCCGCCGACCGTGACCCGGACCGCTACCCGGACGCCGACCGGTTCGACATCCGGCGCGCCCCGCAGGGCCACCTCGCCTTCGGTCACGGCATCCACTTCTGTCTGGGCGCGCCGCTGGCGAGGATGGAGGGCCGGATCGCGGTCCGTACGCTGCTCGAACGCTGCCCGGATCTGGCCCTCGACACGGAGCGCGGCGCGTACGAGTGGATCCCCGGACTCCTCATCCACGGGGTGCGCGAGCTGCCGGTGCGCTGGTAGACAGGCGTGCCATGACAGAACTCGATCTGGAACTCGCGCGGAAGACGCTCGAAGCGCAGCCCTTCAGCCGTCTGGTGCAGGCCCGTGTCAGCGCGTTCGGGGACGGCGCGGCCGTACTGGAGGTGGACGTCCGCCCGGAACTGCTGCAGCAGAACGGCTTTCTGCACGGGGGAGTCCTGGCGTACGCGGCGGACAACGCGATCACCTTCGCGGCCGGGACCACGCTGGGGCCCGCCGTGCTGACCGGCGGCTTCTCCATCCAGTACGTACGGCCGGGCGCGGGCCGTACGCTCGTCGCCCGCGCGGCCGTGGCGCACACCGGGCGGCGGCAGGCCACCGTCCGCTGCGACCTCTTCATGGTGCGGGACGACGGCGGCGAGGTGCTGTGCGCCGTCGCGCAGGGGACCGTACTGTCCGCGGTGACGTCCCCGGAGCCCCCGGCGTCCTGACCCACCGTCACCCGCACACCGTTCCGGGCGGAGGTTCAGCCGGTGACCAGCTCGTCCTCGTCCAGCCGGACCGGCCTGCGCGCGCGCCGGGACAGCTCGCAGGCCTCGGCGATGCGCAGCGCGTGCAGGGCCTCCCGGCCGTCGCAGGGGTTGGCCAGTTCGCCCCGGGCGACTTTCAGGAAGGCGTCCAGTTCGGCCGCGTACGCCGGGGCGAACCGCTCCAGGAAGCCGGGCCACGGCGCTCCGGCGGGCGCCGGGCCGTGCGGTTCGGTGGAGGTGATCGGCGTCCGGTCGTCGAGCCCGACGGAGATCTGGTCGAGGTCACCGGCCAGTTCCAGCCGTACGTCGTAGCCCGCGCCGTTGCAGCGGGTGGCCGTGGCGGTCGCGAGTGCCCCGTCGTCCAGCGTGAGCAGCGCCGCGGCCGTGTCCACGTCACCGGCCTCGCGGAACATCGCGGGCCCCGCGTCGGACCCGGTCGCGTACACCTCCACCACCTCACGCCCCGTTACCCACCGCACCATGTCGAAGTCGTGCACCAGGCAGTCCCGGTAGATCCCGCCGGAGAGCGACAGGTACGCGGCGGGCGGCGGCGCGGGATCGGAGGTGATGGCCCGGACGGTGTGCAACCGGCCGAGCGCCCCGGACCGTACGCGCTCACGTGCGGCCGTGTACCCGGCGTCGAACCGGCGCATGAAGCCGAGTTGCAGGATGCTGCCCGCCGTCTCGACCTCCCGCAGCGCGGCCAGGGTGCCGGGCAGATCGAGGGAGACCGGCTTCTCGCAGAAGACCGGCAGTCCCGCGCGGGCGGCCCGTCCGATGAGTGCGGCGTGCGAGGAGGTCGCCGACGCGATGACGACGGCGTCCACGCCCCCGGAGAAGACCTCGTCGGCCGAGGGAACCGCGGTGGCCCCGGTCCGCCGGGCGACCTCGGCGGCCCGCGACGCGTCGGCGTCGGCCACCACCAGCGCGCCGACGTCCCGGTGACCGCTGAGCACACCCGCGTGGAAGGAACCGATACGGCCCGTCCCGATGAGTCCGATACGCATGGACCCCAACGTGGCCGCAGGCCCGTACCCCTGTCAAGCCTTTGTCCTGACAACCGGACCTGGGCTACCCTCCTGGCGTGTCGAAACCCACGGCCGACCCCGCCCTCAGCCTCGAACTCGGCGTGGACCGCACCAGCCCGGTCCCGCTGTACTTCCAGCTCGCCCAGCAGCTGGAGTCGGCCATCGAGCGCGGCAGGCTCACCCCCGGCACCCTGCTGGGCAACGAGATCGACCTCGCGGGCCGGCTGGGCCTCTCCCGTCCCACCGTCCGCCAGGCCATCCAGTCCCTCGTGGACAAGGGGCTGCTGGTGCGGCGCCGCGGTGTCGGCACCCAGGTGGTGCACAGCCAGGTCAAGCGCCCGCTCGAACTGAGCAGCCTGTACGACGACCTGCTGGCCGCGGGCCAGCGGCCCACCACCCGCGTCCTGGCCAACGACACCGTCCCGGCACCGGCCGAGGTGGCCGCCGCGCTCGCCGTACCCGAAGGCAGCCCGGTCCAGCGCGTCGAGCGACTGCGGCTCGCGTACGAGGAGCCGATGGCGCAGCTCTGCAACTACCTTCCCGACGGACTGCTGCCGCTGGACACGGCGCAGCTGGAGGCCACCGGGCTGTACCGGATCATGCGCGCGGCGGGCATCACCCTGCACAGCGCCCGGCAGTCGGTGGGCGCGCGGGCCGCGACCGCCGAGGACGGGGCCCGCCTCGCCGAGCCGGCGGGGGCGCCGCTGCTCACCATGGAACGCACCACGTTCGACGTCACCGGCCGGGCCGTCGAGTTCGGTACGCACACCTACCGCGCCTCGCGGTACGCCTTCGAGTTCCAGCTCCTGGTACGGCCGTAACAGCTCGTAAGAATGTTCTGACAAAGTGATGGACGGCGCCGTGCAGCCGCTGCTAGAACTCCCCTGCCGCAACCCGGCGGCCGGGAGAGAAGGCGGACCCCTTTGCGTACGACCTGGTACCCGATGACTGCCCGGCGGCGAGCGGTGAACCATACTTGGGCGGCTGGGCCGGGCCGACCCGGCCACCGTCCGCACCGACCGGTACGGCGAGAAGTACCGGCACAGCAAGAAGGGCAGCGCGTCGTGGCAAGGGTACGAACCTGGGTGAGTGGGGTGCTGGCGGTTGCGCTGGGGCTGTCCCTGGCGGGATGCAGCAGCACAGGCGGCAAGCGGGCCGAGGATCGTGCCGCGCAGGCGGCGGCCGTCGGCAGGTCGGCGGTGAACACCCCGAACTGGAAGATCGCCATGGTCACCCACTCGGGAGACGGCGACACCTTCTGGGACATCGTCCAGAAGGGCGCCAAGCAGGCGGCCGACAAGGACAACATCAAGTTCCTGTACTCGCACAGCGAGGAAGGGCAGCAGCAGGCCCAGCTGGTGCAGACCGCGATCGACCAGAAGGTCGACGGGCTGATCGTCACCCTTGCCAAGCCCGACGCCATGAAGGCCGTCGTGGAGAAGGCCGAGAAGGCCGGGATCCCGGTGATCACCGTGAACTCCGGCTCCGAGGAGTCCAAACAGTTCGGCGCACTCACCCACATCGGCCAGGACGAGACCATCGCCGGTGAGGCCGTCGGCGACGAGCTGAACAAGCGGGGCCGGAAGAAGGCCCTGTGCATCCTGCACGAGCAGGGCAACGTGGGCCACGAGCAGCGCTGCGCCGGAGCGAAGAAGACCTTCGACGGCACTCTGGAGAGCCTGTACGTCGACGGCACCAACATGCCCGACGTCCAGTCGTCCATCGAGGCGAAGCTGCAGGCCGACCACTCCATCGACTCCGTCGTCACCCTCGGCGCGCCCTTCGCGGACGCCGCCGTCCAGGCCAAGAACACCGCCCGGAGCAAGGCCGAGATCGACACCTTCGACCTGAACGCCAAGGTCGCCTCCGGCCTGGAGAAGGGCACCCTCGGGTTCGCCGTGGACCAGCAGCCGTATCTCCAGGGCTACGAGGCCGTGGACCTGCTCTGGCTCTACAAGTACAACGGCGACGTCCTCGGCGGCGGCCGGCCGGTCCTCACCGGGCCCCAGGTCATCACCAAGCAGGACGCGAGCGCCCTCGCCGCCTACACCCAGCGGGGGACGCGATGAGCGCGACCACGCAGGCACCGGACGAACGCCTGCTGCGCCCCTCCCTGCTGCGCAGACTGCTCGGCCGCCCGGAACTGGGCTCGGTCGTCGGCGCCATCGCCGTCTTCGTCTTCTTCTCGATCGTCGCGGACAGCTTCCTGCGGCCCTCCAGCCTCTCCACCGTGCTGTACGCGGCCTCGACCATCGGGATCATGGCCGTACCGGTGGCGCTGCTGATGATCGGCGGCGAGTTCGACCTGTCGGCCGGGGTCCTGGTGACCAGCTCGGCGCTGATCTCCTCGATGTTCAGCTTCCAGATGACGGCGAACGTCTGGGTCGGCGTCCTCGTCTCGCTGCTCGTCACGCTGGCCTTCGGAGCTTTCAACGGCTTCATGCTGACCCGCACCAAACTCCCCAGCTTCATCATCACGCTGGGCACCTTCCTGATGCTCACCGGCCTGAACCTCGGCTTCACCAAGCTGATCGGCGGCACGGTCTCCACGAAGTCCATCGGCGACATGGAAGGGTTCACGTCGGCCAAGAAGGTCTTCGCCTCCCAGCTCACCATCGGCGACGTGAACCTCAAGGTCACCCTGCTGTGGTGGGCGGCCCTGATCGCCGCGGCGACCTGGGTGCTGCTGCGCACCCGCGCGGGAAACTGGATCTTCGCGGTCGGCGGCAACGACGACGCCGCGCGCGCGGTCGGCGTCCCCGTCGTCAAGACCCGGATCGGCCTCTACATGGGCGTGGCGTTCGCGGCCTGGGTCTCCGGTCAGCACCTGCTCTTCAGCTACGACGTCGTCCAGTCCGGCGAGGGCGTCGGCAACGAACTGACGTACATCATCGCGGCCGTCATCGGCGGCTGCCTGATCACCGGCGGCTACGGCTCGGCGATCGGCTCCGCGGTCGGCGCGCTCATCTTCGGCATGACCAGCAAGGGCATCGTGTACGCGGAGTGGAACCCGGACTGGTTCAAGTTCTTCCTGGGGGCGATGCTGCTCCTGGCCGCCCTGCTCAATGCCTGGGTACGCAAGCGAGCGGAGGCGTCGCGATGACGGAGCGGACCACGACCGGGCAGCCGGTGCCCGACCAGACCACTCCTCTGGTCGAGCTGGACGGCGTCAGCAAGTTCTACGGCAACATCAAGGCGCTCGAAGAGGTCTCCCTCGTCGTGCACGCGGGCGAGATCTCCTGTGTCCTCGGCGACAACGGCGCGGGCAAGTCCACCCTCATCAAGATCATCTCCGGGCTGCACCGGCACGACGCGGGCCGCTTCCTGATCGACGGCGAGGAGACCACGCTCGGCAAGCCGCGGGAGGCACTGGACCGGGGCATCGCCACCGTCTACCAGGACCTCGCCGTCGTCCCGCTGATGCCGGTCTGGCGCAACTTCTTCCTCGGCTCCGAGCCGACGAAGGGCACGGGCCCCCTCAAGCGCCTCGACGTCCAGCTGATGCGCGAGACCACCCGCGCCGAACTGCTGCGCATGGGCATCGACCTGCGCGACGTCGACCAGCCGATCGGCACGCTCTCCGGCGGCGAACGCCAGTGCGTGGCCATCGCCCGCGCCGTGTATTTCGGGGCCAAGGTCCTCGTACTCGACGAGCCCACCGCGGCCCTCGGCGTGAAGCAGTCCGGCGTCGTGCTCAAGTACGTCGCGGCGGCCCGGGACGCCGGGCTCGGCGTGGTCCTCATCACGCACAACCCGCACCACGCCTACCTGGTCGGTGACCGTTTCGTCCTGCTCAAGCGCGGCACGATGTTCGGCAGCCACACCAAGGACGGCATCACCCTGGACGAGCTGACCCGGCAGATGGCCGGCGGCAGCGAACTGGAGGAGCTCAGCCACGAACTCCGCCGGACTTCCGGCCCCGCACGGCCCGGCGGGGATTCCGCCGAGGACGCTTCCTGACCCGACGGATGGCAGAATCTGCCCGATGAGTACGTACCGTGACTTCGCGCACCGCGGCTCCGCCCGCGCCACGGTCCTGCGGACCGTCGGGACCCGCGAGCGGCGCTCGCACCTCACCGCGCCCCGCGTCCCGACCGTCGGCATCGACATCGGCGGTACGAAAGTGATGGCGGGCGTCGTCGACGCCGACGGCGTCATCCTGGAGAAGATCAAGACCGAGACACCGCACAAGTCCAAGAGCGCCAAGGTCGTCGAGGACACCATCGTCGAGCTGGTCCTCGACCTCTCCGACCGCCACGACGTGCACGCCGTGGGCATCGGAGCGGCCGGCTGGGTCGACGCCGACCGCTCCAAGGTCCTCTTCGCCCCCCACCTCGCCTGGCGCGACGAACCGCTGCGCGACGCGCTCCAGGGCCGTCTCGCCGTTCCCGTCATGGTCGACAACGACGCCAACACCGCCGCCTGGGCGGAATGGCGCTTCGGCGCGGGCCGGGGCGAGGACCATCTGGTGATGATCACGCTCGGTACCGGCATCGGCGGCGCCATCCTGGAGGACGGCCGGGTCAAGCGCGGCAAGTACGGCGTCGCCGGTGAGTTCGGCCACATGCAGGTCGTCCCCGGCGGCCACCGCTGCCCGTGCGGGAACCGCGGCTGCTGGGAGCAGTACAGCTCGGGCAACGCGCTCGTACGGGAAGCCAAGGAGATGGCCGCCGCCGACTCCCCGGTCGCGCACAGCATCATCGACCGCGTCAAGGGCAACATCCCCGACATCACCGGCCCGCTCATCACCGAACTGGCCCGGGAGGGCGACGCCATGTGCGTCGAGCTCTTCCAGGACATCGGCCAGTGGCTGGGCGTCGGAATCGCCAACCTCGCCGCCGCGCTCGACCCGTCCTGCTTCGTCATCGGCGGCGGCGTCAGCGCCGCCGACGACCTGCTCATCGCACCCGCCCGCGACGCCTTCCGCAGGCACCTCACCGGCCGCGGCTACCGCCCCGAGGCGCGGATCACAAAGGCGCAGCTGGGCCCCGAGGCAGGTATGGTCGGTGCCGCCGACCTCTCCAGGCTGATCGCCCGGCGCTTCCGCAGGGCCAACCGCCGCCGCGTGGAGCGGTACGAGCGGTACGCGAAGGCCACCCGCACCACCCAGGGATCCCCGTGATGACCACCCCCCTCCTGCAACAGCCGTCGACCTCCGGGGACGGCGGGCAGTCCCCGGAGGACAGACGGCACATGATCCGCCGCCGCTGGCTGACAGCGATCATCATCGTGCTGCTCATCGGCATCCCCGCCGGTTACCTGGCCATCTCCGCCGAGCAGAGCCGCGACAGCGGCCGGGACAAGGAGAAGGAGGCCATGGCGACCGGCCTCACCCATGGCTGGCCCTCGAAGGTGCAGCGCCGCACGTTCGACGTACCGATCCCGGAGAAGGCCATAGGGGTCTGGTACTTCCAGACGAGCAACTGGAAGGTCAGCAGGCTGTACGTGCAGTTCACCACCGACCAGGCCGGTGTCGACAGCTTCCTCAACTCGGTGGGCACCGGCACTGCGGCGCTCAAGGACGGCCGGGTCACCATCAGCCCGCGCGATGCGAAGACGGTCGGATGGAAGTTCCCGGAGAGCCGGGACTGGGCGGGCACCACCTTCACCCAGAAACAGCCGCAGCCGACCGTCGACATCACGGTGGACCGGACCCTCCCGCACGCCAGAAGGGTCTACGTCGTCTCCACCGACACCCCGTGACAGGTACGGCGGTCAGGCGAACCGTGCCGACACGCCCCCGTCGACGGCCCAGTCCGCACCGGTGACGAACCCCGCGGCGTCGGACAGGAGGAACGTGACCACGGACGCGACCTGCTCGGGGGTGCCGAGGCGGCCGAGGATGTGTTTGGCCACCGCCTCCTGGCGGACGTCGGGCTGCTCCTGGTCGAAGTACTCGGCCAGCAGGTCGGTCTCGATGTAACCGGGGCTGACAGCGTTGACCCGGACACCCTGCGGTCCGACCTCCAGGGCCATGCTGCGGGTCAGGCCCACGAGCCCGGCCTTGGCCGAGGCGTAGGGGAACATGCCGGGGCAGGTCATCGTGGCGTGCATGGAGGCGATGTTCACGATCGCGCCCCGGCCTCCGGCCGTCATCCCGGGCAGGACGGCCCGCGCCATGAGCCACGCACCCTTGAGGTCGACCCCGAACACCTCGTCCCACTGCCGGGTGGTCATGGAGACGATGTCGGCGTACGAGTTCCGCCCCGCGTTGTTGACCAGACCCGTCGCCGGGCCCAGCTGCTCGCGCAGTGCCGCCACGGCGTCACCGACCTGGTCCTCGCACGTGATGTCACACTCCGCCCAGCCCGCTGCCGGACCGATACGGCGCGCTGTCCTCCGTGCGCCGTCACCGTCGATGTCCAGCAGACCCACCCGGGCGCCGGCCGTGGCCACCGCCGTGGCGACAGCGGCGCCGATGCCGCGGGCCGCGCCGGTGACCAGCACTACGTCGTCCGTCAGATCAATCATCTCGGTCCTCCGATCCGCGCGGGGCGCGGGGATGCTGTGGGAAGTGGGTTCCGGTCCCCGGGATCAGGACGAACTCCTGGAGACCTTACGGCCGGGGTCGTGACCGCCCACCGCGAGGGGACCGGTCACGACCCCGGACCGTGATGCGGCCGGGACGGCTGTCAGGGCAGCAGCCGCAGCCGTGCCGTGCCGCTCCAGCCGGCCGGCAGCGTGATCGCCGGATCGGTGTAGTTCCCCCAGGAGAGGTCCGGGTAGTTGATGCGGGCACTGATGATCAGGCCGACACCGGGGGCCTGTTGGGGGAACTCGTCCGCCGTGAGTGCCTCGAACGCGTCGAGTGCCACCTGGGCGCCGGTGGCCGCGCTGTTCTTACGGCCGGTCACGCGCACGGTCACGGTGTGCTCCCCGTCGGCCAGTCCGGTGCGTTCGAACACCCGCTGCTGGGACTGCTCGTCGGTGGCGTAGAGGTCCACCCGGGTGGCCGCCCCGCCGTCGACCGAGACCTCCGCGATGCCCTGGCCGGGTCCCTTGGAGCAGATGACACGGACGCCCGTACCCCAGAACGTCGCGGTCGCCGTGTCACCCGTGCCTCTGCTGGAGGACCCGGTGTGACCGGGGCCGCCGCTCGCCGGTGCCGCGGACGGGTCCGCATGCGTCCACGCCCCCTTGTGGACGACCTGACCGGAGGCGGTGCCGATGACCGGGTTCACCACCTGGAAGGCGTCGATGAGCGCGAAGGTGCCCTTCGAAGCAGCGTTCTTGGTGCCGGTGCACTCCACCGTGACGGTGTGCCGGCCGTAGGCCAACTGCGCGCTCCGGAAGACGAGTTGAGCAGGGGTCTTCCCTGATCCGTAGAGGTCGACCGTCTTTGCGGGCCCGCCGTCCACGGAGATCTTCACGATGCCGAGGTTGTCCGCCGTGGCGGAATGGAGTCCTACGGCGGTGCCCGTGAACGTCAGCTCCGCAGTCGCCCCCACCGCGTCGGTGAAGGACTCCGTACCGAACAGGTCGCCGGCGGTGTAGTCCGCGCTCGCGTCCGCGTGGGTCCAGGCGCCGGTGTAGACGATCTCCGAGGACGCGTCGTCGATCAGAGCCGGTTCCACGGGCGCCAGCCGGACCGAGTCGGTGCCGTCGGACTCGACCTGCACACCCGGTCCTGCCTTGCCGGTGGTGACCTTGGCAGTCCTGACCTGCGCCTTGGTGCTGCGGAAGTCGTTGGTCCAGTGTGCGGCGCCGTCCTTGCCGAACAGCCAGTAGCTGTGGGTGTCCTGCGCCCACGGCCAGTCCGGCCGCGTACGGTACCCGTCGGTGCCGGAGGCCCGGACCTTGGCCGCGGTGCCGGTGGGCCGCCCGATGTGGTCGTCGGGGTACGCCGTCCACTGGGCGTCCCGCTGCCAGCTCAGAGTGTCCGTCCGGTCCGCGAGGACGTACCGGATACCGACGTCGCTGACCTGGCCGGAGGGCGGATCGGCGATCGTGTAGGCCGTCGTCAGCAGGCCGCGGGCGCTCACCGTCACCTCGATCGCTGTGTCGATGGTGCCGAAACGCCCCTTGAGGGTGACGGTCACCTGGCCGCCGGTCGTGGCCACCGTCGCCGACGTGCCCGCCCACTGACCGGGCACTGTACGGGAGATCACCAGGTCCGGGCCGCCGGTGAGGACCTTGGTGCCGTCGGCCGATGCCTCGGTGAGCCGGGCGGTGTGCTTGTCGAACACGACGACGAACGGTGCGTCGACTCCGGTGACCGTGATGGTGTCCGCGGTCTCACGGACCGTCGGCGTAGTGCCGCGGTCCGACGGGAAGGACGGCGTCGCACGGGTGTTGAGCCAGAGGCGGTAGTCGTCCACGAGTGCCCCACCGCGCCGGAAGGTGAGCCGGAGCGTGTCGCCCGGCGACCAGTGGCCGGCCGGCACGGTCAGCGTGCCGCTCTGCCTGGGAGAGATGTCGACACCTCTGAGCGTGCCGGACCTGCTGCCGATCTGCCAGCGGATGTCCAGCTCACCGAGGTTGCTGTGATCGTGCCAGTTCTTGACCGGCACCGGTATCGACCTTCCCGCCGTCAGACCGGTGAGTACCCCGTCGGTGATCTGCACCGGGGAGAAGGCCTTCTGCGTCAGCCAGAACTCGGGCTTGCGCCTCCGCCACAGGTCGATGATGCCCCATTCGCCGTAGCCGACCGGTCCGTTGGGCAGATGGAACACCTCGTCGATGGCCGCCCAGATGGCGCCTCCGACGACTCCGTCCGTGCTGCGGAACTTGGCCGCGAGTTTGGCGATGCTGTGGCCCCAGTAGTCGCGCACCCCGGGGTCGGTCTTCAGCGTCGCCACGTTGTAGCACGGCACATGGGCGAACTCGTCGTACTGGATGGGCTGGTCGGCGTTGCCGTTGGCGTTCTGGAGGTTCGGGTAGTGGCCGCTGTAGATGTCGGTCTGGTTGCCGCCGTTCTGCTGCTGCATGTCCTCGAAGAGCGTCGGGCGGGACGGGTCGGTGTCATGGGCATAGGTGTTCTCCGAGGCGAAGTTGCGCCCCATGCCGCTCTCGTTGCCGACGGACCACTCGACCACACAGGCGTGGCTGCGGTCGCGCTCGATCATCTCGGCGAACTGCGTCATGTACTGGTCGGTGTAGGCGGGATCGTCGACGGTGGCCTGCTGGAAGCAGACCGGCGCCTCGACCTCGACGTAGAGCCCGAGGCGGTCGGCGCAGTCGAGCAGCGCGGGAGTCGGCGGGTAGTGCGAGGTACGGATGAAGTTGCAGTTCGCCTCCTTGTACAGGCGGGCGGCCTGCTCCTCCATGGCGGGGTTCGTCGAACGGCCCTGCTTCTCGGTGATGCTGTGATGACAGACGCCCAGCAGATGCACCGGCTTGCCGTTGACCACCAGTTGGTTGCCGTCGACCTCGACCTCGCGGAACCCGACGGTCCGGGTCACCGTTTGCGTCGCGCCGCCGGCGGTGAAGGTGGCCGTCAGGGTGTAGAGGTGGGGGTGTTCCGCGTCCCACTTGAGCGGAGCCTTGACCGGTATCACGGCCTGCTGCTGTGCGTCCGCGCCGGTCAGGGTGATCCTCGACGGCCTGATCGCGACGGGCCGGCCCGCAGGGTCGGTGAGGGCGAGTTCCACTGTTCCGCTCTGGCCTGTCCGGAACGCGGCGGCAGCGGTCACGGTGAGCGTGGCGTCCTTGTAGGCGGAGTCGAATGTCGTGTCCGTGTGCAGCCTCGTGAGGTACGAGGGGGGCAGGGCCACGAGCGTCACATCGCGCAGGATGCCGCCGATGATGTGGTGAGCGTAGTCGGACTGCCCCGCGATACTGGTCGGCCGGTCGGTGACGCCGAGCGTGACGACGGCCTTGCGGCCCGGCGTGACCAGGGACGTGATGTCGGCGTACCAGGTGGTGAAGCCGCCGTCGTGGGTACGCACGGCGGTTCCGTTGACCCACAGGCGGGCGTAGCTGTAGACGCCGTCGAAGCGCAGCATGACGCGCTTGCCCGCGAAGTCCGCCGGGACAGTTGTCGTCATCGTGTACGCGCACTCGGTGTCCGAGGGCACGGTCTCGTGCTGAAGTGCCGGTTCACCCGGCACGTCGATCGGGTGCCACGACGAGGTGTCGGTGCCGGAAGCCCAGAACGACGCCGGGGGGCTGGACGTCCAGCGCCATCCCGATGTGAGGGGGACGAGCGGAGTACGTACCCCGGAAACGGTCTTGGGCAGGGGCGGAATCACGGGCGGCGCCGTAGCCGCACCGGCAGGCGCTGCGAGGAAGACATCGCCGGCGACAGCGAGGATTCCGGCCGCTGCCAAGCCCTTCAGGGCGCTGCGACGGGTGAACGCACTGGACGCTGTGGCGGTGTCCGGGGGGACTTCGTGCGTGCGGCGGTGAGAGGACGTCACGTCAAGCCTTTCTTGGCGACCTGGCTGCTGAGTGGGTTACGGGTGGCGGTACGGATGGCCGTGCCGGGGATCTCCGTGTTGCGGCTCGGCGGGCGGCGTCAGCCGGGAAGGCCCACCGCGCGCTCGCCGCTGCGGCGCTGCTGTATGACGACGGCGACGACGAGGAGGGCGCCCTGGGCGACGTTCTGCCAGAAGGAGTTGATGCCCTGGACCGTGAGGCCGTTCTCGAGGGCTCCGAGAAGTGCCACGGCGAGGAGGGTGCCTCCGATTCCGCCCTTGCCGCCCTTGAGCGCCGCGCCGCCGAGGGCCGCCGCGGTGATGGCCTTGAGTTCGAGGCCCTCGCTGCCGGAGGTGGGCTGGCCGGAGCCGGTGCGTGCGGTGAGGAGGATGCCGGCGACGGCGGCGACGGTGCCGATGAGCGCGTAGACGCAGATGAGGTACTTGTTGATGTTGATACCGGCGAGGCGGGCCGCGGTGTCGTTGCCGCCGATGGCGTAGATGTTGCGGCCGATGTCGGTGTACTTGAGGAGGAGATGGACCAGCAGGGCGACGACGATGAGGATCCAGACCATGACGGGGAGTCCGGCGATCTTGCCGCGGCCGAGGAAGATGAAGACGTCGTTGTTGAGGACGTAGCCCTGTGCGCGGCCGTCGGAGAGCAGTTGGGCGAGGCCCTTGTAGGCAGCGAGACCGGCGAGGGTGGCAATGGTGGGGTTGACGCGGCCGTAGACGATGATCAGGCCGTTGAGGACACCGATGAGGAGTCCGACACCGATGGCGGCTGCCATGCCGAGGAGGGCGTTGGTACCGGTGGTGGTGAAGACCATGGCGCTCACCACGGAGGCCACACCGGCTTGCGAGCCGACGGAGATGTCGAGTCCGCCGCAGATGATCACGACGGTCTGCACGATGGCGAGCAGACCGGTGATGGTGGCTGCTTCGGCGATGACCTGCATGTTGGACAGGCTGAGGTAGTTGTCGTTGAGGACCCCGAACAGTACGAGTACGAGGACGAGCGCGCCGACGAGGCTGATGTTCTGCCCACTGATACCGGCGAGCAGTCCGGGCCGGGAGGAGGCCGGGCTGCCAGGAGTCCCCTTGACTGCGGGGGAGGAGGCGCTGGTGGTCATGAAGAGGCTCCGGGGGTGCTGGCGTTGGCGATGTCGTCGGCCATGGCGAGGGCGAGGATGGATTCTTCAGTGGCTTCGTCGTGGGGGAGTTCGCCGGTGATGCGGCCTCCCTGCATGACCACCACCCGGTCCGCGAGGCCGAGGAGTTCGGTGAGTTCGGAGGAGATGACCAGCACGGCGACGCCTTCCTTGGCCAGGTCGGCGATGATCTGGTAGATCTCGGCCTTGGCGCCGACGTCGATGCCGCGGGTCGGCTCGTCGAGGACCAGTACCTTCGGCCTGCGCGCCAGCCACCGGGCGAGAACGACCTTCTGCTGGTTGCCGCCGGAGAGTTTGCGCACTTCGTGGTTGATCGACGGCGTGCGCACCCGGAGCCGGTCGGCGTACTCCTGGGCCAGCGCACGCTCGGCGGCCCGCCGCACGAAACGGAAACGCCGCAGCCGGTCCAGGACGACCAGGGAGGTGTTCTCCCGGATGGTCTGCTGCAGGAAGAGGGCCTGGGCCTTCCGTTCCTCCGGGGCGAGTCCGAGGCCGGCCCGGATCACCGCTCCGGGATTGCCGGAGGGCAGGGTGACGCCGTCCAGCGTCACGGTGCCGCTGTGGAAGGGCAGATCGCCGGCGAGGGCCAGCGCCAGTTCGGAGCGGCCGGCTCCGATCAGCCCGGCCAGGCCGACGACTTCGCCGGCGTGGACCTGGAGCGTGATGTCGCGTACGTCGTCGGTGGTGAGGTTCTTGACGTCGAGCACGAGCCGGTCGGTGGCGACCCGTTGCCGGACGAACATGGTCGAGAGATCGCGCCCGACCATCAGGCGTACCAGTTCGCCCTCGTTCGTGGCGCTTGCCTGCTGTACGCCGATCAGGTTGCCGTCGCGCAGTACGGCGATACGGTCGGCGAGCTTGAAGATCTCCTGCATGCGGTGCGAGACGTAGACGATCGCGATGCCCTGGTCCCGGAGCCGGCGGATCAGGGCGAACAGCGCGTCCACCTCGTGCTCGGCCAAGGAGGAGGTGGGTTCGTCGAACGCGATCAGTGTCGCGGTGGTGCTGCCGGTCAGGGCGCGCATGATCTCGACCAGCTGGCGTTGGGCAGGGGTGAGTTGTGATCCGAGCAGGTCGGGGTCGAGGACCTCGGTGAAGCCCAGCCGCGCCAGGTCGGCCTGGATCCGGCGGCGCAGTTCGGCTCTGTCGAAACGCCTGCCGGCCTTGCGGGGCAGGGCGCCGGCGTAGACGTTCTCGGCGACGGTGATGTGCGGGATGATCTCCGGCTCCTGCGGGATGATCCGGATTCCGGCGGCGCGCGCGTCGGCGGGGGAGGCGAGGGTGACCTGTTCGCCGCCGATCAGGACATGTCCCTCGGTCGGCTGGTGGTCGCCGGTAAGGATCTTGAGCAGGGTCGACTTGCCGGCACCGTTCTCGCCCATCAGCGCGGTCACCTGACCGCGCGGAAAGTCGAGCGTGATTCCGCCGAGCGCCTGCACGGCACCGAACCGTTTGGTGAGGTCCGAGACGCCGACGGAGTGGGACGGCGGTGCTGTTCCGGGCCGTACCCCGGAAGGGTCCGGTCCGGCGGTCGAAGGGGACGCGCTGGTCATGTGTCAGTTCACCTCGAAGGCGTGGCGCACGTGTGGTCGGGAGATCCGCAGTGGGAGCGGGGCGGTGCCGCCGGTCCGGCGGTGTCGCGGGGGCAGCCGCAGGCCCCGGGCGGGTCAGCTGCAGGTGAGGCCGGAACTCTTCCAAGTGGCCTGGTCGACCATCGTGGTGGGGGCGAAGGCTTCCTGCGGGAATGCCTTGCCGTTCTTGAGCTTGTCGTACATGGTCTGGACGGCCAGGGCGCCTACGTCCTTGCCGTTGATGAAGAGAGCAGCCTTCATGCCGGAGGGCTTGTCGGACTGCCATTCCTTGCAGGCCAGGTAGGCGCCCAGGCCGACGCCGATGACATGGCCGGGGCTGATGCCTGCGTTCTGCAGCGCGGTGACCCCGCCCATGGTGTTCTCGTCGTTGCAGCCCCAGACGACCCAGTTCTTGACACCGGAGTTGGCGGTGATCGTGGCGGCGATCTTGTCCTGGGCTCCGGTGGGGGTGTTGTCGGTTGGCACGTCGATGGTCTTCACGCCCGGAACTGCGGCGTCGAAGGCCTTCTTGGCCGCGTCGACCCGGTCACCGCACACGGTGACGTCCTGCTTCGACGCCGAGACGACACGCGTGTCGGCGGCCTTCCAGCCTGCCTTCTTGTACTCCGTGGCGGCGCGCTTTCCGACCTCCGTGCCCATCTGGGCGCCGCTGAAGCCGATTCGGGGCACCAGGTCGTCCTTGCCGCAGGCTGCGGGATCGGGGCCGGTGGTGCAGATCTGGTCGTCGGACGTCAGCAGCGCGACCTTGCCGTCCCTGGCGGTCTGGACGACCTGGGGGCCCACGGCAGGGTCCGGGACGACGATGATGAGGCCACTGGTCTTCTGGGCGACGGCGGACTGGACTTCGCTGACTGTCTTGTTGGCGTCGTTGCCCAGGTTGACGACCTTCAGGCTGACGCCGAGCTCCTTGGCCTTCGCCTTGGCACCGGCCGCCTCGCCGACGAAGTACTCCTGGTCGCCCTGTTTCTGCAGGTAGGTGAGGGAGATCTTGCCGTCGACCTTGGCGACCGATTCGTCGTGGGCGGCCTCCTTGCCCGAGGAGCACGCCGTGCTCAGACCGAGGGTGAGCAGCAGGCCGGTGGCAACGGCCACGGGCCGGCGGGATGAACGGAACATCTGACGCTCCTTCGAGCGGACATCGGCCACCGGCGCGTCGCGCTACGGGGCCGTGCGGTGAGGTTCGGTGTGGCGGTCACAGGTCGTTCCGACGGGATCCGTCGACTTCACGGCGCCCTGAAATCAACCAAAATCAAGCGGAGTTGAGCAGCCTGTCCTTCCGGTTCCGGCTGGGCTCCGGGCGGTCTGTCGTAGCCCCTCGCACTATTGTCATTTGATAGCATCATTGAACTCAATGGCAAGGCAAGACCCCGTACGGTCACAGCTCGATCTCAAGCAGCCCGCGCTTCTGCTGCGGAACAGGCGGAACAGGCGGAGCAAGCGGACGGCGGTGCGCTGCGTTCAGCGAGGGTGTCTTCTGCGGACCGGGAGGACGCTCAGGGCCATGCCGGTGCTTACGGTAAGTCCGTCCGGGTCAGCGGCCCTTGCGTACCCGGGCCGCCGCGCGCGCTTCCGCCGTCTTGCGGGCGTCGGCGGTTCTACGGGTCTCCTTGGCGCGGCCCGGACGCGTGCCCATGCCGCGGAAGGGGGCGTTGCCGCTGCCCTTCCCTTCGATCGGCGGGCGCTTCGCCCCGGTGATGGCGGTCAGCTTCTCCTCGCCGGAACGCACCTGGGTGACGGTCGGCCGGATCCGGGCGTCGGCCATGATCTGGTTCACGTCCCGCCGCTGGTTCGGGGTGACCAGCGTGACCACGTTCCCGGATTCCCCGGCGCGGGCCGTACGCCCGCCACGGTGCAGGTAGTCCTTTGCATCAGCAGGCGGGTCGACGTTGACGACGAGGTCGAGCGCCTCGATGTGAATGCCTCGCGCCGCGACATTGGTGGCCACCAGCACGGTGATCTCGCCGTCCTTGAACTGCGCGAGCGTGTGTGTGCGCTGGGGCTGCGACTTCCCGCTGTGCAGGGCGCCGGCCCGTACGCCGCTGGCCCGCAGGTGCCGGGTGAACTGGTCCACGCCGGCCTTGGTGTCCAGGAACATCAGGACCCGGCCGTCCCGCGCGGCGATCTCGGTCGCGGTCGCGTACTTGTCGGCGGGGTGGACGTTCAGCACATGGTGTTCCATCGTGGCGACCGAGCCCGCCACCCGGTCGAGCGAAGTGACTACCGGCTCGTGCAGATAGTTCTGCACCAACTGGTCGACATTGCGGTCGAGCGTGGCCGAGAACAGCAGCCGCTGTCCGTCGGGGCGGACCTGGTCCAGGATTTCCGAGACCTGCGGCAGGAACCCCAGGTCGCACATCTGGTCCGCCTCGTCCAGCACCGTGATCCGCACCTGCTGCAGGTCGCAGGAGCGGCGCGATACGAGGTCGGCGAGCCGCCCCGGCGTCGCGACGACCACTTCGGCGCCGGCCCGCAGCAGCGCAGCCTGCCGGTTGATCGCCAGCCCGCCCACCACCGTCGCCAGCCGCAGGTTCAGTGCCTGCGCGTAGGGCGCCAGTGCGTCGCTCACCTGCTGCGCGAGCTCCCGGGTCGGCACCAGGACCAGTGCGAGCGGGCGCTTCGACTCCGCTCGCATGCCTGCCGTCCGCGCCAGCGTCGCAAGCCCGAAGGCAAGCGTCTTGCCGGATCCGGTCCGGGCGCGGCCGAGGACATCACGGCCGGCCAGCGCGTTGGGCAGGGTCGCCGCCTGGATCGGGAAGGGCTCTGTCACGCCGAGGCCGGTCATCGTCGCCGTCAGCTCCGGCGGCAGCCCGAGTGCGTCGAAGGACTCGACCGGCGGCAGGCTACGGGCAGCCCCCTGCGGCGTGGTGAGTTCGCCCTTCGGGGCCGGCGGCTTCGCGTTCATGGGGGAACCTTCCTCGGTCTGGTGCCCGGAACGCGCCGGGGCCCGTACCCCACGGTACGGGCCCCAGCGGTTTCGAAGCGTGCCCCCAGTTTATCAGCGGGGCCCTGCACCTTCCGGCCCCGTCGGCGCGCCCGCCGTCGTCCACGGTCGCTTCCAGGCCGGGGCAAATCGACTCTTGCGGTCAACTGGATTGACGGGGCAGTGCCCAGGAGCAAAGATCGCGGGGAGTGACAACGTTGTCACAGGAAGGATCGCGATGAGAGCATGGACACGCGGGTTCGCCGCCTTGTTGCTCGCCATGGCCGTGGCCGCGGCATCCGCCACCCCCGGCGTCGCAGATGCCAAGGAGCGGGCACCGAAGTTCGCCGGTGACCCCACCACGTTGGTCGACACCTCGATCGGCAACAACGGCGACGGGACGACGTTCCCGGGCGCCACCGTCCCGTTCGGCATGGTGCAGCTGAGCCCGGACACGCAGCTCAACCAGTACGCCTCCTACGACTACAAGCAGGACACGATCCTCGGCTTCAGCCATACGCACCTCTCGGGCGTCGGCTGTCAGACGATGGGCAACTTCCGCTTCATGCCGACCACCGGTGCGGTCACGTCGTCCGACCCGGCGCAGTACGGTGCGAAGTTCAGCCATGACAACGAAACCCGCGCGCCGGGTTACTACGGAGTGAAGTTCGACAACGGCATCCAGGCCGAGCTCTCCGCGACGCAGCGAACCGGCCAGCACCGCTACACGTACCCCGCCGGATCAGGCCCCGAGAACGTGCTCATCGAGACCGGCGAGAGCAACGGCAGCACCTATGCCGGTGACGTCCACGTCGTCGGCAACGACACCGTCGAAGGCTGGCTCCAGGGCGGCAACTTCTGCGGTGAGACCGGGAAGGAGCGCTACCGGATCTATTTCAGTGCCAAGTTCGACCGGAAGTTCTCAAGCTTCGGCACCTGGACCGACGGCACCATCACCCCGAACCAGCGCGACGCATCGCGCGGCACCAAGCGCGCCGGCGCCTATGCGACTTTCGACCCGGCCAAGGGCAAGCAGGTCGGCACCTCGGTGGGCCTGTCCTACACGTCGATCGGCGGCGCGCGCCTCAACCGCACGGCTGAGCAGCCGAAGTCGTTCGACAAGGCCCGCACCGCCGCGCACCGCACCTGGCAGGAGGAGCTGAACCGGATGCGCGTGGCCGGTGGCAGCACCGCCGACCAGCGCACGTACTACAGCGCGCTCTACCACTCGCTGCTGCACCCGTCGATCGGGTCCGACGTGGACAACCGCTACCGCGGCTTCGACGACCAAGTGCACCGCGCAGATTCCACGTACTACCAGATGTTCTCGCTCTGGGACACCTACCGCTCGCAGAACCAGTTGGTGGACCTGCTGAACCCGGACAAGGCCACAGACATGGCCAAGTCGGTGCTGCACATCTATCAGGACGGCGGCTGGCTGCCGCGCTGGGCGCTCGGCAACAGCGAGACCAACGTGATGAGCGGCGACCCCGTCACCCCGTGGATCGTCGACATCTACAACCGCGGCCTGCTCGACAAGCGCACCGCGAGCCAGCTCTTCGACGCGCTGTGGAAGAACGTCAACGAGGTCCCCGCGGACCAGTCGATCTTCCGCGGCCGTGACGGTAACCCCACGTACGTCAAGAACGGCTGGGTCGGCTACCAGAACCTGCCCGGGTACAAGTACGGCGACAGCCGCCAGTCGGGCTCGGCCACACTGGAGTACTCGCTCGCCGACTGCGCGCTGTCCACGATGGCCGGCGGCCTCGGCTACAAGGACAAGGCTGCGACGCTCGCCTCGCGCTGCGACAACTTCACCAAGCTGTGGGACCCCACCGTCACGTCGCAGGGTTTCTCCGGGTTCCCGGTTGCCAGGAACGCGGACGGCTCCGTGGCCGGCGACCCCGATCCCGCCCAGGCCGGCGCGTTCCACGAGGGCACCGCGTGGCAGTACGAATGGCTCGCGCAGCAGGACCCGCAGACGCTCTTCGGGCTCATGGGCGGCCCCTCGCAGGCCGAGCAGCGGCTCGACAAGTTCTTCGACATGCCGACCGTGCTCACCGACCCGGCGAAGGCGGCTTCGGACTCGTGGGTGACCGGCGCGTACGACTACCACAACAACTTCGCGTTCAACCCCAACAACGAGCCCGACTTCCACGCACCGTGGATGTACACGTGGACGGGCGCACCGTGGAAGACCTCCGCCGTGCTGCGCGCGATGCGGACGCTCTTCACCGACAACGTGTACGGAATGCCCGGCAATGACGACCTCGGCGCCACCTCCTCGCTGCTCGTCTTCGCCATGGCCGGCATCTTCGAGGCCCAGCCCGGCTCCGCCACCTACGTGATCACCGCGCCCATGTTCGAGAAGGTCGAGATCCGGCCTGAACACGGACGCGCGATCAGCATCGACGCCCCGGGTGCCAACGCGTCGAAGCTCCAGTACGTGTCCTCCGTGGACACCGGCAAGGGGAAGGTGCGCCAGAGCTGGCTGTCCCACAAGGACCTGCTCCGTTCCGGCACGATCTCGATCAACCTCTCCGACAAGCCGACGAGTTGGGGAACCAACGCCGCTCCGCCGGCCATGGCCCGGCCCTGAGGCTCCGGGGTGCGGTCCCTCCCGCGAGGGGCCGCACCCCGTTCGACGCGCCGTCAACGACGGGTGGAGCGGCTCAGCGACTTCGACCCGCGACGAGGTGCCGCGGCGCGGGCGGGACTTTCAGGACACGCCCTACCGCCGTCCGCTGTGTCCGTCGGAGCCGTGGACGGTTTCGGTCTCCCCGCGGGCGTGTGCGCTGCCGGGGTTGGTGGAGGTCGGCGCGCTGCTGCCGGTGTAGGAGGGGAGGTCGGCCACCAGCTTGGTGAGGGCCGGGTCGCCCGCGTAGCGTCGCGCGTGCAGGTCGGCGATCTTCTGGGCGATGTCGGGGTCGTCGCTGTCGGTGGTGTCGTAGGAGACGAAGGACTCCAGCAGCGGCAGGCCGATCCGGTCGGTGTGGGCGTGTGAGGGCGCCATCAGGTACTCCCCGTACCCGTCGAGGTCCTCTATGAGGAAGACGGCGCCGTACTCGAACTCGCCGCCGATGTCTCTGCCGACGACGTACCGTGCGACCGCGTCGATCGACTCGCCCTGGTTGCGCAGGCTTGCGAGGGCCTCCTCGCGCTGGTGGGCGGTGGCAGTGGTCTTGAAGGTGAAGCGGTTGTGGTGATAGATCATTTCTCTCCCTCGGCGGTCTGCGGGCGGCCTTCGGGGTTCGTGGCCGAGGCTGACCAGTGGTCGAGCAGCGCCGTCACCGCTTGGCCGGCCAGGCGCAGGGCGCGGTCGAAGCCGATGTCCTCGATCGACCCGATGCTCGCGAGGCCGTGCAGCGTGCCCCACAGCAGGTCGCAGGCGTCCTCGACGCTGGGGGGCTCGGCTGCGGTCTCGGCCGCCCACGCGCCGATGAGCTGCCTGGTGAAGGTGATCACGTCGGCGGCGGCGGCGCGGCGGGTGGAGGCGTCGACGTCCGTGCCGGGTGCGCCCGAGATGAGTTGGTACAGGCTGGGTCGGGACCGGGCGAACTCCAGGTATGCGGTCGCCGCCAAGTGCGGGCCCCGTGATGCCGGTTCGCCGGCCACCGCGGCCCGCATCCGCTCCGCCAACTCGCCGTTGGCCTGCCCCAGCAGCGTGTGCAGTACGGCCTCTTTGCTCGGGAAGTGCTGGTAGATCACCGGCGTGCTGTAGCCGATCTCGGCGGCGATCCGCCGGATGGTCACCGCTCGCCAGCCCTCGGCCTCGGCCATCCGGCCCGCTGTCTCCAGGATCTCGGCGAACGTCCGCCGACGTACTGCTTCCCGCTTCCCCACCACGAACTCCTAACGGCGTCAGGATATCTAACGTCGTTAGTATTTCTGCGCGTTCCCGAACCCGTCAAGCCGGCCCGGCTCAGGTGGAACCGGTTGAAGCGACGCCAGACCGAGGCGCAACCCTTGGGTTGCACCTTGGAGGTCGATGTGCAACTCTTGGGTTGCATCCGATGGTGACGATGAAGGAGTCCCTCATGAGCGAGGACCGGATCGAACGCGAAACCCTGATTGCGGCACCCCTGGAGCTGGTTTGGTCGCTGGTGGCCCAACCCGGGTTCTGGGTGGCCGACAAAGCGAGCCTGCCCGGCACCGTGGCCAAGGAGGGCGAGTCGATGGTGGCGAGGAACGCCGAGCACGGCGACTTCCCGGTGCGTGTGGAGAAGGTCGAGCCGCCGATGTACCTGGCATACCGCTGGACCAGCGCGTTCCCCGGAGAAGAACTGCGCGAGAACAACAGCACCCTCGTGGAGTTCACACTGACCCAGGAAGGCTCCCAGACGAGGCTCCGCGTCGTCGAGAGCGGGTTCGCGGCGCTGGCCGGGTCCGAGGAGCTGCGCAGTCAGAACCTGAAGGACCACAGTGAAGGCTGGCCCCTGGAGCTCGACGCGCTCAAGACACGCGCCGAACAGCCCGCCACGTGACGGAAGAACCTCCCGGCGCCGCCGAGGTCGTCGACAGCGTCCTCGGTGCGCTGGCCGACCCGACGCGACGTCAGCTGCTTGATCTGCTGGCCGCACAGGGTGAGGCCACTGCCACGACGCTCGCCGAACGGCTTCCCGTCTCGCGCCAGGCGGTGGTCAAGCACCTCGCCGTCCTGGACGCCGCCGGGCTGGTTTCCGGCGGCCGGGTCGGACGCGAGGTGCGGTACGCGGTGCGGCCCGCGGGGCTGGACACGACGGCACGGTGGATGGCCTCGCTCGCGGCCCACTGGGACCGGCGGTTGGCGAACATCAAACGCGTCGCTGAGGCAGCGGAGCAGGATTCGAGTTCGACACGCCCCGACTGAAGGGAAGCACTATGGACACGACAGTACTTCGCAGTGCCTACGACAGGTTGCTCGATGCGGCGGCCATTCCCGACCTCGGCGACGCGGACGATGGAGGATGGAACGCCGACCAGATATTGGCTCATCTCCTCAGCGTCGACGCCTCGATCGCAGCGGTTGCTCTGGGCGTTGTCGCCGGCTCGCGGCCCACCTTCGACAACCGGATCTCCCTCGACAGCTGGAATCTTGACCGGATCATCGGCGAGCATTCAGGCCGGGCGGATCTGATTGATCATGTCCGGAGCCAGGCCACCGTCCTGTGCGACATCGCCGATCAGCTCAACGAGGAAGCCGCCTCGGTTCTGGTGCCGTCGCTCCTCCTGTCCAACGACGCACTCGTGCTGGACCAGCCGGTTCCGTTGGCAAGCCTCATCGATGGCCTCGCCGAAGACCACGTGCCTGTGCATACGCAACAGCTCCTCGATCTTCGCGTCGCCGTCCCTGGACACGCCTGAAGGCGGCGAACGACGCCGACCACGCTCGCCGCTCAAACTTCGATGAGACGAACCCACCTGTCACCAGGATTCGGTGAGAACGGCCCTTCGTCGAGACGGCACAGCCGCTCAGTATGCGACGCAGTGAGAATCCGACAGCACGAACGAGAACGAGTGAGAATCTGACAGCATCAATGCGACAGGACAACTCCCGGGACAGCACTCTCCACGAACATGACCGGCTCAAACGTCAAGGAGAAAGCTCGATCCGGGAACCGCCCCATCGGAGCGGCTGAGACCATCCACCCCAGGCGCTATCTGATCACCCGGACAGGACTGACCCCTTGGGATCAGTCATCTGGAACTCAAGCCGCCCGAGGGCCTCGTCCTGTCGCTGAGGACCTGCTCCGGTCGGAGCAGGTCCGGTCCGCTACTGTGCCGTGATCGCGAAGATGTGCAGGGCATCCTCGTCAGGGAGAGTCACCGTGCGGATCGTCTTGCCCGCATCGAGCGGTACGGAGTTCCCGAACAGCTTGTAGCCGCCGCCGAAGTTGGCGGGTCCCTGCGGTGTGTTGCGGTGATCGGTCGTGGCGACCGTCGTGGCTCCGTACTCGGTGCCCGCCGTGCAGCACCAGTTGGGCAGCCCGAGATCACCACTGCCGGTGGTGCCGTCGGTGTACGTGACAGTCACCTTGCCCTCCGCGGCACCTGCCTCGGCGCCCAGGAACCACAGCTTCGACCCGCTGCCCGCCATGGTGATCACCTGACCCGCTGCGGTCACGTTGTCCGGTGCGCCGGGTGCTGCCTTCGGGAACGTCCAGCTGACGCCGTCCTTGGTGACCGTGCCTCCCGGTGTCACACCCGCGGTGGCCAGTGCCTGGGCGGAGTAGCTGTCACCGCCGCCGTCGAAATTGCCCAGCGTGTAGTTGCCGTCCGCCGGCGGGGCGTCCTCACTGGTGACACCGACATTGTTGAAAGCGTCCGCCAGAGCGGGATAGGGCACGACCGACACGACGGAACCCTGTCCTGTCGTGCGGGACTCGCCGGCGGATCCTGCGCGGTACCGGGCAGTTGCGCTCAGCGTGACGGTCGTCGTCCCGGGCTTCATCTCCGGGCCCTTCACCGTGAAGCTCGCTCCGGCCGAGCCACCGGGAGCGATGCGGCCGAGCCGTGCCTTCGACGGGCTGACCGACCACCCCTGCGGCACGTCGACTTCGAGCGTGGCCGAGGAGAGTCCACCGGGCCCGTGGTCGGCCAGGCCGACCTGCCAGGTCGAGGACGTCCCGTCACCTCCCGTCCGCTTCCAGGTGACCGCGGTGGCCGGCGGCACCTTGTGCGCCTGCCCGGCGTGTATCCGGTACAGGACGGTGCCATGAGCGGGGACATTCGCCGCGATGGTGCCCGTGGACTGTGTTGTCCGCTTCGACCAGAGGTCCTTCAGCAGATAGGAGGAGCCCTTCGGGAGCCCGGCCTCGGCCGCCGTGGTCGTGATGGTCTGTGCCTGGTCCGAGGAGTTGAAGAGTGCCACGGCCCTGTCCCCGCCGCTGAGCTTCTTCGACAGCACGTCATAGCCGTCGCCCTGCTGGACGATGCGGCCCTGCAGACCTGTCGGATCCTGGTCGACCGCGATGACGTCACGGTTGCCGAGAACGGACAGGGCGTCAGGGGACGCCTTGGCCAGATCGGTACTGGAGATCAGCGGCGCGGCCATCACCGACCACAGTGACATCTGGCTGCGGATCTCGTCGCCGGTCAGCCGGGACTGACCGGCGAGCAGGAAGTCGGGGTCGTTCCAGCGGCCGGGGCTCTGCAGGTCGGCGAGGGGCACGTTGTAGCCGTAGTTGTACTTGATCGACGACCACTTGGAACTCGCCGAGGCCGACTCCATCGCTACGTCGGCGCCCTCCCGCCACAGATTGCCCACCTGGGCCGACCAGCCGATGACGTCGTGCCAGTCCTTCTCGCCCTCGAAGTACGCGGGGGCAGAGACGGAGAAGGTGATGGGCCTTCCGGTGCGCAGGAGAGCCTTGCTCATATCGCCGTAGAGCGAGTGGTAGACCTCGTCGAGTGTCTGGCTGTCGCTCTCGGGCACGTTGCAGCCGTCGAGCTTCAGATAGTCGACGCGCCATCGGGCGAAGAGGTCGGCGTCCTGCTGGATGTGGCCGTACGAGCCGGGATATCCACCGCAGGTCGCGGTGCCGGCGTCCTCGTAGATGCCGAACTTCAGCCCCATCGCGTGCAGTTGTTCACCGATGTAGACCATTCCGTGCGGGAAGCGGTCGGGGTCGGGGACCAGGTCGCCGTCGGTGTTTCTGCTGTGTGTCATCCAGCAGTCGTCGGTGGTGACCGTGTCGTAGCCCTTGGCGGCGAGACCGGAGGAGACCAGGGCCCGGGCGTTGGACAGGACGGTGGCCTCGTCGATGTCGCAGCCGTAGTAGGACCAGTTGTTCCAGCCCATGGGCGGGGTGGGGGCAAGATTCGGGTAGGAGCTCTCCGAAGCACCGGGGCTTCCCGCACTCTGCGCGGGAACCGAGGTGTCCACCGCCGCAGCAGCGGACGGGCCGGCGAGCCCGCCGAGGGCGAGTGCGGTGGCCGTCGCCAGGGCGTACAGGCTCCGTCGCAGGGATGCAGGGATCGGGGTCGTTCTCGCGGACAAGGCGTCTCCCGTCATCGAGCGCGCCTCAGTGACGGCGCGATGGCCAACACCGTGCCCCTGTAGGTTCATTTGTGCAAGATGCCATCGATTTTCTTGCATGAAAAGTCAACTTGGCAGTCCAGGGCCGGAGCGCGATCAGGAAGGGCGCATCGGATCCCGCGTGACCGCACAGCACTTGCTGGATCTCGGTCCAGTTCTCGCCGTCGTCGGTCTCGAACGATCCCGCCGGGCTGAACATCCGCTGGGTCATCTTCCGCATCTCGGCCTTGACCTGGTCGGGTGCGTTCTTGGGCAGGTAGCTCCAGGCCCATACCTCGATCTGGCCGGGGCCGCGCGGGTGCCACACCCGCATCGTGGAGAGGCCGACGGCGAGCCACGAGAAGTTCGGGAAGATCGTGTTGTGGTTGTCCACCTTCGCCACCCGTTCCGGCCCGAGCCGTTCCCGGTGCTCTTCCTCCTTGGACTTCAGCCACGCGTAGGTGGCGTCCGAGAGCTAGTGCGCCTTGATGACGGATTCCGGTTGGAAGAAGCCCCCGGACCCGTGTCCGTTCTCGCCGAACTGACGTCCCTGGACGCCCGGTTGGGTGTTGCTGCCGGAGACGTTGGGATCGTCGGTGAGCGCCATCATGGCGGCGGCGTGCGAGACGGGCGCGTGGTACATGTCGCTGGCGAACTGCTCGGCGGCGAACTTCCAGTTGCAGTCGATGACCCACTTGGTGGTTCCGGGCGCCAGCTCCAGGCCGCCGTCGAAGCGGTCGACGACCGCGTTGAAGGAGAAGGCCATGTCGCCGAGGTAGTCCTCGAACTCCAGGGTCTCCTGCGACCAAATGCCGAAGTGGAAGCCCCGGTAGTTCGCGATCCGCGGGACCTTCAGAGCGGCCCCCTGGCTCTTGTCGATCTCATTGCGGTGCGCCATCTCCTCCAGCGGCACGTTGATCAGGGCGCCCGCCAGGTCGTAGGCCCACCCGTGGCAGGTGCAGGTGAACGTCTTGCTGGTGTCGGCGTCCGTACAGCAGATCCTCATGCCCCGGTGCCGGCACTGGTTGAGGAATGCCTTTACCGACCCGTCCCGCTGCCGGACCGGGACCGGGTCCTCGGCCAGGTAGGTCTGGATGAAGCTGCCCGGCTTCGGCCGCTGGGACTCGTGCGCGAGGAACAGCCGGGTCCGCTCCTGGTGGAGGCGCTGCGACTCTGCCAGTCAGAGGACTGCGCCTGCGGGCCGGACAGACGAACGGTTCCGTTCGGAGGGGTGGAACAGTTCGATGCCGTGGCCGGCCGGAGTGGCGACGGATTCGTCCAACGGGGCATTCCCGAGTCAGCGGGTGAGGCCGTCCAGGAGCACGTCGACAAGCCGACCGGCGAGGTCAGCGTCCAGGGGCCGGCGAGTGAGCAGAACGCGGAAGTGCAGGGGTGCGATGAGGACTTCGAGTGCCAGCGCGGGGTCGGTGTCCTTGGGGATCTCTCCGCGGGCGACGGCCCGGTCGATCATGATCCGGGCCAGGTCGAGCCTTTCCTGCCAGAACTGTTCACGGCTTTCGGCGAGTGGCTGGTCGTCGTCGGCGGTGGCCATGGAGCGGGCGAGGGCCTTGCCGAAGGGACTGTTCAGGTAGTCGCTCAGCGAGCCTGCGAACGCGATGAGGTCCTCGCGCAGGGTCCCGGTGTCGGGGATGGCGAGCTGGAGCTGGCTATAGGTCAGTAGGGCGTCGATGACGAGGTGTTCGCGGGTGCCCCACCGCCGGTAGACGGAGGTTTCGTGGACGCCGGCCTGTCGGGCGACCGCGGGGATGCTGACCGCGTCGGTGCCGTGCTCGGCCACGGCCTGCAGGGTCGCGTCCAGGACGGCCTGGCGGACCCGTGCGGATCGGCCGCCGGTCCTGCGGCGGACTTGTTCCTCGCTCATCCCACCATCCTAACGCAGGAGTCTTGCGTTAATCCCGCTACCGGACGTACCGTGCGATTTAACGCAGTACCACTGCGTTAATGGTTCGTCGGAGGAGGAGGGCGTCATGTCGTACCAGTGGCCGCTGGAGGCGAAGGAACTGTTCGCCGAGCGGTACTCGCAGATGGCCAATACCGGCCTGCCGGTGCCGGACGTGGACGCGGTGCGCGCCGCGATCTCCGACATGTGGGCGGACGAGCGGGGCGGGTGGGTGCATGAGTGGTCGGCGCTCGCGGCGCGGTACGCCGAGGCCGGATCCCATGACCTTTCCGCGCTCGCCTACGGATGGGCGCGCTTCCCGACGCCGGCCGACGAGGCCAAGCGGACCGCTCTGGCCCGCCAGACCGAGCAGTACCTGCTCGCGGCGCCCGGGTTCGGACCGTCCTTCCGGAGGGAGGTCCTGGACCTGCCGTACGGCGGCGGCCGCACGCAGGTGCCGGTGCACGTCTTCACCCCGCACACCGCCGCCGAGACGGGGCCGGTGCTGCTGGTCAGCGGCGGTGTCGACAGCTGGAAAATGGATGTGCACGGGCTGTTGGTGACGCTCTGCTCGCACGCCGGCCTGCCCGTGGTCGCCTTCGACATCCCCGGTACCGGCGACTCGCAGGTACCGATGAGCCCGGATGGCGCGGAGATCGTCCGGGGCCTGATCGGCCACGCCCGCACCCTGGGCAACGGCATCGTCGTGCACGTGGGCATCTCGATGGGAGGCTACTACTCCGCCCGCTCCGGGCTGGCCGGCGAGGCGGACGCGGCCGTCGTGCTGGGCGGACCGGTCGAGGCTGCGTTCGCCGGCGGACGCATCGCCCGGTTCGGGATGGACGGCATCGTCGGCAACGCCCTGGGCTTCGACCGGAAGCCGAGCAGCGACGCCCTGTACGCGGCGCTGGCGGCGTTCTCCCTGCGGCCGCTCTCGACGGGGACGGCCAAGCGCCGATGCTCGTCGTCAACGGCGCCGACGACGTCCACGTCCCGCAGGACGACACCCTGGTGTTCGAAGGGCGCCGCGACACCGACATCCACCTGCTGCCGGACACCGGGCACTGCGCGGTCACAAAGCTCCCCGAAGTCCTGCAGATCATCTCCGAGTGGCTTCCTCGTACTTTGGCTGCCCTCCAGGCAACGAGGTGAGCGGCGCCGAGATCCTCGACGCCTGCATCGCCGAGTACAGCCGGTGGGGGCAGTGGGGTCCCGGCGACCGGCTGGGGGCGATGAACCTGGTGGGCTCCGAACAGGTCCGCGCTGCCGCCGCGCTGGTTCAGGACGGCACCGTCATCTCCCTGACCCTGGCCTACGACCAGGCAGGGTCCCGACCGGGAGGGATCCGTTCCAACCCGCAATTGGTGACGACCGCCACCGGCACGGACCACGTGCCCGGAGCCCAGGACCAACTCCTGGGCAGCATCGGCCCGGTCAGAAGAACGTGGGCTCCCGCGTGATGTAGGGCTCTTCGAGGCAGCCGATCTCCTCGGCGGTGAGTTCGAGGTCGAGCGCGGCGACGGCGTCGGCAAGGTGGTGCGGCTTGGTCGATCCCACGATCGGAGCGGAGACCACCGGGTTCTTCAACACCCAGGCCATGGCGACTTGTGCCATCGGCACGTCGCGGGCCAGGGCGATGCGCTGCACGGCCCCGACGATGGCACGGTCGCTGTCGAGGAAGATCGGGCGGTCCTGCTGGTCGACGGTCCGGTTGAGCTCCGCGCGCTGCGTGGAGCGTTCGCCCCACGGCCTGGTGACCAGCCCGCCGCCCAGAGGACTCCACGGGATGCTTCCCACGCCCTGGTCGGCGAGAAGACCGAACATCTCGCGTTCTTCCTCGCGGTGGATCAGGCTGTACTGGTCCTGCATGGAGACGAACCGAGTCCACCCGTTCGCCTGCGCGGCATGCTGCATCTTGGAGAACTGCCAGGCCCACATCGACGAAGCACCGATATAGCGGGCCTTGCCCGCCTTGACCACATCGTGCAGCGCCTCCATCGTCTCCTCGACCGGCGTCTGCGGGTCAAAGCGGTGGATCTGGTACAGGTCGACGAAGTCGGTGTCCAGACGCCGCAGCGAGGCGTCGATCTGCTCCATGACGGCTTTCCGCGACAGCCCCGACCCGCCTGGGTCCTCATGCATCGGCGCCCACAACTTGGTGGCCAGCACGACGTCCTCGCGCTGGGTGTACTTCCGCACCGCCCGCCCGACGATCTCCTCAGAGGTACCCAGGCTGTAGATGTTCGCGGTGTCCCAGAACGTGATGCCCAGCTCGACCGCCTGGCGAAAAACCGGCTCGGCCGCACTCTCGTCGAGCGCCCACGACGTCCTCTTGTCGGGATCGCCGAAGCTCATGCAACCCAGCGCGATCCGACTGATCTTGAGCCCCGACGTTCCCAGTTGTGTGTACTCCATGACGTGCTCCTCCGCGGTGGCGTGGTCATTTCTCTGCGCTCCCGAGGGCGGCCGCCTTCACCTCCCACCGTGGCACGAACCGCCGCCTATGGCCTCCCGCCAGGGGGTTCCCGCTGTTACAGGTACTCCCAGACCTCCTCAGCTCACCTGGAAACGGTCATATCGTGGGAGCCATGGACGCCCGCACCGAGTTCCGCGACTTCCTCACCTCCCGCCGCGCCAGAATCACCCCCGAACAAGCCGGCCTGCCCGCCAACGGCGGAAACCGTCGGGTGACCGGTCTGCGCCGCGAGGAGGTCGCGCTACTGGCAGGCGTCAGCGCCGACTACTACATCAAGCTCGAACGCGGCAACGCGCGCGGCGTCTCCGACAGCGTCCTGGAAGCCCTCTCCCGCGCCCTGCACCTGGACGAGGCCGAACGCGCCCACCTGTTCGACCTGGCCGCCGCCGCCAACTCCGGCACGCAGACACCCACGCGTACCTCCAAGCTCCACGTACGCCCCCGCATCCAGCGCATCCTGGACGCCATGTCCACCACCCCGGCCTACGTGCGCAACCGCCGCCTGGACATCCTGGCCACCAACCAGCTAGGCAGAGCCCTCCTCACCCCGATCCTTGCGACTCCGCACCGGCCGTCCAATGTGGCCCGCTTCATGTTCCTGGACCCCAAAGCCGCCGACTACTACCTCGACTGGGAACGCATGGCCGCCGGCACTGTGGCGATCCTGCGCGCCGAAGCCGGACGCGACCCCCACGACAAGGCACTGATCGACCTTGTCGGAGAACTCGCCACCCGAAGCGACCTGTTCCGCACCCGCTGGGCCGCCCACAACGTCCTCCGGCACCACGGCGGCGTCAAACAGATCAGCCACCCCGTCGTCGGCGAACTCACCCTCGGCTACGAGGCCCTGGACGTCGCCGCCGACAGCGGACTGACCATCATGGCCTACAGCGCCGAACCCGACACCCCCACGTCGGACGCCCTGAACTTGCTGGCCAGTTGGGCCGTGACCAGCGACCAGAGTGGACTCTCCATCTAGGGCCTTTCGTTTGGATCAGGCCGGATCAGGGAGCGGGGCCTGGTGCGTGGTTCGTTGTTCCATGACAGAGCCCGTGCTTGCCGCCCGCGCGTTCCCCGACACGGCGCTGGGATTCCGCGATCTGCTGAAGTAAGCCGGCCAGGACCCCGCTCATAGGGGCTGTCGTGACAGATGAGAGGGTCGGGCGAGTGAGCGAGACACCGAAGAACCTCGGCGCGTCGACCGTGTTGGTGAGATGCGTGTGAGAGGTGGCGCACCCTCGCGTGAGACGTGACGAACCCCCGCCGGCCTCTGCTGGCGGGGGTTCTCAGTGTGATTGGCCCCGGGTTCGGCCGCGGGGGATCAGTGTTCGGGCACCGGCAGGAGACTCGCAGGCAGGCGTTGGTAGAGGCTTCGCCGGGCCGCGCAGTCGTTGCGGTCTGCCGTGTAGTGCGCCAGTCGCCTGCCCAGGCGTCGAGGGAAGCGAACCAGATTTCTCCAGGGCTGCCGGTCGGGCTGCATGCGTAGAGCCTGCATGCGTCCGCCAGCGTCGGCAGGTTGGTGACAGGTGCAGTCGAAATCTGTTACGACTAGGGGAATTCCGCACTCCGGATCTGTCAGTAGGTTTTGAAATCCCCCGTGGTGCATCGGGGCCTCGGCGATTGGCTCATGGATATATTCGATGATCCATTCCCGGCCGCCGTCTCTGGATGGGTTCGTCCAGGCCGTCGTGCTGAGTGGAACACCAATCGTCCTTAGCAAGGGTGCGCGGCGAAGAATCCCGCTAGCCAGCCATGACGAAGCGATAATTCTGCGATGGTGCTGGGTGTACATGTCTTGTGCGGCAGGGTTGCGGGTAGAGCTCTCGCTGCTATGCCATCGGTCGGGCGTCTGCTGGTGACAGAGGAAGGTGTCAGTGGATTCAGTATCCCGGGTCACGGCATCAATGACCGTCAACCATTGATTGGTGTCGACACCGGCCAGAGTTACGGAGCCCGCAAGGCCAATCTGGTATAGGCGGATCGATTTGTCCTGCACGGTGTAGCGAAGTCCGGGGATGCCGCGCAGTTCTCCTTCTTCGGAGAGCCGCGGTAGGCAGGCGCGGACCAGTTCGCTCGCCATGGACTCGCCGGGAACTTCCCGGTTGACGTCTTCGTCCTCGACGGTGAGGAGCAGACCGTCCCGGCACGAATCGGCAGAGCGGATTCCCCACGGGTTGCGCGTGTCGATCCCTGGCCAAGCCATGCGGTAGAGGAAGTAGCACTCCAGCTCGGCCTGATCCTCATCGGCAGGGGGAACGAGTGGGTCTGCTGCTGCGAGCCTCTTGACCCTGCTGAGAGATGTGCTCCAGGGCGTGAGCAACAGGCGCTGAGGGAACGCGACGGCCGGCGGGTGGATAGACCTGTAACGATCTGTAGCTTCTGGGCGCGGCGTTCGATACGAGTGCTCTTCACAGGGGGGCTTTCCGCCGCAGTTTCCTGTCCCGCCCCAGGGCACACGGCGTTTCTCCGCTGCGCACACGATGTATATGAAGCTGCGATGCCAGCCGAGTTGGCTTGTCAGGCAACGTCCGTCGGGGGAACGCCGCGCAATTGGGGCCCCGCTGTGCCCCTACGGTGGCACCTTAGCCGAAGGGCATCCTGTAGGCCCGCATTTGCGCGCCGGTTGGGTGGGTGCACGCCAACCCGATTCCGCGTGTCGGCAGGATTTACCGACGCGAGAGTGCACCTCGATAGGTCACTCAACGCCCCGATCCACGGTTACATCGCGCCGCGCGTGGTGGTACTGGGGAATTAAGCCTGGGGCGCTGCCAAGCTAAGAACTCGTAACACGATCTTGCTGCAGTGTGCGGGTGGGGCGTCGCCGGTGAGACGATTTGGCCGTTCTGAGGGTGTGGGTACTCGACCCTGGACGATGAGCTCTGGGTGCTGATCGAACCGTTGCCCCCACCGTTGCGCCTCGCCTGCGGCTTGGACGGGCAGTTACCTCAAGTGCACCTTCGCAGCGAGCACTTCACCCTCCCGCATCCTCCCAACCGTGATACCACAGCAGGGGATTGTCAGGTCGACTGTCGAACGGGGTGATGTGGTGGCTGTGGGCTATCTGGTGAGCGTGGTGTTGGCCGTACTCATCGTGGTGTTCTGTCTGGCTCGCATACGCGGGCCGAAACCGCTCTTCTACTTCAGCTACCGGCTCGGACTGGTCTTCAATGAGATCCCGCACGTCGCTCTCTACGCACTGGTGGCCTCGACGGCACTGGCCTTCTCCGAGGGCGACATCACCACGACCTCCGACCGGGTGAACGTCGGGGTGGCAGGGGCCGCGGCTGCCGGGCTCGTGGTGGTCACCCTGCGCGGAATGCGGGCGGCGTCCGTGGTACGTGTCGCCTTGGACGACGCGCTCGGTTCCCGTACGGGGACGCACCGTCGGCCGCCGCTGGCACGCATCCTGCTCAGGCCGGTCTTTCGCCGCCGCCGTGACGTCAAACGGGTGGGCAACCTCAGCTACGGGGACGGAGGCCGCCGCAACCTCCTCGACGTCTACCACCACCGCTCGCGCCCCGAGGGCGGCTCCGTGATGATCCACTTCCATGGTGGCCACTACGACCAGGGCCGGAAGAACACTCAGTCGCTGCCCCTGCTCTACCGGCTCGCCAGTCAGGGCTGGGTCTGCATCAGCGCCAATTACCGGCTGCGGCCCGACTTCCAGCATCCCGCCCATCTGATCGACGCGAAGAAGGTCATCGTCTGGGCTCGCGAACACGCAGTAGAGTACGGCGCGGCTTCCGCGGCGGCCGTGTTCGTGACGGGGAGCTCCGCGGGTGGGCACATGGCAGCGCAGGCCGCACTCACCCCCAATGAACCGGCCTACCAGCCCGGGTTCGAGGAGGCGGACACCTCTGTGACCGCCGCCGTCGCACTCAACGGCTTTCTTGCGGAGTATTTCGACGGAGACCCGGCGACCTCGCCGGTGAACCTCGTCCGGGCGGATGCGCCACCGTTCCTCATCGCGCACGGAGACTTGGACGAGATGGTGGACACCGAGAATCCCACGGCCCTTGTCACCGCTCTGCGCTCCGTTTCCACATCGCCAGTCGTGTACGTCGAACTGCCCGGCGCGCACCATGCGTTCGACCTCTTCCACTCTTTCCGGTTCGAGGCGCTCATCGACGGGATCGAGGACTTCGCTGCGTGGGTGACGGCCCGGAAAAACAGCGCCTAGCA
>NZ_CALNVW010000064.1 GCF_940670765.1 Streptomyces sp. A 4/2
GCCTGGGTGCGGGGCAGTCGCGGGATCGGTCAGCAGCAGTTCCAGTCGGCGGGTGTTGACCTGCTCGTGGTCCCAGGTCGACTCGGACAGGAAGAACTGCAGCCGCTGCACCGAGGGGTGCTGGGCCCCGACGACGGGCTCGGTGCCAGCCAGGCAGGTCAGTGTCTTGTTCCGGTCCCGCGGCAGTAGCAGTCCCGCGAGGTACTCGCGGAACCCGCGGCGCTGTGCCAACGTCGAGAGCAGGCCATCGAAGCGAGCGGCGTAGGCTTCCAGCGGGCCCGGTGCGGGCGGACACGGCAGACGGCGAGTCATCACAAGCCCCCAGGCGGCGAGGCGACGTTCCTCTGCTACCGGCCTGCTACAGCCCTGACCCGCCGTCAACAAACCACCGCTAGCGGACGCGCAGTGAACGGCGGTGCCCGTCCCGGCAGTTCAGCGGCCCCCAGAATCCGGGCTGCTGTAGCTGCCGGGCATGACCAACAGTCAACCGGCGGTGACCCTTCGTCGGTACGGTTGGGAAGGACGGATGGGTATACGAGGTATACGTGCGACACGAAACGCTCATGATCACAGTGGTCACGTAGGAGAAGAGACAGTGAGACGCGACCCCGGGCGGTGTGCAAGGCCCGGTCCCCGACACCAACTGCGAGCCCCGCCTCAACGACCGCCGCTGACCCCATACCCCGGGCCGGGGGACAGGAAGTGACGGACCTGGCCCGGCTCCAGACCAACGGCGCCGGTGCCCGCTACGGTGAACCAGCCCCGGCCTACGACTGATGACCTGGAACGCCCGTGATCTATAACGCTCAGTACCGTGCGAAGGCCGCTCCTGTGCTCGGGGTTCCCCATGGCACCCAGGGCCCGTTCGGCATTCACCGCCCCGAGGCGGCGACGGACGATCCGCCGCAGGACGAGTACGCGGCTGCTGTTCCCGCCCCACGCGACGGGCGCAGCCGGTGAGCGGAATCTGGCGGCAGGTCCTGGCCGCGTACACCACCGACCAACACGACGAGCGCGACCGCGAGCAGCTGCTCGCCCTGGGCGCCGCGGAACTCGCCCACGCCCGCAGCAGCGAGGGCAGTCCCGCAACCGCTGAGGACGTCCAGCACATCGCGCTCCAGGAGTTCGGCCTCCTGCTCGGCATCACCCAGGCCCGCACCGCGCTGCGCGAACGCCGTACCCGCCACGGGTAACCGGCACGGCGGTCGGGCGTTAGAACGGTGTGACCACGACGACGACGCGGCCCGCCCCTCCGGTCAGCGACCGCGACGCGCCGGTTCCCGCCCCGCCAGGTGAGCCGATCTTCGCGGCGCTGGCCGCGCACTGGATGGCGGCGGGGCGTGTCGTGCCCGGTCAGGTGGACCGGGAGTGGGCCATGCTGGCAGGCAACTGCCCGTGGCCCCTGCGATAGAGACCAGCGTGGTGCGGTGGTCGCCCCACGGCCCGCACCCGCTGCACCCGGCCGGCAGCCTCGGAGCCCGCCCGGCCACCGAGGCTGCCGGCCCGGCCGATCACTCTGGGCCCCTTCCCGGTCCGGCAGCCCCACCCTCATCAGGTCACGGGACGACCAGGCGATTGCGGGCCGCCGCTCCGACGCTCCGACGCCAGGCGTCTCAGGCTGCGGCCGTGGGATTCGCCGATTCGGTGGCGCGGCGGTGTTCGGCGTTGATGCGCTGGGCTTCTTCGAGCTGGTCTTCGAGGATGACGATGCGGCAGGCGGCCTCGATGGGGGTCCCGTTGTCGACGAGTTCCCGGGCGCGGGCGGCGATGCGCAGCTGGTAGCGGGAGTAGCGGCGGTGGCCGCCAGCGGAACGGAGCGGGGTAATGAGGCGGGCTTCGCCAATCGCGCGGAGGAAGCCCTGGGTGGTACCGAGCATCTCGGCGGCCCGGCCCATCGTGTAGGCGGGGTAGTCATCGTCATCGAGACGGCCGAACGAGTCGTCTGCTGTCACTTGCACCTCTCATGGAACGCGTGGAGGGGCCCGGGTGCCACATGGCACCCGGGCCCCGAAGGAACTGCTACACCATCTGCCGACCCTGCTATTGCGCCGGCCTTCTTGTTCCGCACCAGCTCACGGGGGATGAGAGCGTGTGCGGGGATCGCGGTTGCTTGACCGGAGACCACCTCACTATCGATGTCCTGCGGTACCCGGGCTCAAGACTTCCGCCCGGGCGATCCTGATGGCGCTCAACTCCTCCGTTCTTCCCTCTTGATCAACTACTGCTGGTGATGCGAACTGATGGTGACCTGAACAAGCGCCACTCTCCGGCAGCCAGCCCCGTCGCCCGTCCTGCAACAACCCTGGCTTAGAACCCCACTGCCGAACCTCCCGGCACGCGCGTCCGCAGCCGACGCCTTTACCGAGGAACCACTGACAACCGCACTGCTGGTCCTGCAAACTGCACATTCGGGTACTGCCACCGCGTTCACCGCGGCCCTGCTCACGACGGCCCCTGAACCTGCGGGCCACCCGGTCCGGTCGTCAGTCCCGTCGCCGTCCTGCAACAACCCTGGCTTCGAAACTCCACCACCGCACCGTCCTGCGCACTGCAACTGCGTGTACTACTGCCCGCCAGTTCGTCTCTGCCGGGCCTTGCTGATCTCGGCTACGAGAGAAACCATAACCACGCCGCCACCCAATGTCTACTCCGACTGACATAGATTTCCGTGTGCTCGACGGCGAGGTAATCGGGCCTTGCCGGGTTACTGACTTCGGCTCGTCAGGGTGGACTCTCTCGAAGTTCCTGATTGGTGGCGTGCGGTGGCTGTACTGGTGGTGTGTGAGATATGCGGATGGGGCGGGCTGACCGCTGCGGGACGGATGCGCCGGGAGACTCTGCGGATACACGCAGCCGAGCTGTTCGAGCAGAGGATTAAGCCGCAGGAAGTGGCCCGGCGTCTGCGGGTGAGCCCGAAGTCGGCCTACCGGTGGCACCAGTTGTGGCGCGATGGCGGTGTGCAGGCTCTGTCCTCTCGCGGCCCGAGCGGGTCGGGGTGCCGTCTGTCGCCGCGCTGCCCGGCGAAACTCGCCGCGTACCTGGACCAGGGCCCGGCCGCACACGGCTGGGTCGAGGACCAGGTGTGGACGCGGCGCGGGTGGCCACGCTGATCGGGCGGAAGTTCGCTGTTTCCTACAGCGTGTCCGGGGCGACGAGGCTGATGCACCGGCTCGGCTTCAGCCCGCAGGTGCCCGCGCGTCGGGTGGCCGAGCGGGACGGGCAGGCCGTTACCGCGTGGAAGGAGGCGACCTGGGCGGAGGTAAATGAGCACGGGCGGCCTGCGGGGGTTACATCTGCTTCGAGGACGAGGCAGGCTTCACCCGCCGTCCGCCCAGAGGACGCACCTGGGGCAGGCGAGGCCGCACTCCGGTCGCGACGGTCAGTCGGCCGCCGCTCGGGACGACTGTCGGTGGCCGGGATGATCGCTATGCGTCCCGGCTCCCGCACCCGGCTGTGCCACCGTCTGTTCACCCACCCAGCGGGCAGAGGCAAGCGCCGCAGCATGGGCGAGCGCGGCTTCATCGCACTGATCGACAGTGTCCACCAGCTGGTCAAGGCACCGATCGTGCTGGTCTGGGACCGCCTGAACACCCACGTCTCCCATGCCATGCGCGAGTTGATCGCCGAGCGTGCATGGCTGACGGTGTTCCTCCTGCCCGCCTACTCGCTCGACCTCAACCCTGTGGAGTGGGTCTGGGCACACGTCAAGCACGGGCCTTGACCCAAGGCCGGGTAGTTAGCGTTTTCGCAGGTCACGCAAGCCAGTTGAAGGATTTCCGACGCAGAACAGCGGAGCTCGTTGGTACAGGCAGTCGTCCAAGACAGCTTGAAACTTGAGGAGCCCCGTTGTCGTTGCATCATGTCCTGCCGACGGCCCCGGTGATGGCCATCACTCGTACGGTCACAGTGGCCGCGGGCCGGTTCGCGCCCGGGCATCTGGGCGAGTTGACGGCCGTGGTGCCGTTCGAGCTGGTCGACGCGGTCCTGGAGGAAACGCGGTCGGTGCAGCGGCGACTGCGCGATCTTCCTTCGCGGGTCGGGATCTACTTCCTGCTCGCGATGTGTCTGTTCCCTGAAGTCGGCTACCGGCTGGTCTGGGACAAGCTGACGGCCGGGCTGGCCGAAGTGCCGGTGACTTCCCCGACGCCGAAGGCCCTGCGTGATCTGCGCCGACGACTGGGCAGTGCGCCGGTGCGGGCGCTATTCGAGGTTCTCGCGGGGCCTCTGGCCCGGTCGACGACACCCGGTGTGCGGTTCGGGCCGTACCGGACTGTGTCATTCGACGGCTGCAGTTCCCAGAAGGTCCCCTACTCCGGGCGAAACAGGGCCTGGCTGGGTCGGATTCGGCGACATCACCATAGAGACCATGTATCGACAGCTCTCCAGATGGGCCGAGACCGGCCTCATCCATAAACTCGGCCCCGGTCTCTACGCAGCCACAGCATGGACCCCAACACCCCTTGCGTGACCTGCGAAAACGTTAACTACCCGGCCTTGAGTCAAGGCCCAACCTTGTCGTGTACCAGATCAACTCTGGGCGTAGAAGGGCACACGGCCTTAGGGCCACGTGCGGATTTCGGGCCGCCAAGTCGTCCTGGAACAGGCAGCGTCCGCCGGATTCGATCCGTCCGTACCTGTCCATGCGCCACTTCTGCCGAGGGCTGTGAGTGCATGCCGACAGGGTGGCCCGTCGCGCGACAGCTGTCAGACAGAGCCGAGCGGAATGTGATGCGATGGTTCCGGCCTGGAAACGCCAGGACTGGTCGGACTTGTCGTCGCAGTCGAGGGTGTTCGCTTCTACGGCTTTATGGGAGCCGGACGGGTTCCCCGTCGAGCTAAGGCAGCGCTCGTGTCGCCCTGCTCGATTCGCCAGGGCCATCGCCGACACGATCTGACCGGGCTTCGCGGCCCGGGGCTTGAGGGAGTACTCGCGGCGTACCCACTCCTGGTAGTTCCGGCTAATGTGGCGGGTCGGACACGGACGGGATTCGCAGCCCGCACCTCTGCGATAGGACTGGAAGACCGCCTCCTTCTGTCGGGCCCGGATCGGGGCGAGATTTTCGTGAAGACGGGACATGTCGTAACCGAGGTAGCCCCGCACCTCAGTCGTGGTCCCACCCGGCAAGCCGAACGCGACACGCCGGAAGTATCGGCCGGCCACTCCGTGGTCGCTGTTGTCGGCCCCCGGCGTATACGTGTGCCCGAAGGTCGCGTTGTCGTAGTCCAGAGTGAGGATCCGCTTGATCCCCTCCCGCTCGGCGAGAACGGTGAGTGAGTCGACGAGTTGCTGCTCCGTGTAGCTCGCCGTGCGGTCCACCGCCTGGAGGGTGCGGATCTTGCCCCGGAAGAGTTTCAGCAGACTCTGATGGGAGTACGCCGCGGTTCCACTGCCGTCCGGAGCGCCGTCGGGGAGCCGGAGGAAGGAGAGCCGTACGCTGATCTTCCCCATCAGAACGTAGGAAGCGATGGTGCGGCCACGCACACGGAGGTCATTCCTCGTCCAGCGGTCCGGGACACCCGCCATCTCAGCGTACGCCGCCCGCACGCCTTCTTCCCTGCTCTGCACGTAGTCGCCCCCGGTGTACCGGCGGCCGGCGTCCCCGGCGGTCAGGTAGACCGTGCTGAACGCGCACCGAGGGCCCATGGCTTGCTGGATCTCCGGATTGATAAACAGCAGATCGTCGTCCTCATGCGCCACCCCCACCATCGTGCGCTCACAGACGCGAGCGCTGCCCCGGCTCCCCGAGCGGTCGAGCAGTGCCACGGCCCTGCCGTCGGACACCCCCACCGAGCAGTAGAGGAGCAGAAGGAGGAGAGCACTCGTCGCCCACGGCGCACCCCAGCGCAACAGACCCGAACGGCTCACGGTGTTCTTCGCACGTGACACGCGCATCCTGGCCCTCCGTTGCCTCGCCTGCCGGCACTCCACCGCGGTCACCCACACCACACGCGCTCGATGATCTACATCGGTTCCCCTACCGACCAACCCGCAGGGCCGGGCCATCACCCGCCCGCGCGGAAAATGCGCCGTTCGCCGGTATTGAGGCTAGCCTCGGCTGTGATGGTGTCCGCGGGGCTGATGCACCGTGGATGACACCGAGCTCGAAGCGCCGAAGGTGTTCGCCGCGGGCCCGTGCGAGGACACCGTCGTCCGCTACACGCCGGCCGTCTGACCTGTCCACCGGCGGGAGCACCGAGCAGGTCGGGCCCGCTCTCGGGTCTCTGCCTGTCAGCTCCGGGGGCGGCACTCCTTGATTCTGCCTCCGGGGGCACTGTCGCGGTGGGCGTTGTTCAGTGGAATCCGCACGGGAAACGCGGTAGGCGTCTGCGCGTCCGTGACGGTTTCCGGACCCGACGCCCAGGAGAGGAAGTGGAGGAGCACGTCATGCCGGCTGGATCCAGCAAGAAGCGTGAGCGGCAGTACGAGCACATCAAGGAGAGCCAGGAAGAACAGGGCGCCTCGAAGGGCCGCGCGAAAGAGGTCGCGGCCCGGACCGTCAACAAGCAACGCGCCCGGTCCGGCGAGTCGAGGACGGCGAGCAGGACATCGACGCAGGACAAGAAGTCCGCCTACGAACGCGGCGGCGAACGCTCTCACAAGGGCGCGCAGGGCCCTACGAGGGACCAGCTCTACGCGGAGGCCAGGATGAAGAACATCGAAGGGCGTTCCTCCATGAACAAGGAACAGCTCCGCACTGCCCTCGGACGCTGACGCCCACCGGCGGTCCGGGACCGGCCGCCCGCACGACGGAGGAAACAGGACATGCCCCGCAGACGCACACAGTGGATGGCGTGCGGGCGGGCCTGGGACGCGGTGGCCATCACCCCGATGTCCACCGGCCTCGACGCCCTGGCCGCGATGCGGCTGGGACACGCAGCGGCTATCCCGTCCTCGCCGACCACCTCCGCGACCACCTGTACGTCCTCGTGCCGCCCGGCACGGGTGCAGCAGCCACCGGTCTTCCCGGAGTGCGCGTGCTCTCCACCGGCCACCAGCTCCTGGTGCCCTTCACCCAGCACGGCAGCCCGACCGCGCACTGGATCAGCCCCCCGCGAGGCCACGGCCCCGCTTGTGCGCGCCGACCGGCTCACCCACCACCTGCGCACCCTGACCTGCCCCGAACACCAGAAGGCGAACGCCTCATGATGAGCAGCCACCACGTCCTGTACGACCCACAGGGCCGCCTCGCACACGAAGGGCGTCCCATCTCTCCGCGTAACCGGGGAACCACCCACGGTGCGGGGCCGACTACCCAAGGGGGGCACGCCTCGCCGCCCGGACGGTCCGGGGCCGCCCCGGCTTAGGAACGACCCCGGAGCCGGCTTGCGTCAGGCGGCCTGCATGACGGCCTCCGCCTCTTCGCGCTCCAGTTGCGCGGTCATCGCGGTACGCGCACGGGCCACTCGGGAACGGACTGTGCCGACCGGGCAGTCCGCCTCACGGGCGGCCTCCGCGTAGGAGAGTCCGAGCAACTGGGTGAGGACGAACGCCTGCCGACGGTCGTAGGGAAGCGCGGCGAGGAGTTCTTGGAGCGCCACGCCTTCCTCGAAGCCGGGCAGTCCCGTCGGCTGGGCACGCTCGATGGTCGCGCGCCAGTCGTGGGTGTCGGCGAGCAGAGGGCGCGCGGCGGCCCTGCGGAAGTCGTCGATGACGGCGCGTCGGGCGATGGTGAGAAGCCAGGTGCGGGCCGAGGAGCGCCCCTCGAAGCGGTGCAGTGTGCGCAGCGCGCGCAGGAACGTGTCCTGCGCGAGGTCCTCGGCGGCCTGCGGATCGGCGGACAAGTGGGCCACGAACCGCACGACATCGCGGTGCAGGGCCCGTACGAAGGCGTCGGCGGCTTCGCGGTCGCCGGCGCGAGCGGCGAGCGCCCAGCCGGTCGAGGCGGTGTCCTCGGCCGTCCTGTTGCGCGGGACGGAGGCAGGCTGTGGCCCGCGCGGGGCGGGCAGGGTGGTGTTCATCGCCAGGTGTGTCCTTCACGGATCGGTCCGGCACCCGGGCGTCCGTTCACGGCACGGGGGCGCGCCGGGGCTACGGCGGGCGCGGCGGCGTGCGGGACGGGACCGGGTTTCCGGGGAATGGGGCACCCGGGCTCCTTCGGAGCCGGGTGTGCCGGAGGACTCCCACTGCGTGCGGGTACGGCAACGGGCCGGTCGGCGACCGGTCGTGTGCCAGGGGTGTACGTCCTCCGGAATGCCTGCCGCGTCCTCAGGACGCGGCTAGCACCCCGGGTGGCCCGCGCCGGTCCGTCGCTCGGGCGCATCGCAGGCCCGGCGACAGCCGGTCGCTCAGGCCCCGGTGAGGGCGCAGGCGGCGGCGCGGGGCCGGCAACGGCGCTGCTGTGAGGAGGGGGTGGAAGGGGGCCAGCAGCCAGCCTGCGACCGCGCGCAGGGTCTGGAAGGCGGCGCGTTCACCGCGGGCCATCCATACGCCGCAGACGAGTGCGGCGAGGACGTGCGCGGCGAGCATCCCGGACGAGGACATCCCGGCCATGTCGTGGCCCGTGTGGGCCATCGAGCTCATATGGCCCATGTGGTCCATGGCGGCGGAGTGATCCATGCCGGTCATCGCGTCGCTCGTGGCCGAGTGACCCATGTGCTGCATGCCCGCCGTGGCGTCCGTCGGCGGCGCGGCAGCTCCGGCGACGGGCCGGGTGGCTGCACCCGTGACGGTTCCGGGGGCGGACTGGGCGGCCGAGAAGGCGCTGTGCAGCACAGTCTGGGTCGCGACGGCGAGGCCCGTGACGAGCCACGGACCACGCTCGCGGGCTGCGAACCACCAGCCGGGGACCGCGAGCGCGAGGAAGCCGGTGGCGGGCACCCAGAAGGGAAGCGGGGCTTCGGACATGAGGACGTGTCCGGTCGCGGCGAGCGTGACCGAGACGACGGCGAACATCGCCGCCCTCACCGCGCGTCCGACCGGTCCCGCTTCCATGGCGCCTCATCCTCCCATCGCGGGATGGCAAGCAACATGGCAGGGTTTCCGGCTTGCCGCCCATGTCGGACAAGTTGATGCGACAGCAGGGTTCCGGCATATGCGGTCGGAGAGGGTGGCGGTGCGGTGCATGGCGCTACGGGCGTGGCAGGCGGTCGGTCTGCGCGCCCGGCCGCACGACTACGGCCCGGATCCTCAAGGGTTTTCCATGCGCGAAGCTGAGCGTGAAGGAGACCTCTTCGCCGGGCCGCAACGTTCCCTTCGGCCGTACCGTCACGTCGATTCCGTGCGGGGTCATGGTGAGCCCGTCCCCCGCCGGGACCGTGACGGCGCCCACCGGCTGTCGGTAGGCGCCCCCGGAGGACGTCATGTGGTGTTCGCTCAGCCTGGGCGGTGCGACCGTATCGGTCGAGGCGACGTGCACGAGCCGGTCCGCGGAGCCCCCGTCGTTCGTGAGGGTGAAGAAGGCCGCGGTCTCGGGCGTCGGGCCCGTGGGCTGGTAGACGTACGCGTTCGTGACGGCCACGTGAGGTGGGCTGCCGGCATGCCCGTTCGCCGTCCAGGCGCCCAGACCGGCGAGGGCCATGCCGCAGGCGAGGACGGGAACGCCGACGGCGGTGAACGATGTGCGCAGGCGTGCGGAGAGAACGGGCATCAGAAGGCCGCCCGCGAGGTAGTGGGTCGGCGCCGCGCGGCTGCTGCCGGAGCCGGTTGCCAGTGGCGCAGCCGGAGGCTGCCGAGGACTACGAGGACCGAGCTGAGGGACATCGCGGCGGCGGCGAGCATCGGGTTGAGAAGGCCCACCATGGCGAGTGGCAGGGTGACGGCGTTGTAGCCGAAGGCCCACAGCAGGTTGCCGCGGATGGTGACGAGAGTGCGGCGGGCGAGGCGTACGGCGTCGGCTAGGGCTTCGATATCGTCGCGGACGAGGGTGACATCGGCGGCGCCGATGGCGACGTCCGTGCCGGTGCCCATGGCGATGCCGAGGTCGGCCCCGGCGAGTGCGGCCGCGTCGTTGACGCCGTCACCGACGACCGCGACCCTCTTCCCTTCGGCGCGCAGCGTGCGGACGAGCTCCGCTTTGCGCTCGGGGGTGCAACGGGCGTACGTCTCGTCGATGCCGAGCGCGCTGGCGACGGCTCGCGCGGGTTCCTCCTGGTCGCCGGTGGCGAGGACGGGGTGCAGGCCGAGGCGGCGGAGCCGGTCCACGGCGTGGTAGCTGCCGGGGCGTACGACGTCGCCGAGTGCGAGGACCGCCTCGGGCCGCCCGTCGACACGGACCAGGACTGGGGTGTGGGCGGCCTGCAGGGCGGCGGCGAGGGCCGTGCCCAGTTCCTCGGGCAGTTCGCCGTCGGGGGCACCGACCTCGACGAGCCGCCCGTCCACGTGTCCGCGCACACCGTTGCCGGGTGTCGCGGCGAAGCCGCTGAGCGCGCCCGGCCGTACGGCGTCTTTCCCGAGGGAACGTTCGGCGTGGCGTACGAGGGCCCGGCCGAGTGGGTGTTCGGAGCCGGTCTCGACTGTTGCCGCGAGCCGCAGTACCTCGCTCGCGCCGGGGCCTTCCGTACGTGTGGTCAGGGTGGCGACGGTGAGGTGTCCGGAGGTGAGGGTGCCTGTTTTGTCGAGTACGACGGTGTCGATCTGCTGGAGGGCTTCGAGGGCTTGGGGTCCCTTGATCAGGATGCCCAGCTGGGCGCCTCGTCCGGTGGCCGCCATGAGGGCGGTGGGGGTCGCGAGCCCGAGTGCGCAGGGGCAGGCGACGACAAGGACGGCGACGCACGCGGTGAAGGCCGCCTGTAGATCCGCGTCCGCGCCGAGCCAGAAGCCGAGCGCGGTGACGGCGAGGGCGAGCACGACGGGCACGAAGCCCCCGGCCACGGTGTCGGCGAGCCGCTGGGCGCGGGCCTTCCCTGCCTGTGCCTCGGTGACGAGGGCCGTGATGCGGGCGAGCTGGGTGTCGGCGCCGACGGCTGTCGCACGGACGAGCAGGAGCCCGCCCGCGTTGACCGAGCCGCCCGTGACGGCGGAGCCGACCGCGACCTCCACGGGCCGGGTCTCACCGGTCACCAGAGACAGATCCACGGCGGACGTGCCCTCGACGACCTCGCCGTCCGTCGCGACGCGCTCCCCGGGCCGTACGAGGAAGACCTGACCGGCCACGAGGAGCGCGGCCGGAATGGTGCGTTCGACGGCTCCGTCCCGCACCGTCACTTCCTTCACGCCGAGCTCGGCGAGTGCCCGCAGGGCGGCCGAGGTGCCCCGCCGGGCACGGGCCTCCAGGTGGCGGCCGAGGAGGACGAAGAGCGGGACACCGACCGCCGCTTCGAGGTAGACGTGCGCTGTCCCGTCCGACGCCGTGGGCAGCAGGGTGAAGGGCATCCGCATCCCGGGGGCGCCGGCGCCCCCGAGGAAGAGCGCGTACGAGGACCAGCCGAAAGAGGCGAGGACGCCGAGCGAGACGAGCGTGTCCATCGTCGCCGCACCGTGCCGCACCCCGCGCCAGGCCCGCTCGTGGAAGGGCCACGCGCCCCAGGCCGCGACGGGCGCGGCGAGGACGAAGCACAGCCACTGCCAGTTGCGGAACTGGAGCGAGGGCACCATCGACAGGACAAGAACGGGAAGGGCGAGGAGAGCGGTCACCAGGAGCCGCTGCGGTACACCGGGTTCGGTCACAGTGGCCTCGCGGTCCTCGCCGGACGCGGGCGGCTCCGGGAGACGGGCCGTGTACCCGCCTCGTTCGACGGCGGCGACGAGCGCAGCCGTGCCGAGGTCTGCCGGATGCTCGACATGGGCGGTACCGGTCGCGAGATTGACGGTGGCGCGCACGCCTTCCAGGGCGCCGAGCTTCTTCTCGACCCTGCGCACGCAGGCGGCGCACGTCATGCCGCCGACAATCAGATCGGTCGTGGCCAGGGTGCGCGGGGCTGTTTCCCGGCTCATCAGTGGTCCATCCCGCTCATGCCGCCCATGTCGTGCGAGCCCGGTTCGTCGTCCGGGTGCGTGACTCCACGCATGTCGGGGGCGACGGGCCCTGCGAGGTGCCCCACCGCGTACGAGGCGGCGAAGAGCGCGGCGAGCAGGAGCAGGAAACCCCCGAGCAGTGCGTACGGGGCGGGGGCGGAACGCCGTTGGGTGTGAGTCGTCACCGAGTGGTCCATGAGGCAGGCTCCGGGCGAGAGTGCGAGTCGTACGCACCAGAGGTCGGCTGCCCCAAGCCGCGAGTTCCCCCGGCCCCGGGTGGTGTGCGTCACATATCGGACGCGTGTCACGCGTGCCCCGGAAGCGTCACGGTTCCGGGGCACGCCTGACGAGATCGAGGGTGGGTAGTCGCCGTCGAGCCCGACGGCTCACACCATGACGACGAGCATCACCGCCATGCCCAGCGCCATCAGCCCGTGACAGCCCACGTCCCAAGCGGCGTGTACCGCACCGCCCGAGACCGCGCCGCCCGTTGTGCGCGGTGCGAGGCGGCCCGCGTCGAAGCCGGTCGCGAGCCACCACAATGCGAGCGCCAGCAGGACGAGCGCGAGCAGGCCCGCGCTCCACCGGTCGCCGGTGCCGCTGAGCGTCATCGTCGCGAGCGCTCCCGGGGCCGACATGTCCATCCCTGGCATGTCGTGCGCCTGCCCTCCGCTCGTCGCCCCCATGGACATGCCCGACGACATCGCGGCGACCATCCACGCCATCGCGCCGGTCATCACGGCGTGCGGCAGCATGCCGGCGAGGGCTCGCAGCCGGGGCTCGGGACCGCTCGGCAGAGCGAGGGCAACGAGCACGAACCAGACCGCGACGGCGGAGAAGAAGACCACCTGCGGCGTGCCCGGCAGGTCCATGCCCCAGGACCAGGCCATCGCGAACATGGCGAGGGCCATCACCGCGTGCAGCCCGTCCGCGAGCCGTGCGGTCCACGGGTGGGAACGGGCCGCGAAGGCGCGCCACAGACCGTAGGCGGCGAGTGCGCAGAAGAGCAGCGTCAGTATCCAGCGCAGCCCGGTGGCGGCGATCATCGGGCCATCTCCTTCGGCGTCTCGGCCGGCGTTTCCGTGCGCGAACGCCGATGTCGGCGTGCTTGCGCGAGTGCCAGGTCCCCGAGCAGGAAGCAGACCAGGGGCAGCCCGAAAAGCGGCAGGTAGTAGGCGAGTACAGCGACCACGACGACGAGTGGCGCCATGACCCTGCCCGGCACCCGGCGCCAGGCTCCCCGCGCCGGCGGACGTCCGAGCTGCTTCCCGCCTCCTCGGGTGGGCCTGCGCAGCCACCACATGCGGTAGCCCCAGAAGAGCATCCCGATGAGCGCGAGGGCGATGAGCGCGAGGACGATCTGGTTGGCGAGGCCGAAGAGCAGACCCATGTGGGCGTCGATGCCCCAGCGCGTGAGCTTGGCGGGGACGGGGAAGTCGTCGAAGACCACCTTGTCCGTGACCTTGCCGGTGGCCGGGTCGATCGCGACCGAGTCCTGCTGCTCCGGCCAGTGCCGCGTGCTCCTTGACGATGTACGCGCTCTTGTTGTCCGCGGGCGGGCTGATGACGAGCTTGCCGCGCAGCCCCTCGGAGCGGGCGATCCGGACTGCCTCGTCGAAGTCGACGTTCGCGGCGGAGGAACCGGCAGAGGACTGACCCGAGTCCGCCCCCGCCGAGCCGCTGCCCTGCGAGCCGGGACCGAGGGCCGAGGAAACGGAGGGCGACGCACCGCCCAGCGAGTCCTGGATCTTGCCGATGTTCACGCCCGCGTGCGCCGACCAGGTCAGCCCGGTCGCCGAGAGCGCGAGAAATCCGACCGACACCCACAACCCCACGGCCCCGTGCCAGGACAGCGTGCGCTTGCGTCCCTTCGGGCCCCGGCGCGGCACGAACCACTTGCGCAGCCGCTCCCGGCCGCGCGCCGCCCCCAACCACAGGGCCAGCCCGCCCATCACCTCGACCCACAGCCAGCTCGCGGCGATCTCGCTGTAGTTGCGGCCGAATTCGCCGAGGTGCAGCGTGCGGTGCAGGCTGTCGAACCAGGACCGCACAGGCAGCCATTCACCGAACGTGCGCAGGGTGCCGCGTACCTTCGCGTCGTACGGATCGACGAAGGCGGTCTGCGTGTAGCCCTCGGGCAGTCCCTTGACGTCGAAGGTGACCCGGGTCGTGTCGTCGTCTCCCGCACCTTTGGTGACGGAGACGAGCTGCCCGCCGGGTATCGCCTCGCGGGCGGCGTCCACCTGCGCGGCGAGCGGCTTCGGCTCACCGCGCGGAGTGACCTTCAGCTCGTGGTGGTAGACGACGGACTCGACCTGCGGGGTCGTCGTGTAGAGCAGTCCGGTCACGGCGGCGACGAGCAGGAACGGGCCGATGAGGACGCCCGCGTAGAAGTGCAGGCGCAGCAGGAGGGGGCGCAGCCCGCTCCAGGTGCCGCCGCCGTTTCTCGGCGTGGGCGTGGCGAAGTCCTCAGGCGGGGCAGCCTCCTCGGTCTGGCGTTGCCGGAGCGGTGGTGGCGCGGCAGGCGTGGTCTCGGTCATCGACTCTTCCTCATGCGTGGACCGGTGGGGACGGTGAGGTGCACGTACAGGAGTCGGACCGGGCAGGGCGTGAGTTCCCGCAGATGCGGCGTGACGTAGGTCACAGAGGGGTGTGGGGTGGCACTGCGTGCCCGGCCGTCGCAGTCACCGCGCGTCACGCACCGATCGCCGGGAACTTCTCCGCCCGCGCCCCCGACTCCTGCAACAGCGCCTCAAAGTGCCTCACTTGATCACCGAGGAGAACTCCCATGCCGACACCCAGGCCGGCAGCCATCACCCTCGCCACCCTCCTGTGCCTCGCCGCCACCGGCTGTTCCGGAGCGGACTCCGGCTCCGGCGCGGACGGCGGGACGGCGGGCTCCGCCGACAAGGTGCCTCCCGCCGCGCGGGGTACGTACCCCGTCACTCTCAAGAACTGCGGCCGCGACCAGACGTTCGACAAGGCCCCCGGCCGGGTCGTCGTGATGAACGGGGCCTCGGTCGCCGAGGTGTCCACGCTGCTCGCCCTCGGCCAGGGCGGCCGGATCGTCTCCAACCAGCAGACCTACGGCATGTCCGAAGTCCCCGGCCGCGCCGAGGAGATCAAGGACCTGCCCACGGGAAGGGTGGAGCCGAACGATGAAGCTTCCCCTTGATCGTGGACACCCTGATCATTGGATCGTGATGATCCATAGGACAGGAGTTCCTGTTGGGGACGTCGAAGTACTCGCCTGAGTTCTGGGCCGATGCCGTCGCGCTGTACCACTCGAGCCCGGGTGGGACGTACGCGTCGGTGGCCAAGGACCTGGGCGTCAACCATGAGACGCTCCGCACGTGGGTGCGGGATGCCGAGCAGGCCGCCCGGCCCGGGGCCGTGGAGGCCACCGCGATGGAGAAGGAGAACCGGCAGCTGCGGGCGCGGGTGAAGGAACTCGAGCTCGAGCGGGAGATCCTGCGGAGGGCCGCGAAGTATTTTGCGGCGGAGACCAGTTGGTGAGCAGCCGCTTCCAGTTCGTCGAGGATCACCGTGACGCCTTCGGCGTCAAGCGGCTGTGCCGGATACTCGCGGTCTCGCGGTCCGGCTTCTACCAGTGGCTGGCTGGCGCATCCGCGCGGGCCGACCGGGCGAGGGCGGATGCCGAACTCGCCGAGCACATCAACCGGATCCATCAGGAATCGGACGGCACCTATGGGGTTCCGCGCGTCACCGCCGAGCTGAAGGAGGCCGGCAGGCCGGTCAATCACAAGCGGGTCGAGCGCGTCATGCGCAAGTTCCACATCGTCGGGCTGCACCTGCGCAAGAAGGTCCGCATCACCATTCCCGAGCCGTCGGCGACGCCGGTGCCGGACCTGCTCCAGCGGGACTTTGCTGCCCAGGTGCCGAACACCAAGTACGTGGGCGACATAACCTATCTCCCGATCGGCAACGGCCAATTTCTTTATCTGGCCACGGTGTTGGACCTGTGCTCGAAACGCCTGGCGGGCTGGTCGATCGCCGACCACATGCGGACCTCGCTGGTCACCGACGCGCTCAGGGCCGCAGTGAGGGCCCGCGACGGGGACGGTCTGCGCGGGGCGATATTTCACAGCGACAACGGGGCGCAATATGTGTCGAAGGAGTTCGCCCAGGTCTGCTCGGAGCTGGGCGTGACCAGATCGCGCGGCGCGGTCGGCACGAGTGCGGACAACGCCGCCGCGGAGAGTCTGAACGCGACCATGAAGCGCGAGACGCTGCAGGGGCGGAAGCGGTAGAACGGGGCGCGTGAGGCCCGCCTCGCGGTCTTCCGCTGGGCGACCCGCTACAACACCCGCCGACGGCACTCCCGCCTCGGCCAGATCAGCCCGATCACCTACGAGCAGCAATCAACTACGCTGGCCACCGCCGCATGACAACCGGTGTCCACGACCACGGGGAAGGCCCCGTTCACCAGCGCGTCTCCCCGGCGAAATACTTGGCGGCCTTCCGCAGGATCTCGCGTTCCTCCTCGAGCTCGCGGACCTTCTTCCGCAGAGCGGCGTTCTCCGCCTCCAGCGGTGCCGGCGGCTGGGCCGGTTCCTGCGTCCGGCGTCCCCGTGGACGGCTTGCTCCGGCAGCCCGGACCCAGTTCCGCAGGGTCTCTGGATTGATCCCCAGATCGGCTGCGACCGACCTGATCGTCGCATCGGGCCGCGACTCGTACAGCGCGACCGCGTCCACCTTGAACTGTGGCGGGTAGTTCTTCATGACCACGAGATGTCCGTTCTCAGATCCTCAGGATCCAGTGTCTCGTGTGTTCAACATCCGGGGTCAAGGCCCCAGATCGAGCTGTACTTCTCCACCCCTGGCCAAAACCGCCATCCCTAACGGCCACTTCAGCAGCCACGACGACCTCATCAGCAAGATCGAAAGCTACACCCTCGCCAAGAACGAACCCGCCAAGCCCTACCGCTGGACCTACGACGGCACGCCACTGAAGGCCGCGTGAACCCTCAAGGATGTATCCACACCGTCCGACATCCGCGCCAGCGTTTCATGAACATTCATGTCAAATGCTCTAGTTCCCGGCCGACTGCTGCTTCGCTCGCCACTCGGCCCCCGCGCGCTGGATGCGGTCCCACAGAGCAACGCGGGCGGCGTCGTCGATGGCCGACAGGTCCAGATGGAACACGTCCGTTGCGATCTTGAACAGCTCCTCAGCGGACTCGAGGATGCGTGTCGTGCGCCGCCCGGCCCCCTCATCGCGCGTGAACTCGTCATCCAGCACGAACTCGGCGCAGCCCGCGTCGCGGCGGAAGAGCTCGAACCACCTGACGTAAGGAGACTGCGGAGACGTCGACAACTCGTTGTGGTAGCTCCTGAAGTCCTCCCACGTGGCCGGCGCCAGCGTGAAGTCCATGCTGTGGAAGGTCGTCTGCGCCGGATCGGTGAAGAACCGCCAGGCGTCCGGGCCGATCTCCGGCAGCGGCCGCAGCTCGAAGCGGAAGGGACCCTGGACGTGGACGCCCTCCCGAAGCGGGATGGGCTCGTGGTGCGAGTTGGCCAGGCCAACGTCGACCGACCAGCGTTCGCCGTCGATCACAACGGTGAGGGCCATGTGCGTGTCGTATTCGTCGGCGTTCGCTTTGGCAGTCGCGACGGAGCCGTTTATCTGGCCGCGGTGCACGGTGACGTCGTATCCGAGGACGGTCAGCAGCTCGCAGAAGGCGTTGTTCAGGTTGAAGCAGTAGCCGCCCCGGCCAGCCAGGATGCGGGCTATGGACTCGGCCGGGTCGATGCCCTGCGGGCGTCCGAGCTGGATGTCGAAGTTCTCGAAGGCGATGAGCTCGACGTGTGAGCGGTGAAGCCTGCGCAGGGTGTCGAGCGACGGGGCACCGAGGGACTGCGGGTCGTCAACGCCGAGCTTGGCCAGGTAGGGCGCGGTCCAGGCGGGATGATCGTTCGTCTTCGAGGACATGGCTCCGAACACTAGTGCAGCGCCGCGAAAATCCGCTCAGGGATTATCGCGGCGCTGCACTAGCGGTGGTTTGTTAAACCGGGCAGTAGAGATCAAGCGGGTGGCCTGCGCCGACGGCGTTGATCAGTGCTTGGAGTTCGGGTGGTGGCGGCTCGTTGGTCCAGGCTCGCCAGCAGCGTTGGAGGGTGGTCCAGGGGTCGAGCCAGGCCCGGACGGCACGGATCGCGCGGGGCCAGCTGGCCGGTTGGGGCTGGTGGGGTCTGTTCGTTCCCCCTCTCAGTGGGCCCCGCTGGGGTGGAGGCCGGTGGGACTGCTGGGACGACGGCGGGCTCCTGGTCTGGCAGTCGGGCGAACCAGGTGTCCCAACAGAAGGAGAACGCGCAGGTAACCAGGGTCTGGCGGCGGCGTATGGCGGTGTCGGAGCGGACCTGGAAGTCGGCCCATCCGAGTTCGTCCTTGATCTGTTTGTAGCTTTGCTCGATCCAGTGTCGAATGCCGTAGATCCGGACGACTTCGTGCAGGTCAGCGGCGGGTTCGGGACTGTCGGCGTCGCGGGGGCCGCCGGGGCGGGGCAGGTCGGTGGCCAGGTACCAGGTGGACTGCGAGGGCAGCGTAGCCGGATCGGTGGTGGCCACGACCAGGCGGACGTTCCCGTCGGGCCCCCAGAAGCCGAGGGTGGCGTCGGCGGCCCACCAGGTCTCGGTGCGCCCGTCGCGGAAGGTCCGCTCGACCTGGGTCCAGTCTCCGGGATTCTCGGGGTCTGTCCAGGTCAGGGCCCGGGCGGCGTGGAGGGGGGTGTAGGCGTCCTTGCCGTAGGCCCAGCTGCCGTGGCTCGGTTTGAGGGCCATGACGAATGGCAGGCCCGCCGCGTAGAGCTCTCGGCGGAAGCCGTCTTGGTCGCCGTAGGCGCAGTCGGCGGCCACGGCGCGGAAGGCCGTTCCGGCCACCTTGGCGGCGCGGGCGAGTTCGACGGCGATCTGCAGCTTCGTGCGGAATCCGGGGTCCTTCTTGCCTGTCGGGAAGTGGTGAGCGGGGCTGTAGGGCACGGCGTGGAGCGGGTAGTAGAGGTTCTCGTCGGCCCAGCAGGTGGTCACGGTGACGATGCCGTTGTCGGTCTTGCCCAGCCGGCCCAGCCACTGCCGACCGATGTGCGCGGTCGCCTTCCCGTCCTTGCGGTCTCCCGAGTCGTCGATCACCAGTACCCCGCCCGCGTGCGGCGCGGTCGTCGGGTCGGCCAGCAGTAGTTCCACCCGGCGGGCGTTGACCTGCTCGTGGTCCCACGTCGACTCGGACAGAAAGAACTGCAGCCGCTGGACCGCAGCGTGCTGGGCTCCGGCCACCGGCTCGGCGCCGACCATGCAGGTCAGAGTCTTGTTGCGGTCCCGCGGCAGCAGCAGTCCCGCGAGGTACTCCCGGAACCCGCGGCGCTGTGCCAGTGTGGAGAAAAGGTCATCGAAGCGTGCGGCGTAGGCTTCCAGCGGCCCGGAGCGGGCGGACACGGCAGACGACGGGTCATCACAAGCTCCCAGGCAGCGAGGCGACGTTCCTCTGCTACCGGCCTACCGCAGCCCTGACCCGCCGTCAACAAACCACCGCTAGAGGGATTGCAGGGCGGATGTCTGGCACCGCGCCTTGAGAGATGGCAGTACTGATCGCTTGAGGGATGGTGCGCGAGGCGCGGGCGCCCTGCCGCCGCCTCTGCGCCGTGGCCCCAGCCACGGCGACCCCGAAAAAAACGCTGCGCGCAGCGCCGGCAGAACCCTGCCGTCCGCGCCGAGTGCCCCTCCCCTCGTGTCGCAGCCCTCAGCTTGTGGCGTTGATCCCCCGTGCTGCCCTGCCGTGACCACGATCGGCATAGGCTTCTGACAATGCTCAACGGCCAAATGCAGCTTGGTGGTGAACTCGCCGCGCGAGCAGGTCACCCTGCTTCCGAGCCTCAGACGCATGCTGATGGGCGCGGCACACCGTGAAGTCCATGCTCAGGTCCCGCCCGATCACACCCTTCACATCTGCCAGGGCTTGGAGGAGGGTGAGGACTCCGTGTCAGGTGTTGCGGTGTCGTCCCTGCCGTCGCCGAACTCGGCGTATCGCAGAAGGATCCCGAAGCGCTAGGGGTGGCGTTCGTCGATAAGCGGGAGGGCTTTGCCGGTCCGCGGGTGGGTGTCGAGCTGGTCAGGGGTGACCCATTCGATGACCAGCCGATGGAGTCGTCCTTCGGTGACTTCTTCGTCGAACGAGGGGTGTGTCGTGTGCAGGTGCGCTTCCAGTGCGCGGTGGTACGCGGTGGGGTCGGGGGTGCTGCCGACGATGCGTAGGACGAGCTCGTCCATGGTGTCGCGATGGCGCAGGACGGTCTGGAGGGCCACTGGGCCCCCGTTGTTTGAGAGGGCGTTGATGCAGGAGCGCAGGACGTCCAGGTCGATGGTGGTGGTGCCGACGCGGGCATGTCCGATCGTGCGCCCGAGGAGACGCAGCCGTCGACAGCCTTTGTCTGTCCACTGGGCTTGGTCACCGACGGGATAGCGGATGACGGGCATGAGTCGGCGCAGGAGGCTGGTCGCCAGCACGGCGCCGGTTCTCCCGGGTTCGGTGATGGGTTCGCCGGTGTCCGGATCGACGATTTCGAGGATGGTGTGCGGTTCGGCGGGGCGGTAGTGCACCAGCTCGCCGGCGCCTGGATCGAGGTCGGGGGTCCCGAGGATGCCGGCGTCGACGCTGACGTAGGCGTACGGGGCGGGGCGTGCGCGAGGGAAGGCCCGGGCGAGCAGGTCTCGCTGGTCGTGGTGGAGAGCTTCCCCGCCGTACAGGAGCAGCCGCACTCGGGGCAGTTCCCGTCCGTGCCGCGAGAGGTGTGCCGCCAGCGATGCCAGGGCCGAGGCGGTGCCGATGGCCACCGTCGCGTGGTCGCCTTCCATGATCTGGGCCACCCGGTCGTTGGGAATGTGGCCGCCGACGGGCAGCTCGACCACGGGCAGTGGGCTGTCGCGCAGAGCGTGGGTGGCATACAGGAAACTCATGTACAAGTCGCCGGCGTAGAGAAGGTTGGCGACCCGGTCACCGGCCCGCAGGCCCGCACGTGTCATGCAGGCTGCACTGACCGTGCTGGTCGCGCGGAACTCTTCGCGGGAGTAGGTGGTGCGTTTGGGCTCTCCGGTCGTGCCGCCGGTCGCGAACACGATCCCGTCGTGGTGCGGGCCGGTGAGAACACCGCTCACCGGCCTGCGGTGTGCGGCCCAGAATGACCGGAGGTCCACGACCGGCATCTCGGCCAGGGCACCGGGGTGCGCGGGAGCGTCCTGGTACAGATCGCGGTAGTACGGTGAGCGCTCGCGCGCGAACCGCACCAACTCACGCCATTCTCCGTCCTGGGGCGCACGCTCCCCGAGATGGTCCGAAGCCGAAATGACGGCGCTCACGGGCATCTCCTTCGCCTGTCCGGACTGCGCGGGGGACAACGATCATGAATCCAGCAGCTCTTCCGGACCAACGAGCAGCGGCGCCCGGCGACACGCCGTGGGCGCCTCGGCCGGAGTTCGGCCCGGGCGGGTCACACGGGCCGAACTCCGGGCTGGCGGGAAGGTCCGCCGGGGGCCCGCGGGTGGGCGCGGCGGGACTGCTAGGCGCTGAGAGCGGCGGTCAGGGCGTCGGGCGGGGGCGTGTTGCCGGTGGCGAGGTAGGCGCCGCTCCTGCGCCGTGACCGGAAGATGACTCGCACGAAGCTGGCATCGACGCTCGGGTTCAGCCCGAGACCTGCGTCACGGATGGCCTTGTCGATCACCCGCAGCTGATCCGCCTGGTACGGCTTGACCAAAACGAGGCGGGGTTCGGGCGAAGTCACCGCCGCCATCTGGCCCAGAGGCGTCGGCATCCCGTAGTAGTCCGCCTTGATCCCGCTCACCTGCTCGAGCGTGCGGACCTTCTCCAGACCGCTGCGCAACGCCTCGACAAACTTTCCCGTTGTCACGGCGAAGTCCTCCTTGACGTCTTCAGCTTTCGACAACCGACTCGTTCCTTCCTACTCGATCAACAGGTCTGCACCGGCTACATCGGCCGTCCGACCGGCCACGCAAACCCTGACGGACCGACCGTCATCCCAACGAGTGAAACGACACCCACCACCGCCGGGACCACGGCATCGCACTGGCGTTCGCGCAGGGGCCTGGGATCCCGCCAGCGTGTGAACGTCATCCACGCGATGATCCGCACCGGGGCCCTCCACCAAACGCGAACCCCGGGCGACATGAGCCTCGCCGCCTGACGGCTCCACTCGACACCTGAACATCCGGGCGCCCCGCTTCGCGTTTCAGTTGTCGAGTGCGGTGTTGACGAAGTCCACTGCCAGGTCGTGGGTGTCCTGGAACGGCAGGGGTGGGTCTTCGAACTAGTCGGCGGTGGCTTCCGGGTGGGGCCCTACGACGGCGACGCGGCCCGCGCCGTAGGAGGTGACGAGGGCGGCGGCCAGGCCGTTCGTGTACCGGGCGAGGACCGTGGTATCCGTCCCGGGGGCGGGTGTGAAGTAGGGGCCGTCCTGGAAGAAGACCTTGCGCGGCCGGCCACGCCACTCAACCTCGACCAGGGCGTTGTCCTCGGTGGTGACCGTGGCATCCGGCGAGGTGATGTACTGGTCGAGATCGCCGGAGAGCAGGCCGAACCCCTCGTACTGTCCGGCGAGGTAGCCGCCAGCGTCCGAACAAAGGCCGGGAAATCCGACTGGATGGCCGGGTCTTCGTATTCAGCGGTGGTGTGTGCATCCGGGTGGCCCCCGGCCGTCCCTGCCGCCTCTCGCACCCCGCGCTTCATACGCTCGCCCGGTGCCGGTGCCGGTGCCGGTGCCCGCGTCCCGGGGTAGTGATCCCGCAACTGGCTCCGGATCGTGCGCTGTTCGTGCGCTGAGCGGCGCCGTTCGTCGGGATGTGACCCCGGGCGCTCGCTCGTTCAAGTGAACACATCCCTCACTGAGTTGGACGTTCATGAGGCGTGGGCACCGTTCGAACCAGCGGTCCTCACCGTTGGGAGGCAGACTGATGACGAGCCACGCGACGCAGGTCGAACTAGCCAGCCTTCTCCGTGAAGCGCTGCAATCGGCGGACACGGAAGCACGCTGGATGACCGACACGGATGAGATGTGGTGCCGCGCCGTACCGACGTCGGCGGCCCCGCGCCTCCAGGGCTGGAAGCTTCACGTATCGGCAACTGTCGCCTCAGCGACCGCAGTTCTCGCGAAGTCCCTTGACGTGCTGGTGCGTGAGGAGTCGGCGTTCAAGTTCGCCCGGTCGCTCGACCAGGTGAGCGCTCTCAACTCCCGTGCCACGCCCCGGGGAAGCTCCGGCAAGTTCATCACCGTCTACCCGCGCTCCGACGCCGACGCGACCCGGATCGCGCGGGAGCTGCATGCGGCCACCGCAGCGTTGACCGGGCCGCGCATCCTCTCGGATCAGGCGTACGCACCCGACAGCCTGGTGCACTACCGCTACGGCGCCTTCGCCGGACGGCAACGGCTTTCGGACATCGGGCTGCTGGTCTGGTACATCGAGGATCCCGACGGGAATCCCGTGGAGGACGAGCGCACCGGCCGTTACGCTCCGCCTTCCTGGGCCGTCTCTCCGTTCCCCGCCCCGGTGCCCGTGCCCCCGCCCGCACCCTCGCGCACGGCGAGCGGTCCGGTGTTGCTCGGTGGTCGGTTCGCGGTGCGGGAGGCGATCCGGCAGACCAACAAGGGCGGCGTGTACCGAGGGACCGAAGTCGCCACCGGCGCACCCGTGGTGATCAAGGAGACCCGGCCGCACGTGGAAGCCGACGCCACCGGCCGCGACGTCCGTGACTGGCTGCGCGCCGAGGCCCGCGCGCTGGAGAAACTCACGGGCACGGGGCTGGCCCCGGAACCCCTCGCGCTGTTCGAGCACGGCCGGCATCTGTTCCTGGCCCAGAGCGAGATTCCGGGCGTGCCGCTGCGGGTCTGGGTCGCCGAACACTTCCGTGACACCGGAGGCGAGCGCTACCGTGCCGATGCGCTGGCTCAGGTGGCCCGGTTGGTGGAACTGGTCGCGGCGGCGCACGCCCACGGGTGCGTGCTGCGGGACTTCACCCCCGGCAACGTCATGGTCCAACCCGACGGCGAACTGCGTCTGATCGACCTCGAACTCGCCGTCACCGAGGACGGCTCCGCTCTGCCGACCCGCGTCGGCACCCCCTGCTTCAGCGCCCCCGAGCGCCTCGACGACGCGCCCGTCTCCAGGACGGCCGACTACTACAGCCTCGGCGCCACCGCCTGCTTCGTGCTGGCCGGGAAGGTTCCGAACCTGCTGTCCGAGGAGCCCGCCGACAGGGCCGACCAGGAGCGGCTCGCCGCGTGGCTGAGCGCCTGCGCCGGATACCTTCAACTGCCCGATGGGCTCGTGGAGATGGTCCTCGGGCTGATGCGGGACGATCCCGCCGAACGCTGGGATCCGTCCCGGGCGCGTGACGTGCTCCGGCGGGCCGGAGTCCCGGTCCGTTCAGGAGGCGGAGTTCACGTCCAGGTCCGTTCAGGAACCCAGACCCCGGACCGACCCGGAGCCCGGACCACCCCCCGCACCGACTCCCCACGCGACGCGGTGACCGGCCTCGTCGACCACCTGATCGACTCGATGAACCCGGCGGACGACCGGCGGCTCTGGCCGGTGTCCACCCGGGCCGGCGAGGCCGATCCCTGCACCGTGCAGCAGGGCGCGGCCGGTGTCCTGGCCGTCCTGACCCGGTACTTCGAGCTCACCGGAGACCCCCGCCTGCCCGCGCTGCTCTCCACCGCGGGCCACTGGATCGCGGACCGCACCGACACCGCCTTCACCCGCCCCGGTCTGCACTTCGGCGGCCGGGGCACCGCCTGGGCGCTGTACGACGCCGGACGTGCCATCGACGACCGCGCGCTCGTCGGCCACGCGCTGGCGCTGGCGTCGGCTCCCCAGGAGGTCACCCTCCACCACGACATCACCCACGGCACCGCCGGCAGCGGCACCGCCGCCCTCCACCTGTGGCACCGCGGCGGCGACCCCCGCTTCGCCGAACTCGCCGTCGACGCGGCCGACCGGCTGACCCGTGCCGCACAGCGCGAGGCGACCGGCGTGAGCTGGCCCGTCCCCGCCGAAGCCCTCTCCGGCGACGGGAAGTTCGGCAGCACCTACCTCGGTTTCGCGCACGGCGCGGCCGGCATCGGCTGCTTCCTCCTCTCCGCCGCCCTCGTCTCGCGGCGCCCCGAGCACCTGGAACTGGCCGTGGAGGTCGGCGAACACCTGGTGTCCACCGCCGTCCTCGTCGGCGCCGCCGCCCAGTGGCCCTCCCAGGCCCTGGACGTCCCCACGGCCCCCTACTGGTGCCACGGCGCGGCCGGCATCGGGACCTTCCTCGTCCGCCTCTGGCAAGTCACCGGGGACGACCGGTTCGGCGAACTCGCCCGGCGCAGCGCCCAGTCCGTCACGGAACGCGCCTCCCGCGCACCGCTGAGCCAATGCCACGGACTGTCCGGCAACGGTGACTTCCTCCTCGACCTGGCCGACGCCACGGGTGACCCCGCCTACCACGCGCAAGCCGGCGAACTGGCCCGCCTCATCGTCGCGGAGGGAGCCCGCCGCAACGGCCACATGGTCTTCCCCAACGAGTACGGAGACGTCACGACCGGCTGGAGCGACGGATCCGCCGGAACCCTGGCCTTCCTCCTGCGGAGCCTGCACACCGACCCCGGACACCAGGACCCCGGACACCGCGACCCGGGACACCGCGACCTCCGTCACACAGACCTCCGGCACTGGATGGTTCAGCTGCCGGACTGAGCGGCAGAGACTTCTGCCGCCACCGCTCGCAGAAGGAGAAACCCTCATGGACATCGTCGAACTCGAACTGCTGGCCCAGCTGCACGCCCTGCCCGAGACCGACCCCGTCGACCTCGACGGGGCCTCGTTCTCCGGGACGTGCGCCTGTACCGGCCTGCTGACCCTCCTCAACACCGTCTGCGTCGGCATCAGCTGCGCCTAACAGTGGTGGCAGGACCTGGCTGGAGGCTGTCCTGGGACAGCCTCCAGCCGGACAACCGCCCACGGGCCCGACGCGGGCTCGCGCACACGCGCGGAGGCAGCGGACGGCGCGAAACTCCAGACGAGGACCGGACCATATGCAGCTTCACACCGGTGACGACGATCTCGCCCGAGCAACTCGCACGACAACGGCCGTCACCAGTGCGGCCGTTACCGGTACGGCCTCCACCAGTACGGCCGTTACCAGTGGGGAGGTCACCCGCCCCACCCCCACACAGGTCCCCGGGGCCCGAGCCGGAGCCGGGACCATGCCGGTGCCCGCGCTCGTGTACGCCATCAGGACGCGCGGTCTGACCAAGAGCTACCCCGGCCCGGACGGCACCACCACCCACGCCGTGCAAGGGCTGGACCTGGCGGTGGAGGAGGGCGAGACCTTCGCGTTCCTCGGCCCCAACGGTGCCGGAAAGTCCACCACCATCGCCATGTTGTGCGCCCTGGCCCGCCCCACCGCCGGTCACGCCACGGTGGCCGGCGCCGACGTGCGCACCCAGGCCCACCAGGTACGGCGACGGGTCGGCATGCTGTTCCAGCACAGCGCTCTGGAACCCGACCTGACGGTCGAGCAGAACCTGCACATCCACGCCCGCCTCTACGGGCTGCGGCGCGACGTCGCGCGCCGCCGGGCCGCCGAGGTGCTCGCGACGGCCGAACTGACCAACCGGCGCCGCTCTCCCGTGCGTACACTGTCCGGCGGTATGCGCCGCCGCCTGGAACTCGCCCGCCAACTGCTGCACGCCCCGGCCGTGTTGTTCCTGGACGAGCCGACCACCGGCCTCGATCCGCACGCCCGCGCGCAGATCTGGGAGCATCTGCTCGCCCTGCGCGAGCGGCACGGCAGCACCCTCTTCGTCACCACGCACTACCTCGAAGAGGCCGAGAACTGCGACCGCATCGCCATCATCGACCGCGGCCGACTGGTGGCGCAGGGCACCCCGCGCGCGCTGAAGGTCGCGATCGGGGACGACCGCGTCGTACTGCGCACCGGCGACGACACCGCCGCCCACCGGATCATCTGCCGGAGCGCGCCGCCCGGACACCCCGTCACGGTGGACGGCGACGGCGTCTGCCTGCGGGTGCCCGACGGCAGCTCCTGGATCCCCCGCCTGTGCGCGGCGCTGGCAGGCCACGGCATCGCCGTGCACGCCGCCTCGGCCACCCCGCCCACCCTCGACGACGTCTTCTTCCACCACACCGGCCGCAGCATCCACACGGCACCGGCTGCGGAGACGGCCGAGACAGCGGAGACCGGCGGTGGCGCATGACGACGCTCCCCTTCCACCCCGACACCCCTGCCGCACCCGCACCCGCACAAGCCGCCGTCCCCGCACCCGCCCCGGAACCCGGCGGCGAACAGGTGGGCCCGCTGCGGCACGAACTCGGCGCGGTCCAGGGTCTGATCTACCGTGACCTGCTCCGCCTGACCGGCCAGCGCACCCACGTCGCGCTGCTGCTGCTCAACCCGGTGCTGTACCTCTTCTTCCTCGGCGGCGGACTGGCCGCCCTCATCCCCACCGCGTCCCTGGGCGTCGGCTACCAGACCTACCTCTTCCCCGGCATGCTGGTGATGACGGTCCAGACCCCGGCCATCATGGTCGGCATCCGCCTGATCCTGGACCGGCAGAGCGGCTACCTCCGGGAACTCCTGATGGCCCCCGTCCGCCGCGCCACCCTGCTACTGGGCAGCTGCGCCGGCGGCACTGTGGTCGCCACGGTCCAGGGCGCCGTACTGCTCGGCCTGGCCGGCACGGTCGGCCTGCCCTACGACCCGCTCCTCATGTTGCTGCTGCTCAGCACCATGATCCTGATCTCGTTCACCATCACCTCCCTCGCCCTGGCCCTGGCCGTGAGCCTGGCCAAGGCCGAGACGTTCAACACGCTGCTCGGCGTGGTGATGACGCCGCTCCTGTTCCTCTCCGGCGGCTTCTTCCCGCTCCAGAGCCTCCCCTCCTGGGCCCACACCCTGGCCGCCGTCAATCCGATGGCCTACGGAGTGGACCTGCTCCGCCGCTGCATCGCCCTGCGGGTACCGGACAGGGCGGCGATCGGCGGCATCGACTGGGCCGGCCGGCAACCCCCCTTCCTGCTCGAAGCCGCGCTCCTCCTCCTCTGCGGCGTGGCGGCGCTGCTGTGGGCCGGCCACCGCTTCAACCGTCCGGAGTAGCACCCGCTGGAGGCACCATTGGAAGAAGATCCAATCGACGAACCCGCTGGAGCGGATCAACCGCGAAATCAAACGCCGCACCGACGTCGTCCAGGTCTTCCCCAACGACGACGCGCTCCTGCGACTGGTCACCGCCGTGCTCTTCGAACTCCACGACGAGTGGATCGCCTTCCCCCGCCGCTACCTGCCCGAGGGCAGCGCCAGACCGTCCTGGACAACCACACCGCCTGGGCGCAGGAACAGCGGGAGGCGAGGGAAGAGCTGCGGGCCGACGTGTGGCTGCCCGCAGACGTCAGCCGCCACCTGCGCGCCATCGCGGCCCGCACCCGTCTCACCCCCGAACAAGTACTCACCGAACTCGCCCGCCACGCCCAACTCCACGACGACGGCACCCTGACCACCACCAGGCGGAGAAGTCGGCCTGTGCGGCGGACTCGCCGACAGCGGCGGAGTCCTGCGCAGCGCGATCGGAGGCGGCTCGCGCGGTGGTGGGCGGATGCCTTGGCCTGCTTGGCACTGGTCTCGGCGTGGTCGGCAGCGGTATCAGCGGCGGCCGCGTAGCCTTCGGCGTCCTTGGCGCTTCGTTCCGCGTCCAACTTGGACTGGGCGGCGTCGAAGGCTGCGTTTCCTGCCACCGCGGCGGCCTGCGCTGCGACGGCGCTGTTCTTGCGGGCGGTGGCCGCGATCCCTTGGCCTTCGGCGATCAGTCGCTGCATCTGTGCAAGGTGGGTGTCGTCGAGGCGGTCCTTCTGGGCGGCCATGTACTGGCCGGCCTCGACGAACTGGTGCACCTCGTCGGCTGGGCCTGCCAGCGCAATCTTGGCCGCAGACCGGACCTCGGGGCCTCCGTCGTTGTAAAGCTGCGTGGCGGTCACCCGCTCGTCGGCCTGCTGGCTGGCGTAGCGCCCCTTGTTGAGGAAGTTGACCAGAGCGTTGGTGCTGCCATCCGCGAGCGCCTTCTTGGCGTCGTCCTTGACGCCGGGACCGCCGTCGTTGGCGAGCTTGGTCACGGCGACGCGGTAGTCGGCTTCGGCGGCCTGGTGCTGGCCGGTGGTGTAGAAATCGAGGATCTCGGTGTCAGTGCCGTCGAGCGTAGCGTCCGCAGCGGTACGCACGGTCTCGTACGGGCTGTCTGATGCGAGGTCGGCGACCTGCTGGCGCGTCTCGTCTGCGACGGCCTTGTCCCATCCGGTGCGCAGGTATTCGGCCACGTCGGAGTCGGTGCCGGAGAGTGCCTGAGCCGCGGCGTCCTGGCGCCAGGACCCGAAGTACCTCAGTGCTCGCAAGGCAACGGCGCGGCCCTTGACAGCGAGGGAGGCCTCGTCGGTGTCGGACTTGTTGGCCTTGGCAGTCAGCGCCTTGGTTTCATCGACGATGGCCTGGCCTTCGATCACCGATCGTGAAACGTCGACGGTGAAGGTGTCACCTGCGGCCTTCTGCGTCATGGCCACCTCAACACCCGCGTTTGTGCGGGTGTTGAGGTCTTCCGCCTCGGCCTCCCGGGCAATGTTGTAGGTTTTTTGTGCGGTTTCGACCGCCTTGGTGGCGGCGTTGGCGGCAGTTTTAGCTGCGGTTGCCTGCTTGCCGGCCTCGACTGCCTGATCAGCTGCCTCACCGGCGTGTTTTGCCGCCGATTCGGCGGCGTCTGCGGCCTTATTCGCGTGGTCAGCAGCTGAGTTGGCCGCGTCCCGGGCCTCGTTGGCAGCTGTGGCCGACTTGCGTGCCAGTGCCTCGGCGGCATTGGCGGCGCGATTGGCCTCGGCGGCGTGACGGCGGGTCTCCGCGGCTGCAGCCCGGGCTTCAGTCGCGGAGCCTCCTGCTGCTGCCGCATAGTCGGCCGCCTGGTCCGCGGCAGCGGCCGCCTTGTTGGCGTTTCCGGTGACACTACGAGATGCGGCTGCCGCGTCAGCGGCGGCGAGCGAGGCCTTGCCGGCCTGCTCGGCTGCCTTGGCCGACCTCTTGGCCAGCTCGCCTGTGGTGGGTGGGGGGTGAAGGAGAAGTAGTCCTGCCGCATGCGGCGGGCTTTGATCTTGTCGCCGCCTGTCAGGAGGCGGACGCGGGCCTCGTCGAATCGGTCGTTCGGTTTGAGTTCGCTGCACACGATGAGACGGGCCGTGGAGTTCGGTCGGGTGTCGTGGCCACGACGGCTGGACAGGCCTACTGTCCGGAGCGGCTCGCCCCGGCCCCCGGTGGGCGGGGCCGGAAACGGGCGTCGGTGAGCCAAGGAGGCTGTTGTGGGTCCTGATGTGCCCGACCTTGCGGAGTAACTGGGCGGTGCGTTCCCGGGCGGCGTTGGCGGCTTTCGTCGCGGCGGCGATGGCGTTTTCACCAGCGTCTCGGGCGCAGCCGCCGCCGTCGGAGCGGTGACCGCCGCGTCGGCCACCGCATCCGCACCCACCCACCCGACCGCGTCGGCTACGGCCCGGGACCGACCAGCTGCCGCGGCGGCGGTCGTCGTAGGGCTCGCGGGGGCTTGGTACGGGCTGGACGCGGTCCCCTGTCGCTGGACGGGCCACTGCATGTTCCGCTGCCCGGCTTCGGGGCCCGGGTACTGCAGCCGGCGGAGCTACTGAATCTTCTCGTAGCGTTCTCGGCAACTCGGATAGTCCCGGACATGCCCCTTGAGCTGTGATTGGTGCAATCCAACACCGCTTCTTGGAACCGCAGTTGCTGAGACAGAACCAAGACATCCACAGGATCATTTCAGGATCGACTCGGCCCTAGTGTCATCGGTGTCAGCAGGAAACACCGCAACCGACAGCCGCTGGAGATCATGATGCGTTCGCGTCTCGCCGCCCGTTCCGCCCGTCTCGTCCTGGCCGCCGCGGCCGTGACAGCCCTCGCCGCCACCACCACCGCCTGCAACCCCAACGACATCACGGAAGTCAGCAGCTCCCCGGCCCCCTCCACCGCCGCCGGCAACAGCGGGAACGACAGCTCCGCCACCAGCGACAGCGCCTCCACCAGCGGCTCCTCCACCGGCGGCTCCCGCTCCAGCGGCTCCGACAAGGCCGTCGACTCCAGCGACGGCAAGAAGAGCGACTACGGGCAGTCCTGCGGCACCAACGACCTGGACTTCACGATCACCCCGGAGTCCCAGGCCGGCGGCTACTACCTCATCACTGCCAAGGCCAAGTCCGGCATCACCTGCTACCTCGATGAGAACACCCCCAGCGTGTCCTTCGGCTCCAGCGCCGACGGCGTAGCCTCCCCCGTCGGACAGGGCGGCGAAGACCCCATCAAACTCACCGGCTCCACCGCCGCCTACGCCGGCATCAACCCCAAAACCACCAACAACGATTCCGGCAAGCAGTTCGAGAACGTCATCATCGCCACCAGCGAAACGGACCCCAACCCCGTCGAAGTCAAGCTCCCCGACACCGCCACCGTCGACAAGCCCATCGTTACCGGCTGGGCCACCAACCCCGCCAACTCCGTCCCCGTCATCATCTGACCCACTGGCTTCACCGAGCAGCCGTGAAATCGCATTCCCGATGGACCCGGCAGGCGCCTGCTCCGCCCCGACCACGATGTCGACAACTACGCGAGGCAGTTCCTATCGAGGGCCCCCGGTAGGCAACGGGACTGGCCCACCCGGCCACCTGACCCCGCAGCCAGGCATGTATCGGATTCTGCCGTCGATGCTCGGGAGCTTGTTGTCGGCTCCTTCATCAGGAGCGGTCTGCCA
>NZ_CALNVW010000065.1 GCF_940670765.1 Streptomyces sp. A 4/2
CCTAGGACCTGTCCGGCCGATCATGAGGGTTGCGGGGAAGCGCGTGGACGCGCAGCGCGGCGGGTGTCATGATCACGCGGGCGTCCGGCGCGGGTCCGTGCGCAGGGAGGGACCATGAAGTTCTACGTCGCCATACCTGTTGTTCTGCTGGCGTTGCTCATCGCCGCCTCCGGCGTAGCGGGGGTTACGCGTGGCTGGGTGCTTCCTACGAACCGGCGGCCGGTCCGCCGCCCTCGCCTCTACGGGTGGGGCCAGTTGGTGGGTGCCTTCGCCCTGTGCTGGCAGCAGGTCTGCTTCTGGGTGCTCAGCGACCCCGACACCCGCCAGTGGGGGTCGCTGAGCGGCAGCGTGCTTCTGCTGACCGGCCTCATCGTGATGATGTTGAGCTATCGCAAGGGTGGTAATCGGCGGGGCAGTGGCACGCCCTGAGGGAGGTGTCCCGTTAGAGGTTGCCCGCTCGATCATGTGACTGTCTGACCGGTGGGTCGTTGTTCCAGCATGGGGCGGGGTGACTTGACGGATGCCGAGTGGGAACGGCTGCGGCCGTTTCTGCCAGTCGGCAACAATCGGTGCGGCCGGTGGCGGGACCACAGGCAGGGGGCCTTGACCCTGCCCTGGAACTCCGGCGTCGTCGAAGGACACGTCAACAGGATCAAGATGCTCAAGCGCCAGATGTTCGGCCGAGCCGGTTTCAGCCTGCTACGGAAGCGCGTACTGCTGGCCACCTGATCAACCACCCGGCTCTCGGTGATAGGACTTCCCTCTACCGAAAGATGATGAGAAGGCGACAGCGTGGACTCAGAAGTAGCGATCAGCCTGATCCGCATGGCCGCAGCAGACCTGGTCATGGAACCCTGGCAGCGTCCCCCAGACGCTTACCTGGTCCAGTTGGGCCTGGACACCCTGATGGCCGACATCGAGGCTCCCTCGCTTCCCCTGCTGGCTGGCCTCGCGCGTGGTGAGTACCTCCAGGCCCGCGAGCTGTTCGACCTTGTGCTGGAAGAGTTGGGCCTGCTGCCGCTGGTCTCGGAAGATCTTGCCAAGGCGCGATGGACCGCGGCCCAGTGGTGGGCCAGCCAGATCGTGGCGTGCCAACTCGATCCCGTGCACGGAGCGAAGCTGATGGGTCTGATGCCGGCGAGGCCGGGCGGGTTGGCGGCCTCGGTCTGCCGGGCGATCGCCTCGGACCTCGGCATGCCTGCCCGCAGAGGAAGCCGAAAAGAGCCCCGTGGGCATGCGCCACCGTCCCGCACAGGGCTCAGACCAGCAGCCGAATCGACGGAACCTCCGCATCCACCGCGATCTCCGTCTTGCAGCCTCCGCAGTACACACTCGTGGGCCGCCGAACGTTCGTCTGGATCGAACCTTCGCTCGACGTCTCCTGATGAGGGCAGTAGTTGCCGTAGTGCAGGCGAACCCAATTACTCAACGGCGTTGCGTCGGTGCCCCGCTTTGCGTCCTTGAACGGCGCCCACCAGAAGTCCACCACAGTCCGCAACGCCAGCCGGTCGTCCTGGCTTGTCACGTCGAACGCAGCGATCCGAGCTGCGGCGAAGTGCTGCTCGTTCCTGCCACTCCAGCAGATGGCCCGCTCGGCCCCCCGCTCCAGCGCGTTGGTTCGTCCGACCCGCTCGCAGACGAAGCAATCCAGGTTCAGCTGGATCGTGGGTTTCCAGAACAAAAGATCACGATGAACCTTCTCAAGCCCAGACAGAACCGCGGTGATCTCAAGGCTGCGCAACATCGTGCGATCGTCGCACAGCTGCTACAGCTGCTACAGCTGCTACAGCTGCTACAGCTGCTACAGCTGCTACAGCGGCACCGCGGGCACCCCGACTTGCAAAGTGCAGAGAAGGTAGCGCCACCAGCGAAGCAAGTCCATGCCGTATGAACGCGGTGTCAGCACCGAACTGTCGGCGGCCATCAGGTCTTTGAAGTACACGGCGGCCGGCTCGATCGGCTCCCCGAACGCGTCGAGGAGCTGCACGGGCTCCCAGGGGTCTTGGGTCTCCAGTAGCTGACCGATCTCGGGCAGCACGAATCTCTTCAAGTCCCTTCCGGGACGTTGTTCACCGGGCATGGCAGGAAGCTATCAGGAACAGCAACTGACCTGCGAAAACACCGAAGTTAGTTCGGTCAACATGCCGTGGCGCTGAATGCTGCTCAGTGGTGCTGGATGGTGTTGTCCGGGCCGAGGTGTGACGACTGCCGGAGAGCGATGACATTCGCGTTCGGTCCGGGGGCCGCTTCCCGCCTCGCGGGCACCTGAGAAGAAAGTTCGGCCGCTGCTCCCGCCTGACGGGACGTACGACTGATCGGCCTTTTCTTGCAGGTCAGAGCCGTGTGACGTGGTCTCCATGACAGTGGATATCAAGGTCATCCGAGCCGGTCAGATGTACCGCTACTACCTGCGCCAGACCGTCGTCGGCGACGGCCGCCGGCCCGCCCGCACGCCGCTGCGCGCCGCCCAGGAGCAAGCCGGTGTTCCGGCCGGGCGATGGATGGGCCGCGGCTTGGCCGCGCTCGGACTCGCGCCGGGTGAGGAAGTCACCGAGGCGCAGTTGCGGAACCTGTTCGGCGAGTGGGGCCGGCACCCGGACGCGGACCGGATCGAGGCCGACCTGCTCGCCAAGGGCGAGTCCCCGAAGAAGGCGTATCGGGCCGGCGCTCTCGGACGTCAGGTGGCGGTGACCGGTGTCGACTTCGTGTTCCGGCCGCAGCCGACGATCTACCTCCTGTGGGCGCTGGGGGATGAGGAGACCCGGCGGGTGATCGAGGCCGCGCACGAGCGGGCGATCGTACGGGTGCTGGAGTGGATCGAGGACGAGGTCGCGGTGATCCGCTACGGCAAGGACGGCATCTACCGTGTGCGGCCGCCCGGCGGTCTGGTCGCCGCCCGCTTCCGCCACTACGAGGCGCGCTCCGGGATGCCGCTGCTCCATGACCACCTGCTGCTGTCGGTGAAGGGGCAGCGCCTGGACGGGAAGTGGGGGTCGATCCACTCCCTGGCCCTGTACGAGAACACCGTCGCCGCCTCCGCGCTCTACAACGAGCTCGTGGCCGCTGAGGTCTGCGAGGAGCTGGGGCTGGCGACCGAGCCGCGCACCGTCACCCTGGGGCGCCGGCCCGTGATGGAGATCGCCGGAGTGCCGCACGAGCTGATCCGCTGGACCTCCCGGCGCAGCGACCAGATCGCCGCCTGCCGGGAGGACCTGGAGCACGAGTACGTCACCGCCGTCAAAGACGACGGCACCCCGAAGTTCCTGCCCGTGGTCTCCGAGCGGGCCCGCGCCAAGCTGAACGCCATGGCCGCCCGCAAGACCCGCCCGCCCAAGCAGAAGACCCAGCCGCTCGCGCAGCTGCGCGCGTGGTGGAAGACGAGCGCGATCCTCGCCTCCGGCGTCGCCGCCGACGTCATCACCTCCCTCCTCGAGTACGCCCGCGCCGCAGCTGCCGCGATCCGGGCCCGGGTCGCCGCTGTGGTCGACGTCGCCCTGGCGGCCGTCGACGTCGCCGCGACGGTGTTCGTGATGAACGACGGCGGCCGCTTCCACCGCAGGCACCTGCTCGCCGAAGCCCGCCGCCACCTCGCCCTCGTCCAGCGCGGCCGCCGCCGCGACCCCGGCCTGGACGACCGGATCGTGGCCGCCGCCATCTCCACCCACTGCCTGGACATCAGCGAGCCGAAGACCGTACGCGGCCTGGAGGCCGGCTACCGCCTCTACACCGCCCGGTGGGCGCTGTCCGATCTCGCACCCGCCCGACACCCACCGACCCCCGCACCCGACCCGGACCCACTGCCCCCGGCCGACCCGGGCACCCTCTCCCCGACCGCGCCCCGGTCACCCGGCCAAGACGCAGAGGGGTGGGAGATACCCCGCGTCCCGCTGCGCTACGACCGTGCGTTCCTCGCAGGCGCGGCAGTGCGGGAGAAGCTACGCACCACCGTCGTGCGGGGCCGGGCGTACGACGTCGCCGCGCACCAGCAAGCGGCGATGCCCGAACTGCTACTCGCGGACCAGGACGCCGACCCCGACCGCCCGGAGCCGGAGGACAAGCCCCGGTCGGTGATCGACGTGGCGGCGCTGCGGGCCCTGAAGGTATCGCGTACGGACGTGGAAGCTCTGGACTTCACCTCCGAGCAGCTGCGCCGAGTGACGGACGCCTTCACGAAGGCCGGCGACGGAGCCCGTGCGAGGACGAAGAAGTTCGCCGACCCAGAAGACGCCCCCGCACCGCGCCCGGTGCGCGAGGACGATCAGCGGGCGCACCGCCCCCAGCAGCCCGGCCCGCACAGTGGGCCGGAAGTCGGCCGCTGAGTGCTCTTCGGAGGGAGGCCGCACGCTCCGCCCGGCCGCACCGCGCGCGGTGGCGCGCGCACCATCCGCGCCTTTACATCGGCGGTGCGCGCACGCGATGCGCACCGGTGCGCGGTGGTCCGGCTACCGGTGTTCACCGGCCACGCGACGTCAGGAGGCCGGCCAGCGCTTACACGCGGAAGGCCTACCGGTGACGGAACTCCCTACCGGGGTGGGCCTCTTTGTAGGTCCGGAGATTGTAAGGGGCGTGTCACAGCCGGGTGGATCGCCTGAGGGACGGCCTGGCATCACCTGATACTTGGATCCTCGCCGTCAGATAACCCGCAGGTTCAGGAGAAGAGTTGGCCAGCAGCACGCAGGGCACTCCGTTAGCGGTGTCGGAGCAAATCAGACACCTGCAGGTGTCCGTCAGGCAGGACGAACGAGACCTTGCTTGGAAAAGGCGGCGCGCCCGGCGGTGGGGGACAGCGCTGGCTCTGGCTGTTGTGTCCATCCCGGGACTCGTGGCCTGGTCAGCCGTGCAAGCCGGTCACCATAAGGCCCTGGTCGCCGGGAACGCCGTACTGGTGACGGTGTTGGTCTTCTCGATGCTGACTCTGCTCGTGGCGTCCGTTGACCACCTCGTGAAAGCGCACAACTTTCTGGATGTCGGCCCTGTCGTGGTAGCCGACCGGTACGACCGCAGCCACACCGAGATGCAGGAGCGTTTGGAGACAAACCGGGAGGCCCTTCGGCTGTTAAGTGCCTTGTCGCAGGCCCCTTTGAGGGAGCGCAGAGGGTTGTACCGCGAGGATGTGGCTGAGGTCATCGCGCAGTACCAGACCGAGAGCCGGAAGTACCGGCGGGTTCACAATGGTCTTCAGAACTTGGTGATGATCGGTTCCACCGCGATGACGACGATTGCTGCGCTGGAGGCGAAGAACTGGAACTGGCAGAGCATCACAGTGGTCTGTCTCGGGTTTAGTGTGACCGTCGCCACCGCGTTCAGCGGGTACTACAAGTACCGGGAGCGCAGCTACTTCTTGCGCCAGACCGCGGACGCCATCGAGGAAGAGACGAACGCGCTGGCATTAGGCGTCGGGGAGTACCGTCATTTCACTCAGGACCAGGGGGATGAGGCGCTAGCTGTGTTCACACAGCGGGTGGAGGCCCTCCGCAACGAGCAGCGGCGGCGCGAGCAACAACTTGACCAGCCGGCAGACCAGACAGCTCCGCTAAACCCTCCACCCGCCTGAGCTCAGAGACGCTTGGTGAAGCGGGCAAGCCCGTGTGATCAATCGGGTGGATGGTTCAGAGGGGCCGAGTCATGCTGTTCCCCAGTCGATACTTAGCGGCTGGCCGCGAGTGGGGGGAGCAACAGTGGGAAGTGGCGAGCCGGGAATCGTTGAGGCGAGGCATCAAGGCTGCCTTGAGGCTTTCGTTCTACGCGCGCGCCGAGTGGAAGAGCACTCGCTCGCTGCGGACTGGGATGCGCTCGTCGCCCTGACCACGGTGCAAATAAGCGTTGTTCAGCTTGACAATGGCGAGACGCGGATCCGGCAGGAATTTCCGGCCGAAGAGGTACTTGAGTCCGCCGCTGCACGACTCAGGCCGATTCTGTTGACCGGTGACGCGTGCTTCTACCAGAAGGCGTTGGCAGCGCTGGGCTACTTCTGCCAAGCGTCTCCGCTGGATACGGAGTGGGTGAAGGCCACACGCGCTGAATGGCGGCTGCGAGTGGATCCATCCACGCCGGAGGAAGCTGGGTACTGGGTCATGATCAGTGACATGGTCACCGGTGAGGACAAAGGTCTCGATCGTCATAAGTTGGCTATGGCCTGGATCTATGGGGACGTGGTGCATCACGACATGGCACGGCGGCAGGAAGGCGACGCCTTCGGGCTGCTCGAGCGGTTCCGGGGCGCAGTGCCACTCGTCGCTTGGGCCATGGTCGGAACGATCGAGCTCCTGAACTACATTCGCGCACTGCACAAAGACGGGGTCCTGCAGCTGCGGCAGGAGGTACTTGACGAGCGGGTCGCGCTGAAGTCGACCACGTGGGAACACAGTGGCCAGGTGTTCTTCGCGCCTGCCGGAACGGAGCCCCCGGCGAATGCGAGTACTCCGCTGCCCAAGGATTGGGCTCGACTGGAAAAGACAGCCGACCTCTCGCGCTTCCGCACCGGATTTGGGGGACAGCTACTGCGTGCCGCTCGTTCACCCCACATGTCTGAACTGCCGTCGCCTGAAGAAATCGAAACCGCCCGCACGCCCGTCGGCGGCTGGAAGCGGGACCAACTCGCCGCCTGGAGCGTCCCGTGGCCCCCGCCCAAGGGATGGAAGGACGAGCTGACCGAGCGCTGGAAGGCTGCCCGCAAGGACGGCACACCGCCGCCCTTGCCCAGCCCGGCCCCCGCCGACTTCGCCCAGCAGACGCTCGACTTCGGCTGACCCGACGACAGCGGGGCCGGACAGGACCACGCGGAGAGCGAGCCCCGGCAGGCGATCGACCTGACAGCGCTGCGGGCCCTGAAGGAGTCCCGCACCGATGTGGAGTCCCTGGAGATCACCGCTGAGCAGCTGCGCCATCTCCAGGAAGCCTTCACCAAGGCAGCCGACAAGTCCCGCGAGACCATAGAGCGGTACGCCGGCCACCAGGACTCCCCCGCACCGCGGCCGATGCGCGAGAGCGACCAGAGGGAGCACCAACCGGAGCAGCCCGGCCCGCACGCCGGGCGAAGGGGCGGCCGCTGACGAGACGTGGGCGCGCAGATGCTGAGGCATGCGTCCTGCCCGACACTGTGCTGTGGGTGCAGTGGCCGGCTCACGCTGGGCTGGTGATCTGCGGTTCCTGGAAGTCACGCATCGGGCAGAGGAAGCGTGGAATGGTCGCGCAGGTATTGCCGACATTGAGCAACGCCGCGCACGTGGCTCCCAGGGACAGCTTCAAGCTCCCCGAGGTACAGGAACAGATCGACGACAGCGTCGTGGTGGGCGTGACTGCTGAGTGTATCCCGTAGCTCCGGCAGGAGATCAGCTTCAGGCTCCAGCAGGAGCCTTCTGAAGAACGGAAGGAAACGCCCACCCATCCCAAGGGGGTCTGCTCCAACAGGAGATTCGAGTAGGGCGCGCCAGTCAGGCATAGCTGCTTCCAGCCTGTGCGTCACTGTGTTCAGCATGGCTTTTTCGAAGAGGTAGTCCTTGTCGTCTGGACTCTTTTGAAGCAGGACTTCGAGGTCGAGCCTGGCGTCGTCCACGCGCCCTACTTGGCGGTATGAGACACAACGTTCGGCGACGGCCGTGGC
>NZ_CALNVW010000066.1 GCF_940670765.1 Streptomyces sp. A 4/2
ATGCTGGTGGGGTCGAGTTCGATGGCGTGGTTGTAGTCGGTGAGGGCGTCGTCGTACTGGCCCGTGAGGCGGTGGGTTACGCCGCGGTTGGTGATGGCCCAGGCATCGGTGGGATCAAGTTCGATGGCCTGGGCCAGGTCGGTGAGAGCATCATCGAGCTGACCTGTGAGGAAGTGAGTGACGCCGCGTCCGTAGTAGATGCGCTGGCGGTGGTGGCCGAGGTCGAAGGCGTGGTTGTAGTCGGTCAGGGCCTGCTCGTAACGGCCCGAGTCGCGGTGTTCGCGGCCGCGGACCGCATAGACCAGGGCGAGGTCGCCGGCGGTGAGACCGGGTGCTTTGATCAGCTGGGTCAGAGCGTTGACGAGCGCATCTTCATCAGAGGGTTCCGCTGTCGGGGAATTCAACCGGTCTGCCCAAGCACTGAGGGACGGGTTGTCAGTGTCGTGTGCGGCCTGGGCGAGGACCTGAGCCCACCGACGGAGTACGCCCGCTCCTTGAACACAGGCGCGTACCGCTTGCTGGAGGGTGCTGGTCAGAGCACGGTGGGGATCGGCACACAGACGGTGGTAGGTCTCATTGAGCTGATGCTCGCGCCAGGCGGGGTCTTCCCAGCGTTCGTCCGTGGGAAGGCCTTCCTGGTGAGCGTGACGGCGCTGCCGGTAGGCGTCGGCGATCGTGGTGTGCTGCTGTTGCCAGCGTGTGGGGGACTGGGTGCGCTGCAGGCGCAGCATGGAGGTGCGTACGACGTCATGGAAGCGGCACCGGCCGGCCTCGCCAGTCACAAAGGGCAGGCCGCGCAGCCAGGCGTAGTCGTCGGCCGTGGGCTCGGGCACGATGCTGCGGAAGAGGTCTTCGTCCAATTGCAGGGGGAGGGCGCAGGCGAGTGCCGCGTTGCGGTGGTGGGGATCGCTCTCCCATTTCAGGAAGCGCTCGACAGCGGTGTCGGAGGGGTCGCCCACTGCATCGACGGTGTCGGGGCGTGTCTGGGCGAGGAGGTCGACCAGGACGGGTAGTCGGCCGCTCAGCTGCAGGATGACCTCGATGACGCTCTGGTCGGTGATACCGCGGGTGGCCAGGAGCCGGCGCGCTTCATCATCGGTGAACACATCCAGTGCCAATTTATCCACCAGATCGAGGTGGTCTCCCCAACAGCCGGCATTGAGCACGCTTTGCCCGGACAACACGGCCACGACGTTTCCGGGAAGCTCTCCGTACTCCTCGCCGACCAGGACATCGCTCAGCCACTGGTCCAGCACGGGACCGGTGCGTTCGTACACGTCGAAGAACAGCACCAACAACGGCCGGCGCCTGGCCACCGCGGCCAGGTCCTCAAGAAAGACAGGTGTCAGCACCCGTAACGGGGACATCACCAGCTGGACATCCTCGGGACTGCGCAACCGGGTACTGAGGGCGGCGCGGGCCCGGTCGGCCGTGCGGGCCACCTGCTGAGGGTCCATCGCACCAGCGATCGCCCCCATGCCCGGCAGTAGCCCCAGCCCGGCCAGGCCGGCCTGAGCCATCACCGTGCTGGACACCGAAGCCGACACCGGCGCACCTGCCGCATCCTCCGGCGAAGCGGACGCCACAGCTGCGTGCGTCTCCGCCTCATGACGCCGCTGACGGTAGGAGGCCAGCAGCTTCTCAAACTGCTTCAGCTCCGCGTCCTGCCGCGCGAACTGGGCGCTGATCGCCTCCATCGCCTCGATGACACTGTGCACATCGTCATCGAGATAAGCCGCCACCGCCTGAGAATCACGCGCCGCGATCTCCCACTGCCGCACCAACGAAGTCTTCCCGACACCAGCTTGACCCCGCACATGAAACAGATACTGAAACGCCTCACCCTCCGGATCCCGGGCAAGGTTCTCCCGGAACACCCCCAACTCACTGCTCCGGCCGATAAACCCGCTCCGACGCCGACGCCGGTTCAACTCCTGCCGCGACGGCCTACTCCCCGACACACCCACCACCCCCTGAATCCGAGCAGACAACGCCATGCCAGCCCCAACGGTCAGTGCAGGCTGCTGCAGTTCATGCATACGGCCAGGCTGCCACCGGCATCCGGCCGATGTCCCCCGTTCAGGCAGAGCGCTGAACCACGGCGGCGGCGATAACCCGGCCGTGCGGTTCGCTGCTCCTGACATAACCCACCGCCCGACGGGCGCAGGGTGACGCTGTTCACCCGAGCGGCGGCGCGCCAGCGGCACGTAGTTGACGCTGAGGTCAAGAGAGCGGCTTTCGCCAGTGTCCATCGACACGTCGAGGGGCCGTACGGAAGACTCCGTGCAGCCTGTCGATGTCTGCTCCCGGAGGTTTACCGGCTCAAGCGGTGGGCGTCCCCCATGCGAATTGAAGGTCGTCCAGCAGGAAGTCGTCCTCCTCCGCTTTTTTCCACTGGTCACGCATGAGGAGCGGGGCGTTCTCCATGCGCTCAACGATGATCAGGCTCTCGGGCTGGCCGACCAGCAGGTATCGGCCGTATCCGGTGGCGGGCGCGCTGCCCGGCCCGTACGCACACACCATCTCCTGAAGCCGCGCACGGTGCCGTTCGGCGAACGCCTCTAGGCGCTGTACGTATCCGTTCGTTCGTCCTCGCGCACGGCGCTCAGAGCCACGGTCGCGATGGTGGTGGCTGATGCGGGCCAGCTCCTGGCCGTATGCGTCGGCGTCGTGCTGCTCGGTGCTCACGTGGTGCCTCCCTTGTCTGTTCGGGTGCGGTGGGCGGCCCCGTTCGGATCGTGTACGGGCGCCGACGCCTGCGCGGCGGCGGCCAGGGCGCGCATGATGCACCAGCTGGTGCGCGGCTCGGTGACGACGTGGACCAGGACGACGGCGGACTGCTGCCCCGCGCCGCCCCGGACCCAGCGGACCTGATCGGCCGCCCAACGCTCGCACGCAGCCAGGGGCGTAGCCGTCCGAGCGAATAGCCGGCCGCGATGACGACGATGCCCATCATCAGGACCACCGCATCCCGATCGCGGACAGTTGCTCCATCCGCTCCGGGGCCAGTGTCGCGGCCCTGCTGCGCTGGTTGCCGATCCATGCGCCAAGCCGGAGCTCCCGTTGCTCCTGGTCCTCGTCGAGGATCCGTTCGATGTGTTTCCTCGGGACCTTGAGGTGGCCTTCGCGTTCGTAGAACTGGCGGGCGGCCTCGTAGTTCATCGTCCACTTGTCGGCCTGTGTGGGGCGCGGTTTGGGTTTTTCGTGCTCGGTGGCGGGTGTGATGCCGAGGACTTGTTCGCACATCCACTGCTGCACGGTCGTGAGCTTGTCGAAGCCGAGGCGCTGCGCACGGACCCAGCGTCCGAGGTCTTCGCCGCGGTGCATGACGGCGCCTGGCTCGGTGGGCAGTTCGCCGCCGATCTCCTCCAGGTGCATCCGGGTGAGGTGGAAGGCCCGTTGCCATTCGACCGGCCAGGCCGGGCACCAGGACGGGTCGATCTCCTCCAGCTGCTCGCGCCGTTCCTGTGACAGGGCGCCGGCCCACGAGCCGACGGGGAGTCCTTCGGCCTGGCGCTGTTCGAGCTCCTGAGCGCGCCGGGCAGCGGCGCGGGCGTTCTTCAGCCAGATCCCGACTTTGTAGCCGTGGTGGGTGGCGTCGAGTGGGGCGAGGAGGTGGCCGTGTTCGGCCGCCCATCCGCGTGCGGCGGACAGGCCTTCTTCCCAGGCGACGTCGTGGTGGGACCAGATCATGCCCAACTTCTCCAGCTGCGCGACGCGCTGCTCGTTCATGTCCCCGCGGGCGTAGAAGCGCCGGTTATCCGCGGTCCACTGCCCCAGCGGGAAGTTCGCCAGTGAGGCCGGCCACCCGACCCCCTCTGCTTCCTCGCCTTCCGGGACGCGGTAGGTGAAAGGCACTTTCAGGTCGCCGTGTTCGCGGGCGAAGATGACAGCGGCTTCCACTCCCCGGCGCCAGTGTTCGTGTTCGGGGTTGAGGACGCGCAGGTTGATGAACGCCGCAAGCGCGGCCGGGTCGCGCGGCGTGGAGAACTTCAACAACCCCTTCGCAGGGGCGCTGACGCTCCCGGAGCCTTCGCCGCTCCCGTCCGGGCTCTTCCCGCTCTCATCCTTGCTGACGGGCTTGTAGGCGCTCGGGGCCTGTTGCTCTGCGAGGGTCTCGACGACGCGGGCGTCGTGTGCGCGGAGGGCTTCCAGGAGCTTGGCGAGCCCGCCATACGCCCGGGAGGTGAGCATGTTGTCCGGCGTCTCGCCGGGGCCGAGCAGCACGGGCACCACGAGCGAGGCCGTCTTTCCCTCACCCGGCTGCATCCGCAGCGCCCGGCCCACCGCCTGGACCAGGTCCGGCATCGACCCGCGTACGTCCGCCCAGTACACGGAGTCGCAGTTCTTGGTGTCTACGCCCTCGCCCAGGACCTTCACCGAGCACAGGAAGCACTTCTCCACCACGGTGCCGTCGGTGGCGATCCCGGCCGCGAACTCCCCGAGCAGCCGGCGCCGGTGGAGCGGCTTGTGGTCCCCGCACAGCCAGTTGGCCCAGATCGTCTTCGGGTACAGCTCAGGGTCGCTGTCGTGCAGCTGGGCTGCGACGTAGGGAAGGCCGGCCGCGAACGCCTCGGCCTCCTTCACCAGGTGGTGGAAGACCAGCGTGCGCCGGAAGCCCTCCTCCGAGGATGCCTTCACCAGGGCGGTCTGCAGGGCGGCGAGCCGCGCCCCGCGGACTTCCGCCGAGCGGCCTTCCTTGCCCAGGAGCTGCGCGGCCTGGAGCTGGTTGTCGGTTGTCGCGGCTCGTTCAATCTGATCGGTGTCCGGTGTGTTGAGCTGGGCTGATCAGTTGGCTGGTTGGGGCTGGCGGTGTGCTCTGCGTTGGCGAGGGGCTTGACGTTGCTTGCGGGCTGGGGCTGGGCGGGGTCTGTGAGCTGTGGTTTTCCTGGTTCGGGGTGGCCGTAGGTCCGTTGGTCAGTTCTATTGGTTGGCCGGTCAGTTTCGTTGGGCGGCTGTTGTAGCTGATCAGGGGTGTGGGTCCGTGGATGCCGAGGGTGGTCAGGAGGTGCTGTTGGTGGGGGTGGAGTTGGTTCCAGGTGCGTTGCTGGGTGCGGATCCACTTGGTCGTGGTGCCAGGGAATGGGCGGCCGGCGGTGTGGTGGGTGTGGGCTTGGTGGTAGCTGTGGTTCCAGGAGGCCCGCCAGGGTGGGTTCCACCACGGGTCGAGTGCGGTGAGCTGTGTGTCGTGGGGCCAGGGCCGGCCGGTGCGGCGTAGGTGGGCGACGGCGCGTTTGCGCTGCTCGTATAGCCACCAGCCCAGGGGGAATCCGTTGTGTTCGGTGGTGTAGTGGGCGGTGCCGAGTCCGCCGTGAGTGTGTGCGTATGAGCGGGCGTAGGGCAGGCCGCCGTCGATGGATGACGAGACGGTTGTGGGGCGCGGCCCGTTGGTGCCGGTTCGGCGGCGCGTGCGTGTTTCCCGCTGGGGGCGGGCGGCGTGTGCGTCCTGGGGCGTTATGCCGAGTCCGGTCAGGAGTTCCTGCTGGCCCGGGTGGAGGTCGCCATAGTTGGTGCACTGGGTGAGCAGCCATCTGGTGGCGGCTGGAGGGAGTCCGGGGAAACCTGCGGCCGCGTTCAGAATGTGGCCGTGGATCTCGTTTCTGACGGCATGGTAGGCGCTTTGCCATGGTAGGCCCCAGGACGGGTTCCACCATGAGTCAAGGACGTCGAGGGCCTCGGCGCGACGGTGGGGTAGTCGGCCGTTGGCGGCCCGTTTGCGCTGGTGGGCGAGCCATGTCCCCAGCCGGTAGCCGTGGTGGTTCGCGCTTCTGGGTACGGCGAGGTGTCCGTGTTGGGCGGCGTAGGAGCGGGCGTGTGCAAGACCGGTGTCGAATGATGCTTGCTGGGTGACGCGACGGGGCTGTGCGGTGCAGGAGTTCGCGGTGGTGATACCGAGTTGCGTGAGCCTTTGTTGCTGCCCCGGGTGGAGGTTCTGGTAGGTGACGCACTGGGTGTAGAGCCACTGCCCAGTCCAGTCGGGGGTGCCGGGGAAGCCTTGTGCAGGGAGGAGTTTGATCCCGTTCTCGACGAGTCTGCGGGCGGCGCGGTGGTTGATCTGCCAGTCCCCGTTCCACGGTGGGTTCCACCATGGGTCGACGGCGGCCAGCAGTGGGCCGGCCGGGTAGGGCGCGGCGAACTTGGCGGTGTGAAGGCCGGCCTGGTGCTTTTGGCGGGCCAGCCACTTTCCGATGGGGAAGCCCTCGTGCCGGTCGGAGGGTGATGCGTTGAGGTCGCCGTGCAGTGCCGCGTAGGAGCGGGCGTAGTAGAGACCGGTCTCCAGGGACGGCCTGTGGGTGACGGGGTTGGGGCGGGCGGTTTGGACGGTCTGCTCAGTCAGTCCGACGCCCGCGAGCTGTCGGCGCTGTTCCACTGCCAAGCCGGGGTAGGACACACATTGGGTGTATAGCCATTGACCGAGTTCGTCGTCGAAGGCTGCAAAGGCGCTTTCGGGGTCGAGGGGGTGGCCGGAGCGGACGAGTTCGGTCACCGTGTAGCAGGCTCGCTGCCAGTCGGAGGGCCAGGGCGGTGCCCACCACGGATCCATTGCGTTCAGCTGCTGTGTGAGGGCGGGATCGAGAATGCCGCGTCGGGCGCGTACGCGGAGGTTGGTCAGCCATTGGCCGATGGGGAAGCCGGCGTACGTATCAGCAGCGCTCGCACAAAGGTGCCCGCGCTCCTTCCAGTAGGCGCGTGCGTTGGTCAGACCCTGGTCACGGACCTCGGCGAGGTTGCGACGCCGCGGCAGTGCGTGGCGGGCGGCTTCGGCACTGATGCCGATCTGTGCCAGTAGCCTGCGCTGCTGGGGGTGGAGGCTGCTGTAGACCTGGCACTGCCGGTACAGCCAGGTGCCGAGATTCTCGCTGGTGCCCGGAAAGCCCTGAGTGGGGCTGATGTCGGTGCCTGAGTCCAGCAGCCGTCGTGCGCGCAGGTAGATGCGCTGCCACAGTGTGCTCCACGCAGGATTCCACCACGGGTCAAGAGCGGCCAGGGCATGGCTGCGCTCGGGGGAGAGCTGAGGGCCTGCGGCACGCTGGTTGGCCAGCCACAGGCCGAGTTGGAACCCGTCCTCTTCGTGCCGGTAAGGAATGCAGAGGTGGCCGTGTTCGGTGGCGTAGGTGCGGGCGTGGCGCAGGCCGCGCGCGAACCCCTTAGCGGTCTCGGCCACGTCTGGGGCCGACGACCCCTCCGACTCCGTTTTTCCGGGCGTTTCGTCGACGGGCCGGGTTTCGGCCAGGAGCCGGGTGATCGGTGCGGGCCGGTGGGGCGGGGAGACGTGCCACATGCTGCGGGTTTTCGGCTTGTGCCCGGCCTGGGTGCGTACGCAGGCGCGTACCCAGGCGTTCAGTGGGCCTGTCGTGATGGCGCTGAGGCGACCGGCGATCCATGGCCGCTCAAGGCGCCGAGCTAGTTCGTCCACGAGGCTGGGGACATCGGCGAGGGCGTGCGGCTGATGCCGCCCCGCGTCATTGAGTAGCCGCTGCTGCAGGCCTGGGTCGGCGAGAGCCGCGGCCAGCGTGACGGCTTCGGGATAGGTCACCGCATCCCGCGCTGCGGCACGCCAAGCGAGGTCGTTGCCAGGTGCCATTAGCCGCAGCCGATCGGGCCAGAGGATCTCTTCCGGCCAGGGCTCGTCCCACCACGAAGCCATGATTGCCTGCGCCATGGTGAACGCTTCGCCGGCGGGCGCAGAGCGCCGCAGCAGCCGTATATGACGGCGCTGGGCCGCCCCGTTCTGCGGCACATACCGCAGGTCCAACTGCCCGGGGCACGCCGTTGCCCCGTCGACGACGGGTGTTTCCATCATCCAGCACTGGTGCTTGACGCATACCCGGCCGTGCGGCAGCAGGTAGCGGCGTGCTTCTTCCTGGCCTCGTGTGGCCGTCGCGGTGCAGGCCCGGCATCCGGGGCCGGTCGGCGGGATAGTGGCTGCGGTGCGGACCCAGGCGGCCGACCCGCTGCCGAGCCTGCTCGAAGGGACGTCTCTGCCCCAGGCAGGCAGGGCACGGTGCAGGTGTTCTTCGGGCATGCGGCAGAAAGCGGCGACCACCGCCCGGGCCTCGGCGTTGAAGACCACTTCTCCGTCGGGCCGCACCGTGAACAGGTTGGGCCGCCGTCCCACGTCCACGAGCGCGCCGATGAGTTCTTTGGCCGTGAGCTTGTACCGGGAGGCGACTCTGCTCATGAACGACAGCGTCGTCTCGCCGTTCAGTGGAGCGACACGCACCGCGCCCAAAGGCGGTCTATGCAGGGGCAGTTCTTTCTGCTCGCGCTGTGGTGGCTGCGAACAATCCCCGACGGCAGGTTCCATTAAAGGGCTGGTGGTCTTCTTCACCGCTGGTCCGCCTCGTCAGGATCCAGTGCCGTTGTTGCGGGGGCGCGGGAGGCGTTTTCGGGGCGGGCGGGCTTGCTGCTCCGCGCGGATGTCGAGCTGGATGCCGGCCAAGAGCCGTTTGGTGATCTTTTCGCTGCCGTCGAGGAGGGCGGTGAGGGCGGCTTCACGGATGAGGTGGGAGAGGCTTCCCATGACTCCGCCGGTGCGCTGGTGGAGGTAGTCGGCGTGCCGGGCCAGAGTGCCCCCAGTGTGGTGGCGCAGGTGCAGGGCATTTTCCATGTCGGTGACCAGGTCCAGCCAGACGGCGCGCTGTTCGGCGGTGCCGCAGGACAGGGCGATGTTGCGGACCAGGGTGAAGCGGCCTGCCAACTGTGCGCCGCGCGGCCCGTTGAGCAGGGGGGATGCCTCGACGTCGACGCCTGCGTAGACGAAGGTCGCCGGAATCCTCTCGCCCAGGTGCTTCATCTGGTCGGAGGTCTCCGCGCCGGCCCGGGTGCGGGTGTCGAGCAGGTGGACGTCGTCGACGAGGACCAGCGCGGTGCCCAGCTGGCACAGCAGGTGGCAGACGGCGTCGGTGATCTGCGCCTGGTTCATGCGGTTGGCGATGGGGATGCCGAGGAACCGGGCGAACTCCGATACCAGCATCTTGGGAGTGGAGGCGGGCGGCACCGCGAGGAAAGCGACGGGCAGGCGGTCGGTGCGGCCGGGGTGGCGGCGTTGTTCGGCGAGTTCGAAGGTGCGGCCCATTTCCAGCAGGGTGGTGGTCTTGCCGGTGGTGGGCGGTCCGGACACGATGAGTCCGCGGCGCGCGGTGCCCTGTTGGCGGCGGTTGAGGAGCATAAGCCGCCGTACCGACAGCGAGATGCGCTCCATGGCCGGGGTGGTCAGGACGACGAACCGGGAGTGGTAGTCCAGGCGTTCCTCAAGCGACCAGACCTCGTCTCCAGTGGGCGGGGGCTGCAGTGGGGGAGTGTCGACGAACTGCTGCCAGCCCTCCCGCGTGGTCGGTGGCGCATAGGCCGCCATCTGCTGCTCCTCGTCCGGGACGGGACCGGCTTCGGGGACTGCTACCACTGGGTTGCCTCCTGGCGGGCATCGTAGATCCGCGACGGGCGGGGGACTGCGGCCCGCCCGGATGGCTGCTCGTCTCCGGCGGGGCCGCCGCCGGCATCGTCTGATGTGCCGAGCGGGTCTTCGTCCTCGTCCCAGCCGTCCTCGAACTCTTCGTCGTCGGGCTCATCCAGGCTTGCTGGGGTGAAGGCGCCGACCAGGCCGTAGGAGAGGGTCGGGGCGGTGAGAGGGTCGGGCGGCTCTTGCTGGTTTGGGACGGGCCCGGCGAGGGAGGCTGCGGCGCTGGCGCGTGCCGCGACGGTCCGCTCGCGGCGGGTGCCTTCCCCGTTACCGGCCCGCCGCAGGAGACGGTCCAGGGCCTGGGCGAGCTGTTGCTCGTGCTCATCGCGGTCGCCGCGGCGCTCGACGGTCGCGCGGATGTGGCGCCAGGTGAAGTCGGTGAAGGGCAGGCTTACCCGCTCCTTGTGGATCCAGGGCACCTCCTCCCAGCCGCCAGGCAGCCGCACCCAGATCTGCTGGGGGTCATAAGGGTTGTGGTGCACCTCCCACATCCCGTCCGGGGCCGTCGACTGGAACCCGCGGTGCGGGTTGAGGACCTCATGGTCGTAGGTGCGATAGTCGAAGCGGATGCCGTAATCGTTGATGCCCACCCGTTTGACCGGCATGAGCTCGACATAGTCGTCTTCGCTGAGCAGCACCGGCACATAGCCGGTCACGCCGACCAGCGCGGCCCACATCTCGTTCGGCGACACCGCGAGCTTCGGGGCCAGAGGATGACGCAGGGATGTGTGCCGACGGTGCTGCCAGTCTGCGACCAGCCACTCGTCCAGCAGATCCTGCACCTGCGGCAGCGTCCAGCACGCCTCGTCCTCGACGTGAGAGCCGCGCTGAGTGACGTCGGAGCCGGTGTAACCGGCCACGTACTGGGAGAACCGGTCGCCGATGGTGCGGAACATCCGCTCGACATTTCCCTTGGCCGGGCCGTTGGCCGGAGGCGCCGGCTGCACCGACACCCCCAAGCTGTCGCACGCCGCGGTGAACGAGGCGGAGATGAACACCCGGCCCTGGTCGACGACGACCGTCTCCGGCGTGATCACCGGACGGGCTGCCGCACCCTCCAGCCGCGCGTCCAACGACACCAGCCGCTCGTAGGGGATGACCGAGCGCGACATCGCCAGCGCCTCTTCCCACCCTCGGCGCATCCGCATTGGCGTCACCATCTGCGCCAGCAGAACCGCCGCATCCACCGACCCGGTGCCCATCGGCCGCAGCACGGTCGCACAGATACTGCGCGTCGCCACATCCAGGGCGATCGTCAGCTCGGCCTTACCCACCACCCCGTCGGCCAGGACCACCATCACGTCCAAAGGGGTGCTGTCCAGCATCACCAGCTCACCGGGCCGCAGCGCCACCGTCGGGGTGAACGGCGGAGCCGGCCGTGAGGAGTGACGGCGCCGCTGCGCCGCTGTCCCCAACAGCCCCTGACGGTCCGCGAGGGCGTGCACCAGCCGGTTGAACGTCGAGGCCGGCGGCACCTTTACCGTCCCCACACCGTGGGCGTCCTCCAGAATCCAGCCGACGGTGCGCCGGAGCCGGCTCAGCGTCCCGGTCGACCGCTCCCGCTGCGCCTGGAGTGCCTGCTCGATCGCGGCGACCACCCGCTCGTCCGCGCGCCCTACCGGCGAGCGCCGCCGGGCGGTCCGGCCGTCCACCAGCCCCCACAGGCCTTGCTCCCGATAGCGGGCCCGCATCCGCCGCACCGTCACCGCACTGGCCGGCTGCCCGGCCGCCGTCAGCTCGGCGGCCTTGGCTTCCTCCCGCTCCGCCATGGTGCGCCAGGCCGGATCGAACTCGGCACGCGGCACCTGGTCCTGACCCGGAACGGGGCACCCGGTCTCCACCTCACGCACATGCCGCTCCCAGGCGTACGCACGCGCGCGCACCTGTTCAGGCAGCTCCTCCAGGAGCCCGAACGGAGGCACGCCGCGCTGCGGGGCGCCTACCACTTCGAAGTCGGGTTCGGCGAACAGGAAGTTCGCCACGACAGTGGCCACGGAGTTGTCCGCGTCGACCAGCCGTACGCATGACCCTTCCAGCATGACCACCGTCCAGGTCCGCTTCGCGAAACGCACCTGTGTTCCGGGCTCTAGCACTGTGCCGCTCACGCCTGCCCCCGTCTGGGGCGGTCCGCCGTCACGGTCACCCGCTCGTGCAAGGGCACCTCGAGGGGGGCCGACAACTTGCCGTGCCACAGCGCGTGGAAGACCACCGGGAAGACCTGCACCGGATCGCCGAGTTCACGCACGCCCTCGATCAGAGGCCGCGGTCGCCGAAAGACCTCGGCCGCGCGCCCGGCAAGTTCGCCGCCCCTGTAGCGGGGGTGCCGGTACCCGGCCAGCCAGCGCAGATTGGCCGCCAGAACCGGATCCGGAGGGCGCAGAACCCTGTACTGCCACCCCGCTGCCGCGGCCGCGGCCTCCACCACCGCCGCCCGACAGGCCAGGCGCGGTGAGATGTCCCCGTGCCCGGCGCAGTCCGCCAGCAGACCCCTGCCTTCCGCGAGCCGGGCCATCAGATGCGGTGCGTGCCGCACCCAGGTTCCGTCACGCTTACGCCAGGTGAATTCCACCGGGCGGCATGCAATGGCCACGACCGAGGGATCCCGGTCCAGTAGCATCACCTGGTTCCGTATGACACCAGACCCGTAGTGCACCAGCCGCCCGGTCGTTGCCGACCACCACCAACCAGGCGCAAAACCACGGCCAGAACGCACGGGAAAGGGCCGCACCGGACCGCAGTCCTCCAACGCGACCTCCCGTGCGACGTCTCGCCAGCACATCAGCCGGTCACCGCCCGCAGGATCGACGAAGCGCGCCATCAGGTGATCGTCGGCTACCTCCGCGAACTCTCCGCTTGCCTCGCCGCCTTGTAGCCTCACGTCTGACAGCCAAATGCATTCCGGGCGGCCGGGTACGTGATCCGCCTGCTCCCACCCCGAACGGGTGAACGCAATCCGCTGCCGAAGAGGGAGACCTCGGTGAGGGAAGGACATGCTGGCTTCACGAGTTCCGCCGAAGTGATCGACTCGCCAGTCGAGTACCGCTTACGCTGCGTGCTTGGGGAGAGTGGGCTGGGGGGTACATGGTTGATCCGATTGCGACTGCTGCCCTGAACGATTCGGGTTCGGTGACACTGCGAGGCTACGAGTACCAGACTCACGTGGCTGCACAGGCCGTCCTGGAGATGCTCGCTGATGAGGCAGTACGGCATGTGACATGCGAGCACATTGAGGACGTCATCATCGCCCGCAGTGAGGAGCAGGCCAAGGGCGGTCTGTTTTGGGAGTTTCAACAGATCAAGATGCGGGAAATGGCCACTCCCTGGGCATTCAGAGACGTGCTCGCAAAGAGGCCGTTGCAAAGCCTGTGGCGTACGTATGGAACGTTGAAAGACCAGGGACTCTCCTACAGGCTAACGGCTGCCGTTGAGGGATTTCTCGATCCTGCCGACGCGCTCGTTACTGCTCTTGCGCACGGAGAAGGGGCCGACAACGAGCACTGTATGGAGCGGGTGACTGCCCACCTGAAAGCTGACGCCAAGGAGGTCTCTGCCTTCTTGGGCCTGATCCGTATCCAGGAACTTCCCAGGAGCGAAGACATCGAGGAACGTAACGTCGCGTGCCTTCACGAACTGGGCTCGCCTTTGACCGGTACTGAAATTAACGGTCTCTACGCCGAGCTAGTGCACCGTGTCAGGAAGGCGATGCAAGGCCGCCTGGATCCTCGGTGGACTGAGCAGTCAGGAGTGCAGGACCTGCCTGCGGGGCTGCTGGGGAAGCGCATCGGGCCCAGCGCGGTTGCCGATATCCGTCAGCGCCTGCAACTACCTGATCGCATGCTGTTGACCGGCTTCTCACAGCGCGGAGGAGTCGACACAGCGCAGATCAGTGAACTGCGGAGTGGCGCAGCAGCCCCGTACGAGGCTCGCGGTCTGCGCAAGGACTATGACTGCGAGAAGTTCCCCTTCCACCGTCAAGAGGACGGCATGGCTGACGTCTTCTACGCGACGCACAAGCCGACCGGCACGCCCGTCGTCCTCAAGAAGCTACGCGGCCAGTACCCGCACCTCGACAAGAAAGCCCGGATGACCCGTGAGATCGAGGTGGGCCGTCTTCTGAGCGACCATCCGAATGCGATGCCGGTCTGGGACGCCAGCGCCGACGGCACGTGGTTCGTCATGCCCAAGGCGCAGGCTGTCGCAACGGAATGCCTCGATGACCTCAAGGATCCGGCCGTACTACGGGACCTGATTGAGAGCCTGTGCTCGGTGCTGATCGCTGCGCATGGGATGCAGGCACCGGGCGCCCCTCACGGATGGATACATCGGGACATCAAGCCGTCTAACGTACTTCGGCTTGATGGGCGATGGGTTCTTGCCGACTGGGGCATTGTGCGTCGTCCGCCTGGCCAGACCACGCATGCGCAGCGCACCCGGCTTGGGGCGAGCATGGGATCTGAGGGCTTTGCCGCTCCGGAGTTGAGCTTCGATGCCCACAGTGCCGGTCCGCCGACTGACGTCTACAGCTTGGGGCAGCTGATCGGCTGGGCGATCACACGCAGGAACCCGCGGCAGAATATTCCACTCATACCGGACTCTGGACCCTGGCGCGCGGTCGTCCGAGGAGCAACGCGTACGGACCCCGGGAGACGGCCGGCAACGGTGCAAGCGTTCCTTGACCTCATCGCCCAGGAGATCGACACACCCCCCACGCCGCCCGTAGTACATGCCGAAACGCTCCGTGATGCTTTGAACGATGGAGCAGCGAATGCCTCAGAGGAGTTGGTGGCCCTGGCGGCTACCCACCCCGACGACGCTGCTCTGTACTGCGACGTACTTCTCAATGTTGATCCTGTGGCGCTCATGCCAGCGTTGTTCGCTGACCCTCCCCGAGCCCTTGAGATTGTCCGGGCGATGCCCGACCTTCTGGGCACACACCGCTCAATAGAGCGTGGTGAAGTCGACGCCGTCATCCTGTGGCTGTTCACCGTCGCACGCCACGCCGCTAATGCTGCGCAGTTGGATCTGCTGGAAGTTTGCTGCAACGGTGCCTTCACCTGGGACGCCTTGTGGGACCAGTGGAGGCCGCAGGATGAGATCAGGCCCTGGCTGCGCACCCTGACAGGGGATGCCGCCGGCTCAGTCGCAGGAGCGCTGCGCGACCATCCCGACTGCGCACGCCACTTCTCCTCACTGGCCAACGAGATGCGAGTCGAATACCGGATCCGTTCGGCAGTCTCACCACCTTTGCCGGGCGCGACCGGCACCGCCGGGTCAACGTAGGGGGCGGCGCGACTATGCCCGGTACCTCGTCTTCAGCGCGTCCCGGTGTGGCTGGGGCTGGGTCGAGTGATGCTGGGAACCATGGGCAGGCGTAGTCGACTTCGATGGTGCTGAAGGCTTCGTCCGGCCAGGGGGCGGTGTCGTTGTCGGTGGTGATGAGCTGGAGGCCCGAGCCGTAGGCGTCCGCCGAAGAGGGACCCGTACGCAGCAGCGCCAGGCCGTGCAGCGCGGCGGCGAACAGGGCGGCTCGCTGCGGGTGATTGCGATGCGCAAGGACGCCAGCACCGCGTCTCGGCTCGGCGCGTGCGCGGTGACAGCCACCCCGGTGATCGCCTTGGTGGCGCAGTCGATGAACCAGGTCACCACGGCGTGGCCAGCTCACCCTCCACGTCTACCTCGACGGGCATGTGCTTGTGGTCGCCCTCCCACGCCGCGTTGCGGTGCGTGACCGGCCGCTGCCCGAACACGTCATGCGCGCGCCGCGCCGCCTCCCCGCTCTTCAGCCCGGCTCGCTCACCGCGGGTCAGGTCCCGGCGGATCGCCCGGTGCAACGTGGAGAGCGACGGCACCGCGGGCGCGTCCGGATCCTCGGTCGCCCGCTGTACCAGCTCGGCGTGGACTCGGGAGGCGTTACCGCCCCACAGTGCCAGCAGCCGCCGGATTTCCGTGCTGACCGTGAAATGGGACGACTCCACCCGGGCGAGGCGATGGTCCTCACGGGCAGCGGCCAGCCATCGCCACACCGTCCGCTCCGACTTCCCCAACGCCTTTGCCACCAGGCGCACATGCGCGGCGCTCAGCTCACCGCGGCTGTCGAGGTCCAGCAGCCGGGGCATTGCCGCCGCCCGGCCCGCCGCCGGCGGGAACACGGCCTCCGGGCTGTCTTGCTGATGCTTGCCACGGCTTCCCGGCACACGCGGCCCCTCTCGCCGAGTACGGGACAGCACGGCCTGCTGTCCTGGTCCCAGGTATCCCAGCCCTTCGGCACCCAACTGATCGGAATCGGCATACGGCTGACAGCAAACATCGCCGTCCGATACAGCCAGCCCGCCTGCGAGGCCGCTCGGCAGCCCAACCCTCCCGATCCCGGAGACATGACGGCTTCTTACGGTTCTGGTGTGACCGGGGCCGGGGGCTGGATCCGCTGGAGCATCTGTTCCATGACGGGGACGGGCAGGGCGGGGTGTCGGGCCGCGGTTTGTGCGGTGTCGGTGTCCCGCAGCAACCGGATCAGCGCGCGGGCGGGCAGCCTTGGATGCAGGGCGGCCGCGTAGCGGACACGTTCGTGCGGGTCGTCGAGCAGCCGGACCGCTGATGCGGGCGAAAGGCGTGGGTCGGACGTGGCCCGGTGCCGTACTTCCTCGTTGCTGTCCCGGCTGAACGTCTCCACCAGCTCTGGCGTGGACTCCGGGTCGTCCAAGGCCAGCTGGCGCATTCTGACGTTCGGGTCGTTGACGTAGCGCAGCAGGTCGCGGCGGGGGAAGTTGGGGTGGCCGTGAGGGCGGTCGGGGGTGGTGAGGCTGCCGGTCCACCACTGCCACACCCGCAGGAGCATGTCAGCGGGCGCGTCGTCGCAGGATTCCGCGAGGAAGAGCTGGACGACGCGGTCGTCGTCGCGGGCGAGGCGTTCGACGACGTCCGCAGGGAGGTGCCGGGCCCGGGCAACGCTCCTGCGGACCAGAGGATGGGAGGAGGCGGCCAGGCGGCGCATGGCGCCGGGATCCTCGTGCAGTGCCATGACCCAGTCCAGCGGGTAGTAGTGCACGCGCGGGTGGAAGTCGATGGGGATGCCCGCCCGCTGCTCCTCGGTGATGTCGGCGCGTGTGGCCACCACGAAGCGGACGTTCTCGTCAGGGTCCTGGGCAAGAAGACCGACCAGGTCCGGGTCCAGGTGCGGGTTGCCCGCGAGAGAGCAGCGTTGTGCCGGCTCGCCGTGGCGGGCCAGGTGTTCGGCGAGGCCGCGTTCGAGGCGGCAGGACTCCACCGCACGGTCCCGGACTCCTTCGGTCTCGAACACCGAGCGGGGCATCGGCTGCTTCCGGTGATGCAGCAACAGTGCCTCGACGCGCACCTTGCCGGAGGGATCGCTCAGAAGCTTGCGCCGGGCCGGGCCGTCCAGATGAGGCCAGGCCCTTTGGCAGGCTGAGGCGCGTACAGAGGGATTGTCGTCGCCAGCCAGCGCGGTCAGTATCCGTACGGGCAGTCCGCGAAGGCGGGCTGTCTCTTCCCGGACCCGGACGGAAGGATCCGCGGCGAGCTGCTCGTAGGCGGTGTCGGTGAGCTCGGCGCGCCGGTCCGCCGCCAGCAGGGTGAGGATCCAGCGGGGCCGGGATTCCCGCTCGCCCAGGATCAGGCGAGTCCATTGGTCCGCTGTGAGGCCCGGCTGGGCTTCGGCCAGCAACTGCCGCACCTTCCCATCCGGGTGGATGATGGCCGCCTCGACGACCGCCGCAGGCAGACGCCGCCACAGGAGGAAGTGCGACACACCAAGGAGACGGGCACGCAGATCATCGGGGGTGGCCGGGTTGAGTGCCAGCCCGTGCGCCCACATCTCCTGCACCCTCTTGGAAGGTCCCGGCCCCTGAAACAGCGATGTCCAAGCGGCGGCCCGCTCCCGCGGGCTCTCCTGGGCCGCCGCCCGAGCGGCTGCCTCCTGCCGCTCGCGCAGGTGGTCCACGACGATCAGCCATACCTCGTCTTCTTCAGTGGTCACCCCCAGCAGGGTGTCCCCGTCCACCGAGAGGGTGATGAACTCCGGCTGCCCGGGCCGCTCACCCAAAACTCCGGCGAGGTTCCACTGCTCCGTGAGCTGCACCCGCGTCCAAGGCCTGGGCGCGCAGCCTGTCCAGTTGCCCGCGACGTCGATCAGGAAGACACCGTCCCCGCCGAAGATCCCGCTCTCGGTCCCGAGCCGGTGCCACTGCGCATTGAGCTGGGCGACCAGGTCCGCTCGGTCTGCCCTCACACTCACGGTCGGCCTGGCTTCTCCCGCGACGACCGGGCGCCACGCGGCCCGGGGCGGCATTACCTCCTCGGTCTTCCAGTCACCCGCGATGTGCAGCCCGGCGCGCCGCAGCAACTCCATCAGCTTGTCTTTCCCACCCGTCATGAGTGCTCATCCTGCCCGACCCTGATCCCTTCCCCTCCAACGGCGGATGGGTAGACACACCAACTAAGCGCAGATGCCGGTCCACTTGGCTGCCACCCCTCGTGCAGTGGTTCGCCCCGCTGGTCTCGTTCGCCGCGTGCCGTAAGGCCAACAGCAGAGCCGCGGGCCGCCCACTCACCCGGTGGCGCCCGCGCATCTGATCCGCCGTTGGGACTCTCCGCTGACGGTCGGTGTCACGCCCACTGCATGCCCAGCTCCCGTAGGGCGTTCAGCTGCTCCTGGGTGAGTTTGTCCCTCCTCGACTTGGTGTTGGAGATCCACACGCCCAGCTTGACGATCACCGGCTCCGTCTCGCGGTCGACCGTGATCTCTTCGCTGTGGCCGCGTGGTACCGGCCGGTCCGCGCCTTCTCGCTCGATCCACTGCGCGAGGGCTGCCAGGCCGCGTTGGAATGCCTGCTGGGCTTTGCTCGGGCCCTGCGCCGCGCGCTTGGCGGGGGCGGGGGCGGGTGATGGTGTCTGGGTGGGTTGTACGCCTAGCGCGGTCAGCCGCTCGCGCTGCTCGGGCAGGAGCTGCGCCCAGGTGCCGGGTTCTTGTTGCCGCCACCTCCAGGTGCCGATGTCATCACCGTCGTGCATGACCCCGCCCGCGATGTAGGGCAGGACGCGGTCGGCGTCGACCAGGTCGGCGAGGACGCGGTAGTGGCGTTGCCAGTTCAGCGGCCAGGGGCAGTCCCAGTCCGGGTCGATCTCCGTCAGCTGCGCCGCGCGGGCGGCGGCCCGCTCCGGGTCCTTGCCCAGGCCGTTCTTCGCACCCTTCCGCCGGAGGTTGGCGAGGTGCTGTCCGATGGGCACCATCGCCTCGCCTTCGCCCCAGACCGCGTCCTGACGCGGCGCGAGGTGCCCAGTCGCCCGGCGGTACGACCGGAGCGCGGCGAGCTTGATCTCCCAGGCTTCCTCGCCCGGCTCCCAGAGCATCCCGGCCTCCGGGGCGTCCAGCAGAGTCTTGCGCCGCTCCTTCAGCTCGCCCGCCCGCAGCGCCTTCCGCTGCTGATGCACCCATCGACCAAGCGGAAACGACTTCGTGACCCCCACTTCGACCTCGACGTCGTAGGCAACGGCATGGACGCCGGTGATCTCGTTCTCCGCCCGCCAACGGATCAGGGCCTGGTAGCCCTCCAGCCACACCAGGGACTCCGGCCGGTAGACCCGGGTGCGCAGGAACGCGGCGATCGTGGCGGCGTCCCGGGGAGAGGAGAAGTGCAGCAGCGCGGACTCGGTAGCGGCGTCGGTGTCGTCGTCGTGCTCCTGGTCCTCGCCGTCGCTCTCGCCGCCGGCCCCGACGATTCTCCCGTCCTCGTCACGCTGGACGTGCACCTTGCGCTTGCCGCTCGTGAGCGCGCGGGAAGCGAGCTGCTCGACAAGTCGTTCGTCATGCGAGCGGAGGCCTTGGAGGACGGCTACGAGGGGGCGGAAGCTGGCGCTGGCGACCATGTCGGTGGGGTCCTCGCCGGGTTCCAGGAACACGGGCACGATGATGCGGGCGATCTTGGTGGAGCCGTCCTTGTTGAGGCGGAGTGCCCGGCCGATGTTCTGCACGATCTCGACCTGGGAGCCGCGGGTGTCGGCGAAGCAGATGGCTTCGACTCCCCGCTCGCCGGTGATGTCGACGCCTTCGCCGAGGACGCGGCAGCTGGCGAGGAAGGCGCGGTGGACCCGGTGCCCGGCCGCGTCGATGCCGCCTGCGAACTGCCGTAGCGCCTCCCGCCGTTCGGTGACGAGGTGGTCGCCGCACAGCCACGCCGACCAGACCCGGTCCGGAGGTACGTGGCGGCCGGCTTCCAGCTCGTAGAAGGCCGCGTCGATCGAGGACTGCGGCAGCTTGTCCGCGGCGGCCAGGTCGGCGTCGGAGGCGTCGTTGACGTACAGCTCGGCGGCGGTGGCCGGGAGCTTGTCCGCGAACGCTCGGGCCTCTTCGACCTTCTGGTGGAAGGTCATGACCGTATGGAGGTTGTACGCGGCGGCGTGCTCCAGGAGCGCGGTCTGCAACAGGGCCAGGCGCCGGCCCCGCTGCGCCTCCTCCGATTCCCCGAGAACGGGGGAGGGGTCGCGGATCTCCAGGACGTCGATCTCGAATCCGGCGAGGATTCCGCGCTCGATGGCCTCTGAGAGGGCGTTTGATGTGGCCGAATTGCTGCTTATGGCCTAGTAGGTTCCTCGCCAGGTTGGTGTGGTCTCGTCCGTTATGCGCTTGGTGAGGTTGTCGATCGATGCGATGTGGATCATGGCTTCGGAGCTGGTGGTGAGGGTCTCGTAGTCGCGGGCGAGGCGTCGGTGCATCATGATCCAGCCGATGCTCCGCTCGACTACCCAGCGCCTTTTCACGACATGGAAGCCGCGAACTTTGGGGTTTCTGTTGACGACTTCGACGTCGATTCCGAGCTTCGCGCCGTGTTCGACGACGGCTTTCTTGAAGCCGGTGTCGACCCAGCTTTTGGCGATGGTCGGGTAGGCGCTTTTGGCTTGATCGAGGAGACGTACCCCCAGGGCGTTCTCGGAGAGGCTGGCGGCGGTGACGGTCACGGCGAGAAGCAGGCCGATCGTATCGGTGAGGATGCCTCGCTTCCGGCCGACGATCTTCTTGGCAGCGTCTGTTCCCTGGCTGGTCACGGGCACGTTGGTGGAGGTTTTGATGCTCTGGGTATCGATGACGGAT
>NZ_CALNVW010000067.1 GCF_940670765.1 Streptomyces sp. A 4/2
ATCGAGGCTGCTCCGGAGAAGGACGGGCTACGAGACCGCCTGGCCGGAGCGTCGGCCACCGCACGACGTTCTGCTGTACGGGATTTGGTGCGCAAGCAGTTGGCAGCGGTGCTGGGCTTCGCGGACGCCGGCGCAGTGGAGATCTCCACAGCCTTCCGCGACCTGGGCGTGGACTCGTTGATGGCCGTCGAGCTGCGCAACGGGCTGGCCATAATTTCCGGATTGAAGTTGGCGTCGACGGTGGTGTTCGACTATCCGTCGGTGGAGGCGCTGGCTGATTTCTTGATCGGCGAGTTGTTCGGGAGTGAGGGCGTCGCTTCGTCGGGTGTGCTGGTTCCGCCGGTGGTGGTGGCTGGTGTGGAGGATCCGGTCGTGGTGGTGGGGATGGGGTGCCGATTCCCTGGTGGGGTGGTTTCTCCGGAGGGTTTGTGGGGGTTGGTGTCGGGTGGGGTCGATGCCATGGGTGGTTTCCCGGTGGACCGGGGTTGGGAGGCTGGTGGGGACTTTGCGCCGGTGGGTGGATTCGTGGAGGGTGCGGCGGACTTTGATGCTGGTCTGTTCGGGATTTCGCCGCGTGAGGCGTTGGCGATGGATCCGCAGCAGCGTCTTCTGCTTGAGGTGGCGTGGGAGTCCCTGGAGCGTGCGGGGATAGGCCCGATGTCCCTGCGCGGACGACCGGTTGGCGTGTTCGCGGGAACGAACGGCCAGGACTACCCGGCCCTGCTGGCCATGTCCGGTGAGGAGCCGGACGGATACGGGAGCACCGGGAGTTCGGGAAGTGTGCTCTCCGGCCGGGTGTCGTATGCGTTGGGCCTTGAGGGTCCTGCGGTGACGGTGGACACGGCGTGTTCGTCATCACTGGTGGCGATGCATCTGGCGGCGCAGTCGTTGCGTTCGGGTGAGTGTTCGCTGGCGTTGGCCGGTGGTGTGACGGTGATGTCGACGCCGGGCGCTTTCGTGGAGTTCGCCAGGCAGGGCGGCCTGGCCGGTGACGGACGGTGCAAGGCGTTCTCCGACGATGCGGACGGTACGGGCTGGGGTGAGGGTGCCGGCGTTCTCGTACTGGAGCGGTTGTCGGACGCGCGGCGCAACGGGCATCCCGTACTGGCTGTGCTGCGGGGCAGTGCGGTCAATCAGGACGGCGCGTCCAACGGTCTCACCGCGCCCAACGGCCCCTCGCAGCAGCGGGTGATCCGGCAGGCTCTGGCTGATGCCGGCCTGTCGGCGTCGGACGTGGACGCGGTGGAGGCGCACGGCACGGGTACATCTCTGGGCGACCCGATCGAAGCGCAGGCGCTGCTCGCCACGTACGGCCAGGGCCGGCAGGACGGTGAGCCGTTGTGGCTGGGGTCGATCAAGTCGAACATCGGCCACACCCAAGCCGCCGCAGGCGTCGCCGGAGTCATCAAGATGGTTCTTGCGATGCAGCACGAGGTGTTGCCCAAGTCGCTCTACGCCGGTACGCCGTCGTCGCACGTGGACTGGTCGGCGGGTGCGGTGGAGCTGCTCGCCGACGAGCATGCCTGGCCGGGGACGGACCGGCCGCGCCGCGCGGGCGTCTCGGCGTTCGGCGTCAGTGGCACCAACGCGCACCTGATCATCGAGGAGCCGCCCGAGCTGCCCGCCGGACAGGGGGAGCCGGAAACAGCCCCCGTTCCCCTGCCCGTGATGCCGTGGCTCATATCGGCGAAGACCTCCGAGGGTGTCCGCGCGCAGGCGGCGCGGCTGTCCGCCGGCGTGGACGGCTCGTCCGGTCCGGACGTCGGCTTCTCGTTGGCGACGATGCGTACCGCGTTGGAGCATCGTGCGGTGGTGCTCGGTTCGGATGTGGCTGAGCTGCGTTCCGGGTTGAGTGGGTTGGCTGCTGGTGAGTCCTCGCCGGGTGTGGTGTCCGGAGTCGCGGGTTCTGGTCTCACCGGGTTTGTCTTCTCCGGGCAGGGTGGCCAACGAATGGGAATGGGCCGGGAGTTGGCCGATGCCTTCCCGGTCTTCGAGCAAGCGCTCGATGCGGTGTGCGGGCATTTCGATTCACTGCTCGACCGTCCGTTGCGTGAGGTGATGTTCGAGGATGGGGAGGCGTTGGGGCGTACGGGTTGGGCGCAGCCCGCGCTGTTCGCCGTCGAGGTAGCTCTCTTCCGGCTGGCCGAGTCGTGGGGCCTGGTCCCGGATTACGTGCTGGGCCATTCGGTGGGCGAGTTGGCTGCCGCCCATGTGGCGGGCGTGCTGTCGCTGGAAGATGCGTGCCGTCTGGTGGCCGCGCGGGCCCAGCTGATGCAGGCCCTGCCGGAAGGCGGTGCGATGTGGGCCGTGCGGGCGTCCACGGAGGAGATCACGCCGCTCCTTGTCGACGGTGTGTCCATCGCGGCGGTGAACGCCCCCGGCCAGGTGGTGCTGTCCGGCGAGCGCGCGGCCGTCGAGTCCGTTGCCGCAGCTCTCCCCGGCCGGGACGGACGTTGGCTGGAGGTCAGCCACGCGTTCCATTCGGTCCTGATGGATCCGATGCTGAAGGCGTTCGGCGAAGCGGCCTCAGGAATCGCGACGGGCCGCCCGCAGATCCCGGTGGTGTCGACCCTGACGGGTGAGCCGGTGGAGGAGTTCACCAGCCAGTACTGGGTGGATCAGGTACGGGGCACGGTCAGGTTCGCGGATGCCGTGACCCGACTCCAGGCCCTGGGCGTGACCCGGTTCGTAGAGGTGGGTCCTGATGCGAGTCTCGTGGGCGCGACCGGTGAGACATGCGGGCACGACGCGCTGACCGTGCCGTTGCTGCACCGCAAGCGTTCCGAGCCGGCTACTGCTGTCACGGCGCTCGCCCGGTTGTGGGCGGACGGCTGCACGGTCGACTGGCAGGCGTTCTACGCCCCGACCGGTGCCCGCCGCACCGAGCTCCCCACGTACGCCTTCCAACACCAGCGCTACTGGCCGCGATCCCGGCCGCAGGTGCCCACGCCCGACTCCGCTCTCAACCGGACCGATGCCCCCTTCTGGGATCTCGTCGCGCGAGGGGACCTCGGCACCTTCACCACCGCGCTCGACGTCGAGGCCGACGCCCCGCTGGGCGACGTGATGTCTGCGCTCGACGCCTGGCAGCGCCGCCGGGAACACGCTGCGAGCGTCGACGGGCTGACGTACCGGATCACCTGGACACCCACCGGACCCGTCAAGACCACGCACATCAGGGGCAGTTGGCTGATCGTCGAGCCGGACACGGCAGGGGATGCCGAGTCGGCCGAGGACCTGTGGCCCCAAGCACTCACCGACGCTCTGACCACCCGTGGCGTACAGGTGCACCGCCTCCGGCTGGGTGCCACCGATCTGGACCGGGACGTGCTGGCCGCGCGTCTCGCCGCGTTCGAGGACTGCGGCCGGGTGGTGTCCTTCCTCGGCCAGGACGACACGGATCACGCCGACCACCCCGGCCTGGCGCTGGGGCTCGTCGCGACAACCGTCCTGGTGCAGGCGCTGGGCGACACGAGCCCGGACTCCCGCATCTGGGCGGTGACCTCCGGCGCGGTCGGTACGGGCCCCGGCGACGTGCTGTCGCACCCCGGCCGCGCGGCCGTATGGGGACTGGGCCGGGTGGTCGCCCTCGAAGAGCCGGACCGCTGGGGTGGCCTGGTCGACGTACCGGCCCGTCCCGGGGACGGAGCAGTTGCCCGGCTGGTGGACGTACTGGCCGGTGGCGCCGGCAGTGAGGACCAACTGGCCCTCCGCGCAGGGGCGGTGCTCGGGCGCCGCCTGGTGGTCGCGCCCCAGGAGACCTCCGTACGGCCCCCGTGGAAACCGGCCGGAACGGTCCTGGTCACCGGTGGAACCGGCGCCCTGGGCGCCCGCGTGGCCCGCTGGGCAGTCGAGCGGGGCGCCGGGAGGGTGGCCCTGCTGAGCCGTCGGGGCATCGAGGCTCCTGGCGCCGCCGAACTGCGCGACGAGCTGATGTCCCGGGGCGCCGAAGTCACCTTCGCCGTCTGCGACATCGCCGACCGGGCAAGCCTCGCGGACGCAGTGGCGCGGATCGAGTCCGGCGGGCACCGGATCAGTTCCGTCTTCCACACCGCCGGCCTGACCCAGTCCTCGCCGCTGCGTGAGTCCCACGTGGCCGAGCTGGCCGAGATGACCGGTGCGAAGGTCGCGGGCGCGGTGAACCTCGACGCGCTGCTCGAGGGCCGCGACCTCGACGCGTTCGTGCTGTACTCCTCCGTCGCCGCCACCTGGGGCAGTGGCGGCCAGAGCGGGTACGCGGCGGCCAACGCCTTCCTCGACGCTCTCGCGACCCGCCGGCACGCGCAGGGCTTGCCTGCCACGTCGATCGCCTGGGGGCCGTGGTCCGGCGGCGGGATGGCCGCACTGGAAGGCGCCGAGCAGGACCTGCGCCGCCGCGGCCTGCTGTCTCTCGTGCCGGAAGACGCGATGACCGGGCTGGAGCTGGCACTGACCGGCAGCGACCCGTGTGTGTCGGTCGCCGATGTGGAGTGGAGCCGGTTCCTGCCGACGTTCACCGTGCGGCGCCCCAGCGTGCTGCTCGGTGAGTTCGCCGCGCGGCACATCGAGTCGGCGGGACCCGCCGAGCCGGACAGCGACGACGCGGGGTCGGCGCTCTGCGCCCGGCTTCGTACGCTCGACGACCGGGACCGCCGACGGTTGCTCCTCGAACTCGTACGAGGTGAGGCCGCATCGGCGCTCGGACACACCGGATCCGCCGCGATCGAGCCGGATCGCGCATTCCGTGACCTCGGATTCGACTCCCTCACCGCGGTCGAATTCCGCGACCGGTTGGTCGTGGCCACCGGGCTGCAGCTCGCCGCCACGCTGGTGTTCGACTACCCGACCGCTGCGGTGCTCACCGAGCACCTCGTCGACCAGGTACTCGGTACGGAACGGCTCCCCGCACTGCAGGAGCCCGGCCGGGCGGCCGTCGACGAACCGATCGCACTCGTCGCGATGGGGTGCCGATTCCCCGGCGGCGCCACGGACCCGGAGGCGCTGTGGCGACTGCTCGCCGGGCAGGCCGACGCCATCACACCGTTCCCGACCGACCGCGGCTGGGACCTCGACGGCCTCGACACCACCGGTACGCCGTCGCAGACCGGAACGTTCGCCCGCACGGGCGGCTTCCTCGCCGACGCCGCCGAGTTCGACGCCGCGCTCTTCGGGATCTCGCCGCGCGAGGCGCTGGCGATGGACCCGCAGCAGCGCCTGCTCCTCGAAGTCTCCTGGGAGGCCCTGGAACGCGCCGGGATCGCGCCGCTGTCCCTGAAGGGCGACCGGGTCGGCGTCTTCGTCGGCGCGGGCAGCTCCGGCTACCTGAGCAACGTGCACGACGTACCCGACGAGGTGGGCGGACACCTGATCACCGGGAACTCGGGCAGCGTCCTGTCGGGCCGGGTGTCGTACGCCCTGGGCTTCGAGGGCCCGGCCGTCACGGTGGACACCGCGTGTTCGTCGTCCCTGGTGGCGCTGCACCTCGCGGTGCAGTCGCTGCGGTCCGGCGAGTGCTCGCTCGCGCTGGCCGGGGGAGTCACGGTCATCGGCGCCCCCGACGCGTTCGTCGACTTCGCCCGGCAGGGCGGTCTGGCCGCCGACGGCCGGTGCAAGCCCTTCTCGGACGACGCGGACGGCACCGGATGGAGCGAGGGCATCGGCCTGCTCCTGGTGGAGCGGCTGTCGGACGCGCGGCGCAACGGGCATCCCGTACTGGCTGTGGTGCGGGGCAGTGCGGTCAATCAGGACGGTGCGTCCAACGGTCTCACCGCGCCCAACGGCCCCTCCCAGCAGCGGGTGATCCGGCAGGCCCTGGCTGATGCCGGTCTGTCGGCGTCGGACGTGGACGCGGTGGAGGCGCACGGTACGGGTACCTCGTTGGGTGACCCGATCGAGGCACAGGCGTTGCTGGCCACCTACGGGCAGGATCGCCGGGACGGTGAGCCGCTGTGGCTGGGGTCGGTGAAGTCGAACATCGGTCACACCCAGGCCGCTGCCGGGGCCGCCGGGCTGATCAAGATGGTCCTGGCCATGCAGCACGAGGTGCTGCCGAAGTCGCTGCATGCGGGTGTGCCGTCGTCGCACGTGGACTGGTCGGCGGGTGCGGTGGAGCTGCTCGCCGACGAGCGTGCCTGGCCGGGGACGGACCGGCCGCGCCGGGCGGGCGTCTCGGCGTTCGGCGTCAGTGGCACCAACGCACACGTGATCATCGAAGAGGCACCCGCAGTGGAGGCCGGACCGGAGGCCGCTGCCGCCACCGCGCACGGCCCGGAGGCGGCGCCGGTGACCTTGCCGGTGGTGCCGTGGATCGTGTCCGCGAGATCACCGGAGGGGGTGGCGGAGCAGGCGGACCGGCTGGCCTCCGGCCCCGCCGACCCGGCCGCCGGTGTGCGGCCGGAGGACGTGGGCCTCTCCCTCGCCACGACCCGTACCGCACTGGAACACCGGGCGGTGGTGCTCGGCTCCGGAGCCGGATCAGGCTCCGGCTCCGATGCGGGCTCCGGCTCCGGCTCGAACGGCGACTCACACGCCCACGAACTGCGCGCGCAACTGCGGGCACTCGCGGCCGGTCAGCCGTCGCCCGGTGTCGTGTCGGGTGTCGTGAGTGCCGGTCTCACCGGCTTCGTCTTCTCCGGTCAGGGTGGTCAACGCCTGGGCATGGGAGAGGAGTTGGCGCAGGCCTACCCGGTCTTCGGACACGCTCTGGACGAGGTGTGCGGGCATTTCGACGCGCTGCTCGACCGCTCGTTGCGTGAGGTGATGTACGAGGACGGGGACGCGCTGCGGCGGACAGGGTGGGCGCAGCCCGCGCTCTTCGCCGTCGAGGTGGCGCTGTTCCGGCTGATGGAGTCCTGGGGTGTGTGCCCCGACCACCTGGTGGGCCATTCGGTGGGTGAGCTGGCCGCCGCCCACATCGCGGGGGTCATGTCCCTGGAGGACGCCTGCCGGCTGGTGGCCGCGCGGGCAAGCCTGATGCAGGCGTTGCCGACGGGCGGCGCGATGTGGGCCGTACGGGCCACTGTCGACGAGGTCGCTCCGCTGCTGGTCGACGGTGCGTCGATCGCAGCCGTCAACGCCCCCGGCCAGGTGGTGGTCTCCGGTACGCGGACGGCCGTGGAGACGGTCGCCGCCGCACTGCCGGGTCGCGAAGGGCGATGGCTGGACGTCAGCCATGCCTTCCACTCGGCCCTGATGGACCCCATGCTCAAGGACTTCGGCATCGCCGCGGCAAGCGTCACCTACGCGCGGCCCCGCATCCCGATCGTCTCCACGCTCACGGGCGAGCCGGTCGAGGAGTTCACCGCGCGGTACTGGGTGGACCAGGTCCGTGGCACCGTCGCGTTCGGCGACGCCGTCACGCGGCTGAAGTCCCTCGGTGTCACCCGCTTCGTGGAACTCGGCCCGGACGCGAGCCTCGTAGGCGCCATCGGCGAGACCTGCGACGACGCGGTCCGCGCCACCTCGTTGCTGCGCCGCGATCGCTCCGAACCGGTGACCGCGGTCACCGCCCTGGCCCGGCTGTGGGCCGACGGCTGCCCCGTCGACTGGAGCCTCTTCTACGCCCCGGCCGGTGCGCGCGTCACCGACCTGCCGACCTACGCGTTCCAGCGCCGGCGCTACTGGCTGGAAGGAGCCAGCGGCCCGCTGCACGTGGGCGCCATCGGGGCCGACCCGCTGCAGCACCCGTTGCTGGGCGCCGTGGTGGAGCTGGCCGACGGCGGCGGCCATGTGTTCACCGGCAGGATCTCCACCCGCAGCCATCCCTGGCTCGCCGGACACCAGGTGGCCGGCGACACCGTCTTCCCCGGCACCGCATACGTGGAACTGGCCGTCCGCGCCGGAGACCAACTGGCCTGCGACCGGGTCGATGAACTGATCCTCGAAGCGCCGCTGGTCCTCTCGGCGGAGCGGGCGGTCCAGCTGCAGATCGTCGTCGACCCGGCGGACGAGAACGGAAACCGGTACTTCGGCATCAGCTCCCGCGGCGAGGGCGAACCGGCCTGGATCCGGCACGCGAGCGGTGTACTCGCCGCCGCGGCCGGAGCGGCCCACGACGCACTCACCGTCTGGCCCCCGGCCGGGGCCACCCCCGTGGACATCGACGGCTACTACCCGGCCCGCGCAGCGGCCGGATACGGATACGGCGAGATCTTCCAGGGACTGACCTCGGTGTGGCGCAAGGGCGCCGGACTCTTCGCCGAGGTCGCCCTGGGCGATGAATTCCGCAGCGAGGCCGACCGGTTCGGTCTGCACCCGGCCGCACTCGACGCCGCACTCCAGGCGTTGTCCTTCGACGAGGCGGCTGCCGGGGCCGCGCGGCTGCCGTTCTGCTGGAACGGGGTGACCCTGCACGCGACCGGTGCGGCCGTGCTCCGCGTCGCGCTGGCACCCGGTGAGGCGGTCGGCAGTTACTCCGTCACCGTCGCCGACACCTCGGGCGAGCTCGTACTCACCGCCGACTCACTGATCCTGCGCCCGTCCGCGGGGGACGCACTCACACCGGACACGGCAGCAACACCTCCATCGGAAGCGGCACGTACGGAGAATGAATCGGCAACACCCCTTGCCGAGGCCGTACTTACGCCGGAGGGAGGAGCAACACCCGCGGCGAGCCCAGCCCGTCCGGCGCGCGTACGGCGCAAGGCGGCGGCTGCGGTGTCCGGCGGAGGGAACGCGCTGCGCCGACAGCTCGCCGCACAGTCGGCGGACGAACAGCACAGCATGCTCCTGGAGATGATCGGCCGCCGCGCGGCCATGGTGCTCGACCAGCCCAGGACGCAGGCGATGAACGAGGACCTCGCCTTCCGCGACCTCGGCTTCACCTCGCTCACCGCGGTCGAACTGCGCCAGGCGCTCGAAGAGGAGACCGGCCTGCGGCTCGCAGCGACGCTCGTGTTCGACTACCCGACACCGCGCGCCCTGATCGCACATCTGCGGGCGGAACTGCTCGGCGAGTCCCCGGCGTCCGCCGCCCCGACCGCCCGGCTCGCCGGGGCTCTCGACGAACCGATCGCCATCATAGGCATGAGCTGCCGGTACCCGGGCGGGGTGCGGAGCGCGGACGAGCTGTGGCAGCTGGTCGCCGAGGGCACCGACGCGATCTCCGGATTCCCGACCGACCGCGGCTGGGACCTCGACGCGCTGTACGACCCGGACCCCGACAACCCCGGCACGTGCTACGTCCACGAGGGCGGATTCCTGCACGACGCGGGCCAGTTCGACGCGACCTTCTTCGGTATCAGCCCGCGTGAGGCCGTCGCCATGGACCCCCAGCAGCGGCTGCTCCTGGAGATCAGCTGGGAGGCGATGGAACAGGCCGGGCTCGACGCCCACACGATGCGCGGCAGCCGGACCGGCGTGTTCGCGGGCGTGACCTACCAGGACTACGGCGGCCTGCTCGCTGTCGCCAAGGACAACTTCGAGGGCTTCCTCGGCACCGGCAACTCGCCCAGCGTGCTGTCCGGCCGCGTCTCGTACACCTTCGGTCTCGAAGGCCCCGCGCTCACCATCGACACCGCCTGCTCCTCGTCGCTGGTCGCTCTGCACTCCGCGTGCCAGGCGCTGCGCGAGGGGGACTGCTCCATGGCGCTCGCCGGTGGTGTGACCGTCATGTCCACCCCGATCTCGCTGGTCGAGTTCAGCCGCCAGCGCGCGCTCGCCATGGACGGCCGCTCCAAGCCGTTCTCCTCGGACGCCGACGGAGCGAGCTGGGCCGAAGGCGCCGGAATGCTGCTCCTCGAACGCCTGTCGGACGCCCGGCGCAACGGGCACCGGGTGCTCGCTGTCGTACGGGGCAGCGCGACCAACCAGGACGGTGCGTCCAACGGTCTCACCGCGCCGAACGGTCCTGCCCAGCAGCGGGTGATCCGTCAGGCCCTCTCCAACGCGGGGCTGTCGGCTTCGGACGTGGACGTGGTGGAGGCGCACGGTACGGGTACCTCGCTGGGTGACCCGATCGAGGCGCAGGCCCTGCTCGCCACGTATGGCCAGGAGCGTCCTGCCGAGCAGCCGCTGTGGCTGGGCTCGGTCAAGTCGAACATCGGACACTCCCAGGCCGCGGCCGGGGTGGCCGGAATGATCAAGATGGTCCAGGCGATGCGGCACGGCGTCATGCCCAGGTCGCTGCACGTGGGCACACCGTCCACGCATGTGGACTGGTCGGCCGGCGCGGTCGAACTGCTCGCGGAGGAGCGGGAGTGGCCGCAGGAGGGCCGCCCGCGCCGGGCAGCCGTATCGGCCTTCGGGATGAGCGGGACCAACGCACACGTGATCCTTGAGCAAGCGCCCGAGGTGTCCGAGGGGGCAGAGGCAACCGAGTTGGCAGAGGCGCCCGAGGTGCGCTTGGCCGAACAGGAGGATGCCTCCGTCTCCCACGAGCCGTCGGTGGTGCCGTGGTTGTTGTCGGGTCGTGGTGCGGCTGGTCTGCGGGGTCAGGCGGCTGCGTTGAGCGGTCTGGTGGATGTGGCTGATCCGGTGGATGTGGGTTGGTCGTTGGCGACGACGCGTGCGCGGTTCGAGCACCGTGCGGTGGTGGTGGGCGGGTTCGGGTCCGGGCTTGCCGGGTTGGTGGCGGGTGAGCCGGTGGCTGGTGTGGTGTCGGGTGTGGTGGGTCCGGTGGGGCGGACGGTGTTCGTGTTCCCCGGGCAGGGGGCGCAGTGGTCGGGGATGGGCGGGGCGTTGCTGGAGTCCTCACCTGTGTTCGCGGGGGTGGTGGCGCGTTGTGAGGGGGTGTTGGCGGGGTTGGTGGGCTGGTCGGTGACGGATGTGTTGCGGGGTGTCTCTGGCGGTGGGTCGTTGGAGCGGGTGGATGTGGTGCAGCCTGCTTCGTTCGTGGTGATGGTGGCGTTGGCGGAGTTGTGGCGTTCGTACGGGGTGGAGCCCGCGGCTGTGGTGGGGCATTCGCAGGGCGAGATCGCCGCGGCGTACGTCGCCGGGGTGCTGTCACTGGAGGACGCACTGCGGATCGTGGTCGCACGGTCGGCCGCCATTGCGGCGCTGGCTGGTGCGGGGGTCGGGTCGGACGGTGTCGAGGGGACGATGGCGTCGGTCCGGGTGTCGGCCGGGCGTGTCCGGGAGCTGCTCGGTGCGTGGGCGGGCCGGGTGTCGGTGGCTGCGGTGAACGGGCCTTCTCAGGTGGTGGTTTCGGGGGAGGCGACCGCGGTCGACGAGTTGGTGGCCGAGTGTGGTCGGCAGGGTGTCCGGGCGCGTCGTATCGCGGTGGACTATGCCTCGCACTCGGCCGCGATGGACGTCCTGCAGGATGGGCTGGCCCCGGAACTGAGCGGAGTCACCCCGCGCGCGGGGCGGGTGCCGCTGCTGTCCACGGTGACCGGGGAGTTCGTCGACCCGCTCACGATGGACGGCGCGTACTGGTTCCGGAACCTACGCGAGCCGGTGCGGTTCGCCGACGCGATCGAGCGGTTGGCCGGCGAGGGCTACGGCACCTTCGTGGAGGTCTCCTCGCACCCCGTGCTCACCGCCGCGGTCGAGGAGACGCTGGAGCGGACCGGAGCCGATCCGGGTGCGGTGACCGGGTCGCTGCGCCGTGACGACGGCGGTCCGGACCGCTTCCTGGCCGGAGTCGGTGAACTGTGGGTCAGGGGTGTCGACGTCGACTGGGCCGCCGCGTTCCGCGGTACCCGCCCGAAGGCCGTGGACCTTCCGACGTACGCCTTCCAACGTCAGCACTACTGGCCGCAGTTGGGCGCACCGGGCGGTGCGGTCGCGGTGGCGGACGGCGGCCCGGTGGACAGTGAGTTCTGGGCGGCGGTGGAGCGTGAGGACTCGGCCGCGCTGGCCGGCACGCTGGACACCGACAGCTCCGTACTCGACCCGCTGCTGCCCGCACTGGCGCGGTGGCGCAGGGAGCAGCGCGAGCAGAACACCACGGACACCTGGCGCTACCGGGTCTCCTGGACACCGCTGTCCCCGGCGGAGCAGGTACCGGCGACCGGCACCTGGCTGGTCGTGACGCCGGAGAGCGGAGCCGGGCAGGACTGGGCGGACGCGGTCGGTGCGGAGCTCACCGGGCGGGGCGCCACCGTCAGGCAGCTGACGCTCGGCGCGGCCCACCTGGAACGCGGCACGCTGGCCGGGCTCCTCGCGGACACGGACGACAGAGGTGGCATCAACGGCACAGGTGACACAGGTGACACAGGTGACACAGGGGACACAAGTGGCACAGGCGGCGGCGACGCCGTCGCGGGTGTGGTGTCGCTGCTGGCCTGGGAGGACCGCGAGGTCACCGGCCTTCCGGGGCTCTCCCTCGGCGTCGGCCTGACCTCCGTACTGCTCCAGGCGCTCGGCGACGCCGAACTGGCTGCTCCGGTCTGGGCGTTGACCTCGGGGGCGGTGTCCGTCGCCAAGTGGGACGGAGTGAGCCACCCGGGGCAGGCCGCCGTATGGGGTCTCGGCAGGGTGGCCGGGCTGGAACATCCGGACCGCTGGGGCGGTCTGGTCGACGTACCCGGCCAGGCCGGTGCGCGATCCGCGCGCCGTGTGGTCGACGCGCTCACCACGGGCACCGACGACCAGCTGGCGGTCCGCGAGTCGGGCCTCTTCGGGCGCCGCCTCGTACGCGCCCCCCGGCAGCCCGGCGCCGAGGCGTCCTGGACCCCTTCGGGCACGGTCCTGATCACCGGCGGCACCGGCGCCCTGGGGGCCAGGATGGCGCGTTGGGCGGCCGGACAGGGAGCCGACCACGTCGTACTGACCAGCAGGCGCGGCGCCGCAGCACCGGGCGCCCCGGAGCTCCGGCAGGAGCTGGAGGCACTCGGCGCCGAAGTCACCCTCGCGGCCTGCGACATGGCCGACCGCGAGCAGGTCGCCGCACTGCTCGGCGAGCTGGCCGCGCGGAGCCCGCTCACGGCGGTCGTGCACGCGGCGGGCGTACTCGACGACGGAATCCTCGACGCACTCACCCCCGAACGCATCGCCGGGGTCATGGCACCCAAGGCGCACGCCGCGACAGTCCTGCACGAGCTGACCAGCGGTCTCGCTCTCGACGCCTTCGTCATGTTCGCCTCCACCGCCGGAACGTGGGGCGGACCCGGGCAGGCGAACTACGCGGCGGCCAACGCGGTGCTCGACGCGCTCGCCGAGCACCGGCGGGCGAACGGCCTCGCCGCGACCTCGGTCGCCTGGGGGCCGTGGGCCGACAGCGGAATGGCGGACAGCGCCGCCATCGAGGCCAGGCAGCGCAAGGGCGGAATCCACTCACTGGCACCGGAGTCGGCCGTCACGGTCCTGCGGCACGCGGTGGCGGACGGCGAAGCGACCCTCACCGTCGCGGGAATCGACTGGGAGCGGTACGCACCGGCCTTCACCGCCGCCCGGCGCAGCCCCCTGCTCGACGGGGTCCCGGAAGCCCGCAAGGCACTGGAGGCGGCCGACGGCGACAGCCCGGCCGGTACCCCGGACGGCCTGGCCGCGCGACTGGCGCCGCTCACCGAGGCGGAGCGGGACCGCGAACTGCTCGAACTGGTACGGAAACACGTCGCCGGGGTACTCGGCTTCGCCGCCCCGTCCGACGTGGAGCCCACCCATGTGTTCTCCGCCATCGGTTTCGACTCGCTCACCGCGATCGAACTGCGCAACCGGCTCGGCCTGGTCACCGGCCTCCGGCTGCCCGCCACTCTGATCTTCGACTGCCCCACACCGCACGCACTGGTACGCCATCTGCGACATGAACTCGTGGGCGAGGCGCCAGTGTTGGCGGAGGCATCCGCCACCCCGGCCCTGCCCGCCCAGCTGACGGACGACCCGGTCGCCGTCGTCGGGATGGCCTGCCGGCTGCCCGGTGGTGTCGGCTCGCCCGAAGAGTTCTGGCGGCTCCTGGCCGACGGCACCGACGCGATCTCCGACTTCCCCACCGACCGCGGCTGGGACGTCGACGGGGTGTACGACCCCGACCCCGACAAGGCGGGAACCACCTACACCCGACGGGGCGGATTCGTCAGTGGTGTCCGCGAGTTCGACGCCACGCTCTTCGGAATCAACCCGCGCGAAGCCCTCTCGATGGATCCGCAGCAGCGACTGCTCCTGGAGACCGTGTGGGAGGCCGCCGAACGCTCGGGCATCGACCCGCTCTCGCTGGCAGGCAGCCGCACCGGCATGTTCGCCGGGAGCAACGGCTCCGACTACGGGGGCCTGCTCCTCAGCAGCCCGCAGGGCGCCGACGGTTACTTCATGACGGGCAACGCGGCAAGCGTGCTGTCCGGCCGCGTCGCCTACACGCTCGGCCTGGAGGGTCCGGCGGTGACGGTGGACACGGCCTGTTCCTCGTCCCTGGTGGCCCTGCACCTGGCGGCGCAGGCCCTGCGCGCCGACGAGTGCTCGCTCGCGCTGGCCAGTGGCGTCACACTGATCTCGACGCCCGCACCGTTCGTCCAGTTCAGCAGGCAGCACGGCCTGGCGACCGACGGCCGCTGCAAGGCGTTCTCGGACGACGCGGACGGCACGGGCTGGGCGGAGGGCGTCGGGGTCCTCGTACTGGAGCGGCTGTCCGACGCACGACGTCACGGACACCGCGTCCTGGCCCTGGTCTCCGGCAGCGCGACCAACCAGGACGGTGCCTCCAACGGCCTGACGGCGCCGAACGGACCCTCGCAGCAGCGGGTGATCCGGCAGGCCCTGGCCAGTGCCGGACTGTCGGCGTCGGACGTGGACGCGGTGGAGGCACACGGCACGGGCACCACACTCGGCGACCCGATCGAGGCGCAGGCGCTGCTCTCCACGTACGGGCAGGGGCGCACCGAGGACCGGCCGCTCTGGCTCGGCTCGGTGAAGTCGAACATCGGGCACACCCAGGCCGCGGCGGGCGTCGCCGGGCTGATCAAGGTCATCCTGGCGATGCAGCACGAGGTGATGCCGAGGACCCTGCACGTGGGAACGCCGTCCACACATGTCGACTGGTCGGCAGGGGCGGTCCAACTGCTGGCCGAGGCACGGGAGTGGCCGCGTACGGACCGGCCGCGGCGCGCCGGGGTGTCGTCGTTCGGCATCAGTGGAACGAACGCGCACGTGATCCTCGAAGAGCCACCGGCCGAGGACGCCGTGGTGACCGGTGGTGCTGCGGCCGGCGGTGCGACCGGTCGTGCAGCGGCCGATGGCACGGCGCCCGGCGAGCCCCCGACCACCACGCCGGCCACCACCCCGGCCACCACGGCGAGCACCACGCCGGCCGCCGACGCCGGTGCCGCACTGCCGGTGATCCCCTGGCTGGTGTCCGCGAAGACGCCCGCCGGGGTCGCCGCGCAGGCCGACCGTCTGCTGAACGGCCTGCCCACCGGGCAGAACCCGGTGGATGTCGCCCTCTCGCTGGCCACCACCCGGGCCGGTCTGGAACACCGCGCGGTGGTACTCGGCTCCGACCAGGAAACCTTGCACGCAGGGCTGGCCGCACTCGCGGCGGGCGGCTCGGCGCCCGGAGTGGTCACGGGAACGACCGCGAGCGGACTCACCGCGTTCGTCTTCTCCGGACAGGGTGGCCAACGCCTGGCCATGGGCGAGGAGTTGGCGCAGGCGTTCCCGGTGTTCGACGACGCGCTCAGCGAGGTGTGCGCGCACTTCGACGCGGTGCTCGACCGTCCGCTGCGTGAAGTCGTGCGCGAGGACGCGGACGCGCTGCGGCAGACGGGATGGGCTCAGCCCGCACTGTTCGCGGTCGAAGTGGCACTCTTCCGGCTCGTCGAGTCGTGGGGGATCACCCCCGACGTCCTTGTCGGACACTCCGTCGGTGAGCTGGCCGCCGCCCACATCGCGGGGGTCATGTCCCTGGAGGACGCGTGCCGGCTGGTAGCCGCTCGGGCGGGTCTGATGCAGGCGCTGCCGGCGGGCGGTGCGATGTGGGCCGTACGGGCCACCGCCGACGAGGTCGCTCCGCTGCTGGTCGACGGTGCGTCGATCGCAGCCGTCAACGCCCCCGGCCAAGTGGTGGTCTCCGGTGCACGGACGGCCGTGGAGACGGTCGCCGCCACACTCTCCGACCGGCGGGGCCGATGGCTGGACGTCAGCCATGCCTTCCACTCGGCCCTGATGGACCCCATGCTCGCGGAGTTCGGCAAGGTGGCGCAGGACATCGAGATGCGCCGCCCGCGGATCCCCATCGTCTCGACCCTGACGGGCGAGCCCGTCGAGGAGTTCGACGCCCGGTACTGGGCGGACCAGGTCCGGGGTGCCGTCGCCTTCGCCGATGCGGTCACCCGCGCCCGGTCCCTGGGCGCGACCCGGTTCCTGGAGCTCGGCCCGGACGCCAGCCTGATCGGCGCGATCGGCGAGACGTACGACGGGGCGCTCGCCGTCCCCGTACTCCACCGTGAACGGCCCGAACCGGCCACCGCCGTCACCGCACTCGCCGGGCTCTGGGCGGACGGCTGCCCGGTCGACTGGCAGGCGTTCCACGCTCCGACAGGTGCGGTCGTCACCGCACTCCCGACGTACGCCTTCCAGCGGAAGCCGTACTGGCCGGAGGCCATGGCCGGAAGGCCCGGTGACGTGTCGGCGGTCGGCCTGGCCGACGCGGGGCACCCGCTGCTCGGCGCCGCCGTCGCACTGGCCGGTGACAACGGCCACCTGTTCACCAACCGGCTCAGCGTCCACGACCACCCGTGGCTCGCCGACCACGAAGTGATGGGGACCGTCCTCTTCCCCGGCACCGCCTTCCTGGAGCTGGCGATGCGCGCGGCCGACGAGGTCGGCTGCGACCAGGTCGAAGAACTGACCCTGGCCGCACCCCTCGTCCTGCCCGCCGACCACGCCGTCCAACTCCAGCTCGCGGTGGGCGGCCTCGACGGGACGGGCCTGCGCCAGCTCCAACTGCACGCGCGCCCCGACGGCGGCCCGGCGGACACCCCGTGGACGCTGCACGCCACCGGCACCCTGGGCACCGCCCAACGGGCTGCCGCGTTCGACCTCACGGCCTGGCCACCGCCCGGCGCGGAAGCCATCGACGTCTCCGGCTTCTACGAGATGTACCGCCAGGGCGGATTCGCGTACGGGCCGTCCTTCCAAGGGCTGCGGCAGGCCTGGCGCGTCGGCGAGGAGGTCTTCGCGGAGATCGCCCTGGACCAGGAGCACGCGGCAGAGGCAGCCCGCTACGGACTCCACCCGCCGCTGCTCGACGCGGCCCTGCAGGCGCTGACCTTCGTCGCACTCGACGGCAGTGGCCGGAGCAGACTTCCGTTCTCCTGGTCCGGTGTCTCCCTGTTCGCATCGGGAGCGTCGACACTGCGCGTACGGCTGGCCAAGGCGGGAGCCGACTCCCTGACCCTGTCCATCGCGGACGGCACGGGCCAACCCGTCGCCTGTGTCGACTCGTTGGCGATGCGCCAGGTGTCCGCCGCGCAGCTGCACACCTCGCCCACGCGGTACCCGGACGCGATGTTCTGCCTCGACTGGGCGGACACCGCGCTGCCCGGTGCGAGCGCGGCCGACACCACGTCGTGGGCGGTACTCGGTCCCGACGAACTGAACCTGGCGGGAACGCTCGGCGTACGCCACGTCCCCGGTCCCGACGCCCTCGGCGAAGGCCCGGCCCCCGATGTGGTCCTGGTGCCGTGCATCTCCGCGAAGGCAGGAGCAGACGGGGCAGGCACCGGCGGAGACGAGACTTCCGGAGACGACACCTCCGGAGACGACACCTCCGGAATGGCGCAGGAGGCGCGCGCTCTCTCGAACCGCGTCCTCTCACTGGTCCAACAGTGGCTGGGCGACCGCAGGTTCGCATCCTCCCGGCTCGCCCTGATCACCCGTGGCGCGGTGGCGGCCGACCCCGAGTCCCTGCGGGAAGGGCTCTGCGACCCCGCGGCGGCCACGGTCTGGGGCCTCATCCGCTCCGCCCAGTCCGAGGAACCCGGCCGCTTCGTGCTGGTGGACATCGACGGCGCCGAGCAGTCCGTACGCGAACTGCCACGCGTCCTCGCCGGTGACGAGCCGCAGGTCGTCGTACGCGACGGGGCGGTACGGGCGGCGCGCCTGGCCCGCCTCGCCGACGACGGATCCCTGGTCCCTCCGCCCGGCACCGACGTCTGGCGCCTGGACACCACCGGCCGCGGGACCCTGGCCAACCTCGCCCTGGTCGCCGACCCGGAACTCCGGGAACCGCTGGCACCCGGCCAGGTACGGATCGGTGTGCGCGCCGCGGGCCTGAACTTCCGCGACGTACTCAACGCACTCGACATGTATCCGGGAGAACCGGGCGCCATGGGGGTCGAGGGAGCGGGCGTCATCACCGAAGTCGCCCCCGACATAACCCAGTTCGCACCCGGAGACCGCGTCCTCGGCATGTTCGGCAAGGCGTTCGGGCCGGCGACCGTCGCCGATCACCGGATGATCGCCCCCATGCCGGACGGCTGGACCTTCGAGCAGGCGGCCTCCGTGCCGATCGTGTTCCTCACCGCCTACTACGCGCTCGTCGACCTGGCCCGGCTCCAGCCGGGCGAGAAGGTCCTCGTCCACGCGGCGGCCGGCGGCGTCGGGATGGCCGCTGTGCAACTCGCCCGGCACCTGGGAGCCGAGGCGTTCGGCACGGCGAGCGACAGCAAGCAGCATGCCCTGCGGGACCTGGGACTCGGCGACGACCACATCGCCTCCTCGCGGAACCTCGACTTCGCGCAGCAGTTCCGCACGGTCGCACCGGGCGGCCGGGTGGACGTCGTACTCAACTCACTGGCCCGCGAGTACGTCGACACCTCACTGGGTCTGCTCGGTGCGGGCGGCCGGTTCGTCGAGATGGGCAAGACCGACATCCGCACCCCGGAGAGCGTCACCGAACAGCACGCCGGAGTGGCGTACGGAGCATTCGACCTCATCGAGGCCGGGCCCGAGCGCATCGGCGAGATGCTCACCGAAGTGCTGCGCCTCCTCGCGGCCGGGGCACTGCGCCCGCTCCCGGTGACCAGCTGGGACGTACGCCGGGCACCGGACGCCTTCCGGTACGTCAGCCAGGCACGCCACATCGGCAAGGTCGTCCTCACCGTCCCCGCACGGCTCAGCCCCGGCGGAACCGTACTGGTCACCGGTGCCACAGGTGGCCTCGGACGGTATGTGGCCAGGCACCTGGTCGAACAGCACGGGGCACGGAACCTGCTGCTCGTCAGCCGCCGCGGCGAATCGGCCGACGGCGCGGCCGAGCTGCGCGCGGAGCTGACCGCGCTCGGGGCCGACGTACGGATCGAGGCGTGCGACGCCTCGGACCGGGCCGCGCTCGCACGCACCGTGAACGCCGTCCCCGCCGCCCACCCGCTCACCGCCGTGGTCCATGTCGCGGGCGTGGTCGACGACGGGATGATCCCGGCGCTGGACCCGGACCGCATGGACACCGCACTGCGCCCGAAGATGGACGCGGCCCTCAACCTCTACGAGCTGACCAAGGACGCCGATCTCGCCGCGTTCGTCCTGTTCTCGGGCGCTGCCGGAACCCTCGGCGGCGCCGGGCAGGCCAACTACGCGGCGGCCAACGCGTTCGTCGACGAGTTCGCCCGGTGGGCCAGGGGACGGGGAGTGCCCGCGGTGTCCCTGGCCTGGGGGCCCTGGGTCGCGGACCGCGGCATGACGGGCCACCTCACCGACACCGACATCGCACGTATGGAACAGGCCGGACTGCGGGCACTGGGCGAGGAACAGGGCATGGCGCTCCTCGACTTCGCGCTCACCGTCGACCGGGCGGCGCTGCTCCCGATGAGGCTCAGCACCGGCCCGGGAGCCTTCGCCGCCGGGCCGGTCCCGCCACTGTTCCGCGCCCTCGCGGGCACCGCGCCGCGGAGGACGGCCGCCGTGGCGAGTGCCGAGTCCGAGGGGATCGGGCTGGTCCGGAGCCTGCGCGCCATGTCGGCGGCCGACCGCGCGGACCACCTGCTGGACCTGGTCTGCGGGCAGGCCGCGACGGTACTCGGCCACGGCACGGCGGAGGAGATCGAACCGGACCAGGCGTTCAACGACATCGGGTTCGACTCACTCACCGCCATCGAACTGCGCAACCGGCTGAACACGGCCGCCGGAATCCGGCTGCCCGCGACGCTGGTCTTCGACTACCCGACACCGACGGCACTCGCGGAGTACCTACTGGGCGAACTCCTCCCGGACGAAGGTGAGTCAGCGCCCGGTGGCGGCGAGGACACCGTACGGACGGGAAGCGCGGCACTCGACGAGATCGAGCGGCTGGAGCAGGCCCTCGACCGGCTCGCGGCCGGCGGAAAGCTGGACGGCCCGGCGCAGGGCGGGGCACCCGGCGACGGGCCGGACGGCGCGGTGAGCAGGCGCCTCCAGGCACTCGCGGCCAAGTGGGCCGTGGTGGCGGGCGGAACGGACAGCAGCGTCGTCGACGACGACGCCCTTGAGTCGGCCACGGCCGACGAACTCTTCAAAATGATCGACGGCGAATTTGGTGGCGCGTCTTGAGCGAGAACCAGGCTGTGCGGAAATCTGACGGCGAGCAGAAGCTGCTCGACTACCTGAAGAAGGTCACGGGCGACCTCCGCCAGGCACACCGGCGGCTGCGCGAGATCGAGTCGGCGAGCACCGAGCCGATCGCGATCATCGGCATGAGCTGCCGGTTCCCCGGCGACGTACGCTCACCGGAGGACCTCTGGCAGCTCCTCGACCGCGGTGGCGAGGGCAGGTCCGGCTTCCCCGCCGACCGCGGATGGGACCTGGAGCGGCTCTACAGCCCCGACCCGTCGGACACCGGGACCGGGACCGGGACTGGGACCGGGACCGGGACTGGGACGAGTTACGCCCGGGAGGGTGGCTTCGTCCACGACGCGACCGAGTTCGATCCGGCGTTCTTCGGCATGAGCCCCCGCGAGGCCCTGGCGATGGACCCGCAGCAGCGGCTGCTGCTCCAGGCCTCGTGGGAGGCGTTCGAACACTCCGGCATCGATCCGCACTCGTTGAAGAACAGCAACACCGGCGTCTTCGTGGGCGCGGCCTCGACCGGCTACGGATCGCACCTCACCGCCCTGCCGGAAGGCGTCGAGGGGTATCTGCTCACCGGGAACTCCATGGCGGTCGCCTCCGGACGCGTCGCCTACACCCTGGGTCTCAAGGGCCCGGCGCTGACGGTGGACACGGCATGCTCGTCGTCCCTGGTGGCACTGCACACGGCGGCCCAGTCGCTGAGGTCGGGGGAGTGCTCACTCGCCCTGGTCGGCGGTGTCACCGTCATGTCGACGCCCGGAATGTTCCTCGAATTCAGCAAGCAGCAGGGTCTGGCCGCCGACGGCCGGTGCAAGGCGTTCTCCGACGACGCTGACGGCACGGGCTGGTCCGAGGGTGTCGGCCTGGTGGTCGTCAGCAGGCTGTCCGACGCCCTGCGGAACGGGCACCGGGTACTGGCGGTCGTCCGGGGAACAGCGGTCAACCAGGACGGAGCCTCCAACGGCCTCACCGTACCGAACGGCCCTTCGCAGCAGCTGGTGATCCGCAAGGCGCTGACGAACGCGGGCCTGTCGGCGTCGGATGTGGATGTGGTGGAGGCGCACGGTACGGGTACGTCGTTGGGTGACCCGATCGAGGCGCAGGCGCTGCTGTCCACGTACGGGCAGGGGCGGCCGGAGGGGCAGCCGTTGTGGCTGGGTTCGGTGAAGTCGAACATCGGGCACACCCAGGCCGCCGCCGGCATCGCGGGTGTGATGAAGATGGTGCTCGCTCTCCAGCACGAGGCGCTGCCCCGGTCCTTGCATGTGGGTACGCCGTCGTCTCACGTCGACTGGTCCTCGGGAGGAGTGGAACTCCTGACGGAAGACCGCCCTTGGCCCCGTACGGACCGACCGCGGCGCGCAGGCGTGTCGTCGTTCGGGATCAGTGGCACGAACGCCCACGTCATTCTTGAAGAGGCCCCAACCTCGGCTGCCACTGAGGAACTTGGATCGGAACAGGGCTCCGGCACAGGCTCCGGGGCTGCGGGCGGGGTGACTCTCGCAGGTACCCGCGGGCGCCGTGCGGAGCTGCCGGTGGTGCCGTGGCTGCTCTCGACCCGTCAGGACGATGCCCTGCCACGGCTCGCCGCCCGCCTGAGGACCTCACTGACGTCACGGCCCGACGTGGCCCCGGCGGACGTGGGCTACTCGCTGGCAACCGGACGCGCTTCGTTCGAGCACCGGGCGGTAGTGCTCGCGACGGACGTGGAATCGGCGATCAACGACCTGGGACAGGCGGCGGCGGGTCAGCCGTCACCGACGCTCGTCCGAGGCACGGCCTCACGCGGCGGGACGGCGCGATCCCGGGAACGGCTTGCGTTTGTCTTCTCGGGTCAGGGTGGGCAGCGGGTCGGTATGGGGCGGGAGTTGGCCGAGGCGTTCCCGTTGTTCGGTGCTGTGTTGGGTGAAGTGTGTGCTCATTTCGACGGGCTTCTTGGCGGCTCGTTGCGTGGGGTGATGTTCGGGGACGGGGACGGGGACGGGGACGGGGACGGGGTGGCGTTGGGGCGGACGGGTTGGGCGCAGCCCGCTTTGTTCGCGGTTGAGGTGGCGTTGTTCCGGTTGGTGGAGTCGTGGGGTGTGCGGCCGGATTATGTGGTGGGCCATTCGGTGGGTGAGTTGGCTGCCGCGTATGTGGCGGGTGTGTTGTCGTTGGGGGATGCGTGTCGTTTGGTGGCGGCGCGTGCCCAGCTGATGGAGGCGTTGCCTGAGGGTGGTGCGATGTGGGCGGTGCGGGCGTCTGCGGAGGAGGTCACGCCGCTTCTGGTGGAGGGTGTTTCGATCGCTGCGGTGAATGCTCCTGGTCAGGTGGTTCTGTCGGGTGAGCGTACGGCTGTTGAGTCTGTTGCCGTATCTCTGTCCGGCCGTGAGGGGCGCTGGTTGGAGGTGAGTCACGCGTTCCACTCGGCTCTGATGGATCCGATGTTGGAGGCGCTCGGCGGCGTTGCCTCGGGCATGGCGATGCATCGCCCGCAGATTCCTGTGGTCTCGACGTTCACGGGTGAGCTGGTGGAGGAGTTCACCGGCAGCTATTGGGTGGATCAGGTGCGTGGGACGGTCAGGTTCGCGGATGCGGTGACCCGGCTCCAGGCCCTGGGTGTGTCCCGGTTCGTGGAGGTCGGACCTGACGCGAGTCTGGTGGGCGCGGTCGGTGAGACCTGTGGTGATGACGTGCTTGCGGTGCCGCTGTTGCACCGTAAGCGTTCGGAGCCGCTGACTGCGGTGACGGGGTTGGCCCGGTTGTGGGCGGATGGTTGTCCGGTGGACTGGCAGGGGTTCTACGCGCCCACGGGTGCGGTTGCCATCGATCTGCCCACCTACCCCTTCGCGCGGGAACGCTACTGGATGGACAACCCCGAGGCCGCGCGCAGCAGCGAGCCGAAGGACACCGGACTGTGGGATGCGGTCGAGAAGAGCGATGTGGAGTCGTTTGCTGCTGAGCTCGGGGTGGGGCTGGATTCGTCGTTGCGTGAGACGTTGCCGGCGCTGTCGGCTTGGCAGCGGGGGCGGCGGGAGCGGGCCGTGGTGGACCGGTTGAAGTACGAGGTGGTGTGGCGGTCGGTTGTGGTGGGTGAGGTGGCT
>NZ_CALNVW010000068.1 GCF_940670765.1 Streptomyces sp. A 4/2
TATGGGCCCGGCTCCCGTGAAGAGCACGTTCCCGGGATGGAAGTCGCGGTGCAGAAAGCAGCCTTCGTACGGCGGCGGATCGCGGCGGATCACGTCCACCGCGCGCTCCCACAGGTGGCCGTCCGGGGACCGGACGCGCTCCGGGGACGTCCACGCCTGGTACGTACGCGGTCTTTCGGCCGGTACGACGCCGTGGACGCGAACGAGCCGGACAGCCGGGCGCTGGTGGTGGCGCCCCACCACAGGTGGCAATGGTCCAGTCCGTCATCGGCGATCCGGGCTGCCGCCCACACCTGAGTACACGCGAGCGGTGCAGAGATCGGGATGGGTAGAAGGACAATAGCGTTGTTTGCCGCTGTCACGCCGTGTGTATGCGCGGTTTCACTCGCGGCACTCTTCCCGGCACACTCAGCCCACCAGCGTGCGTGGATGAGGAGAAGTGCGATGCGATGCCCAAGAAGAGCGGCACCGAGAACTCGTACGGCTATGACCCCGAGAGCAATACCGTCCGAGTCGGACAGCACGACTTGGCGCGACTGCTGCTGATGTTCCGTTCGCTGGCTCGCAAACAGGAGCCCGGTAGCTGTGAACACATGAGGGACTACGACTTGTCCTTCGAGCGGCTGGCAGATGCCGTCGACACCGCCGCTCAGGCCCGGCAGGGCCCCGCTGGGAGGACCCTGACCTCCGGATGCGCTGTACCACTACCGAAGCCGTCTACGACTGGCCAAAGAGCGCACCCTACGACCGCGGGACGACGGTCACGTGGAACGTGCGGGGCTACGGCTCCCACGCCACCGCCGACGATGACGAGGACCGGCTCACATCGCGCTGTGCGGCTTCATCTGGAAGGAGGAGGAAGGCCAGCGCGTGAGCGGCCTGCCGGACTGCCGCGAGTGCCGGCGGGAGGTCCAGCTCGGTGCCGAACGCCCCCGCGGCCTGGTGACTAGGGGGTTGGTACTGGTGAGCTCGCGTATCCAACTGTCGCGAGTTCCCCGAGCTGCCGCACCCAATAGCTACAGGGAGTGACATTCATCCTCGGTAGTGGGAGCATCGGCGACAGTTGAATACGCGAGCTCCAGTACGGACTTCGGGCCGGAGTCCGCGAGGTATGCCGGGCCCGCCGCGGCAGACTTCGTCGGCCAACTCCACCGCACCGCACCGCACCGCACCGCACCGCACCGCACCGCACCGGAATGGTCGTGCAGATCAGGTTTCGTGTGGAGTGTTCTTGGCGAAGTACTTCCACCATGGGCTTATCGCCGGTTGCCGGTCATCCTGCTGTCGCTGTTTTCCGTGAGCCCCGAGGCGGGCGGTCCGTCCCATTGCTGGGCCCGCGGGTCGGTGCTGAGGCGAAGCGCACTGCGCGCGTGCTGGCCGGGCTGGCGACCCATGCCAGACCTGTCGAGCGGACCGTCGCGGTGCGGCAGGCCGCCGCGGCTGCCGGTGAGTTGGTAACCGCGCTGTCGGCTCTGGCTCCGGCCGTGGCCGGTGAGGAACTGCCGGCGGAGTCGGTCAGTCAGTCCTTTTTCCGGGTCCGTGAGGTGGAGCTATCGGATCAGCAGGCCGCCCTGCACGGGGTCCTGGTCGTTCACCGCGGTCTGGAAGATCTGTGTGAGGCTCCGCTGTCGGGTGCCGACCTGGCGCTGGAGGCGGCCGGGATGCGGCAGTCGGTGCTCGACCTCATTGGCGCAGCGCCGGGCGCCGCCGCTGACGCCGTACTGCCGGTGGTCGTCCCCGAGCCTGCTGCGGGGGCGTCGTTGGAGAGGGTGTGGAGTGCCCGGTGGCTCATCGGGCATCAGGTCCATGTCTTGTTCAACGTGTGCGCTGCGGTCGCCGTGGCCGACGCCGCCCGCCATCTGCGGCAAGGCGACGGCGATGCGGCGCTGCTGAGGCTGGCAGATGCGACGGTGTACGTGCGGGGCTTCCCGGCGGCCATGACCCACGCCAGTACGGTCCCGGCCGATTACTACATGGATGCGATACGCCAGACCATGGCGCCTCCGTCGGTGGAAGTCCCGTTGAGCGGGCGCCAGCATCGCGGATACAAGCTGTTTAGAGCGGCGATGAAGGACCTGCTGTCGGTGCTTCCCGACTCCTACGAGCACCTGGTGGCCCGAGCCCCGGAGCTGGCCGAGGCACGGGCCGCTCTCCTGGAAGCCGATATCGTGGACGGTGAACGGCACGTCACCCTGGCGTACTCGATGGTGCATCTGCGTCGTTCCATCGCTCAGAAATCTGAAGGCCCCGACAACGCCGTCGCCGAACTACGGCTCATGCGCCATCGCCGCGCGGCCCAGTACGCCTCCCTGATCCGGTTCGGGGACCACTACGTCGCCGACGCCGTGGCCGGCCTGCGCCACTCGTGAGTCCGTGCGTCCGCCGCCCACCCCCGGCAGGAGACCCTGATGCCCAAGACGACGCCCGGCACCACCCAACGCACTGCCGTCGCTGCGGACTGGGCACTTGACCCGGCCGATGCCGACGCGTACGAGCGGCTGGCCCGCACTCTGTGCACCGGCGGGCACGACCAGGTCGACAACCCCGAGTGGGTGGCAGGGGCCCGGGACGCCTGGGAGGAACTGCCGTTCCTGCTGCGCCGTGGAATGCGCCGATTTCGAAGGCACTCCGGCCCGTACGGCACATTGGTGATCGGCGGCCTGCCCGTCGATCAGGCGGCCCTGCCCGCGACACCGTCCGTACTCGGCTCGGTCCAGCGCCAGGTCAGCGTCTCGGCCGCGGTGCTCACGATGGTGGCCTGCGGGCTCGGCGAGCCTCTCGCCTACCGGGCTGAGAAATCCGGCGCCCTCGTGCAGGACGTCGTGCCCGTGCCCGGACAGGAGACCTTCCACGGCAACGCCGGATCGGTGCCACTGTCCTTCCACACGGAGAACGGCTTCCACCCCCACCCACCCGACTATGTGATCTTCTTGTGCCTGCGCGCCGACCACGACGGGATCGCCGGCATGCGCGTCGCCGGCATCCGCCAAGCGCTGCCCCTCCTCACCCCAGCCAGCCGCCAGGCCCTGTTCGCACCGGAGTTCATCACCACGCCACCACCCTCCTTCAGCGCCGACGCTGCCACGAGTGAGCCCGACGTCAAGCCCCGACCGGTGCTGTCGGGAGCGGCCGAGGATCCCGACATACGGATGGCTCAACTCGTCACCACCCCGCTCACCCCCCGGGCCACCGCGGCACTGACCGAATTCGGCCGCGCCTGCGAGGCGACCGCCCGCACCCTGCGCCTGACACCCGGCGACCTGGTCATCATCGACAACCGCGTCACCGTCCACGGCCGCACCGCCTTCCGCCCCCGTTACGACGGAGCAGACCGCTGGCTGCAACGCACCTACGTCACCACCGACCTACGCCGCTCCCGCGACCACCGCCCCCACGACGGCCACATACTCACCCGCTGACCGGCATCAAGTCCATCGAGAGGTGTTCACGCACGTGGTGAACGTCTTCACCTGGCTTCGTTCACTTCTAGGGGTTCTGGCTCAGGTTGTGTGGTGCGGACACGCGGAGTGAGGGGGAAGGTAGCGGGTGAATCAATCCCGGTGGCGAGAATGAACCGGCGGTCAGTATCCCGCCTCTGCTGCTGACCGCTTGCTGAGGAACTGCTTCGCTGCCTCAACTGCTTCCCTGTTGAGTTCCTCGAAAGGGACTCCCCAGCTCTCCTCCCAGCCGTCCAGGTTGTGCGCGCAGTGGACAAGGGGTTCCGGTTCCAGCTCTTCGGGGTAGCCGAGGTCATAGGCGATGTCTGCCCAAATGAGGTGGGTGCCGGCGGCGGGATCCAGGGATCCATCGGCGATCTGACCGGCGACCAGTAGGCCATCGCCCACTTCGCGGCCGAGGGGCAGCGGGCGGGTGGAAGAGCAGTCCCAACTCCTCCAGCACTTGGTCGAAGAGTGTTGAGGCCTCGGGCTCTTCGCTCCGGAGGAGACCGGCCAGCATAGCGAGGGACTGGCTCTCAACTCCGGCAATCAGCGCGTTCAGCCCTGCCTGGATGAGCTGGTCAGACCCGACGTGCCTACCGAATGCCCTCTCGCGCGGGATGTGGCTGAGCTGTTTGAGAGCGTCGTCGCAGGTCATCACAGTCTTCTCGATCGGCATCTGGGAGAAGGAGGCTCGCACATTCGCAGACGGTGCTGCCATCGAGTTCCTCCGCCTGGTGCGGTGATCAGGACATGAGAACCCTTTTCCGTAGGAGGGCGAAGCCCGCGCGACCGAACATCTGGCGCTTGAGCATCTTGATGCTTCTGTGGAATCAGTGATGTCAAGCCGTGTGCTTGTGCATCACGTCGAGGTAGTGCCGATCACGGTGCGGCACCTGGTTGTCCCGTCCGGGCAGGCTGAAGACCGCGCAGACGTCAGCGGGCTGGGTGATGAGGCTGGACTGCTCGCCGAAAGTGAGGGCGCTGTTGGCCTCATGCAGGCAGCCAGCGTCGTCGAGGGCGGCGATCAGTTCCTCGCGGAGGACGGTGGCCTCGAACGACTCGGAATCAGGCAGGACGAGCGGCGGAAGTTTCACGGTTGCACCGGGCCAGAGGTTGATCCAGATCCCGGTGACGGCCCGCTGAGTGACCACCAGCCGCAGCCCATCCCAGGAGTACGGGTAGCCGTCGATATCGGGTCCTTTCAGGATGTGGGCGGGGTGCGGGCGCCCTGGGCCGAGGAGGTTCTCGGCCTCAGCCAGAGCCATTCCGCAGTTCAGGGGCCCGATCCGGCCAGTGCGGGAGAAGCCGACGAGTACGTCCATCAAGGTCACGACAGTGACTGTGACACTCTCCCAGGCCAGTTCGCACTCCGATATCAGCGTGACGCTGGGCCTGCGCTGCCTTGCCGTACGGCGACGATGGGCAAGACAGTGGCGTTCGCCGGGACGTCGAGCTGTCGGGGTGTCGGTCCGGCTGGGGTGGGGTGTCGGCGAGTCTTTCGAGGAGGTGGTCGAGCGCGCTCTGGCCGTCGGTGACGGCTGCTTGCTCATCCTCGGCGAGTGGGATCGACACGGGCATCTTGACCAAGTTGCTTTTGGCTTCCAGCAGTTGGGCTCTCGTGGAGCCCTTGGGGGTGTAGAGGTCGCAGCGTGCGCAGGCCATGCGGTGCTGGCACTGCTCGAAGAAGGTGTAGGTGCAGTAGCCGTGTCCGAGGTCGTAGTGCTGCCAGGGTTCGCCGGTCGCGGCGGCGCCGGTGGTGACCGCGTCGCGGTCGACGAGGACCTCGATGGTGCGGACGTTCCGCTCGAAGTTGCCCACTTCGGAGTACGCCTTGGACAGAGTGTTCGGGGTGATCTTCGCGTAGTACTGGGTGGATTGCGGTGATCGGTGTCCGAGCCAGGCTTGCAGTTCGAACAGCGTCATCGGTTCCTTGGCGTTGTAGAGCTGGCTGGCGATGGTGGACCGGGCTCGGTGGCTGGTGATGTTCCCGCGGAGTCGGCGTCCGGGCGGCGGACGTTCTCCGGCTTCTTGTGCCGGGACTTCGCCATCAGCACCAGCAGGCTCGCACCGGCCTCGCCAAGATGGGTCAGGGAGGAATGGCGGTACTCGTGCAGGTCCCCACCGGTGCCCGGCCCTCGTACAGCGGTGTACTCGTCGACCAGGGCGCGGGCCTGCCCGTACGACAACCGGGCGAAGCCGGTGTCCGGGCAAACGTCGTGCGGGCCGACAACGTTGCCCGGCCCCGGGCGGCGGTGGGTGACGAACACAGGCCCACGCGTACGGCCCTTCAGCAGGCGTGGCAGGAGCCGGGCGGTGCCGGCGTCCCAGTAGACGGTCTCCAGCACGAAGTCCTCGCGGACCTGGCCCCGGCGGCGGGCCTTGGTGCGGGCACCCTTGACCTTGACCGGACAGCGACACCCGGCGAAGTCCAGGTCCTCGATGTTGACTCCCAGGACCTCCTCCGCCCGCCCGGAGGTCTCGTAGAGCATCCGCCACAGCGTCTTCTCCCGCAGGTGCACCTTCCGGCGGGCGGTGAGCCGGTCGATCGCCATCTTCGAGCGGGCCGGGGTGTCGGAGTCCGGTACCGCCAGCCGCTTCGCCCAGGCCGGGACCATCGGCCCCTCGTAGCCGCGCGCACAGCACCATCCGAGCCAGGACAGCACCGCCGCCCGGCGGGGAGTTCAGGTGTTGACCGCCGCGGTTCCCAGAGTAGTTCGAGGGCTTCGCCGATCTCGTCGTCCGCGACCGTCGCAAGGGGACGGTGCTCGCCGAGCCGTTCGGCCGTCTTGCCCACCCCGAAGTTCCCAAAGGCCGTCGCGAAGATCACCGAGGACCGGGACGAACTGCTCGCGTTCTACGACTTACCTGCCGAGCACTGGATTTATCTGCGGACCACCGACCCCATCGAGTCGACCTTCTCCACGGTCAAGCTCCGCACCAAGGTCACGCGGGGCGTGGGCAGCCCGGCGGCCGCGCTCGCGATGGTGTTCAAGCTGGTCGAGTCCGCTCAGGCACGATGGCGTGCGATCACCCGGAGCCGACCTGGTATCCCTGGTCCGCACGGGCGCACGATTCGAGAACGGCGTCCTGGTCGAGCGCGAGGAGTTGGCCGCATGAACGTCCACGAGTTCCTGCAGAACCCGGACGAGCACGTCCGCTTCGCGGCCTACCTCGACAAGCTGGGGCACGTTGCCGACCCGGACGAGGCCGACCTGGTCGGCAGCGTGCTCACTGATCCGGACCAGACGATGGCCCGGTCCGCCGTGCTGCGGCATCTGGACCGTCGAGCCGCCGGCCTCTATCCCGGTCCCGTCTACGAGGGGTGGGCGCAGGCATTGACCCAGGCCACGATCGATCACCCCTTCCTGGCTCAGCGCCTGCGGGAGTGGTCGCTCTTCCGCGCCGTCACGCTCAAGCTGCCCTGGCAGCCGGACGACCTGCTCGCGGCATCCAACTGGCTCCAGCTCAAGACCGCCGCCGGGACGAGCACCAAGGCCATCGAGATCCTCGCCGAAGCCGGCCGCACCAAACGGATCCGCAACACTGCCAGGACCGGCCTCAGCCACCGCAGCGAGAGCTGAAATCAACTCACCCACAACTCTTGACTATTACTCTCCTCTTTCGGCGTTGTACGAGTCGGCGTGGGTGACTGCGACGGTGAAGTGCTCCAGGGCTCGGGCCGGATCGTGCAGGTTCAGAGCGGCGGACGCGGTGCGTTGATCCAGTACATCGGCGGGAGGTCTTCCCCGGCCGGGATGCCGTTGCCGTAGGCGGCAAGAGCGTCGTCGATTGGTAGTAGAGCGTGATGTCCTCCGGCGCATGCAACCGCTCCTCCGTACCACCCGCTTCCATCAGCAGCAGATAGCCGGGGGCGAAGGCGGAGTCCGTGATGATGAAAGGCCCATCGCCGTTCTGTGACCACACCTCGTCCCCGATCCGAACCTCGTTGCCGTCCTTCGTACGAATTCTTAATGCCATGAACTACGGATAGCACTGCAACGTCCCGTGGATCGACGAATCGGATATTCCGTCGCATTGCATCTGGCAAAGGGCTGGCTGACCTGTGGCCGGCCGTGCCGTTGAGAACGCCAAGGGCCAGTGTTCGCCAACGACATGGCTCGGCCGAAAGCCTCGCGCGAGGGTCAGACCCGCCAGGATCGGATGCGGTCGGCTGTGTCGTATGCATCGGCGCGGCTGGCGTCGATGTCGCGCGCGAGGTCGGTCAGCGCGCCGTACGGTGCATCGATGCCTTCGCCTGCGGCATTCATGTACGCCACGGCCAGGCCCGCACCGAACAGGGCATTGCGTGCGGGCAGCGGGCGGAGCCTGATGACCGTATGCATCAGGGTGGCGGCACGCCAGGAGTTGTCGACCACGGCGCCGACCCTGGGGGTGTTGACGCGGTGCCGGCCTACAACAGCGACCAGGCTGGAGAAGTCGTGAATGTGAGGGTGCTTCGGCAGAACCTCCGCCTGGCGCTCCAGGAGCCACCGGACATCAACGTAGAGCTCCACGTCAGGCGGCCCGGCCCGGTGCGTCGAGCCGCGAGGACGCGTCCTCGGGGAATGCTGCGTCGAACGCGTCGGCGTTGTCGTTGACGAAGGTGCGGAAGACTTCAGCGGCGCCTTCGAGGCGAGGGTCGCGGACAGCGTCGTGTGCGGCGCGGGCGATCAGCGCGGTCACCGTGGTCCCCTCGGCTTCAGCACGCTCCTTGAGCATCGCGTGCAACTGGTCATCGACCCGGATCGTCACTGGCTTCGACATACCCCGACCGTACAGCAAGGCGTACAGCACGGATCGGATTCAGCGAAATCGCCGCGACCCTCCTGCGGCCCTGCCGGTCGCGGAACTCGCCCAGGCTGCCCGTCGTACTTACGTCTCGGCCGCGTACAAGTGCTCCGCCCTCAGGGCGGGAAGAGCCCCGGGAGTAGCCAGCATCGGAGCGATACGCGGCAACGCCACCATGCCCGACATCCTCGCCACCGACGGGTACGCCCGCAGGCATTACGCGCTCTTCGATTTCCCGGCCGCGGTCTTTTTGGTAGTCCGCTTCTTCGTGGCTGTCTTCTTCCCCGGTGTTTTCTTCGCGGCGTGTTTGATGTCGTGGACTTCGGCGTCCTCGCCGCGGTTCTCCCTGGCCGCGGAAACGGACGCGTTCAGTGCGCTCATGAGGTCCACGAGCTGGCCGCCCGACGTGTCGGCCTCCGTTTCCGGAACGGCCGGGGTGCGGTCCTGGGACTTGGCCTCGATCAGTTCCTCCATCGCCTCCCGGTAGCGGTCGTGGAACCCGGAGAGGTCGTCCGCGGCCATCGTCTCCATCAGCTGCACAGCGGCGTCGATCTCGCTGTCCGACAGCTCGACTTCCTTGGGGAGGATCGATTCCGGGGAGCGGATCTCGTCCGGCCACCGCATGGCGTGCAGCAGGATCGTCTCGTCCTTCACGCGCAGGAGTCCCAGACGCTCACGGTCCCGCATGGAGAACTTCGCGATGGCCACCCTGCTGGAGCGCTCCAGCGCTTTCCGGAGCAGGACGTACGGCTTGTGCGCGACCTTCCCGGACGGCTCCAGGTAGTAGCCGCGGCCGATCCGGATCGGATCGATCGAGGAGGCGGGCACGAACCCGATGACTTCGATGGCCTGCGCGGTCGGCAGAGGCATGTGGTCCAGTTCGTCATCGGTGACCTCGACCAGGTCCCCCGCCGCGGTCTCGTACGCACGGCCGATCTCCGCCGAGCTCAGTACTTGTCCATCGATCGCGCAGACTTTCCGGTTACGGACACGGCCCTGATCCGCCTCGTGATACTGGTGCAGCGCGATCGAACGGTTCTCCGTCGCCGGCCACACACGGCACGGCACCGTCACCAGGCCGAAACTGATCGCACCGGTCCACACAGGATGGGGCATCACTTAACCTCCGCCGCACCTCGCCGGACCTCCAGCCTACGAACGATCAGCGTCCCCGGCATCCGGTGCCCTGCAGCGTCCCCTGCCGGCCGTACACCCGACCACCGCCAGACGCTGGAAGACAAGACCCGCTCCCAGGGCCGACGGCGTTCGCCGCGCCCCGGCAGCGGGACGTCGATGCGAGGTCGTGGTTCTCGGAGGGCGGCAGCTGCGAGCCGCCGCCCTCCGACCATCCCCGAGCTTCAGACGGGACCGGCTCCTACTGTCCGTCGGCCGGAATCCCCTGCCGCGACTCGGGCTCCGGTCAGATGTACACGGCGCGGACCACCGTGACGACCAGGACGTTCTGGCTGACGTAGTAGCGGATCACGACGCCTGCGACGGCGGCCTCGCGGCGGTCGTCGTCCTTGCCGACCGGCGCGGAGCCCTGCCCGTAGGGATCGGTGGTGATCCGTCGCATTCCGGTGTCGAAGCGGGTGCGCAGCGAGGTGTCCATTGCGGCGCGGGCCTGGTCGGCGGGCGGTGCGTACTGGAGACGGTAGCGGCTCACGCCTCCTCCGAATCGGTGCCGTCGGTCGTTCCGGTGGCTCCGATGTCCTCGCCGCGGGCGAGGCGTTCGAAGAGGGCTTCGTCCTCTTCGTCGGCGCCGGTGCCGGCTAGGGCCCAGCGCACGAGGGCGGCGGGGAGTTCCGCTGCGGGGACGTGCTCGATCTCGCGGTCGAACTCGGTGGCCCGGTCGGTGTCCATGGTGGCGCGGATGGCCGCGATGGTGCCGGGCAGTTCCACGAGCTCGCCGTCGATGACGGTCTTGAGGGTGGCGTCCACGGTGGGCCTCCTTCCTGCCCCGTACGGTACGCGCGGCCGCTCCGCAGCTGCCGGGTTCAGCGCGTGCGAGTTTCCGCCGGGGTTCCGCCACCGACTCCTTCGCCGTCCAGGCGGCGCGTCAAGTAGACGCGTTCGTCGGGATGGCGGGCGATGCGGGCGAGTTTCCAGGCGGTGTCGGCGTCCACGCCCGGCTCGGACGCGGCCGCCAGGCGGCGGGCCTGCCACGTCGTACGCGGGGTAAGTACCCACCGCCACAGCCAAAGCCGCACCCCGCTCGTACGGGTCCTGGCCGTCGTGCCGGTACCGGGCCTCTCCGCGCCGTCCGTGGCAGGGCGTTCGGGGGTGCTCTCTCTGATGTCGGCCACTGCGCGAGTCTCACGGCGGCCCCGCACCGCACGGGCACGATCGGACGGTAGCCACCACAACGAGTGAGCCGGTGCCGTACCTGTCAGCGAAACCCGCACAGGCGCACCGCCAGCCAAGTACTCGTCGGTGGCCGGTGCCAGGCGAGCGGGCCTGTCGTTCACAAGAGCCCGGGGCCCGTTGTAGCGGTCATACGTTCCAGGATGTGGCGGGTCCATCGAGCCAGGCACGCGTCCCGTCCGGCCCTACAGTGAGCCCGAATCTGTCGAAATCCGGGCTCACCTTGCTCGTGCCACCAGGAGTACGCGGCCACGCAATGTCCTCTTCCGTGATCGAGGTGGAAGAAGCTTCTCCGCTGGAGACGCCCGCAGCTGGTACGTAGCCACCGTGCCTGCCGGCTCGTCGAGGTGTTCACGCCTGGGTCCGACGAGTCCCGGAGCGCCGAGCGGCGCCCCTCCCTGGGGAGAGACACCCATGCCGGTCATTCTGTCGGCTGGCACTGACAATCCCCGGTGGGCGACGTCCTCGGCTCCGGGACACCGACCTCACCCCCCGCAGCTCCCGACCCTGGCCTGCGGGGCATTGTCAGTGCCCCGTGCCATCGTGGGACTGCCCGGCGGCGCCCATCACCGAAGCCGATGCCACCGCCGGGCGCCAAGTCGCTACTCCCGTACCCTGGTCACGGTGGCCGTCGCATGCCTGGTGGTACCGGCAAGCACTTCAACGACGAGACCCCGACCGCATGTTGTGTACCGCTCCCTGTCCGGAGCGCGCGCCACCCGGCCTGGACCGGAGTCGAGCAGCGCGGGCGCCGCCCGGACCTGGACGCCGATGGTGAGCTGACGAGACAGTGCCACCCTGCCGTCGGGGAGTCGCACGGCGAGATGCTCCGGCCGGGCCGGCGTCCCCGTGTAACCGACGACCGGACAGTCAACGGTGTCCGAATGCACTGGCGAAGAGAAGGTATTCGATCCATGCACTACTCGCGACGATCTGCAGCAGATGGTTCCCACAGCCCGCTGGCTGTGTGGGTAACTGTGGGAGTCACCTTCTGACCGAGTTCGCGATGTCAGTTTGTTTTGACGTCACGTGAGGGCTTGTGGTGAGAGCGTGAGGTGTGCTTCTGCCGCTGCGAGCCGCAGGGTTGAGGAGCAGCGGACGCGTTCGCCACCGGTCCGTATCGACCGCGAGTGCTCCGGCTGACACTGGCCGCTCCAACACCGGGCGAACTCAGCGCCGTGCAGCACCAGCTCAGCGCCGGTACCTGCCGGAAGATCATGCTGAGGTCTACCGGACGTCACCTGAGCCCAGCACAATCGCCCGTATGACGATCACCACGAGCGCCGCGCCGCCGCCCACGCACAACAGGCCCGTCGCGCTCGCCCGGGGGTTCCTCACGGGTGGCGTGACGGGGGCGTCCCTGGCTGCCGTCGTCGTCGGGATCGCCATTTCGAACGAGCCGCTGATCGTCGGTGGCGCGTGCCTGCTCGCGGTCTACGTCCTGATCCGCTACCTCGCCGGCATGCCGAGGCGCGCCCGGGAAGCGGCGATCCCGCCGTACCTGGCCCTCGCGATGATCGAGAGCTTGGCGGCCGTCGGGGGTGAGACGAGCGACATACCGGTGAAGTTCGACCTCACCGTCGCACCGGATGACGCACCGGCGTACCGCGTCGAGTTCACTCAGGACATCAACCTCGCCGACCTGCCCGACTACCGGCCGCGCGGCATCCTGGTAGTCCAGTACCCGCCGGACCGGCCGCTGAAGGTGAGGATCGTCAAACGACCGACACCGGACTGGGAGGAACGGGCCGCCTCGGCCCGCCTCGACTCGGCACCCGGACCGGCCCGGGCGAGCGACCCTTTGGAAGGCTGCGGTGCCACCCTGGTCGGGTTCCTCGGTTTGCTGCTCGGCGCGGCCCTGGTCGTCCTGTTGTTCCGCGCGGACCTGTTCGACCAGGACGACTCCGACACCGCGCGGCCGTCGGTCTCCTCCTCCAGCACCTCCTCGTCGTCCACGACCACCGTGTCGTCGGCGTCCGGCACTGTGGCCCTCGGCCCCGGTCAGTCCTTCCTGGACGAGGGCAGGTTGGGCCGTTCCGTCGCCGCGCTCGCCAAAGGCGAGGACAAGCAGCGGGCGCTCACCGTCGTCGTACAGGAACGCCTGCTGACGGTCGTCTTCGCCCCCACTGGCACCCAGGCGGCCTCCCGACTCGACCTGGATTCCCTGCCGTACGACCGTGTTCCGGCCCTGGTGAAGGAGGCCACGACCACGCTCGGCGTCGGCTCCCCGCGCACCTGGCAGCTCACCGCCGACCGCCTCACCGGCAGGGTGGCCCTCAGCGTATCCGTGACCGGCTCCGAAGGCACCGCCTATCTGGAGGCGGACGGGCAGGGCAAGGTCGTACGGCGCGTCTCGGCAGGGGGCTGATCCATGGACTGGCATGCGTATCTGGTGCTGTGGTGCGGGGTGTTCGGCGCGTGGGCGCTGGTCGGATACGGGAGGTCGCTGGCCGGGATGACCCGGGCGCAGCGGACGGTCCGGGCGACGGGACGGATCGAGCGGGTGGACGAGCCCCGACACGGAAGCTCCCCGAGCGACGGGATAGCCGTGGTCGTCTCCTTCCAGGACCCGTCCACCGGGCAGGAGTTCACCGTCACCAACGAGGGTGAGCGCGGCGAGAGGATCAGCGTGGCTTGGACGGGCCGGGAGATCGGGGTCCGCTATCCGCGCGGCAGACCTCACGCCTTCCGGTTCGCCACCCACCTCTCCGAAGTCGGGCGCGGCCTCGGCTGGGCGAACTTCGCGCTCTTCCTCGTCTACGCCGGTCTGGTCGCCGTCGCCGCGATCGACTGGGGCTGGCCGTGGGCGCTGCTCGGCTTCTGCGGGCCCTGGGCCCTCTCCGGCCTGTACCACCTGCCCGGGAACATCCGCGACAGGAACCGCCGTCTCGGCGCACTGGCCGCCATGGCCGCCGTATCCGGCTGTGTCGTCGCCGTCCTCAAGAGCGTCACCGTCGACTCCAACGACGGCCACACCCTGACCAACCTGATGCCGGTCGTCACCTTCACCACCCTCGACGGCAGGGAGGTCACGGCCTACTGCGAGTCCGGAATCCCGGACCCCGCCGGATCACGGGGCCTGGACCTCACGATCCACTACGCCCCCGACGACCCGGCCCTCTTCGTCCTGGACGTCGAGGCCGAACGCCGCTCCTGGAAACGAGACATGGTCGTCAACGTGGTGGGTGTGCTGGTCGTGGCGGCGGCGGCCGTGGTGGGGGTGGTCGCGCTGTGACCCGGGAGCCGGGCTGTCTTCCCGCCATGGAGCCGCTGACGTTCGACTACGAGAACCTGCATCTGCGCGTGGACCAGGGGGTGTTCGAACTGTTCACCATGGGCAGATCCGAGCTCCGGGTGCCGCTGCGGTGGCTCGGGGCACTGGTGCACTACAAGAAGCCCGCCCGGCCCGGCCAGTTGTTCATCGGCACCGTACGCGATCCGAGCGCCGTGCTCTACGGCACCGAGCAGGCCGCCTTCTGGTACAGCACCTCGCCCGCGTTCCGGGTACTGCCCGGCGACGAGCCGTTGTTTCGCGCGTACTTCACCGAGGTGGCCGCGCTCGCCGACCGGAGGGTGGTCTGAGATGGAAGCGGCGGAGCCGAAGGTCTTCCAGCACGACCGTCTGTACATCCAGGTCGACCGGGGATCGGCGATGTCTTCCGGCGCACCAACGTCATCGGGCCGTACCGCTACCCGCTGGCCTGGGTGACGGTGTACGCCGAGACACGTCGAGGGGGCCGGACCCGGCTGTGCTTCGGTACCGCCGAGGACCTGGGCGAACCGGTCTACGGGAGCGTGCCGGGCGCCGGACCGGTGTTCTTCCGGCACGAGATCCCGACCGCATACGAGCCCCTCTACCGCGCCTTCTTCACCGAGCTCGCCCATCTGGCCGACCGCCCGATCGCCTCGTAGAGTCGAAGCCGGGCAGTCAACAGCTATGGCCCTGGCTCCGGCTGCCCCAAGCACCGGCTCCCCCGTCCCGGCCCGCACAGCAACGCCGCCCCGGTGGCACCGGGAACACGACGGCTCAGCTCGACGTAGGCAGAGCCCCAGTAGGCGGACGACTGGCAGGTCCGCCAGCTGCGGCGCGTACGCGAACCCCGCCAGGGTGAGCAGGCCGCCCTGTAGCTCGGCCCGGTCACGTCAGCAACGACACGTATTCGGACCAGTTCTCGCCGACGAGCGTGGCCCAGCGTTCGGCTGTCTTGGGGTGGATGCCGAGCAGGTCAGCGATGACCATGGGCGGCAGGTCGGCCAGGGAGTCCATCATGGCGGTGTTCCGAGCTGCGCGGGCGGGCAGACCGTGGTGTCTCAGTGTGTCGGCGAGGCCGAGGGGGTTGCGCGGGCGTCCAGGGCTTTGTCCGGGCAAGAGGTACCTTCGACCAGCCGTGGTGCTGTGCCGGGGCGTGCCGTGGCGGAGCTGATCGTCGATCAGACGAGCGAGCTTCGGCGGGAGCACGAAGGGGTGCTGATTGACCGCCAAGTAGGTGTGCTTTTTGTCGCGACTGATGTGGTCCTCGGTGAGCTCGACGATGCGGGTCAGGGGAAGCGCGTAGAGACGGACGAGAGCGGCCGCGACGCGGACGTCCAAGGGCAACGCGGTGTCATTCAAGCAGCGCAACAGCTCGTCGCGGGCCACGTCCTCGGCTTGGAAGTGGCCGGGAAGTTGCGAGGCTGGGCGATCGATGACCAGACCGGGCGGGCAGAGGCGTCGTGCAGTGCTCCAGCGGAGGAAAGGGATGGAACGGGAGCGCAGAGTTGGCCTGTCGGTCGCCCAGGTGTCCAGATGCGGCTGCTGGAGTCGACGGAGGCACAGGTGCTGGGAGTCGAGCCAGTTCAGGAAGTCGATGGCGGCGGCCACGTTGCCGCAGTCGCCTTTGTGCGCGGCGTAGGTGTAGCGGCCTCGGGTTGAGCGTCGGCGGGCGTCGCGGATGATGTGCCACTCGGCGAACGGACGGATGAGATTGGCGTGCCGCGCCGGGAGTTCGGACACGGTCCGCGCGACCCAGTTGGTGAGCAGGGCGAGGTTCTCGTCGCGCGGCGGCAAGATGCCAGCCGTGACGAGTAGCCCGCGCACGTAGGCGGTGGCAGCCCGTTGAGGCA
>NZ_CALNVW010000069.1 GCF_940670765.1 Streptomyces sp. A 4/2
CCCGCGGAGCGGGTCCCACAGCGCTGCGCGCTGTGCAAGCGGTGCGGTTCGCTTCGCTCACCGCACCACCGGCTTCGCCGGTGGTGGCAAGCCACTTCGTGGCTTGGCCTCGCTGCGCGAGGCTGGCCCGTTCCGGGCCTGACTTCCTTGCTTTGCAAGGAAGTTGATGCCCACTTCGTGGGCGGGGCGGGTCCGCTTCGCTGCCCCGCCCTGGCCCTTCCGGCTTCGCCTTCAGGGCCTGGAGCCCGCTTTGCGGGCGGCTGGCTACGGGGTGGGGGCGGGTGCATCGTCTGGTGATGCACATGTTGAGTTGGTGGAACGTAACCATGCCCTCTGGGGTTCAGTCGGCGGGGCTGTCGTGAATCAGCGAACCTGCGCAGTACTCAGCCAACCTGCGCAGCGCACCCCTGCTCCCAGTCTTTACAGACGGCGACCCTGGCGCCCTCATCCCCCGACAGGCATGCGGTGCCACCTCGGACTTAGCAGAGCATGAGGGAGACTTTGGAATGCTCTGGCAGTTCTTCACTCCATCGTGTGGCTCGTCCTACCTGCGCATTGCTCAGATAGGTCGGCCCGTCCTCCACTGAAGGAGAAGGGCGGCCTGCCTGCGGCCTCGCCTTGGATCGACAGAGGGGGCGGGGTGCATCCGCGTCATGTGAGCGTGCGATTCGTGGGACCCGACGGGGGCATGGCCCAGCTGCCGTGGCGGGCCACGGCCTGGGAGCTCCGGCCCATGGAGTACCCGGCCGTACGCGGCTTCCCCGTACGGCGCGGACGGCTGCTGGCTCCGGGATGGTGGTGGTCCGCGACCACCGGCCGTCTCATCGGATACGGGAGCGCTGCGATGCGGGACGCGCTCATGCTGCTCGACCGGGATCCGCAGGTGGTGGGCATCGCATGCCGGCCGGTGGAGTTCGTGTGGGAAGAGCACGGAAGGCTTGTCAGTCACGCCCCTGACCTGGCCGTGGCTCTGGCCGGCGGCGCGGTGCACCTTGTGGATTGCCCTGGACGCGGCGGCCCCTCCAGGCGACTCGCAGGCCGGGCCCGGGTAGTTGAAGCGTGTGCTCGGGAAGCAGGCTGGGAGCACCGGTTCGCGGTTGCTGCGGATCCGGTGGTCACGGCCAACGCACGGTGGCTGTCGGGCTACCGGCATCCCCGGTGTTCCGGCGGGATCTCCGCCGCCCGGCTGCGGCGGGCATTCCCCGTGCCCACCGCGCTGGGCACGGGCGCGCTCCGGCTCGGGGACCTGATCGCGACGCTCCCTGCCGTCTATCACCAGTTGTGGCACAGCCTGCTGACCATGGACTGGGACCGTCCCCTGAACGAGGAGACCCTCGTGACTGCCAGCCCTACCGGACGACGCCGGGGAGGGGAACGATGAAGCGGGTGGTGGACGTCGTCAAGGTCGGTGACCGGATCCGGTTCGAGGACCGGGTCCATGTCTTGGCCGGCCTCGACGGGACTCTCTGCCGGCTGCTCGCTGAGGGGGACGCCGGCGTGCGGGTGCTGCTGCTCACCCAGGTCCTCGGAGCTCCGGACTTCGAGGTCCTGGACCAACCCCACTCCGCACGCCGGCGAGTACCTGTCCACGGCCCGCTGGACGGGCTCGGGCCCGAAGTCCGTGAGAAGGCCCTGGCCTGGGAGCGGCACATCCTGGAAGTCGAGACCGGGCACGTCGGCCCTCGCCAGGACTGGCCGCCCCGGCCCGGGTACGACCCGGCCGTGCACTCGCTCGCCGAGCGGGAGGCGGCCAAGGCCGCCGAGCTGACCGCAGCCGGCCAGGCCGTCAGTGTGGCCACGGTGCGCAGGATGCGGGCCCGCTACCGCGAGGAAGGGGTGTGGGGGCTCGTCGACGGCCGCAGGAAGCGGGAGCGGTCGGTGTTCGGCCAGGCCGACCCTCGGGTGGTCGCCGCGATCACAGGGGCGCTGACAGAGCAGCGAGGGCGGTCTACCGGGACGCTGAGTCGGCTGCGGCGGCAGGTGGCCTGGCTGCTGCAGGACACCCACGGCCCCGAGGGTGTGGCCGTGCCCCCTGCGGCCACGTTCAACCGCCTGGCGCGGGCCGTCGCCGAGCAGCAGGGGCTGGCACTGACCGCAGCCGGCGAGCGGCGCAGGGCCTCTCGGCCCGTGCCGGTGTTCACACCGACGCACGCGGTGGCACCAGGTGAGCTGGTGATGATGGACAGCACGCTGCTGGACGTGATGGTCGTGTGCGAGGACGGGCGGGCGCGCCGGCCGGAGCTGACGATGGCGGTGGACGTGGCCACCCGCAGCATCACCGCGGCCGTCCTGCGTCCCAAGGGAACCAAGGCGGTCGACGCGGCCGTGCTCCTCGCGCAGACGCTCGTGCCGCAGCCGATGCGACCCCACTGGCCCCAGTACCTGTCCATGGCCGCCTCTGTCATTCCCCACGCCCGGCTCGTCTCCATCGACGCCCGCATGCAGGGCGCGGCCGCCAGGCCGGTGATCCGGCCGACGACCGTGGTCATCGACCAGGGCAAGGTGTTCGTTTCCCGCTGCTTCCTCGCCGCCGCCGAGCACCTGGGGATTTCCGTCCAGCCGTGCCCGCCCGCGTCCGGGCACGCCAAAGGACAGGTAGAGCGGGGGTTCGGAGCGATCGGCACCCTGTTCGCGCAGTACGTCGCCGGATACACCGGCAACAGCCTCGCCACGCGCGGCAGCAACGTGGAGGACGAGGCGTGCTGGACGCTGCCCCAGCTACAGGACCTCCTCGACGAATGGGTCGTCTGCGGGTGGCAGGAACGCCGCCACGAGCGCCTACGGCACCCTCTCATGCCCCGCCTGGCGCTCACGCCCAACGAGATGTGGGCCGCGCTCGTCGGTATCGCCGGGCACGTCCCCGTCCCGCTGACCGCAGCCGACTGGATCGAGCTGCTGCCGTCCAGGCGGTGCGCGATCGGCGACGAGGGCATCCGGTTCGAGCACCGCACCTACGACGGGCCCTCACTCAATGCGCACCGCCACCGCTCCACGGCGACGGATGGCAAGTGGGAGGTCCACCACAACCCCTACGAGCCGTGGCAGTGCTGGGTCAGACTCCCCCAGGGCTGGGAGCCTGTCCCTTGGATCCATCAAGGGCTGGTGTCCAGGCCGTTCACCGACACCACCTGGCGACACATCCGCAGCGTGGTCAATCAGCGCGAAGGCCGGGCCGAACACGAGGAACAACTCGCCCGCCACCTCGACGAACTCCTACGCCGCGCATACACCGCGGACACAGGCGTCAGCGACGTCGCAGGCTCCCGCCCAGGCGAAACCACCCCGGGAGCCCCGGGAGCGGCAGCCGATGCCGCTGCCGGCGGCGAGACCAGCCCAACCGGCCGGCCCGCACATTCACGCCGCAAAGCGCACACAGATCGCACGAAGCAACGCAACGCGCAGGCACCTCTGCCGGGCAGTCCCGCCCGGCAGGTCCCGCACATGGACGAGGACTCCGGCACCACCCCTGACATCGCCGACTCCGTGACGTCTGCAGCGGCCTGGAGCATCTTCGACGCACACCAGGAGGCACAGCAGTGGTGACTCCCACCGGCCACGAGACGCACGACGATCCGTACGCCTCCCCCACCACCTGGCGCGAGTGGACGCAGTTCGTCGACACCGCCCCACCCTGCCTGCCCGGCACCGGCCCCTGGAGCACCGAAGAACGCCTGGACTACCACTCCCGGTTCGTGATCCTGTCCACCCCCACCATGGCCAAGATCTCCCTCACCCTGCGCCGGCTGATGATCCTCAACCGCAGGCACAACGGCACCGCCCGCCGAGGCCTGTTCATCTCCGGGCCACCGACCACGGGAAAGACCACCACCCTGCAGCAGCTCGGCCGGTCCTTCCACCTCGCCGACCGAGCACGCCGCGGCGCACCCGGTGACCACCTGCCGGTGGTCTTCCTGTCAGTGCCGCCCGCCGCGACCCCCAAGATGCTGGTCTCCGAACTGGCCCGGTACGTCGACCTACCCATCACCGCGCGCATGAACCAGGCCCGCATTACCGACATCGTCTGCGCCACCCTGCGCGACCTGGCGACCCAGCTCGTCCTGGTCGACGACATCCACCTGCTCAACACCCGCACCCGCAGCGGCGCCGAAACCTCCGACCAGATGAAACACCTCAGCGAACGCATCCCCGCGACCTTCGTCTACGCCGGCGTCGCCATCGAGGAATCCCCCCTCCTGACAGGAAACCGCGGCGCACAGCTGGCCGGACGGTTCAAGATGGTGCGCAACCCGCCCCTGGCGCATGGCACCACCACGCAACGCAACGCTTGGGAAGGGCTGATCCGCGGCATGGACCAAGCCCTGCGTCTGAACGCCCACCGCGAAGGTGCACTGGTCCGTCACGCGCCGTACCTCCACCTGCGCACCGGAGGCCGGATCGGCAGCCTGTCCGCACTCATCCGGGAAGCAGCCATCACCGCGATCCTCGACGGCACCGAGAAGATCACCAAAGCACTACTCAACGACATCGAACTCGACCAGCTCGCCGAGCACACACTCCCGCCCGCCAAGCGGCGCTGACATGCCGCGCCGACACTACCTGGCCCCACGTGCCAGCATCTTGCGCCTGGCCCCAATCCAGTGGGAAACCACGGTCTCCTACCTTCAACGTCTGGCCCGCCGTCATCACATGGACACCGCAGAGCTACTCCGTGGCCTCGGCATCCCCGGGCCGCTCCTCCATCCTGAATGCACCAAGCCCTACGGCCCCTACACCAGCATCGAGCTGTACCTCAACGCCCCCAGCCGCAGGCTGATCGCCGCGTTCGCAGGCATCCCGGACGAGCACCTCGCCCACGCACTCCCTCAATGGAACCGCTACCGCGACAGGCCCGACCCCCAGTCCGCCCGAACCCGACTCCGGCTCGCCTCCGCGTACGCCGTCACGGGCTGCCCCCACTGCACCCACGCTCGCACCGGACAGACCCACCCCGTCCCCCAGTACCTGCCGGACACCCACCTCATCTGCCAACGTCACAGCCTCTGGATGCTCGGCCGCCACACCCTTGCCGGCACCCGGCTGCCCATCGAGCACGCCGACCTCGCGCGGACCCCCGAGATCCTCGCCGCCCACCGCATCCACATCCGCCTCCTCCGACGCTGGGGCGAAGCGGCCGACCATGCCCTCACACTGGCCATGAACCTCACCGAGACCTGGCGACGCAACGCACCAGCCGACGAACGCATCTGGCCCGCACGCGCCCGCCGCGTCGGCGACAACAAGCGCGCCCGCCTCTGGTACGCCCTCGCCCGGGAAGCGATCACCTACCCCGAGACCATCGCCCTCGCCCAGTTCTTCACCCACCACCCCCGCGTACTCCACACCCGCGAACGTCCCGGGCGCACCCATCCCCTCCACACCGCCGTCGCCGCCCTCCTGAGGAGGCCCTGGCTCGAAAACCCAGCCCTGTACCCAGACCAATTCGGCAACCGCATCGGATACGCACCCGGCCGCTACCCCGCCCCCCGTAGCCGATGGCCCTACCGACACAACCCCTACAACCCAGGCCCCACCGAGCTCACCAAACTCGGCTACCAACCACCCCACCCAAGAACAAAATCCCACGGATCCCGGGGCCGGTAGCGCCCAGGAGCAGCCACTTCGAGCCCGCACGGGACAACATCTAACGTGCGTAACTATGTTCGATTAGTGTGGTGTTCTGGACAGATCAACATCGGAATCGGGAGACTGAGGGCATGGCGTCCTCCGCACATGAGGCATCGGCGTCCGCCCTGGGCTATCTCTTCCAGGCGCAGTTCGCTCTGCTCGAACTACTGCGCGGGCAAGAGGACCGGCCTGACGGGGCAATCAGCCTGGAACTCCACGACGACGTCGCATGGGAACAGGACGGACGGCCCATTGATCTGCTGCAGGTCAAGCATCACATCCGCGGCGTGCGCACTCTCGGCGACAAGGACGACGACGTCTGGCGGACCATCAAGTCATGGATGGACACTCATGCCCCCGGCGACGAGAACGGCCCTGCACTGACCCTGGTCACCACCCAACAGGCGCGCCCAGGGACAGCGATGGCCGCGCTCAAGGCACCGGCTCCGGCGCCCGCCGAGGCGCTGAAGTTGCTGACCGCCGCGGCTGAGGAGTCGACAGCCACGGGGACCGCGGATGCACGGGCTGCTTTCTTGGAACTCCAGCCCGCACAGCGGGCCGTCTTCGTCCAGCGGATGCGGGTCATCGACGGCACCCCGTCCATCGACGACCTCGACGCGCAGGTGCGGGTGAAGCTCAGGGCCGCGCTCCCCGACGGGCATGGTGACTCCTTCATGAAGCAGCTGTGGGCATGGTGGTACGAACAGACCGTGGACATGCTGCAGAAGCGACACACCAGCGTCTCCGTTACCCGGGTGATGCAGCGCATCAGCCGCATCCGAGACGACTACAC
>NZ_CALNVW010000070.1 GCF_940670765.1 Streptomyces sp. A 4/2
CTCCGACAGGCTGCCCACGCTCGTGGGACGTGATGACTTCCCGGCAGAGGCCGAGGCCGAGCTTTCGGAGGCGCCCTTCGTCCACCAGCTGCGGTGGGTAGGCGCCGGCCGCCATCTGAGCAAGGCGATGGTGGACTACTACCGTGCCTACACCCAGACGGTGGCCTGGCTCGAAGACGACCTGGTTGACCTCGACGAGCTGGCCCGGTTCGAAGACGACCTCTCCGACGAATGGCAGCGGGAGTTCGACTGGATGCTCGATGACCTGGGCGATGACGCGGGCGACCGTGCCCAGGAACAGGCCGGCAGGGCGCTGCTACGCAAGACCCTGGACCAGACCCGCGTCCGGATCCGTGAGGCGTACGACGAGGCGTTCTTCTCCCGCGGCAAGCACCACGAACTGGCCGACCTCGGCCGGATCGGATGGCATCCCGACTTCGAGGAACGGGTGAAGAATCTGATCAGGGCCGCGCGTGCCTAGCTGGACGCGGAGGCCGCAGGCCAGCGCCGCCTTCCTCAACCCCGCTCTCATAGCCGCCATCGCCGCCACCGCGGCACGCGACTACGAGCGGGAGGCCTCCGGCAGGCTGATGCCATGGCCGATGGTATTCGTCCTGGCCCCGCTGGTCCTGCACCGGCCCACACGGCGGGCACTGCCCACCTCTACGCGTACCCACCTGACGAACTGGGTGGCAGAACACCCAGCACTCGTCGCCGGCCTTGCCTCACGCGGCACCTCCCTGGCTCCCGCGGTACGAGAGGGCTTGCGCTTCGGTCTCCGTCACCAGATGCTCGCGATCGAACAAGGCTGCCTCAAAGGCACACTGGCGCAGTCTCGTGCGGGCGGTGAGCTCGCCGATCTCATCAAGGCCGCCTCGCTGATAGGCCGCTGGACAGCCAAGTCAGAAAACCCTTCGACCGTATTTGCACTGTTGGGCGTGAGACCCTGAGCGGGTGCAGATCCGGTCGATCATCCTCTACAGCAAGAGCGGCGAGAAGCGCGTCCTGGACTTCCGGCTCGGCGAACTCAACATCGTCACCGGCACCTCCGAGACAGGCAAAAGCGCACTGCTCGACATCGTCGACTACTGCCTTGGCAGAGACGAGGCCACTCTCCCGGTCAGCCCGATCTTCACCACCGTCGCCTGGTACGCCGTCATCCTGCAGTTGGCCGACACCCGCATCCTCGCCGCACGGCCGGCACCTGGTCCGACGGCCAAGTCCGTCACCAACGCCATGTTCGAGGTCGGCAGCGACCTTGGTGTCCCGGAGCTGGCGGACCTGCGCATCAACACCGACTCCACCCAGCTGCGCCAGCAGATCGGACGCCGGATCGGTATCGGAGACACCCGCAGTGAGCCCTCGGCCGGCAGCCTGGCCGCCCCTCTCAGCGCCAATCTCGGTCACGCAGTCATGCTCTGTCTGCAGAACCAGGATGAGGTCGCGTCCAAGAGGATCCTGTTCCACCGCCAGAACGAAAACAAAATCCCCGAAAGCCTGAAGGCCACGATCCCGTACTTCCTCGGCGCGGTCCCGGAAGACCAGGCAGCCCTCCAGCAGCAGCTCCTCCAGGCCAAACGAGCCCTGCGCAGCGCGGAGAACCGCCTCAAAGCCGCCCAAGAAGCAAACCAAAACGTGGAATCACAGCTGCAGTCCCTCCTGGGCGAAGCCCGCGTACACGGACTCCTCGCCGACGACGCCTTCAACAGCCCGGACAGGGACGTAGTCGTCGAGGCACTGCAGCAGGCCTCCTCCTTCCGGACGGCCCGGCACGACGGAGACGAAGAGCAGCGTCGGCAGGAGCTTGTCCTCAACGAACAGTCCGCGGCTCTGCGCCGACAGCTGCGGTCCCTCGCAGAAGAGCGCCAGCTCCTGAACGACCTGGAGTCCCAGGCTGCCGGCTACAGCGGGGCCGTCGCCCGCGGCATGTCACGCCTGTCCGCACTCAGCCTCGTACCCGACGGCTTCCCCGGAGAACACAGCTGCCCCCTGTGCGGAAACGAGCTCGCCGAGCCCGACCCCACCGTCGGCGACATGCACACCACACTCGAGGACCTCCGCGGCCAGCTCGACAGCGTGCGCGCGGTACAGCCCCGCCGCGAGCAGGCCCTGCGTGACATCGAGCAGACAGCCATACGACTACGTGAAGAGCTCCGTGGCGTCGAAGGTGCCCTCAGCATCGTCGCTGGCCAACGCTCAGAACAGGCGGGCCTCTTGGGGCAAGCCGAGGCCCAGGCCTACACCCGCGGCAGGATCAGCGCCTACCTGGGCCAGATCAGCACCACAACAGGCCGTGGGCACCTCCAGCGTCTGCAAGCCGACGTCGACATCGCGCAGCAACGTGTCCAAGGACTCGAAGGTCAGCTCGACAGCGAAGCTATCGACGACAAGCTCGCCCACAGCCTCGGCTACATCAGCGGCAAGATGAGCAGCCACGCCAAATTCCTGAGACTCGAGCACGGCGACGGCCTGGTCCGCCTGAACCTGAAGAAGCTCACCGTCGTCACCGACACCCCGAACGGCATCACCGAACTGCTCCGCATCGGCAGTGGCAAGAACCATGTCGGCTACCACCTGGCCGCCCATCTCGCCCTCCACCAGTACTTCACCGCGAACAGCCGGCCGGTACCCCGCTTCCTCATGCTCGACCAGCCAACCCAGCCCTATTACCCCTCCGACATGGCCAAGGCACGAGGCAGGCTGGAAGACCTCGCCCTCGACGAAGACCGCGTGACGGTCACCGGCCTCTTCCAGCTCATGCACCAGGTCGTCACCGAGCTGTCCCCCGGCTTCCAGATCATTGTCAGCGACCACGCCGACCTGCCACACCCCTGGTACCAGGACTCCGTCCGCTACAACTGGCGCGGCGGCGAAAAACTCATCCCCACCACCTGGCTCGACACCAACCCCACGCCGTAGCCCCCGCCACCACATACCGGGGATCAGTGAAGCTGCGCAGTACTCAACCAACCTGCGCAGCCCCGCCCGCAGCCAGAAACACCACAGGTCAGGCGGATAGACCACCCCGACCCTGCGCAGATTCAGTGAGCCACCCAGCCAAAAAACCCGCTCACCCGAACTGCATAAAACGAAGTCAGGAGCATGGCCACCGCGCAGGTTCACCGAGCCTCGACA
>NZ_CALNVW010000071.1 GCF_940670765.1 Streptomyces sp. A 4/2
TGGCCTGTGTCCAGAACCGGGCCCGACTGGTCCGCGCCCTCTACGAACGCCTCGACCGCCTCCAACCGGCCCCCGGCGACCGGACCGCCTGAATCCACCCGCCGGCCGTCGCGTTCCCTCAGCGCCTGTTGCTCACGGGTCTCCCGGAATCCGGCCTCGGTGGCCTTGAGCTGCCCGTATGTCCGGTCCGGGACCGAGCGTCCAGTTCAGCGCGAGCCCACGTGGCCTGCAGGAGGAACAGCACCCGGGTGTCCCTTCCCTATCCCCTAGGGGCCGGGAGACCGGCGCGCTGGTCCGACGAAGCGGTAGGACAGGAAGGCCGCGCCGGGTGGGCCGACGGGCTGGTCTGGTCCGCCACTGCCGCTGACGGGGAGCTCGCAGCCGGCAAGAACGTGGCCACCGGTCGGGCGTTCGGCCCGCGCTGGTCCTCCCGCACCGCCGCCCGCGACACGGCCGAATCGATGCAGGCGATCTGGGCCGATCGCACCGGAGCGCTGCTGTCTGCGGGTGGGTGCGGACGGTGGCGAGGTGTCAACTGATCGGCTGTGCGTTGTTGTTAGCCTCCGTCCGCCGGTTTGTGTGGCTGTGGAGAACGCTGGCCCGGTCGGGTCGGTGCGTGACGGGGTCGGCGTTGTCACCTACCCCGGCGGGTACCGGTACACGGCAACCGTGTTGAGCCGTTCCCGCCCGGGCGCCGACGACACGGCGATGGGCCGCGCCGTCGGCGCTGCGGCCCATCGCCGTCGCAGCGCTGCGGGTCGGGGTGTCGATGGCACGACTGTCGGCAGACCGCCGATCGGCCGCCCACCCTGATTGATGAACGACACGGAGCGGGACTCCAGCAGGACGTCGGTGTGCCGTCCTACACCGCTAGTTGGATCATGAGTCCATCCCCGCGTCGTACGGGGTACGGGTGGGGCGGAACAGAGACTGGAGGCAATTCGAGACACTGATTCTGCACAGAGGACTGGCATGGCTCTACGAGGCGCCCGAACGATTTCCGTGCTCACGGTCGGCACGGTGACGACGGTGATGGCAGCGCTCACTCCCGTGACGGCGTTTGGGGCAGGGGATCCGCTCCAACAGTACGCGCAGCAGGAACTCCGTTGGGAGCGCTGCGATCCGGGCCGTCCGGCGACGTTCGAGTGCGCGAAGGTTAAGGTGCCGCTGGACTACAGCGACCCCGGGGGCCGGAAGATCGACCTCGCGATATCGCGGGTAAAGGCGAGCGGTGCGAAGGAGCGGCACGGCGTGCTGCTGATGAATCCCGGGGGGCCGGGCGTTCCGGGGCTGACCATGCCCGTGGAGATGGAGTCGCTGCTGTCGGCGGAGGTACGAGAGCGGTTCGACCTGGTCGGCTTCGACCCGCGCGGGGTCGGGCAGAGCGCGCCGATCAGCTGCGGTCTGACGGCCGACGAACAGGCCGTCCAGCACCCCTACACCGCACGGACGTTCGCGAAGGACGTGGCTCTGGCCCGGACGGTGGCCGACAAGTGCTGGGCCAAGGCGGGCGACATGCTGCCGCACCTCACCACCCGCAACACGGCACGGGACATGGACGTCGTCCGGGCGGCACTGGGGGAGAAGAAGATCTCCTACTTCGGGTACTCGTACGGCACCTACCTGGGCGCCGTCTACACGCAGATGTTCCCCCGGCGCTCGGACCGGTTCGTGCTCGACAGCGCCCTCGATCCGACGCTTGCGTGGCGAGGGACGTTCCGGGGGTGGTCGGCGGGGGCCGAACTCGCCTTCACCCGCTGGACCGAGTGGGCCGCCGCCCGCAACGCCACCTACGGTCTGGGTCCGACTCCGGCGAAGGTCCGCAAGACGTACTGGGAGCTCATCGCCCGCGCCGACCGCACACCCGTCCCGACGAACGGTGGGGCGCTCAGCGGCGGCGCCATCCGTTCCCAGTACGGTGCGTTCGTCGGCGTCAAGACCGTCACCCCGTGGATCGTCGCGTTGAAGGCTTCGGCCGCAGGCGGACCGCCCGCGCCGGCCACGCCGACCGCGTCGGCGGTGACGGCAGCGTCGGCCGAACCGGCTGTCCCCGGCTCCGCCCCGGTCCGGTCCGCCGACGCGGGGGCGTTCGGTGCGGACGTTCCTGCCGACAACCAGTCCGCCGTCACCTGGGCCGCCTTCTGCGGCGACACCCGCAGCTGGCCGCGCAACCCCGAGCAGTACCGCCGGGACGTGATCCGAGACCGGGCCAAGTACCCGCTGGCCGGAGACCTGGGGGCCACCATTCAGCCGTGCGCGTTCTGGAAGTCGGCGGCAAGGGAGCCGGCCACCGTGGTGAGCAACGACGTCAACGCGCTGATCGTGCAGAACCAGTGGGACCCGCAAGCGACGCTGCCCATGGCGCAGGGCATGCGGCGGGCGCTGCACGGTGCGCGGATGGTCACCGTGGCCGGCGGTGAGGGCCACGGGGTGGTGGTGGCCGGACCGTCCTGCGCGGACGCCGGCGTCACGCGGTACCTGGCCACGGGCCGACTGCCCGCGAAGGACCTGACCTGCGGTGGCCAGTGACCTGAGTCGAAGACACATGGACGATTTCTCGGTTTCGGGACAGTGGTATTTCTTCGCGGCCGAGCTCGACCGGCCACACACACTCGTAGCGTTCATCGACGAGCACCGGGCCCGCTTCGGCGGTGTCGGCCGTATTCTCGTATAGCTGCCGCCACCCGTCAGGTAGCGGAGCGTGACTGACTTCCGAGATCTGTGGTCGGGGCATACAGGTTGACGCGGTTCCTGTAATCGCGGCGGGCCTTGCGCTGGGCCGGGACCGCCGCAGCGCCGTCGAGGGTCTGGCAGAGGTCGAGGAGTTGGCGGTGGACTGCGGGCGCGGCGGTGACGCGAAGGGTGTAGCCCTGGCCGCGCCGTACGGTCACGCCCTGATCGAGCGTGGCGCGCTCGGCGTCGTCGAGGTCGGACGCGCGGAGGAAGTCGGCGACCTTGCCCGGCATGTCGAGAACGACCGGTACCTCCGGGGCCAGGGCGTCCGGGGCGGCGGCGGTGTACTCGGGCAGCAGGTCGGCGACGGCGGTTCGGATGGCGCCGCGGCTGACGTGGTGGTCGCGGGCGAGGGCGGCGATGGAGCGGCCTTCCATGTATGCGGTGCGCACGGCGTCGGTCTTGTCGGCCGCGACGGCGGGGCGGCCCGCCCTTGTTGCCCTTCGCCTCGGCGGCGCGCAGTCCGTCGTAGGTCAGCTCTCGCTGGAGGTCGCGCTGGAGTTCGCCGGCGGCGGCGAGGGGCTGCACCATGAACTTCACGGTGGACAGCAGCTCGCCGGTACGTGGGTGGCGGGCGGTGAGGTCCATGGCGGAGAACGCGCCGTCGTGGATGCGCAGGGCGAGGCGGTCGCGGTGCAGGACGTCGAGCACGTCGAGGATGTGGCCGGTGCCACGCACGAGGCGGAACATCTCGGAGATGTGCATGGCGTCGCCCGGCCGCGCGTACGCGAGCAGCTCGCCGAACTTCGGTCGCTCCAGCGGGTGAAGGCGGCTGGAGGTGCCGGCCTGCTCCTCGAAGACGACCGGGTCCTCGATCCCGGCCTCGTCCAGGACGAGGTTCTGTCGGTCGGTCGACACCCTCTTGTAGACCAGGTTGGCCATGCGCCCCCCGTTGTGGTGGTCGCATTCGACCCTAGCTGTCAGCAAACCCTGTCATCAGCCTCCATCGGATCTGATTGGATCTGCGCCGCCGTCAGGTCCCGGAAAGTACGGGTTCATTGGACGCCAGCGGCACTTGTCGTCATTCGTTGGCACCCTCAAGTGATCAACGCACCACCCACGGATGATCATGTGATCGTGGAGGCACGGGTGCGTGACTACGGGTTTTCGCCGGCGCAACAGGATGAGATCTGGAGACGCTGGCGCGAGGGGCAGTCGTTCAGCTTGATCGGGCGGGCACTCGGGGCACCGATGCAGAGCTTGGACTCAACCGGTCGTCGCAACACCAGCTTCCTGCAGGGATAGTAGGTGCTCGTTGAGTGCTTCGGCGGGGGTCTTCCAGGCGAGGGTCTTGCGGGGGCGGTTGTTGAGGGTGAAGGCGACGGCTTGGAGCTCGTCGATGCCCCAGCGCGATAGGTCCGTGCCCTTTGGAAAGTACTGCCGCAGCAGACCGTTCGTGTTCTCGTTGGTGCCGCGCTGCCAGGGACTGTGGGGGTCGGCGAAGTAGACCTGGAGACCGGCATCGACGCGGAGCTGGGCGTGCTGGGCCAGTTCCGTGCCCCGGTCCCACGTCAGTGACCTGCGTAGTTGCTCGGGCAAGGTCGTGATGGTGGCGGTGATCGCGTCTTTCACGGCCTCGGCGCCGCGGCCGGCCAGCGCGGGCCCGTTCTTGGTGCGCGGTTCGGTGCCGAAGCCTTCCATCCGGGGCAGGTGCAGCAGCATGGTGAACCGCGTACTGCGCTCGACCAGCGTGCCGATCGCGGACCGGCCGGTGCCGATGATGAGGTCACCTTCCCAGTGGCCTGGAACAGCACGGTCCTCGGCCTCGGCCGGCCGCTCGCTGATCAGCACGTCAGCGGTCACGTGGCCGCGGACGCTCTGCCTGGTGCGCTCCCGCGGGACACGTAGTGACCGTCCGGTGCGCAGGCAGGCGACGAGCTCACGCTTGAGGGCTCCGCGTCCCTGGACGTAAAGGGCCTGGTAGATCGCTTCCGGGGAGATGCGCATGGACTCATCTTCGGGGAAGTCCACCGTGAGCCGCTGTGATATCTGCTCCGGGCTCCAGGAGGTCGCCCAGCGGCGGTCCTGACGACGGGGCTTGTTCCTTCCCTGCCAGGGCGGCACTTGAGGGCCCTCGACGACCCGGCCGTCCAGGGCGTGGACGACGTTCCCGGCCAGCCGGTCCTGCACGTACTCGCGCAGGCGCTCATCGGCCACCAGCTTCGCCGGCTTCGGCCGCTGAGCCCGCCGCTCGGCATGCCATTGCGCCACCGAGCCCCGGTACTCCAGGTGGTAACTCCGCGTGGAGGCGTTGCGCCGGAGCTCCCGCGAGATCGTGGACGGCGAACGCCCCAGACACCGTGCGATCGCACGGACCCCGAAGTCCCGCGCACGCAGCAGAGCGATCTCCTCCCGTTCAGCGAACGAGAGGTAACGGCCGGAGACAGTCGGGGCGAGGCACGGATTCACCCCGCCAGCATGACGAAACCACCGCGACCCCACCGCAGGTGAGACCTCGATGACGGCTGCGGCGTCCACCGAACTCAGCCCCCGCGCGATCGCCTTCCAGAACCTGGCCCGGTCCTCACGCCAGGCAACGCTCGGCCGCCCTGGCGAGGGCATCTGCCCGCGATACTCCCGCACAGCCCGCTGCTGATTCCCCACACCCATCACAAACCCCCAGCTCACGAAGGTGTTGCGACGACCGATTGAATCCGCCGAGGAGGCAATCCAGCACGCACGCAACGCCGGGGCCAAGGAAGATCGTTACGTGCACGCGGTCCTCAGTACCAGCGGGAAGATCAAAGAGGTGGGCGTGGACATCGGCGGCGACGCCGACTACTAGGCTCCACTGTCGCCAAGGCCCCGGCCGCCGTACCCGGCAGCCGGGGCCTTCGTCGTGGCTCGTGAAGGGGTATCCGTCCGCCAGGACGTCAGAGGACGTTGACTGGTTCGAGACGAGGGCAAGTCCCGCTCATCTCCTCCGGAAGCCGGTGCCCGGCTTCGAAACGCTGGCTCCGTGCGCATCTCGTTCGAGCCGTGCGCCATGCATTCCAGCGACACGTCAACTTCGGTGTCGCCCCTCCTGGGAAATTTCCCCCAGAGCTCGCCACGCCTAGATGATCACCAGGGCCCCGGGGAGAGTCGCGATCGCCCGGTTTGATCATGGAATTCCGTGGAGGGTGAGGGTGGCTGCGGGATGGGTGTGGGCTCGTCGGCCGCTGGCGATGTTGGCCCATCCGGCGCGGTGGAGGGTGGCGCGGGCGAGATCGCGCAGGGCACTCATGACCGCGGGGGTGTGGTGGCGGCGGATCTGGCTGTCGTCTTCGGCGAAGGTCACGTCTTTGGTCCAGTGGACGGTGTTCTCAATGATCCAGTGGCCGCGTACCCAGGCGGCGATCTCAGCAGGAGACGCCTGGTGGGCCGCGAGATCGGTGACGGCGTAGACCGTCTCGGTCTGCCACTTCGATGTGCCGGTTCGGCGGCGTTTTCGGTGGATGCGAACAACCTGGCGGGCATGAGGAAACAGCAGGCCGTCCACGCTCACCACCTTCACCTCGCGGACCTCGTCACGGCCGTGTCCGCGGTCGCGGGAGCGGTTGAGGGCCGGTGCCTGCTTCCAGGGCAGATTCGTCAACTGGCGAGCCAGGGTGGGCTGGTTGTTCTTCACCGACAGCAAGTAGTGAGCCTGTCGGTCCTCGACGAGGTAACGGGCGTGGCTCGTCTGGGCGTGCAGTGCGTCGACGGTGACGACGGAGCCGGTCAGCTCCTGATCATCGAGAGTGTCCAGCAGCGGAGCGAACTCGGGTATCTCGTTCGTCTTCGCGCCGATCTCGCGCAGAGCGGCAGTCAGCGCATCGTGGTGGCGCACGGCGGTCAAGACGAAGACGCGGCTGCCGTCCGCGCGGACCGCTCCGCGCAGGCATTTGCCGTCCACGGCGAAGGCCGCCCGACGCGGTCGCGGCCGATCCGTCTCGCGTCGGGCGGTGTGGTGGGCGCGGCGCTGCTCGCGCTCGACAGTCCCGTCCGGGCCGGTCGGGCTGACCGGGCAGGGCTGGAGTGCGGTGAGCCTGGTGAAACCGGCGGCGGTGAGTAGCCCGGGGTCGAGGCGGGCGAACACGTCGCGCAGCGTGCGCTCGCCCGGCGCCTTGAACCGTCCGGTGAAGGGATCGAAGGGGCAGCCCAGGCGGGCCAGGACATCCTGGTCGCAGTGGCGTACCCACTCGGCGATGGCGGTCAGGGAGTTGTGTCCGGCGCTGGTGAGCGCACACACCCCGACCGCGAGCAACGTTGCCAGCCGGAACCGCACCCCGCGCGGATTACGCGGATCGGGCACCCGGGCCAGCGCGTCGAGCAGCCCGGACGGCACCAACGCCTCGGCCCGTGAGACCCCGGACGCGGCCTGCGGCAGGAGCGGAGCGGACGGGAAGGATGACGGCGCAACGAGCACGGCGACCTTACCGGGCCCGAACTGATGCGCCGCTCGGTGCGGTGAGTTCTTTGGTCATGAAGACGCGGCTGGTGCCCAGCGGATCACAGGGCACCTCGCCCAGACGCTTCCACCCGTGCTTCTGGTAAAAGCCGGGGGCCTGGAAGGTGATCGTGTAGAGCACGGCTGTGCGGCAGCCACGGGCGCGGGCCTCGTCCTCGGCCTGCCGGAGGATCCGTGTTCCCAGCCCGCCGCCACGCAGCCGGGGCGGCAGGTAAAAGAGGTCGAGGAAGAACAGCCCGAGCGAGGTCCGCCCGGTCAGCCCGCCGACCACCTGGCGCGTTGCGGGATCACGGACCAGGACGCCCAGAGATCTGCGGTCCGCGATTCCTGTGTGCTCGATGTTGAAGCGGTCCAGCGCGTCGGAGATCGCTGCGACGTCCTGTGGGGTGGGGGCGTCGGTGAGCACGAAGCCCGTGCGGGGTTCGGACTGGTGGGAGCCGGTGACGGCAGTGTCGGACGAAGTCATGATTGCTCCAATGTGTGTGCGGAGGCGGTTCGGCCCTGCGCGCGGGTGCGGTGAGGGTGAGCCCGGCGCACGTGCTGACGCTAGGACGGGGACGCTTCGACGGACGTCGAAGGGACGTCGGAGACAATGGACACCGTGGACATTCAGCGCGCAGGTCAGGACGTGGGGGTGGACCTGGCAGGGGTGGCCAAGCTGCTGGCCGACGGCACCCGGGCTGCCTTCTGCCTGGCGCTGCTCGACGGCCGGGCGTGGACGGCGAACGAGCTCGCGCGTTACGCCGGCATCGCAGCGTCCACCGCGACGTCACACCTGAACCTGCTCGTGAACGGCGGACTCCTCGTCGAGGAGCGACACGGACGCCACCGCTACGTACGGGTAGCCGACCGCAGAGTGGTCGAACTCATCGAGAGCCTCGCTGCGCTGGCTCCACAGCGCAACGCCCGGCCACTTTCCCTGTCGGCCTCCGGCCGACAGCAGGCACTGGCCCGCGCCCGGCTGTGCTACGACCACCTCGCCGGAACCGTCGCACTGGCCATCACCGACGCAATGGTCGAGCGCGGACTGCTGGAGTGGGGACCCGAGCCGGCCCTGACCGGCAACGGCGCCCTCTGGCTGTCCGAGACCGGCATCACGGTGCCCACCGGCTCACGCCGACCACCGGTACGCGCATGCCTCGACTGGACCGAGCGCCGTCCCCATCTGGCTGGCGCCGTGGGCGCCACGCTGTGCACCCACGCACTCACCTCTGGATGGATGACGCGCATCGGCACCACCCGCGCTCTCCTCGTGACACCCGCAGGACGCGAGGCATGGCACGACCTCCTCGGCCTGCCGCCGACTGAACTCTGATCCTGAACCGGGCCGGACTACACGTGATCAAGCCGGGCGAACAGGACTCTCCCCGGGGCCCTGAGATGATCACGCCCCTGAGGTGCAGGAACATTCCTTAACCCC
>NZ_CALNVW010000072.1 GCF_940670765.1 Streptomyces sp. A 4/2
CGTGTCCTCCGGACACATGACGCGCCGTCACTACCGTGACGGAATGATGTAACGCCACTCCGTGGCTCTTGGCTGGCTAGGAGGAGGCGCCCGGTACAACTCTCGCTCGTTGGGGGCTGATCTTCAGGACCGGCCCTTGTGCCGGCATCCGAGCCTCCGGGCGGCCTCTTCCCCCATGGACTCAGTCCTTTAGGGCTCTGACCTGGGGTTTTCTTCTGTGGCCTCGGGCTCTGGCCGCTCTGGCCGGGCTCACTCCCGGGTTCGGCCGACTTCTTCGGTGGACGCCCTCCGGGCGCCTTCCCTGTTGTGTACCGGGCTCCAGTATGTCACGGTCCCCGCTCCGTTACAAGTTGCTAGCCGGGGAATCTGTGACTCTGAGTCAGCTATCGTCCTGGCCAACTGGTCTGAACCAGTAAGCCAATTCTAGCGGTCGAATCGGGACTTGTACAGGCAGCGATGGCATTTTCTGTAACGCGCCTGATTGATGGTCAACCGAATCGGACTGAGTGCCCTTCATATCCTACGGGATTCTCGTTGCGGGCGGGGAAGTTGTACCGGATTCTATCAGCCTGAGCCTGTATCAGAATTGCACGGTCAGTGAATCCCGTCTGATGCCCTGCCTCCCCTCCGAGTTGTACCGGGGATTCATGCTGTGGCGCTTCGAGAATTGTACCGGGAATTCTCGGGAGACCGGGCATTCGGAGGCGGGCGGCTCGGTCGGCTTCTGCTCGGCCAGGTGGTGGAGCTCCGGCCGGGACCCGGCGGTGCGCAGCGGGGCGGGGCCGGCCGCTGGCTGGGTTACCTCCGGGGGTTCGGCTCGTTGGCCTGGTGTGAGCGAGGAGGCGGCCACGGTGGACGGCGGCACGATGTACGCCGTCGATGTCGGCAGCGAGCCGTTGGGCATGCAGGCGTGGGCCGTCGACGCGCGGCGGGCGCAGGTGGTCTTCGCGGCCTCGCACCGGGTCGAGACGTTCGTGTCGGCCGGCGGCCGCGGGCCGGATCCGCACCTGGCCGGGCTGGCGTCCGGCGGGGGGCGCGGTTCGACGACTTCGAGGGCTGGGTGGCCGGCGACGTCCTCACGGTGACCGGCCGGGCCGGCGTCTGCTTCTACGAGGGCGGCCTGAACAGCTCGCGCGCCTGGCGCCGCACCGCGCGCCGCCACGGCGTCTTCTTCGCCCTGGCCCGCAGCATCACCGGCCCCTGGGACATCGCGGAGGCGCAGCTGCGGGGGAGATGTACGCGCTGCTGTGCCCGGTGGTGCTGGTCTGAGCTGGGGTGGGGTGGGGCGCAGCTGCGGCCCGGTGGGGCGGGCGTGCGGCTGGTGGGGGTGGTCAGGCGCCGAGGCCGATGTGGCGGACGTAGGTGTAGGCGCCCCAGTCGGAGTCGAGGTCGGCGATGATGTCGTCCCAGATCTCCTCGAGCTTGCTGAGGTCGCCGGTGGCCATGGCGTCGACCGCGTCGTCCCAGACGTAGCGGACGTGCAGGGTGCGGATGCGCAGGTTGTCGCGGCGGCGCGGTTCGTCGACGACGTCCTGGTTGATGGGGTGGATCTCGACCCGGGTGCCCTTGCCGTTGTTGTTGAGGTGCTGCTTGAACGCGCCGGGGTTGTTGAGGATGTTGGCGGCCCGGAGGTTCCAGTAGGCGGTGTCGATGGCGTCGAGGTTGGCGGGGAGGGGGTGTTGCTTGCCCTTGGTCCAGGCGCTGATGGTCTTGGGGACGGCGGTGATGCCGGCGTCGGCCATGGCCTGGGCGCCGCCTTGGGTGGTGGTGAGGTACTTCATGCGGGCGGTGAGGCCGCGGCGGGTGGTGACGGGGGATTTGATGCCGCCTTCGACGATCATCCGTTCCAGGGCGTCTTCGAGGGCGCGGCCGAGGGCGATTTTCCCGTGTCGGTTTTCGGGGTCGAGGTTGGCGCCGTATTTGCCGAAGTTCTTCCAGCCGTCGGTCGACATTAGGCGGCCTTCGCGTCGATGGTGTACTGGTTCTTGAGCTTCAGCTGAGTGGTGAGACGGCCTTCTTCGAATACCGAGCGCCAGGGGACGTCTCCGGTGATGTGGAGTTCGTCAGTGCCGCGGAGTTTCACGATGGTGAGGCCGTGGTCGTGAGCGCGCTTGGCCTTGTACCAGAGGTTGGCGAATGCCTGGCTGCGGATGATATGCATCCAGTCGGGTCGGCGGAGGTCGCGGTTGAATGATGATTCGCCGATGGTGGAGACGAACTTGGCATAGATCGCCTTGACGTATTTTTCGGTGACGTCGTCGCCGTCGCGGATGGCGTTTTCGCGGGCGAGGGTGAGGACGCGGCGGAACTTCTCCGTGATGTTTTCGGAGGCACCGGAGGTCCAGGACTGGGTGATGTCGGGGGCCTCGGCGAGGCCGAGCTTGTGGCAGCGGATCAGGAGGCGGATGGTGGCGTCGTCCAGGAGGACCGGGCCCGGCTCGCGGCGGTTGCCGATCGGGTCGGGCAGGTGCGGGTGTTCCCAGGTGGGGCGCTTGGGCAGGAGGTAGATGCCGGAGCGCTTGGAGTGGAAGCCACCGTCGGGGTCGTGCTGCAGGGCGCCGATGGGCAGCCAGGTCTTCAGGGCGCTGCAGTAGGCGGCGTTGGTGTCGAGGACGTCGACGGCCACGCTGGCGAGGGTGCCGGCCTTGACCTGGCCCAGGAGCGGGCCGTTCTCCCACTTGTGGCGGCCTTCCCAGATGTCGTCGGCTCCGTCGCGGGTTTTTTTGCTGAGGAATTCGAGGCGTTCCGGATAGACGGTGTGCTCGTAATTTCCGCCGACTCGGGTTGCCTCGAAGAGGGCCATTCCGTTCGGAATTGCTTTCAGCTCCAGCGCGGTGATCGCGGCTTCGGTGTCGCCGCCGTGCTCCTGGAGGGTCTGCTCGACGACCGAGCTGATCATGTCGAGGAAGTGGCCGTAGTCCCGGCCCGCGTAGTCCCCGCCGGCGGCGCGGGCGGGCCTGGGGGCGGCCGTACGCGCCGCGGGGCCCCGGGTCGGGCGCAGCGGGTGGGCGGGGGGCTGGTCGGGCGTCAGGTTGGCCAGGGCGGCCGCGGTGGTCGCGGTGGTCGCGGTGACCTCGGAGTCGGGGCCAGGGTCGGGCTGGGGCGCAGCGGTGGTGTTCTGGGCGGGGTGGCCGGGGACGGCGGCGGTGGGCCATGTGGAGGCCTGTGTGGGCGCCTCCGGCGCTGGGGTCGTGGGGGTGGGCGCCTCCGGCGCTGCGGGGGTGTTGGGCGCCTCCGGCGCCGGGCGGTGGTGGGCGTGGGGGTTGAAGGGGGTGGGGTCGGTGAGGCGGGCGTGGGTGCGGTCGGCGGTGAGGGTGAGGGTGGCTTGGGTGCCGAGGTCGCGTTCGGCGATGGTGACGAGGAGTTGGGTGGTGGGGGCGTCGGGGTGGGGGTGGAGGGTGAGGGTGGTGTCGAGGCCGAGGGTGGTGATCAGGTCGGGGTGGTCGGTGTCGAGGATGGCCAGGACCGGGACGTGGTGGGTGCGGGCGAGGTGGGCCAGGGTCTGGGCGGCGTCGGTGAGGCGGGGGCCGGAGAGGGGGAGGCGGGGGTCGTCGAGGGCCTGGAGGCGGTCGACGACGACCAGGGCCAGGCCGGGCTGGCCGGTGGTGTGGGTGAGGTCGGCGGCGAGGTCTGCGGCGGTCTCGGCGATGGCTTCGGGGGTGAGGTCGGAGCCGTCGTCGATGTAGAGGCGGGCGGCGGCGAGCTCGGTGTGGAGGGTGGTGGCGTCGGCCTGTTCGGTGGGGGTGAGGTGGCCGGTGCGCAGGCGGCGGTAGTCGACGGGCAGGTGGGCGGCGACGATCCGGGCGGCGACGTCGGCGCGGGTGAGGCCGGAGGCGGCGTAGAGGACGGGGAGGTGGTGGTCGAGGGCGGTGGTGCGGGCGGTGGTGGTGGCGAGGAGGCTGCCGCCGGTGCCGGGGGCGGCGGCGGCGAGGTAGAAGCGGCCGGGTTGGAGGCCGCCGAGGGCGTCGTCGAGGGTGCGGATGCCGGTGGACAGGGCGCGCGGGCCGGCCGGGGTGTTGGTGTCCGGGTCGGGGGTTTGGGGGGTGAGGACGGTGGTGAGGGCGTCGGCGAGCGGGGCGAGGCGGCGCGGGGGCCGCGGAGTGGCGGGCGCCGCGGCCGGCTGGCTGGCCGTCGGGGGTGTGGCCGCGGGGTCCTGCAGGGCGGGCTCGTCGGCGGCCGGCGCGGGGGCGGGTGCGTTCGGGGCGGCCGGCTCGGTGTCGGCGGGGGTCGGCTGGTGGGGCGCAGCTGCGGCGGGGGTGGTGGCCGGGGCGGG
>NZ_CALNVW010000073.1 GCF_940670765.1 Streptomyces sp. A 4/2
GGGTGCGCTTGGGGCGGCCGGGGCGGTGGGAGCGGCTGCGGCGGGGACGGTGGCCGGGGTGGGCGTTACAACTCCGTTGCTGGGTGCGGTTGTTGCTGCTGCTTCGGGTGTACCGGGGGTGGGCGGGAGCGGGGTGCCGTCGGGGGCGGCGGGGAGCAGCACGGCGAGGGGGGTGACGTGGCGGCGCAGGACCTGGGGGTGGCCGGTGGCGGCGGCCTGGATGAGGTCGCCGAGCTTCTTGCGGGCGTCGGCGGTGCCGTGCGCGGTGGCGGTGGTCAGGTCCCAGCCCAGGGCCGTGGCGGTGGCGGGGGCGGTGAGCAGGGCGTGGTGGGTGCCGCGGGCCAGCGGGGTGGAGGTGCCCTGGCCGGCTGCGCTGATCAGCTGCGGGAGGGTGCTGCGGGCCTGGTGCAGTGTCTGCGGGGGCGGGGCCAGGACCAGGTCGAGGGCCGGGGTCGGGGGCTCGGCGGGGGCTTCGCCGGCCGGGCTGGCGGCCGGCCGCAGGGCGGCGGACACGGCGCTGGCGACCGGGGCGGCCGGGTCTTCACCGGTCGGCGCGGCCGGGTCGGCGGCCGCCGCGGTGACGAGAGCCGGGACGACCGGTACGAGGCGGGGCGCAGCAAGGTCGTCGCCGGGCTCGGCGGCCGGAGCAGCGGGGACTTCACCGGCCGGGGCCGGGGGGGGCAGGGTGTTCTCGCGCGCCTCCGGCGCGGGGGCGGCGGCAGGCTCGGCGACCGGGAGCGGGTCCGGGGTGGAGGTGCGCGCCTCCGGCGCGGGGGTGACGGCCGGGGCCAGGCGGTGGTGGTCGGCCGCGGACTTCAGGCTCGCCAGCTTGGGGCGCTCCAGGACGGTGTGGAGGCGGTCGTCTGCGACCAGGACCAGGGGGAAGCGCTCCGGCCCTCCGGGCGCCCACAGGCCGTAGAGCGTCTGCAGCGCGGCGGTGGCCAGCCGGTGGGCGTCGGGCACGACCAGGAGGCGGGCGGAGCGGTCGAGTTCGGCGGCGACGAGTTCCAGCGCGGCGCTGTGCTCGCGGGGCTGCGGCTGGCGGTGGTCCAGGCCGAGCCCGGTGTAGAGGGCGTGGATCAGGGCGGCTTCGTCGGTGCCCGGGTGGGGGCGGATCCAGACGGCGGGCAGCGGCTGGTGCTGGGTGGCGGCGGTGACCGCCGTGGCGGCCTCCGGGCCGGGGCCGGTGACGCACAGCAGGGCCCGGTGCTCGACCGTGGAGCGCAGGTCCTGGAGGAGGGCGGCAGCTGCGGGGGCGGGGAGCGGGGCGGCGGCCGGGTCGGTGTCCCCGGCGGGGGCCGTGGCGGTGGCGGGGGCCGTGGCGGTGGCCGTGGCGGTGGGCGGCGTGGGGGCCGGGCCCGCCGGGACGGTGTCAACAGCGTTGGTAGGAGCGGGAGTTACTGCGATCGGGGCCGGAGCGGCCGGGTGGGGGACGTCGTCGCCCGGGGCTTGGGCGGGGAGCATCGGCGCGGGGCCCGGCCCGGCGGTCGGTCCGTCGTCCGGCTTCCCGGCCGGGGCGGTGTCGGGCGCGGCCTGGGCCAGTTCCACCCCGGCGGCGAACTCGGCCGCGGCGACCGTGCCCAGCGCGGGCCGCAGGTAGTCGGCCACCACCTGCTCCAGGCGCGCGTATGCGAGGTCGGCGCGGGCGCTGGCCGGACCGCCGAACGCGGCACGAGGAGCGGTGAGCAGCGCGAGCCAGTGCGTCCCGGTGATCTTGCCCCGGGCGGCGGCCCCGAGCGCGGACTTCAGCTTGCGGCCCGCCGAGGTGGCCAGGGGGCCGCGCGGCGGATTCACCAGCTGGTACGCGGGCATGGCCAGGTTCTGGCGCAGCCCCAGCGGGACCGACACCCACAGCGGGTCTTCCGGGCCGGGAAGGTTGAGGTACCCGGCCGCCCCCGGTTCCGGCTCCGGGGCGGAGGCGGCTGGTGCGGCGGGTGCGGCGGCGGCCCGGCCGGACCGCCGTGAGGAGCCGGCCCCGCGTGCGGCCCCGCGCGGGGCGCTGCCGGAGCGGGCCGGACCGGGCGCAGCGCCGGTAGTCGTGTCCGCGACGCCGGCGGTCGTGTCCGCCGGGCCGGCGCCCCCTGCGGCCGGGACGAGCGGGTCCTCGCCGGCCGGGGCCGCACCGGCAACCGGGGCCGGATCGGTGTCCGGGGTGCTCCCGGCAGCGGGCACGGGCGCGGGCGGACCGGACGGAACAGCCCCGGGGACGGGCGCGGTGTCCGGCCCGGCCGGGCCCGCGACCGGCGGGACCCCGTCCGCACCGTGCGCCGCACCGGCATCAGCGCGACGGCCACCGGCAGCGGCGGCGCGGGAGGAACCCGAACGAGAAGAGGACACCAGGCACTCCAGACACAGAATGAGGAAGAGACGCACAACAGACAACGACCCAGGACGACCCGGGACGACCGGGGACGACCGGGGACGACCGGCACGGCCCCAGGGGGGTGAAGGCGCACCGGCCCGAAGCGGGCGGGCACCGCCGACCGGGCGGCGGAGCCGACCGGCGGACCGGCGGACCGGCGGACGGCAGGAGGCCGCCCCCGTCCCGGGCAGGGCGCAGCACAGCCCGGGACCGCAGGCCACCCACACCCACACACAAGGTGTAACGCTGGTCGTCAGTCTAGCCACACCGGTACACACCCGGAACGGAATGTTGTAACGAGAACGAGTGAAACCGCGCCCGGGACGCAGTGGGGCGGCCCGGGTGGCGCAGCGGCCCGGCCACGCGCGGACGGCCCGGACCGGCACCGGCGGCGGGGGCCCCTGCGGCGGCCCGGCGGTGCCCCCGCCCGCCCGCCCGCCCGGACGGGCGGGCGGGACGGGCGGGACGGCCGGGCGGGCGACGGACGGGCGGACGGGTTCGCGGCGGACGGGTTCGCGGCGGGACGGGCAGCCCGGCGAGCGGGGGGGTGAGGTCACTCCCCCGCCAACCCGGCAGCAGCGACCCGGCAGCGGGACGGAGACGGCAGCCCGGGCGACCGGGCGGACGGAGGCGGCGGGCCGGGGCGGCGGGCCGGGCCGGGCCGGGGGGTGAGGTCACTCCCCCGCCAACCCGGCCGGACGGCGGCGAGCGACCCGGCGGCGGGACGGAGACGGCAGCAGCGGGCCGGGC
>NZ_CALNVW010000074.1 GCF_940670765.1 Streptomyces sp. A 4/2
GCTGAAGTGCGTCTACCTCGCGGTGATGAGCCTGGACCCCAAGGGCACCGGAAGCAAGCGCTGGACCATGCGCTGGAAAGCCGCACTCCAAGCCTTCGACATCACCTTCGACGGCCGGCTCACCGCCGGACGCCGATAGAAACAATCAACCGAGTCCCACCGTTCGCTGTACAGACCCTGGCCGAGGTGTGGAAGGCCAGGCATGCGGAGTGGCGGCGGGTCCGGGACTGGGTCGCCGCCGCTGGAACGGCTACGTATGCCCCTGAACAGAACAGCGTAGGCAGTGCATGGGCCCGTGAGCGTGTGGAGCGGCGTGCCGCCGTTCTCGCCGGCCACGCGGCCTGGATGGAGCAGCGGCGCGAGGCGAGGGACGAACTCGGTGCGGAGGTCTGGCTGGATGCCTCCACCGGCCGACGGCTCCGTGCGGTGGCCGAGGGCACGGGACTCGCCGCGGAGCAGGCCCTCGCCCAGCTCGCGCAGCACGTCGTGCTCCGCCCGGACGGCACCTTCCCCGTTCCGCTTTTCACTCCGGTCAATTCCTAGAAAAGGAACAGGGAATGTCTGCTATTCAGCTTCGGGAACACCAGGTGGATGCGAATGCGCGTATCCGGAAGTGGGTGGGGTTCCCTGCAAGAACGGCTGTGCCGGAGGGTGGTGCCCGTGCCACGGTCGTGTCGGCGACCGGGTCCGGCAAGACCATCACGGCCGCCTGGGCCGCGCTCGACAACTTCCGGGACGGGCGGATCCTCGTCATGGTCCCCACCCTGGATCTGCTCGTGCAGACCGCTCTGGTGTGGCGCCGAGTCGGGCACCAAGCGCCGATGGTCGCGGTGTGTTCGCTGGAAAAGGACGACGTCCTGGAGGCGCTCGGGGTGAACACGACCACGAACCCGATCCAGCTCGCCCTGTGGGCGGGACACGGGCCGGTCGTCGTGTTCGCCACGTACGCCTCCCTCGTGGACCGGGAAGACATCGATGCCCCCTTGGGTCAGGAGAAGGTGCGGGGTCCGCTGGAGGCTGCTCTCGCGGGCGGGGAGCGGCTGTTCGGTCAGTCCATGAGCGGCTTCGACCTCGCCATCATTGACGAGGCGCACTCTACGGCGGGTGATCTTGGCCGTCCGTGGGCGGCGATCCACGACAACGCCCGCATCCCGGCCGCCTTCCGGCTCTACCTCACCGCCACGCCCCGGATCCTGGCGTCGCCTCGGCCGCAGAAAGGGAAGGACGGCAAGGAGCTGGAGATCGCAAGCATGTCCTCCGATCCGGCAGGCCCCTACGGCGAGTGGATTTTCGAGCTGGGGCTCTCGGAGAGCGTCGAACGGGGCGTACTGGCCGGCTTCGAGATCGACGTGATCGAGATCCGCGACCCGGAGCCGGCCCTCGGCGTGTCGGAGGATGCGCTGCGCGGCCGGCGCCTCGCCCTCCTCCAGACCGCGCTCCTGGAGCACGCCGCCGCGCACAACCTCCGCACCGTGCTGACCTTCCACCAGCGGGTCGAAGAAGCCCGAGCCTTCGCGGAGAAGCTCCCCGAAACCGCCGCCGAGCTCTACGCCACCGAAGCATCCGACCGATTCCTCAACGACGCCGCCAAACTGCCGGCATCCTCGATCAAGGCAGAGCTCTACGACCTGGAGCCCTACCGGCACGTCCCGCCGGACCGCGTCTGGGCGCAGTGGTTGTGCGGCGACCACCTCGTCTCCGAGCGGCGCGAAGTACTCCGCCAGTTCGCCAACGGGATTGATGCGGAGGACCGCCGGGTGCACCGGGCGTTCCTCACCTCCGTACGCATCCTCGGGGAAGGCATCGACATCGTCGGCGAACGCGGCGTCGAGGCCGTCTGCTTCGCCGACACCCGCGGCTCACAGGTCGAGATCGTCCAGAACATCGGGCGGGCACTCCGGCCCAACCCGGACGGGACGACAAAGGTGGCCAGGATCATCGTCCCAGTGTTCCTTCAGCCCGGCGAAGACCCCACCGACATGGTCCCCTCCGCCTCGTATGCACCCCTTGTAGCCCTCCTCCAGGGACTCCGCTCTCATGATGAACGTCTGGTCGAGCAGCTGGCCTCCCGCGCCCTGACACGGAGCAGCAGGGAACGGCCGGTGCACGTTCAGCGGGACGCGGACGGACGGATCATCAGGGCCGAGCGCGAGGGTGAGGGCAAGGTCGTCGAGCAGGAGGACGGGACCGAGGCCGTGGTGGAGTCGGCGTTGCTGCACTTCTCGACGCCGCGTGATCCTGCGACGATCGCGGCGTTCTTGCGGACCCGGGTGTTCCGGCCCGAGTCGCTGGTGTGGCTCGACGGATACCAAGCCCTGCGCCGGTGGCGTGAGGAGCACGAGATCACCGGGCTGTTCGCCGTTCCGTACGACACCATGGTCGAGGCCGGCGTCATCCAGTTCCCGCTCGGGCGGTGGGTCCACCAGCAGCGGCGTGCCCAGCGCGCCGGTGAACTCGACACCTACCGCAAAGAACTCCTCGACCAGGAGGGGATGGTGTGGGAACCGGGGGACGAGGCATGGGAGACGAAACTCGCCGCGCTCCGGTCGTTCCGCCGGGCCCACGGACACCTGGCACCCCGACAGGACGCCGTATGGGGCGAAGCCGACGACGACCTCGTGGCGATCGGACAACTCCTGGCCAACCTGAGGCGTAAAGAGGGCCTCGGCAAAGACCAGGAACGGGCCGAGACACGCGCCATGCAGCTGGCCGCCATCGATGAGGACTGGAACTGCCCATGGCCACTCGACTGGCAACGCCACTACCGGGTCCTCACCGACCTCACCGACACCGAAACCAACGGAACCCTCCCCGACATCCAACCCGGCGTCATCTTCGAAGGCGACGACCTCGGCAAATGGCTCGCACAGCAACGCCGGGCACACACCTGGACACAACTCTCCACCGAGCAGCAAGAACGGCTCTCCAGGCTGGGCGTAACACCCGACAAGCCCGCACCCGCCCCGGTGGCAACACGCGCGGTGAAGGAGTCGAGTGGACTGTCAGCACCGTTCCGGAAAGGAGTCGCAGCCCTCGCCCAATACCTCCACCGCGAAGGACACGAACGACCCATCCCCAGAAAACACGAGGAACCCGTCGACATCGACGGCCAGGAACACATCGTGAAACTCGGCGTCTTCATCAGCAACACCAAAAGCCGACGTGAACGCCTCACCCAGGAACAGCGCGAGGCCCTCGCCCAACTCGGGATGGAATGGGCGTAACACCGGCCACGGCGGGTCCTTGAACCGAGCAGAACGGCACTCACTCCATAAGAACTCTCGGACCCGAGGCAGCGTCACCCACCATGAGATAACGCCTCATAACAGCAAAATCTCTCACCTCATGACAGCGACACCAGACGATCCAAAACCGCTCCGACCAGCAACAACAACCCACGACAACAATCCCCACCACTGACACCAACCCGAGAGATCACACCACGGGCGTCCGAGACGGATCGTTCACCGAGTTTCGACGGCACCCTGCCTTCATCGTGGGCCCGGTCGTGTTCGACAAGGAGGGCCTGTCCGGTGGGGTCCGGCCGATATCGCCTGGCGGGTCGGTGCCCGGGTCGGGCAGGGTGGCGGGTGATGAGCGACGAGTACGAGATGTCATATGCCCACCCCGACTCCGTCGAGGGCCTGCTGCAACGGGGCCGTGGTCTGGGCGCTATCCGAGCTCTCCGCGACCCGCAGGGAGTTGCCGTGTTCGTGTATGACGGAATCCGCTGTGACTGGCGGTTGGACGGGGTCGACGATCGGTCTTTGTACCTGGCACGGCTGATTCTGGACCTGGGGTTGTCCCCAACGCCAATCGTGGACCAGCTGGCGGGGGACGAGGAGGCTTGCGTGCGGGCCTGCGAGGTGCTGGAACTGCTGGCTCTCGCCGGATCGGGCGAAGCTAGGGAGGGGCTTCGGGCGTATGTCAGGCAAGGCGATCACTGGGTCCGCGTACTGGAGTCGGTATCAGCCTGCTGGCCACCGGAGTGGTGGGAAGACCTCCGTGACGTCGCATGTGCTCGGATCGGAGCAGAAGCCGAACTTCCGTGGTTCTCCGAGCCGTGGACGGGGTTCGGGATCGAGGTCCAGAGCCATCCGTTCGTTCCGCGGCCGTCACTGGCCGGGCTCAGCACCGCAGAGCTTTTCGCCCTGCTCGCCGACACCTGTACGGAAGACGCCACGAAGATCGACGCACTGCGTGCACTGAACGGCCGAGAGCCTGCTGAAGGGCTTATCCCGCTGATCCCCTCGTTGGGCACGTCGGACGGCCGCCGGCCCTTGCCCCTGCTCAGGCGGGCCGTTGAGCGCCTGGGCGCCCTCGCCGTACCGGCAGCGCACAGCTGGGCACGGGACGACTGCCCCTGGCTGGTGCAGCTGGGTGCGGACGTCCTGGCCGATCATCCCGGTCCCGAGGCTTTGCTGGGCCTCGTGGAAGAACTCGCCAAGCAGTGGGCGGCGCGGACCTGGTGCGGCCCCGACCGGACAGCCCGGCGCCTGGCCCGATTCGGGCCCGACGCTGCCGAAGCGGTGCCCTACATACGGCGTTTCTGGCTACGCACCCCGCACTCCTACGAGCGACCCGCGTACCTGGAGGCACTCGCCGCCATCGACCGGGGCGGCCTGGACTACATGTACACCGAGTCTCTCTGGGACTGCGAGGAAAGGGCGCGGCTGCTGGGGATCGCCTCGGCACCCGCGAGCCCGGAGACCCTGGGGCGGATCGCCGTACTGCGCGATGATCCGATGGAGACGTCCGAGGTGCGAGCCGCGGCCCGAGCACGGCTGGTGGCCCCTTCCGGCCTGCGTCTGCCCTGAACCTGTTCGAACGAGCAGTTCCCGGCCTCCGATGCCTCCCGCTCTCATGAACAACGGCCTCGGACGAATCCGGGTCCCTCCCGAGCTGCTGAACAGCCGCTGTCGAGACTTCATGAACAAAGCCACCCGTGGCATGGTTACTGCCATGACAGTTGACGCGGTTCCGGGCAGTGAGGTTGTACTCGAGACAAGTCGCCTGCTGCTCAGACCTTGGCGGGTAGCCGAGGCTGTCGTCCAGCGTGAGCTGTGGACCGAACGTGATCCACGAGTGCCGCCGCACCGCCGAATCGACGCGGACGGACACCCCACGGTCGCGGAGCTCGAGGATTCGATCCGCAACAACCAGCTGTGGTCGATCGGGTTGCTGGCGGTCGAGCGGAAGGCCTCTCACGACGTCATCGGCTACTGCGGGCTGGTCGACGGCGGGCGAGGATCGGTAGGGGAACCGGAACTGGCATTCGAGCTGCTACGCCGAGTTTGGCGTCAGGGATACGCGACCGAGGCCTCGTTGGCGGTTCTGGAATGGGCGAGATCATCTGGGTACGAACGTCTGTGGGCCACGGTCTGGGACTGGAACACCGCTTCTCGCCGTGTTCTGGCCAAGGTCGGGTTCACCGAGACCGAGCGGAAGGAAGTGGACGCGGTGTACGGAACCAACCTGTTCACCACGAGACGGCTCTGACGCAGCCCACGTTGGCCTTGCGGACGGCTCCGTACAGTGGTGGCAGGTGTCCCCATGCTGAGTCCGGTCCAGGGCGGCACCCACCGAGTGCGCCAAGTGCGAGGGCACCGACATGATCACCGCCGACGAACCCGTCGTCGTCTTCGAGGGATGGCAGGCCGGCACCGGCTTCGACGGTGAGCCGACCGCCGTACCGGAGCACGTCATCGAGACCCTGCCCTGGACCGAGTTCCTCCAGGGCGGGGCCCGCGGCGATTCAGGCGCTGCGGGCCCCGCAGTTCATCCAGCCTTCGACGCCGCCGAACTGCTGTCGGAACCGGTGGCGATCACCGACGCGGTATACGAGGCTTCGGCGGTCGGCGGGGTCTCCGACCACGGGCTGATGACCTGCCATCCCCCTTGCGCCAGGACCCGGATAGCGGCGGCGGGGTCGAACTCCTCGTCCGCGCCGGTGCAGTAACCCAACGGGCCCTGGACGGGATGGTCCAGGTAGACGTGCCATAGCGAACTACCGCCGGTGGCCGCCGGGCGGCGGCACAGCTACACGTAGCGAGCCTTCTCGTGTGCGCACGGGC
>NZ_CALNVW010000075.1:0-2500 GCF_940670765.1 Streptomyces sp. A 4/2
AACACAGTGGACGCGAGCAACTGAGGACAAGCCCTCGGCCTATTAGTACCAGTCAGCTCCACCCGTTACCGGGCTTCCACATCTGGCCTATCAACCCAGTCGTCTACTGGGAGCCTTAACCCCTCAAAGGGGGTGGGAATACTCATCTCGAAGCAGGCTTCCCGCTTAGATGCTTTCAGCGGTTATCCTTTCCGAACGTAGCCAACCAGCCATGCCCTTGGCAGGACAACTGGCACACCAGAGGTTCGTCCGTCCCGGTCCTCTCGTACTAGGGACAGCCCTTCTCAATATTCCTACGCGCACAGAGGATAGGGACCGAACTGTCTCACGACGTTCTAAACCCAGCTCGCGTACCGCTTTAATGGGCGAACAGCCCAACCCTTGGGACCGACTCCAGCCCCAGGATGCGACGAGCCGACATCGAGGTGCCAAACCATCCCGTCGATATGGACTCTTGGGGAAGATCAGCCTGTTATCCCCGGGGTACCTTTTATCCGTTGAGCGACAGCGCTTCCACAAGCCACTGCCGGATCACTAGTCCCGACTTTCGTCCCTGCTCGACCCGTCGGTCTCACAGTCAAGCTCCCTTGTGCACTTACACTCAACACCTGATTGCCAACCAGGCTGAGGGAACCTTTGGGCGCCTCCGTTACTCTTTAGGAGGCAACCGCCCCAGTTAAACTACCCATCAGACACTGTCCCTGATCCGGATCACGGACCGAGGTTAGACATCCAGCACGACCAGAGTGGTATTTCAACGACGACTCCACAATCACTGGCGTGACCGCTTCAAAGTCTCCCACCTATCCTACACAAGCCGAACCGAACACCAATATCAAACTATAGTAAAGGTCCCGGGGTCTTTCCGTCCTTCTGCGCGAAACGAGCATCTTTACTCGTAGTGCAATTTCACCGGGCCTATGGTTGAGACAGTCGAGAAGTCGTTACGCCATTCGTGCAGGTCGGAACTTACCCGACAAGGAATTTCGCTACCTTAGGATGGTTATAGTTACCACCGCCGTTTACTGGCGCTTAAGTTCTCAGCTTCGCCACACCGAAATGTGACTAACCGGTCCCCTTAACGTTCCAGCACCGGGCAGGCGTCAGTCCGTATACATCGCCTTACGGCTTCGCACGGACCTGTGTTTTTAGTAAACAGTCGCTTCTCGCTGGTCTCTGCGGCCACCCCCAGCTCACCGAGTAAATCGGATCACCAAGAATGGCCCCCCTTCTCCCGAAGTTACGGGGGCATTTTGCCGAGTTCCTTAACCATAGTTCACCCGAACGCCTCGGTATTCTCTACCTGACCACCTGAGTCGGTTTAGGGTACGGGCCGCCATGAAACTCGCTAGAGGCTTTTCTCGACAGCATAGGATCATCCACTTCACCACAATCGGCTCGGCATCAGGTCTCAGACTATGTGTTACGCGGATTTGCCTACGTAACGTCCTACACCCTTACCCCGGGACAACCACCGCCCGGGCTGGACTACCTTCCTGCGTCACCCCATCGCTTACCTAGTACAGATCTGGTCCGACGGCTCCACCACTCCCCTTCACCCGAAGGATCCAGGACGGCTTCACGGCCTTAGCATCGTCTGATTCAGTATTGGGCGTTTCAAAGCGGGTACCGGAATATCAACCGGTTGTCCATCGACTACGCCTGTCGGCCTCGCCTTAGGTCCCGACTTACCCTGGGCAGATCAGCTTGACCCAGGAACCCTTAGTCAATCGGCGCACACGTTTCTCACGTGTGTATCGCTACTCATGCCTGCATTCTCACTCGTGAACCGTCCACAACTCGCTTCCGCGGCTGCTTCACCCGGCACACGACGCTCCCCTACCCATCCCAGCCCCCGTTGGGGGTATGTGCTGGAATGACACGACTTCGGCGGTACGCTTGAGCCCCGCTACATTGTCGGCGCGGAATCACTTGACCAGTGAGCTATTACGCACTCTTTCAAGGGTGGCTGCTTCTAAGCCAACCTCCTGGTTGTCTCTGCGACTCCACATCCTTTTCCACTTAGCGTACGCTTAGGGGCCTTAGTCGATGCTCTGGGCTGTTTCCCTCTCGACCATGGAGCTTATCCCCCACAGTCTCACTGCCGCGCTCTCACTTACCGGCATTCGGAGTTTGGCTAAGGTCAGTAACCCGGTAGGGCCCATCGCCTATCCAGTGCTCTACCTCCGGCAAGAAACACACGACGCTGCACCTAAATGCATTTCGGGGAGAACCAGCTATCACGGAGTTTGATTGGCCTTTCACCCCTAACCACAGGTCATCCCCCAGGTTTTCAACCCTGGTGGGTTCGGTCCTCCACGACCTCTTACAGCCGCTTCAACCTGCCCATGGCTAGATCACTCCGCTTCGGGTCTAGAGCGTGCAACTCAAACGCCCTATTAGGACTCGCTTTCGCTACGGCTTCCCCACACGGGTTAACCTCGCTACACACCGCTAACTCGCAGGCTCATTCTTCAAAAGGCACGCAGTCACGACTAAC
>NZ_CALNVW010000076.1 GCF_940670765.1 Streptomyces sp. A 4/2
GCGCCATCAGGATCTTTGCCTGCCACGGCGGGCGGCCTGAAGGAACAGTTGGCGGGCCTCGCTGCCACGTCCAGGCGCGCGCAGGTGAGGGAGTTGGTGCGCGGGCTGGTCGGTGCTGTGCTCGGCTTTCCGGATTCCACTGCCGTGGATACGGCGACGGCATTCCGGGACCTCGGCTTCGACTCGCTCACCGCTGTCGAACTCCGGAACGCCCTGGTGGTTGCTTCCGGGTTGAAGTTGGCTTCGACGGTGGTGTTCGACTATCCGTCGGTGGAGGCGCTGGCTGATTTCTTGATCGGTGAGTTGTTCGGGAGTGAGGGCGTCGCTTCCTCGGGTGTGCTGGTTCCGTCGGTGGTGGTGGCTGGTGTGGAGGATCCGGTCGTGGTGGTGGGGATGGGGTGCCGATTCCCTGGTGGGGTGGTTTCTCCGGAGGGTTTGTGGGGGTTGGTGTCGGGTGGGGTCGATGCCATGGGTGGTTTCCCGGTGGACCGGGGTTGGGAGGCTGGTGGGGACTTTGCGCCGGTGGGTGGTTTCGTGGAGGGGGTGGCGGACTTCGATGCTGGTCTGTTCGGGATTTCGCCGCGTGAGGCGTTGGCGATGGATCCGCAGCAGCGTCTTCTGCTCGAGGTGGCGTGGGAGTCCCTGGAGCGTGCGGGGATAGGCCCGATGTCCCTGCGTGGACGGCCGGTTGGTGTGTTCGCGGGGACGAACGGCCAGGACTACCCGGCCCTGCTGGCCCTGGCAGGTGAGTCGGGTGACGGCTATGGGGGGACCGGGAGTTCGGGGAGTGTGCTCTCGGGTCGGGTGTCGTATGTGTTGGGGCTTGAGGGTCCTGCGGTGACGGTGGATACGGCGTGTTCGTCGTCTCTGGTGGCGATGCATCTGGCGGCGCAGTCGTTGCGTTCGGGGGAGTGTTCGCTGGCGTTGGCCGGTGGTGTGACGGTGATGTCGACGCCGGGCGCTTTCGTGGAGTTCGCCCGGCAGGGCGGCCTGGCCGGTGACGGACGGTGCAAGGCGTTCTCCGACGATGCGGACGGCACCAGCTGGGGGGAAGGCGCCGGCGTTCTCGTACTGGAGCGGTTGTCGGACGCGCGGCGCAACGGGCATCCCGTACTGGCTGTGGTGCGGGGCAGTGCGGTCAATCAGGACGGTGCGTCGAACGGTCTCACCGCGCCCAACGGCCCCTCCCAGCAGCGGGTGATCCGGCAGGCTCTGGCTGATGCCGGTCTGTCGGCGGCGGACGTGGATCTGGTGGAGGCGCACGGCACGGGTACATCTCTGGGTGACCCGATCGAGGCGCAGGCGTTGTTGGCCACGTACGGGCAGGGGCGGCCGGAGGGGCGGCCGTTGTGGTTGGGGTCGGTCAAGTCGAACATCGGTCACACCCAGGCCGCGGCGGGTGTGGCCGGGGTCATCAAGATGGTGCAGGCGATGCGCCACGGGGCCATGCCCAAGTCGCTGCATGTGGGTACGCCGTCGTCGCACGTGGACTGGTCGGCGGGTGCGGTGGAACTGCTCGCCGAGGGTCGGGCTTGGCCGGAGACGGACCGGCCGCGGCGGGCCGGTGTGTCCGCGTTCGGCGTCAGCGGCACCAACGCACACGTGATCATCGAAGAAGCACCCGAGCTGGCTGCTGTCCCGGTCAGCGATGAACTGTCGGGACAGGGCAGTCAACTGGAGGCATGGAAGCTACCGCTGGTGCCATGGCCGCTCTCGGCGAAGTCGACCGATGCGGTGGCAGCGCAGGCGAGCCGCCTGGCGTCCGACCCTGCTTCGGGCATGAAGCCGGAGGCCGTGGGCTTGTCATTGGCCACCACCCGAACCGGCCTTGAAAGCCGTGCGGTAGTACTCGGCTCGGACTCCGAGGAGTTCAAAGCCGGGCTCGAGGCACTGATGGCAGGTCGACCCGCGCGTAACGTCGTCTTCGGTACGGCGAACAGTGGTGGTCTGACCGGGTTTGTGTTCTCGGGCCAGGGTGGCCAACGGCTCGGCATGGGAGCGGAGTTGGCTGCTACCTTCCCGGTCTTCGACGGGGCTTTGGGTGAGGTGTGTGGGCATTTCGACGTGCTGCTCGACCGGCCGTTGCGTGAGGTGATGTTCGGGGACGGGGAGGCGCTGCGGCGTACGGGCTGGGCACAGCCCGCGCTGTTCGCCGTCGAGGTGGCGTTGTTCCGGCTGGTGGAGTCGTGGGGCCTGGTCCCCGATTATGTGGTGGGCCATTCGGTGGGCGAGTTGGCTGCCGCTCATGTGGCGGGTGTGCTGTCGCTGGGGGATGCGTGCCGTCTGGTGGCTGCGCGTGCCCAGCTGATGGAGGCGTTGCCTGAGGGTGGTGCGATGTGGGCGGTGCGCGCGTCTGTGGAGGAGGTCACGCCGCTTCTTGTCGAGGGTGTGTCCATCGCTGCGGTGAATGCTCCTGGTCGGGTGGTTCTGTCGGGCGAGCGTGCGGCTGTTGAGTCTGTTGCCGCGTCTCTGTCCGGCCGTGATGGGCGTTGGCTGGAGGTGAGTCATGCGTTCCACTCGGTGTTGATGGACCCGATGCTGGAGGCGTTTGGTGATGCTGCCTCTGGCATTGAAATGCATCGCCCGCAGATCCCCGTGGTGTCCACCCTGACGGGTGAGTTGGTGGAGAAGTTCACGGGCCGGTACTGGGTGGATCAGGTGCGTGGGACGGTGCGGTTCGCGGATGCCGTGACCCGGTTGCGGGCTCTGGGTGTGTCCCGGTTCGTGGAGGTCGGTCCTGACGCGAGTCTGGTGGGCGCGGTCGGCGAGACGTGTGAAGGTGCGCCGGCTGTGCCGTTGCTGCACCGTAAGCGTCCTGAGTCGGGCACGGTTGTCACCGCGCTGGCCCGGTTGTGGGTGGATGGTTGTCCGGTGGACTGGCAGGGGTTCTACGCGCCCACGGGTGCGGTCGCCGTCGATCTGCCGACGTATGTCTTCCAGCGTGAGCGTTACTGGCCGCGTGTGAAGCCCGCTGCCCTGGCGGAGCCCGGTGTGGGTGCCGACGCCGAGATATGGGAGGCGGTCGAGCGGGGTGATGCCGATCTGTTTGCCGCAGAGCTCGGGCTGGGGGCAGGGTCTTCGCTGAGCGAAGCGCTTCCGGCGCTTTCCGCGTGGCGTAGGCGTCGCCAGGAGCGTGCGGTGGTGGACCGGCTGAAGTACGAGGTCTCGTGGACTCCGGTGGGTGTGAGTTCTGATCGGGATGTTTCGGGTGAGTGGTTGTTGGTGGAGTTCGAGGGTGGTGGGGATCCTTGGCCGGGGTTGTTGGCTGGGGAGTTGGTGTCTCGTGGGGCGCGGGTGAGTCGGTTGGTGGTGGGTGTGGGTGATGTGGATCGTGGGGTGTTGGCGGGGTTGTTGGCTGGGTTTGCGGGTTGTGGGCGGGTGGTGTCGTTCTTGGGTCAGGGTGAGTCGGCATATGCGGGTGACGTGTC
>NZ_CALNVW010000077.1 GCF_940670765.1 Streptomyces sp. A 4/2
TGGTGGGTTTTCGGGGACGGTGTTGGTGACGGGTGGGACGGGTGTGTTGGGTGGTCGGGTGGCGCGTTGGGTGGTGGGTCGGGGTGCTGGTCGTGTGGTGTTGGTGAGTCGTGGTGGGTTGGGTGCTGTGGGTGCGGTGGGGTTGCGGGATGAGTTGGTGGGGTTGGGGGCTGTGGTGGATGTGGTGGCGTGTGATGTGGGTGTGTTGGGTGAGGTGGAGGGTTTGTTTGAGCGGTTTGATGTGTCGGCTGTGGTGCATGTGGCGGGTGTTTTGGATGATGGTGTGGTGGGTGGTTTGTCTGGTGGTGGGTTGGGTGGTGTGTGGGGTGGTAAGGCGGGTGGTGCGTGGAATTTGCATCGGGTGGTGGAGGGTCGGTCGTTGGATGCGTTTGTGTTGTTTTCGTCTGCGGCTGGTGTGTGGGGTGGTGTGGGTCAGGGTGGTTATGCGGCGGCGAATGCGGCGTTGGATGCGTTGGTGGAGTGGCGTTGTTCTCGGGGGTTGGTGGGTGCGTCGGTGGCGTGGGGTCCGTGGGCTGAGGGGGGTATGGCTGGTGGTGGTGTGTTGGAGCGTGCGGGTCGTGGTGGTGTGGTGGCGTTGGATCCTGGGGTGGCGTTGGGTGTGTTGGAGTCGGTGTCGGGTTGTGTGACGGTGGTGGATGTTGACTGGGGTCGGTTTGTTCCGGTGATGACGGCGGTGCGGGAGAACCGGTTCTGGGACGAGGTCGCACCA
>NZ_CALNVW010000078.1 GCF_940670765.1 Streptomyces sp. A 4/2
CCCTAAAACAGCACATGATCATTTCCCCCCTAGGGGAAAGGTGCGTCCTGATTGATACTCAAGTAGCCCTCAGCGATACATCACATGGCCCCTGAACTGCGGCGATGCCTAATTGCTCTATATGCATCCATCCCGCCGTCGATCAGTGCAGCCTCGTCCCCGAAGACGAACACCAGTATCAGTGGTGGGAGGAACTGACCACCGAGCTCCGCCCCTGGTAACCGCACCAGTCGCCCGCAGGAGGTGGACGCAGCCCGGACCTGCGGGGCGCTCGTTCCTGTGCGTGCCGCGACGCTGCGCAGGTACGGGTTCAACGCCTCGTCCCTGGTCCCCGCGTCCGTCTCCCCTCCGCAGACGATCTCGACGGGGCAGGGCAGGCCCGACAACAGTCGGCCTACCGTGCATCGGGGTGGAGCAGGGCGGATACCTGGGCGGCCAGTGCGTCGATGTCGACGTGGTCGAAGTGGGTGGTGTCGACGGTCAGGATTGGCCCTGGCAGGTCCAGGGGTTCGTAGCGGCCGGCCAGGAGTTCTTCACGGAACTCGTCGATGTTCTGGTCGTCGCAGTGGCCGGGGTGCCGCTCTACAGAGAAGGAGCGTGCGGCGAAACGGGCGAGGAGGGTCTCCCCGTCCGTACTGCACTGAATCTGCACCGCTCCGGCGCCGGTGGTACTGAGGAGTCGCTGGAAGTCAGGGCTGGAGAGCGTCCGACGGAAATTGGACTCGGCCAGGCAGCTGGTTCCGGAGCCCAGGGTGTCGGAGAGCAGGGAGAACAGCACAGCCACGGACGCGGAGCCGAGCTCTTTGGACCTCGAGCGGTCCGACCACCCAAGGGTGTCGAACAATGCCTCCTTGATGGTGTCGCGGCTGTACCAGGGCAGGGCCAGACGGGCGGCGAGCCGGCGGGCCAGGTAGGTCTTCCCTGCCCCGGGAGGGCCGGACACGATCACCACGGTCGGAACGGGCACAGGAGATCCTTCCCGGACGGTGCGACAACTGGGCCGACGGCCAGGCGGCGAACCGAACACAGCAGCAGGGCCACTGTTCCACCGATCAAGCGGGCGAGGCCGCGACGCCTCGAGGTCGGCGCTGCTGCTGGGCGTTTTCGACGTGGCGTCCGAGGAGGAGGGCTGTGTACTCGATCTCTTGCTCGGTGGGGGTGGAGTAGTCAATGCGGCCGGTGCGGTGGCCGGGCTCCCGGTACAGGCAGCGGGCCAGGCCCCGGCAGACAAGGTGACGGCGGCGGTTGGGGGTTCTGGTGCCGGCGGGGACGACGATGGCGGTGCCGCCGCCGGGTCGGCTCTCCAGCGCCCCGTTGATGATGCTGTCGTTCTCGGTGGTCACCATGGTGATGGAGTAGCCCAGGCGCTGCTCGAGGACGGCGATCAGGTCTCCGAGCGGGTCCGTGTGGCCCAGGGGCGGGATCCGGAGGTTCCGGACCGTCTTCTGTACTCGCTTCTTGAGCTTCCGCCGTGGGCTCCACCGCACCGTCGCCACCTCATCCCGTCTCGTTCAACGCAGCTGTTCCGCGTCGCACCTGCGGTCCAGTGTGCCGAGGCCAGCTCAAGGCACCGTGGGATGGGCACTGCTGGGCCAGTAGTGCCAGCAGCGCTTCCTGTCCGGCCTGCGGCGTTCGGCTGCGAGTATTCGTTGCCCGTCCTGGATGGGCGCACCCGCGAACCCGTGCGCCGACTCCCCGGCGTGCCGGGGCCCGGGGCCGGCGTCGCCAATGTGCGGGGGCACCGTCGGCGCCCAAACCCGGGTGCCGGAACGCACCACGCGCTGGGCCGCCGTGACGCGACATCGGCGGCAACGGGGGTTGGGGTGAACAGGGCCACACGCGTACCGGACCGGCAAGGCCAGCGGCCCTGCCGCCCGCCCGCGACCTGTACGCGGAACTCTTCCCGGACATGATCAGCCTTCACGTCGGCGGGTTGTCGAGATCGACGCACCTGCTGGCGACGTTCTTGCCATCGCGCTGCATAGAACCGCACACCCATCGGGCATTTGGGCCGGTCTGCTTGCGGTTCGGCGTCCATCTCACTCTGAGATCGGTTTCTTCCCGGGGGCTTTCCTTGTCTGAGTCGAAGTTCCCCCACGAGCTGTGCATGTCCCCCTTGGCCTTGTCCTCGCTCCTGACGGTGATGTCCCTGACGTACCGGCCAACGTGGGAGGTGAAGACACACATGATGGGGTCTTCCTTGTTGGGGTAGCAGTCACCGTGTACTCCGTCCTCCGCTTTCGACGTGGGCGGCGACGGCGGCGGCGGCATGTACCGGATCGCCGCGATACCGCCCGCGAGTACTGCGACGACGGTGGCGGCGGCCACGAGAACCTTGCGTCGTGGACGACGGCGCCGGGCGGATTGGGCCTGGCCCGTGCCCGGCCCTGTGTCAGGCCGCCCGGCCTCGACACGCGGTGGGGTGGATAAACCAGTACCCCGACACCAGGCGTTGTGGGTGAGGACGAAGCGGTCTGCGAGGTCGGTTCCGCGTTGGTTGGGAAGGGGTAGCGCCTTCGTGGCTAGGCGGTGGCGCAGGACCGGGTAGATGGCGCCGAGGGTGAGTGTTTCGGGGCCGTGGGGGATGCCCTCGGTGATGAGGTCGACGAGTTGACCGGTGAAGGACGTGCGGGCGTGGGCCTGTTGTTCGAGGGGTGGGACGTGCGCGGTGTGGTTTCGGGTTGTGGCGGTGAGGGTGTAGACGCCCTCGACATGCGCGATGTCGGCGACGGTGGTGTCCGTTCGCGTCGCGGCCAGGGCCTCAATGGCCTGCCCGGCGAAGCAGCAGTCGAGGATCGCAATCCGGGTGCGGGCGGGGCTGGTGCGCAGAGCCCCGGCGACGTCATCCCACGGCACGCCGGTGAGGGCGGGTCGGTCGAAGTGGGTGGTGCCGACGGTGAGGCACAGGTCGCCGCGGGGAGAGAGTGCGCCGTGGCCGGCGTAGTACACGAGGAGAACACCGGTGGTGCGTTCGGCGATTTCGGCGATTGTCATGGACAGCGCGTCGCGTGACGTGGGGTCGGAGATTGTGGTGATGCGTCCGGGCCAGGCGCACAACAGCGGATTCGTCAGGATGTGCAGGATCGCGTCGAGGTTGTTGCGCGCGGCGGGGATTCGGGGAAACTGGGTGTCGGAATACTCAGAGACACCGATCAGGATCGCATGACTGTCGACTCCCGCAGTGGACTCAATTCCCATCGGGGGCATCGGCGTTGTCGGTGGTCTGGGCGAGGATTTCGTGTAGAAGCGGCGAGACGTCGCCGACGGTCGTGATGTTGAGGGTGACGTGTCTGTCGTGGGCCTCGACAGTTATGGTCGCGGTCGTGCGACGCGTACGGACCCAGGCGATCAACGATGTCGCCAACACCGTGCCGCTGCCTCCGGCGCCGACCGCAACCGTGAGAAGATCGGCGACCCCGCCGAGTTCGGTCGCGCCGACCGGGGCAGGTGCCCGAACCACCCGGCCGCGCAGGTCCCGCTCGTCGTTGAGCCACTGCCACAACGCGGCGACGTCAGCCGCGTCACCGTCAACCAGACGCACCTGTGCATCCACTTTGCAGCCCCCGCTCCACGCCCTTGACCATTCGGCACGTTCCAGGCCTCGCGGGGGAATTGTGGCTGGCCCGCTCGGACCCAAATGCATCCTATGCCCGCCCCGCCGAACCGCTGTGGCATGTCGCAACTTTCCATACTGATTGCAACCCCCATGTGACAGTTAGGGGTTCAGAACTGGCGACCTCGCGTAATCGACTGACGCCTATTCCTTGGTCATTGAGGCGCTGGTGTCACCAGTCAGGATGCGGCGGTGCTGTTCCAGGCGTCCTACGAGGGCTCCGTCTCCACCGATCCCGAGGAGCCGACCGCGGCTATCGTAGCGGGGCTGCTCGACGCCGGGCTCCTGGTCCGCGCCGACGACGGCACCGCCGTCCTGGCCGACGACGTCCGGTACGGCCTCCGCCTCACCGACGCCGACGACGTCAGCATCTACTGACACACCTCATGGCAGAACCACTGACATCCAGTGGCAGACTCCGCTGACGTCCCGATGGCAGACAACGTCGGTCCGCCTGTGAGTGGGTGGGGTGGTGTCAGTGGGTTGGGTGTCAGCGGGTTTGTTGTGGGTTGGTAGTGCGTTGAGCTGGTTC
>NZ_CALNVW010000079.1 GCF_940670765.1 Streptomyces sp. A 4/2
GTCCGTACCCGCACCCAACCGCGTGTACAGCGCCGCCAACGCCGCCTGCAGCACCATGAACAGACTCGTCCCGGTACTCCGTGCCAACTCCACCAGATTGCTGTGCAGTTCGGCGTCGAGCTCCAGGCCGATGTGGTCTCCCTGCCAGCCGGCGACGGCCGGGCGGGGCCGGTCGGCGGGCAGCTGGAGCAGCTCCGGCAGGTCGGACAACTGCCGCTTCCAGTAGTCGAGCTGCTCGGCGAACCGGCTCCGCGGGTCGGCAGCGTCGCCGAGCAGCTCGCGCTGCCACAGCGTGTAGTCGGCGTACTGCACGGGCAGGGTCGGCCGGTCGGCCGTCCGGCCCTCGCAACGGGCCGCGTACGCCTCGGCCAGGTCGCGGGCCAGCGGCCCGGTGGACCAGCCGTCAGCGGCGATGTGGTGCATGACCAGCAGCAGCACGTGCTCGTCCGGCGCGAGAGCGAACAGCTCCGCCCGCAGCGGCGGCTCCGTCGCCAGATCGAAGGGCTGCCGGGCGGACTCGGCGAGCCCCTGCGGCAGTCCGCCCTGTGTCGCTACGGTCGGCCGGACCCGGAGGCGGACCGCAGCCGGGTCCAGTACGCGCTGGCAGGGTACGCCGCCGACCTCCGAGAACACCGTCCGCAGGCTCTCGTGCCGGGCCACCACGTCGGCCAGGGCCTGGTCCAGTGCGGGGCGGTCGAGCGTTCCGGTCAGCCGCAGCGCCAGCGGGATGTGGTACGTCGCGGCGGCGGCGTCCATGCGGTGCAGGAACCAGAGCCGACGCTGGGCGAAGGACAGCGGAACCGCCTCGGGCCGTTCGTACGGGCTCAACGCCGGGCGGGCACGGCCGGCCTTGGCCAGCGCCTCGGCCAGGCCCGCCACGGTGGGCGCCTGGAAGAGTGCGCGCAGCCCGAGTTCCACGCCGAGCACCGAGCGCACCCTGGCGGCCAGCCGGGTGGCGAGCAGGGAATGCCCGCCCAGCCCGAAGAAGTCGTCGTCGACCGAGACCTGCGGCACGCCGAGCACCTCGGCGAACAGCCCGGCGAGGATCTGCTCCTGCGGAGTGCGCGGCACTCGCCCGCTCCCTGCGGGAGCGGCTTCGGGCGCGGGCAGCGCCGCCCGGTCCAGCTTGCCGTTCGGCGTCAGCGGCAACACGTCCAGCACCATGAAAACGGTCGGCACCAGGTAGTCCGGCAGCCTCTCGCGCAGGTGCGCCGCCAGCTCCGCGGGGCGGGCGGCCAGGTCGGAGCGGGCCACCACGTAGCCGACGAGCCGGTCGTCCTGGGCCGCGACGGCGGCCTGGGCGACGGCGGGGTGTTCGGCCAGGGCGGCCTCGACCTCGCCGGGCTCGACGCGGAAGCCGCGGACCTTCACCTGCTGGTCGGCGCGGCCGACGTACTCCAGCTCGCCGTCGGGCCGACGCCGCACCAGGTCGCCGGTGCGGTACATCCGCGCGCCCGCCGGACCGAACGGGCAGGCCGTGAACCGTCCCGCCGTCAGGCCCGGCCGGTCCAGGTAGCCGCGTGCCAGACCCGGGCCGGCAACGTACAACTCCCCTGCCACGCCCGGCGGTACGACGCTCAGCCGCTCGTCCAGTACGTACGTCCGGAAGCCCGCGACCGGTCGCCCGATCGGCGGCACACCGGACCCCGGGGACAGCGGGTCGCTCATGGTCGCGCACACCGTGGTCTCGGTCGGGCCGTACGCGTTGATCATCCGCCGCCCCGGCGCCCAGCGCTGCACCAGCTCCGGCGAGCACGCCTCACCCGCCACCACCAGGGTGGTCGCCGTGAGTTCGGTGCCGTCCAGCGCGGCCAGGGCCGAGGGCGGCAGCGTCACGTGAGTGACGGAGAACCGGAGGTCCGTCAGGGCCTCCAGCGGAGTCTCGGCGGGGGCCAGGACGAGGGCGGCACCGGTGAGCAGCGCGCTGCACAGGTCCCAGAAGGACGCGTCGAAGCTGGGCGAGGCGAACTGGAGCACCCGGCTGCCCGGTGCCACGCCGAGCCGGTCGACCTGGGCCGCCACCAGGCCCGACACTCCGGTGTGGCTCACGACGACGCCCTTGGGGCGGCCGGTCGAGCCCGAGGTGTAGATCACGTACGCCGGATGCCGGACATCGAGCGCGACCCCCGGGTCGGTGTCCGGCCAGTCACCCCCGACCACCATGGCCGGA
>NZ_CALNVW010000080.1 GCF_940670765.1 Streptomyces sp. A 4/2
CCTAGCACAGGTGATCGGTGCGGTGCGGGGTTCTCCGGAAGATCCTCGATCACTGGTGGGGGCTGGCTACCGTCCGCCGCATGCCGGTGGAATTTCTGACTGATGAACAGGCCGTTATCTGTACCTGGCCTGGAAAAGAGCCAAGCTGAGCAGGTCATCTACTTCGCTGACAGTGTCAGCGATGCGGCTCCGGGGAAAGGGGCCAATCCCTGGTCAACCTGGTGGAGCATTGTCAGTGGCAGAGGGCAGACTCGCAACATGAGCACACCCTCATCCACCCAAGCCGGTTCAGCCCAGCGTTCCCACCCCTGGGTGGAGTCGATGGGCGGCCCGCTGATAGTCGTCCCTGTTTCCGCACTGGCCAGATGGGGCGGCTGCACGGAAACGGGGATGGTCATCAGCGACGCGGACACCCCGGACGACTACGACCGCGCTTGCGAGGTGGACGGTCTGGCCGGGGTGATTGCCGTGGGCGAGGACGGTGCGCGGGCACTGATCTTGGCAGACGAGCCCGCTAGCACCTGCTACCTCCCGCGGCACCATGCCTTCCTCCGCTGGCTCGCTGCTGACTCCGAGGCCGATCTGCTCGCTGTGGCCGAGGCCGTCCTCGCCGACCCCGCTGTCGAGTGGGAGGAGTGCGGCACCTGGGAGACGGACGGGCCGGCGGTGCTCATGGACTCCGTCACCGCAGGGACCGAACTGAACGTCGAGTACCCCAATGGCGGTGGGCTGCCCGACCAAGGACCCGTCCCGCTGCCCGGCGGTCGCTGGACGGTTCGCGCCGTTCACGCTGAGGTCGACGAGCGGACCTGGGTTGGCCTGATCCAACTCCTGCGCGCCGACGCCTGAGACCGATAGCCGCAGCGATGGCTGCACTCCCACTGGGTGCCGGGTGGGCGCGGCTCTCCGGTCGGGGCGTCAGCCGATATCAATCTTGAAGGTTGATGTCGTGCCGTCCTCGGCGGTCAGAGTCACGGCTCCGAAGGTGATGATCGGGATCGATGTACTGCCGGTGCCTCGGTAGAAGCCTGTGGCCTTAGTGATCCTGAGGGCGAGTGCAGCGAGCGTGGCGGCCTTGCCCTCGTCGGCGTCGACCTTCGGTTGGGTAAGCGCGAGGTGGCCGTGGTCCTTCGCCCAGTCGCGGACGGTGCGAGCGTCTCGGCTCATCTCGGGGAGGATGCTCTCATTGGCCCATGCCCAGAGCCAGGAGGCCGCTGAGGGGTTGTAGCTGCCGATGATCTGCGCCGGCGCGGTGGCGGTCTTGTCGGGGAAGGTCCAGGTGATGATTCCGGTGCGCTGGTCGAGTCCCCATCGGTCCGCTGAGCCGAGTCCCCAGGACATGTGTGCTTGTGCCAGCTGCTCGATCATGTCTTCGCCCTGCAGGAGCAGGGTGCTCAGTTCAGTTTGATCGGATTCTGCCGCAACACCGTCTGGCCTGCTGTTTCGCTTGAACAATCCCATGCGGCGAAGTCTCTCAGGGAGCTCCTGGGAGGTGCTCATTGGCCAGGGGTTCCCGCTGCTCCACCGCGGTTCCGGACCGGGTTGCGGTGACATCCCCTGTCCACCAGTCCGGTTTGTCGGTGGGCGTCCAGGCCATGGTGACCGGCCGTTGGAAGGTGTCCTCGATCCAGCGGTGCATAGCCTCCTGAGCGGACTCGGGGGAACCGCCGGGCGATTCGTTGGGAAGCGCGCCGTCCAGAACACCGCCGGGCTCGGCGAGGTAGACCGCGAAGCGCCACTTGAGTGGGGTCCTGAACAGGACGACCGCGGCGGGTCGGCCCAGTCGGCTGCACCAGTCCTGCCTGGG
>NZ_CALNVW010000081.1 GCF_940670765.1 Streptomyces sp. A 4/2
CTAGTAGGGCTTGGTCATGTTGGTGCGGGGTCTGGCATGTCGCGGTGACAGGTGGGGCAGGCGCCGGTCCAGGTCGCGAGGAGTGTCTGCAGCTCGCGGACGACTCGGTAGAGGCTCAGGCCGACGCCGTCTCTTTTGGGGATCTGCTCAGTCGCTGGAGGGTGCAGAAGGCGTGGGCGACCGAGACGAGGGTGACGTGGTGGTGCCAGCCTGGCCAGGTGCGGCCTTCGAAGTGGGCCAGGCCCAGGGCCTGTTTCATCTCGCGGTAGTCGTTCTCGATGCGCCAGCGGAGCTTCGCGGTGCGCACGAGGACGGGCAGCGGGGTGGTCTCGGGCAGGTTGGAGAGCCAGAACTGCACGGGCTCGTCCTGGTCGGCGGGCCATTCGGCCAGCAGCCAGCGGACCGGAAGCTCGGCGGTGGCCGCGGCCTTGCGGATCTCGCGTCCGGCGGGCCGGATCCGCAGGGCCACGAAGCGCGAGTACATGCGCTTGAATCCGCTGCGGCCGCTGCCCGGCCGTGATCCTTCCCTCCACTGCACCGGCCGTGCGGAGGATTTGCCGGCTGCGATGACCAGGCTCTTCACCCTCTGCGCCGGCTCGGGGTAGGCAGCGACCGGCCGTGGGCCCCGGCCGGAGTAGGCCGGGGTGCACGGTTGTGCGTCCTCGGGTTGCGCGGTGGTCGTGGTCGAGATGCCCACCACGTAGTCGAGAGCGCGTTCTTCCAGGCCGAGCCGGAAGGCGGCGGTGTCCCCGTAGCCGCCGTCGGCGATGACCTGGGGCACCTCGATGCCCCAGGACCGCGTCTCGTCGATCATGTCGAGGGCCAGCTGCCACTTCTCGACATGCCCCACCTGGGCAGGGATGGCGCACTTGTCACGGCGGGCCACCTTTGCCGGATCAGCCTTGGGCGAGGCGGGATCCCAGCTCCCGGGCAGGAACAGACGCCAGTTCACCGCCGCGGAGGCGCCGTTGGAAGCCAGATGGAGCGAGACTCCGGCCTGGCAGTTGGTGACCTTGCCCGCGGTGCCGGTGTACTGCCGGGTCACACACGCCGACGCGTCCCCGTCCTTGAGGAACCCGGTGTCATCAATGACCAGCGCGGTGGGTTTGATGACCGGCTGCATGCGCCAGGCCAGGCGGGCCCGCACATGCGCCGCATCCCACGGGCTGGAGGTCACGAAGTGGGCCAGGGCCTGCCGGTTCCCGTCCTCGCCCAGGCGGGCAGCCATCGGCTCCACCGACTTGCGCCCGCCGTCCAGCAGCAGGCCCCGCAGATAGACCCCGCCCCACCGGCGCTGATCCGCCCGCGCGAACGGCTCGAACATCTCCGCCGCGAAGTCCTCCAGATCACACCGGACCGCAGCCAACTCCTCACTCAGCACACACGGTCAACGACACGACCGATCAAGAAGACACGCCATCACGGACCGCACATGACCAAGCCCTACTAG
>NZ_CALNVW010000082.1 GCF_940670765.1 Streptomyces sp. A 4/2
GGGTCTGTACGGTGAGTGGTGTAACTCCCGAGCTGGAAGCGACAGTTGATGACTGACGTGATGAGTGGCATCGAGGCCGGGGAGGCCGCCGTGGGTGCGCTGGATGCTGTGGATGACGGTCTGGTTGCCGAGCTGGTGGCCCGGGCCGAGGCCGGCGGAGTGAAGCTGACCGGTGAGGGCGGCCTCCTGGCGGAGCTCACGCGCAAGGTGCTGGAGTCCGCGCTGGAGGGCGAGCTGACCGACCACCTCGGGCATGAGCCCGGTGAACGGGTCGAGGGCGGCCGGGACAACTACCGCAACGGTCACCGGTCCAAGACCGTGACGACCGAGGTCGGCCCGGTGGAGATCACGGTGCCGCGGGACCGGGCGGGCACGTTCGAGCCGCAGCTGGTCGAGAAGCGTCAGCGGCGCCTGGGCGGCGTGGACGAGATGGTCCTGTCGCTGTCCGCGAAGGGCCTCACCCACGGCGAGATCTCCGCCCATCTGGCCGAGGTCTACGGGACGGAGGTCTCCAAGACCACGATCTCGACGATTACCGACAGTGTCATGGCCGGCATGGCCGAGTGGCAGAACCGGCCTTTGGACAGCGTGTATCCGGTCGTGTTCATCGACTGTGTGAACGTGAAGGTCAGGGACGGGCAGGTCGCCAACCGGCCCGTCTATATGGCCCTGGCCGTGACGGCGGAGGGGCATCGGGACATTCTGGGCCTGTGGGTCGGCGACGGCGGCGAGGGCGCGAAGTACTGGCTGCAGGTCCTCACCGAGATCAAGAACCGCGGAGCCCGTGATGTGCTGATGCTGGTCTGTGACGGACTGACCGGCCTGCCGGACGCGGTCAACACGGTCTGGCCTGCGACGATCGTGCAAACGTGTGTAGTTCACCTGCTGCGGAACAGCTTCCGTTACGCGGCCAGGCAGGACTGGGAGAAGATCGCGAAGGCACTCAAGCCCGTCTACACCGCGCCGACCGAGGACGCCGCCCTGGAACGTTTCCTGGAGTTCGGCGAAGCCTGGGGCAAGAAGTACCCGGCGATCGTGCGGCTATGGGAGAGCGCCTGGGCGGAGTTCGTCCCCTTCCTCCAATTCGACGTGGAGATCCGGAAGATCGTGTGCACCACCAACGCGATCGAGTCCGTCAACGCCCGCATCCGTAAGGCCGTGAGGGCCCGCGGCCACTTCCCCACGGAACAGGCCGCGCTGAAGTGCGTCTACCTCGCGGTGATGAGCCTGGACCCCAAGGGCACCGGAAGCAAGCGCTGGACCATGCGCTGGAAAGCCGCACTCCAAGCCTTCGACATCACCTTCGACGGCCGGCTCACCGCCGGACGCCGATAGAAACAATCAACCGAGTCCCACCGTTCGCTGTACAGACCCGGGGGAAAG
>NZ_CALNVW010000083.1 GCF_940670765.1 Streptomyces sp. A 4/2
GGGTCTGATGCAGGGTTGGGTGACAAGTTCAGTCACGCGGCCTGGAGGGCCGGTGTGGTCATGACGGTTTCGAATTCGACAGGGGTCAGTCGGCCGAGTGCGGCTTGTCGACGGCGCCGGTGGTAGGTCTTCTCGATCCAGGTCACGATGGCGATCCGCAGTTCCTGGCGGGTGGCCCACGTGCGGCGGTTGAGGACGTTCTTCTGCAGCAGGCTGAAGAAGGACTCCATGGCTGCGTTGTCGCCCGCCGCGCCGACCCGTCCTATCGAGCCGACGATCTGGTGGTGGCCGAGTGCGCGGACGAATTTCCGGGACCGGAACTGCGACCCGCGATCGCTGTGCAGGACGCACCCGGCGACGCTGTCACGCCGGGCAACAGCGTTGTCCAGGGCGGCGACGGCCAGGCGGGACTTCATCCGCTCGTCGATCGAGTAGCCCACGATCCTCTTGCTGAAGACGTCCTTGATCGCGCAGAGATACAGCTTCCCTTCCGCTGTGGGATGTTCGGTGATGTCGGTGAGCCAGAGCCTGTTCGGGCCATCCGCGGTGAAGTCGCGGCGGACGAGGTCGTCGTGCACCGGCGGACCGGACTTCTTGACCCTGCCGCGTTTTTTGCCGAACACGCTCCACCAGCGGTTGTCCCGGCAGATCCGCCACGCGGTCCGGTCCGCCATGCCGGCTCCCGTGACTCGTGCTTCGTCAGCCAGGAAGCGGTAACCGAACTCCGGGTCCTCGCGGTGGGCGTCGAACAACGCGTTTGAGCGATACGCCTCCTCGACCGCAGCGTCGGTCACCGGCTTGTCGAGCCAGCGATAGTAGGGCTGTCTGGCGAGCTTCAGGACCCGGCACGCGACCGTGACGGGAACCCCGTCCACGGCCAGCTCCCTTACGAGCGGGTAGATCCTTTTCCCGGCAAATACGCCTGCGACAGGTAGGCCGCAGCCCGGCGCAGGACCTCGTTCTCCTGCTCCAGCAGCTTGATCCGCCGACGTGCTTCGCGCAGTTCCGTGCTCTCCTGGCCGGTCGTACCGGGCTTCGTCCCGGCGTCGCCGTCCGCCCGGCGCATCCACTTCCACAGCGTCATCGCGTGAACGCCGAAGTCGGCGGCCACCTGCTCGACCGTCACACCCGGGGCGCGGTTCCTCGC
>NZ_CALNVW010000084.1 GCF_940670765.1 Streptomyces sp. A 4/2
TGCCGCCTGGTCGGTGACGTGGCGGCGGGCGGCGTTCAGGGTGCGGGTGAAGGAGATCCGGTCGGGGTCGAGGCCGGCCCGGTGGGCGGTGTCGTGTATGACGTCCCGCAGAGCATGGTGGACCAGGAGAAATCCGTAGATCTCCTGCTCGACACCGTCGGGATACTGCGAGCGCAGGACCAGCTCGCGACCGCCCTGGTGGGTTTTGATCTCGTCGAGGGTGTTCTCGATCTCCCACCTCTGGTGATACAGAGCGGCGAGTTCGACGGCGGGTGCCTGGACCGGATCACGGACAGTGGTGATGAGCCGGTACTCCGTGTCGTCGCCCGGGCCGAGGGTGTACTCGATCACCCGGACCGTGGCCGGGTCACGGCGGGCACGATCACCGGTGGCCACGATCTGGGACAGGTAGGAACCGTCGCCGAGGTGCTCAAGCACCGGGAGCACGATGTTCTTGCGAACCCGCCACAACAGGTCGGCACCTGTTCCGGAAGCTTCCTGCCACAGGTCGAAGCCCGTGATTCCGCGGTCGGCCATTACCAGCATGCCCGGTCCGAGCCGGTCCAACAGCTCAGGAATCAGCTGCTGTTCGTGTCTCGACAGTGGCCCGGTGGCCGCGGCGAACACCGCATGCGTCCCGCACTCCACCAGTGCAGCCACTCGAACCTGCGGATACGCACTCCGCTGCTGGCCCCGGCCCGAACCGGGCCGGCCGAAGAACCCGCCATTGGCTTCGGTATCCGGGACATCGAAGACAGTGCCGTCCACCGCGACCAGCCGCCATTGCCGGTACCAGGCACCGGCCGTATCCTCAGCCGCGACCGGCCGACATACCCGAGCGAACAGCGCCTTCAACGGCTGTGGCCCCAGCCGCCTGCGAGCCCGGGCAATCGCCGCCGTCGTCGGCACCCTCCACGGCTTCTCCCACCGCCGAACCCGCTCCAGCCCCTGCGTCAGCAGCCGGGCCACCTCCTCATACCCCTGCCCGGAGAACAGACACATGGCGAGCACGAAGTACACCACCACCCGGGCAGGCAACAACCGCGACCGCTCTTCTACACGACCGCACTCGACGACCACCTC
>NZ_CALNVW010000085.1 GCF_940670765.1 Streptomyces sp. A 4/2
GGGCACGAACCGGTATTCCTCGACGACGTCGCCGGTATTGCGCACCCGCAATCGCACGCCGGCCGAACCACCCGGGTCCACGGTTGTTGAAGGGGGCTCCAGGGAGGTCCACAGACTCATGTGGCAACGCTATGGCGGATGTTGCCGCGTTGTCCCAGGCCGCAGGGCAGGATGTGGCGTACGAAGGCGCAGCCACCGCTGCCCTCCCGGGGTGCCTCGCGGTCGGAGCACCCCGGGATCGTCAGCCGGGACCGTCAGCCGGGATCAGTTCTGGTCGGGCTTGGTGAGGTACCAGATCTGGTCGTCGTCGTCACTGCACGTGAACAGGCCCAGCGTGTCGCCCTCCTGCATGTCGTCTCCCGTGTTGGCGTAGCCGGAGACGTCCATGCACAGGCCGTTGCTGATGTAGTTGCGGATCCAGTAGAGCCCACCGGTGTTCGGCCGCTTCACCAGGTACCAGAGCTGGTTGTCGTCCAGCGTCCGGGTGCAGGCGCCCTCGTACAGATGCTGGCCGTGCGACTGCGCACCCTTGTCGGGCAGATCCACGCAGTAGCCGGTGGTGTTGTTGCGGATCTGGACGAGGTCGGAGTTGTTCGGGCCCTGGCCCTTGAACACCGTTTCCAGGCTCCACACCTGATTGGCACCGGCCGGGTCGTCCCCGCACTTGTACTGGCCGAGGGGGCTGCCCGCCGAGCCGTTGGCCAAGGCGGGGGCGGCACACAGATGGGTCGTCCCGTTCCTCAGCATGACGCTCTTGAGCGGGTCGTCCGGTGGCGGCTTCTTGGCTCCGCCGCCGCCACCGCCGCTGTTCTTCCCGGCGTTGTCGTCGGCTGTTTTCGACGG
>NZ_CALNVW010000086.1 GCF_940670765.1 Streptomyces sp. A 4/2
AAGCACCCCTGAGGCGTCCCCCGGAGTGTGGACACAGGGGTTCATGCTGCGAGTGTGATTCTACGTCCTCTCTGGTGCTGTTGTTCGAACTCGGCTGGCGAGAGGTAGTTGAGGGCACTGTGGCGTCTGCGGGCGTTGTAGTAGGTGAGCCACTGGAAGATCTCCAGCCTCGCCTGACGCATCGTCGAGAACAGCCTCTGGTGCATCGTCTCCCTCTTGAGTCCCTGCCAGAAACTCTCGGCGAGGGCATTGTCGTAACTCGAGCCGACGCGGCCCATGCTCCTGCGGATCCCGTAGCCGTCGCAGACCTGGGCGAACGCGGCGGACGTGTATTGCGAGCCCCTGTCCGCGTGGAAGATCACCCCGTCGACGGTGCCGCCACGGGCCGCCATCGCCATCTTCAGCGCGTCGATGACCAGCTCGGCGCGCATGTGCGGGGCCATCGAGTAGCCGAGCACTCGGCGCGAGCAGGTGTCCAGGACGCAGGCGAGATGCAGCCACGTCCCGCCGACCTGTACGTATGTGATGTCGCCGCACCACTTCTCATTCAACTTCCCTGCGGAGAAGTCACGTTGGACGAGGTCCGGGGCCGGTGGCGCGAGCCGGTCGGGAACTGTGGTCCGCTTGCGCCGCCGCAGATGGCGGCCCTCGATCCCGTGCCTGCGCATGAGGCGCTCGACGCGCTTGCGGTTGACGGTGTGCCCGAAGCCGCGCAGCTCGGCATGGACGCGGCGGACGCCGTACGTTCCCTTGTGCACGGTGTGGATCTCCCGGATCTCCGCGGCC
>NZ_CALNVW010000087.1 GCF_940670765.1 Streptomyces sp. A 4/2
GTAGCTCTGCTCGATCCAGTGCCGGACGCCGTAGATCCGGACGACTTCGTGCAGGCCGGCGGCGGGTTCAGGGCTGTTGGCCTCGTGAGGTCCGCCGGGTCGGGGCAGGTCGGTGGCCAGGTACCAGGTCCCAGGTGGCTTGCGCGGGCAGCGTGGCCGGGTCGGTGGTGGCCACGACCAGGCGGACGTTCCCGTCGGGTCCCCACCAGCCGAGGCGGGCATCGGCAGCCCACCATGTCTCGGTGTGCCCGTCACGGAAGTTTCGCTCGACCGGGGTCCGGTCCCCTGGATGTTCGGGGTTTGTCCAGGTCAGGGCGTGGGCGGCATGGGCAGGGGTGTAGGCGTCCTTGCCGTAGGCCCAGGTGCCGTGGCTCGGTTTGAGAGCCATGACGAACGGCAGCCCTGCCGCGTCGAGTTGTCTGCGGAAGCCGTCCTGGTCGCCGTAGGCGCAGTCGGCGGCCACGGCCCGGAAGGCCACCCCGGCAGCCTTCGCGGTGCGGGCCAGCTCTGCGGCGATCTGCGGTTTCGTGCGGAAGCCGGGGTCGCTCTTGTCCTTGGGGAAGTGATGGGCGGGGCTGTAGGACACGGCGTGCAGCGGGTAGTACAGGTTCTCATCGGCCCAGCAGGTGGTCACGGTGACGATGCCGTTGTCGGTCTTGCCCAGCCGGCCCAGCCACTGGCGGCCGATGTGCGCGGTCGCCTTGCCGTCCTTGCGGTCGCCCGAATCGTCGATCACC
>NZ_CALNVW010000088.1 GCF_940670765.1 Streptomyces sp. A 4/2
GTGGGTGACCTCTCCCCCTGGACGACCGTCGAACCGCAGACCATCCGCCTCTACCCGGGAACCACCGGGAGCGTGCAGCTGACCTTCGCTCCGCCCCGCACCCCCGACGCCACCGCCGGACCCACCCCCTACGGCGTCCAGATCATCCCGACCGAACACCCCCAGGCCACCACGGTCCCCGAGGGCAACGTCACCGTCACCCCCTTCACCGAAGTACGCGCCGAACTCGTCCCCCACACCGTCAAAGGCCGCTTCCGAGGACGCCCCCGCCTCGCCATCGACAACATCGGCAACGTCAAACTCACCGCCTCCGTCAACGGCACCGACAACAGCGACCAACTCTCCTACGACATCCACCCCGCCAACGTCCAGATCGAACCCGGCCGCGCCGCCTTCCTCAAAACCACCCTCAAACCAAGACAGATCATCTGGGCCGGAGCGAAACAGTCCCGCCCCTACAACCTCGCCATCCAACGCTCAGGCGCCGAACCCCTCCCCGTCCAGGGCACCTACATCCAACCCGGACTCCTCCCCCGCTGGCTCGGCGTCATCATCAGCATGCTCATCGCCCTCACCATCGCCCTCGTCATGGTCTGGATCGCCTACAAACCCTCCGTAGCCAGCCAAGCCACCGAACGCAGCGACGTCGGCAAATCCACCCTCGCCCCACCACCACCCGCACCCTCCGCACCCGCACCCCCCGACCCCGAA
>NZ_CALNVW010000089.1 GCF_940670765.1 Streptomyces sp. A 4/2
CGGTGATCGCGTCCCGCTCGGCGGCGGTGAGGCTCTGCAGCAGCTTCCGGGACTCGGCCAGCTTGCCCTGGACCGCCTGCTTGTTCTCCGCGAGCTTCTTACGCGTCGACGCGAGGTCCTTCAGCTTGTCCTGCGCCTCGGAACGCTGCTGGGCGAGGGTCCGCTGCTTGGCCTGGATCTTCTTGAGCGCGTCGGCCTGCTGCGTGCTCAACTGGTCCTGAGCCGTGGCCCTGTCGAGGAAGTTGTCCGGGTCGGACGAGAGGAACAGCTGCACGGACGGGTCGATACCACCCGAACGGTACTGCGCACTCGCCATCGAACCGAGCTGCCCACGGAGCTTGTTGAGCTCCTGCTGACCACGCGCGACCGTGTCCTGGAGATCGCCGACCTGCTTCTTCAGCTTGTCCTGCTGCTCCTGGGCCCCGTTCAGCTTCTCGGTGGCCTTCTCCGTGTCCTCGGAGAGCTTGTCGACCTGGGCCTTGACCTCGCTCTTGGTCGGCTTCGGGTCGGCGTGCGCGGCCTGGGAGGTCAGGGCCACGGCTGCGGCAGCGGTCGCGGTGAGCACGGTCACACGAGTGCGACTCGCAGGCTTGGGTCGACGGTGGGACGCCACGGAGGCGAGCTCCTTCTTCCTCAGCCGCCGA
>NZ_CALNVW010000090.1 GCF_940670765.1 Streptomyces sp. A 4/2
AGGGCGTCGTCGGCGGCCTGCCGTTCTTCGCGGGCCTTGGCCGCGGCGGTCCACCGGTAATAGCCGGAGCGCGAGACCTGAAGGACCCGGCATATCCGCTGCACGCCGAAGTCGGCGCGATGGTCGGAGATGAAGCCCCAGCGGAGGGTCATGCCCTCATCTCCTTCGCGAAATACTGGGCCGCCCGACGAAGGATCTCCCGCTCGAGTTCCCACTCCTTCTCGGCCCTGCGCAGCCGCCCGTTCTCCGCGCGCAGCCGGGCCAGTTCCTCATCCCGGCCCTCCGCAGACGGCTCGCCGTGACCATGGGCGCGGCCGGCCAGCTCGTCGGCCTGGCGCACCCAACTGCGCAGCGTCTCGCCGGTCACCCCGACATCCGCCGCGACCGCCGCATACGTGCGCTTCCCGCCCGCCGCGCGGTACAACGCGACCGCGTCGTTCCTGAACTCCACCGGATACGGAGACTTACGTCCCACCAGGACACCCTTCCTCGGATCAACAAGATCCATTGTCAGAGTGTCCACACCGCCGGGGGCACCTCACCC
>NZ_CALNVW010000091.1 GCF_940670765.1 Streptomyces sp. A 4/2
TGGTTGCGTTCCAGTGAGCGGCGCAGTTCCAGGGGCAGTGGGTGGTGCGGGCCGTACCGGCGTTCCGTGTCATAGAGGAGTTCCTGGAGTTGGCGGTGGGCCGCTCCGTGGTCGCCGATCGCCAGGAGCAAGTGGGCGATGCGGTGGCGGATTTCGAAGGAGCGGGCCGGGTCGGTGCCTGCCGCGTACTGGTTCTGGTATGGGGGCAGGATCGCGCGGTACTCGGCGAGTGCCGCGGCCGGTTCGCCCAGTTGTTCCAGGCACTGGGCGGCGTCGAAGCGGTACTGGAGGGCCTGTTCGTCGGCCGCGCCCGACTCCGCCGCGCGGGCGTCGGCCAGTCTGCGCAGTTCGGGCAGGGCCCGGCGGTACTGGCCGTCGTCCAGCAGCGTCGCCGCGTACTGCTTGCGCAGGATGCGGACGACCGTGGACTTCTCACCGTGCTGTTCGGCCGCCGCCGGGAGGATGCCGCCGAGGATGTCGACGGCCTGGGTGATGCGGCCCTCCCCCAGCAGCTGCTTGACCTCGTCGACCGCCGCCGCCACG
>NZ_CALNVW010000092.1 GCF_940670765.1 Streptomyces sp. A 4/2
AGCCCTGTTGCCGTTGTAGGCGCGACTGAACGCCTGGAGCAGCCCGTCTCGCATCTGGTTGCCCCAGTACTCGTGCTGCGCCGGATCCCCCTGAGTCGTGCCGGACTGGTTGAACATGAAGTTGTAGTCCATCGAGAGAGTCTCGAAGGCTCGTCCCGGCACCGGGACGAGCTGCAGGGGAAGGTCCCAGAGGCCATCCTTCTTGGCCGGCCAGACCTGGTTGCCGACGCCGCTCGAGTCGTAACGGAATCCCATGGTCCGCGCGGCCGCGACCATGTTCTTCTGCCCCTCCAGACACGGGGTGCGGGCTCCGATCAGCTCCTTGTCGTAGTCGAAGGGGAGCGGTGCCTCACCCTTGAGGGCCGGGGTGTTGGTCTTCCAGCTCTTCACGAACGACTTCGCCTGGCTGATCTCGCTCTTCCACTCTTCGACCGACCAGGTCCCGACTCCCCCGTCCGGTCCGCAGAAGTGCCCGTTGAAGTGGGTGCCGAGCTCGTATGCCGTCTTCTGCTTGAAAAAAAAAA
>NZ_CALNVW010000093.1 GCF_940670765.1 Streptomyces sp. A 4/2
CCCGACGGCTCTTCGGGAAAGGCTGGAGCAGCCTGTTCTCGGCCGAGAACTTCCGCAGGACGCCCACCGCGCTGCCGAAGATGATCGCCACCTATCTGGGCCTCCAGAAATTCCTCGGAGCCCGCTCCCACGCGCGCTGGGCCGCCCACCAGCTGATCTTCTGGGGCTGCGTCCTCGCCGCGCTGATCACCTTCCCCCTCACCTGGGGCTGGTTCACCTTCACCTCGGGCAGCGGCTCGGGGCCCGGCTACGAGATGCGCGTCTGGGGAATCAAGATCCTCGGCTTCGACTCGCTGAACTTCGTCGGCTGGGTGATGTTCCACGGTCTGGACATCGCCGCGGTGCTGGTCATCCCCGGCGCCTCGTACTTCCTCTGGCGCCGGATGAAGGACCGCGGGGCCATCACCGGACAGCGGTTCGCCTACGACATGGTGCCGCTGCTCGCCCTGATCATCATCTCG
>NZ_CALNVW010000094.1 GCF_940670765.1 Streptomyces sp. A 4/2
CTGCTGGAGCTCGGCGGGGCGCGGCCCGACCCCGCGCACCCGCTGGACGGTGTGAGCCTCGCCGGATACCTGCTGCGGGGCGAGACGCCGGGAGAACGCGACCTGTTCTGGCGGGTGCGCGGCGAGCGGGCGCTGCGACGCGGGGACTGGAAGTACTACCGGGGGAGGAGCGGGACCGACCAGTTGTTCAACCTGGCCGACGACCTGCGTGAACAGGCCGACCGCGCGAAGGCCGAGCCGGAGCGGCTGGCAGAGCTGCGGGCCTCCTGGGAGAGGACGGACGCGGGTCTGCTCCCGTACCCCACCACCCCCTGAAGCCGCTCGCCCCCGATCCCCCGGTGTTCCACGTGACGCCCCGGCGGATCGGAGGCGCCCGCGGGATCAGCCCTTGGCGGCCGGGGCCGACGCGTCCAGACCTTCGCCGCTCTTCGCCTCGATGGACAGGGAACGGTGATCGA
>NZ_CALNVW010000095.1 GCF_940670765.1 Streptomyces sp. A 4/2
CAGAGGATGGCGAGGTCGTCCGAGGTGACACCGGTGCGGGTGGCGAGGGGGGCGCTGAAGTGGCCGGCGCCCTTGTAGAGGCCGTAGGGGACGATGTGCTTGGAGCCCATCTCGGTCTCCTTGCCCTTGCTCTGGCCTTCCTTGGGGTTGTTCCAGGCGTCGACGTCTTCCTGCCGGGTCGGGGTGACGCGGGTGATGCCGATGTCGAAGGGGGTGACGGGGTCGATGGAGCGGGCGAATCCGATCTGGACCGGTCCTTGGACCCGGCCGGCCTTGCGGTCGGCTTTGCCGGTGGACATGACGGCGCCGAACATCCGGACGTCGAAGAAGTTCTGGCACATCCACTGTTGCGCGGTGGCCTGGTTGGTGGCGTTGCCGCCCTGGTCTCCGCTGGCGTAGGCGCGTTCGTGCTGGGCGTTGAGGGCGACGCCGGCCTCGACGTAGA
>NZ_CALNVW010000096.1 GCF_940670765.1 Streptomyces sp. A 4/2
GGTTGGACACCTGGTCAAGCTGCTGACCGAGCTGTTGGCGGACGGCGTCGCGTAGACGGTCCCGTTCGCTGCGGAGTGCGGCGATCTCCTCGCGCGCGATGGCGAGGTCTGCTTTCAGGCTTGCGCTACTCGCTAGGCGTCGGACCCGTGCCCTCCGCACCCAGGTCGAACCGGTCGGCGAGCCGGGCCAGCATGTCCGTCTGCCCCACCAGCGACGCATCCAACTGGTCGTGCTCCACGAACACCTGCCCGGCCAGCTTCGCCACCTCCTCGGGCGCCGTACCCTCCCCCTGCAAAGCGGTCAGCGCGTCACGGATCCGGGCCAGCCCGTCCAGCGTCACCTCCCGCTGCACCACCCCCTCCGCCGACAACACGGACCACAGCCGCTGCACCTGCCGGCCCTGCGACGTCGCGGTGTACCGCCACCGCGCACC
>NZ_CALNVW010000097.1 GCF_940670765.1 Streptomyces sp. A 4/2
CGCAGCGATGTCCGCACTCGTCCTGCCCGCTGACGGACGGTCCGTCGTCGTCGTGGTCACGGTGGCCGTGCTGTACGCCATCGTGTCGGTGTCCATGCTGCGCCGACGTCGCGCGAGCGCGGCCGTCCAGCACACCCGCCCCGCGAAGTGAAGTGAGGGGCGTTGTTTCACGTGAAACAACGCCCCTCATGAACCTTCCGGGCCGCCTTCGGAGGATCAGTCGTGTTTCACGTGAAACACGAGGAACTCCTCACGCTCCATCCGCCCGTGCCGGACCCGGCGTCAGCCCTCCTGTGCGGCCCACCACTCCTTGAGGGCGGCGACTGCGGCCTCGCGTTCCATCGGCCCGTTCTCCAAGCGAAGCTCCAGCAGGAACGCATAGGCCTTGCCGATCACAGGCCCCGGCCCCACATCGAGGATCCGCATGA
>NZ_CALNVW010000098.1 GCF_940670765.1 Streptomyces sp. A 4/2
TGCGCGGACTTCTTACCGGTCTCGTGCTGCTGGTCGGGGGCGAGGATGAAGTACAGGTGGTCGCCGTGCCCGTTGAGCACGTCGTATCCGGCCCGGACGTAGTCGTCCACCGAGGGTTCGTCGGCGTTCCAGCGGATCCAGACCTCGACCTCCGCGCTGTGGTCGATGTCGACGACACCCTGGCCGGGGACGACGTGGTCGTTCCAGATCTTGGCGCGCTTGCCCTTGCGGGTGAGCAGGGCGATCAGGCCGTTGACGTAGATGTTGAAGCCGTCCTGGAGCGTGGCGTTCGGGCCCGCGGTGTGGCGGGCGTACTCCAGGAGCTGCGGGGCGTTCTCGCCCGTGATCCGGTTGGTGTCCCAGGGGTATCCGAAGTACTCGTCGCCCCCGAGGTGGAACCAGGGCCCCGGGAAGAGGTCCGCG
>NZ_CALNVW010000099.1 GCF_940670765.1 Streptomyces sp. A 4/2
CGTACGAGATGAGGCGGGGCCGGCCGTGCTGGTCCGGCCGGGCCACGACCGCGACGTCCCGCACACAGGGGTGGCCCAACAACGCCGACTCGATCTCACCGGGCTCGATCCGGTAACCCCGGATCTTCACCTGCTGATCCGCACGCCCCAGGAACTCCACGTCCCCATCCACGGTGAACCGGCCCAGATCACCCGTCCGGTACATCCGCGCACCAGGCTCATCACTGTAAGGATTCGGCACAAAACGCACAGCCGTCTGCACCGGATCACCCACATACCCCACCGCCAACTGCGGCCCCGACAGATACAACTCACCCACCACACCCGGCGGCACCAACTCACCCCGCGCACCCAGGATCAACACCTGCGTACGCGCCAACGGCCGCCCGATCACCGGAACCGTCCCCTCCGCGATC
>NZ_CALNVW010000100.1 GCF_940670765.1 Streptomyces sp. A 4/2
CACCGCCCCCGGCACCGCCGCCACCTGCGCCGCGAAGGCCTGCGGCACCGGGACGGCGCCCACGTCCCGGGCGGTCTCGTTGTCCCGTTCCAGCAGCCGGTGCCGCTCGTCGGTGTCCAGGAGGTCGATCCCTCCGATCGGCAGCTCCGGGTCGGCGGTGACGGCCTCCAGCAGGAGCGTCCAGCGCCGGACCAGAGCGGCGACCGTCGAGCGGTCGAACAGGTCGGTGGCGTACTCGACCGCGCCGGCGATTCCGGCCGGGCTCCCGTCCGGACCGAACTGTTCGACCATGCTCACTCCAAGGTCGAACTTGGCGGTTCCGGTCGCGACCGCGTACGTGGTGACGTCCAGGCCGGGCAGCGAGAACCGGCCCATCGGCGCGTTCTGCACGGCCAGGAT
>NZ_CALNVW010000101.1 GCF_940670765.1 Streptomyces sp. A 4/2
AGCCTGTGGTCTTCGAGGTGGACGGCATCCGGATCGGCTGCGCGCTGTGCGTCGAGGCGAACTTCCCGTCGCTCTTCGCCGAGTACGAGCGCCTGGACGCCGACCTCGTCCTGCTCTCCGTGATGGTCGACGATGCTCCGAGGGCGCGCGTCGCCCAGGCTTACGGGACGCTGTACAGCTATTGGTTGGGCTACGCCGTGCCGGCGCAGTTCAGCGCCACGGTGCCGTCCGGGATCGTTGCACCCGGCGGCCGGTGGCTGGCGCAGTGCCCCGCCGACGGGCAACCCACCCTGGCGGTCGCGGACATCGACCTCGACTCGACCGACCCGGACATCGACGTAGCTCTTCGGTACGCCCGGCCCTGGCGCCGCCTGGCGCAGAACGGGCTCTACGA
>NZ_CALNVW010000102.1 GCF_940670765.1 Streptomyces sp. A 4/2
GGGCTGGCCGTGCAGAACGCGCCGGGGGGCGACTTCGAACTGCCGGGCCTCCAGGTCTCCGGGATGGACGTGCTCACCGGGACCGCACGGCTCGACCTGACCTTCGGATTCGTGGAGGAGTACGGGCCCGACGGAGCGCCGGCGGGGCTCAGCGGTGCGGTCGAGTACAGCACCGACCTGTTCGACCGTTCGACGGTCGAGGTCATGGCCGCCAGGTGGACCAGGCTGCTGGCCGAGGTCGCCGCCGCGCCCGACCGGCCGATCGGCGGCATCGACCTGCTGTCCGCCGAGGAACGCGACGATCTGCTGCCCGCCGTCGAGGACGGGGCGGCGGCCGGGGCGAGCCTGCCTGAGCTGTTCGCGGCGCAGGTGGCGGCGGTGCCGGGGGCGGTC
>NZ_CALNVW010000103.1 GCF_940670765.1 Streptomyces sp. A 4/2
CCTGCGCCATCCCCGCGGATGACGCGGAGGCCGTCGGACGACACTCCACCCGCCGGGAACCGGATCCGTCGAGGCCCGGTACCCGGCTCCCGCACTCCGTGAATCCGCCTGTACGCGAGATCGACACGGCACAGCGGCAGTCGGTGGCCCGGAGCCACGGCCCCCGCGCCGGCCGGCCACTCCGCATGACAGTGGCCGGCTCGTGACGGTCGCGTCCGGCTGACGGCCTCAGCCACCCGGGGCCGCCCTGCGCGGGCCACGGGTCGGCGGCGTCCGGACGGCGCCCTCGGCGAGCGTCCGGACGCAAGGCGTCAGAGCGCGCACCCCTGGCTGTCGACCTCCTGCGCGGAGGCCCTGCCCAGTTCGATGTCCTCGCGGA
>NZ_CALNVW010000104.1 GCF_940670765.1 Streptomyces sp. A 4/2
GTTCGTACCGTGAGATCAGTGAAACTGCGCAAGACCAGGCCGGTCCGACACCATCGGCGCAGCACCGGCCTGGTACCAAGATGACCCGCACATCAGCAACATCCTTCAGCAACACCACAACTACACAGCTTCATTAGTCCATTGCAGGAGACGCAGGGCGGCCGTGGAGGGCCGGAGAGGAGCCGCGGTGTCCCGGGAGTCGCACGGGAGCCACAGAGGCTCCACAGCGGGCGTTGGGGGCCTCCACAGCAAGCAGGGGCGATTCGGGGTGCCGATTGTTGGGGCGTTTCACCGGCAGGGTGTGTGTCTGCCGGTGTCAAGGGGCCTGCCGGTGGTGGGCCTTGAGCATCCAAGAGCAGGCACTGTCATC
>NZ_CALNVW010000105.1 GCF_940670765.1 Streptomyces sp. A 4/2
GCCGGTCAGCCGTATCGCTGCAGTAGTCCGTCCACATACGCCTCCAGCCGTTCTCCCAGCACCTCGGACGTCAGATCGTCCCGGCCCAGTTCACGCCACGGCCCGGCCAGTTTCGCCGTGTCGGGGCAGTAGTGCAGGGCGTCGAGCAGCCGCCAGTACAGGTGGTCGGGGTCGTCGGCGAGGTCCCGGCCGCCGTGTGCCTCGTACCGCGCGCGGAAGTCCAGCCCGCATGCCGGCCCGTGCAGCAGCGCGAGCGCGGTCGAGCAGTGCGCCACGTCCAGGTCGGCAGGTCCCCACGAGGTCTCGACCCAGTCGACGACACCGGTGATCCGCAG
>NZ_CALNVW010000106.1 GCF_940670765.1 Streptomyces sp. A 4/2
GGTGGCGGCGAGCTTCTCCGGCTTGACCGCGGTCAGCATCGGCAGGACGTTGTCGAGGACCTCCTCCAGCTCGATGGCGTTGCTGGAGCGGTCCTGCGGGATCACCGCCCCGGCCCGGAGTGTCTCCGCGGAGGGGACGGCGGGCGGCACGAGGGCGACGAAGCGTTCTCCGAAGAGGGTGGTGGGCAGCATCTGCGCGGTGACGTCGGCCGGGATCTGCCCGAGCCGGTCCGGCCGGATGGCGAGGGTGAGCCGTGCCCCGTCGCCGTCGGACGCGATGTGGCGCACCTCGCCGATCACCACGCCGCGCAGTTTCACCTCGGCGTTGTCGT
>NZ_CALNVW010000107.1 GCF_940670765.1 Streptomyces sp. A 4/2
TGTCCCACATACGTACACGCCGAACGCCCACCGCGTACAACCAACCCGCGACGGCGCGTCACCCCTGGTCACGCTACGCCACCGCGCGTCACCGTGGAGGCATGAACAGCAAGCCACCACTCCCCCTACGCCCCCTCCGCACCACCCAACCCCGCTTCCCCTGGCACCACTTCACGATGCGCTTCACCTCCAGCCCGCGCGGCGCCCGCCTCGCCCGCCGCCTCGCCGGGAAACGTCTCCACGCGTGGGGCGTCCCCTACGGAAGCGACGCACACGACGCGTTGACGCTGGTCGTCTCCGAACTCGCCGCCAACGCCG
>NZ_CALNVW010000108.1 GCF_940670765.1 Streptomyces sp. A 4/2
TGGTTCGGCTGGTTCGGGTGATGTGAGTGGTTCGGGTGTGCCGGTGGGGTTGGTGGGGTCGGCGGTGTTGGTGCAGGCGTGGGGTGATGTGGGTGGGGTTGGTGGTGTGTGGGTGGTGACGTCGGGTGCGGTGGGTGTGGGTGGTGGTGATGTGGTGTTGCGTCCGGTGAGGGCGGGTGTGTGGGGTTTGGGTCGTGTGGTGGCGTTGGAGGAGCCGGGTTGTTGGGGTGGGTTGGTTGATGTTCCTGAGGTTGTGGATGGTGGTGTGGTTGGTGGTGGTGTGGTGGGTCGTTTGGTGGATGTGTTGGCGGGTGGTGT
>NZ_CALNVW010000109.1 GCF_940670765.1 Streptomyces sp. A 4/2
TGACGGTGGTGGTGGTGACGGTGCCGCGGAAGGAGAGGACGGCGCCGAAGGGGTTGTCGTGGGTGTTCTTCTCGATGCCGGTGGTGGTGATGTGGTGTCCGCCGAAGTCGAGTTCGATGTTCGAGCGGTTCCAGAGGTGGCGTTTTTGGAAGTGGAGGTCGGTGTGGGCTTCGATGCGGTGGACGGTGGGGTCGTCGATCATCGCGTCGAGTGCGGTGTCGGCGGGGTGGGTGGTGTCGAAGTGTCCGAAGGTGCGGAAGTCGAGTGTTCCGGTGTGGAGTTGGTGCCAGCGTCCCTTG
>NZ_CALNVW010000110.1 GCF_940670765.1 Streptomyces sp. A 4/2
GCACCCGGGTGGCACCGCTGTAGTTGGGGCCGGAGTACCGGTACAGGGCCCCGCTCGACTTCTCGACGGCGAGAAGGTCCGGTATGCCGTCACCGGTCAGATCGCCCACTCCGGTGATGCTGGTCATCGCCGCCCAGCCGGTGCCGATCTCCACCCGGGCCGGACCGGTGTAGTCGGGACCCGAGTAGCGGTACAGCGTTCCGTCGCCCTTGGCCGCGACGATGTCGGTCACCCCGTCACCGTTCAGGTCACCGACCGCCGTGACGGAGTCGAAGGAGTTCCAGCCGGTCCCGATCT
>NZ_CALNVW010000111.1 GCF_940670765.1 Streptomyces sp. A 4/2
CGGGGCTTGACCTTGCCCTTGTGGACCCAGGGCTGGAGCTTGATCGCGCCGACCGCGAGGATCGCGGACTCGCCCGGGTTGAGGATCGGCGTGCCGGTGTCGACGCCGAAGACGCCCACGTTGGTGATGGTCACCGTGCCGCCCTGCATCGCCGCAGGCGACGTCTTGCCCTCGCGGGCCGTGGCGACCAGCTCGCCCAGCGAACGGGCCAGCTCCGGCAGGGTCTTGGCGTGCGCGTCCTTGATGTTCGGCACGAGCAGACCCCGCGGGGT
>NZ_CALNVW010000112.1 GCF_940670765.1 Streptomyces sp. A 4/2
GGGGGTGATGACGGTGCCGCCGTTGTGCGGGGCGGTGGAGTTCTTGTTCCAGCGCAGGGCCATGGCTCCGCCGTCGCCGGCCCGGTGGTAGCCGGCGAGGAGGAGTTGCGTTCCGTCGCTGAGGGTTTTGGTGTTCAGGGCGCGCAGGTCGTCGACGGTGTCGGCGTGCAGGACACCCGTACCACTGGTGGTGGGTGCGGCCTGCGCGGTACCGGTGGTGACGGCCGAACCGGCCACGACCAGACCGGCCAGACCAGAAACCCGCAGCAGG
>NZ_CALNVW010000113.1 GCF_940670765.1 Streptomyces sp. A 4/2
GGCTCGGGCCTCGTCATCACCATGGCCCCGCAGACCATCGACATGCAGTCCACGTCCAACGAGTACTTCAAGACCGCACTGAACATCAAGGACATCCTCACCGTCGTCAACATGCAGTACTACAACAGCGGTTCGATGCTCGGCTGCGACGGCAACGTCTACTCCCAGGGCACCGTGGACTTCCTCACCGCACTCGCCTGCATCCAGCTGCAAGGCGGCCTCGACCCCTCACAGGTCGGCCTGGGCGTACCCGCCTCCAGCAGCGCGGC
>NZ_CALNVW010000114.1 GCF_940670765.1 Streptomyces sp. A 4/2
GCGCTGGTCTGTGGCGGGGTCGAGTTGTCGTACGGGGAACTCGATGTGCGGGCGAACCGGTTCGCGCATGCGTTGATCGCGCGGGGTGTGGGTCCGGAGCAGGTGGTGGCGGTTTCCCTGCCGCGGTCGGTGGAGTCGGTGGTGGCGGTCCTGGGCGTGCTGAAGGCCGGGGCGGCGTACCTGCCGGTGGATCCGGCGTATCCGCGGTCCCGGATCGCGTTCATGCTGGACGATGCCCGTCCGGCCGTGGTGGTCGACGA
>NZ_CALNVW010000115.1 GCF_940670765.1 Streptomyces sp. A 4/2
CACCCACCCCCCCCCCCCCCCCCCCCCCCCCCACCCCCCCCCCCCCCCCCCCCCCCCCCCCCCCCCCCCCCCCCCCCCCCCCCCCCCCCCCCCCCCCCCCCCCCCCCCCCCCCCCCCCCCCCCCCCCCCCCCCCCCCCCCCCCCCCCCCCCCCCCCCCCTCCCCCCCCCCCCCACCCCCCCCCCCCCCCCCCCCCCCCACCCCCCCCCCCCCCACCCCCCCCCCCCCCCCCCCCCCCCCCCCCCC
>NZ_CALNVW010000116.1 GCF_940670765.1 Streptomyces sp. A 4/2
GGTCTGGAACAGCGGGTGGTGGGACAGCGAGCGGGACGGGTTCAGCGCCTCCACCAGGTGCTCGAACGGCACGTCCTGGTGCGCGTACGCCGACAGCGCCGTCTCCCGCACCCGCCCCAGCAACTCCGCGAAACTCGGATCACCACTCGTATCAGTACGCAACACCAGCGTGTTGACGAAGAACCCGACCAGATCGTCCAGCGCCTCATCCGTACGCCCCGCGATCGGACTCCCGATCGGAAT
>NZ_CALNVW010000117.1 GCF_940670765.1 Streptomyces sp. A 4/2
TTTCCCCCCTCACGGCTGGGACGGGCCCTCACCCACACCAGCCGTGAACTGCTGGAACGACTCCTGCCACCTCGCAGACCACGCGCCAACCCCCGCGTCATCAAACGCAAGATGTCTAACTGGCACCTCAAACACACCCACCACCGCAACCCACCACACCCACCAGCTGCCGCAGTCACACTCATCCCGCCCACCAAACCCACCAGCAGACGACTGAAAGCACCCTAAAACAGCGGTATTGG
>NZ_CALNVW010000118.1 GCF_940670765.1 Streptomyces sp. A 4/2
TGCTGCGCCGCCGCCCGTAACGCAGAACCGGCCCGCCAGTGGCGGGCCGGTGTCCTGTGCGGAGAGGGCAGGATTCGAACCTGCGCAGGCTTTCGCCCGACTGAAGCGTGCTCCGGTCCCCGATAAACCACTCCGGGCACCTCTCCCAGTTCCCTTGTCCTGGGGAACGATCCCGGTTTCCCGTGCCCGTTCCCTTCCGACATCCACAAGCATGCCCCCACCCCCTGACACCCCACTGAC
>NZ_CALNVW010000119.1 GCF_940670765.1 Streptomyces sp. A 4/2
GGTTCCACCGCACCCGGCTGGTCGACTGGCTCGGCTTCTTCAACGGCCGGCGGCTCGTCCCGATCCTGATGGCCTTCATCTGTGTCGTGCTCGGGGTGGCGTTCGGGATGAGCAGCCGGTTGGCGACACCGAAGATCGCCGAGCCCCAGGCGCCCAGGTCGATCAGATGCTTCGCGAACCAGGTCAGCGCGTCACCGACCGGCTGACCTGGTTCGCGAAGCATCTGATCGACCTG
>NZ_CALNVW010000120.1 GCF_940670765.1 Streptomyces sp. A 4/2
GCCGGGGAATGAGCTTCTGCAGCTTGGCGACGAGCCGCACCCCGTACGCGTACGCCTTGTCCTTGTGCGTGACGGCGGAGAAGGCGTCGACCTTGTCGCCGTGCAGCAGGATGTCGACCTTTCCGCTGTCCTCGGTGATGCGGGCCTGGACGCGGTGCGGGAGCGCCGACTTGGAGAGGGTGTCGGCGTGCGTGGACTCGCCCGCGGTGATGCCGATGTTGAGGAGCGTGACCG
>NZ_CALNVW010000121.1 GCF_940670765.1 Streptomyces sp. A 4/2
GATCGCCGTTGGCGACCGCCGTCGTCACCTGCGCGATGTCCCGCACCTGCCCGGTGAGGTTACGGAAGGCCGTGTTCACCGAGTCGGTCAGGTCCTTCCACGTCCCGGCGGCGCCCGGCACCTCGGCCTGACCGCCCAGACGCCCCTCGACGCCGACCTCGCGCGCCACCCGGGTGACCTCGGAACCGAAGGACTGGAGCTGGTCGACCATCGTGTTGACGGTGTTCTTCAGCT
>NZ_CALNVW010000122.1 GCF_940670765.1 Streptomyces sp. A 4/2
GGGCAAGGGCCTGCTGGAGGTCCCGACGATCGTCGCGATCGCCCAGAAGCACGGCCGCAGCGCCGCCCAGGTGGTACTGCGCTGGCACCTCCAGACGGGCAACGTGGTGATCCCCAAGTCCGGTGTCCGCGTGTCCTCGCCTGTCCTCGCGTAAGCCGGTACCCGGGAGTCGTTTCATGCCGACGCGCATCGTCCGTTCCGCCGCGCTCACAGCCGCCG
>NZ_CALNVW010000123.1 GCF_940670765.1 Streptomyces sp. A 4/2
GCATACGCCGACTCACCCTGACCCAAGAACGACACCACCCGCCCACAACCCGCAAACCCAGCCAACAACCCCGCCAACACCCCACGATCCACATCACCCACACCCACCACCAACCGACTCACCCGCGCCCCACGAGACACCAACTCCCCAGCCAACAACCCCGGCCAAGGATCCCCACCACCCTCGAACTCCACCAACAACCACTCACCCGAAACATC
>NZ_CALNVW010000124.1 GCF_940670765.1 Streptomyces sp. A 4/2
CCGCGGCTTTCCTCCGGGCTTTTCCCTTCGGTCTTGCGTTTCCGACTCTATCAGACTCTTTCGTGTCCGATTCCCGGTCGGCCGGGGTTCGCTTTCCAGTTCTTCGCTTTCGCGTTTCCCTTTCCGGCGATTCCGACTTTATCAGAGATTCTGAGTCGGAATTCCCCACCCGATTTTGGTTGGCCCTGGCGCACGAGTGCGCCTGCTTCCCGCTC
>NZ_CALNVW010000125.1 GCF_940670765.1 Streptomyces sp. A 4/2
ACGCGTACGCCCTGAGCCCACCACACCACGCAACCCCAACGGCACCTACCGGGCGGGCAAGCGCCCCGACGGCAGCGACCAGACGATGTTCCCCGACCACTGGAGCCCCGAAGAAGTCCTGCACGCCACCCGCCAGGTCTACCTCGACCACGTCAGGACCAACAGCCTGACCCCCGACCGCATACGCCCGAACCGC
>NZ_CALNVW010000126.1 GCF_940670765.1 Streptomyces sp. A 4/2
GGGGGGGGGGGGGGGGGGGGGGGGGGGGGGGGGGGGGGGGGGGGGGGGGGGGGGGGGGGGGGGGGGGGGGGGGGGGGGGGCGGGGGGGGGGCGGGGGGGCGGGGGGGCGGCCGGGGGGGCTGGGGGGGGGGGGGGGGGGCGGGCGCGGTGGGCGGGGTTGGGGGCGGGACGGGCG
>NZ_CALNVW010000127.1 GCF_940670765.1 Streptomyces sp. A 4/2
AGTTCTGAAATAACGAACGGCCGTGTTGTTATCCGGTGTTGGTTAATTTCATAGTGTTTCGGTGGTCATAGCGTTAGGGAAACGCCCGGTTACATTCCGAACCCGGAAGCTAAGCCTTTCAGCGCCGATGGTACTGCAGGGGGGACCCTGTGGGAGAGTAGGACGCCGCCGAACAATTTTT
>NZ_CALNVW010000128.1 GCF_940670765.1 Streptomyces sp. A 4/2
CCCCAAACCACCCCCCCCCCCCCCCCCCCCCCCCCCCCCCCCCCCCCCCCCCCCCCCCCCCCCCCCCCCCCCCCCCCCCCCCCCCCCCCCCCCCCCCCCCCCCCCCCCCACCCCCCCCCCCCCCCCCCCCCCCCCCCCCCACCACCCCCACCCACGCCCCCCACCCCCACA
>NZ_CALNVW010000129.1 GCF_940670765.1 Streptomyces sp. A 4/2
GGGGGGGGGGGGGGGGGGGGGGGGGGGGGGGGGGGGGGGGGGGGGGGGGGGGGGGGGGGGGGGGGGGGGGGGGGGGGGGGGGGGGGGGGGGGGGGGGGGGGGGGGGGGGGGGGGGGGGGGGGGGGGGGGGGGGGGGGGGGGGCGGGGGGGGGGGGGGGGGGGGGGGGGGGGG
>NZ_CALNVW010000130.1 GCF_940670765.1 Streptomyces sp. A 4/2
GGATGATCCCCGGCACGGTGCAACTCCTGCGCGCCCTGCGCGGAAACGTGGCGGGCGCCGGCCCTCCGTCGCTCCTCCCCGTCCCCCCCCCGCCCCGGCCGCCCTGGCCGCCGCCCCCCCCCCCGGCGATCTTGCCGGCGCGCCCCCCTCCGCCCCCCC
>NZ_CALNVW010000131.1 GCF_940670765.1 Streptomyces sp. A 4/2
CGGAGTTTCCCCGTGGAGCAAGGAGTGGCGCTGGGTGCGTGCGATCGCAAGGCGCCGAAATGCCCCCATAGCGGAGCTACGGGGGCATTTCGGCAACGCCGCGAGTGTGCGTGCCCAGCGCCGCGACGCCGCGGGGGAACTCCGCACAGGCCCCGAGGGCCTGTG
>NZ_CALNVW010000132.1 GCF_940670765.1 Streptomyces sp. A 4/2
CTGTCGGGCGCCCTCTGACCGGGCGGCCACGCCCTGGCACGCGCACTTCCCGCGTTGTCGTCGGTCGCCAACGCTCCGCGTTGACTCCCTCCTCCGCCTTGGAATCGCACGCACCAGACCGCGTCCGCTTCCCGATCCGAGGACACCCGACAGCCTCTCAGA
>NZ_CALNVW010000133.1 GCF_940670765.1 Streptomyces sp. A 4/2
AATACCGGTGACTTTGGGGATGGTTGGTCGTTGGGTGTGGTGTGCCGAGGCCTGGACAGGTGAAGTCGTCGGGTGAGCGGTTGTCGGACCGTATCGCTCTGGGTGTGTTGACGCGGGTGTTCCCGCCTGAGTTGGTGGAT
>NZ_CALNVW010000134.1 GCF_940670765.1 Streptomyces sp. A 4/2
AATACCGGTGACTTTGGGGATGGTTGGTCGTTGGGTGTGGTGTGCCGAGGCCTGGACAGGTGAAGTCGTCGGGTGGGCGGTTGTCGGACCGTATCGCTCTGGGTGTGTTGACGCGGGTGTTCCCGCCTGAGTTGGTGGAC
>NZ_CALNVW010000135.1 GCF_940670765.1 Streptomyces sp. A 4/2
ACCGGCTCGGCCCGCTCTTCGACTAGCACGGACTGACCGACCAGCGGGCCCGCAGACGCCTGGAGACGGAACTCTGGGAGACGGTACTCACCCGCGTCCCGCCCCGGTCCCTCGCCGAACTCACCGCGGGCCTCGCCG
>NZ_CALNVW010000136.1 GCF_940670765.1 Streptomyces sp. A 4/2
GCCATCCAACTCGACCCCACCGACGCCTCGGCCATCACCAACCGCGGCGTAACCCACCGCCAGACCGGCCGCTACGACGACGCCCGCCCGACCTCAACCACCCCATCCAACACAGCCCAACCGACACCCCCGCC
>NZ_CALNVW010000137.1 GCF_940670765.1 Streptomyces sp. A 4/2
CTCGACCGCGGCGGGGGCCAGGGCGGGCTGGTCGGTGGGAGCGGCCGGGGTGGGGAGCAGGGTGTCGTCCGGCTCGGCTTCGCTGCTGCGGTGCGGGGCGGGCCCGGTGCCCGGGGTTGGCGGCGGGACGGGCGT
>NZ_CALNVW010000138.1 GCF_940670765.1 Streptomyces sp. A 4/2
CCCCCCCCCCCCCCCCCCCCGGCCCCCCTCCCCCCGCACCCCCCCCCCCCCCCCCCCCCCCCCCCCCCCCCCCCCCCCACCCCCCCCCCCCCCCCCCCCCCCCCCCCCCCCCCCCACCCCCCCCCCCC
>NZ_CALNVW010000139.1 GCF_940670765.1 Streptomyces sp. A 4/2
GGGGGGGGGGGGGGGGGGGGGGGGGGGGGGGGGGGGGGGGGGGGGGGGGGGGGGGGGGGGGGGGGGGGGGGGGGGGGGGGGGGGGGGGGGGGGGGGGGGGGGGGGGGGGGGGCGGGGGGGGG
>NZ_CALNVW010000140.1 GCF_940670765.1 Streptomyces sp. A 4/2
GGACGGACGGTCGTTGTCACGACGCTCGCCACCACGGAAACCACCCGACGGACGGTCATCACGACGGAAACCACCACGGTCACCCGACGGACGGTCGTCACGACGCTGGAAACCACCACGGTCACC
>NZ_CALNVW010000141.1 GCF_940670765.1 Streptomyces sp. A 4/2
CAGCGGCTTTCCTCCGGGCTTTTCCCTTCGGTCTTGCGTTTCCGACTCTATCAGACTCTTTCGTGTCCGATTCCCGGTCGGCCGGGGGTTGCTTTCCAGTTCTTCGCTTTCGCGTTTCCCTTT
>NZ_CALNVW010000142.1 GCF_940670765.1 Streptomyces sp. A 4/2
CCCCCCCCCCCCCCCCCCCCCCCCCCCCCCCCCCCCCCCGGCCCCCCGCCCCCCCCCCCCCCCTCCCCCCCCCCCCCCCCCCCCCCCCCCCCCCCCCCCCCCCCCCCCCCCCCCCTCCCCCCCCCCCC
>NZ_CALNVW010000143.1 GCF_940670765.1 Streptomyces sp. A 4/2
GACCCGCACGACATCCTCGCGGAACTCTTCCGGATAAGGCTTGGGCACAGCGACATCCTTCCCACCTGCCCTACAGGGCAAGCCAGTTCAGATGTCACCCGATCGTGCATCAGACCC
>NZ_CALNVW010000144.1 GCF_940670765.1 Streptomyces sp. A 4/2
AGTGGGTGAGGGTGAGTTGGCGGTGCGTGGTGGTGGCGTGTTCGGTCGTCGTCTGGTTCCTGCGGTTCCGTCTGGTCCTTCGCCTGAGTCAGCTGCGGGTGGGGGTTTGGGTGT